>NZ_VFWX01000002.1 GCF_006442965.1 Mesorhizobium sp. CU3 | reverse complement strand
GGCCGCCGGTCGACCCGGCGCCCCTTCCCATTTGACGTAACGTCAGCTCGGGCGACATGCATCAGTCGCGGAGCTTGACCAGGTCGTTGAGCAGCCCGCCTGTACCGTTGTGAACGGTGAGCCGCTCGACCTTGCCGGCGATGGCTTCGAGAGCCTCGAGCTCCTTCAGCCGCAGCATCACCGGGTTCTCGGCCATCACCTTGGCCGTGTTGAGGAGCGAGCGTGTGGCGTTCGTCTCCTCGCGACGGCGGATGACGTTGGCCTCGGCCTGCTTTTCGGCCGAAACCACCTGGTTGAGGATCTCGCGCATGTCGCCCGGCAGGATCACATCCTTGAGCGCGATGTCGCTGACCTCGAGGCCGATCGCGGCCATGTCGTCCCGCACCTTGGCCGCCGCGTCCTCGTCGACCGTCACCTTCTTGTCGAGGATCTGGTCGAGCGTGAGCGCGCCGAGCGTCTTGCGGAAGGCGTACTGCAGGGCGCGGTAGAGGGCTTCCGAAAAGTCCTTCACCGTGCTCACCGCCTTGACCGGGTCGACGACCCGGTATTCAGCGGCGATGTTGACCCGGATCGTCACGCGATCCCTGGTCAGCACTTCCTGCCCGGCGACATCGAGCGACTGGCGCTTGAGGTCGACGACCTTCACCTGGACCATGCGGCCGACGTTCCAGAAGGCGTGCACGCCCGCCTCGAGCGTGCGAACGAGCACGCCGTCGACGAAGAGCAGACCCACCTGGCCGTCCACGACCGGATGCAGGAACATGTGTTCCGTCTTCCGGGCCTGGCCGAGCCGGCGCATCACCGCCGGATCGATGGCGAGATCGGCCGCCGTGTCGACGGCCGTCACCTTCCACGGGCCGGCATCCGTCCACAGCACGAGCTTGCGGTCCGGCGACAGCACGGCAAAGAGCGCGCCGTCGCGCTCGACCACCGCGATGTCGGTGCGCCCGGTGCGAACGACGGTGAAATGACGCGCGGCCACATCCGGGAGCTTGTCGAACAATGCCTTCTCGTATGCCGAAACGAATTCCGGGTTCTTCAGGTCGTGCCTGGAGATTTCCAGGTTGCCGCGCCGGTTGGCGAGCCAATGCTCACCCGGCATCAGGACAGCCTGGATCTCGCCCTTGTAGAGGGCAACGGCACGCTCGTTTTCCTTTACGAGGACGCGCTGGCGTCCAAGAGTCTTTTCGAGAATGGTCTTCATTGTCTTACTCCTGTCGGGCATGGCCCCATGCGAGGGTCACGTCATGCGTCGATCTTCCTTTTCGTTTCTCGTTTCACGTCGTCGTACTTCACATCCCGGGCACGAATGATCCGGGGACCGGTGGCATCGAGCCGCGGCGGGCCTTCGGGAGCGGATCGCGAGGCGACGACGTGGGTGCCGGAGGCCGAAGCCTCCCTTGCCGACATTGCCGCGCCTTGATCGTCACCGCGGGCCTGGCCGCGCGCCGATGGCGTCGGACCGTCCGATACGGCTTTGGCCCGAAGGCTTCGGCCGTCTCGTCTGGTCTTCAGCATTCCGGTCCCCGGACCGATTTTCCGAATAACACCGTGACAGGGTGGCTTGGCTTGGAAGGCCAATGGAGAAGGATTCGAACCTTCGACCGTCAGATTCGTGGTCTGATGCTCTACCCAACTGAGCTATCCGTGGTGCTGATGAAGGGACTCGAACCCCTGACCTCCGGATGCTTAGTCCGGCGCTCTTCCTCTGAGCTACATCGGCGATCCCAACACCCGAAACGGCGCCGTACACAGCGCGGCAGAGCCGTCTGCGCGGGCGGAGGCAGAAGCTCCAACCGTTGTGCTCGCTTCGGTTTTCGTGACCGGGAGCGGGCGTATAGACCCTGCGACGGGTTGTCGCAAGCTGCATTGTCGCGGCGAACTTGCGGCTTCTTTCAGCTGTGGCGCTTTGGCAACAGTAGTCGAAGCAGCCAGCTAGAAGACGAAGCCTTTTAGAAGGTGACGCGTCCGAGCACCTTGAGGCCGTCGCCGTCCGGCGCCACCACCACGGCTTCGCCCTCACGCGGCGAAACGCCGGTAAGCGCCTGGATGTTTTCCAGATGCGTGACCAGCACCAGATTGTCGGAGCCGGAATAGCCGCTTATTTCCTTCATCACCGCGGCGATCTGCGCGGCCTTCTCGGCGGGATCGGTCTTGAGAAGGTCGAGCGGCGCGAAAGGTTGCGGCTCGGATTCGAAAGCGATGCGGGCGGTGTCGAGGCAGCGGCAATAGCGGCTGGAAAGCACGTGATCGATGGGCGCCGCGCGGGCCGCGAACAGCGCGCCGATGCGGCTCGCCTCCTGCTTGCCGCGCTCCGACAGATTGAGCTGCGTGGCGCAGTTGCCGATATCGAAATTCGCCGGATCGGTCGCGCCGGTGACGAAGGCATGGCGAAGCAAAACCACATGGCCGCCGTTGCGCAGCAGCGCCCATCCTGCGTCGGTCGCGTGGGCCAGGCTCGGAACGGCAAACAGGAAAAGCGCCAGGGCAAGTCGCAGCATCGGGAGTCCTATGACGGCCCAACAAGGCCGGGCCATGATCGGCATATAGGGACCGCAAAGCCGACTGAAAGACAAGCAGGGGAAGGCGAGCGAGTGGGGACGGGCTCCGTCGGCGCGATTGCGTGGCCGGCAGGCCTCGCCTATCACGGAAAAAATGTCTCCGCTCGTCGAAACCGTCCTCTTTGTCTTCAGCCTTGTCGCGCTCGGCTATATCGCCGGGCTCACCGGCTATCTGAAGCCGGCGAGCGGGGAGGGCATTTCCGAATTCGCCGTCAACGTGGCGATGCCGCTGCTCTTGTTCCAGACCATGGTGCAGTCGGATTTCCACGGCGTCACGCCGTGGCCGCTGTGGGGCGCCTATTTCGCCGCTGTGGCGATCACCTGGGTGCTCGGCCATATCGTCATGACGCGCCTCTTCGGCCGCGATGCTCGCGCCGGCATCGTCGGTGGCGTGTCCTCGGCCTATTCCAATGTCGTGCTGCTCGGCGCGCCCTTCATCCTCGGCGTCTTCGGCGCCGGCGGCTTCGAGGTGCTGTCGCTGCTGGTCTCGGTGCATCTGCCGATCATGATGATGGCCTCGATCGTGCTGTTCGAGATGTTTGGCCGCGCCAGCGGCGAGGCCGTCCATCCGCTACGTGTCATCAAGAGTTTCCTGCGGCGCCTGTTCATCAATCCGCTGATCATCGGCATTCTGGCGGGTCTCGCCTGGCGCTTCAGCGGCGAGCCGATGCCGGATCTGATCGAGCGGCTGGTCGACACGCTGGCCGACACCGCCGGCCCGGTGGCGCTGTTCGCGATGGGGCTCAGCCTGCGCCGCTTCGGCATTTCCGGCAACATCCGGCCGGCCCTGGCATTGTCGGCGCTAAAACTCTTCGTCATGCCGGCGCTGGTGCTTCTTTTCGTCTGGCTGCTCGGCCTGCCGCCGATGACGGCCAAGGTCGCGGTGGTGGTCGCGGCACTGCCGTCGGGCATCAATTCCTATCTCATCGCCGTCCAGTTCAACACCGGACAGGCGCTGGCCTCGAACCAGATGACGCTGGCCACCGCAAGCGCGGTGCTGACCACCTCGTTCTGGCTGACCGTCGCTGTCCACGTTTTCGGATAGGCGTCAGGGGCCGGCATCCAGCTCGTTTTTGCTGGCCCAACCCCTATATGCCATCTTGTGATTGCCTGCCTGCCTTTCCCTAGGTAAGAGCAATGCGCCGGCGTGCGGCCTTGCCAGCACGCTTCAACAAATATCCAGAAAAACGGCCGATCAGCGCGCCGAACGGAGGCCAGACCATGCTTCAGAAAACCAGTCATTTCATGCGCCAGGCCAATCTCATCAACGGCGAATGGGTGCAGGCCGACAGCGGCCAGACCGTCGACGTCACCAATCCGGCTACGGGCCTCAAGATCGGCACGGTGCCGAAGGCCGGCAAGGCCGAGACCCGCCGCGCCATCGAGGCGGCCGAGGAGGCCTTCAAGGGCTGGCGCAAGACCACGGCGCTCGAGCGCTCGAAGCTCTTGCGTAAGCTGCATGACGCGATGATGGACAATCAGGATGTGCTGGCTGAACTGCTCACCATCGAGCAGGGCAAGTCGCTCACCGAATCCAAAGGCGAGATCGGCTCGGCCGCGAGCTATATCCTGTGGTTCGCCGAGGAAGGCCGCCGCGTCTATGGCGACATTGTGCCGTCGCCCTGGGGCGACCGCCGCATCCTGGTAACCAAGGAACCGGTCGGCGTCATCGCGGCCATCACGCCGTGGAACTTCCCGTCCTCGATGCTGGCCCGCAAGATCGGCCCGGCTTTGGCCGCCGGCTGCACCGCGGTGGTCAAGCCCGCTTCGCAGACGCCTTATTCGGGCCTCGCCTGGGGCGCGCTGGCCGAAGAGGTCGGCTTCCCGAAGGGCGTCGTCAACATCGTCACCGGCTCGGCCGGCGAGATCGGCGACGAGCTTTGCACCAACCCGCTGGTCAAGAAGATCACCTTCACCGGCTCGACCGAGATCGGCAAGCTGCTCATCCAGAAGTCGGCCACGACGGTCAAGAAGGTATCGATGGAGCTTGGCGGCAATGCGCCGTTCCTGGTCTTCGACGACGCCGACATCGATCGCGCGGTGGCCGGCGCCATCACCGCGAAGTATCGCAATTCCGGCCAGACCTGCGTGTGCACCAACCGCTTCCTCGTGCAGGCCGGCATCTACGACCAGTTCGTCGAGAAGCTCGCCGCCGCCTCGAACAACCTCAAGGTCGGCTCGGGCCTCGAGGACGGCGTTCAGCAGGGGCCGCTGATCGACGAGAAGGCGGTCGAGAAGGTCGAGGAATTCATCGCCGACGCGACATCGAAGGGCGGCAAGGTCGTCGCCGGCGGCAAGCGCCATGCGCTGGGCGGTTCGTTCTTCCAGCCGACCGTCATTTCCGGTGCAACGCCGAACATGCGCTTCATGAAGGAAGAAATTTTTGGGCCGATCGCGCCGGTCTTCAAGTTCGAGACCGAGGAAGAGGCGGTGGCCTTGGCCAACGACACCGAATTCGGCCTGGCCGCCTATTTCTACACCGGCAATCTCGGCCGGGCCTTCCGCGTCATGGAAGGGCTGAAATACGGCATGGTCGGCGTCAATGAAGGCCTGATCACCACGCCTGAGGCGCCGTTCGGCGGCGTCAAGGAGTCCGGCCTCGGCCGCGAAGGCGGTCACCAGGGCATCGAGGACTATCTCGATACCAAATATGCCTGCTTTGGCGGCCTCGGCCTCTGAGATCGATTCCCGATAGGGGTAGATTTACGGAGCCGCTCCATCGTTCGCTGAAACGATGGAGCGGCTCTATCTGTTCTGGTTCAACGCAATTCCGCGCGGAAAACCGTCGGACACCTGGAATTGCTTTGGCCCGCCCTTGCCGGATCATCCATCGCCGGCCTAAATCCATCGATCAGCAACTGACATTTCGGGCATGGCGATGAAAGACGGCGAGGTCTTCGGCACGACGCAGGCGGGCGAGGCCGTTCGCCGGTTCACGATCAGGGGAGGCGGGCTCACCGCCAACATCATCGGCCTCGGCGCCATCATCCAGGATCTCAGGCTGGCCGGCCATGACGCGCCGCTGGTGCTCGGCTACGACCGTTTCGAGCCCTACCAGACCGACCGTGCCTTCTTCGGCGCCGTGGTCGGGCGCTTCGCCAACCGCATCGGCGGTGGCCGCTTCACCATCGCCGGCAATCGCTATCAGACCGAGCAGAATTTTCTCGGCAAGCACACGCTGCATGGCGGCTCGGAAGGCTATTTCCACCGGCCCTGGACGGTCTCGCTGCACGGCCGCGATTTCGTGACGTTGACGCTGCACGATCCTGACGGCGCGATGGGTTTTCCCGGCGCGCTCGACGTCACCTGCACCTACCGGCTGAAAATCCCCGGCACGCTCAGCATGGAGCTGACCGCAACCTGCGAGGAGCCGACGCTGTGCAACCTCGCGCAGCATTCCTATTTCAACCTCGACGACGGCGGCTCGGGCGACATTCTCGATCATCGGCTGATGCTCAATGCCGGCGCCTACACGCCGGTCGATGCCGAACTGATCCCGACCGGCGTGGTGAAGCCGGTCGACGACACGCCCTATGATTTCCGCCAGGCGCGGCCGCTGCGCATGGAAAGCGAAGGCGAGCAGCTCGCCTATGACCTGAATTACTGCCTGGCCTCCAGCCGCGGGCCGCTGCACCAGGCGGCCTGGGTGCAGGGCGCCAATTCCGGCGTCGAGATGGAGGTCTGGACCACGGAGCCCGGCCTGCAGCTCTACAGCGGCCAGTATGTGGCGCCGACATCGCCAGGCCTCGACGGCCGCCGCTACAAGGCGTTTTCAGGTTTTTGCCTCGAAGCGCAGACCTGGCCGGACGCACCGAACCGTCCGTATTTCCCGCAGGCGACGCTGTGGCCGGGGCAGATTTATCATCAGGTCACGGAATACCGGTTCCGGCTGCCCTGAAGTTCCCTGATATTGAAGTGATGTCCGTAGAAGCTTCGACGGCGCTTAACTGTCGAAGGCGGCCCGCAATGTTTCGAACGGCGCCAGCGCGCCACGGACCTGCACGACGGCGGCGGCGACTTTGTGCGCGCGGCGCGCTGCGTCGGCGGGCGGATGGCCGGCAAGCCGCGCCGCGAGATAGCCGCCGTTGAAGGAGTCTCCCGCGCCCGTTGTATCGACCGGCGTGGCGACGTGAACCGCCTCGACGCTTTGGGAGTTTCCATTTGCCGCGATCAGCGCTGGCTGCTCACCGTTCTTGACGATGACCTCGCCTGTCAGCTTGCCCAGGCGCTCGGCGGTCGCTTCCGGCGTCGCGTCGCCGAACAGCATTTGCTCATCGGGAAAGGTCGGCAAGGCGATGTCGGCGACGGCGAGCGCCTCGAGGATCGCGGCCTGCGCCGCTTCACGGCTCGACCAGAGCCGCGGGCGGTAGTTGGGATCGAAGGCGACGAGCGAGCCGGCGGCGCGGGCGGCCGCAATGGCAGTCAGCAGGGTCTTGCGCGCGGCTTCGTCCAGAATTGCCACGGTGATTCCGGAAAAATAGACAAGCGCCTGGTTTTCAAGGCTTTTCGCCAGTGCCGCCGGATCCGAGGCAAGCCGGCGCGCAGCCGCATCGGCGCGCCAGTAGGTGAAGGCGCGCTCGGCGCCGGTCAGCGTGATGGCGTAGAGGCCGGGCCTGGCGCCGGCGATGACCGGGCTGCCGCCTATGCCAATGCCGTTTTCGCTAAAGAAATCGATCTGGTCGCACGAAAAGGGATCGTCGCCGAAGGCTGAGACATAGGTCGCGGGCCGGTCCGGGCTCAGCGCATGCAGCGCCCACAGCGTGTTGAACGTGTCGCCGGCAAAGCCCATGCGCCAGTTGTCGCCGCTCTGCCCCGACAGTTCGATCATGCACTCGCCGATCGACGCGATACCGTTCACTGCCATGCGACCCGTTCCTGCCGAAGTCTATTCCGCAATTGCGGACGGAAAACCGCTGCGCACTTTTCCTGGAATTGCTCTAACGCTTTGTTGCTGTAGCTTTTTGCGATCGGCAGCGCCATGCTTGGCGAAGGCTGATTTTTGCGCCAGAAGCGATTTCCCACAGGCCGTGCGGGACGCGACAGCGAGCCCGCGACGTTAGCAGCCGAAGAGGAACGGGTTTGGCATCGGTATGGCGTTACATTCTTGCGGGTCTCGGTCTGGCTGCCTTGCTGGCAGGCATCCTGGCCGCCGTCTATCTGACGCTGCCGCAATCGGCCGTCGGCCCGGATACATCGCGCTCGAAGAAGACGCAGAACGGCCTGTTCGTGGCGAGCTTCGAACCGGAACGCGGGGTCGTGCGCCAGGGCGATCTGCAGTCCTGGGTGCTGACGCTGAAAACCGCCGCCGGCGCGCCGGTGGAGGGCGCGGCGATCGCCGTTTCCGGCGGCATGCCGCAGCACGATCACGGCCTGCCGACCAGCCCGCAGGCGACCGACTATCTCGGCGACGGGCGCTACCGCATCGACGGCATAAAATTCACGATGAGCGGTTGGTGGCAGCTGCATTTCAGCATTTCGGCGGCGGCTGGATCCGATTCCGTCGCCTTCAACATCGTGCTGTGAGCGTGCGATGAGGCGTCTTGCCGGCGTTGCAGGACTGCTCGCATTGGCCGCGCTCATCGTGCTTGGCGGTTGCGGCAAGCCTGAGTTCAGCGATGCGGAGAAGAAGACCATCGCCTCGCTGGCGCTGAACACGCTGCCTTCGCTGAAACCCGACACCACGAACCAATATGCCGACCTGCCGGCTGCCGCGGCACTTGGGTCGACGCTGTTCTTCGATGTCGGCATGAGCCGCGACGGCACGGTGTCGTGCTCGACCTGCCACAAGATCGACCGCCAGTTCCAGGACGACCTGCCGCAGGCGGTCGGCGTCGGCCGCACCAACCGGCGCACCATGCCGCTGGCCGGCGTGGCGCGCAATCCGTGGTTCTTCTGGGACGGACGGCGCGACAGCCTGTGGGCGCAGGCGCTGACGCCGCTCGAAAACCCGCTGGAGCAGGCGGGCAACCGGGCCGCCTTCGCGCATTACATCAAGAAGCGGTTCGGCGAGCGCTATGAGCGCATTTTTGGGCCGCTGCCCGATCTTTCCAGCGTTCCCGCCAATGCCAGCCCGCTCGGCAGCGACGCCGACAAGGCGGCGTGGAACGCCATGCCCGCCGGCCAGCAGGACGACGTCAACCGCGTCTATGCCAATATCGGCAAGGCGATCGCTGCCTTCGAGCGTTCGATCGAGCCCGGGCAGACGCGCTTCGACCGCTTCGCCATCGATCTGGCGACCGGATCCAAGCCGGAAGGCGACGCGGCGTTTTCGCCGGAAGAGATTCTCGGGCTGAAACTGTTCATCGGCAAGGCCAATTGCGTGACCTGCCACAACGGACCGCGCTTCACCGACAATTCCTTCCACAACACAGGTGTGCCGCCGGTCGAGGGGCTGCCGCTGGATCGGGGCCGGGTCGACGCGGTGGCGCAGGTTCAGGCCGATCCGTTCAATTGCCTCGGCAAGTTCCGCGACGGCGACGAAAGCGCCTGCCGCGAGCTGCGCTTCATGGTCAAGGACGGCGTGCAAATCATGCGCGCCTACAAGACACCGTCGCTCAGGGGCGCGGCGGATCGTGCGCCTTATATGCATGCCGGGCAGTTCACGACGCTGGACGAGGTGGTGGCGCATTATTCGAAAGCGCCGCTGGCGGTGGAAGGCGTTTCGGAGGTGCACCCGCTCGATCTGTCGGATCGGGAGCGCGCGGCGCTGGTGGCGTTTTTGAAGACGTTGTCGGATTAGCGATCCTTGACCGTCTCCATCGCCACGAAGGTCGAGGTCTGGGCGACGTGGGGCAGGGCGGAAATGCGCTCGCCGAGCACCCGGCGATAGGCGGCGATATCGGTGGTTCGGACCTTCAGCAGATAATCGAAGCTTGACGCCATCATGTGGCATTGCTCGATCTCCGGCACGCCTTGGACGGCGCGGTTGAAGGCGTCGAGCGCGGCCGACCGGGTGTCGGACAATTTCACCTGGACGAAGGCGACATGGCCTTCGCCCATGCGCTCGCGATCGATGATGGCGCGATAGCCCCTGATGTAGCCGTCCTTCTCCAGCCGCTTCACGCGCGCCTGCACGGGCGTTTTCGACAGGCCGACCTTGCCGGCCAGTTCCGACATGGAAAGCCTGCCGTCGCGTCCGAGCGCGGAAAGGATATTGCGGTCGATGCGGTCCAATTGGTCTTCAGTCATCGATTTGGCAGTCGTTGTGATCGATCTGAGGCCTATATGATAGTTCAATCGGCCCATCTTGTCGATTTCTTTGGATCGATCGGAATTCGCAACTGTGATAGTTTGCGCCATTCGGTCCGGTGGCCGCCTGACCGCCCGCTAACGCTCGCTTTCATGGATCCGACATGCCGCTCGACGCCATCCGCCAGCAGATCCGCGCCAATTATTTGCCCGACGAAGACGAGGCGGTGAAGCGCCTGTCGGCGGCGGCGGGCTTGTCGGCCGAGGAACGCAAGGCGATCTCGGCCCGTGCCGCCGAATTGGTGCGCGCGGTGCGCGGCTCGACCGATCCGCGGCTGATGGAGGTGTTCCTCTCGGCCTATGGCCTCTCGACCAAGGAAGGCGTGGCGCTGATGTGCCTGGCCGAGGCGCTGCTGCGCGTGCCCGACACCGAGACCATGGACGATTTGATCGCCGATAAGATCGCGCCGCATGACTGGTCGGCGCATTCGGGCGGCTCGAGCTCGATCTTCGTCAACGCCTCGACCTGGGCGCTGATGCTGACCGGCCGCGTGCTCGACGAAGGCGAGGGCGGCATCGAGGGCACGCTGCGCGCCATGGTGCGCCGTCTCGGCGAGCCGGTGATCCGCAAGGCGGTGGCCGCCGCCATGCGCGAGATGGGCGAGCAGTTCGTGCTCGGGCGCACCATTGCCGAAGCGATCAAGCGCGGCCGGCCGATGACGCAGAAGGGCTACCTCTATTCCTTCGACATGCTGGGCGAGGCGGCGCGCACCGAGGCCGATGCGCTGCGCTATCACCGCGCCTATGCGGACGCGATCTCCTCGCTCGATTCCGGCTCCAACGGCCCCGATATCCGCTACAATCACGGCATCTCGGTCAAGCTTTCGGCGCTGCATCCGCGTTACGAGGAGGTGCAGAAGGAAAAGATGCTGCCGGTGATGGCGGAGCGGCTTTTGTCGCTGGCGCTGGCGGCGCGGCATTCGCGCATGGGCCTCAACATCGACGCCGAGGAGGCCGACCGGCTCGATTTGTCGCTCGACGTCATCGAGCGCGTGCTGGCGGAGCCGGAGCTCGCCGGCTGGGACGGTTTCGGGGTTGTCGTACAAGCCTATGGTCCGCGCGCGGCCTTCGCCATCGACTGGCTCTACGCGCTGGCCAAGAAATACGACCGCAGGATCATGGTGCGGCTGGTCAAGGGCGCCTATTGGGACACCGAAATCAAGCGGGCGCAGACGCTGGGTCTCACCGGCTATCCGGTCTTCACCCGCAAGGCCAATACCGACGTTTCCTATATGGCCTGCGCGAAAAAACTGCTCTCGATGACCGACCGCATCTATCCGCAATTCGCCACCCACAACGCGCATACGGTCGCCGCCATCCTGTCGATGGCGAAGGACCGCCAGTCTTTCGAGTTCCAGCGCTTGCACGGCATGGGCGAGGCGCTGCATGAGACGGTGCGGCAGGCCGAGGGCACGCGCTGCCGCATCTATGCGCCGGTCGGCGCGCATTCCGACCTGCTCGCCTATCTGGTGCGGCGTCTGCTGGAGAACGGCGCCAATTCCTCCTTCGTCCATCAGCTGACCGACGAGGAGGTCGAGCCGGAGGAGATCGCGCGCGATCCGCTGCAGACGGTGGAAAGCCAGGGCCCGGCCGCCAATCCGGCGATCGCCCGTCCCGCCGCGATCTTCGGCGCCGGGCGCCGCAATTCGAAAGGCTTCGACATCACCGATCCGGTGACGCTCGCAGCCCTCGACAAGGCAAGGGCCCCGTTTGCCTCCGCCGACCGCTGGCACGCCAAGCCGATCACGCGCGCCGCCGGCTACGGCAAGCAGCGCCAGATCGTCAATCCGGCGAAGCCTGACGAAGTCGTCGGCAACGTGCATGAAGCGGCGGCCAAGCAGGTGGCGACCGCCGTGCGCATCGCCGTGGAAGCGCAGCCGGCCTGGGCAAAGCGCCCCGTCGCGGAGCGCGCGGCGATCCTCAGCCGGGCCGCCGACCTCTATGAGGCCAATGCGCCCGAGTTTTTCGCCCTGGCCACCCGCGAGGCCGGCAAGTCGCTGGCCGACGGCGTGGCGGAAGTGCGCGAAGCGGTCGACTTCCTGCGCTATTACGCGGCCGAGGCGGCCAATGCCGAGAGCGGCACCGAGGCGCGCGGCGCCATCGTCTGCATCTCGCCATGGAATTTCCCGCTGGCGATCTTCACCGGCCAGGTCGCGGCGGCGCTGGTCACCGGCAATTCGGTGATCGCCAAGCCCGCCGAGCAGACGCCGCTTATCGCCTTCCGCGCCGTGGAGATGCTGCGCGAGGCCGGCGTGCCGGAAGACGTCATCCAGCTGTTGCCGGGCGACGGTCCCTCGGTCGGCGCGCCGCTCACCGCCGATCCGCGCATCGCAGGTGTGTGCTTCACCGGCTCGACCGAGGTCGCCAAGCTGATCGAGAAGCAACTGGCCGAGACCGCGGCGCCCGACGCCATGCTGATAGCCGAGACCGGTGGGCTCAACGCGATGATCGTCGATTCCACCGCGCTGCCGGAACAGGCGGTGCGCGACATCCTGGCATCGTCCTTCCAGAGCGCTGGACAGCGCTGCTCGGCGCTGCGCGTGCTCTATGTCCAGAAGGATGTCGAGAAGAAGATGCTGGAGATGCTGAAGGGCGCGATGGAAGCCCTCAACATCGGCAATCCTTGGGCCATTTCGACCGATGTCGGCCCGGTGATCGACGACGAGGCTCAAGGCGCGATCAACGATTATTGCAAGAAGAAGGGGCTGGAGGGGCGGCTGATCGCCAAGCTGGAAGCGCCGGCCACCGGACGCTTCGTGGCTCCGCATGTGTTCCGCGTCAAAGGCATCGAGGAGATGGAGCGCGAGGTGTTCGGCCCGGTGCTGCATGTCGCGACCTTCGACGCCGACGAGATCGACCAGGTCATCGCCGCCATCAACCGCAAAGGTTATGGGCTAACCTTCGGCCTGCACACCCGCATCGAGGGCCGCGTGCAGCATTTCGTCGACGGCATCCATGCCGGCAACATCTACGTCAACCGCAACCAGATCGGCGCCGTCGTCGGCTCGCAGCCCTTCGGCGGCGAGGGGCTGTCGGGCACCGGGCCGAAGGCCGGCGGGCCGCATTATCTGCGCCGCTTCCGCAAAGGGCCGGAAGCCGGCACCGAGGTCGGCGACGGCCACAAGGTGACGGCGACCGAGCTTGCCGACAATCTGCCGGATCCGACGCTCGGCGGCTGGTCGACGCGGCCGGACCGCGTGGCGATCCTGCGCAAACATCTGCGCGGCAAGGGCGCTGCGGCGATCGCCGCCGCCGCCAGCCTCGATTTCGGCCAGGTCGACCTGCCAGGCCCGACCGGCGAGGCGAACACGCTGTCGCTTTCGCCGCGCGGCCGGGTGCTGTGCCTCGGCCCCGATGCCGAGACGCTTCTTTCCCAGGCGATCCAGGCGCTCGCGGCCGGCAACGCTGTACTTGCCGTGGCGCCCGGCGCGCCGGCAGCGCTTTCGGCGCTGACCGGCAAGGGGCTGCCGCTGGCGGCCATCGACGGCCGCCCCGACCCCGTCGAGGCGCGCTCGCTGCGCGTCGATGTCGTTGCCTTCTCCGGTACGCCTGAAGCGGCGCGCATCGTGCGCAAGGTGATTGCAGAACGTACGGGGCCGATCGTGCCGCTGGTCAGCGAAGTGCTGAACCCTGCGGCCTATGCGCATGAGCGCGCGGTCTGCGTCGACACGACCGCGGCCGGCGGCAACGCCAGCCTGCTCGCCGCTGCATGAGATGAGCCGCGCTACACCTCTTCGGGGGCGCAGCCGAACTTCAGCAGATTGCCGTGCGGATCATGGATATAGAATTCCTTCATATTCCAGGGCCGCACGGTGAACGGGCTGAGCCTTTCGACGCCGCGCGCCGAGAACTCGGCATGCAGCGCCGGCACTTCGCCGCCCCTGATGTAGCAGGATGAGACTTCCGGCAGCTTGCGGTCGTCGCTCTTCCAGAAATGGATCTCGATCTCGTTGCGGCGCACGATCAGATAGTCGTCCATTTCCGGCCCGACGACGCCGAAGCCAAGCGTGTCGCGATAGAAATCGCGCGTCGCCTGGATGTCGGGCGAGGGCAGGATCGGGATCGAGCGCGCGGGGTCGTCGGCCGGATCTGCCATGCTCAGGCGCCTTCCACGACCGAAAAGCCCTCGAATTGCGGATGGCCGAGATAGTGCACCTTCGAGCCGCCGGCATTGCGGTGGGCAGCGCGGAAGTTTTCCGACTTCGTCCAGGCGACGAAATCCTCCTGGCTTGCCCAGACGGTGTGCGAGGCAAACAGCGTATAGCCCTCGGTCTCGTTGACCGGGCCACGCAGCAGATGGAATTCCTTGAAACCCTGCATTTCGGAGAGGCTGGAATCGCGGTTCTTCCAGACGTCCTCGAAGGCTTCTTCGGAGCCGTTCTGGACCTTGAAGCGGTTCATGGCGATGTACATGGCGTTCCTTTCAAAATGGGCTGGTCAAGAGCGATGGTTTGGAGGCGAAGGCTTTCAAAACGGGCCGATCGCACCGGTGAATTCCAGGCGGTTTCCGACCTTTGCAGGGATGGGCGGGAAGGGCGCTGCCTTGCGCACGAAGCCAAGCACGATCTGGTCGAAAGTCTCCGAACCTGAGCTTTCGACGACACGCAGGTCGTCGATAGTGCCCTGCCTGCCGATGACGAAGGTGACGACGGTGTTGCTGCGCGCGGTTGCCTGCAGCGAGGGCGGCACCGCCCGATAGACGCGGCCGAGTTTCCGGATCACGCCGCTGCGGTAGTTGTCTTCCGCCGCGGCGCCCACCTCGTTCTGCCTCTTGCCCTTGCTCGCAACACGCTCGGGACGGTCCTGGCCGTCGGCCGCGCCACTCTTTTCGCTGGTTTGGCGCGGGTTCGCGGATGCCGGCCTGGCAGTTGGCACCGGCGGCAGCGCCGGCGTTGGCGGATGGCTGAGGATTTGCTGCTGTTGAGCAGGGCTGTGTTCCGGCGGTTTCGTCTCCGGCGCCACGCTGTCAGCGTCGTTCCGAGGCGCGTTCGCTACAAGTATGTCGAGATCGGTCGGCGGTTTCTCGGGCTCGGGTTGTCCCTTTGTGGCTTCGACCGGCGGTGCCGCTTCAGCCGGTTGCGTGGGCTTCGCCGGTGGTCGGGGAGGCGGAACCAAAGCGACGTTGACCGCCTCCTGCTCGGGATTGAGCGCGCTGCCGGCGATGTCGGCGCCGGATCGATCGCTGCCTGCCGCTTGCGCCGGATCCGCAAGATTGGCTTTTGAGCCGGGCGAGATCAGGAAGGCGGCTGCCACCGCGCCATGAACCAGGAACGAGACCGCGATCGCCGCCGTCCACTTGCCGCGCTCGCCAGCCGGACGAAGTCCGGCCAACGGTTCGCCGGGAGCGGCCGTCAACAGGCTGTCCTTGTCGGGAATGTCGCTTTTGTCCTGCATGGCGCGGGCCGGAAGCTGCCGCGATGGACGCAAGATTGTCAAATCAAGATCGGTTGCCGCAGGCAGCGCCGGATCGATCCCCGGCAGGGGCGAAAAGACAGCGCTGCGTGAGAGTGCCGGCTCGAAGCCCACCTTATGTCAGACCCCGAAAGCGATGCCGGTCTTGGTCGATGTCTTCAGGCCGCGCATGCAGGTCGCAGGGTCAACGCCATTGCCGGTGCATTCGGTGGTGCTGTTGATCAGCACGCGGCTGAGTTTGCCGCAATCGGCGCCGGCAAGGTCGAAGCGCGTAACCTTGGTCTTGCCAGCCGGAAGGTCCTTGAAGTCGAGCACGGTGAGCCGGTCGACGACGCCGGCTGCGTTGAACAGCGCGATCTCGAACGCCGCCTTGGAGAGATCGGCGCCGAGCGCGTTGTTGACGACGAAGGTCAGCCGGCAGCCTTTGTCGGAAGGCTGCGCGGCATTGAGTTCGAGGCTCAGCGCCGCAGCTGAGGACTGCGGCTGGGCGACCGCCGGAGCGGCGGCGAGCATTGTCGTCGCCACAAAGGCTATCGGGAAAGGAGACCTCCCGACTGGCCATTTCCACTTGGACGCGGCGGCCGCTTTTTTCATGGTGTCCTCAGAACTGGTACTGGGTCGAAGCATAGAACGTCCGGCCCTGGCCAGAACCGTAGGTGGTGAGAGCAGGCGTATACTGCTTGTTGAACAGGTTCGTAACCTTGAAAGAGAGGTCTACGTTGTCGTTGAATTTGTAGTTCGCGAACAAATCCACAAGCGTATAGCCGTCTGTCTGAACATTGATCGGCGTGGAGGCGGAGTCCGTTCCATTGCCGACATTGGTCCAGCCGTTGGACACGTAGTTGATACGGGTGCCGACCGTGAGCTTCTCCTCGATGAAGCGGGCGCCGAGCGTGAGCGCGAGGATGTCGTCTGGCAGGTAGCTCAGCGCGCCCAGACCAGGCTGTTCACTTGGCAGATCCGTTTCGGTGTGGGTGTAGGACAAGCCGGCGAAGGCGTATCCGACGTCATAGTTCGCCGACAATTCGGCGCCCCGCTGGTGCGTGGTGCCGGGTATGTTCATAAACTGGAACCGGCCGAACGGGCCAACGGCGGGATTGTAGCGGGCCGCAATATAATCTTCGACAGTCATGTCGAAGTAGTCGAGCTTTACCCGCAGCGCATCTCCAGCGGTCAGCACGCTGTCGCGCTTGAGATTGAGGCCGATTTCCCAGCCCTGCTGGGTTTCCGGCATCAGCGATGGGTTGGGTTCGAACGACACCGATGTGCCGCCTGGGTGATCGCCGCCGACCATGGTTTCCTGAAGCGTCGGCGCCCGCATCGTGCGCGAGTATGTAATGTAGGGCTGGAGCCAGTCGACCGGATTGTAGGCGAGCGTGATTTTCGGATCGAGATAACCCTTGGATTGGTCGACAGTGTATTGGCCGATCGAGGTAGGCCCGGCGTTGGCGCTGCCGTTCAGGCCATAGAAGTCGTAGCGGAGACCGCCGATGAGGTCGAAATTGCCATAGCGGAACGTATTCTCGGTGAACACGCCGCCGGTCCAGCTCGTGCCGCTCGCGGGATTGACGCCGCCTTTCGTGGAAGTCACGTCGTCATGGAAGTATTCCACGCCGTAAACGGATTGAACGGCGACATTGCCCCAGTTGAAGAGCGACGTGTTGGATACGTCGAAGCCGGCGCCTTTGTCGTTGATGTTGCGGCCGGCGGCCGAGCCTCCACCGCTTGCGTTGGTGGAGTAGTCCATGTCGAGGCTGTTGTAATAGCCGTTGACCCTCAGGTGAACGAGGTCATTGCCCGATGGGTCGTAGCGATAGTTCGCCGTGACTGTACGGTTGTTGATGGTCTGGAAGTAGGAGTTGGCCAGAAAATCGTTGTGATAGATGATGCCGCCGAGAGACAGCTGCTGGTCCTCGCCAAGGCCGAAATCGACTTTTGCCAGGCCGGATTTCAGCTCCTGGCCGGTATAGGGAACGGTAACGCCGTCGCCGTTCTTGTAATCGTTGGAATTGTGCCAACCGAGGCCGCCGACGATCCCCACAGAACCGTTCTTCATGCCTGCGGCCGTCATGCCGTTGAACCCGCCGCCGTTGGAGGCGCCCTGCATCCGGCCGAGCAGGCCATAGGTCTGTCCCTCGCGCACAACGTCATCGACGCCGATGGTCCTGAAATTGACGGAACCTGCGAGACCGCCGCCGCCGGCTGTCGAAACTGCACCGCGCGCAATGTCGATGCCGGCCAGGAAGTTCGGATCGACATAGGTGAAGCCAGCCGCCTCATGACCGGTGAAGCGGAAATTCTGCCGCACCCCGTCGATCATCGAATTGACACGGCCAGAGCCCTCGAAGCCGCGGATATTGACGGCGACACCCGGTTGCTGCGGGTTCGTGCTCGTGAAGGTGCCCGGCGTTGAACGCAGAACGTCGTCGATTTTGTCGCGTCCGAAAGTATCGAGCTGCTTCTTATCGATCTTGCTGACGCTGGCCGGCACGTCTTCCGGGTTGGTTCCCTTCCCCGTGGTGACGAGGATACGATCGAGCAGCGTACCTTGCTCCTGCTGTGTCGTCTTATCGGTTGTCGCCTGCTGCGCATGCGCAGCGCCGCCCGCCATCATAGCCGAAAGTGCCGCCCCGCTCAGCAGGACGGCAGTCCCCCGTGTCCTTAACCCCATAGCCCCAACTCCAAATTTCCAGGCTCGCAGCTGGCTGGCCGAGGGGCTCGCTCGCATTTTTGATCATGTCCGGCGTCTTAAATGTTGACTCATTTAGTCCGGTAATGCACTGACTAGTAAACATGATCATTCTAGTCAAGAAATGAATCGGCATTTTACGAGGCTGCGGCCACGGTGGCCGTCAGAGGAAAGGGACCGACCCGATGAACACGCACAATCCCAACGATTTCCGCTATCGCGTCCGCCGTCCGGAAGACACCCAGATGCGCTATGAACGGGTGCCGCTGGCGGTAAGGACGCTGTCCAGCAACACGCTGTTCCAGGGCGAGCACGAGATCGGCATCGAGCATCACGGCGCGCTCTACCGGCTGAAGATTACCCGCCAGGGCAAGCTGATCCTCAACAAGTGAGGATCGGCGGGGCAGGCGAGCAGAGATCAGGCATAACAGGTGAACGACATGGACCAGCGCGTTAAGCCGTCGCCGGAGGAAATCCGGCGGGCGCGAGAAGAAAATCCGAAAATGCGGGAGCGCGATTTCTCGGCGCAACTGGGCATCTCGGAAGCGGAACTGGTCGCGGCGCAGTGCGGCATCAGCGCGGTGAGGGTCGAGCCGCGCGTCAACGACCTTTTGACCGGCCTCGAGGCGGTCGGCGAGGTGATGGCGCTGACCCGCAACGAAAGCGCCGTGCATGAAAAGATCGGCGTCTACGACAAGGTCGTCACCGGCAATCACAACGCCATGGTGCTTGGCGAAAACATAGACCTCCGGATCTTCCCGAAGGTCTGGGCGCATGGCTTTGCCGTCGAGAAGCGCGACGACGGCGAGATACGCCGCAGCCTGCAGTTCTTCGACGCGGCGGGCGAAGCGGTGCACAAGGTGCATCTGCGGCCGGCGTCGAACCTCTACGCCTATCAGAAACTGGTGGCGAGCCTCGAATCGTCGAACCAGGAACCGACCGTCGCGATCCTCCCAGGCGCCGCGGAAGGCGAGGGCGAGGCTCAAGGGTCGGCGGCGACGACCGACGATCTGCGCGACCGCTGGAGCCGCATGACTGATGTGCATCAGTTCTTCGGCATGCTGAAGACGCTGAAGCTCAGCCGCCGCGAGGCGGTGCGCATGGTCGGCCAGGACTATGCCTGGCTGCTAGACAGGGACGCCGTGAGCGCCATGTTCCACCACGCGGCCGAAGGCGAGATGCCGATCATGTGCTTCGTCGGCAATCGCGGTTGCATCCAGATCCATTCGGGCCCGATCAAATCGGTCAAGCCGATGGGGCCGTGGATCAATGTGCTCGACGAGACTTTCCACCTGCATCTGCGGACCGATCACATCCATGAGGTCTGGGCGGTGCGCAAGCCGACCAAGGACGGCCATGTCACCTCGCTCGAGGCCTATGACACTAAAGGCGGTATGATCATCCAGTTCTTCGGCAAGCGCCATGAAGGCGAAGGCGAGCGCGAGGATTGGCGGTTTCTCGCCGAGAACCTGCCCCGCATCCCCAGCCCGACCGCCGCATAAGGTAGAATCCAATGCTAGTTTCATTCATTTTTCGCCCGGCGCGTGCGCCGCTGTTCGGCGTTCTGCTGGCGTTCACGACGCTGCCTGCAGGGGCCAATGAGGGAACGGCTGTCTTTTCAGATGCCTCGCGGATAGCCTCGATCGGCGGCTCGATCACCGAGATCGTCTATGCGCTCGGCGAGGAAGGCCATCTCGTCGCCCGCGATTCGACCAGCAACTACCCGCAAGCCGCGCTGAAGCTTCCCGATGTCGGCTATATGCGTGCGCTGTCGCCGGAAGGCGTTCTGTCGGTCAATCCGACAGGAATTCTTGCGCTGCATGGCAGCGGCCCGCGCGAAGCGGTCGACGTGCTCAAGAAATCAAGCGTGCCCTTCATCGAGGTGCCCGAGCACTACAGCCATGGAGGCATACTCGAAAAGATCCGTGTCGTCGGCAAGGCGCTCGGGGTCGACGCCAAGGCAGAGAAGCTCGCATCGGAGATGGATGCGAAGCTGACCGCCGCTGAAAAGCAGACGGCGTCGATCAAGGAACGCAAGCGCATCCTGTTCGTGCTGTCGACGCAGGGCGGTAAGATCCTCGCTGCGGGCAGCGATACTGCCGCCGAGGGCATCATCAAGCTCGCCGGCGCGGTCAACGCGGTCGAGGGCTTCTCCGGGTACAAGTCGATGACGGACGAGGCGATCGCCACTGCCAAGCCTGACGTCATCCTGACCATGAAGAATGCCGGCCGGGTGATCTCTCAGGATGAACTGTTCGCCAATCCGGCGATCGCCTCGACGCCCGCGGGCACCGCCCGCAAGGCAATCGTCATGGACGGAGGCTATCTGCTCGGCTTCGGCCCCCGCACGGCCGAGGCCATCCACGATCTTGCGGTGTCGCTCTACGGCAACCAGGTCACGGACTGAGCGGCGATGGCCGAACAGTCCATTTTCGGTGCCGCGGGCGGGGTGATGGCCGCCGAAGGCGACCGCTCGATACGGGCACGGTTCGTGATCCTGCTGCTTTGCCTTGCGCTGGCGCTATCGGTCTTCCTGTCGCTGACGTCGGGAGCTTCCGATGCCTCGGCCGTTCTCGTCCTCCGCGACTGGTTCATGGGCGGTGCGCCGGCTGATGCCGCACTTGCCGCCCGCGACCAACTGATCGTCTATGACATCCGCATGCCGCGCGTCCTGCTCGGCGTGCTTATCGGCGCGGCACTTGCGGTCTGCGGCGCGGTCATGCAGGGGCTGTTCCGCAATCCGCTTGCCGATCCCGGCCTGATCGGCGTTTCCGCCGGCTCGAGCCTCGGCGCGGTGGCGATCATCGTGCTCGGCGCGACCTGGCTTGCGCCGGTCACGTTGGCGCTCGGCACGCTTGCGCTACCGCTGGCGGCCTTCTTCGGCGGCCTCGCGGTGACCTTCCTGCTCTATGCCATCGCGACGCGTCAGGGCCAGACATCGGTCGCAACGATGCTGCTTGCCGGCATCGCCATCAGCGCCCTTGCCATGGCGCTCACCGGCATTTTCATCTTCATGGCCGACGACCGGCAATTGCGCGACCTGACCTTCTGGCAACTCGGCTCGCTTGCCGGCGCGACATGGCAGAAGGTCGGCACCGTCGGTCCGGTCATCGTGCTGGCGCTGTCGGCGATGCCGTTCCTGTCGCGCGGCCTCAACGCGCTGGCACTGGGCGAAGCGACCGCCGGGCATCTCGGCATTCCGGTGCAGCGGTTGAAGTACATAGCCATCGTCGGCGTATCGGCGGCGGTCGGCGCTTCGGTCGCGGTCAGCGGCGGCATCGGCTTCATCGGCATCGTCGTGCCGCATATCCTGCGGCTCGCGATCGGTCCCGACAACCGCTATCTGCTGCCGGCTTCGGCCCTGCTGGGGGCTTCAATGCTTTTGCTGGCGGATGCGGTCGCCCGCACCATCGTGGCGCCGGCCGAACTGCCGATCGGCATCGTCACCGCGGTCGCCGGCGCGCCGTTCTTCCTGTGGATACTGCTGCGCAGGCGCGGCATCGTTGATCTGTGAGGTCCCGATGATCGAAGCGCGCGACATTTCGGTGGCGATTGGTGGCAAACGCATCGTTTCGCATGTCGATTTCACTGCCCGTCCCGGTGAGATTTCGGCGATTGTCGGCCCGAACGGTTCCGGCAAGACGACCTTGCTCAAGGCGTTGACCGGCGAGCTTTCCTATACTGGAACCGTTACGCTCAATGGCCGCGATTTGTCGGCGATGAAGCCGGTGGAGGCGGCAACGCAGCGCGCGGTGCTGCCGCAATCGACGTCGCTGTCGTTTCCTTTCACCGTGCGCGAGATCGTCCGGCTCGGGTTGATCGGCGGGCGCTCCGGCGTGCTGCCCGGCGAGGACCGACGCCTGCCGGAGCGGGCGCTGGCGCGTGTCGATCTCGATGGCTTTGCCGGCCGCTTCTACCAGGAACTTTCGGGCGGCGAGCAGCAGCGCGTGCAGCTTGCCCGGGTGCTTTGCCAGGTGTGGGCGCCGGTGCTGGAAGGCAGGCCGCGCTATCTCTTCCTCGACGAGCCGGTCTCCAGCCTCGACGTGAAACACCAGCTCATCATCATGAACATCGCCCGCGATTTCGCCCGGCGCGGCGGCGGCGTGGTGGCGATCCTTCACGACCTCAATCTGACGGCCATGTATGCCGATCGCATTTTCGTGCTCTTGCGTGGCCAACTGGCCGCCGCCGGGGCACCTCGGGATGTGCTGAATGACGAGTTGATCGAGACAGTGTTCGACTGCCGGCTCAAGGTCGGCGCGCTGCCCGAAGGAAGCGTGCCGTTCGTGCTGCCGCAATCAGCTGCTTAGGCTGCAGGCGAGGACGGTCCCCCGTCCTTCGTCATCCACGGGCGGAGCGGGAGCGAAGCGGACGCGCAGACCCGAGGATCCATTCCGTTACATCGAACAAAAATGCGGCGATCCAGAACGGACGCTGGTGCCGACGCCGCTCGCTCTGCATCGCCGCGGCGCTCGAACGTCACGGAATGGATTCTAGGGTCTGCGCTGCGTCGCTGCGCTCCTTGCTCCGCCCTAGAATGACGAAGTCATGGGCGACGTCAAGCGCCGAGACATCAACAGAATCAAACTGCTAGGCCGATATCACGCCGCCGGGGCGCGCTGCTCGAGAAGGTCGATGCCGAGCAGATGGCGGACGTTCGGCCGCGCGGCGACCATGTCGGCGATCGTGTAGCGGGACAGCACGGCGAAGAAGGCGTTGAGCGCTTCGCGCAGCGCCGAATTCAGCGCGCAGCTGTCGACCAGCGGGCATTCGGCGGCGTCGTTCTCGAAGCATTCGGCCATGGCGAAGCTTTCTTCGGTCACGCGCACGACATCGAACAAATTGATCTGCTCGGCCGGGCGGCCAAGCCGCACACCGCCATTGCGGCCGCGCACGGTCTCGACCAGGCCGGCCTCGACAAGCGGCTGCAGGATCTTGAACAGGAAGAGTTCCGACACGGAGTAGGCGGCAGCGATTTCCGGAATGCGGCTCAACCGTTCTGTGTTGGCGGCGCAATACATCAGGATGCGCATCGCGTAGTTGGTCTGGCGGGTAAGCCGCATGGTATCCTCGCGAAACATTAGCGTGCGGCGAATATGGCCTATAGTTTGGAACAATTCCAGACTAGCGCGGCACAATAGCTGAATTTTCTCGTCAACTTTTCGTGCCCAGGCCGATGAAGCCGCGTCATTGCCTGATCATGAGCAATCCGGCAAGGCAGCGCCTAGATAAATCGCGATGACAATGAGGAGCGGCCCGTCCATGTCACAATCCGCCACGGCCGTGACGGCGGTCCGATTCGACGCCGATGCGCAGGCCAAGCTCTCGGCCCTGCGGCGCGTCAAGTTTATCGCGGGCGCAGCGCTTTGCCTTTGCGTTCTGGTGTTCGCGTTGGCGAAATCCTTCCAGGGTGCCTATCCGTGGCTCGGCTTTGTCGCCGCCTTTGCGGAAGCCGCGACCATAGGCGGCCTCGCCGACTGGTATGCCGTGGTTGCTCTGTTCAGGCGGCCGCTCGGCCTGCCGATCCCGCATACCGCCATCATTCCAGAGAACCAGCACCGCATCGCCGACAACCTCGGCCGCTTCATCGAGGGGAATTTCCTGGCGCCGGAGCCGGTGCGCGAAAAGCTCGCAGAGGTCGATTTCGCCGCGCTGGTCGCCGACTGGCTGGCCGATGCCGAGCGCGCCGCCGGCCTGTCGCGATTCGTCGCCCGGCTGGTGCCGCAGACGCTTGCCGCCGTGGAACAGTCCGGGCTGCGCGACTTCGTCACCAGCCGCATGCTGGAGCAGATCGAGAAGGTGCCGCTGGCGCCGCTGGCCGCCGACTTGTTGTCGGCGCTGACCGACGACCGCCGCCACCAGAAACTGTTCGACGAGTTCACCCGGGTGGTCGGGCGGTTCCTGAATGACGAGCAGGCGCTGGAAACGATGCGCGAGAAGATCCGCGAGGAACTGCCGTCGCTGTTCAACCTGTTCCGCGCCGATGCCTACCTGTTGAAGAAGATCGTCGCCTCGGCCGGATCCCTGCTCGAGGAAGTGCGCGCCGATCCAGGGCATCCGATGCGAGTCGAATTCGACCGCTTCGCGGTTGGATTCATCGAGCGGCTCAGGAATTCCAAGCAATATGCAAGACGCGCCGAGAAGCTGAAGCGCGATTTCCTTGACCGGCCCGAGGTGAGGACGCTGGCCGGCGACGCCTGGGCAAGCCTGCGGCTGTTCATCGAAGAGGACGCCAATGCGGAGAACTCGATGATCCGCGCGCATCTCGCCAATATGTTCGTCGAGGTCGGCCGGCATCTGGCCGATGACGCCCAGATCAGGGCCGATATGAACCAGGGTTTCGTGGTGGCGCTGGCCTCCTTCGTCGAGAGCCAGAAGAGCGGCGTGTCGAAATTCATCGCCGACCAGGTCAAGCGCTGGGATCTGGCGCAACTGACGCGGCTGATCGAGATGAACATCGGCAAGGACCTGCAATATATCCGCTTCAACGGCATGATCATCGGCGGCCTTGCCGGCCTCGTGCTCTACACGGCGGAGCGGTTGTTTCTGGTCAATTGACGCACGCCCAACGCGCACTATTCTCCTCACAGGAGGCCGCGTGGCGGCTGGCAGGGAGGCAGAGCATGGCAAAACAACCGGAATCCGACCATTTCCTAGACATGTTCAGCAGGTTCGGCCGCGACCTGAAGCTGCCGAATGTCGATGTCCAGGCGTTCCTCGACCACCATCGCAAGAACCTCGAGGCGCTGGAGAAGTCCGCCAGGGCAAGCGCTGCCGGAGCGTCCGCCGTCATGTCGAAGCAAAGCGAAGTGATCCAGCAGGCAATGCGCGAAATCACGCAGATGGCCCATAACTACCAGGCACCGGCCAGTCCGCAGGATTTCCTGACCAGGCAGGCAGAGTTCGCCAGAAGATCATTCGAGACGGCTGTGAAGACCACCAGCGAAGTGGCTGATCTGGCCCGTAAATCCGGCACCGAATCGATCGAGATCCTGCGCGACCGCATCAGGGATGCGATGGCGGAAATCCGCGCTGGCTACGACAAGAAATAGGGTTTCCGGCGTTCCCGGCTGTAAACTCGGACCCAACTCGAATGCAACCGGCCTCCGGGGCGGCGCGTTCTTGGCCTGCCGTAAAAGCATCAACTCTACCGGCGAAAATAACGAGCCCGCGAATTGACAGAGGCCGGCGCTTCGTGGTCGGGAGACGGGCAGGAGTGACGGGAAAGCAGGAATGACGGAAACACGGCCGAAAACGCCGCCGACCTTCGAACAGTTGCGCACCATGGCCGGGCAGGAGCTTGGCGTGTCCGACTGGACGGTTGTCGACCAGCGGCGCATCGACCAGTTTGCCGAATGCACGGGCGACCATCAATGGATCCATGTCGACCCCGTGCGCGCCAGACGGCAGAGTCCGTTCCGCACTACCATCGCGCATGGCTATCTGACCTTGTCGATCATCGGAGCGCTGGCGCTCGAAATGGGCATCGTGCCGGAAAACACGCAAGCAGCCTTCAATTACGGTTTCGACAAGGTGCGCTTCCTGGCGCCGGTCAGGGTCGGCGCGCGCATCCGGCTGCGCACGACGCTGCTGTCCATGGAGGATCGCGGCCCGGGCCAGTATCTGATGAAGGCGGAGAACACGGTCGAGATCGAAGGCGAACAGAAGCCGGCGCTGACTGCCGAAACGCTGGTGATGATGTATGAGCGCCGCAAACGCACCGGCTAGGTCCGCCGATATTCAGGTGAGGCCGGTCTGCAAACGGTGATTTCCTGCGCTTCCGGTGCTCACGTACGAAAAGTACGCTCCGCTCCGGTTCTCGGAAGCCACCGTTCTCGACTCGGCCTGACCCGAATCTCGACAGACCTGGCGGCGTCGGTTCATCGACTGATCAGGCCATCTAAGCGGCTTTCCGAAGACAATCAGCCATCGCCTTCTCAAGAACTCTGAAAACCCGCTCGTCCGCGCATTGGGCGACGTTGAAGCGCATGAAGCGGCCGGCGCTGTGCGACAGGCTGAAGGCATTGCCGGGCGCCAGCACGACATTGTCCGAGAGCGCGCGGCGGGCGATTTCGGCGGCGTCGATGCCGTCGGGCAGGCGGCACCACAGGAACATGCCGGCCGGCTGATCGATCCAGGGCATGATGCCCATCGCTTTCAACCGGCTCGCCGTTTCGGCCATGGCGCGCGCGAGCCGGACGCGCAACTGTTCGACATGCTTGCGGTAGCTGCCGTCCTTCAGCAGCATCAGCACCAGTTCGGCGGACAGGCGCGCGCCGCCGAAAGTCGTGGCGATCTTGAGGTCGGTCAGGCCTTCCATCCAGTCGCGAGGCGCCGCGATGAAGCCGCAGCGCACCGAAGCCGACAGCGTCTTGGAGAACGAGCCGATATGGACGACGCGCTGCAGCCCGTCGAAGGCTGCGAGGCGCGGGGCAGGGCTGTGCTCGAAATCGGCAAAAATGTCGTCCTCGACGATGGTGAGCCCGGCCTGGTCGGCGAGTTTTAGCAGCCGATGCGCGACGACCGGCGACAGGATCGCGCCGGTTGGGTTGTGGATGCCGGAATTGGTGATGTAGAGGCGCGGCCGGTGTTCGGCCAGCGCCTCGGCGAAGCGCTCGATATCCGGTCCCGAGGGCGTGTAAGGCACGCCGACCACCTTGGCTTGATGGGCGCGCAGCAGCGCATGGAAATTGAAATAGCAGGGATCGTCGACCAGCACCGCATCGCCGGGTTCGAGCAGGAAACGGCACAGGAGATCGATCGCCTGGGTGCCGCAATCGGTCAGCATGATCCGGTCGGGCGAGACCTCGATGCCGTGATCGGCCATGCGGCGCGCCAGCAATTGGCGCAGCGGGGGCAGGCCGAGCGGCGTGCCGTAATCGGCGAGCGCTGCGTCGTCGGCGCGGGCCGCGCTGCGCAGCGCTCGGCGCAAGGCGGCCTGCGGCATCCAGGAGGCCGGCAGCCAGCCGCAGCCTGGCTTCAGCATCTCCTCGCCGGCCTCCAGCGATTGCCTGGAGACCCAGAGCGGATCGACCTCGCGGTCGAGGCGCGGGCCGATCTCGGCCAGCGACAGCGGTGCAAGCTGGCCGGCGGCGTAGAAGCCGGAGCCCGGCCGCGAGCGGATCGTGCCTTCCGCGGCAAGCCGCTCATAGGCTTCGACCACCGTCGATTTCGAGACTTGCAGCGATTTGGCAAGCGCCCGGATCGACGGCAGTCTGGCGCCGGGCGTCAGCGCGCGCGCCGCGATGCGCTGGCGGATCGTCGCCATCACGCTTTCGACCAGCGTGCGCGCACCGTCATTTTCAAGACCAATGTCCGTCATCCGTATTGCTCGCATGACCATTACAGTTTTGCTGAATTGTACTCCATTGTCTCTGGCGAAGCCAGCGGACTCATCCGATAGAGGCTCAAACGACGGAGCCTCGAATGGACAAGACGGCGAACGGCTGGCTGAACGGATTCCTCGGTGTGCTGATCTTCAGCGGCTCGCTGCCGGCGACGCATGTGGCGGTGGCGGATTTCGATCCGACATTCCTGACGGCGGCCCGCGCAGCGATCGCCGGACTGCTCGGCCTGGCGATGCTGCTCGTGTTCCGCCAGAAACGTCCGGAGCGCGGCGATCTGATCTCGCTGGTGGTCGTGGCGCTCGGCGTGGTCGTCGGCTTTCCGCTGCTGACGGCGCTGGCGCTGAAGCATGTCACCACGGCGCATTCGATCATCTTCGTCGGCCTGCTGCCGCTGGCTACTGCGATCTTCGGCGTGCTGCGCGGCGGCGACCGTCCGCGTCCGGCCTTCTGGCTGTTCTCCTCAATCGGCAGCGCGCTGGTCGCCGGCTTTGCCCTGTCGCAAGGCGTTACCGCATCGCCGCTCGGCGACGGCCTGATGCTGGGCGCCATCATCGTCTGCGGTCTGGGCTATGCCGAGGGCGCCGCCCTGTCGCGCCGGCTCGGCGGCTGGCAGGTAATCTGCTGGGCGCTGGTGCTGTCGCTGCCGGTCATGCTGGTGCTGAGCTTTGCCACGTTGCCGCCGACACTCGCCAATGTCGGTTCCGGCGCCTGGATCGGCCTGGCTTACGTCTCGCTGTTCAGCATGCTGATCGGCTTCATCTTCTGGTACCGCGGCCTCGCGCAAGGCGGCATCGCGGCCGTCGGGCAGTTGCAATTGCTGCAACCCTTCTTCGGCCTGGCGCTGGCGGCGAGCCTGCTGCACGAAAAGGTCAGCCCGATGATGGTGGTCGTCACGCTGGGCGTCGTGGCCTGCGTGTTCGGCGCGAAGAAGTTCGCGCGGTAGTTTTGGCGATCAAGGTCGCCAACCGTTAACTGGATCCCAGGTCGGCGTGACGTCTGGAGGCGGTTGAGGGTTGAAGCTGCACAGCTCTGATTGATCGCCTAATTCCGTGCGCCGCTCCGAAAGCTTTTTGAAAGACCGCCCCGCCCATTCATAGGATTGGCTGACGCAAACGGTTCCGTCGATCCACATTGTTTTCATCAGCCGGCTTTTGACAGAATAGTCGAGGTCGAGCTGATACTGACCGCTCTCAGGAAACTCAAAAACTTCCCCGTTTCGCAGGTCAACCATTCTCACACCGATACACGCGGTGCCACATCCAACCATGACCATCGAGTAATGGCCGGCGAAATCGGCGCCACGCTTCATGTCCTCAAGAATATCCGCCTTTAACTCCTTCACCCAATCGTCTTGCGGCCAAAGCCGGATGTTCTTGGCGGCCTTTTTCTGAAAAACTTTTGCCGGAAAATCTTCGAAACGCAGCGCATCTGGTTCGGGTGGATTGAGAACCTCCGGCGTCGAGCCGCTCTCTGTCGATTGTTCCGGCGGGGTCGTGTTCTCTGCGTGGGCGACGCAGTTCACAATGATTGTCAGAAACAAGGCCAGCAGAAATCTCATTGTCCCCGCCGCTCGGTGGATTGTGTGTGTTCCCTTTATGTTCTAGACGTTTAACCGCAAACGTTTGCGCTTGTCCAGAGCGTCCCTAAAACTTCGTCACCACCCCGATGCCAATCCCCTCGAACCCGCCCATCGCCACAAGCGCCGCCGGCGCTTCCTCAAGACTGATCCTCTTGCCGACCAGCAACTCCGGCTTCAGCTTGCCGGTGCGGATCATCTCCATCATCGCGGAATAGCGGTAGGCCTGCATGCCGTGGCTGCCTAGAATTTCGAGTTCGAAGGCGATCACCTTGTCCATCGGCACTTGCGGGCGAGCGTGCTCGCCCAGCATCAGCCCGACCTGAACGTGGCGGCCGCGCCGGCGCAGGTTCGAGATCGAGTTGAACGAGGTGGTCGGGTGTCCGAGCGCATCCATCGACATATGCGCGCCGCCATTGGTGATCTGCTTGACCGCCTTGACCACGTTTGGCGTCGTCGAGGCGTTGATCGTCGCCACCGCGCCGATCTTCCTGGCAAAATCCAGCTTCTCGTAGGTGAGGTCGATAGCGATCACATTGGCGCCCATGGCGCTGGCGATCATGATCGCCGACAGGCCGACGCCGCCGCAGCCATGCACCGCCACCCATTCGCCGGGCGTCACCCGGCCCTGGTCGACGATGGCGCGGAAGGAGGTGACGAAACGGCAGCCGAGGCTTGCGGCGGTGGCGAATTCCATCTCTTCGGGCAGGCGCACGAGATTGGTGTCGGCATGTTCGATGCCGACATATTCGGCGAACGAACCCCAGCCGGTGAAGCCCGGCTGCGTCTGGTGCTCGCAGACCTGGTGGTTGCCGGATGTGCATTCGAAGCAGCGGCCGCAGCCGACGGCGAACGGCACGGTGACGCGGTCGCCGGCCTTCCAGCGGCTCACCTGCTTGCCGGCGGCGACGACCACGCCCGCCAGCTCGTGGCCGGGCACATGCGGAAGCGTGATGCCGTCATCATGGCCCATCCAGCCATGCCAGTCGCTGCGGCAAAGCCCCGTCGCCTCGACCTTGATGACGACGCCGTCGGCGGCTGGCTTCGGGTCGGGCACGGTCTGGATGGTCGGCGCTTCGCCGAATTTCTCGAAGACAACGGCTTTCATCGGCAGCTCCTCACCATGCTTTGCCCTGACTCACTCCGCGTCTATCTGATTCTGCGGCGCCGCCTTCTGGAACGCCGGCAGCGCCATGCAGGCGGCGTGAATGCGCGAAATCACCGGGTAGGGCGCCATGTCGACGCCGAAACGGGCGTTGTTGGTGACCTGGGCTGTCAGGCAGATGTCGGCAAGGCCCGGCTCGTCGCCATGGCAGAAGGCGCCTGTCTCGGGGGACGAAGCTAGAATCTTCTCAAGCGGCTGGAAGCCTTCGTTCACCCAGTGCCGGAACCAATTGACGACATCGGCGTCGCCGGCGCCGAACAGCGTCCGCAAAGAGGTCAGCACGCGCAGATTGTTGACCGGGTGGATGTCGCAGGCGATCATCTGCGCCAGCATGCGGACGCGGGCGCGGCCGAGTGCGTCTTCGGGCAGCAGCGGCGGCTTGGGGGCGATCTCGTCGAGATATTCGATGATCGCCAGCGACTGGGTCAAAAGCCTGCCGTCGTCGAGCACCAGCGCCGGCACCAGCCCTTGCGGATTGACCGCGAGATAGGCGGGCTCGAGATGCTCGCCGTGGCGCAGATGGTGCGGGACATAGCTGTAGTCCAGCCCCTTCATCGCCAGCGCGATCCGCACCCGGTAGGAGGTGGAGGAGCGGTAGTAATTGTGCAGGACGAGGTCGCTCATCGCCTCGGCTGACCTATGGTGACCTCGATGGCGCCGATGCCGTCAACGCCGCCGGTGATTTTTTGGCCCGCCTGGACCGCGCCGACGCCGGCCGGCGTGCCGGTGAAGATCAGGTCGCCGGCCTTAAGCTCGACTGCTTCGCTGCAGATCGCGACGACATCGGCGACCGGCCAGATCAGCTCGGCAAGGTCACCGTCCTGTTTCACCTCACCATTGACGGCGAGCCAGATGCGGCCCTTGTCGGGGTGGCCGGACTTCGCGGCAGGCACCAGCGGGCCGCAGGGCGCGGACTGATCGAAGGCCTTCGACCAGTCCCAGGGCCGCGCGGCTTTCTTGGCCTGGTCCTGCAGGTCGCGGCGGGTGAGGTCGACGCCGACGCCGTAACCCCAGATGTGCGACATTGCATCTTCACGCGCAATGCGGAAGCCGGGTTTGCCGATGGCGACGACCAGCTCGATCTCGTGGTGCAGGTTCGCGGTCAAAGCCGGGTAGGGGATCTCCGTGCCGCTATCGACCACCGCATCGGCGGGCTTGGTGAAGAAGAAGGGCGGGTCGCGCTCGTCATTGCCGAGCTCGCGCGTATGCGCCGCGTAATTGCGGCCGACGCAGAAGATGCGGCGCACGGCAAAGCGCTCCGCCGAGCCGGCAATGGCGACCGAGGCGATGGCCGGCGGCGGAAGGACGTAGTCTGTCATCTTGGTCTCTGCTTTAAGATATGAATGCGCCCGCACCTTCGACCGATTTCGGCGGCTGGGCAAGGCCCGCAAAAACATGGCCCTGTCGTCTGGCGGCAGCGCTATTCGTCATTGGCCGATAGACTATTTGCCAATAATCTGGAGATGGTCGGAAGACTATCCTCTGGCCACAAGAAACCGAACCGATGTCATGACCGCCCCCAGCGATCGCGCCCGCTTCCTGATCATCGATGATCACCCGCTGTTCCGCGAGGCGCTGCACAGCGCCGTGCAGATGGCCTATCCTGATGTCGACACGGTCGAGGCGCGCTCGATCGCGGAAGCGCTGGAGCTGCTTTCCGGCACAAAACCGTTCGACCTGGCGCTGCTTGATCTCAGCATGCCCGACGTGCACGGTTTCGAAGGGCTGCTGCAGCTCAGGACCCGCTATCCGCGCCTGCCGGTGGTGATCGTGTCGGGCTATGAGGAACCAAAAATCATCTCCGAGGCGCTGTCCTATGGTGCGGCCGGCTTCATCCCGAAATCGGCGCGCAAGAGCGACCTCGCCGCCGCCATCCGCTCGGTGATGGACGGCGCGGTCTATGTGCCGGAAAATTACGAGGGCCAGCCGCCCGACCCCGACAGCACCGACCGCGCCGACATGGTGCAGCGCCTGGCCAAGCTGACGCCGCAGCAGCTCAGGGTGCTGCAGATGCTGCGCCAGGGCATGCTCAACAAGCAGATCGCCTATGAGCTGCAGGTCGGCGAAACCACGGTCAAGGCGCATGTCTCGGAGATCCTGCGCAAGCTCAACGTCTATAGCAGGACGCAAGCGGTGATCGAGGTGTCGAAACTGGACAATGCGGAACTGTTCAGGGATCAGGCGGGGTTTTGAACGTCGCTAGACCTGGTGGTGCTGAAACAAGTACACCTTCATCGTAGTTTGGGTGGCGGGTTCCGGTCGAAAAGTCGTCCCAAAAATAGTCGCATGTAGTTCCGCCGAACGAGAAGATTGCGCAACGGATCCATGGCAAGGGTGGGGCGGATTCCAGCTCCCGAGACCCGCCCCGTGCAGATCAAGCCGTTTCTCCTCGCCTCCGCATCGAGCCTTGCGCTTCTTTCCGTGCCCGCGGTGGCGCGAGCCAGTTGCCCCCAGCTGTCCCTCAGCAACCAGACCTACACCAATGCATCGGCGATCTGCTTCGTCACCACGAGCGGCGTCGTCGATCTGACAAATACCAATACGGGCACGATCGGCGGCGTTGGGGATACGGCGAGCACCGACACCACCACGATCGACAATGCCGGCTCGATCAGCAGCTCCTTCTCGGCAATCAGGTTGCAAGGAACGCTGACCCTCACCAATCGCTTGGGCGCCACCATCTTTGGATCGAGAGGAGCCATAAATGCGGGCTCCGGCGGTATCACCACGATCGTCAACGATGGCAGGATCGAAGGCATCTACGCCCTTGATGGGGACCATTACCTTGACCTGACGAACACCGGCGTCATGGCGGGGCAGTCATTCGGCATCGACGGCTACACGGTGAAGGCGACCAATTCCGGCACGATCTCGGGTGGCTACTTCGCCCTCAGGGCCATCGGCGACCTGACCCTCGACAATTCGGGCAGCATCGTCACGGACACCGACCCATCGACCTACAGCACGGCTGTCAGGGCCTGGGGCGGCACCACAATGATCACGAATTCGGGGCTGATCTGGAGCGACAGCGGCTATGGCATCCACGCGGAAGTCTACGTAAGAAACACTCCGGTAGGCTCTTTCAGCTTGACCAACACCGGCACGGTCGGCGGCGACATCGGGGTCTATACCGCCTCCAACAGTTTCAGCACTGTCAGAGCGACCATCGTCAATTCCGGCACGATTTCGGGCTACTCGGCGGCCATTTCGACAGGCGGTGACCTGACCCTCGACAATTCGGGCTGGATCAAGTCCGTCGGCAATTCGGGCGATTGGGATGGTGTCGCGGCCCACGGCGTCACCACGAAGATCACCAATTCGGGCAACATCGACAATTTCGGCGTCTATGGCAGGGGCATCCTCGCCGACAGTACCGATGCCGCCGCCTCTCTGACGTTGACCAACAGCGGCACGATCACCGCCACGTTCGGCGTCAATTCGCAGGTCGCCACGACAACGATCGACAATTCGGGAAGCGTTACCGGCACGGGCGGCGCTGGTGTCTACGCGGGTAGCGTGGCCGCCAACGCGTCCTTGGCTTTGACCAATAGCAACAGCGGCACGATCACCGGCGAGTACGGTGTCGATTCGCAAGTTGTCACGACGATGATCGACAATTCGGGCACCATCACCGGCGTCTACAATGCCGGAATTTTTGCCGAAAACGCGGTCGCCGATGCATCTCTGACGGTGACCAACAGCGGCATGATCACCGGCGAGTACGGCGCCTTCTCGCAGGTGGCCACGACGATGGTCGACAATTCGGGGACCATCGCCGGCACAAGCGATTCCGGTGTCTTTGCCTACAGCCCCCTCGCCAAGAGCACCCTGGCGTTGGTGAACAATGGCGCGATCGCTGGCGGCTACTTCGGCGTCAATACGCAGGTGGCCACGACGACGGTCGACAATTCGGGGACCATCGCCGGCACAGGCGACTCCGGTGTCTTTGCCTACGACTCCCTCGCCAACAGCTCCCTGGCGGTGGCCAACAGCGGCGCGATCGCTGGCGGCTACTTCGGCGTCAATGCGCAGGTCGCCACGACGACCGTCGATAACTCAGGGACGATAACCGGCGCGGCTGGCGTCGGCACCGGTGTCTATGCCTACAGCTCCCTCGCCAAGAGCTCCCTGGCGTTGGTCAACAGCGGCACGATCACCGGCGGCTACGGCGTCAATGCACAGGTCGCCACGACGACGATCGACAACACCGGAACCATCATCGGCGCGGCCTACTCCGGCGTTGGCGTCGGCGCCTTCAGCGGACTCGACGGCGCATCCCTGCGGTTGACGAACAGCGGAACGATCACAGGAGGCTACGCCGTCTCATCGGCGGTCGCCGCGACCATCGACAATTCGGGAACGATCGCCGGGACGCTTGGCATCAACGCATATGGCGCGCTTACGCTGACCAATACGGGCCTGATCTCCGGCTACTACAAGGCGGTCCTGCTTGGCACCAACGGCAATAGTATTACTCTCGGCAAAGGCGCGCGCTTCGACGGCGTGATCGACTACAACCGCACCACCGGCAACACCACCCGCTTCGGCCCTGGCAGCTGGGTCCTCGACGTCGCCAATTACAATGCCGCGGGCAACACGATCGTCACCGCCGGCAGCGCCTATGTCGTGAAGGGAAACCAGATCATCGTCGCCGATGGTTCCGCGGTGCAGGCCAGCGCGCGCGATGCGCTCGACATCACCCGCTCGCTCTCGGGCCTCGCCGGCGATGCGCTTTCGCTGTCGTCGTCCTCCTTGCCGGTCGCCAGTTCCTTCCGGGGTGCGCTCGCCTATGCCGACGACAATGCCGTCGATCGCGGATTCACCTCCGCGGCACTAACCGGCTCAGGCCAGGAAAACCCGTTCTCCGGCTTCTCGAACGGCGCCGTCGGCGACGGCGCCGGCAACATCGTCTGGTCGCGCGTCCTGGCAGGGCGCAGCGTCGCCTCGCAGGACGCGGACAGTGGCGCCTCCTCGATGAACTTCGTCGGCGCTGCCTTCGGTGGCGATCATCGCTTCTCGGACGCACTGCGCCTCGGCGGCTTCTTTGGTCTGGCGGACAGCCGCACCGAGAACGACGGAGGTTCCTCGCTCAAGTCCAAATGGTATTATGCCGGGCTCTATGGCAGCTGGTCGCCGGGCGCCGCCTTTGTCGAGGGCAATCTTACCGGCGGCTATGCCGACAACCGGTCCGAGCGTCTTATCACCAACGGCCTCGCTACCGAAGCGGCCAGCGGCGAATACGGCTCGACTTTCGTCTCGCCTGAGCTGGCCGTCGGCTATCGTGTCGCGCTGGCGTCCGGTGTAAGCCTGACGCCGCAATTGCGTGTCCGCTATCTCGGCGTAGACACCCAAGGCTACAGCGAAACCGGCTCAAGCGCCGACATGACGGTTTCCTCGCACTATAGCGGCTTCCTGGAGGAGCGTGCGCTGGCAAAGCTTGAAGTCGACAGCGAGCGCTGGAGCCTCTTCACCACCCTCGGCGTCGTCGCCCTGCAGCGCGTGCAGGGCTCAGGCACGGATGTCAGCCTTCTCGGCATCGCCTCGACCGTGCCGGAAGGCGACGCAAACCTCTTCGGCCCCAGCTTCGGCCTCGGCGGCAACTGGAAGATGAGCGACACCGTCTCGCTCTACGGCGCCGTCAACGGAACGGCCGTGAACGACAAAGCCAGCATCGACACCAATGTGGGGCTGAAGATGGTGTTTTGAGGGGCGGGGAGCCGGCGTATTTGCGATGAGGCGCGACGCAGAGCGCTGCTGTATTCCGGCATCTGGCTGCCGGATGAAAAGGCGGCCCCAGAGGCAACCTCGCGCCTGGTCACCGTAAGGGACTAAGCCAGCAAATGCGCCAGCAACGCCCTTAGCTGCGCCGGCTTCAGCGGCTTGCGCATCAGTTCTATCCCTGCGGCCCGCGCGGCCTTGGCGACCGGCTCGGAGCCGTCCGCGGTGACGATCAGGGCCGGCACCGGGCGGCCGAGATAGTCGCGCACCTCGGCGATGGTCGCGGTGCCGAGGTCGCCGCCGTCGAGATGCTGGTCGGCGATGACGATGTCGGGCACCCAGTCCGTGTCGCCCAGGAGGTCGAGCGCGTCGTCGGTCGAGGTCGCAGCGCGCACATGGCATTGCCAGCGTTCGAGCAGCGAGGTCATGGCGCTGAGTACGTCGGCATCGTTTTCGACTAGCAGAACCTTGGTGCCGAACAGGCCGTAGCCGCGCGGGCGATCCATGTCGGCGATGGCCGCCACCGGCTCGACCGCCGCCATGCCGACCGGCACGTCGATATGGAAGATGGTGCCGCGTCCGACTCTGGAGGAGAAGGTAACCGGATGGCCGAGCGCCGCAGCCATGCGGCGTACGATTGCCAACCCCAACCCCAGCCCGCCGCCGGCAAGCCCGGCATCGGCAAGGGTCGCGGCGCCGCGGTGGAACTCCTCGAACACCGCTTCGCGCTGGTCCTCGGCGATGCCGCAGCCGGTGTCGGCGACGTCGATGCGGATGGTGTCGCCGCGATGCCTGGTGCCGACCAGCACGCCGCCGGCGCGTGTGTAGCGCAGCGCGTTGGACAGGATGTTCTGCAGGATGCGCCTGAGCAGCGTGCGGTCGGAGCGCACCAGCACATGGACCGGCCGGAACTTCAGCGACAGCCCCTTCTTTTCCGCTTCGGGCAGGAAGTCCGAGCGCAGTGAGGAAAACAGCGCTTCGAGGCAGACGTCGCCGATCTCGGGCTGCACCACGCCGGCGTCGAGCTTGGAGATGTCGAGCAGCGTGCGCAGTAGGTCTTCCATCGTCTCCAGCGAACGCTCGACCTGACGCACCAGCTTGCTGCCTTCCTCGCTGGTCTGCACCTCGGCCAATGCCGAGACCGACAGATGCGCGGCGTTGAGCGGCTGCAGCACGTCGTGGCTGGCGGCGGCGAGGAACCTCGTCTTGGAGAGGTTCGCCTGCTCGGCCGTTTCCTTGGCCGCGCTGAGATCGATGTTCGACTGTTCGAGCCGGCGCAGCGTGGCGTGCAATTCCTCGGTGCGGTTGCGCACCCGATTCTCCAGCGAGATCGCGGTCTGGAACAGCGAGAAGGCGTTGCCTTGCTGGTCCATCGAGCGCTCGACGCGGCCGACCAAAGCGGCGTTGATCTTCTTCAATCTGTCGAGGTCGTTGATGTCGCGCAGCGGCATGGTGATTTACTCGGCCGCCTGGCGCTCGCCGAAGGCGATGCCGGTGAAAGTCTGGTTCAAATGCATCGAGCGATATTGCTCGCCATAGGTGCCGAAGCCGATGACGTTGTTGGTCCGGTAGAGTTCGGAAATGTCGCGAAAGACCTGGCGGTTGCGCGCATCGAGGCGGCGCAACACGCAGTCGAAGCCGAGGATCATGTCGATGCCGCCCAGCTTGTGCTCGACGTCGCGAAGCGCGGCGCGGGTCGCTTCCACCATGTTCTTCGGCTGGGCGATGGACAAAACGACACCGTCGTCGATGGCGCAAAAGAAGGATAGCGACCCGTCGGCATGCATGCGCTGGATCGAACGGCAGTAATATTCTCCGCCGACCTTCACGACCACGGGGTGGGAGGCGAAGCTCAGCGGCGTCAGCGTCTGCGGCATGATCCCGACCGAGGCGGCATACTCTTCCGCCGCGTTTGTGGCGTTGAATTCGCGCACGATGCGGTGATCGGGGTCGGAGGCTGTCACCACCAGCTTCTCGTCCGTCGGGATGAAATTGTCGGTCTTGAAGACGTGGAACGGGATCTCCGTCGCGATCAGCATGATGATGGCGCTGTCGGAGGCCACCTTGCCGTTGGCGATCAGCCTGGTCGTCTCGAATTTCAGGTCGTCGCCGGCCGAGCCGCCGATCAGCGGAATGTCGTCCAGCCCCCAATGGATGGCCGAGGTCACCGCTTCCTCGGCGTAAGACAGGCCGTCGATGAAGCAGAGCGCGAAAATGCCCTTGGCGTGGTCGTGGCCGACGCGGTCTTGGTCTAGGCGGGCGCGCAGCAGGCGCCGAAGGGCGGCGACCTCGCCGGTGATCTTGTCCATGCCCGACGAGGACAGGTCCTCGACCATGATGCTGACGGCCGAGAACGATGCCGAGGGCAGGAGCAAGGCCAGCAGATGGCCTTCCTCAAGCCCGTGCGGGGTGATTTCGCCTGCGGTCGAACAGCCGGCATAGGCAAGCGAAGGCACGTGCTGCTTCAGCGCCTGCGCAAGTGCCGACGCGTCGATCAGGCTTTGCGAGAAGAACAGCAGCGCGAAGCCGGCGTCGACTATCGCCGCCTCGGCCGCGACCGCCCGGGCAAAGGCATTCGCGTCGGGCTCATCGGTGGTGAGCGCCGAAAGGCCCGATGCGTAGCGTGTGCTCGAACTGGCCAGCTGCCGCCTCCGCGATTCCTCCGACGCTTGTCGTGCGTGCCTGTTCTTTTGTGTGTCGGACACGCCCGCGTCGAGGGCATCTTTGCCTTCAATCCCTGATTTGGCAATGGGCAGGGCATGGCGCTCGGCAGCGTGCCGGCCATGACCCGAAAGTACAAGGAGCCGAGCGCTGGCAGCGCTGTTTTGGCCGTTGTACGGTACGCGAATAACGCACTGCCGAAGCACAGGCACGGCATCGGCAACGCGATAACCAAGGTTGACACCCAGGGAGGTTGCATGTCGGACGTGTCGTTGACTGTGAATGGGAAACGGGTCAGCGGGAGCGCCGAGGACCGAACGCTTCTGGTGCATTTCCTCAGGGAACATCTCGGCCTCACCGGCACGCATGTCGGCTGCGATACCTCGCAATGCGGCGCCTGCGTCGTGCATGTCGACGGCCGGGCGGTGAAGTCCTGCTCCATGCTTGCCATACAGGCATCCGGCTCGACCGTCGTCACCATCGAAGGGCTGGCGAACGGCGCCGACCTGCATCCGGTGCAGGCGGCCTTCAAGGAGCATCACGGGCTGCAATGCGGCTTCTGCACGCCGGGCATGATCATGACCGCGACCGACATGATCGCGCGCCATCCGGAAGGCCTCGACGAGCCGACGGTGCGCGCCGAGCTCGAAGGCAATATCTGCCGCTGCACCGGCTACCACAACATCGTCAAGGCGATCCTGGCCGCATCGGAAACGATGTCGAAAGGCGCCAAGGGCAAGGCGAAGCAGGCAGCATAGAAAGGGGAGTAAGGGAGTAGGGCAGAAAAGACCCGCGCAACGAGGCCCATCTTCCCTACTGCCTTACTCCCCTACTGCCCTACTCCCCTAAATTCCGGAGGAATTTTTCCATGGGTATCGAAGGCGTCGGCGCCCGCGTGGCGCGCAAGGAAGACAAGAGGTTCATCACCGGTGGCGGCCGCTATGTCGACGACATGGCCGTGCCCGGCATGAAGCATGCCGTGTTCGTGCGCAGCCCGCACGCGCATGCCGAGATCAAGAAGATCGATGTCAAAAAGGCGCAGGCGATGCCGGGCGTCATCGGCGTCTTGACCGGCAAGGAGCTCAAGGCCGACGGCATCGGCAATCTGATCTGCGGCTGGATGATCCATTCCAAGGACGGCTCGCCGATGAAGATGGGCGCCTGGTCGCCGCTCGCGGTCGACAAGGTGCGCTATGTTGGCGACGCGGTCGTCATCGTGGTCGCCGATACCAAGGGCCAGGCGCGCGACGCGGCGGAAGCGGTCGAGATCACCTATAAGGAATTGAAGGCCGTCGTCGACGCCACCAAGGCGATCCAGCCCGGCGCGCCGCAGATCCATGCCGAGTCCGACAACAATTTGATCTTCGACTGGGAGATCGGCGACGCCAAGGCGACCGACGCCGCGATCAAGGCGGCTGCGCATGTGACGCGTATGAAGATCGTCAACAACCGGCTGGTGCCGAACGCCATGGAGCCGCGCGCCGCCCTCGGCCATTACGACAAGGCGGAGGACCACTACACCTGCTGGACGACGTCGCAGAACCCGCATGTCGCGCGGCTGGTGATGAGCGCCTTCTACAATGTCGCGCCGGAGAACAAGCTGCGCGTCATAGCGCCCGATGTCGGCGGCGGCTTCGGCTCGAAGATCTACATCTATCCGGAAGAGATCGTCTGCCTGTGGGCCTCGAAGAAGACCGGCGTCCCGGTCAAATGGGTGGCCGACCGCACCGAGAGCTTCCTCTCCGACGCGCATGGCCGCGACCATGTCTCGACGGTGGAAATGGCCTTCGACAGGGACAACCGTATCATCGGGCTGAAGGTCGACACGATAGCCAATCTCGGCGCCTATATGTCGCTGTTCTCGTCCTGCGTGCCGACCTATCTCTACGCGACGCTCTTGTCTGGCCAGTACGACATCCCGGCGATCCACGCCAATGTGCGCACGGTCTACACCAACACCGCGCCAGTCGATGCCTATCGCGGGGCAGGGCGGCCGGAAGCGACATACCTTCTGGAGCGCACGATGGAGACGGCCGCGCGCGAGCTCGGCGTTTCGCCTGCAGAGCTTCGGCGCCGCAACTTCATCAAATCCTTCCCGCATCAGACGCCGGTGATCATGAACTACGACGCCGGCGACTATAACGCCTCGCTCGACGCGGCGATGAAGGCGGCCGACTATGCCGGCTTCACCAAGCGTCGAGCGGATGCCGGCAAGCAGGGCAAGCTGCGCGGTATCGGCATGAGCTGCTATATCGAGGCCTGCGGCATCGCGCCGTCGGCGGCGGTCGGCTCGCTCGGCGCCGGCGTCGGGCTTTGGGAATCGGCCGAGGTGCGCGTCAACGCCGTCGGCACGATCGAGGTCCTGACCGGATCGCATAGCCACGGCCAGGGCCATGAGACGACCTTTGCGCAACTGGTCAACCAGCGCCTCGGCGTGCCGATCGATTCAGTGTCGATCGTGCATGGCGACACCGACAAGGTGCAGATGGGCATGGGCACCTATGGTTCGCGTTCGGGCGCCGTCGGCATGTCGGCGGTCTCCAAGGCGCTCGACAAGGTCGAGGCCAAGGCGAAGAAGATCGCCGCGCATCTGCTCGAAGCCGACGAGGGCGACATCGTCATCGAGAACGGCGAGGTGAAGGTCGCCGGTACCGACAAGAGCCTACCGTGGTTCCAGGTGGCGCTTGCTGCCTACACCGCGCACAATCTGCCGGCCGGCATGGAGCCGGGCCTGAAGGAAACGGCCTTCTACGATCCGGCGAACTTCACCTTCCCGGCCGGCTGCTACATCTGCGAGGTCGAGATCGATCCGGAGACCGGCGTCACCGAGATCGTCCAGTTCGTCGCCGCGGACGATTTCGGCAACATCATCAATCCGATGATCGTCGAGGGGCAGGTGCATGGCGGCATCGCGCAAGGCGTCGGCCAGGCGCTGCTCGAAGGGGCGCATTACGACGGAGGCGGGCAACTGCTCACCGCAAGCTACATGGATTACACCATGCCGCGCGCGGGCGACCTGCCGTCGTTCAAGGTCTCTACCTCGAACACGCCTTGCCCGAGCAATCCGCTCGGCATCAAGGGCTGCGGCGAGGCCGGCGCCATCGGCTCGCCGCCGGCGGTGATCAACGCCATCACCGATGCGCTGGGCATCGTCGACATCGCGATGCCGGCGTCACCGTCGACGGTGTGGTCGGCGATCCGGGCGAAGAAGCACTGAGGGAGGAACGAACATGTATTCGGTCAACTATCACCGCGCTTCCTCCGTCGCCGACGCCGCCAAGCAATTAAAGACCGGGGACGCCAAGCTGCTCTCCGGCGGCATGACGCTGATCCCGGCCATGAAGACGCGGCTGGCAGCGCCTTCCGACCTGGTCGACGTGTCGCGGCTGAAAGACCTGCAGGGCGTCAAGGTCTCGGGCAAGACGGTGACTATTGGCGCCGCCACGACGCATTACGACGTCTCGGCCGACGAGAAGCTGAAGAAGGCCTGCCCGGCGCTCGCGCATATGGCATCGCTGATCGGCGATCCGGCGGTGCGCCACAAGGGCACGATCGGCGGCTCGATCGCCAACAACGATCCGGCCGCCGATTATCCGGCGGCACTGCTGGCGCTGGGTGCTACGATCGTCACCAACAAGCGCGAGATCGCGGCGGACAAGTTCTTCAAGGGCCTGTTCGAGACGGCGCTGAAGGATGGCGAGATCATCACCGCCGTGTCCTTCACCGCGCCGGCCAAGGCGGCCTACCAGAAATTCCGCAACCCAGCCTCGCGCTACGCGATCGTCGGTGTGTTCGTCGCCAAGGGCAAGGACGGAGTGAGGGCCGCCGTCACCGGCGCCGGCGAGGACGGCGTCTTCCGCTCGAAGGAGGTCGAGGCCGCGCTGACAAAGAGCTTTGAGGCCGCGGCGCTCGACGGACTGAAAGTATCGGCAAAGGGCCTGATGAGCGACCTTCACGCCTCGGCTGACTACCGCGCCAATCTGATCTCGGTGATGGCCAAGCGCGCGGTGGCGGCCGCCAACGCCTGACATTTTAGCAGAAAATAATATCAAGGGGCCGGACTGGCCCCTTTTTCGTTTCTGGACCATGCAGTTGCGCAGTCGTCGATGACATCGCGCTCGGCATGGCAATTCGTTGCTTCAAGCAAATCCGGCCAACTGCTTTCACGAAACTGTCAGCTCGGACATCTCGCGCTTGCACAAACTGATATTGCACTGCAATATAGCAGCGGGTGGGAAATGCGATCCGGGTTCGGCACGCTTCTCGCTGTCTGCGCCCTTTCGCGTCCCGAGTGCGAAAGGATCGGCATGTCCGAGATCTCCGCAACCCATCTGGTTCTTGCCAGGCCCGTTGCCGAAGCCGCCTCGCGGACAAGGCTTGCCTATCTCGACGGGTGGCGCGGCCTGTCGATCGCGCTGGTCTTGATCGGCCATTTCTTCCCGGTTCCCGGGATCAATCTCGGCGTATTGGGCGTCGAGTTCTTCTTCGTGCTCTCAGGCCGCCTGATGGGCGAGATCCTTTTCATCGAGCGCTTCCCGCTGAAGACATTCTTCAAGCGCCGCTTCTCGCGCATCTATCCGGCGTTGCTCGTGTTCGTCATCGCCGCCATGATCGGCCTTGCCGGCACCTACATCGCTTTCAAGTGGAAGGCGGCGCTGACGGCGCTGACCTTCACCTATAATTACGCGGGCATCCTGATCAACCGCGCAGGCGCCCTCGACCATATCTGGTCGCTCTGCGTCGAGGAGCATTCCTACATTCTGCTGGCGCTGATCAGCGTGCTGGTTTCGGGCCGCGCCAACGTCGTGCGGCTGCTTATCGTGCTGGCGCTGCTCGCCATGGCCAACGGCGCGATTTCCTACTGGGTTCTCCACATCGGCTACGAACAAAGCTACTGGCGAACCGACGTACATATCGCCTCGATCCTGCTGTCGGCAGCGATCTGCCTGATCAAGGCCGACGGCCGCTTGCCGTCCTTCCTGACAAGCCCGTATACGGCGCTTGCGGCGGCGGCCGGCGGGATTCTGTTGTTTGCCAATCCGATACCGACGCCTCTGCATTACATTCTGGCCGTGCCGCTGCTGGCGCTGGCGGTCAACACGCTCGACTTCGCCGACGGCACTTTGAGGGGACTGCTGTCATCGCGGCCGATGGTAATGCTCGGTCTGTGGTCCTATTCGCTGTATCTTTGGCAGCAGCCCTTCTACAAATTCGTGGACGAGAAGGGCAGCGCGGCGGTCCCGATGCTGGCGGCGGTCTTCGCCTGCGCGCTCTGCAGTTTCTACGTTGTCGAGAAACCCGCGCGCGGCTGGCTCAACCGCAACTGGTGATCAATCGGCCTTTGCCGCCTTCCGCGCCGCCAGATAGCGGCGCAGCCCGGCTTCGCCGCGCGGTGTCGTCCAGCGATGGTTCCAGGCAAAGGCTGGCCTGAGCAGCGGCGCCAGGAATTTGAGGATCGGCCTTTCGACCGTCACCTGCCAGATCAGGTCGACATGGGTGCCCGTTCCGGCCGGCGACAGTTCGGCCCGCCACAGGCCGTCGAAATCGCCAAAAGTCTTCACCACGACCAGCCGGCCGGGCTCGAGCTCGGTCGCCTCGATGATGAAATTCAGCTCATAGGGCAGGGCGCCCCGCGCTCTCGCCCTGGCGCGCGCGCCGACGACGCCTTTGCCCTTTTTGTCGAGCGGCTCGATCTCCTTGTAGGCGTCGCCCCACCAGAGCGGCAGCAACTGGGCGTCGGACAGCACATCCCAGACTTCCTGCGGCGTGCCTTCCGGGATGTCCCAGCTTTCGTCGAAGCGAAAGACATTGCTCGGCATGATGTTCGCGCCCCCTGGCAGCGGAGCGCTTACATTAGCCTTTGCTTGTTTTCCTGGCCAGTGGTGCTCCGGCAGAGCTCAGGCTGCGATCGGCTTTGCCCAATAGCGCACCGATTTCTTGCCGCCATGGATCACGGCATCGCCGACTTCCGCGAAACCGAGCGCGGCATGAAAGGCATCCGAGGCCGGATTGGGCGGATCGGCATTGACCTCGCAGGTGACGATCGCGTGGCCGGCGCGCCGGGCCTGCTCGAACAAATCCTCGTAGAGCCGACGGGCATGGCCGCGGCCGCGCGCCGCCGCGGCGACGACGACACGGTCGACATAGACGAAGCGCGGATAGCGCCCGCGGAACCAGAGGAAATTCGGGCTGTCGTAGCTGGCATCCTGGTCGAAGGTCATGATGAAGGCTTCGAGCGCGCCGATGCGGCGCGCGTAGAAGGCTTGCCCGATGAGGAAGGACAGCCGATCCGCCTCCAGCCAGGAAAGTTCCGCCGCATGCTCGTTGTTGAGGACGAGGATGGCCGCTTCGTCGGCGGGCGAGACGCGTTCGATCGGCAGCGCTTCTCGGGTCATAGCCATCAGGCCCTCGCGGCCTTGATCGTTGCCGCCACCAGGCCCTGATCGGTCACCGTGTTGCGGTATTCTCGGTCGAGGTCCGTGCCGCCCATGCCGACTTGCGGGTTGCGGTAGCGCATGGCGCTGGGCACATCGGCAAGCGCTGCGAAATGCATCTCGGTCAATCCGGTCCGCTTGCGCACCTCGCCGATGTTGTCCGGCGCCAGCGCGCCGCAGCCGAGGATGATGATACGATCGCCGGCCTGGCGGACCAGCTCAGCCAGAACCTCCACGCCTTCTAGTGCGGTGTCGCGCTGGCCGCTGGTCAGCACGCGGCCGACCTTGCAGCGGATCAGCGCCTCGAGCGCTTCGGCCGGATCGCGCGTCATGTCGAAGGCGCGATGGCAGGTGACGTTGAGCGGGCCGGCCGCCTCGACCAACGCGCTCATGCGCGTTTCGTCGATCGTGCCGTCGGCGGTCAGGCAGCCGACGACAACGCCGGCCACGCCAAGCGCGCGCAGCGCTTCGACGTCTGCCAACATCGAATGGTATTCGGCTTCGCTGTAGAGAAAATCGCCACCGCGCGGGCGCACGATGACATGGAAGGGGATGGACGCGCTGTCGAGCGCGGCGCGCACCGTGCCGAGGCTCGGCGTGATGCCGCCCTCGACCAGGCTGGCGCACAGCTCGACCCGATCGGCGCCGGCGGCCTGCGCGGCAAGCAGCCCGTCAATGCCTTCGACGCAGATTTCGATCAGGGGTTTTGCGGCTTCGGTCACTGGCGTCCATCCATGGCTGGCGAGATGCGCTGAGCCCTAGCATCGGGCGTGCCGCAGTGAAAGCCGCAACGATCGGTCCAGCGGTTGCCGGCTGTCACTGCTGCAGGATGGTGTTCTTGGCGCCTTGCTCGACCTGGTCGATCACCAGCAGTTTGACCGGATCGGCGCCGATATTGGTGGCCTGGTGCCATTGGCCGATCATCTCGATGATGAAGTCGCCCGGTTTATAGGTGTTGCTGGCGCCGGTCTCGACATTGGTGACCTTGAGCGTGCCTTGCTCGACATAGGCGTAACGCGGGAAGGGGTGCTTGTGCACCGGCAAGGTGGCGCCCGGCGCGATCTGGAATCTCGAGACCTGGACCTCGACATTCTTCTGCGGCAGCGTGATCGGCTGGCCGGAAGCGGTGGTCGTCTTGGACGCCAGCGGCGTGACGACGACAGGGATGTTGCTGCTGTCCAGCGCGTAGGCCGCGGTCGTGGAAAATACCGCCGCCAAAAGCAGCGCCAATGCTGGGATGTTTCGCATGGGGTCCCTCCAGATTTGCCGGACCATCGCCTGGGGAAAAGCGATGCGCAAGCATGCTTTGTGGGCGGAAGGTTTCGGAAGGTCGATCTGGAAAAGCGGAAAGGGCCCGGACATGCCGGGCCTGAATAGCTGCAATGCGTAGTTGCATAAATGAGTGATAGCTAATATAAGGCTCCCGCCTCGCTCAATGGACTTGCGGGGTAGACATAGCCCGGCTCGCGAACCCTATGCTCTCAACAGCATCGCAAGTCGGGCTTTTCTCCATCCTAGCGATAGAGCTGCGCCTCGTCGCGGAGGAAGTTATCCAACGTACCCTGACCGCCACGCCCAGTGATGTCGACAAGCTCGACATACACGGATCCACCCGACGATGCGCCCGCCACGGGCTCGGACAGAAAGAAGCTGGCGAAGGCCTCAACAGGCAGGTTCGTGCTGTTGCCATTGAGGTCGTTGCCGGCGGCCTCAAGAGCATTGCAATTGAGAATAGCGCCGTAAAGCAGGCGCCGGTCGACGGAAGTGACTGGCGGTTGGCAGGAACTTGGCGGTGTGCCGACTTCGCCGCCAGCCGATGCATGGCCGACCAGATTGTTCGCCAACTCATACTTGTAGACTTGGTAGCGCGTAGGCTTGCTCGTATCCCACGATGAGGGGTATGCGATTCCGCTGAAATTGGTGCTCCAATATCCAGACAGGTTCCAGTTTCCATCGCCCATGCGGCCGCTCATATAGGGCGTCGTTGCGTCTCGCGGGAGCCCCATGTTGCCGGTGCCGTTGAACGTCAACTGGTTATAGTTGGGGCACTGATTGCTGTTTCCGTTTCCGTTTCCGTTCCCATTTCCGTTGCCGCCGGTCGACGCACCTTTTCGGACATTTGCTGCCGGTCCATAATCAGGTGAGTTGAATGCGTTGCCATTGGCTTGGATGCCGAAGCGGACATTGAAGGCGTCCTGTATGGGACCAGTGTTCTGCCCGGTCTTGGTGCTGACGCTTTGCGCCGAATAGCAGCCCAGCGGCTTTGACGTTGCGATCGTCTCGGCAAGTCCCTGGGCGCCGTTGCCAACGCTGGCAGGCGGCGCGAGAAAGCCGAAATTGCCTGGGCCGTAGGCCGCATTGTTGCCCACGGTGCGCAGCTCAATCAGTCGGCGCCGAATGGCCGGGTCCGCGGCTGCCTGTTCGAGCGTCGCTCCCCCGGCTGAGTTGGTGCCATTCACCATCTCATAGGGGTTGCAGATGAACACGGGGGTATAGTTGCACACGCTCGACCCGAAACCTGCAACCGAAACCGCGCCAACGTTGAAACCGTTGCTTGCACTATTTCCGGTCAGGAATGACGCTGGAAAGATCGCGGCGAATCCTACGGGAGCAACCGTAACCTGGATGAACCGAGCATTCGGTGCATCGGTCACCTCGTCCGTGATGATGTTGGCCGCTGCAATAGGAGCCGTGTCGGAGGCTGGCAGCGAACGAAGATAAGTTCGCGTAACTCCCGCCGATTGGAGCAATTGGGGAACGCCGGCGGTGGAAAACGTATAGTTGTTGCTGACCAGGGTCGCCAGGGCACGATCTGCGCGTGTGATTGAATCCGTTCTGCCGTCCAACTCGGCCGCGGCCGCCAACGCCATGCCGTCGGCGCCTTTCTGCAGATCGAAATGAAGGTTGTTAACTCTGCTCATGTCGATCGCCAGCAGAGAGAAACCGATAATCGCCGGCAACATGATGGCTACCAGGAGCAACGCGATACCACGTTGATCACGCCAGAACTTACGCAGCACTCGAAGCATTCCGCGCCCCCGCGCAGGTACTCTTGTTGCCCCCTGGTTCGAAAACATGCTCGCGAGCGGCACGCTTCCGCAAGCTGGACCGTATGCCCCACCGATATGGTCACAGTTGCGGACTTGTATTCCGACTTGGGTCGCATGCCGGCTGAAACGTTCGGCGGCGATTCCTGACAGTTCTGTAATGGAGACCCTTTGTCCGACCGACGATCAACCGGTCAGGCGTTCCGCAACTTGCTTTATGGAACGCTCCATCGCGGCGACGAAGACGCCGTTGTTGGCCAATCGGTCCCACACGGCGAAACTGGCGGCCAGCGAGATTAGAACCAGCAGCGTGCGCATTTCGAACCCCCTCAAAGGTTCGAGCGGCATCATCTGCGTGCGGCAGAGGAAATGCAAGCAGTCGCTGATACTCGGCCGGCGGCGCAGTTCGAAGGCGAAGCATCGTGCGCGCTGGATTTCGGAAAGCTCATCTGGAAAAGTGGAAAGGCCCCGGACATGCCGGGGCCTGAACACTGGTACGGTCGCCCTAACCAGTCGACTGGCCGGCTCGATGGCTTGGCGATCAGATCGTGATTGCGTAATCCGACAGGTTGGGGATCAGCTCGGCACCTTGCCGCCGTTCTTCTTGCAGGCCGCGCGGAATTTTTCGCGGTCCTTTCCGTGAAGACCTTTCTGATCCGCAAGCGCGGAGCACTGCTTCGAGATCGCGGTCTTTTCCGGCGTCATGGCGGTTTTCGGCTTCTTCGTGGTTGGCGCCGCCGTCGTTGTCGTGGAGGCAGCGGGCGTGGTCGTCGTGGTCGCCGTTGCTGCGAGAGCCCCGGTGGTGACAAATCCGACGATAGCGAAAGAGGCAAGAAGGCGTGCTGCGGCTTTCATTGCGAACTCCGTTGTTTCGAGTTTCCCCCGAGCCGGAAGCTAGCATCGGACTGGAGTTCCACCACGGTGAGCGGCATCGCCGCCGGACACATTGTCGTGACCGCAGGAATTCGACGCATGGTCAAGGCCAGAAACGACTTCGAGGCCTTGATCCCGTCCTTGAAGTGAGAGGTGCCCGACGGACCGTCCGGGAGCATTGCAGAGCCGGTGCCAATCGGCCGCTCTATCTGTTTTCTACGCAATTCGGGATCGAAAGCCACGGCGAAGTCGCCGAGCCTAACCGCTCACACTTTTCCTGGAATGCTCCAGGCCTTGGTAAGCTGTGATTGAAAGAACTCGCCGGGCGAAGATCATCCCCAATCCTCAAGCCCGGCGAAAGTTCTGCCTGATCCCCGCGATCAGGACCAGTGGGAGGAACACCGGCAATCCCTTCGGTGCAAAACAGATGCCAGCCTCTTAGTCCCGAAACGGGACAGGCTATCGTGAGCGCATAGGCTTCGTCCCGGCAGGCCGGCGACGTTTGCGGACAAACTCCGCCCGCATCGGCGTTCACGGTAATGGCGATGTCGCCCCGTAGCGTCAGCCGGCCGTTTTCGTCATCGACGCCTGATTGCCACCACCTCGCCGATCCTGCAGCGAATGCCGTGGCGCTGCACCGTGACGGCAGCTTCATCGGCCACGCGGTGAGCCTGGGCGCACGCGGTGAGCCTGGGCGGAGGAGGCCTTGTCCGAATTGCAGCGGCCCGGCTGGCGGGCGGGGGAAGCTCACTAGCCGGGCCTGACCGGCGAGGGCACGGACAAGATACAGGGCGCCGGCTAACCGCGGTCATACGCCAAGTCCGCCATCCGAGGCGCTTGTTTAAGGAGGTATGCCGGACAAGCAATGCGTGTATCGGTACGCCCTAGTGAGTACCCTGGGATGAGCCTCCTAGTCGCCCAAATACGCTTTCACCTCAGCGCTTCTGAGGTCGTTCGGCTGCCATCCGACCGACCAAAGGCCGCTGTCGTCAAGCATCTCCAAAATCCGCAATCGCTCGGCGTCGTTGGGATATTGTCTCTTCAAAAGATCGTTGACCGCATCCACGTTGCCGCTTCGAAAGGCCTGAATGTAGATATCGTTACTCATTTTCACGTCCCCCGTTTCCCTTCCCCGCGAGCTAAATACTGTGCTCTACCCAAGCGAACGCGAACTGCTCCTTTCGGCGGAGCCGGCTATGCGAAAGAAGAATGGCCTATTCGTTCCGAGCACCCAGGCGAGCAGGCTGGACGCCTTACGATAGCGGCCCGACAGTCTCGCCATGTTTGGGATGTGCGTGTAACTGCCGGGCCTTAGCCGAGCGTTGTGAGCCAGTCGGCCGGGCCGGATATATCAGTGACCGCTAAATCGCAAAAATAGCCCATATGATTAGGGGGGACTACTCCTTGTGTGATAGCAAACCCACCGAACGATCCGGCAATCGCCCGACCTGCCTGGCGCATGCAAGCAGGTCGGGTGGGCGCTCTTGGCGATATCTGCCGTTGCATCAAATCGGGAATTTTTCGATGGCACACGAATTGCAACTTCACCGGAATAGCCAGGGGCGGCCGCACCTCCCCCGGCTATGTCCCTACACCAGGGGCGCCCGCCGCTGCCGTGAATGGGGCGGCGGGCACCCGGTATCACCTTGGGCGCGACACGCCGCGGGCCACTGGCGAATGCAAGAAAACACCAGGGGCGCGCATCGGCGGTGTAGGCGACCGGAGAGATGGCGAGCCGATCCGCAAGCCCGCGCCAGTACCATTCCTGCTGGCTGCGCCTGAAAACTCAGCATGCCTTGAAAACTTTGATGCCTTGGAAAACTTGGCTCCCCGGGCCGGATTCGAACCAGCGACCAACCGGTTAACAGCCGGTTGCTCTACCACTGAGCTACCGGGGAACAGGTGCTCTCATGTGAGTGGCGGTGGCTATAGCAAACCCGTTTCGGCTTTGTAAACGAAGCATTTCACATTCCATGGAGTTTTTTCGGTCGGCGATTTGTAGCAATCTGCGGCGGGCATTCTCATATCAGCCCTTTCTCATCCGATCGGGAACAAGGGGCATGATGCCGCTTTCCCTTCAAGACGGCGATGCGCGGGGAACAGGGACAAGGTTTCAGGATGACGGCAGCGGACGACGATAGCGCCCCGGCTCGGAAAATTTCGATCTTCGGCCGCGAGTTCAGCATGCCGCGCTCGCGCGGTTTGCGAATCGTCATCGGCGTGCTTCTCACCATCGGCGGCATCCTCGGCTTTCTGCCAATTCTCGGTTTCTGGATGATTCCGCTCGGCCTCCTGGTGCTGTCATACGAGTTCGCGCTGGTGCGCCGGCACCGGCGGCGCTTCGTCATCTGGTGGGAGCGCCGGCGCCGGCCGGACTGAGACGCCCGTGGCCGCGAGCCCGATAAGCCCGCGCCTCATCAAAACCTCCAAAGCGTTTGGAAACCAATCTGGAACGGACGTTCTAAACGGAGCACAGGAAAGCGTTCAGAATGGCTCTCATCCGGCTTGACGGCTTTTGGCTGCCAACCTAATGAGTTGCCTCGGAACGCCGGGAGCATACGAGGCCTCGTGGCGGAGTGGTTACGCAGAGGACTGCAAATCCTTGCACCCCGGTTCGATTCCGGGCGAGGCCTCCAGATGCCCGGGCTCCGGCGCCGACGCGCCGGGGCGGAAGTTCCAGTCGAATTGAACCGCGCACCGATTTGGTCGGCAGATAGGGCGCGGCAAGCGGATTGGTTGGGACATGAGCGCTGATTTCTCCGAACGCCGCCTGAAAATGGTCGATGGCCAGGTCCGCACCACGGACGTCACCAATGCGCCGCTCATCGAAGCCATGCTGGAAGTGCCGCGTGAGGTGTTCGTCGACGCCGGCCAGCGCGATCTCGCCTATATCGACGAGGACATCCGCATTTCCGGCGGCGGCAATGGTGGCGGCGCGCGCTATCTGATGGAGCCGTCGCCGCTGGCCAAACTTTTGCAACTGGCCGAGATCGATGCCGGCGATTCGGTTCTCGATGTCGGCTGCGGCACCGGCTATTCGGCAGCGCTTCTTTCGCGACTGGCGCGTTCCGTGGTGGCGCTGGAAAGCGATGCGGCGCTGGCCGATGCCGCAAAATCAACGCTTTCCGGCCTAGGCTGCCAGAATGTCACGGTGGTCACCGGGCCGTTGAGCCAGGGGCAGGCGGCCAAAGGCCCTTACAACGTCATCTTCATTGGCGGCAGCGTCGAGGAGGTGCCGGCGGCGCTGCTCGATCAATTGGCCGAGGAGGGACGCCTGGTCGCAGTCGAAGGCCAGGGCAACTCCGGCGTGGCCCGTCTGTTTTTCAAGGCAGGAGGGGTTGTAACCGGTAGACGCGCCTTTAATGCGGCAATTAAGCCACTACCGGGCTTCGAACGCACCCACGCGTTTGAATTCTGAGCGTTTTTGCCTTGCAGCGAAGGCGTTGTCGTGTTCGCTTGCGTCTCAACAGTCGTTGCTGATGACGCGATCGGGCATTTTCCGGAGCGGCGTCAGCGGGGGAACGATCAAACAACGCGGCGCCGGTCGATCCCTCGGGGTGGGCTTGCGTGGCGTGGTTCCCATGCAAAACGAATGAGGGATACAACGTGCCGTCTGTATACAAGAGTATTCTAGCAGCTACGCTGGTTTCAGCGACCGCGCTTTCGCCGCTGGCCGCCTCCGCCGAAACCATCACCGGCGCGCTTGCCAAGGCCTACCAGTATAATTCGCAACTGAATGCCGCCCGCGCCGGCGTGCGCGTCACAGACGAGGGCGTGGCCATCGCCAAGTCGGGCTGGCGCCCGACGATCGCCGGTTCAGGCACCATCGACTACACGAACACGCATGCGGCCGGCGCCACCAGGCGTATCACGACGGGCAGCTTCGGCGTGCAGATCAACCAGACGCTTTTCGACGGCTTTCAGACCAAGAACAACGTGGCTGCGGCCGAAGCGCAGGTGAAGGCTTCGGTGGAAAGCCTGCGTAACACCGAAGAGAACATCCTGTTCAACGCGGCAAGCGCCTATATGGACGTGATTCGCGATCGGCAAATCGCTGTGCTGACCCAGCAGAACCTGCAGTTCCTGACCGAGCAGGCGCGCGCCGCAAGGTCGCGCTTCGAAGTCGGCGAAGGCACCCGCACCGATGTCGCCCAGGCAGACGCTTCGCGCGCCACCGCAGTAGCGCAACTCGCCGCAGCCCGTGCGACCGCGCTGGCAAGTGCCGCGACCTATCACCAGATCGTCGGCGATGAGCCGGGCAAGCTGAAAGCGGCATCGCCGGTGGCCAAGCTGCTGCCGTCGAGCGTGGATTCAGCTCTGACGATCGCTTCAGCCGAGCATCCGGCCATCCTCGCTACCCAGCATCTCGTCGATGCCGCGGCGTTCACCGTGAAGTCGGCGGAGGGCGCGTTGCTGCCGCAGCTTACGGCTTCCGCCGGCGTTTCGGACAATTACAGCAACACCGTTCCCGGCGCGGCAACCACCTTCAACGGCAATTCGACGTCGGCCGATATCGGTGCAACGCTCACCATCCCGATCTATTCGGGCGGCCGCACCGACGCGCTGGTGCGGCAGAGCAAGGAATCGCTCGGCCAGGCCCGCATCCAGATCGATGTCAGCCGCGACCAGGTGCGCCAGGCCCTGGTTACGGCCTGGACGCAATACACCTCCGCGCGTGAAAGCGTGGATGCCAACGCCCAGGTGATCGCGGCGGCGCAATTGGCGCTGAACGGTGTCATCGAGGAGCGCAATGTCGGCCAGCGCACCACGCTCGACGTGTTGAACGCGCAGAACGCCGTGATCACGGCCAAGATCAACCAGGCCGGTTCCGAGCATGACGTGGTGGTGGCGAGTTACGCCATCCTCTCGGCCATGGGGCGGCTTTCGGTCGATCGTCTCGGCTTGGCGGTCACGAAATACAAGCCGGAAGAGCATTACAACGCCGTCAAGGACAAGTGGATCGGGTTGCGCACGCCGGACGGCCGCTGATTACCGATTTCGGTCTTCCCGCCGACGCCGCGCCTCCGATGGATGCGCGGCGTTTGTCTTTTCAAGCAGGATTGCTCGTCGGCTGCCTGGCTGGTTTTGATGCGGGTCCGGGCGCAGGGCAGGGCGAAGTCGCTGCCCCCAACCGTCGCACGCTTTTCGCGAAACTGCTCTAATCTGTTGAAATCCAACACGTCTCCATATTGGGGATTCTCGGATCGCGATCGGTCGGCTACGCTGACTGCATTGATTCGAATTCCGGTCCTGGTTGGAACGGAATTCTGGTAAGGGGTCAATTTCTTGACCTGGTCACAAAGGCGGCGGATGTGACGATGGCGACGGCAAACAGCGCGCAGCGCGAACCTTCAATGGAAGAGATACTGGCTTCCATCCGGAGGATTATCGAAGACAGCGACACCGGTCGCAAGCCGACCGATGGCGGCGAGTTGCGTCAGGACTTGGAGCCGAGCCCTGCGCCCGCGCTCGAGGTCGATGCCTTCCGCTCCGAACTGCAGGTCGAGACACGCAAGCCGGTGACGCTGGCTGACGTCCAGGCCCAGCTTGCTGCGACCGATCCGGCGCCGATGCGTGCCGAGATTCGCCCCGAGCCGGTTAAGCCTGCGCCGGCGCCGGCGGCGGAAGTTTCCGTCAGAAGCGTCGCTGCGCCGAGCGTGACCATAGACGCCGGCAAGCCTGCCTCGGCCCCGCAAAACGCCGAGACCATCGTCGCCGACTGGCGGCGCGAAATCGCTGCCGCCGGCGGCAACACCGTTACGGCGAAGCCGGCCGTCCAGGCGGCGGTAGCCGCGCCGCCTGCCGAGATGCACAAAGAAGCAGAGATCCACAAAGAGGAAGCGGAGCCGGCGGCCAAGGTCACGACGCTTGCGTCCGTTCGCGCATCCGCGTCCGAAGCGACCGCCCGACCGGCGATCGTGTCGGAACATACCGGTCGCCAGGTCGCCGCGGCCTTTGGCGAGTTGTCCGATGTCTTTGCCAGCCGCAGCAAGAAGACATTCGACGAGATGGCCGAGGAGATGCTGCGGCCGATGCTGCAGGACTGGCTGGACAACAATCTGCCGACGCTCGTCGAGCGGTTGGTGCGCGAAGAGATCGAGCGCGTCGCGCGCGGCGCGCAGTAAGGTATCCGAACAATCGGATCGTGGCGCCGCCTTCAGGGCGGCGCTTTTGTTTTGAGACCGGCGAAGCCCGCACCACCGGCATTGTCGCCGGCCGTGGCACGCCTATCTGTGAGGCTCTCAAGTTTGCTGCGTGTCGTCCCAGAACAGCCGCGCACTTCTGACCGACATGCATGGGCCGCAGCCGCTCGTGGTTGACTTGGCCAAGACCTTCCGATTTACACCGAACCAGCAAAAATCCCGACAGTCCGGACTTCCTCCATGCTTGAAAAAAACTACGACGCCAAAGCCGTCGAGCCGAAGATCGCCAAAATCTGGGAAGAGGCGGATGCTTTTCGCGCCGGCGCAGGCGCCGAGGAAGGGGCCGAGGCCTTCACGGTCGTGATCCCGCCGCCGAACGTCACCGGCTCGCTGCATATGGGCCATGCGCTCAACAACACGCTGCAGGACATTCTCGTGCGCTTCGAGCGCATGCGCGGCAAGAACGTGCTGTGGCAGCCCGGCATGGACCATGCAGGCATCGCCACGCAGATGGTGGTTGAGCGCCAACTGATGGAGCGGCAGATTCACCGCCGCGACCTGACGCGCGAAGAGTTCGTCGAGAAGGTGTGGCAATGGAAAGCCGAATCCGGCGGCTCGATCCTCAATCAGCTGAAGCGCCTGGGCGCATCGGCCGACTGGTCGCGCGAGCGCTTCACCATGGACGAGGGGCTGTCCAAGGCGGTGCTGGAAGTCTTCGTCACGCTCTACAAGGAGGGCCTGATCTACAAGGACAAGCGCCTTGTGAACTGGGATCCGAAGCTGCTTACCGCCATCTCCGACCTCGAGGTCGAGCAGCACGAGGTCAACGGCAATCTCTGGCATTTTCGCTACCCGATCGAGGGCGCGGCGTTCGATCCGGAAAACCCGAAGACTTTTATCGCCGTCGCAACGACGCGTCCCGAGACGATGCTGGGCGACACTGCGGTGGCCGTGCACCCCGACGATGAGCGCTACCGGCATCTGGTCGGGAAAAATGTTTTGCTGCCCATCGTCGGCCGCAAAATCCCAATCGTCGCCGACGAATATTCCGATCCGGAAAAAGGGTCGGGCGCGGTCAAGATCACGCCGGCGCACGACTTCAATGATTTCGAAGTCGGCAAGCGGCACAAGCTGCCGGCGATCAACATCCTGACGATCGAGGCGGCGATAAAGCTGAGAGACAACGAGGACTTCCTCGCCGGCCTTGATGTCACGCCGCAGCGCCAGGCGGTGTGGGACGAGCTTGACGGGCTCGACCGTTTCGAAGCGCGCAAGAAGATCGTCGAACTGATGGAGACCGGCGGCTTCCTCGACAAGATCGAGCCGCATCGCCATGCCGTCCCGCATGGCGACCGAGGCGGCGTGCCGATCGAGCCGTTCCTGACCGACCAGTGGTATGTCAACGCTGCCGAGCTCGCCAAGCCGGCGATCGCCTCGGTGCGCGAAGGCCGCACCAACTTTGTGCCCAAGAACTGGGAAAAGACCTATTTCGACTGGATGGAGAACATCCAGCCCTGGTGCATTTCGCGCCAGCTGTGGTGGGGTCACCAAATCCCGGCCTGGTATGGCCCGGATGGCCGCGTGTTCGTCGAGAAGACCGAGGAAGAGGCGCTGAGCGCGGCAATCGAATACTATCTGGCGCTGGAAGGGCCGTGGAAGGCCTGGGTCGAGGACAAGCTCGAGAATTTCAAGCCCGGCGAGATACTGACGCGCGACGAGGACGTGCTCGACACCTGGTTCTCGTCGGCGCTGTGGCCGTTCTCGACGCTCGGCTGGCCGGATCAGACGCCGGAGCTCAAGACCTATTACCCGACCGACGTGCTGGTGACCGGCTTCGACATCATCTTCTTCTGGGTCGCCCGCATGATGATGATGGGCCTGCATTTCATGCCGCAGGAGCCGTTCCACACCGTCTATGTGCATGCGCTGGTGCGCGACAAGAACGGGCAGAAGATGTCGAAGTCGAAAGGCAACGTCATCGATCCGCTCGACCTGATCGACGAATATGGCGCGGACGCGCTGCGCTTCACCTTGACGGTGATGGCGGCGCAGGGGCGCGACGTGAAGCTCGACCCGGCGCGCATCGCCGGCTACCGCAATTTCGGCACCAAGCTGTGGAACGCGACCCGCTTCGCGGAAATGAACGAGGTCGCCAGGAACGACGATTTCTGGCTGAACGACGCCAAGCTCGCCGTCAACCGCTGGATCCTGACCGAGCTGACCCGCGCGGCGCGTGCGATCACCGAGGGCATCACCACCTACCGTTTCAACGAGGCGGCGGGCGCGGCCTATCGTTTCGTCTGGAACCTGGTCTGCGACTGGTATCTGGAGCTGTTGAAGCCGGTGTTCATGGGCACGGACGAGGCCGCCAAGGCCGAGAGCCGGGCCTGCGTCGCCTTCGTGCTCGACGAGATCTACAAGCTGCTGCATCCGATGATGCCGTTCATGACCGAGGAGTTGTGGGCCGAGACCGCGGGCGAGGGCAGGCAGCGCGAAACGCTGCTTTGCCATGCCGCCTGGCCGTCGCCGGACTTCGAGGACGACGAGGCCGCCGCCGACATCAACTGGCTGGTCGAACTTGTCTCGGGCATCAGGTCGGTGCGCTCGGAGATGAACGTGCCGCCGGCGGCGATCGCGCCGCTGATGGTGATCGGCGCCAACACGCTCACGCATGAGCGGCTGGAGCGCCACGCTCAGGCCATCAAGCGACTGGCGCGCGTCGGCGACATCGCGCTGGTCGACGCGCCGCCGAAAGGCTCGGCCCAGATCGTCGTCAACGAAGCGACGGTGAGCCTGCCGCTCGGCGACCTGATCGACCTCAAGGCCGAGGCGGCGCGGCTGCAGAAGGAACTGGCCAAGGTCACCGAGGAAATCGCCCGCCTGCACAAGAAGCTCTCGAACGAGAAGTTCGTCGCCAACGCGCCCGAAGAGGTGGTCGAGGCCGAACGCGAAAAGTTAGCCGAATACCGCGAGGCGCAGGAGAAGCTTTCGGTGGCTTTGACCAGGGTTCGCGACGCCGGGTGAAGGGCTAAGATTCGCCCCGTCCGGGAGGTGCTTTCCTTAGCGTTAACGGCCTCTAAAACAGGCATGCCGTTGCGTTAATTTTGACGTAAACGGAAACTTTGCGCCCCATTGTTGCCGTAATGTAACAATGGGGCGTTCAGGCCCCAAAAGCGGCTGTTTCTGGGCTGTTTTGGCCGCCTTTTCCGATTTTTTTGGCCACGCGATGCCCGATTGGGGAGATTTGGACGCGATTGCAGCGTCGGTCACCGTGGCGAAAATGCGCGCTGTCAAGGTGTACGCGTACGACTTTTGAAATCGTTGTTGCGTCGTTAACCCGAATTGGTTCTAGCTTGATCCACGTGTACTTCGGGGAGGAAATTCCATGAATATTCTGCGTCTCAAAGCACTGCTGGGGGCGGGGTGCTTTTCGATGGCCCTCGTCGGCGCCGCGATGCATCCGGCGCATGCCGGCGGTCTCGAGCGCGGCGGCTACGACATTGACCTGCTTTTCGATCCGGCGCCGTTCGCGACGGAAGCCGAGGCAACCTATGTGATGCCGGATCGCAAGCTCAAGAACGCTGTCGACACCAGCGGCGGCGGCCTCACGGTTAGCAGCACGGCGAAAGATAGCGAGAGCTATTGGGTGCCGCGTATCGGCGCCAAAGCTCAAGTCGTTCCGGGCGTTGATTGTATGGTCGACTATTCGCAGCCTTGGGGTGCGCACACCGCGCCTGGCATCTGGAACGGCTCCTATTCGAACATAGAAACCGACATCAAGAGCAACAACTACGCCGCGACCTGCTCTTATAAGTTCGATGCAGGCAAGGGTCAGCTTCGCTTCATTGGCGGTGTCTTCTATCAAGAGGTGTATGGCTTCAAGGAAAGCTATGCCAATCCGTTCTTGGGTACGACACTTGGCCGGGTGGATTTGGATAGTAGCGGATGGGGATGGCGCGCGGGCGTCGCATACGAGATCCCGGACATCGCATTGCGCGCCAGCCTCGTTTACAATTCTCAGGTGAAGCTTGACAACATTTCCGGCACATTGACCATCGGTGGGTTTCCACAACCGATCTATGCTCCGACGCAAAGCATGCCTGACTCGCTGGAATTGAAGTTGCAGTCCGGTATCGCGCCAGGCTGGCTTGCTTTCGGTTCAATCAAGTGGGTGAACTGGAGTGTACTGCAGAGCGTGCCGATTTGCCCGACGATTGCTCCGGCGGCGGCATGCTTCACGAACGGACCCGGTCAGGTGACTTCACTTGATCTGATGTATCGTGACGGTTGGACCGTTTCCGGCGGCATCGGCCACAAGTTCAACGATCAGTGGAGCGCTGCCGGCCAGCTTAGCTGGGACCGTGGCACGTCGCACGGTTACGGTTCGCAGACCGATACTTGGACGCTGGGTGGCGGTGTGGCCTACACCCCGAGCCCCAATGTTGAAATTCGGTTGGCTGGCGCGATTGGTGTCATGACCAGCGGCCATTCGGGGGTAGTGAACGGTGAAAATGGTTATCAGGCCGGCACTGACGTCAGCTACGACTTCGGCAACGATCTGGTCACCGCGATCTCGGGCGGAATCAAGATCAAGTTCTAAGTTTCTGAAAATTCGAGAAAAAGGCCGGGCATTGCCCGGCCTTTTTTGTTGTCAGGCCGGTGGTTGAAAGGATCCGAAGGCGCGAGGTTGCGGATTCACTGCACGGCCGGCGCCTCGTACGATTGTGACGTTTCGGCAACAGTTTATGAACAACCCCCGCGCTAAAAGACTTGCCGAGGGAACTGCCCATTTCCCGCCATAAACCCGGAGCACCCGAGTTATGTCTCGGGACACGTGCCAGGTTGGCGCGGCGATGGGACCGGCCGCGGGGTGTGCGGCAAGGACGATGATGGACGCCAAGGCAATTTCCAAGGCCAAGCTTCCCAGCCGCTACGTGACCGTCGGTCCGGCGCGCGCGCCGCATCGTTCCTACCTATACGCCATGGGACTTTCGGCGGCCGAGATCGCGCAGCCGCTGGTCGGCGTCGCCAGTTGCTGGAACGAGGCCGCGCCCTGCAACATCTCGCTGATGCGCCAGGCGCAGGTGGTGAAGAAGGGCGTCGCCGCCGCCAACGGCACGCCGCGCGAATTCTGCACCATTACGGTCACCGACGGCATCGCCATGGGCCACCAGGGCATGAAGTCGTCGCTGGTTTCGCGCGAGGTGATTGCCGACTCCGTCGAACTCACCATGCGCGGCCATTGTTATGACGCGCTGGTCGGGCTTGCCGGCTGCGACAAGTCGCTTCCCGGCATGATGATGGCGATGGTGCGGCTCAACGTGCCGTCGATCTTCATCTATGGCGGTTCGATCCTGCCCGGCTCCTATCGCGGCCGGCAGATCACCGTGCAGGACGTTTTCGAGGCGGTCGGCCAGCATTCGGTCGGCACCATAACCGACGCCGACCTGCTTGAGATCGAGCAGGCGGCCTGTCCGTCGGCCGGCTCTTGCGGCGCCCAGTTCACCGCCAACACCATGGCGACGGTTGCCGAGGCGATTGGTCTCGCGCTGCCCTATTCCTGCGGCGCGCCGGCGCCCTACGAGATGCGCGACCGTTTCAATTTCGCCTCCGGCGAAAAGGTCATGGAGCTGATCGCAAAAAACATCCGCCCGCGCGACATCGTCACGTTGAAGGCGCTGGAGAATGCGGCAACCGTCGTCTCCGCCACCGGCGGCTCGACCAACGCGGCGCTGCATCTGCCGGCGATCGCGCATGAGGCGGGCATCAAGTTCGACCTCTTCGACGTCGCAGCGATCTTCGAGAAGACGCCCTACATCGCCGATCTCAAGCCCGGCGGCAAATATGTCGCCAAGGACATGTTCGAGGCCGGCGGCATTCCGCTGTTGATGAAGACGCTGCTCGACCACGGCTATCTGCATGGCGATTGCTTGACGGTTACTGGCCGTACTTTGGCCGAAAACATGGAACATGTTGCCTGGAATGACAGCCAGGATGTTGTGCGTCCCGCCAATCGGCCAATCACCAAGACAGGCGGCGTTGTGGGCTTGAGGGGGAACCTTGCCCCCGAAGGCGCGATCGTGAAGGTCGCAGGCATGTCGGACCTTCAATTCTCAGGCCCGGCGCGCTGCTTCGATTCGGAAGAGGAGTGCTTCGAAGCGGTCACGCAGCGCAACTACCAGGAGGGCGAGGTTCTCGTCATCCGGTATGAGGGCCCCCGCGGCGGCCCCGGCATGCGCGAGATGCTGTCGACGACGGCCGCACTTTACGGCCAGGGCATGGGTGGCAAGGTGGCGCTGATCACGGACGGGCGTTTTTCCGGTGCTACACGTGGCTTCTGCATCGGCCATGTCGGGCCGGAAGCGGCAGTCGGCGGGCCGATCGGGCTGCTCACGAATGGCGATTTGATTTCGATCGACGCGGTGAACGGCACGATCGAGGTGGCGCTGTCGGATGCCGAGCTGGAGGCCCGGGCCAAGAGTTGGAAGGCGCGCAAGACCGACTATCGGTCCGGCGCGATCTGGAAATATGCGCAAACGGTAGGGTCGGCCCGCGACGGCGCGGTGACTCATCCGGGCGCGGCCAAAGAAACGCACTGCTATGCGGACATCTGAGGTGTTGAGGTCAACTGTCTTTTCGGCACTGGTCGTGTTCGCGACCTTGGGCGCCGTCGGGCAGGCCATGGCCTTCGACGACAAGGTGTTCGACGACAAGACCGGCGTGAAGCCGAAGTCGAGCCCGTGGGCGGTGTTCCAGTTCGGCTTCTCCGCCTATAAGAACGGCCACAAGGACCAGGCGGTCGAAGCCTATAAATACGCCGCCGAGAACGGCCAGATCGGCGCCACCTGGAAGCTTGCGCGCATGTATGCCGAAGGCGACGGCGTGGCGCGCGACGACTATGCGGCCTTCAAGTTCTTCTCCGAGATCGTCGACCAGGATGTCGAGCCGGGCTCGCCGGAAGAGAGCTATGTTTCGGACGCGCTGGTGGCGCTCGGCGACTATCTGCGCAAGGGCATTCCCGGCAGCCCAGTCGAGGAAAACGAGGTCGCCGCGCAGGAATATTACATGCGCGCGGCCGCCAACTACCGCAATCCGAACGCCCAGTTCGAGATCGGCCGCATGTTCCTCAAGGGCGAGGGCGGCGTGAAGGCCAGTGTCAAGCAGGCCGGGCGCTGGCTGCAACTGGCCGCCGAAAAGGGCCATGCCGGCGCCCAGGCGACGCTCGGCAACCTGCTGTTTCAGAGCGGCAAGGTGGTGCGCGGCCTGGCGATGATGACCGCAGCGCTCGAGCGGGCTCCGCCGGCCGACCAGCCCTGGATCCGCAACATGCAGGAAGAGGCATTCGCCGCCGCCGGCGAGGCAGATCGCCGGACCGCGATCTCGCTTGCCGACGATATCCTGACCAAGGGCAACAACGGCGACGATCAGTAGCGCCGTCGATCAGCCCCGCAAAGGTACGACCAGCACCGCCGGTATCAGTTCTCGTTCGGTTCCGTAGGCGCCGGACTGGGCGCCGGGGTCGTAGAAGTCGGATGCTGCTTTGGCGCCTCTCCCGGGCACTCGTCCTTGACCTTTGTCCAGGACGTGTTGTTGAGCACCATTTCGCAGCGGGCGAAGTGGCTCTCTTCGGCAACTGTCAGACAGGCCGTGTCCCCGACATTGAAGGATTTGCCATTGGCAAGGCAGGTCGGCGCCGCAAGCGCCGTTAGGGGAGCTGCAAACGCCAACAGAACGCCGATTGGCCAGATAGATCGGTTCGCCATGAAATCCCCCACCATGCGCATGGAACGCGTGATTTGTGGCGATATCAGGTCCGAGAAGGCTATCCGGCCGGTTGCAGGTTGAGCTCGATCGCCACCGGCACATGGTCGGAAGGCTTTTCCCAGGCGCGCACGTGCTTTTCGACCGACGCCGAGGAGAAGCGGTTCGCCGCTTCCGGCGACAAAAGCAGATGGTCTATGCGGATGCCGTTGTTCTTCTGCCAGGCGCCGGCCTGGTAGTCCCAGAAAGTGTAGACATCGGGCGAATCGGTCACGGCGCGCACCGCTTCGGTGAAGCCGAGGTTCTTCAGCCGGCGGAAGGCCTGCCTTGTCTGCGGCTGGAACAATGCGTCGCCCAGCCAATTATCGGGGAAGCGCGCATCGGCGCGTTCGGGGATGACATTGTAGTCGCCGGCCAGCACCAGCGCCTCCTCCAGGCGCAACCGCTGCTCAGCCCAGCGCTCCAGCCGCGCCATCCATGACAGCTTGTAGGCGAACTTCCTCTCATCATCGACCGGATTGCCGTTGGGCAGATAGAGCGAGACCACGCGCAGCGCGCCCTTGTCGGTCGAAAAGACGCCTTCGATGAAGCGGGCGTGGTCGTCCTCGTCATCGCCGGGCAGGCCGCGATTGACCTCGTCGAAAGGCAGCTTCGACAGGATGGCGACGCCGTTGAAGCTCTTCTGGCCGTTGGTCTCGACATTGTAGCCCAGCGCCTCGATCTCGGCGCGCGGGAACAACTCGTCGACCGACTTGATCTCCTGCAGGCAAACGATGTCCGGCGCGCTTTCGGTCAGCCAGTGGGTGAGATTGCCGATGCGGGCGCGAACGCCGTTGATGTTCCAGGTGACGATCTTCATGGGCAGCCTCAATGCGGTTCGGACGGAAGGCGTTCGACGAGGCCGATCGTATTGCCTGCCGGGTCCTTTAGAAAGGCCATCCATTCGCTTTCCCCCGCAGGACCGAACGTGCCCTCGATGTCGCGATGGACGAGCGTCGGCGGGGCGGTGAAGGGAATGCCTGATGCCTTGGCCGCGGCGTGGAAGGCTTCGAGGCCGGCAATGTCGAGATAGACGGTGCCGGCCGGCACGCCGTCGGTGAAGAGCAGCCGCACGTCGCCGGCCATGATGAAGGCCATGCCCGGCGGATCGTATCGGGCGTGCACATTCAGACCGAGCACGTCGCGCCAGAAGGCGAGCGTCGCGTCAAGATCGCGGCCGGCCGATAGCGCGACCTGACGGACCGCGCCGATGGCAGGCATCGAGCTAAATGGAGAAACTGGTGCCGCAGCCGCAGGAGGCGACGGCGTTCGGGTTTTTGATCTGGAAGGATTGGCCCATCAGATCGTCGACGAAGTCGATCACCGAGCCGCCCATATAGACCAGCGACAGATCGTCGATCAGGACGGTCGCGCCATCCTTCTCGATGGCGACATCGTCGTCGTTGCGCGCCTCGACCAGATCGAATTTATAGGAGAAGCCGGAGCAGCCGCCGCCCTCGACGGAAACGCGCAACGCCGTCTTGCCCGGTTCGCCGGCGACGATCCTGGCGATCCGCTTGGCAGCGGCGTCGGTCATCTCGACCTTCATGGCAGTCTTGGCATCCGCGCCCATCGGCGTCACCTTGCTTTCGGTTTCACATGATAGGTATGAAGCGGGCGGGCTTGAGTCAACCGGTGGAACAATGGACGAGCGGCAGGGCAAAGAGGCTCTCGGCGACATCGGATTCGGCTATCGGCCACGCGCGGCCTATGCCAGCGATCCGGCGCAGTCGCGCGGCCGGCTTTTTCCCGAGGCCGAAAGCCCGACGCGCACGCCCTTTCAGCGCGATCGTGACCGCATCATCCACTCCACCGCCTTTCGCCGGCTGAAGCACAAGACGCAGGTGTTCGTCGCGCATGAGGGCGACCATTACCGCACGCGGCTGACGCATTCGATCGAGGTGGCGCAGATCGCCCGCGCTTTGGCGCGAGCCTTGCGCGGCGACGAGGACCTCGCCGAGGCCGTGGCGCTCGTCCACGATTTCGGTCACACACCGTTCGGCCATACCGGCGAGGACGCGCTCAACGACAAGATGGCGGCCTGGGGCGGCTTCGACCACAACGCGCAGTCGCTGCGTGTGGTCACCCGGCTGGAGCGGCGCTATGCCGAATTCGACGGGCTGAACCTCACCTGGGAGACGCTGGAAGGGCTGGTCAAGCATAACGGCCCGCTGATCGATGCGACCGGCAAGGGGCTCAAGGGCCCGGTGCCGCAGGCGATCCGCGACTATTCCGAGCTGCACGACCTCGAGCTCGACCGCTTCGCCGGCATCGAGGCGCAGTGTGCTGCGATCGCCGATGACATCGCCTACAACACCCACGACATCGACGACGGCCTGCGCGCCGGCCTGCTGACGCTGGAGATGCTGGAAGGCGTCAGCCTGCCGGGCTCGATCCTGAAAGGCGTGCGCGAGCGCTACCCGCAGCTTGACGACGTCCGCACCGGCCACGAACTGATGCGCCGGCAGATCACGCTGATGGTAGAGGATGTCATTGCCTCAACCACCGCCAATATCGAGCGCCTGAAGCCGGACAGCGCCGATGCGGTGCGGATGTCAGGCGAAACCCTGGTGACGTTCTCGGCCGGCATGGCCGCGGCCGAGAAACAGCTGAAGGCGTTTCTCTACAAGCATCTTTATCGGCACGCCGAGGTAATGCGGGTGCGCGCCGAGGCCGAACAGATCGTGCGCGACCTGTTCGATGTCTATTTCGCCGATCCGCGCGCCATGCCGGATGGTTGGCGCGAAGGTCTCGATCGCGCCGAGGATCGCATCAAGGCGCGCAGCGTGGCCGACTTCCTGGCCGGCATGACCGATACCTACGCGCTCAAGGAACACCGGCGTCTGTTTGACCATACGCCCGATTTGAGCTAGGGCGGGCCACGATTTGCCGGCCAAACGGCCGGTCGCCCTTAAAGCCCAGAGCATATCCCATGAATATCTTCGCCGATTTCAACGCGCGGATCGTAAAGGCTGTCGAGGCCCTCGATCTCAAGGACAAGGATGGAGCCGCGCTTGACCTGTCGCGCATCACCGTCGAGCCGCCGCGCGACGCCAGCCATGGCGATCTCGCCACCAACGCCGCCATGGTGCTGGCCAAGCCGACCGGGCAGAACCCGCGCGCTCTCGCGGAAAAGCTTGTCGAGGTGCTGCGCGCCGATGCCGATATCGCCGCCGCCGATGTCGCCGGGCCGGGCTTCGTCAATCTCAGGCTGAAGGACGGTTTCTGGCACGCGCATTTGACGGCACTTCTTCGCGAGGGGCGGGACTATGGCCGTACCAAGATTGGCGGCGGCCGCAAGGCGAACGTCGAATATGTTTCGGCCAATCCGACCGGACCGATGCATGTCGGCCATTGCCGCGGCGCCGTGGTCGGCGACACGCTGGCCAATCTGATGGCCTTCGCCGGTTACGACGTCACCAAGGAATATGTCATCAACGACGCCGGCTCGCAGATCGACGTGCTCGGCCGCTCGGCCTTCCTGCGCTATCGCGAGGCGTTGGGCGATGACGTCGGCGAGATCCCGTCCGGGCTCTATCCGGGCGACTATCTGGTTCCGGTCGGAAAGGCGCTGGCCAAGGAGTTCGGCCGCGGCCTGCTGCAGATGCCTGAGGACGAGGCGCTGGCGATCGTCAAGGACCGCACGGTCGATGCGATGATGGCGATGATCCGCGAGGATCTGGCATTGCTCAACGTGCATCACGACGTGTTCTTCTCCGAGCGAACGCTGCATGCCGACAACGCCAAGAAGATCCGCGCTGCCATCGCCGACCTGACGCTGAAGGGCCATATCTACAAGGGCAAGCTGCCGCCGCCCAAGGGCGAGAAGCCGGACGACTGGGAAGACCGCGAGCAGACGCTGTTCCGCTCGACCGCGGTCGGCGACGACATGGACCGGGCGCTGGTCAAGTCGGACGGCTCCTTCACCTATTTCGCCGCCGACGTCGCCTATCTAAAGGACAAGGTCGAGCGCGGCTTCGTCGACCTGATCTATGTGCTCGGCGCCGACCATGGCGGCTACGTCAAGCGGCTGGAGGCGCTGGCGCGCGCGGTTGCCGGCGACAAGGTCGTGCTGACGGTTCTGCTTTGCAATCTGGTCAAGCTGTTCCGCGACGGCGAGCCGGCGCGGATGTCGAAGCGTTCCGGCGATTTCGTCACCTTGCGCGAGGTGGTGGAAGAGGTCGGCCGCGATCCGGTCCGCTTCATGATGCTCTACCGCAAGAGCGATGCGCCGCTCGATTTCGACTTCGCCAAGGTGACCGAACAGTCGAAGGACAATCCGGTGTTCTACGTGCAGTACGCTTCGGCGCGCTGCCATTCGGTGTTCCGTCAGGCGAGCGAGCAGCTCGGCGAGGCGAATTTCGACCGAAGCCGGCTCACGGCTTCGGTAGCGGCGCTCAGCGACGAGGGCGAAATCGCGCTGATCCGGAAGCTCGCCGAGTATCCCAGATTGATCGAATCCGCCGCGCTGGCGCAGGAGCCGCACCGGCTCGCTTTCTACCTCTACGACCTCGCTTCCAGCTTCCATGCGCAGTGGAATCGGGGGAACGACAATCCGGACTTACGTTTTGTTAAGGTTAACGAACGAGAATCAACCTATGCCAGACTAGGGCTGGTGCAGGCTGTTTCGGATGTTTTGACGTCCGGCCTGACGCTGATCGGGGCAGACGCGCCGACCGAAATGCGTTAGGTTTAACTAAAAAACCTGTCACCTTTTGCCCACATTGCGCTGGTAAGGGCCAACCCTGCGCGACGTCCATGGCGTCCGACTGTGTGCGAGTTCGGGAACAATAATGGCAGACAGAACCCCGCTGAAAGTAGCCGACCGTAACGACATCGCCGCCGACGATCCGTTTGCGGAACTGACCCGGATCATGGGCTTCGACCCGCGCCAGCCGGTGAGGCAGCCGACTGCCGAAAGAGGCGCGCCGGCAAATCAGCCCGCGGACGAGGGCGATTTCGACATCGACCTCGAAAAAGAGTTGATGGGCGAGTTCGACGCGGTCGAGGAGTATGCGTCTCCCGCACAGCAGTCCAACCTCTATCAGATCGCGCGGGAGCCGGCTTATGAGCCTGCCGGCGCGCCCGTGGAGCCGGCCAGTCCGTCCGCCAATGACGACGAACTGATGGCGTCCTTCGAGCAGGATTTCGTCTTCGACGATGCGGCCGACCATGCCCACTTTGTCGCGACTCCGGAACCGGGGCTTGCTCCGGAGGTAGAAGTCGCACCTGAGCCTGAAGTCGCTTTCGACGATGATTTCGAAAAGGCGGTCACCGGCTCTTTCGATGCGCTTCGGTTCGAGGACGAGCCCGCAATCGACCAGGAGATGGCCGCTTCGCTGGATCAGGATTTCCAGGTCGAACATCACGAGGCCGCCGACGTTCACCAGGATGCCGTCGAGGCCGTGCAATCGGCTGCTGAAACGGCGTTCGATGCCGATTTCGACAATGCGGTGCAGATGTCGCTCGAAGACGAGATGGCTTTCGACAGCCGCGAGCCCGAGCAGTATTCTGAGCCTGAGCAGCACCCCTTGCTTGCGCATCAGCCTGTGGCTGCGGAGCCGGCCGAGGCTTACGCGGCCGGTCCGACGATTTCAGAGGACGACTTCACCGGTCATTTCGACCAGGCGATCGCCGATGTCGATCTCGACCTCGGCGATCACGAGGATTTCCAAGAGCCGGAACTGCTGGCCGCCGACGAGCCGGAACCGACCGTTGCCGATGAGCCGGCGCCGGTTGTCGAGGCGCCGACCGAGGCGGCGCATTTTGCAGCAGAACCCGACCATGTCGCTGCCGAGCCTCTCTATGCCCAGTCCCTCCACGACGATTTCGAACTGAGCTTCCGCGACGCACTGGACGAACACGACGCTCCGGCCGTCGAACCGGTTGCCGTCGCGCCGCAGCCCGTTGCCCAGCCGGCTTCGGCTGTCGCCGCTCCGATTGCGCCGGTCGAGGCTGTCGAGCCGCCCAAGCCGGCCGCCGGCGAACGCAGCCTCGAAGACGAACTCAACGCGCTGCTCGGCGCCATGACCGCGCGGCCGATGCCAGCGCTCAAGGACATTGCCCCGACGCCGTCGCCTGTTGTCCAGGCGGTCAGCCATGCCAGCCCGAAAGCGGCCGAAGATCTCCGTTGGGACGCGGACAGGCGCCAGGCCGCGCAGAGTCCTGCGGCAGAGCCAGTCGTCGACGATCTCGACGATCTGCTGGCCAGCGAGCTCGATCGCGAAGACATTGCCGCTGCCAAGGCCGAGCCGAGCATCGATTTCGATGACGACGCCTTCGATGCGGCTTTCGCCAAGGGCATCGAGGCCGATCAGGCGGCGACCGTGAGCGCTCAGCCTTCAGCCAAAAACGCTGGCGCCCCGTTCGGCTGGTCGGCGTCGGCCGAGCCGGCCAAGTGGAGCCGTTCAACCCCGACCACCGCTTACGCGACGCAGGCTTCCTTCGCCGCGCAGCCGGCGCCCGTCGCGCCTGCGATGGCGGCGCCAGTGGCGGCCCCGCAGGCGGCAGCGCCTGCCTATCGCAACGAGCCGACGCCGGATTACGTCGCGCCGGATTTCGCCGTCCAGGCCACGCCAGCCGCGGCGCCGCAGGCCCGCCAGCATGACGAGATGCCTGATGTCGAGACAGTCGATGTGCCGGAACGCGTGGTCGCGCTCGCGGACGACCTCGACATTCCGGAGCTGAGCTTCGAGGAAGACCAGCCGGCATCGCCCGCCTATGACGATCTCGACGCCGAGTTCGCCAGCCTGCTCACCGACATGAACTCGACCGAGATCGCGGCTGCGCCTGCGCCGAAGCGCGGTTATGAGGACGATTCCTACAATGCCGGATTCAAAGGCTACGACCGTCGCGATCTGCGCGACGAGACGCCGGCCGCGCCCGCGGCCCAGGCTTCGTTTGCTGCCACGAACGACTACGACGATGCCGACCTGCCGGGCAGCCGGCCGGTTTCGCAGGCCGACGATCTCGCCGCCAACGAGCTCGACTACGATCCCGAACTCGAGGAAGCAATGGCGATCCCGGGTCTTGCCGAACGTCAGGCAGCCAGGCCGCGCCGTCGCGGCATGATGATCGCAGGTCTGGTCGGCGCGGTGGTGATCGCCGGCGGCCTCGGCGCGCTTGCCTTCTCCTTCGGAGGCAAGGGTGGCAGCGAAGCGCCCGTGATCGTCAAGGCCGACAATGCGCCGATCAAGGTCAAGCCGGAGAATCCGGGCGGCACGGTGGTGCCGAACCAGGACAACAAGGTCTATGACGCCGTCGTCAAGGGCGGCACGGCCAAGCCGGCCGAGCCGGTGCAGCAGAAGCTGGTGAATACCACCGAGCAGCCGGTCGATCTGGCATCCAAGGAGCCGGCGCCAAGCCGCGTCGTCGATCTTACACCCAACGATACGGACGCTTCGGCCGGCACTGACGCCAGCAATGCCGACACGGCTTTGCCCGGCGTCGCGCCCGCTGCGATCCCTGAAAACGCGCAAGCTGCAGCGCCGCAGAGCGCCCAGCCGGCCGCGCCGATGCCGAAGTCGGAAGACCGTATCGCCCAGGTGCTGCAGCAAGACGCGAACAGCGACGCCAGCAACAATGGTGTCGTCGCCGTCGCGCCGCGCAAGGTGAAGACGATGATGGTGAAGCCTGACGGCTCGCTGGTTCCGCGCGAGGATCCAGCGCCGGCGGCTCCGAAGGTCGCGGCCGCCGAGCCGACCGATCCGGCGCCGCAGCATGTCGCCCCGGCGGCGGACGCTCAAGCGACCGGCACCGTCGACAGCGATCAGGCCGCCGTCGACCAGTCCGAGACCAAGCCGCTGAAGCCGGCAAAGCCGGCGGCCAAGGCCCAGTCGAGCAACACGCCGGCGGTTGTGCCGGTGGCGCCGCCGCGCCCGTCCGACCAGCCGGTCGATATCGTCGGCGAGGTCAAGCCCGACCAGGTCGCCTCCATCGATCCGGCTTCGTCTGCCGGCGGCGGCTCGTGGTCGATGCAGATCGCCTCGCAGCCGACGGTGGAAAGCGCGCAGTCGACCTATCAGGACCTGCAGCGCCGCTATGGCAGCGTGCTGTCCGGCCGCACGGCCAGCATCGTCAAGGCGGAAGTCGCGGGCAAGGGCACGTTCTACCGTGTTCGCGTCCCGGCCAAGTCGCGCAACGACGCGATCGCGCTCTGCACCAGCTACAAGGCGGCCGGCGGCAACTGCTTCGTGTCGCGCTGATCCGTTTCAACCATTCAAGCCGGCGCCGCCGCAAGGCTGCGCCGGCTTTTCGTTGTGGACGGTTGCGGGCTTTGGCGGCTCGCAGGGCAGGGGTGATTCCCTTTGCCCGGCCAAAGCCTTAAGCTTGCGTACATGAGCGAATCAAAATCCATGATCCTCGGCTGCGCCGGGAAATCCCTCAGCGATGACGAAATCCGGTTCTATCGCGACGAACGTCCGTGGGGCTTCATCCTGTTTGCCCGCAACATCGGCGAGGCCGGGCAGATCCGCGACTTGGTTGCTTCGATGCGCGACAGCGTCGGGCGGCCGGACGCGCCTGTCTTCATCGACCAGGAAGGCGGCCGGGTGCAGCGCCTGCGACCGCCGCTGGCGCCGAACTATCCGGCGGGCGGCGCGCTCGGCGCTTTGTGGCGTGAGGACAAGGATGCCGGCAGCCGCGCCGCCTGGCTCATGGCGCGGCTGCATGCCTTCGATCTTTCGCGGTACGGAATTACCGCAGACTGTCTGCCGGTGCTGGACGTTCCGGTCGAGGGCGCCAGCGACGTCATCGGCGCTCGAGCCTATGGCAAGGAGCCCAATGCCGTGATCGAGCTTGGCAAGGCTTCGGCCGAGGGGCTGATGGCGGGCGGCGTGCTGCCGGTGATGAAGCATATTCCGGGTCATGGTCGGGCATCCGCCGACACGCATTTCGCGCTGCCGACGGTCGATACGCCGCTAGCCGAGCTGCGCAAACATGATTTCGCCCCGTTCAAGGCACTCAACCACCTGCCGATGGCGATGACGGCTCATGTGGTCTACAGCGCCGTCGATCCCGACAATCCGGCAACCACTTCGGCCAAGGTCGTCAACGAAATCATCCGCGGCGAGATCGACTTCGACGGCTTGCTGATGAGCGACGACACCTCGATGAAGGCACTTTCTGGGGATTTCCCGACAAAGGCGGCCGCAATCCTTGCGGCCGGCTGCGATCTCGTCCTTCACTGCAACGGCGTTTTCGAGGAAATGTCCGGCATCGCGTCGCGCACGACGGCGCTCACCGGCAAGTCCTTGCAACGCGCGGAGCGGGCGTTGACCTATATAAAGAACCGCGACGTCGCCGACGAAACCGCGATACGTGCTGAATTTGCCACCTATTTCGAAGCGGTGGCCTGAACCGAAGGGACGAAAGGCAAGTGGCGGAGACATTGGAAGTGAAGGCCGCGAAGGCCGCGCCGATGGACCGTCTGTGGGCCGAGAACGACGATGCACGCCTGACCGGCGACCCGTCGCTGGTCGTCGACGTCGCCGGTTTCGAAGGCCCGCTCGACCTTTTGCTGCATCTTGCCCGCAACCAGAAGGTCGATCTGGCCCGCATTTCGATCCTGGCGCTGGCCGAGCAATATCTCGCCTTCATCGAGCGGGTGAGGGCGCTGAGGCTCGAGCTTGCCGCCGACTATCTGGTGATGGCGGCGTGGCTCGCCTTCCTGAAATCCAAGCTCTTGATCCCGAAACAGCCGGGCGAAGAAGGCGAGAGCGGCGAAGAATTGGCGGCGGTGCTGCAGTTCCGGCTGAAGCGCCTGGAGGCGATGCGCGATGCTTCGGCAAGGCTGGTCAACCGCAACCGCCTCGGCCGTGACGTCTTCGCGCGCGGCATGCCGGAAATGGTCATCGTCGAGAAACGCAACAGCTTTTCGGCCTCGCTTTATGATCTTCTGACCGCCTATGCGCAGCAGCGTCAGAAGCAGGCGATCAACAATGTGACGATCGCCCGGCGCGCCGTCTGGTCGCTGAAGGACGCGCGCGAAGTGCTGGCAAGGCTGATCGGTGAGATCGGCGATTGGACCGCGCTCGACAGTTTCCTCATCGAATATCTGGCGGCGCCGGAAGAAAAGCGCACCGCGATGGCCAGTTCCTTCGCGGCAACGCTCGAAATGGTGCGCGAAGGCAAGCTGGACATGCGGCAGGAGCAGGTGTTCGCGCCGATCTATCTGCGCGGCCGCACGCAAGGGGTAAGGGCAGTCGAGGTGGCATCATGAGCGAACGCGCCAACGCTTCGGTCATTCCGTTCAAGGTCGATAACGAACCGGACGATGAAATGGCCGAGGAGGGCTCTCTGGAAAACCCTGCCGAGCGGCTGCAACTGTCGGAAGCCGTGCGCATGGCCGAGGCGATCGTCTTCGCCAGCGCCGAGCCGGTGAGCGAGAAGCAACTGGCCGCGCGCCTGCCGGAAGGCGTCAACATCGCAGCCGCGATGGCCGATCTGCAGGAAATCTATGCCAAGCGCGGCGTCAACCTGGTGCGGGTCGGCGACGCCTGGGCGTTCCGCACCGCGGGCGACCTGGCCTTCCTGATGAGCCGGGACTCCGTCCAGCAGCGGAAACTTTCCCGCGCGGCGCTCGAAGTGCTGGCGATCATCGCCTATCACCAGCCGGTGACGCGGGCCGAGATCGAGGACATCAGGGGCGTCGAGACCTCGAAGGGCACGCTCGACACGCTTTTGGAGACCGAATGGGTGCGCATGCGCGGCCGCCGGCGCACGCCCGGGCGCCCCGTAACCTATGGCACGACGGACGCCTTCCTCGACCATTTCGCGCTGGAGGAGATCCGCGACCTGCCGGGCATGGAAGAGCTGAAGGGCGCCGGTTTGCTGTCGACCCGCATGCCGTCGAACTTCTCGATGCCGGTGCCGCCGGCCGATCCCGACGCGCTGGCCGAGGACGAGGATGCGCTGACCGATATCGACCTCGAGGAGCTCGGATTGCTCACGCCGCGCGTCACGGAAGAGTGACGGCGGGCATCGCTCTAATGGTCTATTAGCAGGCCCTGCGCGGATTCGTAGCAAGCGGCTCGCACCGAAAGTGCGTGACATCCGCCAGCCATTTTATCAACTTCGTTGCGGTTGTGTTTGAATCCCCGAGCGAAAACGCATAGATCATCGCCGAGGGAAAACATTCGAGAGAGATTGTTATGGGTTCATTTTCGATTTGGCACTGGATGATCGTGCTGGTCATCGTGCTCCTGGTGTTCGGCCGCGGCAAGATCCCCGAACTGATGGGCGACATGGCCAAGGGCATCAAGAGCTTCAAGAAGGGCATGGCTGACGACGACACCGCCGACGACAAGCGCACCGTCGAGCACCGTGCCGACGAAACCGTTTCGTCGGTCAAGGAAAAGGCCAGCAAGAGCTGAGCCGAGCGCTCTGCTTGGAACAGCTCTCGTTGGAATAGATTGCCATGTTCGAAGTCGGTTGGAGCGAACTGCTGGTGATTGCGGTCGTCATGATCGTGGTCGTCGGGCCGAAGGATTTGCCCAACATGCTGCGCACTTTCGGCCGCACCGCGGCGAAGCTGCGGGCGATGGCCGGCGACTTCCAGAAGCAGTTCAACGAAGCCTTGAAGGAAGCCGAGCTCGACGACGTGAAGAACTCGATCGACAGCCTGCGCGGCCTCAACCCGATGAACGAGGTGCGCAAGCAGCTCAATCCGTTCGAGCAGGCGGCGGCCGATGTGCGCTCCGGCGTCGATACGATGATGAAGCCGAAGCCGGCCGCCGACCCGGCGACGCCTCCGGCATCTACGCCGCAGCCCGCCGAGCCGCTCAAGAACGGCGCAACCGATATGCCCGGCGTCAGCGCGACTGAGACGAGTCCGGCCGCGCCGATCTTCCCGGCCATGACCGACGCCTCGGTGACCGCACCGGCCGCGGAAAGCGCCGCGCCGGCCCAGCCGGCGAAGAAGTTAGCGACTTCGAGGACGAAGGCTACTGGGGCCTCGAAAACGGCTGCTGCGTCGAAGGCACCGGCCGCAAAGGCGCCGAGCAAATCCGCGGCCACTGCGGCCAAGGCAGTTGCCCCCGCTAAAAAAGCAGCGCCCACTGCCGAGGCGAAGCCTGTCGCGGCGAAGAAGCCGGCCGCCAAGAAGGCAGCCGCTGACACCAAGAAGACGGCTGGAGCCGCCAAGTGAGCGTTTCGGACAAGGACAAGGAAGACATCGAGAAATCGTCCGCGCCGCTGATCGAGCATCTCATCGAACTGCGCCGCCGCCTGATCTGGTCGCTGGGCGGCTTCTTCGTCGCCTTCCTCGTCTGCTTCTTCTTCGCCAAGCGCCTGTTCAATCTGCTCGTCATCCCGTTCAAATGGGCGACGCAATGGGCGGGCCTCGATCCGCACAAGGTCGAGCTGATCTACACCGCGCCGCAGGAGTTCTTCTTCACCCAGGTGAAGCTCGCCATGTTCGGCGGCATGGTGATCGCCTTCCCGCTGATCGCCACGCAGATCTACAAATTCATCGCGCCCGGCCTCTACAAGAACGAGCGCAACGCCTTCCTGCCGTTCCTGATCGCCTCGCCCATCCTGTTCCTGATGGGCGCCTCGCTGGTCTATTTCTTCTTCACCCCGATGGTGATGTGGTTCTTCCTGGCCATGCAGCAGACCGGTACCAACGACCAGGTGCAGATCTCGCTGCTGCCGAAGGTGTCGGAATATCTTAGCCTGATCATGACGCTGATCTTCTCCTTCGGCCTGGTGTTCCAGTTGCCGGTGGTGACCAGCCTGTTGACGCGCGTCGGCATGCTGTCGTCGCAGGCGCTGGCGGACAAGCGCAAATGGGCGATCGTGCTGTCCTTCGTCGTCGCCGCGGTGCTGACGCCGCCCGATCCGATGAGCCAGTGCGGCCTCGCCATCCCGACCATCATCCTCTACGAGGTCGCCATCTGGTCGGCGCGCATGATCGAGCGCAGCCAGGCGCGCGAACGCCTGGCGCGGGAGCAGGCGGAAGCGGGCAGCTCGGTCGCCGACGACAAAACTCCCGACGCCACCTAAGGGTCGCGTCAGGCTGGAAATCGCGGCGGCCCTGATATCGGCCGTCTTGCATCCACGGCAGATGCGGTTTACGCCCTCGATCCTTACTTTTGAGGATCGACCATGCTTGACATCAAATGGATTCGCGAAAACCCGAAGGCCCTTGTCGAGGCGCTGGTGAAGCGCTCGTGGGCGGCGGGCGAGGCGCAGTCCACGGTCGACGATTTGATCGCCGGCGATGAGGCGCGGCGTACGCATCTGAGCGAATTGCAGGTCAAGCAGGAGCGGCGCAACGCCGCCTCGAAGGAGATCGGCAACGCCATGCGCACGGGCGATGCGGCGCTTGCCGAGAAGCTCAAGGCCGAAGTCAGCGATATCAAGGCGTTCATCCAGAATGGCGAGGCACGCGAGCGCGAGCTCGACAGGGCGCTGAACGACGCGCTTGCCGTGCTGCCCAACGTGCCGCTGGAAGACGTTCCGGTCGGCAAGGACGAACACGACAATGTCTTGAAGCGCATGGTTGGCGAGGTGCCGACGCGGCCGAACTGGGTCAAGGAGCATTTCGAGATCGGCGAAGCGCTCGGCATGATGGATTTCGAGCGCGCGGCAAAGCTTTCCGGCGCGCGCTTCACAGTGCTGAAGAGCCAGCTGGCGCGGTTGGATCGCGCGCTCGGCCAGTTCATGCTCGACCTGCACACCACCGAGCACGGCTATGAGGAGGTCCAGCCGCCGCTGATGGTACGTGACGAGGTCCTGTTCGGCACCAACCAGCTGCCGAAATTCGAGGAGGACCTGTTCTTCACGCCGCATGGCGACGGGCGGCTCGGCCTGATCCCGACCGCTGAAGTGCCGCTCACCAATCTCGTGCGCGAAGAAATCACCGCCTACGATAAGCTGCCGTTGCGCTATACGGCGCTGACGCCGTGCTTCCGGTCCGAAGCGGGCTCGGCCGGCCGCGACACGCGCGGCATGCTGCGCCAGCATCAGTTCTACAAGGTCGAGCTGGTCTCGATCACCGACCAGGAAAGCTCGATCGCCGAGCATGAGCGCATGACGCAATGCGCCGAGGAAGTGCTGAAGCGGCTCGGCCTGCCGTTCCGCACCGTGACGCTGTGCACCGGCGACATGGGTTTTGGCGCGCGCAAGACCTATGACATCGAGGTCTGGCTGCCGGGACAGAACGCCTATCGCGAAATCTCGTCCTGCTCGGTCTGCGGCGATTTCCAGGCGCGGCGCATGGATGCCCGCTACAAGGACAAGGACGGCAAGGGCAACCGCTTCGTCCACACGCTGAACGGTTCGGGCACCGCTGTCGGCCGCGCGCTCATTGCTGTCATGGAAAACTACCAGAATGAGGATGGCAGCGTAACCATTCCTGAAGTGCTGCGGCCTTACATGGGTGGTCTGGCGAAGATCGAATCGAAATAATGCGCATTCTTCTGACCAATGATGACGGCATCCATGCCGAAGGCCTCGCTTCGCTGGAGCGCATCGCCCGCACGCTGTCGGACGACGTCTGGGTGGTGGCGCCGGAGCAGGACCAGTCCGGCTACGCGCATTCGTTGTCGATCTCGGAGCCGCTTAGGCTGCGCAAGATCGGTGAGAAGCATTATGCCGTGCGCGGCACGCCGACCGACTGCGTCATCATGGGCGCGAAGAAAATACTGCCTGGGCCGCCGGACCTGATCCTGTCGGGTGTCAATTCCGGCGCCAACATCGCCGACGATGTCACCTATTCGGGCACTGTCGCCGGCGCCATGGAAGGCGCGCTGCTCGGCGTGCGCTCGATCGCGGTCAGCCAGGCCTATTCCTATGTCGGCGAGGATCGCGTCGTGCCTTACGAGACGACCGAGGCGCTGGCACCGGCGCTCTTGAAGAAACTGGTGGAAACGCCGCTGCCGGACGGCGTGCTGCTCAACGTGAATTTCCCGAATTGCGCGCCGGACGAGGTCGAAGGCACGGTCGTCACCTCGCAAGGCAAGCTGGTGCACAGCCTGTGGGTCGACGAGCGTCGCGACGGGCGCGGCCTGCCTTATTACTGGCTGCGCTTCGGCCGCGAACCTGTCGAAGGCAAGAAGGGCACCGACCTCCATGCGATGCGCAACCGGCTGGTGTCGGTGACGCCGCTGCAGCTCGACCTCACAGCCCATGAACTGCTCGACCAACTGACCAAGGCGTTGTCATGAACAAGGTTCTGGCATGAACACCATCGACGAACGCGAAGGATTTGCCGCTTTCCTGCTTCGCCTGCGGGGCAGGGGCACGGCGCCGAAGGCGCTGATCGCAGCGTTCGAGGCGACGCCGCGGCGCGGGTTCCTGGCGGCGCAGTTCCACTCGATCGCCTGGTCAGAAGGTATGCTGCCGATCGAATGCGGTGAGGCGATCGAGGGCGCCGACCTGCAGGCTGCGGTGCTCGCGGCACTTCACATCGAGCCGGGCAACCGCGTGCTCGAGATCGGCACCGGCTCGGGCTACACCGCCGCGGTCATGTCGCGGCTTGCCGGGCGCGTCGTCACCATCGACCGTTACAAGACGCTCACCGAACAGGCGAAGCAGCGCTTCGAAGCGCTCGGCATCTCGAACGCCATCGCGCGCCAGGCCGACGGCTCCAACGGCCTGCCCAATGAAGGCCCGTTCGACCGCATCGTCGCCTGGGCGGCCTTCGACAGCCTGCCGCGCTTCCTGCTCGATCAGCTGTCGAGCGGCGGCATCGTCATCGCGCCGATCGGCCCGGAAGAGAGCGAGCAGGTGCTGGCCAAGCTCACCAAGGTCGGCAGCCGCTTCGAGCGCGAGGACATCGGCATGGTCCGGCTGCAGCCGATCCTGCGCAGTGTCGCCGCGGTAATCTAGGTGCATTGATATTCAGGTGAGGCCGGCCTGCAAATGGCGGTTTCCTGCGCTTCCGGTGCTCACGTACTTTAAGTACGCTCCGCTCCGGTTCTCGGAAAATCGCCATTTTCGTCTCGGCCTGACCTGAATCTCAATGCACCTCGGGCGCCTACGAAATGTTTTAAGAAAATTTTCGTCGGATTCTAATGGGTTAACCGCCCAGTAACATTAACGCGCTTTAATCAGGGCCAGTTTGTACCGGGTCTGTGCGGGTTAATGCGATGCAATTCAACGTTTTGAAGGCAAACAGTCGCAATCTGGCGCGTGGCTGCGCCGTCCTGATGATCGCCGGCGCTGCGGCCGGCTGCAGTTCCCAGGCAATGCGATTCAACGGTGTCGACGATGTTTTCACATCATCCACCAACAACCAGCGCGCCATCATCGACAAGCAAAGTGTCGACCAGCCCTATCCGGGCGATACCTCGGTCGCGCCGGCGCCGGTCGACGGCAGCCACACCCAATCGGTGACCCGCTCCAGCCTGGAGCCGGTCACTGCTCAGCAATTGCCGCCTCCGGCCGCACCCGCTGCCGCCAAGCCGATGCGCACTGCGTCTGCCCCGGCGCTTGCGCCGGCTCCCGCCGCGCCGCGTCTCGACAAGACGGCGACCGGCACCGTCGCGCCGGCCAAGCCGTTCAAGACTGCCGAGCCGGATGCCGTGCGTAGCGCAAGCGGCACGCCGCATGCGACAGAGATCGTGGTCCGCGAGGGCGAGACGCTGTCAGGCCTGGCGCAGCACTATCACGTGCCGGCAGACGCCATCGCCAAAGTCAACGGCATCGACCCGAAGAAGGGTCTCCGCAGCGGCCAGAAGATCGTCATCCCGGCCTACGCCTATTCGAGCAAGGCCGAGCCCAAGGTCGCCGACGCCAAGCCGGTGAATGCTCCCAAGGAACCGGCCAAGGGGCCGGAAAAGGTCGCGGTGCTGCCGCAGCAGCCGAAGGTCAAGGACGGCAAGTCGGCCGCGCAGGTCGATGCGTCGGCTGCGGCGGCCGGTTCGAAGACGCCTAAGCCCGCGCCGCAGGTGGCCGAGGCCAAGCCGGCAGGCGCCGGCGGCACCTACACCGTCCAGCAGGGCGACACGCTGTCGTCGATCGCCAGGAAGACCGGCGTCGGCACCACGGCGCTGAAGCAGGCCAACGGCATGAAGGACGGCCTGCTCAAGATCGGCCAGACGCTCAAGGTTCCGGCCGGCGGCACCGTCCAGGTCGCGGCCGCCAAGCCTGCGGCGCCTGCCAAGCCGGCGATCGATCCGGTGACGACGGCAACGACGCCGCCGGCGGCCAAGACCACCGAGACGCTCGCTTCCTACACGCCGCCGAAGAAGGACGCCAAGGTCATCCAGCAGGCCGAGGACGACGATGCGGTGGCGCCGGACGCAACCGGCATCGGCAAGATGCGCTGGCCGGTGCGCGGCCGCGTCATCTCCAGCTTCGGCTCGGGCAAGGACGGCGTCGACATCGCGGTGCCGGAAGGCACGCCGATCAAGGCGGCCGAAAACGGCGTCGTCATCTATGCCGGCGACGGCCTCAAGGAGTTCGGCAACACGGTGCTGGTGCGCCATGAGAACGGCCTGGTCACCGTCTATGGCCATGCCAGCTCGATCGAGGTGCAGCGCGGCCAGAAGGTCAAGCGCGGCCAGGAGATTGCGCTCTCCGGCATGAGCGGCACGACGGACTCGCCCAAGCTGCATTTCGAAGTGCGCAAGAACTCGGCGCCGGTCGATCCTTCCAGCTATCTCGAATAGAACAAGAACCGTTTGCGGGCCGCCTGACCTCCAGTCCGGCCCGCCTTCTTCGGCCCGTTCCGCAAGGAGCGGGCCTTTTCAGTTGCGATAGAGCGCCTCACCGTTTCACGGAAACGGCGAACCGCTCTATCTCTTTGTTTTTACGCAATTCCGGACGGAAAACCGCAAACACTTTTCCTGGAATTGCTTTTAGCGTTGGACGCTTCAGTCCTTCAGCGGCTTGCCGAGGCGGCCGGCGAGGTCCTGTGTGAACTGCCAGGCGACGCGGCCGGAGCGGCTGCCGCGCGTCGTCGCCCATTCCAGCGCCTCGGCACGCAACTGCTCGGGATCGACGGCCAGGCCGTGATAGCGGACATAGCCGTCGATCATGTCGAGATATTCGTCCTGCGAGCATTTGTGGAAGCCGAGCCAGAGGCCGAAGCGGTCGGAGAGCGAGACCTTTTCCTCGACCGCTTCCGACGGGTTGATTGCCGTCGAGCGCTCATTGTCGATCATGTCGCGCGGCAAGAGATGTCGGCGGTTCGACGTGGCGTAGAAGATGACGTTCCCCGGCCGGCCCTCGACGCCGCCCTCGAGCGCCGCTTTCAGCGACTTGTAGGAGGTGTCGTCGTGATCGAAGGACAGGTCGTCGCAAAACAGGATGAAGCGATAGGGGGCGGCCTTCAACAGGCTCATCAGCTTGGGCAGCGTGTCGATGTCCTCGCGATGGATCTCGATCAGCTTGAGCGGCCTGTCGAGCTTTTCCGAGGCGTTGACGCTGGCGTGCACGGCCTTGACCAGCGACGACTTGCCCATGCCGCGCGCGCCCCACAAAAGCACGTTGTTGGCGGCATAGCCGGCGGCGAAGCGCTCGGTGTTGTCGAGCAGGATGTCGCGCACCCGGTCGACGCCGCGGATCAGGCCGATGTCGACGCGGTTGACCTTGCGCACGGGCTCCAGAAAGCCGGGATCGGCCTGCCAGACGAAGCAGTCGGCGACCGACAGGTCGGTCCGAGGAACGGGCGGCGCGGCAAGGCGGGAAACCGCTTCGATCAGGCGGTCCAGCTTCTCGTTCAGGGCATCCAGGCTGGTGTCGGTCATATCGGGTCTTTTCGTTCGGGCATTTCGCAATGCGGAAACAGCTCCCAGGCCGCACTGCAAGAACCAGCCCCAAGCTTTTGTTGGAACATGATCTTTTCGGCGAAGCCCCAGACGCTTCCGGCTGCGACGCTCTAGCACGCGCCAAACGGCTGGAAAAGCAATGGATTTGGCCAGTAGCGGAGTTGCATTGGCAAGTTTAGCGACTATATTCCGGCCAATTTCGCGGGGCCGCCCCGACGGTAATTTCACCATCCAGGAGTTTCTTGATGTTCGTCACCCCGGCTTACGCCCAAACCGCATCAACGCCGTTCGGTGCCATGGACTTGGGCATGATCCTGCCATTTGTCCTGATTTTCGTGATCATGTATTTTATGATAATCCGGCCGCAGCGCGCGCAGCTGAAGAAGCGCCAGGAGATGCTGGCGGCGGTGCGCCGCGGCGACACGGTGGTGACCGGCGGCGGCTTTGTCGGCAAAGTGACCAAGGTGATCGACGACAACGAGCTGGAGATCGACCTTGGCGGCACCAAGGTGACGGCGCTGCGCTCGACGATCGCCGATGTGCGGGTCAAGGGCGAGCCGGTGGCGAACCAGAACGCCAAGAAGTAACCGAGATGCCCTGCGGCATGGGTCGCGGGGAAGGTTCGATGAACGGCAGCATATGGTCTATCTGTTGCGCCTGAAGGTCATTGCGATCGGGCTTGCCCTGGTCTCGGTGATCTTCGGCACGTCGACTGTTCTTGCCGCCGACCCCCACATTCTGCTTCGTGTCGATATGACTGACCTGGTCGGCAGCCGCATGGCCGAGGCACGCGACGAGATCAGGACGCTGCTGCGCGACGCAAAGCCGACGATCCGCTACAGCGGACTTGCCGTGTCGGACAGTGCGGTTCAGGTGCATATCGACGATGCCAGCCAGGTCGAGGCCGCCAAGGCCGCGCTTAAGAGCTTGACCGATCTTGTCGCCGGCATGGAGGAGCTGGCCCTGGACGACGGCCAGCCCGGCCTGCTGAAGTTCACGATGACGGACGCAGGCGTGAAATCCCGAACCACCGCCGCGCTCAAGCAATCGATCGAGGTCGTCAAAAATCGCCTGCAGGATTTTGGCATTGCCGGTGCCGGAATCCGCCAGGCGGACCAGGACGGCATATTGGTTCGGGCGCCGGGCGTCGAGGATTTGCAGAGCCTGGGAAAAACGCTTACCCGGCCCGGCCGGCTGAGTTTTCAACTGGTCGACACATCGATGCCGGTGAACGATGCGCTCAATGGCCGGCCGCCTGTGGGCTCGTCGGTTTTGTATACGATGGACGATCCGCCGATTCCCTACCTTATCGAAAACAGAATACTCGTTTCCGGTAAGAATGTGATTGACGCCAACGCGACGCCCAATGCTCTGACTGGTGAGCCTGTTGTCGCATTCCGGCTCGATTCCAGGGGTACTGAGCGTTTCGAATGGGCGACGAGACAGTATGTCGGCAGGCCATTTGCGGTGATTTTGGACGACAAGGTGATTTCCGCCCCCATCATTCGCGAACCGATCAAGGGCGGTACCGGCCAGATATCGGGGAATTTTACCAGCTCGGAAGCCAAGGCCATTGCCTCGCTGATGCGCACCGGCGCGCTGCCGGTGAGATTGACAATCGTCGAGGAAGCGCGATAGGGCCGGCCGTGGCTGAAATGACGATGATAGACAACAACCCAGCCGACGGCGGAACGCTGCCGCTTGTACGCCTGAACGGATAAGAACGAATGCTCTATTTCTCGCGCCTGAAGATGATCCTGATCTGGCTGGCGGTTGCCGTCACAGTGGTCCTCGCCGCGCCCAATCTTTTCCCGGCGAGCATGCTGGCCGAACTGCCGAGCTGGGTGCCGAAGCGGCAGATGACGCTCGGCCTCGACCTGCAAGGCGGCTCGCACATCCTGCTCGAAATGAATCAGAACGATCTGATCAAGGACAGGATGGAGACGACGCGCGACGAGATCAGGACGCTGCTGCGCGACGCCAATCCGAAGATCAACTACACGGGCCTGTCCGGCTCCGGCCGCACGGTGCAGGTGCGCATCTCGGACCCGACGCAGATCGATCAGGCCAAGAAGGTGTTGAAGCCGCTGACCGATCCGGTGGCGGCCGGCCTGTTCAGCGGTGGCTCCATCCAGGAAATGGCGCTGGATGATTCCGAGCCCGGCCTGCTCAAATTCACGGTTACCGACGCCGGTCTGAAATACCGCACCTCGACGGCGCTGACGCAATCGATCGAAGTGGTCGAGCGGCGCGTCAACGAGCTTGGCACCACCGAGCCGATCGTGCAGCGCCAGGGCGACGACCGTATCCTGGTCCAGGTGCCGGGCCTGCAGGACCCGCAGCGGCTGAAGGAAATCCTCGGCCAGACCGCCAAGCTGACCTTCCAGATGGTCGACCAGTCGATGCCGGTGCAGGACGCGCTGAAGGGCCGGCCTCCGGCAGGCTCCACCGTCCTCTATTCGCAGGACGATCCGCCGGTTCCCTATCTGATCGAGAACCGCGTCATCGTTTCCGGCGAAAACTTGGTCGACGCACAGGCGACCTATAACTCGCAGAACAACGAGCCGGTCGTCTCCTTCCGATTCGATTCCAAGGGCGCGACGCGCTTCGGCCAGGCGACATCGCAGAATGTCGGCAAGCTGTTCGCCATTATCCTCGACAACCAGGTGATCTCGGCGCCGCAGATCCGCGAGCCGATCCTCGGCGGCACCGGCCAGATTTCCGGCAACTTCACCGCGCAGAGCGCCAACGATCTCGCCGTGCTGCTGCGCGCCGGCGCGTTGCCGGCGACGCTGACGGTGATCGAGGAACGCACGGTCGGTCCGGGCCTCGGGCAGGACTCCATCCATGCCGGCAAGGTGGCGGGCGTGATCGGCTCGATCCTCGTCGTCGCCTTCATGTTCGTGGCCTACGGCTTCCTCGGCTTCCTCGCCAACATCGCGCTGGCCGTGCACGTCGCGATGATCGTGGCCGTGTTGTCGCTGCTCGGCGCCACGCTGACCTTACCTGGCATCGCCGGTATCGTGCTCACCATCGGCATGGCCGTGGACTCCAACGTGCTGATCTATGAACGCATACGCGAGGAGCGACGACTTGGGCGATCGGTGATCCAGTCGATCGACACCGGTTTCACCAAGGCGCTGGCGACGATCGTGGACTCCAACGTCACCTCGCTGATCGCGACCGTTGTGCTGTTCTGGCTGGGCACCGGCCCGGTCAAGGGATTTGCCATCACCTATGCGATCGGCATCCTGACCACGGTCTTCACTGCCTTCACCTTCACCCGCATGCTTGTGTCGATCTGGCTGCGCCGCGCCCGCCCGAAGGAATTGCCGCGCGCGCCGGTAACCTTCATCCCGCCGGGCACCAAGATCCCGTTCATGGGCATCCGCCGCTGGACCTTCGCTTTGTCCAGCCTGTTGTCGATCCTGTCGGTCGTCGGCTTCCTGACCATCGACATCAATTACGGCATCGACTTCAAGGGCGGCTCGATGATCGAGGTGCAGTCGAAGCAAGGCGATGCCAATCTCGGCGACATCCGCAACCGGCTGTCAGAGCTCAACATCGGCGAAATCCAGGTGCAGCAGTTCGGCGCGCCGAACGACGTCTTGATCCGCGTCGGCACGCAGGACGCCGGCGAGAATGCCGAGCAGACCGTCATCGACAAGGTCAGGGGCGAACTGCAGGACCAGTATGACTTCCGCCGCGTCGAAGTCGTCGGCCCGACGGTGTCGGGCGAACTCGCCAAGCAGGGCACGATCGCCATGCTGATCGCGCTGGTCGGCATCCTGCTCTATGTCTGGTTCCGCTTCGAATGGCAGTTCGCGGTCGGCGCCATCATCGCCACGGTGCACGATGTGGTGATGACGATCGGCTTCTTCGTCATAACCGGGCTGGAGTTCAACCAGTCTTCGCTGGCGGCGATCCTGACCATCATCGGCTATTCGCTCAACGACACCATCGTCGTCTATGACCGCGTCCGCGAGGATTTACGAAAATACAAGAAGATGCCGCTGCCGCAGCTGTTGAACAACGCCATCAACGAGACGCTGTCGAGAACGACGCTGACCTCGGTGACGACGATCCTGGCGCTGCTGGCGCTGGTGCTGTTCGGCGGCGAGGTGATCCGCTCCTTCACGCTGGCCATGCTGTTTGGCGTCGTGTTCGGCACCTATTCGTCGATCTTCATCGCCGCGCCGCTGCTGATCCTGTTCAAGCTGAGGCCGCAGGCCACGGCGACCGAAGAGGAGAAGAAGCCGGTGAACGGCGGTAAGGCCGTGGCGACCTGAAATCGCGCGGCTTATGGCCAAAGGCATCATCATCCGCGAGGCGCATTTCCCGGGCAGGGCGCCGATCGAGGCCTATGGCAATGGCGGTTTCCGCTTCGCCGACATGTCGCATCGCGGCTCGCTGCTCGTCCTGCCGTCGGGCATCCATGGCTGGGAGCCGGCCGATCCATTGGCGCTGAAGGTCTCGGATTTCGAAAAACTGTTCGGCGAGGCCGGCAAGGTCGAGATCCTGCTGGTCGGCATGGGCAAGGAGTTGCGGCCGCTGCCGGCCGCCTTGCGCGCCGCGTTCAGGGAAGCCGGCATCTCGGCCGACCCGATGTCGACCGGGGCGGCGGTGCGCACCTACAACGTGCTCCTGGCCGAAGACCGCGCCGTGGCGGCGGCGCTGATCGCCGTCGATTGAATGGCCGGCACGCCCAAAATCGTAGCGAATGGCGGCATCGTCATGGATGCGGTGCGCGCCGCCGACCATGACCGGTATCTGTCGGCGCTCTACGCGCCGGCTGACAAGCGCGACGCGCTGTTTTCGCTCTATGCCTTCAATGCCGAGATCGCCGGCGTGCGCGACCGCATCCACGAGCCGCTGCCCGGCGAGGTCAGGCTGCAATGGTGGCGCGACGTCATCGCGGCCGAGGACGATGCCGAAACCGGCAACCCGATCGCCGATGCGCTGCGGGCGACGATTGCTGCAAACCGGCTGCCCAAGACTGCTTTCGACAACATGCTCGAGGCGCGCATCTTCGACCTCTATGACGATCCGATGCCGTCGCGGACCGACCTCGAAGGCTATTGCGGCGAGACGGCCGCGGCATTGATCCAGCTTGCGGCGATGGCGCTCGATCCGATTGCGGCGCCGGGCTTTGCCGAACTGGCGGGCAGGGCGGGTTGCGCGCAGGCGATCACCGGGCTTCTGCTTTTGCTGCCGCTGCACCGCCGTCGCGGCCAGTGTTTCGTTCCGGCCGACATACTGGCGGCGGCCGGCACGTCGCCGGAGGCATTCGTCAAAGGCGAGGATGCGCAGGCTGCCGAGCGCGCCGTGGCGGCGATGATCGCGCTGGCGCGGGAACACCTCAACGCCTTTCAGAAAGGCGCGTCGGCGCTTCCCGTTGCGCTGCGGCCTGCCTTCCTGCCGCTGGCGCTGACGCGAGCCTATCTCGACAAGATGGAGAAGGCAGGGCCGTCACCACTCGTAGCGACGGCAAAGCTCCTGAACATCCGCCGGCACTGGTTGCTCCTGCGTCATGCGATGCGGGGCTGGACAGCCCTTTGACGTAAACGTCAACCATGCTAGGGGTTCTGTCAGGCGGACTCGCGTCACAGAAATGCGGTCGCCGGAGGAGCCGCCTTTCCATGAGCCTGCCAGTCCTGGTCGTCCTAGTCGTGTTCGGCATCGCGCTCTCTGTCGCGGCTGTGCACTTCACCGGTGGTACGACAACCGCGACACTTGCCGGCGCCGAGCAAGCGCTTGCCCGCTTTGCCGAAGACTTTCCCGACGAAAAGCCCGGGAACGTGTGGCTGACCGCGGACCGCCACAGTGCCTTTCTCGATCTTGGCCCACGGCGCTGCGCCATCGTGCACAGCATCGGCGACTGTTTCCTGACGCGCATCGTCACACCGCACGACATCTTGGCGATGGCGAGGGAAGGCAATGTTTTGTCGCTCAGGCTGAACGACTTCACCTGGAAGGGCGGCCGCTTCACTTTTGCAGACGAGGCCGGCGCGCGCGCCATGGCGGCGGCGCTGCAGAACCACGATCAGATCCGAGAGGCGGCGTGATGGACCAGTATGATTTCCCGCAGGTCACCCAGCTTGCCATTCCCTTCTTCGTCGCCGCGATTCTGATCGAGCTCTGGCTGGTGCGCACCGGCCGCGCCAAGGGATCGTTCGAGACGCGCGACACGCTGACCAGCCTGATGATGGGCACCGGCAATGTCGTCGCCGGCATCCTGCTCGGCGTCGTGTCCTACTGGGCGCTGCTGTGGCTCTGGCAGTTCCGCTTCTTCAATCTCGGCCTGTCGGTCTGGGTGTTTGTGACCGCCTTCCTGCTCGACGATTTGCGCTACTATATCTACCACCGCATCGCGCATCGGGTGCGCTGGGTGTGGGCCGAGCACGTCAACCACCATTCCAGCCAGCACTACAATTTGTCGACGGCGCTGCGGCAAAGCTGGACCGGGCTGTTCACCTTCATGTTCGTGCTGCAGGCGCCGCTGGTGCTGCTCGGCTTCCATCCGGCGGTGATTGCCTTCGTCTTCGGCTTCAACCTCGTCTGGCAGTTCTGGATCCACACCGAGGCGATCGGCAAGATGTGGGGCTGGTTCGAATTCATCTTCAACACACCCTCGCATCACCGCGTCCACCACGCCACCAATCCGCGCTATCTCGACGCCAATTATGCCGGCACGCTGATCATCTGGGACCGCATGTTCGGCACCTTCGTCGAGGAACTGGAGGAAGACCGGCCGCGCTACGGCATCGTCAAGAACATCGGCACCTTCAACCCGCTGAAGGTCGCGTTCCACGAGTGGATCGGCATGTTCAAGGACGCGTTTGCGCCGGGCCTGACGCTCGGCCAGCGGATCAATTATCTCATTCAGCCGCCTGGATGGAGCCATGACGGTTCGCGCGACACATCGGAGACGCTGAAGGCGGCCTACGTCAGGCGAAATCCGTCGGAGGCAGGCAAGCCGGGATTGCCGGCGGCGAGTGCTGAGCCTGCGGAGTAGCTCCCGCCTTTAGGATGGGTCGTTCGAATCATCGGTTGGAGACCCGCCTGCGCCTTTTGTTCGTTGGGCGAAGAGCTCTCGCAGTCGAGCATCAACTTCTTCCACCGGGACGCTTGGCCTCGGGTCCTCGAGCGAAGCTTTCACCCGCGCGCGGATCGATGCCATGCGCTCGGCATGCTCTTCCTCCTCGCGCTGGAAGGCGCGGAGCGCTGCGTGAATGACTTCACTGGCCGAGCCGAAGGAGCCGTCCTCTACCTTTTCGCGAATCATGCGCGCCATGGCTGGCGTGACAGTGACGGACAGCTTTTCGGCGGCTTCCATTAAACGGCTCCGTTAGGCAGCAAGTAGGGTTCTACTCTATCCTCGGGACCAGCCAAAGGTGCCCGGATTCGAATCTACCCTGCGGCTGGGCTGTCACCAGGCACGGCAGCGCTGATACGCCGTGTTTTACCGAAACTCCGCCCGAAGGTATGGCCCTGCGCGTCCGTGAAATTTGCTTCCAACTCGACCAGCGCGTCAACGACCGCAGGCGCTTCCGAGCCGGGGTTTTCTCTCTGGAACCGGGCGCTGACGTACACGCCTTGAGGATGTGACGGATTGAGACGGGCCTGGATGGTCCAGAACGATGAGAGCGAGTACAGCGTCTTCATGAAAGCGAGCAGCAGCTGGTCGGTGTAGGGCCCTTTGACACTCTGCACGGCGATTATTCGCTTCAGGCTTCGATCGCGGCTCTCATTGTAATTTTCGTTCTCGTACAACCAGCCTTTGCCGCCATGAGGCTGGCCGATCAACGCTTCGAGCGCCGGTATGTGAACCTCGCGCAGCTTCCGCAGGTTCGTGCATTGGACGTAGATGCTCCAGCAAATCTCGTAGTCGCCAGTGAAAGGCTTGGCACTCGTCGGCAAACCCGGCGGTAAAACCTGGGGCAGCCTGGAGACGTCAGCCATGAACTACTCCGCCGCCTCGGCCCGCGCCGGCAGCCCCAGCCATCCACGGCAATCCGTCAGCGCACGCGAGGTGATCGCGTGCCTTTTGGCGACGGTCTTGTCCTTGCCGCGCAGGCGTTTTCCCTCGGTCTTCGGCGCTTCCACCGGCGGGAACAGGCCGAAATTGACGTTCATCGGCTGGAAGGAGCGCTTGCCCGGCTCGTCGTCGGAAACGATGTGGCCGCCGGTGATGTGGTTGAGCAGCGCGCCGAAGGCGGTCGTCGCTGGCGGCAGCGACGGCGCGTGGCCGAGGCGCTCGGCGGCGGCGAAGCGGCCGGCGAGCAGGCCTATTGCCGCGCTCTCGACATAGCCCTCGCAGCCGGTGATCTGGCCGGCAAAGCGCAGGCCGGGCCGCGATTTCAGCTGCAGCGATTGATCGAGCAGCGTCGGCGAATTGATGTAGGTGTTGCGGTGCAGGCCGCCAAGCCGGGCGAAGTCGGCGTTTTCCAGCCCCGGAATGGTGCGGAAAATGCGCACCTGCTCGGCATGCTTCAGCTTGGTCTGGAAACCGACCATGTTGTAGAGCGTGCCCAGCGCATTGTCCTGGCGCAGTTGCACCACCGCATAGGCCTTGACCGTCGGATTGTGGGCATTGGTCAGCCCCATCGGCTTCATCGGCCCGTAGCGCAAAGTCTCGACGCCGCGCTCGGCCATCACCTCGATCGGCAGGCAGCCGTCGAAATAGGGCGTGCCTTCCCACTGCTTGAATTCCGTCTTCTGGCCGTCGAGCAATGCCTGGATGAAGGCGAAATACTGCTCCTTGTCCATCGGGCAGTTGATGTAGTCCTTTCCGGTGCCGCCCGGCCCGACCTTGTCGTAGCGCGATTGGAACCAGGCGGTGTTCATGTCGATCGTGTCGAAATGCACGATCGGCGCGATCGCATCGAAGAAGGCAAGCGCATCGGCGCCGGTGGCTTCCGCGATCGACTGCGCCAGCGAGGGCGCCGTCAGCGGGCCGGTGGCAACGATCGCCTGGTCCCAGTCCTCGGGCGGCAGCCCAGGCACTTCCTCACGCTCGATAGCGATCAGCGGGTGCGCCTCGATCTTCGCTGTGACAGCATTGGAAAAGCCGTCGCGGTCGACGGCCAGCGCGCCGCCGGCCGGCACCTGGTTGGCATCGCCGGCGCTCATGATGAGCGAACCGGCCAGCCGCATCTCGGCATGCAGCAGGCCGACGGCGTTGTTCTCGGCATCGTCGGAGCGGAAGGAGTTCGAGCAGACGAGCTCGGCCAGCCCATCGGTCTTGTGCGCGTCGGTGCCGCGCACCGGGCGCATCTCATGCAGCACGACGGGGACGCCAGCTTGCGCGATCTGCCATGCGGCTTCCGAACCGGCGAGGCCGCCGCCGATGACGTGTACGGGATTTTTGCTCATGAGCGCCGGAATAATCGCTTGGCGAAGCGATTGCAATTGCCGGCGGCCGAGGGAGGGGGGCACTGATTCCTGCTGGAGCATGATCTTTTCCGAAAACCAGTTCCCACTTTTCGGGATCATGCTCTGAGAACAACAACACCCGCCGGGGGAGGAGGTCCGGCGGGTGTCGTTTTGGGGGTCGATCCTCGGGAGGAGGTGAAGATCGACCGTATTCGCCATCGCCGGGGAGGAGGTCGGCTTTGACGAAATTCCTTTCGCTTTTTAGAGGGGGCGAAACCCCTTGAAGACGAACTTCGTTCGCTTCTGGAAGACGAACTGCGTTTGCTTCTGGAAGACGAACTGCGTTTGCTTCTAAACAACGCCCGCCGGGGGAGGAGGTCCGGCGGGCGCCGTTTCGGTGGTCAACCCTCGGGAGGAGGTGAAGGTTGGCCGTATTCGTCAGGATCGGGGAGGAGGTCGATCCTGGCGAAATTCCTTAGATCGCCTTGCGGGCGACCATCTTGATCTCGTCGCGAACGATACCGAGATCATGGAGCTGGCGGTTCGAAAGCCGACCCAGCTCGGTAACGGTGTCGCGGTAGACGCGCCAGTTACGATAGCTGCGGATCAGGTTCATTGTCGTATACTCTCTTCAAAAACTGGTTCGGACCATTTGCGGTCCGAAGCGAATTAGGCCGCCTTGCGGGCGACGTAGTGGATGTCGCTGCGGCTGATGCCGAGGTCGGTCAGTTCACGGTTCGACAGGCGGCTCAGCTCGGAGACGGTGTCCCGGTAGCGGCGCCAGTTGCGATAGTTGCGGATCAGGTTCATGGTAGTTCTCGTTTCGTCTTTGGTTCGGATCATTCCGTTTGTGTACGAACAGAAAGTAGGCGGGGTCGTATCGATTTAAAAGTGCCGTTGGCGCATGGCAGCAATGCAAATTGTGCAATGCAACATTAACGGCCGTTCACGCCTGCGACACAAAGAAGGCCGAATCGGAAAATGCCACTGCGTCAACGGCTTGGCAGTTCCGGCTAAAGATGTGACCGGGCTGGGGGACTTGCATGGCGGGCTATTCGACACGGGTAAGGGCGGATATCGCGCACTGGCGCGAGGCAGGGCTGGTCGATCCCGCCACGGCGGACGCATTGCTACGCGATGTCGCCGCCAACGAGCGCGCATCGCTGAGTTTCGGCTCGATCCTGGCGATGATGGCGGCACTCCTGTTCGGCGCCGCAATCCTGATCTTCGTTGCCGCCAACTGGGAAGCCATCCCGCGCGTCGTGCGCGTGGCCGCGCTCTTCGCCGTCATCCTGGGCGGCTATGTCGGCGGCGCTTTTTTGAAGACGCGCGACCACGCGGCGATCGGCGAGGCGCTGTGGATCGTCGCCGCGGCAGCCTTCGGCGGTTCGATCGCGTTGATCGGCCAGATGTACCATCTGTCGGGCGACGAGGCCTCGGCGCTGGTGACCTGGTGCGCCGGCACGGCGCTGGCCGCGGTTGCGCTGCGCTCCAACCCGCTGACGGTTGCGGCGGTCGGCATTGCGGACGCCTGGCTGTTCCTCAGGGGCTTCGACTTTTACGGCCGTGGCGAGTTTCCGCATTTCTTCCTGGTCATGGCGGTCGTGCTGTTTGCCATTTCCTTCTGGACGCGCAGCCAGGCCGCCCGTCACCTGATCATCCTGTCCATCCTCTTCTATCTCGTGCTCCTGCTCGGCAATCACGACTCGCTGCGGATCGGCATCCCGTTGGCCGTCGCCTCGGCATTGCTGTTTGCCGCGGCGGTTTTTGGCGGCGATCCGATCGACAAGGTTGTTCAACTTGGCGGCCGGCTGCCGCTGCATGCCCTGCTCGGCTTCCTCACCGGCATTGCGATGGTCCAGTTCGAACTGGCGGATGAGAGCAGCTACAACAGCGGTTTTGCGCTTGCCTCGGTCGTGGCGCTGGCAGGCATCGTCGCGGCGATCATGCTGGCGGGCCGCGAGAGTCGCGGACTGCGCTGGCTGGCCTATGCCGGCTTCGCCTTCGAGCTTGCCATCATCTACGTCGTCACCTTGCAATCGATGCTCGACACAGCCGGCTTCTTCCTGGCGGCGGCGGTGCTGCTCGGCGTTCTGGCGCTGGTCATCATCCGTGTCGAAAAGCGCATGAAAGCGCCAGCCGGGAAGGGAGCAACGGCATGAGCGGGAGAAAACTCATCGTCGCGGCGCTGGTGCTGGCGCTTGTCCAGATCGGCTTCCTCAGCTGGATCATCGCCAGTCGCGCGGCGATCCTGCGCAACGGCAAGGAAGTGCTCGTCAAAGTCCAGCCGGTCGACCCGCGCGACCTTCTGCGCGGCGACTACATCTTCCTCAACAACAGCATTTCGCGGATCCCCGTGAAGCTGATCGCCAATGTCCCGCAAGGGGCGTCTTCCAGCGACGACGGCCCGATCGTGGTGCGGCTGAAGAAGGGCGCCGACGGCTATTGGCAGCCGATGGCCGCCTGGTTCGGCCGGGCGCCGACGCCGCCCGGCGCGGACGAGGCGGATATCGCAGGGCATGTCAACGCTGGCTGGGGGCTGCAAGAGCCCGACGCGACGATCGAGCCGGACTATGGCATCGGACGCTTCTACGTGCCGGAGGGCGAGGGGATGGCGATCCAGAACGACATGCGGGTGCGGCCGTTCAGCATCAAGCTTGCGCTTGCGGCCGACGGCACCGCGCAGATCAAGGCGTTGATGGACGGTGACAAGACGCTGTTCGAGGAGCCGCTTTACTAGTCCTCCCTGGCCAAATCCTCGGAGGACACGTTCGGCTCTTCGAGCCTCAGGTGGGGCTCGCCACCCTAAGCTCGTCAGAGCGAAGAGTGGTGCGGATGAAGGGACTCGAACCCCCACGCCTTTCGGCACTGGAACCTAAATCCAGGGCGTCTACCAATTCCGCCACATCCGCGTTCCCCGGCAATCCCATGTAGCCATCATTCTGTCAATGTCGGGGCTCAGATCGCGTCCATACGGCTAAACGCGAAGATGGTTGAAAATTAGCCTCGCCTGTGACAAAAGGCGTGTCGAATGTGACGGAACGTGAATATCCGCTTCTGCAACATGTGAAAAGTTTTAGGAAAAACAAAGACTTACTCACGGTTCAGAAAGCGCAGTTCAGGAGAGTTTGAACCGCATCAGCGGTCAAATCATCAGGTTCCGTACCAAGAGCCATTTCCGGCAAGATCATACCGGCAGGCTGTGAACGGCTGAAACCGTTTGGCAGTCCCATTGATGAAGACAAAGGTTTTAGGATGCAGGTCACCGAAACGCTCAATTCCGGTCTCAAGCGCGAGATCAAGGTCACCGTGCCGGCGGGTGACATGGAAGCCAAGCTGATGGCGCGGCTGACGGACGCCCGCGACAAAGTCCGGATCAACGGCTTCCGTCCGGGCAAGGTGCCGGTGCAGCACCTGCGCAAGATGTACGGCAAGTCGTTCATGGCCGAGGTGGTCAACGAGATCCTCAACGACTCGACCCGTTCGATCATCACCGGCCGCGGTGAAAAGGCCGCCATGCAGCCCGAAGTGATCATGACCGAAGACGAGAAAGAGGCCGAGAAGATCCTGGCCGGCGGCACCGACTTCGAGTTCAGCCTCAATTACGAGGTCATCCCGGCGATCGAGATCAAGGATTTCTCCGACATCAAGGTGACGCGTCAGGTCTATGACGTGCCGGACACGGAGGTCGAGGATCAGGTCAAGCGCGTTGCCGAATCGGCGCGCAGCTATGAGCCGAAGACCGGCAAGGCCGCCGAGGGCGACCGCGTGAGCATCGACTATGTCGGCAAGATCGGCGGCGAGGCTTTCGCCGGCGGCGCCGGTACCGACCAGCCGCTGGTGCTTGGCTCCAAGGAGTTCATCCCGGGCTTCGAGGACCAGCTGATCGGCACCAAGGCAGGCGACGAGAAGCAGATCACCGTCACCTTCCCGGAAAACTACCAGGCCGCGCATTTGGCCGGCAAGGAAGCCACCTTCGACGTCACCGTCAAGGAAGTGTCGGCCCCTGGCGAGCTCGAGGTCAATGACGAGACTGCCAAGAATCTCGGCCTGGAATCGCTCGATCGCCTGCGCGAGATCGTGCGCGGCCAGATCGAGAACCAGTTCGGCTCGATGACCCGCCAGAAGGTGAAGCGGCAGCTGCTCGACCAGCTCGACGCCGCCTATTCCTTCGAGGCGCCCTCGAAGCTCGTCGAGGCCGAGTTCAACAACATCTGGGCGCAGGTCAACCGCGACCTGGAGGCCGCCGGCCGCACCTTCGCCGATGAAGAGACGACGGAAGAAGAAGCGCGCGCCGAATATATGCGGCTTGCCGAGCGCCGCGTGCGCCTTGGCCTGGTGCTGGCCGAAATCGGCGAGAAGGCCGGTGTCGCCGTGTCGGACGAGGAACTGCAGCGCGGCCTGTTCGAGCAGGTGCGCCGCTTCCCGGCCAACCAGCAGCAGGAAGCCTTCGAGTTCTACCGCAGCAATCCGGAAGCCGTGAACGCGCTGCGCGCTCCGATGTTCGAGGAGAAGGTGGTCGACTATCTGCTCGGCCAGATCTCGGTCAACGACGTCAAGGTCGGCAAGGAAGAGCTGATGGCCGACGACGAGGAGGCCGAGACCACGACCAAGGCGAAGCCGGCGAAGAAGGCTGCCTCGAAGAAGGCTGAGGCCAAGGCAAGTGAATCGAAGGCGGCTGAGGCCGGCGACGAGGCCGAAGAGCCGAAGAAGAAGGCCGCGCCAAAGAAGAAGGCCGTGGCCAAGGAAGCCGAGTAACACGGCGCATCACTACGATTTCGAAAGGCCGCCTCCGGGCGGCCTTTTTAGTTAGGGGCTATCTCATTGTGGCGGCGCAGCAACACACGCAGCTTGTCTTGACGGCCTGCCGCTGGCGATACCAACCGTTGAACATTATCTGCTTTTCATCGCATGCGCAGGGCGTGCTTGGAGGCATTTTGTGAGGCTGGGGTTGATGATGAGAGACGTGGCATTCGCCGCAGCGCTCTTGTTGGCCGCGGCCGGCAGCGCCGCCCGGGCCGAGCCGGCTCTCGGCAACTGGCGCGTCGACACCGGCAGCGACGGCCAGGTCACGGCATCGCTGCATGCCAGCAACAAGCTCATCACCGGTGGCGGGGCCCTGGGCTACAGTCCGGTGCTGACATTGGCGTGCCGGCCGGACGGCGATCCACGCTGGAGCGAATGGCTGCAACTCAACGATGCCGTTTCGGCGAGCCGCAAGATCACCATCTCGGTCGTCGTCGACGGCGGCAGTAAATTCGACGAAAGCTGGTCGGTCGGGTCGCGCGGCAGAATGCTGGTCCGCGACGGAGACGACGGCATCAAGCGGCTGGTTTCGGCCAACCGGCTCACCCTGTCATGGCGCTTCGGCCTGTTGTCCGGGCGCGGCGAGGCCGATTTCGAGCTCGCCGGCCTGTCCGAGGCGATCGGCCAGATCGCTGCAAGCTGTAAGATCGATCCGCCTTGAGCGCTTATCGCTCAAAATAGCCTGGCGAGTTCATCCACCGTCATCACGCGTCCGAACACCTTACCGATGATGCTGAGCGTTGCCCGATGCGAGGCCTCGTCCAGACCGCCATTGGCGTCGCCGACGAAGACGACCTTGTAGTCGCGCATGAAGGCGCTGCGGGCTGTGGATTCGCAGCAGATGCTGGTGACGGTGCCGATGATAATTACCGTATCGACCCGACCGGCGCCGCGAATGTTACGCAGCACCGTCTCCAGCTGCGTGTTGTGGAAGGCGTCATAGCGATGCTTCTTGATGACGACGTCACCCGGCAGTGGCGCCAACTCGGCGACGATCTCCGCGCCGGCGCTGCCTTCGCGCATGCCGGTGGTTTTTAGCCTGGGCTGGTAGGCGGTTTCGAGCGGAGAGATGTCGAAGCGGTCGCTCAGCACATGCTGCGTGTAGATTACGGGGATGTCGGCGCCTCGGCAGAGCTCGACCACCCGCCGCATCACCGGAACGCGCAGCCGCGCCATGGCGACTTCCATGACGGCGCCTTCGTCGACGAAGTCGCTCTGCATGTCGATGACCAGCAGGGCGGCACGCTCCTTGTCGAACGACCATGGCGCGTCGGCTTGTTCAAGCATGTCGGTTTTTGTCCCCTGTTCGTGGAGGCTAGATCAGCAGCAGCCCCTTCATCGACGCATTGCCCTTGCGGCCGATGATGATGTGGTCGTGCACGGCGATGCCGAGCGGCTTAGCCGTTTCGATGACCTGCTTGGTCATCTCGATGTCCGCGCGGGATGGCGTGGGATCGCCTGACGGGTGGTTGTGCACCAGGATGACGGCGCTGGCGGAGAGCTCGAGCGCGCGCTTGACCACTTCGCGCGGATAAACAGGCGTGTGGTCGACGGTGCCGGTCTGCTGCACCTCGTCGGCGATCAGCCCGTTCTTCTTGTCGAGGAAGAGGATGCGGAACTGCTCGCGGGCCTCGAAGGCCATGGCCGAGCGGCAATAGTCGAGCAGTTGCGTCCAGTTCCCCAGCACCTCGCGGCCGCGCACCTCGCCGCGCGCCATGCGCTGGGCGGTGGCGGCGACGATCTTGATATCAATGGCCACCGTGGGTCCGATGCCCTTAACCTCTTCAAGCAACGACGTCGGCGCGCCGAGCACTTCGGCCAGCGAACCGAACCGGGCGATCAGCGCCTTGGCGATTGGCTTGGTGTCGACGCGCGGGATCAGCCGGAAGAGCAGCAATTCGAGCAGTTCGTAGTCGGGCAGGGCGTCCGGTCCGCCCGCCACGAAGCGCTCGCGCAGGCGGTCGCGGTGGCCGTGGTAATGCGGCTTTTCCGCTGCCACGGTCTTTTCCCGAGGCTTTTGCGGCGGCTCGACCCAGGCTTCGGAAAAGAACGCCCGTTCGTCTTCGACTTTTCCCATGGCCCGCCAACTCCCCCTCAGGCTTCGAGGCGAAGACTAAAGCAATCCAAGGCAAAGTGTTAAGCGGTTTCCGCTGGCAGGGGTTCGCCTTTACGTGCAGCGCCGACTTGATCCGCGTCAGCGGGGACGGCCGCGGTGGCGGCCGCGGCCTGCGGCGCAACACGCGAACGCGCTGCCCTGGCATATCTCTGGGCGATCATGGCGCAGACCATGAGCTGCATCTGATGAAACAGCATCAGCGGCAGGACGATCGCGCCGACGCCCTGGCCGGCAAAGATGACATTGGCCATCGGCACGCCGCTCGCCAGGCTCTTCTTCGAGCCGCAGAAGGTTACGGTGATCTGGTCCGCCTTGTCGAATCCAAGCAGCGGGCTGCCAAAGGCCGTGGTCACGAGCACCAGGCCAAGCAGTATCATCTCGGCGACGGCGACCACGGCAATGTCGCGCAGCGAGAACTGGTGCCACAGCCCCTCGACGACGGCGGTGCTGAAAGCGAGATAGACGACCATCAGGATCGAGCCGCGATCGACCGGCATCAGCAGCGTCTTGCGGGCGCGGATCCAGTTGCCGATGCGGGGCTCAAGGAGCTGCCCCAGCGCAAAGGGCAGCAGCAGCTGCACCAGGATCTGGCTCACCGCGTCCCAGGAGAACCCGCCATGTCCGCCGGCCGAAAAGAGCACGCCAACAAGCAGGGGGGTCAGCACCATGCCGAAGATGTTGGAAGCCGATGCCGAACATATGGCCGCGGGAACATTGCCGCCGGCCATCGAAGTGAACGCGATCGACGACTGCACCGTGGACGGCAGGACACAGAGGAACAAGATGCCGAGATAGAGCGGCTTGGGCAGGATGGAGGCAGGCAGAAAGCCGAACGCCAGACCCAGCAGCGGGAACAGGCCGAAGGTCGTCAGCAGGATGACGAGATGCAGGCGCCAGTGCGTCAGGCCGGCGATGACCACGTCGCGCGACAGCCTGGCGCCATGAAGGAAGAACAGAAGCGCGATCGCGAAATCGGTCGCGACCGCGAACCATTTGGCGAAGACGCCGCTTGCCGGCAAGACCGATGCGAGAGCGACGGTGCACAGCAGCAGGATCAGAAAGGTGTCAGGCAGAAAGCGGCGCATGGCGTGTTCCCAAGTCGAATCGCTGCCTTTTCCTGCATTGCGAAACAGGATACAAGCAATAACAGTTATCGTGATTCAGGATATCGATGCTCGATCTCGTCCAATTGCGCAGCTTCGTCACCGTCGAGCAGATGGGAAGTTTCACGCTTGCCGCCGACAGGCTGGGTTTGGGGCAATCAACGGTCAGCCAGCACATCCGCAAGCTGGAGACGGCGGTCGGCAGGCAGTTGCTGGCGCGGGACACGCATAAGGTGGTGCTGACCAGGGACGGCGAGGCCTTGCTCGGCCATGCCCGCACCATTCTGTCGATCGAGGGGCAGGTGAATGCGCTGTTCGCCGTGCAGAGGCTGCGGGGCACGTTGCGGCTCGGCGTCTCCGAGGACTTCGTGACCAGCCGGCTGCCATCGGTGCTGGAGGATTTCGGCCGCTCCCATCCTTCTGTCGATCTTGAGCTGACCGTGGCGCTCAGCGGCACCCTCTACGAGATGCAGGACAAGGGCGAACTCGACCTCGTGCTGGGAAAGCGCCGGCTGGGCGACACACGCGGGCGGCTGGTCTATCGCGAGCCTCTCGTCTGGCTCGCCCGCGATCCCGACCATGTGCTTTCGCTCTCGGCGCTGCCGTTGATTGCCTTTCCGCCGCCGAGCGTCACGCGCAGCATCGCGCTCGAAGTGCTCGAACGGCACCGGATGCCCTGGCGCATCGTATGCACCTGCGGCAGCCTGAGCGGGCTGACCGCAGCCGCTCGCGCCGGCATGGGGGTTCTCGTGCAGCCGCAAAGCATGTCCCCGTCCGGTCTGAAAGAAATCCCGTCCGGACGCCTGCCGCAGTTGGAGGACGTGGAGTTCGTCCTTATCCCCAGCAAAGGCGCCGACAAGGCACTGGTTTCGGCGCTGTCGGAGGACATCCTGGCCAAGGTGAGGGGGCTGCTCTAAGCGCTTCGCCTTGGCGTGGGCCGAATTGCGACAGGCCTAAACAGGCAAACCAGGCCGGTCGAGCTTCTTCGGTGAGAGGGTGAAGATCTCGCAGCCGGTGTCGGTGACGCCGATCGTGTGCTCGTATTGCGCCGAGAGCGACCGGTCGCGGGTCACCGCCGTCCAGCCGTCCGACAGCACCTTCACATGCGGGCGGCCCAGATTGATCATCGGCTCGACGGTAAAAATCATGCCGGGCCGCATTTCGACGCCCTCGTTGGCGGTGCCGTAGTGCAGGATGTTCGGCGCGTCGTGGAAGAGCTGGCCGACGCCGTGGCCGCAGAAGTCGCGCACCACAGAGCAGCGCTCGGCTTCGGCATAGGTCTGGATCGCGGCGCCGATGGCCCCGGTGCGGGCGCCGGGCCTGATCGCGGCGATGCCGCGCATCAGGCATTCATAGGTCACTTCGAGCAGGCGCTCGGCGGCGCGCTTGATGGTGCCGACCGGATACATGCGCGAGGAATCGCCGTGCCAACCGTCGAGGATATAGGTGACGTCGATGTTGACGATGTCGCCATCCTTCAGCGGCTTGTTGTCCGGAATGCCATGGCAGACAACGTGGTTGATCGAGGTGCAGGACGATTTGGTGTAGCCGCGATAGTTGAGCGTCGCCGGCAGCGCGCCATGGTCCATGCCGAATTCGAAGACGAAGCGGTCGATGGCCTCGGTCGTCACGCCGGGCTCAACCATCGGGACGAGCTGGTCGAGGCAGCGCGCGGTGAGATCACAGGCCTTGCGCATGCCGGCAAAGCCTTCCTCGCCATAGAGCCTTATCTGGCCAGTGTTGCGTAACGGGGCTGTCGAGGCGTCGAGATAGGTAACCATTTTGTCCGTTCAGGGTGCCGGCCCATCGTGGGAGCCGATGCAAGGAAAGTTTCCTCAGATTTGGCACTGGAAGCCGCAAGGTTCAAGAACGAACTGCGTTTGCGCGCCTTACCGGGCATGTTTCACCGGAACTGTGAGCGGAGGCGAAGCTTTCCTTTTGCGGCTTCGTGGGGTAGGGCGGATTGGGTATCCGGAGAAAATCTTGCCTCTGATGGCGTCTGAACGCGTGAGATCAAAGCTGTTGGCAGTCAGGACCGCGGGAGCGGGCCTGGTCGCGCTGCTGATGCTTGCGCTGCTTGCTTTGGCCCAGGCGGACATCTCGGCGTCGCAGATCGGCGCGGCGGGCAGCCCCAGCATCAGCAGTGCCCGGCAGGGCGATACGATTGCGCTACCGCGGGGTGCCGGCAAGGCGCAGGGCCTTGAAGTCCGCGTCGGCCGGCCACTGCCCGTCAAGCTGGTCAGCGGCAACCCCGGCGCGCTGCTGCCCGCATCCGAATTCCTAATCCTCTGCAAGGCGTCGCCGGTCAAAACGGCCGTCGTCCTCGCTTTTGCGGCGGCGCCGCAAGCGCGCACCAACCAGCCACGCGCGCCACCCGCAGCATAGGCCTGAGCCGCAAGCGCGGCACCCAAACCAAAGACATTCCTTCGCGTCGCGACCCGGCGACGGCTTGCAGCCGTCCGCCGGTCGCGTGCGCGTCAGTTCGGATATCATTCAATGCAACGCATCAAGACATTCAAGACACTCACCCGGGCGGTATCGGCCGCGTCCTTTCTCACTGTGCAGGCGGTCATCTGCATCGGCACGGTCTATTGGGCCGTTGCGGCGACGCTTCGCATGGAAGGAACATCCGCGATGGTGCTCGGCGCTATCTTCGCCGTGCCTTCGGCCTATTTTCTGATGGTGGTTTGCCGCATGGCCTATGAGGCGGAGACGGATCCCGCGAACCAGTAGGCGCACAAGTGAAGCGACATTGGACAGGGCGATGCCGGTTGCATCGCCCTGTCACATAATGGTTATCCTGCGGCCTTAGTCAGGTTTTCAGCCCCGGCGGTTTGCCGGACTTCCCTCAGCTGTGATCAAGACAGGTATTTCCATGCGCCAGATCGTTTTCGCCGCCCTATTGCTGGCTTCCACCGTGGCCGGCGCCTCCGCCGCCGACGGCACGCTGGTGCTCTACACCAGCCAGCCCAACACCGACGCGCAGCAGACCGTCGATGCCTTCATGGCGAAGAATCCCGTCATCAAGGTCGACTGGGTGCGCGATGGCACGCCGAAGATCCTGGCGAAGCTCCATGCTGAGATCGAGGCCGGCCAGCCGCAGGCCGACGTGCTTCTGATCGCCGATGTGGTGACCATGGAAGGCCTCAAGAAGGAAGGCCGGCTGCTTGCCTATCCTGAGGCGAAGGTCGACGGCTTCGACGCCGCGCTCTACGACAAGGACAAGACCTATTTCTCGACCAAGCTGATCACCACCGGCATCGTCTACAACACCAAGGCGCCTTTCGTGCCGACGAGCTGGGAAGATTTGAAGAAGCCGGAAGCCAAGGGCCTGATCGCGATGCCGAGCCCGCTGACCTCGGGCGCGGCGATGATCCATGCCGTGACGCTTACCGGCAACCTGCCGGAGGGCTGGGACTATTACGGCGCGCTGGCCAAGAACGGTGCGCAGGCGAGCGGCGGCAATGGCGATGTGCTGAAAGCCGTCAGCGGCGGCGACAAGCTGTTCGGCATGATCGTCGACTACATGCCGATCCGCGAGAAGGCCAAGGGCGCGCCGGTCGAATTCGTGTTCCCGAAGGAAGGCGTGTCGGCCGTCACCGAGCCGGTCGCGATCCTGTCCACCGCCAAAAACCAGGAAGCGGCAAAGGCCTTTGTTGATTTCCTGCTGTCGAAGGATGGGCAGGAAGTGGCCGCCAAGATGGGCTATATCCCGGCCCGCGCCGATGTCGCGCTGCCGGCCGGCTATCCGGACCGCTCCGCCATCAAGGTGCTGGACTATGACGCCGCGGCAGCGCTCGCCAACGACGCGCAGAACAAGGAAAAGTTCAGCGAGACGATGAGCCAGTAAGCGGCCAGGAAGCAATTTTGACCACTGCGGAAAATCGGATCGTTGGGCCGGCCTCGCCGCCCGGCGATCTGGCATCCCGGAACGCGATGGTCGGCCAGCGTCTGTCGGCGCTTGCCGTGCTTCTGGTCATCGCCGTGCTCAGCCTGCTGCCGATGGCGCGCCTCGTCCTCGCGGCGATCGCGCCCGGCGGCGCGGTCGATTTCGGCGCCTTTGCCGAGAGGCTGATGAAGCCGGCTGCCTTGCGGGCGATGTGGCACACGCTCGATACCTCCGTCTTCGGCGCGGCGTTGGCGCTGTGCATCGGCATCCCATTCGCCATCGCGGTGACGACGACCGATCTGCCGGGACGCAAGCCACTCGGCTTCCTTTTGCTGTTGCCGCTGATGATCGCGCCGCAGGTCACGGCGCTGGCCTGGCTGCATCTTTTCGGCCCATCGAGCACGCTGCTCGGCATGCTTGGCCTCGCGCCGCCGCCGGGCACCGGCAATCCGATGCTCGGCCGCGGCGGCATCATCCTGCTCTTCGGTGTCCAGCATGCGCCGATCGTCTTCATCACCATGCGGGCAGGGCTGTCGCGGGTGCCGCGCGACCTGGTCGAGGCGGCGCGCGCCTGCGGGGCGCGGCCGCTCGGCGTGTTGCGCACCATCGTGCTGCCGGTGGCGCGGCCCTATGTCGTGGCGGCAGCGGCGCTCGCCTTCGTCTCCGGCGTCGGCAATTTCGGCATCCCTGCGCTGCTCGGCATGCCGCTCAACTACCTGACGCTGCCGACCTTGATCTATCAGGATCTGTCGAGCTTCGGACCGAGCGTGCTGCCGCAGATCGCAGCACTTTCGGTATTGGTCGGCGCGCTGGCGTTGGTAGGCATGGCGTTCCAATCAATGGCGTTGCGCGGCTCGGGCCATCGCATCGCCGCCGGCAAGCCGGCGCAATTCGAGCTCGGACGCTACCGCCTGCCGCTTGCCTGTCTCGGCTGGCTGGTGATCGGCTTGACGCTGGTGCTCCCCGCCTGCGCGCTGCTGGCGACGTCGCTGGTGCCGTCCTTCGGCGTGCCGCTCGGTCCGCAGACGGCGACCATCGCGAATTATACGGAAGTGCTGGTACGGCAAGCGTCGACCGTGCGCGCCTTCCGCAACTCGCTGCTCTTCGCCGGCGGTGCCTCGCTGATCCTCGCCTTGGCGGTCATTCCGATGGCGGCGCGGCTGGAACGCTTCGACCGGCGCTGGCGGCGCATCCTCGGCGGCATCGTGGACCTGCCTTACTCGATCCCCGGCGTGGTGCTGGCGATCGCCTGCATCCTGCTGTTCCTGCGGCCGCTGCCGTTGATCGGCAGCCTTTACGCGACGGCCTCGATCATCCTGATCGCCTATGCGATGCGCTTCCTGACGCTGGCGCTGAAGCCGGTGACGACGGCGGTCGGGCAGATCCCGCGCGATCTCGAAGAGGCCGCGGCCGTTTCCGGCGCCGGTCCCTTCCGGCGGCTGTGGACGATCACCGCGCCGCTTGCCGCGCCTGCGGCGGTGGCGGGCGGACTGCTTGTCTTCATGAGCGCCTTCAACGAATTGACGGTGTCGGCGCTGCTGTGGTCGAGCGGCAAGGAGACGCTGGGTGTGGTGCTGTTCAGCCTGGAAGAGGCGGGGCTCGGCACGCAAGCCGCGGCGATCGCGGTGTCCACAATCGTCGTGGTGGTCGTGCTCCTTTTGACCCTCGATCGATTGGGCAGGCGCCTGCCTGCTGGCGTTCTACCCTGGCGGTAGGCCGATAGCAGCGCTCAGGCGCCCGGCACCACCCAGGCATCGGACACCGCGACATGTACAAGCTGGCCCGCCGTTAGCGGTTCGGTGCTGTCGACCATCAACTGCTGGCCGGGATCTGCAAGCGCCAGCCGCACCTCGTGCACCGGACCGCGATAGACGCTGTTCAGCACCGTGGCGGGCAGCCCTTCCGAGGCGATGCGCAAGGCTTCCGGCCGCAACAGCACCTTGACCGCGCCTTGCGGCTGGCCGTGGCTGCGCGCCGCAAGACGATGGCCGGCGATGTCGATCGTCGCGGTTTGGCCGGAATGGTCGACTGCGTCGCCCGACAGCAGGCTGCCACGGCCGACGAAGCCGGCGACCGCGGCATCGGCCGGCGAGCGATAGATGTCCTGCGGCGTCGCCGCCTGCAGAAGTTTCCCCTTGCTCATCACAGCGACGCGGTCGGCAAGCGCCAGCGCTTCGGCCTGGTCATGCGTGACATAGACGATGGTGGCGCCGGCGCGGCGATGGATCTCGCGAAAGGCGTCGACCATGGCGGAGCGCAGATGCATGTCGAGATTGGCGAGCGGCTCGTCGAACAGGATGATCCTGGCCTCGGCGACCAGGCAGCGGGCCAGCGCCACGCGCTGCCGCTGGCCGCCCGACAATTCGTCGATGCGGCGCTTGGCGAAGCCGCCGAGGCCGACAATGTCGAGCACCGAAGCGACGCGGCCAGGGATGTCGGCGGCAGCGACGTGCCTGGCCTTGAGCGGGTAGGCGACGTTCTCGGCGACATCCATATGCGGCCACAGCGCATAGGACTGGAAGACCACGCCGACATTGCGCGCCTCGGGCGGCAATTGCCGTTTCGGATCGGCGACAAGCGCATCGCCGAAGAACACGCTGCCCTCGCTCGGCGCCTCGAAGCCGGCAATCAGCCTGAGCATCGTCGTCTTGCCGCAGCCGGAAGGGCCGAGCAGCGCCGTGAAGGAGCCTTCCGGAAAGGCCAGCGAGACGCCATCGAGCGCGGCGGTGTCGCCGTAACGCTTGACCAGAGATTCGACCCGGATTTCGCTCATCTTTTTGCGCCCACGGCAGCTGCGACGGCCCGGCAATACGGTGGAAACCCGGCATTGGCAATGCGGCCGGCGCCGATCCACCTGGACGCCGATCTGATGCAACGGTGACGGATTGTTGACCGCACTGAGGTCACATTTGCGAGTCAGAAGGCCGAAAAGCAACTTTTCGGAACGAGCGGCGTTGCTCCGGCTACACCAGTTCGGGAGACAGGGAATGGACAGACTGCAATTCGAGGTGCCGGTGCGCATTACGCCCGCGCCCGGCCTGCCGGTCGAGGAAATCTACAGCGTCGAGCAGGCGCTCGACTTCCTGCAAGACTGGCCGAAGCGCCGCCAGGGCAAGATCTACGAAGCGGCCTTCAATGCCTGCTTCGGCGCCACGGTCGACGTGGCGAGCACCGAGGAAGCCTGCCGCGCCTTCGCAGCCTTCTGCCGCGTCAGCGGATTGCTGGCGCGCGACGCGATGTTTCCCGGCAAGCGCGGCAGCGGGGCAGGGACATATCGCGAGGCGCGAGCCTAACCGTCGGTCGCCCTGCGATCAGCCGCCGAACGACACGCCCCTGTAGCGCATTCCCACCTGCACGCCGCGCACGATGACGCGCGACAGGATTTCCATGTCGAGCGGCATCTTCGGACGCCAGACGTCGAGCAGAAGAGCGACGCGCGGCTGGTCCGAATTGTTCATCACCTCGTGCTCGAACGTGTCGTCCCACAGCATGCATTCGCCGTCGGCGATGCGCCGTTCCTCGTGATTGATCATCATGATGGTCGCCGGCCGTCCGTCCTCCTGCTTCGGGATCATGAGGCCGAGGTGGAAGCGCATGATGCCGCGAAACGGGCCGCGGTGGGCAGGGATGTGCTTGTGAGGGGCGAGGAATGAGACGGCCGCCGATTTGACCTCGGGGCACTCGTTCAGCAGACGGCTCAGCACCGGCATCCGCGCCAGGTTCTCCGGCACCGTCATGTCATAGGCCTTGAGCACGAACATGCGCCAATCGAGGCCGTCATTGGCCGAGATATCGGCCTGCTCCGGCATGATGTCGTGGAAGCGCGGCGCCTTGTTCAGCTTTGCGGCAAGCGCCTCGTCGCGGATCGCCTGCCAGGCGGCGGCGAACTTCGCGGCGTTGGGGAAATGCGTGCCGGCATCGAGAATGGCCGGTGCATCTATGCGCTTTTCGTAGATACGGCGAACCAGATTGGTTCCAAGATCGTAAGCGTTCTGCATGTGATTACCTCGACGACGCAGTTATATAGTGGGCTATTGCTTCCGGCCATGCCTCACGGAGATTTGTATGTGCCGTTAGCAGTGGATGGACATCGCGGTCCGTGCCTCACTCAGTCTTCGACGCCAGCCGTGGGCCGGTGGCGACATCGACGATCTCGGGTTTCGAGCTGTCGATAGTGCCGTCCCAGCCGCCGCCAAGCGCCTTGTTGAGCGCGATGTAATCGGTGGCGACCGACACCCGGCTCTGCAAGAGGGAATCCTCGGCCGAATAGGCCGAGCGCTCGGCGTCGAGCACGTCGAGAAGGCTCGATTCGCCGGCCTTGTAGAGCGTTCTTTCGAGCCGCGCGGCGTCGCCATAGGATTTCGCCGAGGAGGCGAGCTTGCCGGTTCTGATGCGCTCCTGCGACAGCGACACGGAAGCGTTCTCCACATCTTCCAGCGCCGTCAGCACGGCGGCCTTATAGGCGATGAAATACTGATCGCGCTGCGCTCTGGCGACGTCGACGGCAGCCTCGAGCTGGCCGGCATTGAACAGCGGCACGCTGAGCGTCGGGCCGAAGGACCAGCCGATGGTGGAGTTCTTGCCGAGATCGCCGAGTTTCAGCGCCGTGGTGCTGATGTCGCCGGTCAGGCTGACGCTCGGATAGCGCGCCGCCTCGGCCTGGCCGATCTTGGCGGTGTATTGAGCGTACTGCCGCTCGGCCATGCGCACGTCCGGGCGGGTGAGCAGGATATCGGCCGGCACGCCGGTCGGGATCGGCAGGCGCGGCGCCGGGATCGGCGCGACCCGCTTCAGCCGCTCGTTCAACGAAGCCGGCGGCCGCCCGGTTAGCACGGAAAGGCGATGCACCGTCTCGGCATAGGCCGCTTCCAGGCTCGGAACGCTGGCTTCCGTGCTGCTCGCCTGTCCCTCGGCCTTCGCCACATCGGCGGCGGTCGACGTACCGGCCTGCGCCATGGTGCGGGTGAGCTGAGCGGTCTCCCTTTGCGAGGCGGCTGACCGCCTGGCGAGCGCGATGCGCGCCTGGTAGCCGCGCGCCTGAATGTAGTTCGAGGTGACATCGCCGACCAGTGTCAAAAGGGTCGAACGCAATTCCTCCTCGGATGCATCCAGCCCGTAGCGCGCCGCCTCGACGCCCCTGCGGTTGGCGCCGAACAGGTCGATCTCCCAGCTGGCGTCGAGGCCCGCCTGGTATTGGTCGTATGTTTCGCTGGCCACGGTGCCGGCAGAGGTGGCGGAAACCCGGTTGCGGGTGGCCGACCCCGAGCCGTCGGCCGAGGGAAAAAATGTCCCAACGGACTGGCGGTAGCTGGCGCGCGCTTCGCGGATCTTGGCCCTGGCGGTGGCGACATCGAGATTGCCGGCGACCGCCTCCTCGACGAGCGCGTTCAACTCGGGATCGCGCAGCCGCTGCCACCATTTGGACAGTTGCGCCGGCTTTGCCGGTTTTCCCGCCTTCAGCCCGCTCCAGCTCGCCGGCATCGCCAGCAGCGGCTTCTGGTAGTCTGGACCGACGACGCAGCCGGAGAGCAGGGCAGCCGTAAACGCGGGCAAAAAGAGCCCGTTCGCGGTCGCGAGACCGCGTGAAAAACCCGTCATGTGAAAGAACCTTATTCTTGAGTGGCTGTGGCTTGTGTTCCGCCCGAGTTCTGCCCACCCGTATCCTGCCCGCCTGTATTCTGCTTGGCCGCCTTGCCCTTGAAGATGCGCCGCACCGTGACGAACAATAGCGGCACCAGGAAGACACCGATCACCGTCGCCGCGATCATGCCGCCCATCACGCCGATGCCGACCGAGTTCTGCGCGCCCGAGCCGGCGCCGCTGGCGATCGCCAGCGGCGTGACGCCGAGGATGAAAGCGAGCGACGTCATCAGGATCGGTCGCAGGCGTTGTCGCGCCGCTTCAAGCGTCGCCTCGACCAGGCCCATGCCCGCCGCTTGCCGTTCGATGGCGAACTCGACGATCAGGATGGCGTTCTTGGCCGCGAGGCCGATCGTGGTGAGCAGGCCGACCTTGAAATAGACGTCGTTGGTCTGGCCGAACAGCGTTGCGGCCGCCAGCGCGCCGAAGATGCCGATCGGTACCGACAGCATGACGGCGAACGGGATCGACCAGCTCTCGTAGAGCGCCGCCAGGCAGAGGAACACGACAAGCGCCGAGATCGCGTAGAGCGACATCGCCTGGTTGCCGGAGAGCTTTTCCTGATGCGACAGTCCGGTCCATTCATGCGAGTAGCCGGCGGGCAGCTGCGCGACCAGCCGGTCGATCTCGTCCATGGCGGCGCCCGAACTCTGGCCTGCGGCCGCCGCGCCCTGTATCTCGACCGCGGCCGAGCCGTTGTAGCGCTCGAGCCGCGGCGAACCATAGGTCCAGTGGCTGGAGGCGAAGGCCGAGAACGGCACCATCGACCCGCCTGAATTGCGGACCTGCCATTTGTCCAGATCCTCCGGCTGCATGCGGAAATTCGGATCCGACTGCAGATAGACCGGCTTCACCCGGCCGCGGTCGATGAAGTCGTTGACATAGTCGCTGCCCCAGGCTGTCGACAGCGTGTTGTTGATATCGGCCAGGCTGATGCCCAGCGCGCTCGCCTTTTCCTGGTCGATGTCGACCGAGAATTGCGGCTGGTCCTCCTGGCCGTTGGGACGGGTGTTGGCGAGCAACGGGCTCTTGGCAGCGAGACCCAGAAGCTGGTTGCGCGTCTGGATCAGCGCCTGATGCCCGGCGCCGTTGACGTCCTGCAGGTAGAAGTCGAAACCGTTGGTGTTGCCGAAGCCCTGGATGGCCGGAGGTGCGAGCGCGAAGACCTGCGCATCCCTGATCGCCCGGAAGGCGCCCATGGCGCGGCCGGCAACCGCGGGCGCCGCCAGGGCCGGCGACTTGCGCAGGTCGAAATCCTTCAGCCGCACGAAGGCGATGCCGACATTCTGGCCGGCGCCGCCGAAGCCGAAGCCAGAGGCGGTGAACACGCCTTCGACGGCGTCCTTCTCCTGGTTGAGATAATGGTCGGTCACCTGGGCGAGCACGCGCTCGGTGCGGTCCTGCGTCGCGCCGACCGGCAGCGAGGCGCTGGTGATCAGGATGCCCTGGTCCTCATCCGGCAGGAACGAGCTCGGGAGGCGAGCGAACATCCAGCCCATGCCGATGACGATGGCGAGGAACACGGCAAGGAAGCGCCACGACCGGTTGATGATGCCATGCGAGCCGTCGCGATAGGCGGTCGTGCCGCGATCGAAGGCGCGGTTGAACCAGCCGAACGGACCTTTTTGCGTCGCATGGTTCTTGGGCGGCCGCAGGATGGTGGCGCAGAGCGCCGGCGTCAGCACCAACGCCACCAGCACCGAAAGCACCATGGCCGAGACGATGGTGACGGAGAACTGCCGGTAGATGATGCCCGTCGAGCCGCCGAAGAAAGCCATCGGCACGAAGACGGCCGACAACACGGTGGCGATGCCGATCAGCGCGCCGGTGATCTCGTTCATCGATTTTCGCGTCGCCTCTTTCGGCGGCAAGCCTTCCTCTGCCATGACGCGCTCGACATTCTCGACCACGACGATGGCGTCGTCGACGAGCAGGCCGATGGCCAGCACCATGGCGAACATAGTCAGCGTGTTGATGGAATAGCCGAAGAAGGAGAGCACGCCGAAGGTGCCAAGCAGCACGACCGGAACGGCAATGGTCGGGATGATGGTGGCGCGAAGGTTCTGCAGGAACAGGAACATCACCAGGAACACCAGCACGATCGCTTCGGCCAGCGTCTTCACCACTTCCTCGATCGACAGTCGCACGAAGGGCGAGGTGTCGTAAGGATAGACGACCTCGACGCCTTGCGGGAAGGTCGAGCTCAGCCGGTTGATCGTCGCGCGCACCGCTTCCGCCGTGCTGATGGCGTTGGCGCCGGTCGCCAGGTTGACCGCGAGACCGGCCGCCGGCTTGCCGTTGTAGTGAGCCTGCGTGGTGTAGCTCTCAGCGCCGATCTCGACACTGGCGACATCGTTCAGCCGCACCAGCGAGCCGTCGGTGTTGCTCTTCAGGATGATGTTGCGGAACTGCTCGGCGGTCTGCAGCCGGCTCTTGGCCGTCACCGTGGCGTTGAGCTGCTGGCCCTTGCGCGCCGGCAGGCCGCCGAGCTGGCCGGCTGAAACCTGTGTGTTCTGCGCCTCGATGGCGGTCGCGACATCGCTCGGCATCAGCGCGTATTGCGCCAGTTTGTCGGGATCGAGCCAGATGCGCATGGCGTAGCCGGAGCCGAAGAGCTGCGTCGAGCCGACGCCTTCGACGCGCTTCAGCGTGTCGTTGATGGTTGAATCGACATAGTCGGCGAGGTCGGTCGAATTCATCTTGCCATCGCTGGAGACGAAGCCGATGACCATCAGGAAGCCGGTCGAGGATTTGGACACGGTGATGCCGTTGCTCTGCACCACCTGCGGCAGCTGCGACTGCACCAGCTGCAACTTGTTCTGGGTCTGCACCTGGGCGGTGTCGGCGTTGGCGGCGCTGGTGAAGGTCAGCGTGATCGAAGCCTGGCCGGTCGAGGTCGACGTCGCCGTCATATAGTCGAGATTGTCGATGCCGGTCATGCCTTGCTCGATGACCTTGGTCACCGAGTTCTCGACCGTCTGGGCGTCGGCGCCCGGATAGCTGGCGCTGATGTTGACCGTTGTCGGCGCAATCTGCGGATATTGCGAGATCGGCAGCGATTGCAGGGCGAGCAGGCCGCCCAGCATGATCACGATGGCGATCACCCAGGCGAAGATCGGCCGGTTGATGAAGAAACCCGACATCGCTCAGTTCCCGGTTGCGCCAGAGGCGGGCTGTTTTGCGGCACCGCCCGCAGGCGCGGCCGAGGCTGAGCTTTGCTCGCGATCCTTGATCTCGCCGGTCGTCTCGTCGACCGTCACCTCGACCGCCGTCGCGTCGCCGCCGGCGCGCACCAACTGCAGGCCCTCGACGATCACGCGATCGCCGTCGCTGACGCCGGAATCGACCAACCAGTTGTTGCCGACGCTGTTGCGGACGCTCAGCGTCCGCTGCTCGACCTTGCCCTGGGCGTTGACCACCATCGCGGTCGCCTGGCCCTTCGGGTCGCGGGTGACGCCGCGCTGCGGCACCAGAAAACTGTTCTGCGCGACGCCTTCCTCGACGATGGCGCGCACATACATGCCGGGCAGGAGCAGGCGGTCGGGATTGGGGAACTGGGCCCTTAGCGCAAAGGTGCCGGTGGACTGATCGACATTGGCGCCGGCGAATTCCAGCTTGCCGCTCTGCGCATAGATGGTGCCGTTGTCGAGCTTCAGCTTGACGCTGACATTGGGGCCGCTGAACTTGATCCGGCCTTCGTTGATCGCCTGGCGCAAATTGAGCAGGTTGGTGCTGGATTGCGTGACGTCGACATTGATCGGGTCAAGCGCGCGGATGGTGGTCAGCAGCGTATCCTGGTTGGCGGTGACCAGCGCGCCGGGCGTCAGCGACGATTTGTCGATGCGTCCGGCAATCGGCGATGTGATCGAGGTGCGGTCGAGGCTGATCTCCGCCGTCTCGACGCTGGCCTTGGCCGATGCGACATCGGCCTGTGCCTGCGCCAGCGTCGCGGCGGCGTCGTCAAAGTCCTGCTTGGAGACGACTTTCTGCTGCAGCAGGCCGGAATAGCGGTCGAACTTGGCCTGCGCCGTGGGCACCGCCGCTTCCGCCTTCTGCTGCGCGGCGACCGCGCTGTCATAGGCTGCCTTGTAGCTCGCGGGATCGATCAAATAGAGCGGCTGCCCTGCCACCACTTCGGCGCCTTCCAGGAACAGGCGCTGCTGGATGATGCCGTTGACCTGCGGGCGCACTTCGGCGGTGAGCGAAGCCGCCGTGCGTCCAGGCAATTCCGCGGTGATCGCGACCGATTGCGGGTGCAGCGTGACGACGCCGACCTCGGGTCGCCCGGCGCCGCCCATGCCGGCCGGAACCTGGCTCTTCTCCTGCGAGCAGGCCGCCAGAAGAAGCGTGGCGCACAGGATTCCGGCGAAGGGCGCCAGGCGGCGTGAACTCGTCGAAGGAGATTGGCTAGACGGGATAGGCATCTGGATCTTTCCCCGGAATTGCGGTTGCGGGCCGGCCTTCGGCGCCGGACTGTTCGACCAAAAGCTTGCCGAGATGGTGGGCAAGGAAGCGCTGGATGTCGTCCATGAAGGTGTAGACGACCGGCACGTAGACGAGGCTGAGCACGGTGGAGGAGAGCAGCCCGCCGATCACCGCGATCGCCATCGGCGCACGGGTCTCGGCATCGGCGCCGATGCCGAGCGCGATCGGCAGCATGCCGGCGCCCATGGCGATCGAGGTCATGACGATGGGCCGGGCGCGCTTGCGGGCAGCGTCGAGCAGTGCGTCGAAGCGGCTCATGCCATGCTCCTTTTCGGCGACCAGAGCGTACTCGACAAGCAGGATTGAGTTCTTGGCCGCAATGCCCATCAGCATCAATATGCCAATCAGGGGCGTCACGCCAAGCGCCTTGCCGGTGGCGAGCAGCAGGCCGAGCGCGCCGCCGACCGAGAGCGGCAGCGCGACCAGGATGGTCACCGGCTGCACGAAGCTGCGGAAAAGCAGCACCAGCGTCAGATACATCAGGATGATGCCGGCGGCGATCGCGGTGGCGAAGCCCGAGAATAGTTCCTCCATGCGCTGGGCGTCGCCGCGCGCCAGCTCATGCACGCCGGCCGGCAGGTTCCTCATGACCGGCAAAGCGCGGATGGCCTCTGTCGCCTGGCCCAGCGTCAGGCCCGAGAGATCGGCTTCTATTGTCGCGCTGCGGCTTCTGTCGACACGCGTGATGCTGTTCGGGCCGGCGTTGAAGCCGATATCGGCGACGGCGCCGAGCGGAACGATGCCCTTGGAGCCGGTCAGCGGCAGCATGGCGAGCTTGGCCGGATCGTCGATGGCGCCATCCGGCAAGGTCACGACGATCGAGACCTGGCGGTCGCCGAGATTGAACTTCGCCAGGCTGGTGTCGGTGTCGCCGATGGTTGCGATCTTGACCGTCGCGGCGATCTCGGTCGGGGTGACGCCGAGCTCGGCCGCCTTGGCGCTGTCTGGGCGCACGATCAGCTCCGGCTTGGTCGTGGCGGCGGTCGAGGTGGGGTTGATCAATCCGGGAACCGATTTCATCTGGTCGATCAGCGCGTCGCTTGCCTTTTCGAGCGCCGCGCCGTCGTCGCCGACCAGCGTGATCGAGACTTTTGCGCCGGAGAACCCGTCGGCGCCGAATTGTATGCGGGCGCCCGGAATGTCGTTGAGCCTGGGCGAAGCCTCGGCCTCGAACTGCTGCTGGCTCATCGTGCGCTCGGCGCGCGGCTTAAGATTGACCGTGACGGTGGCCGTCCGAACCTCGGCCGAGGACGCGCTTTGGTTCGGTCCTCCACCCGAAGAGGCCGCTGTGCCGATCGTGGCGAAGATGCTGTCGACGGCCGGCTCCTGCTTGAGACGTTTGGTGATGTCCTGCACCACGGCCGCCGTCTGTTCGATCGTCGAGCCCGGCTGCAGCTCAACTGAGATCATCGAGCGGCCGCGATCGGCGGCGGCCATGAATTCGGTCGGCAACTGCGTCGCCAAGAGCATCGAGCCGGCGAAGAAGGCGATGCCGGCGACGAGCGTGATCCAGCGATGGCCGAGCGCCTTGCGCAGCAGCCAGAGATAGGCCGGCACCCAGGCCGGCATATCATCTTCGTCATGGCCGCCGGCGCGCACCAGATAGGCGCCCATCAGCGGGGTCAGCATCCGCGCCACCAAGAGCGAGAACAGCACCGACACGCAGACGACGACGGCAAAGCTCAGGAAGAATTTGCCGGGGATGCCGGACATGAAAGCGACCGGCAGGAAGACCGCGACGATGGTGCCGGTGGTCGCCACCACGGCGAGCCCGATCTCATCGGCAGCCTCGATCGCAGCCTGATAGGCGCTGACGCCGGTCTGGCGCATGTGGCGCACGATGTTCTCGATCTCGACGATGGCGTCGTCGACGAGGATGCCGACCACCAAGGACAGCGCCAGCAAGGTGATGTTGCTCAGGGAAATGTCGAAGGTCGCCATCACCGCGAAGGTCGGGATCAGCGACAGCGGCATGGCGACGGCCGAGACAAGTGTGGCCCTGATATCGCGCAGGAACAGCCAGACCACGCCGACGGCAAGCAGGGCGCCGAGCCACAGCGCTTCGAGCGCGGCGTCATAGCTCTCCTGGACGAAGCCGGACGAGGAGGTGACCTCGGTGAACTTCGCCGCGGTGGTCTTGGCGCCCATGTCGGTAATCGCGGCGCGCGCGGCCTTGACGACGTCGATCTCGCTCGAGCCGACCGAACGGTAGACATTGAAGGCGACGACCTCGCGGCCATCGAGGTAAGCGGCCTGGCGCGGCTTCTCCCAGGAGTCGACCACCTTGCCGAGGTCGGAGAGTTTCACGTCGCCGGCGCCGCTTAGCGCGATGCGGGTGTCGGCCAGCGCCTCGACCGTGGTGGCGCTGGCCAGCGTGCGCACCGACTGCTCCTGGCCGCCGATGGTGGCGCGCCCGCCCGGCTGGTTGACGTTGTTGGAGGCAAGCGTCTGGCTGACGTCGCTGGCGCTGATGCCGAGCGCTGCAAGGCGGTCGGGATCGAGTTCGACGCGGATAACGCGGTCGACGCCGCCGGAGCGCGTGATCTTGGAGACGCCGTCGACGCCAAGCAGGACCTTGGCGACGTCGTTGTCGATGTACCAGCTCAACCGATCGGGCGACATTGCCGGCGCTTCGACGACATAAGTCAGCACCGCATTGCCTGTTGCGTTGACCTTGGCCACCACCGGCGTCTGGGCAGCGGCCGGAAGATTGGCCTGCACGCCCGACACCGCGTTGCGGACATCGTTGGTGGCGGTCTCGGGATCGGTGCCCAGCGTGAATTCGACCGTGGTGACGGACGAGCCTTCGCTGATCGAGGTGGAGACGTCGTCGACGCCTTCGAGCGTCGCCACGGCGTTCTCGATGACCCGCGCGACCTGGACCTCCATCTCGCTCGGCGCCGAGCCCGGCTGCGACACCGTGACGGTCACCGTCGGCAGGTCGATGTCCGGCATGTTGTTGGTGCGCAGATGCGCGAAGCCATAGATGCCGGCGATCGTCAGCGACAGGAAGAGCACGATGGTCGGAACCGGATTGCGGATCGACCAGGAAGAGATGGCGTTCATGGCGTCGCCTCCGCCGAGGCGGACGGTTCGGCCTCAGCCGCCACGACGCGCACGAGATTGCCGTCGCTTAGGAAGCCGGCCCCGGCAACAACGACGCTGTCGCCTTCGGAAAGCCCGCTTTGGATGGCGACGCGGCCATCTTGGCGGGTGCCGGTCACGACCGGCCGCGCATTGGCCTTGCCGGCGCCATCGACGACGAAGACCGCTGGCTTGCCGTCGTGCCAGACGAGGGCGGCTTCGGCGACGCTCAGCAGGCTGGAACTGGCCGTCGCGATCGAGACGCGGGCGAACATGCCGGGCTTCAGGCCCGAGCCTTCGCCGACGCTGACATAGACGGTGGCGAGACGGGTGGTGGAATTGACGGTCTCGGCGATCGAGGAGACGCTGCCTGAGAAATCTCGGCCGGCGGCGTCGGTAATGGTTGCCTGCTGGCCGACCGAGATCGCGGCGAGATCCTTCTCTGGGATGAGCACGCCGACCTCCAGCCTGCCGTCGCGCACGATCTTCATCAATTCAGTGCCGGCCTGGACGATGGAGCCGGCAACGGCCGGCCTAGTGGAAACGATACCGTCGAAAGGCGCGTGGATCGTGGTTCGGTCGAGCTGTGCCTGCAGCATGTCGGCTGCCGCCTCGGCCTGGTCGAGCGCGGCTCTGCCGGTCTTGACGGCGGTGGTCTTATCCTCGGCGGTCTCGGTGCTGATGGCGTTGCTCGCGAGCAGCTTTTGCGCGCGGGCGGCGGCCGATTGCGCGGATTCTAGCGTCGCCTGCGCCTGGGCGACGGCGGCCTTCTGCTCGGCGAGCTGCGCCTTGAGCAGCGTGTCCTCGAGCCGGGCGACGACATCGCCTAGTTTCACATGATCTCCCTCCTGTACCAGGACCTCGGTCAGGCGCAGGCCGTTCTCCTCGGCGCCGATCGTCGCTTCCTGCCAGGCCGCGACTGTGCCGGTCGCGCTGATCGAGGCCGTGACGGTTTGGGGGACGACCTTCTCCACCGCAACGGTGAGCGTCGCCGCCCGCACCGGCGTGGCGGCCGGCGCCGGTTCGGGCGTGGCGCGGCCATAGGCGTTGAGCGCGACGACGACGGCGGCCACGACCAGCAGGGCAAGCAGGAGAAGGTGTTTCTTACGCAATTTTACGGTCATCGGTTTTGATCTTCGGCGAAGCGATCGGAAGCGACAGCCGATATCCTTCGAAGTTCAAGCGGATCGCGTCCTTGATCATGTCGGCCGGAAGGGTCGGTTGCGGAGCGCGGCGGCCGATCGCCAGGCCGGGCGCGACGGATGCGATCTGGCGCAGCAGCATGAACGCTTCCCACATGGTGCTCTCCGTTTCGCGCCGCTCGGGCGGCGGCGCGATGCGATTTCGTTGGAGGTGAAGAACCGGCCGGCCCTAGAACGGGTGGGTCATCGGGCCGGCCGGCGCCACCGGGTCAGAGTTGCTCGCCATTCCGGGGTAGGGGTGGCGGGAGCTGTCCGCCCTCGGCGGGCGGACCTCCGGGTCCGGCTGCATCCGGCGGACCGCCCCAGGGACCGGGGGGCGGGCCGTGCGGTCGATCCGCCGAAGCAAGGATTTGCAGCTGATCGGGCGTCAGCTTGGTGCGGAGCGCGGCGATCGCGTCCTTCAGCTTGGCCGCCGATTGGGCGCGCGCCGTGACATCGTCGGCCAGCTTTTCCTGGAAGGCGAAGGGATCGCGAGCCTTTGGTCCGTCTGCCGGCGGGGGGCCATCGGCGCCCGGAGCCCCGGTGCCGCCCGGGCCGAAATCGGGCCGCGGCGGCGGCGCCAGCACCGCCTGCAGCGCGCTGGTGTAGTCGCGCCAGGCGTCGAGCTGCTCGGAGCGGATGCCGATGCGGGTCTCCAGCAACGACAGATGAGCCGCGAGCATTTCGGGCGGCGGCGGGCCCATATGACGAGGGCCGAAATCCTCCGGTCCGTGCCGCATTGCCCAGCGCGGGCCGTGCCAGGGTGCCCGTCCGGGCCCCGCATCGTCCTGCCTGTCAATGGCGGGCGGCTGGTCGCCTGGCGCGCCGGGCTCCGGCTGCGCGGCGAGCACCGGGTGGATGGCCGTGACCGAGAAGAGGCCGAGCGCCAAAAGTCTGCTTCGCATGACGTTGTTCCTTTCCTGCGTGCTTCGGATGCATGGAGGATAGGAAGCCTCTTTTGCCGCTTTGCGGCTCAGCGTTGCCGAAGGTTTCCGCAAAATGGAGATTTGTTTCCGAATGTTTCCGCATGCCCGGCAGAAACACTCGGTTGCAATTTTCCATGCCGCTGATGCGCGGCTCTTCCTATAATCAGAGACGAACAATACGAGGCGGGCCGGTAATGCAGGCGCAACCCCATATCCTCGTCGTCGACGACGACCGCGAAATCCGCACGCTGCTCGGGCGCTATCTCGACGGCCAAGGGTTTCGCGTCTCGGTGGCGGCGGACCGGCGCGAGTGCGAGCAGAAGCTTGGCGCAGGCCAGTTCGACCTCATCGTGCTCGACGTCATGCTGCCGGACGGCTCGGGGCTCGACATCTGCCGGTCCTTGCGCGACCGCAAGCCGCATATACCGGTGATCCTGTTGACGGCGCTAAAAGAGGATGTCGACCGCATCATCGGGCTGGAGCTTGGCGCCGACGACTATCTCGGCAAGCCGTTCAACCCGCGCGAGCTTTCGGCCCGCATCCGCGCCGTGCTTAGGCGCGCCGCGCCGGAAGAGACGGCACCGCCCAAGGTGCGCGTCTATCATTTCGCCGGCTACCGGCTGGAGCCGGACACGCGCAAGGTGATCGATGCCGAGGGCGCGGCTGTCGACCTGACCGGCGCCGAGTTCGATCTGCTGCAGGTCTTCCTCGACCGTCCCGGCAGGCTGCTCTCGCGAGACCAGCTGCTCGACCTGACGCAAGGGCGCGAGCGCGATCCGCTGGAGCGCTCCGTCGACGTGCTGGTCAGCCGGCTGCGCAAGAAGTTCGCCGAAGCGGGCGAGGCGGCGCTGTTCAAGACGGTGCGCAATGGCGGCTACCAGCTCACCGCGCGCGTCGAGACCGCTGAGGCCGAGACATGACCTCACTGCGCCGCCGGTTGATCATCCTTCTCGTCGTCTCGATCCTCGGCGTGGTTGGGCTTGCGACCTTCGTTGCGGTGAAGGTGCTCGGCGGCCCTTCGCCCGAACTGGTCATGGGGCCGCTGGCGCATCAGATACAATACATGGTGCAACTCGTTCCCGGCCACGCGCAGAGTGCAGGCGATGCGCCGGTGACCGTCAGCGACCGTCCGGCAGCCGGCATCGCAGACCGCAAGCATACGCGGGTGCTGAACGAAATCCTTCGCCATGACGGCCTCGATGTGTCGGCCGTCGTCACCCGCAACGAGGGCAGGCCCGGCATGGTCGCCTCGGTCGCGCTGCCCGACAATCGCTGGATGATCGTCGACGTTCCCGATTTCGGCCCGCCGCGCGATGTCTGGTACGGGTTGGCGGGCTGGATGGCGCTGATCGTGCTCGGCGCAACGCCGGTATCGATCTACTTCACCGGCGTGCTGGTGCGGCCGCTGGAAATGCTTGAAGCCACCGTCAGCAAGATCGGATCGGACGGTGTTTTGGCGGCCGTGCCGGAAAAAGGACCGGCCGAAGTGCGGGCGACAGCGCGCGCGCTGAACGAGCTGTCGGAGCGGTTGAAGACGGCGATGGAAAGCCGCATGCGCCTGGTCGCAGCCGCCGGTCATGACCTCAGGACGCCGATGACTAGAATGCGGCTCAGAGCCGAGTTCCTCGACGAGGACCGCGAAAAATGGCTGAGCGACCTCGACGAGCTCGACCGCATCGCCGACAGCGCCATCCGCCTGGTGCGCGAGGAGGTCAATCAGGACGCGGTCGAGCCGCTGGAACTCGACCGGCTGGTCCGCGACATCGAGGCGGAAATGGTCACGCTCGGCCACGCCGTCTCGGTCGACCATCTCGACAAGGTCTCGGTGAAGGCCGGCGCGCTCGGCCTGCGGCGCGCGCTCCGCAACCTGATCGTCAACGCGGCGACGCATGGCAAGAACTGCACCGTCTCGCTTTCCGCCCAGCGCGGCCAGGCCGTTCTCGCCATCGCCGATCGCGGACCGGGCATCCCGCCGGATCTTTTGAACAAGGCCTTCGAACCTTTCTTCCGCGTCGATCCGGCGCGCACGCAATTCATTCCCGGCGCCGGCCTCGGACTGGCAATCGCCAAGGAAATCATCGAGCGCTACGGTGGAACGATCCGGCTGGAGAACCGGCCGAGCGGCGGGCTGCTGCAGACGGTGGTGTTCGCGACGGTTTAGCTTGGTGTTTCGATCAGCCCGGAAATCATCCGGCGATCAATCGCAACCCGGAGGGGAAAGCATGATCATTCGTTTCTGGCGGGCCTTCGCCGGCTCCGACGAGGTGCTGGACACCTATGCGGATCACTTGCGGCGGACAACTTTCGTCGAGATGGCCGAACTTCCCGGTCATCTCGGCGCGACACTGGCGCGCAAGGTCAACGGAACCGACAACGAACTCGTGGTCATGAGCTTCTGGGAAAACATGGATGCGGCTGCGCATTTCATCAAAGGCGATTTCGATGACGCCGTCGTCAAGCCAAGTACCCAGAAGCTGCTCAAATCGTTTGACCTCAAGGTCGAGTATTTCGAAACCCTGGTGTCGACAGGCGTCGTTGGGGATTAACAGTGCGGCGGCTCAGATGGTCAGGCCCCAGCTCGAACCTGACCCGGCATGCTCGCTTGATCTGCGCTACTCCAGCCCCTTGGCGTGATCCCAGGCTCTTGACCACATCTTGAGCGCCTTCTGGTCGAGCGCCTTCGGCAGATGGAAGCGCTTTTGCGCTTCTTGCGACGGATAGAGATCAGGATTGGAGCGCAGTTTTTCGTCGAGCAGCGCTAGAGCCGCCTTGTTGGCCGTCGAGAAGCCGGTGTCGGAGGCGGCGGACGCCGCGATTTCGGGGCGCAGCACGAAGTCGATGAAGGCGTGGGCGGCTTCCGGATGCGGAGCGTCGGCGGGGATCGCCAATATGTCGGCCCACACCAGATTGCCTTCCTTCGACAGGCGATAGGCGATGGAATAGGGGCGCTTGGCTTCCTTGGCCCTTATGTCGGCGATGTGCATGTCGCCGGAGAAGCCGAGCGAGACGCAGGCGTCGCCTTCAGCAAGATCGTTGATGTAGCTGGACGAGTGGAATTTGCGCACGTAAGGGCGCACCTTGGCGACCACATCCACTGCCTTCTGCAACACCTGCGGATCGGTGGTGTCCGGATCGAGACCAAGATAGATCAGCGCCAAGCCCAGCACCTGTTCGGCGTCGTCGAGCATGGTGACGCCGCAGGGCGCGAAATTCTTGACGATCTCCGGATCGAAGAGCATGCGCAGCGAGTCGACCGGCGCGTTGGGCATGATCGCGCGCACCTTGTCGACATTGTAGCCGACGCCGGTCGTGCCCCACATCCACGGCACGCCATGGGCTCCGCCCTTGTCGACCTCGTCGAGGCGGGCTTCAAGGGCGGGGTCGAGATTGCCGAGGTTCGACAGGCGGCTCTTGTCGAGCTCCGCCCAGACGCCGGTCGGCAATTCGCGCCGCAGATGCGGCGACAGGTTGATGGTGATCAGGTCATAGCCGGAACCGCCGGTCAGGATCTTGGTCTCGACCATGTCGTTGGAATCGAATATGTCGTAGGTGACCTTGATGCCGGTTTCGGCCTCGAATTTCTCGATCGTGCCCGGTCCGAAATAGGACTCCCAGGAATAGAGATGCAGGACCTTTTCCTCGGCCTTAACCGAGGTCGCGAAAAGGCATGCCGCGGCGAGCGCGAGCCAGCGTTTCATCATTTCCTCCGTTGGTTGGCCCGGGTGTGCCGGGCCGTTCGATCAAGCCGCTTTCTTGGCCAGCAGGCGGCCCGGCGTCGGCTCCAGCAAAACGCCGTAGAGATCGGGACGCCGATCGCGGAAAACGCCCCAACTGCTGCGGGCCGCGGCGATCGCGTCGAGGTCGAGCGCCGCGGTGATCACGCTGTCCGAGACGCGGTCGGCTTCTGCGAGCTTGGCGCCGGTGTGGTCGGCGATGAAGGACGAGCCGTAGAAGGTGATCTCGTTGGCCGCGCCGCTCTCGGTGCCGATGCGGTTGGCGGCGATGACCGGCGTCAGATTGGCGCCGGCATGGCCTTGCATGACGCGCTGCCAATGGTCGCGTGAATCCCAGCCCTTGTAGGAGGGCTCGGAACCTATCGCCGTCGGATAGACCAGCAGCTCGGCGCCCATCAGCACCATGGCGCGGGCGGCTTCGGGGAACCACTGATCCCAGCAGACACCGGCGCCGACCTTGCCGACTGCGGTTTCGAAAACGCGAAACCCGGTGTCGCCGTCGGCGAAATAGAGCTTTTCGCTATAACCCGGGCTGTTCGGGATGTGGCTCTTGCGGTAGCGGCCCAGCACCTTGCCGTCGGCGTCGATCATCACCAGCGTGTTGTAGAGGCGCGAGCCGTCGCGTTCGAACAGCGATACCGGCAGGACGGCGCCAGTCTCATGCGCCAGCGCCGACATCCGAGCGATCGTCGGATGGCCGTCGAGGGGGAGGGCGCGGGCATTGTGGCGCCGGTCCTCGTCCATGCAGAAATAGACGCCTTCGAACAGCTCCTGCAGCACGACCAGCCCGGCGCCGCGGCTGGCGGCTTCGCGGACATGGCCTTCGATCTTGTCGAGGTTTTCCTCGACCTGATCCGTGCAGGAGATCTGGACGGCGGCGGCAATCAATTGGCGCATGGCTCACCTCATCGCGGTTGCTGTTGCGTGACGCAGTGGATGCCGCCGCCATTTTCGTAGATGCGGTCGACCTCGAGCTGGACGATGCGGCGTTGCGGATGCAGCCGGCCAAGCGTCTCCTGAGCAAAGGCGTCGGCTTTCCTGTCGCCGAACTGCGGCGTATAGAGCGCGCCGTTGCCGATGTAGTAGTTGTCATAGCTGGTCAGGAAATCGTCGCTGGTCGAGCGCACATCGGTGGCCGCCGGAATGGAAACCACCTCGAAGCCGCGCCCGCGCGCGTCCTTCGACCTTGCCAGGATGGCAAGCGCTTCGGCATGGGCGCGTCCCCATTCGGAAGTGTCGCCGGTCACGCTGCTGGCGACGAGCAGGCCGGGTTTGACGAAGCGAAACGAGCCGTCGATATGGCCATCGGTGATGTCGAGGCCGCGCACGCCGGGAAGCCAGATCACCGTCTCGACGCCGAGGATCGCCTTGAGCTGCCCTTCGATGTCGGCGCGGCTCAGCCCGGGATTGCGGTTGTCGTTGACCCAGCAGCTCTCGGTCAGAAGCAGCGTGCCGTCGCCGTCATACTCGATGCCGCCGCCTTCGCCGCGGATATCGGCGACGTGATGGGCTGCGCCGACATGCAGGGAGACCTTGGCGGCGATTTCGGCGTCGCGGGCATGCGCCTGCTTGTTGCCCCAGCCGCTGAAGTTGAAGTCGACTCCGGCGACGGCGCCGTCGCCGCCGCGCACGAACACCGGACCGGAATCGCGCATCCACATGTCGTCGGTAGCTATGTCGACGAGCTCGACCTTGGGGCCGCAAAGTTTTGCCGCCAATTCATGCTCGGCCTTGGCGGCAGCCATCGCCACCGGCTCGTTCTCGGCGATCGCCGCCGCCAATCGTCCCAACGTTTCCTGTACGCTCTCGTAATAGGCACCCGGTCCGCCATAGACCGCCGGCGTGCTTGGCCAGGCCATCCAGGTCCTGGCATGCGGCTCGGTTTCGGAAGGGACTGTGACCTTCCAGTCTTCGGCCCAGGCCGCCTTGATCGCGATCTCAGGCATGAATGTCCAACCTGCTGCTGCCATGATGGCCTGACGTCTTGTCCATGATGTCCTCATTGCCGACCCGCTACAGGGGCTGTTCCTGTGTGATGCAATGGATCGCGCCGCCCGCCGGCACGACGGCGCCGACATCGACGGTGACGATGCGGCGGTCGGGGAAGGCGCGGGCGACGGCGGCCTTGGCTTCGGCGCTTGAGGGGCGCCCGAAATCCGGCATGACGACGCCGCCATTGGCCAAAGCGAAATTGATGTAGGAGCGGGCAAACACCGCGCTGGTTGCTTCGACATCATAAGCTTCCGGTATCGGAATGACCTCGAAGCTGCGGCCGCGCGCGTCGGTCTGGCCGGCGAGGGCGGCGAGGTTATCTGACAGGATGCGGCCATGCAGGTCGCACGGATCGGGATTGTATTCGAACATCACCACACCGGGGCGCACGAAGCAGCACATGCCGTCGATATGGCCGTCGGTTTCCAGATCCAGCGGATCGCCGGGCAGCCAGACCACCTTTTCGAGACCAAGCATACGGATCAACTCCTTCTCCACCCAGGCCTTGGATAGGCCGGGATTGCGGTTGGAGTGCAGCAGGCTGGTCTCGGTCGCGATCAGTGTGCCTTCGCCGTCGGTGGTCAGCGAGCCGCCTTCGCAATGCAGAAAGGAGCGCAGGACCAATGCGTTCTCGCGCGTTAGCAGCCGCTCGGCCAGCGCGTTGTCCTGGTCGTAGGGTTCGTGCTTGCGGCCCCAGGCATTGAAGCGCCAGGACACACCGGCAAGGCCGCCATCGGCGCGCTTCAGGAAGGTCGGGCCGGAATCGCGGATCCAGCAATCGTCGATCGGGATTTCAATCACCTCGATGTGGCTGCCGAGCTGGCTGCGGGCGTCTTGGGCATTATCCGGATGCGCGACCATGACGATGGGCTCGAACTGAGCGATGGCGTGGGCGACATCGGCATAGGCCTTCTGCATGGCGGGAAGGGTGGCGCCATACATGTCGCGCCGATGAGGCCAGGCCATCCATGTCCTCAGATGCGGCTCGAACTCCGCGGGACGGCGGATCTTCAACTGCTGCGCCGGCAACTCGATGGCGTTCATCGAAAACTCCATTCATGTATCGAACTCATTGTTAATCGGCTTCTCTGCCCATACAACTGAGAAAGTTTCCTCTTTCCGATGAATGGAATTCATGCATGGCGAAGTTCCGGCATATCCCGCCGACGCAGTTCCTGAAGGGGTTCGAGGCGGCATCGCGCCTGGAAAGTTTCAGCCGCGCTGCCGAGGAACTCGGCCTCACCCAATCGGCGATCAGCCATCAGATGCGCTTGCTCGAAGGCCATATCGGTCAGCCGTTGTTCATGCGCTTCGGCCGCGAGGTGCGGCTGACGGATGCCGGCCGCGACTACCAGCGCACCGTGCGCCGCTGCCTGGAATTGATGGAGGAGGGGTATCGGCGGCTGGAGCCCTACCGAAAACCCGGCAGCGTGGTGATCTACGCGCCGCGCGATTTCAGCCGGCGCTGGCTGCTGCATCGCCTGCCGGCACTGCGCAGGGCGGTGCCGACCTGCGAGCCGTGGCTCGACACCAGCGGCGCCCCGGTCGATTTCGAGACGATGGAGCTCGACCTCGCCGTCGTCTATGCGGATGCGCCGCCGGAAGGCTGCGAGAGCCTGCTGATCGCCAGGGACTTTTTGTCGCCGGTCGCGACGAAGGAACTGGCCGGCACGCTGCGCAACCCGGTCGACCTGCTCGGCGCTTCGCTGATCCATGACGAGCGCCCGACCGGCTGGGCGGACTGGATGCGAAGCGCCGGCGTCGAGCCGAACGGCACCTGGCACGGCACCAATTTCAGCGACAGCGATCTGGCGCTCGCCGCCGCCGAGCTCGGCCAGGGTGTGGCGCTGGGCAGCTTGAGCTTGGCCGCAGAGGCGCTCGCTTCAGGAGATCTCGTGCAGCTGTTCGATCATAGCCTCGACGCCGGGCGCGGGTGGTACGCAATCTCCACCGAGAGCCGGCTGCGGGACGTCGATGTGCTGGGCACATGGCACTGGCTGTGTGGGCAGGGGCTGCCGGCAGGCTGAGTCGAGGGCGGCCGTCCTTGCTCGCTCGCTCAATTGTGACAGCGCGATCGTTGCGCGGCTGCGTCACGGGGTGCGAAATTCGGCGATGCGATGTTTTTTGCGAGGATGCCCTCCCATGTACAGGATCATGTTTTGCGCGGCAGCGATGGTGATTGCCGCCGGCAATTTCGCCGACGCCCGGCCCGACACGCGCAAGATGACCTGCGCTGAGACCCAGGCGCTGATCAAGAACCAGCACGCTGCAGTGCTGAGCACCGGGCCGAACACCTATGATCGCTATGTCCGGCAATTCGGCCATGAGTGCGATGCTCCTTCCGTGCCGATGGTCGACTATGTCCCGGCCAGCGACGGTCAGTGCATGGTCTATCGCTGCGAGGAGCCGTCGCCGATGGTTCCGGAGTGACAGGCAGTCGGTTCGCTTTCGGCTTTCGCGGTCGCTCCGACGCCTTGCTGACGCCTACTTGACCTTCTGGATCTCCGGGGAAGGCGTCTGATCCGTCGGCGGAGCGGGCGTGCAATCCGCGCCCTTGCAGTCTAGGACCGGGTCTTCCGCGGGCGGCAAGCAGTTTTCACCTTCGCAATGAATTGCCGGCGATGGTTGCTTCGTCGCCTGACCATTCTGCTGGGCCGGCTGATCGTCGGCGCGCACGGCCGAGGCGCCGGCCAGACCGATGAGCGCCGCGCATAGAAACGCACTCCGCAGCAAGTTCATGCCTGCCTCCACGGATGAGAACCGGGAGGAACCTACACCTTCGGGTTGGCACCGGCACGCAGTAGAGCGTAAACGGCGTTAACGGCGGGTCTCTGCCTCCAAGGATGAAGCGCCGACCGAATTTGGCGACGAAGGTCTCTCGGCCGCGGGCATCGTCAGCCGACGTCTTTAACGACCAGGGTCCAGGCATCGACCTAGTGGCCCATTCAGGCTGCGCTCAATGTCGATCCTTATAGAATTGCCAAGTCCACGTCGCCGCCAGTCTTTGACGCCTACAATCCAGAGCTGTGGATCACTGAGCAGTTCGAAATTTTCGCTGCCGAAGTGGCAGAACAACCTCAACACTTCAGGCCTCGACAGAGCGCTTATAGCCATCGGTGGTACATCACACAAACTAACGATGTAGCACTCGCTCACTGTTTCGGACGCCAACTTGCAGCGATGATGTCGGAACATGACATGATCCGTTGAGGGCGGAATCGACCGGTGCGTCGCGTTCACCAGGGTCTTCACGGGCGGGGGTGAGAAATGACGGTAGTCGGCCAGTCGAGCATAGATGTCGCCGTTATAGGGGCAGGCCCGTATGGTCTGTCCGCCGCCGCAAATATTGGCGCGAGCGATCGCAGTGTTCGGATCTTCGGACGGCCGCTTCAGACTTGGACCGATACCATGCCGGCCGGCATGAAGCTTAAATCCGACGGCTTTGCGTCCAACCTGTCGGCGCCGGCTCCCGGCGCGAGCTTGGCCGAGTTTTGCCGGGATAGAGGCATTCCCTACCACGATACCGACCACCCGGTATCACTTCAGACTTTCGTTGCTTATGGGCAGGAATTTCAGCGACGGTTTGTGCCCTATCTCGAGACCGCGGACGTCCAGCATGTCGAGCAATGGGGCGACGGGTTCAAACTGACGGTTGGAGAAGGCCAAACTTTCCTCGCCCGACGCGTCGTCTTGGCGGTGGGCGTAACGCACTTCAAAGTGATGCCGAAACAATTGATGGACCTGCCTGCTTCGTTGGTCAGTCATAGCGCCGACTGCAGCCGTGTGGACCGGTTCGCTGGGCGCAGCGTCGCCATCTTGGGAGCGGGCGCATCCGCGATCGATTTGGCCGCGGCCTTGATTGACGTGGGGGCTACCACGACGATCGTCGCGCGTGCGGGCAGCATTCGTTTCAATTCGGAGCCAAGCGGACGCCGGCCGACACTGCTGAGCCAGTTGGCGAACCCCAAGTCCCCGCTGGGTCCGGGTTGGCGATCGCGTTTTGCATCCAGTATGCCGCAGGCATACCGTCATTTGCCGGACCGCTTGCGGCTCGCCATCCTGCATCGCCACCTGGGCCCCCGATCAGCATGGTATCTTCGCGACAAGGTGCTCGGTGGAGCCAACATCTTCGTCGCACAACAGCTTGAAGAAGCTGGAGTAGCCGGCGATCGTATCCGTCTAAAGCTGCGTGACGAATCCGGATCGTCGAAGAGCCTCGAGGTCGAGCATGTGATCGCCGCGACAGGCTATTGGCCTCAAGTCGAGCGCCTGCATTTTCTCGACCAGAAATTACGACAAGCCATCCGGCATTCGGAAGGCGTGCCGATCCTGTCGCGGTATTTCGAGACATCGGTTGTCGGCCTCTATGCGACGGGATTGACCGCTGCCGGGAGTTTCGGCCCCTTGATGCGTTTTGTTGCAGGCGCGGACTATGCGGCTCGACGGATTAGCAGGCATTTGGAGAAGACCCGGGGGAGCCGGCATACGCTCGTAGCAGGCGCCACGGTGCCACAAGCAATCCGATCATGAATGACACCGCCACTCTCGAATTTGAAGATGGCCCAACGTCGACAGCCGACAGAGCCCGAACGGCAGTGTTGCCGTTAGAACTCTTGCGCGATGGCGCAGGCGACAAGTTCGTGTTCCTCTTTCCAGGTGCGGGGGGCGAGGCGAGCGAACTCGCACCTTTGGCTGAACGGCTCACCACACCCGGACGTATTTTCGGCCTTTCCTACTTGCCCGAGGGCCAAAGCGCAGAAGCTGTTGATCGCCAGGCAAGTTATGCTGTCGCTGCCTTGCGCAGCATCCAGCCGCATGGCCCGTATCGGCTGGTCGGTTATTCATTCGGGGCTATCGTTGCCGTGGAAGTGGCACGGCAGTTGAGGCGGGCGGGTGAGTGCTTGGAACCGCCGATCCTGATCGATGCATTTTACGATCAGAAGTTCTGGCCTGCTAAGGCGTGGTGGATCGGGCAAGCACGCAGGACCGGAGCCCACATCGCTCAAATCCGCCGGCAGCCGCCGGCCATGGCCCTGAGAGAATTTGCTTTCCGAGCCGGGCGGCTAGCGCAACGGTTCTTGTCGAGATGGCAGGCATTGCCACCAGTACTTGGCACGCCCGCCGAATCGACAATTGCTGCTGCCAACTCCGCCGCGTTGCGCGCCTACGCTCCTTCGCTCTATCCGAGCTCGCTCGCACTCGTCGAGGCTGCCGACACGACGATGTTTGGCTGCCGACCGTCAGATCTCTGGCGGCCGATAAGCATGAAACTCGTCGTCGAAGATATCGCCGGCGATCACCTCGACCTCGTGCGCGATCCAAAATCGCTCACACTCCTGGGACGCGCGGTCGACAGGCACTTGGCGCAAGGAGAAGGCGGGCAGCCGCCGCTTGCTCTCATCATCACTACTTTTCGATGGCCGGCAACCGCAGGTCTTGCCGCATCGCTCACTCGTGCCGGCTTTCGGGTAGCTGCGCTCTGTCCGCGGCGGCATCCCATGCGTCGCCAGTCAAATCCGGTATTGCATCACCTGCCATGGCTGCACCCTGAGCGAACGCTGAAGTCTCTGGTCGAGCGCAGCGATCCGGATCTGGTCCTTCCCTGTGATGAGCCGGCCTTGGACATGGTTCGGAGCATCGGCGGCGCAGGATCTGACATCTCTCGCTCGGAAATGATCGATATCGCGCGCGCGGCTGGAGTCGATGCACCGCCGATGCGACGTGTCGACACCCTTGCCGAGCTCGACAAATGGATCGAAGAACACGGATTTCCGGTCGTGCTAAAAACGGACGGAAGTTGGGGCGGCAGAGGAGTGGCTATCGTCAACGACCGCCCCGGAGCCGTCCGTGCATGGCGGCGCCTCGCGCGTGGTCCGAGCCCGCTCGGCATCATAAAACGCGCCATCGTCAATGGGAATCCCAACGGCCTGCGGAACCTGTGGAATCGCCACAGGCCCTGCATAAATGCCCAGGCCTACGTGGCGGGGCGAGATGCCAACGTTGCCCTCGCGGTCAAGGACGGAAGAGTGTTGGCGGCAGTGGCCGTGGAGGTTTTGGAGACCCGGTACAAAAACGGCCCGGCCAGGATCGTACGCGTGATCGACCATCCTGGAATTGTTGCCGCCTCGACCAAGATCATGGAACAGCTGCATTTGACGGGACTCGTCGGGATAGACTTCATTCTCGATGTCGAGGGTGCCGCGCATCTGATCGAAGTCAATGCCCGCGTGACCCCGACCTGCCGGTTGGCGTTTGGTTCCGGCAGCGACCCGGTCGGAGCGTTGCGCAGTTTGTTCCCGGGCGGGACAACGACTGCTCCTGTTCCGAACTCCGTTGGCAGTATCATCGACCTCGCGGCACTCGACTGAGTGCGAGGGGGCATACTACTGACGCCGCGATCTGGGGCGGCCGTTAAGGCGCGTCGCGCTGAACCGCGATCAGGCGATGCGCTTTAAGTCTTTGTTTTGATGTTGTCCCAGAACCGCGACACACTTCTGGGCGACGCGCATTAGGTGGTCTCGCGAACCTCTTGATACCCTATGTCAAGCCGACCGGCGCGCCGGTATCGTCATTGACGTTGCCGGTGAATGTCGCTTTCCGGCTGTCGTCATTGCTCGTTGCGAGTCCGTAGTGACCGCCCGCGAGCCGATTGTTTGTGTAAGAGTTGGAACGGTCACTCCAAGTATAGAGCGTATAGGAACCGCCGCGCAGACGGTTGTTGTCTACCTTGATGTTCGTTCCTGCCCCCATGATGATTGCGGACGTCGATATCGCTGGAGATATGATGTTGTTGTGCCGGATGACGGTGCCGTCGCATTCTCCGCCGCACAACTGGCATCCATCCGTATGCGGAGCATTCTCGGCGTCCGGGTCCCCGAAGACATCTTCGGACACAAGGTCGTGGATGTAGTTGTCCTCGATGACGGCGTTCAGCCCACTCAGGAACAGCCCATTCGTCACACCACTGACCTCGCAGCGGCGGACGGTGAAGCCGTTCGCGTTCGAGCTGACGATGCCGCTCATGGCTGCGCCGGCGGCACCGCCGGGACCAACCACCTGGCAGTTGACAACGGTTGTGTCGTTCGCCTGAGAATAGATGCCGTACATGTCGGCACAGGTTACGCGGCAGTTCGATATATTCACTTTGTCAGCCAAGACCCAAATTGAGCCGCTGCTGTCGAGATTGCTGAGGGTAACGCCAGCGCCCGTGACTTTGATGTAATGGTCGACGCTGTCCCATACCCAACCCGGACCTGATGTTGCCGCTCCGGGAACGGCGATCAGTGCCCCGTTGGTGCCAGTGCTCGAAGAGTCCGGCCATGAGGCCGCGGCAGCGCCGCTGCTTTGGCGGGTATCCAGCATGACAAACGGAATTCCCACGACAACCGGAATTCCCTGAATGACCGTTCGCCTTGTTACAACCATTTGCTCCACCAGATCTGAGCGCTTCCTTACCTCGCTCGCCTCACCATCGTCTGATCGCCGGTCTCCTCGCGAAGGATGACGAGCCGTGACTGTTTCCGTGCAGGACAATCGATGAAGCGAAAGGCTACGATGCGCATGTTTGTGGCTGCTATCAACATAGCAAGAGTTAGCCGGTCGGACGCTAGTACGATACGTTTTGCGCTACCTCTTCCGCTGTAAGCTTACACGAGATCTATCCCTGTCAATTTCTCAACAAGTTGGGAAACGTCGACAGATCTGCCTGCAGGCAAGGCCGTAGAGCGGCCGTCGTGGTACTGACGCTGGAGCTCCTAGGCCCGGTGGCGAATCCGGAAGCTGGGCTGGCGCTGCCGGTCTTTGAGCTGTGTCGATATGGTTCCTACCCTACCCAATAAGGAGCGGTCTTTTCAGTCGAGGGAATATCTCCCCAACAGGGTCGAGATTTGAAAAGCTGCGCATGATCTGCCCTGAGGTTTGTCCGCGGGCGGAGTTCTTCTGACGAGGCGGCTTGGATGAGAAATAGCCAGTGGGATCGGCGGGGGCGCTTCGCGGGACGGTCGGGCGAACTTTTTGCGTTCGAGAACGGGATGACGGGCCAAGGCTTCAGCCGTTCCGCTCCGGGGCTTCTTTCGCGGCCGTTCTCAACTGAGGTTGAGAATGTCAATGCGGGCGCTTCGCTCCGGGACGCGGCCGGATCGGTTCAGGCCAAGCGGAAGCAGAGTTCCTGGCCAGTGTTCTTGTTTATCGCTGCGCTTGTCGTGCCTTGGATAATCTCCGTGGGGCCGCTCCGCTTGTCGCTCTACCGCTTCGTGCTACTGGCGATGCTGGTGCCCTGTGTGGTCGCATGGATCACAGGCAAGGCTGGGCGGATAAGACTTGCGGACATCTCATTGCTTCTGTGTGCGTTGTGGCCGACGCTCAGTCTGGTCGTCAATCACGGCTGGGCAATCGCGGTCCAAACTGGCGGAATCGGATTCCTCGAGGCCTTCGGCGCTTACCTGCTGGCGCGTTGCTACATTCGGGACGCGGACGATTTCCATAACGCTGTCAAACTGCTGTTTGGGACCGTCCTATTCCTGATGCCATTCGCCTTCGTCGAGTGCGTCAGCGGCCAGAACGTCTTGCGCGAAATGTTTGGGATGATCGTGTCGACGGGGCCTAGCTACTCTCACGAATACCGGTCAGGGTTTGCACGAGTACAGTCTGTCTTCGAACACTCAATCCTATTCGGGGTATATGTCGGCAGTAGTCTTGCACTGGTTCATCTGGTTCTGGGTTACCAGAAAAGCCTATTTCAGCGCTTCCTCAAAGACGGGATAGTCACGTCGGTAGCGTTAACGTCGTTGTCCGCAGGGCCTATAGGCGGCGTTGTCGCCATGACCGCTCTGCTCTCGTGGAACGGACTGCTGCGAAGCCTCGGAAGTCGATGGAAGATATTGATCGGTTTGCTGGTATGTCTGTTCGTCGCGCTGCAAAGCTTCGCTAACCGATCGGCGCTGACCATTTTAACATCCTTCTTTATTTTTGACCCAGCATCGTATTGGTATCGAAGGCTGATATGGCAGTACGGCACGGAAAATGTTGCGAACCACCCGATATTTGGCTTGGGGATGAACGACTGGGAGCGTCCGGCTTGGATGCCCGCGGCGAGCATAGACAATTTTTTCCTTGTCCAGGCGGTTCACTGGGGTCTTCCGGCACCCATTTTTTTGATGTTGGCCTTCTTTCTGATTGTCGTTGCAGTGGCTCTAAAGAAAGATCTTGATGAGAAACTCGTTGACTATCGGACAGGATTTATTCTTGCGATGGTCTTCTTTTTCTTAGTTGGATGGTCGGTTGCATTTTGGGGTTCTACCTATGTCGTGTTCCTCTTTCTGTTGGGAAGCGGCGTGTGGATCCTTGAAGCGCGAGCCACTCCAATCACACGCGAAGAATCAGCCAAGTGGATTGATGGAAGCATCCAGGGTTCAACGACTGAACTGGCGACCGGTGTCCCCGGGATACCCGCGATAGCCTCGCGCGGAAGCATTCGAGGGGTGGCGGGTGGTCGTTGCTGATGAAGAAGGGGGTTGCCAACTGATTGCTGGGGAACTCGGAACAACCGGCGTGGCAAGCCACAGGGCAAGGCATTTCTATCGGTCATCACCACGACTTATAACGGTGCGCGGGTTCTGCCAAATCTCCCCGATTCGCTTGCGGGCGGGCTCAAAAAGGGGTTGGGAGACGCTTGATCGGAATTCGTGCTGTGAAACTTGGCCCGGTGCTCCTTCGGGGAGGTCCGAAAAGCCGGTGGTACGCCCAAGGGGAATCGAACCCCTGTTACCGCCGTGAAAGGGCGGTGTCCTAACCGCTAGACGATGGGCGCGCTCAGACGAAGCGGCTTATAATTGCGTTGTTGCCAACCGGCAACCCATCTGCCGCAACAAGCGACAACTTTTTTCAAGAGCGGGAAAGGGCGCCTCCTCGGCGGTCCGACGCACGGTGGGTGCCGTCACCTGGTGAATGCATCCTTGGAGATTGGCTGGAACGCCTCTCGCGGTCGTCATTCCAGGGCGGAGCAAGGAGCGAAGCGACGCGGCGCAGACCCTGGAATCCATTCCGTTACCTATGAGCGTTGCAACGGTGCAGAATCTGCGCCGCTGCATCCTACGGTCGAAGTCACGGAATGGATCCTCGGGTCTGCGCATCCGCTTCGCTCCCGCTCCGCCCGTGGATGACGAAGTTCGGAGGGGTTCGGCTCATCGCGAACGTCCTGACGGCTTGTTGAAGCAACGTGGGTTGATCGGCTTTCAGCCAATCAACCCGGTCATGCACGGACCAAGCCGAGAAGATCAGCCGTCGCCGCCGACATTGCGTCCGCGGCAGCGCCAGTTCCAGTCGCGCTCGGGGCCGACGTCGACATGGACGGATTCGGTGTGACAGTAGGTGCCGACTCCGCCGCGGCCGGGCATCGAGCGGACATAGTTCGCCAGATCCCATTTGGAGACGCCGGGCACCTGGATGTCGGCGGCGGCGCAATACATGTGCAGCGAGTTCTTGGCGCCGTTGGCGCGGCGGTTGCGTGACGGGTCGCGGTAGCCGGAGGTGACGATCATCTTGCGGCCGAAATGGCCCTCGATCGTCTTGAGCACGCGCACCAGCGACGGCTTCAGGCAGGCGACGTCGACGCTTTCGTTCTGCCTCAGCAGGCCGTTGGGGGCGAGCCGCGCCATGCCGGCGGCGGACGCCACCTGGTAGGAGCCGCCGCCTTCGTCCTCGTTGAGGTCGACGTCGCTCTCGTCGTCGATGCCGGACTTTCGCTTGATCTCGAACAGCGCCGTCTGGCGCACGCCGGGCAGGGCGTCGGCGCCGGTTATGTGGGTGCCGCCGTCGTCGCCCAGCGAGGCGAGCTGCACCGGCTTTGCCGACGGCGTCGCCGAGGCCAGCTCGACGATCGGCTTGGCCGGCGCCGGTGCTGCGGCGGTTTTGGCCGGCTGGGCACTTGTGCGGGAATTGATCAGCGGCGCGGGGGCGGCCGAGGCCGGCGTGGTGCTGAACAGCGAGGCAAACAGGCCCTTCTTCGGCGCGGCGATCTGCGGCTGCGCCGGGTCGCCGGCCGTCACATAGACGCCGTTGTTCAAGACGGGCGCGGCCTGGGCCTGTGCTTTCGCCGTGACAGCGGCGGCATCGCCGGCGGCGACCTGCTTGGCAACCGCCTGCGTTTCATCCACCGTCTGCGTCTGCTGAACCAGCGGTTGCGGCGTGTTGCCGGCGATCGTGTCGGCGCCCGCCGGCACGGCGACGGCGGGGAAGGCGGCTTGCGGCCGCGTCTCCGGCACATAGGCGACCTTTTCGGGCAGCGGCTTGTCGCCTTCGCTCATCACGGTCGTGGCCGCTTCCGGGGTGGCCGATGCCGCCGGCACTGCCGAATCGGCCGCGGTTGCGGTCTTGGCGCCGGCAGTCGCGCTCATCTCGGTGGCGGTCGAATTGTAGGCTGGCGAGACGACCGCCATGGTGGGGTCGCCGGTCGAGGTGCAGGAGGCCAAAAGCACGGAGAAAAGCGCTGCAGCAATGCTGCGACTTTGCCCTCGTGTCGGACGCCAACCCTCTGATTTCAAAACAAATTCCCCCTCGGTATCCGGTCGGTTCGTTATCGTTTCGCCACTCCAGCGCCGCGCCGCGATAACCCTCCTGTTCCCAACCGGAAACGGGATATGTGTCTAATCTGCAAGCCTCGGAATTATTCTGCTTCGAACGCCGATTTGAGGCCGCCAAACGATTGACGTCACCATTTCGCCCTGTTTTGGCGGGTCGTCAACTCACCAGACATTACAGTCTGTTACACGCGCACCTTGACATAGGTGCCCGGCGCATCCCCCAAGGTTTTCATACGCTTGCCGGGTTTTCGGGCCGGCACATGCATGTTGTCCTGGCTCTCGATCCAGTGCTGCCAGTGCGTCCACCAGGAGCCCTGGTGCTCATGCGCCGCAGCAAGCCAGGCGTTGAAATCGCCGACCGGCTTGCCGCCGGTCCAGTACTGGTACTTCTTCGCCGCCGGCGGATTGACGACGCCGGCGATGTGGCCGGATCCCGCCATCACATATTCGACGTCGCCGCCGAAATATTGCGAGCCGACGAACACCGAAAGCGCCGGCGCGATGTGGTCTTCCTTCGTGGCCAGGTTGTAGACCGGGATGGTGATGTCGGCCAACGATACGGTCCGCCCGGCGAGCTCCATCACGCCGCGCGAGAGATTATTCTCCAGATAGCAGTTGCGCAGGTAGAAGGAGTGGTTGGCCGCCGCCATGCGAGTGGAATCGGAATTCCAGTAGAGCAGGTCGAAGGGCAGGGGCTCCTTGCCGCGCATATAATTGTTGATGACGTAAGGCCAGATCAGGTCGCCCGAGCGCAGCATGTTGAAGGCGGTCGCCATCTTGGTGCCGTCGAGATAGCCCTTCTCGCTCATCGAGCGCTCGACGGCCGCGACCTGGTCTTCGTCGACGAAGACCTTCAGGTCGCCGGCATAGGTGAAATCGACCTGCGTGGTGAAGAAGGTCGCCGATTTGATGCGGTGGTCGCCCTCCTGCGCCAGAAGCGCGAGTGCGGCGCCCAGCAGCGTGCCGCCGACGCAGTATCCGATGGCGTTGACCTCCTTCTCGCCGGTCGCCTTCTCGACCATGTCGAGGCCGAATTGCAGGCCCTCGCGTATATAAGCCTCCCAGCCCTTCGCACCGTGGCGCTCGTCGGGGTTGATCCAGGAGATGACGAAGACGCTGTGGCCCTGCTCGATAGCCCAGCGGATGAAGGATTTCTGCGGGTTGAGGTCGAGGATGTAGAATTTGTTGATCCATGGCGGGCAGATGAGCAGCGGCCGCTTCAGCACCGTTTCCGTCATCGGATCGTACTGGATGATCTCGGCGACATCGCTGCGGCCGATGACCTTGCCGGGCGTGGTGGCGATGTTCTTGCCGATCTCGAAGGGCGAATAGTCGGCCTGGCGCAGCTTCAGGTCGCCGCGGCCGGCGGCGATGTCCTCGGCCAGCATCTTCATGCCGCGCACCAGGTTCTCGCCATTCGAGGCGACCGTCTCGCGGAACAATTCCGGATTGGTCAGGATGAAATTCGACGGCGCGATCGCGTTGGACACCTGCTTGACGTAGAAGCTCGCCTTGTGGCGGGTGTGCTCGTCCAGCCCCTCCGCATGCTCGACAAGTTCGCCCGCCCAGCGCGAGGTGACGAGATAGGCCTGCTTGAGGAAGTCGAAGAAGGCGTTGCGGCCCCATTCGGGATCCTGGAAGCGCTTGTCGCCGCGCTCGGGCTTGACCGCGTCGTCAGGCGCCTCGGCGTTCGGGTTGACCTTCTGGATGGCGTTTGCCCACACCGTCATATAGCCGGCGAACAGCCGCGTCTGCGCTTCCAGCGCGCGCTGCGGATCGCCCAGCCAGTATTCCGAGAGTTTCGAGAAGGTCTTGACCATGTCGACGACAGGCTCGGCGACATGGTCGCGCACCTCGCCCTTCTCGCGCGGCTCGCTCCAGGCGGACGCCGCCTTGCCGGCCTGCTCGATCATGCGCGCCATATTCAAGGCGAAGCGCTCAGGATCCTTCACCAGATATTGCTCGATGGCCGAAGGTCCGCCATTTTCCGCTTTGTCCGAATCGGCAGGTTTGGACATGGTTCGCGGGGTTCCTCCCGGGGCGTTTTCTTGACATATTACCATGGGACATCTGACCGGGTCCAATTCGCTGTAACCCGGCTGCCAGGAAAACAATATGACGATTAATGTTGGCGGGGCTTTTTTTCTCAAGCCGGGTTCGATTTGCCGCATGGCGTTGGTGGTTGGGCTGGCCGGTATTCTGCTGCCGGCCGCGGGCTGCACGAGCACCAGCCAGAGCAACACGACCCCGGTAGGCGTGACCGAGGGGCCGAAGGACACCGGGTCCTACCCCAATCTCAACGTTCCCCCGCCGGTGGCCGCCAAGCAGCTCACCAAGGAGGAGACCGCCGCCAATCTCGCCCAGCTCAAGGCCGAGGAGCAGGCGCAGGCTGCCAAGGGCGGCAAGGTGGCCGCGCCGTCCAATGCGACCGCGCTCAACACGCTGGCCAAGACGCATGGCTCCGACACGCTGAAGCAGATCGAAGGCAAATGCGACCCGACCCTCGACCCTAACTGCAATTAGGTTTATATCGCGCGCCGAAAGCGCCCCCTTTTTGATCGTCTGGAACTGAAATGGAAGAATTTCACAAGGTCCGCCGGCTTCCGCCCTATGTCTTCGAGCAGGTCAACCGGCTGAAGGCCAGCGCCCGCTCGCGCGGCGCCGACATCATCGACCTTGGCATGGGCAATCCGGACCTGCCGACGCCGAAGGCCATCGTCGACAAATTGTGCGAAGTGGTGCGCGACCCGCGCACGCATCGCTATTCCTCATCGCGCGGCATTCCGGGCTTGCGCCGCGCCCAGGCCGCCTATTACCAGCGCCGCTTCGGCGTGAAGCTCAATCCCGACACCCAGGTGGTGGCGACGCTCGGCTCGAAGGAAGGCTTCGCCAATATGGCGCAGGCGATCACCGCGCCCGGCGATGTCATCCTGTGCCCGAACCCGACCTATCCGATCCACGCCTTCGGCTTCATCATGTCGGGCGGCGTCATCCGTTCGCTGCAGGTCGAGCCCGATGACGGTTTCATTCCGGCGGTCGAGCGCGGCATTCGCCATTCGATCCCGAAGCCGCTGGCGCTGATCCTCAACTATCCGTCGAACCCGACGGCGCTGGTCGCCTCGCTCGACTTCTATAAGGACGTGGTCGCCTTCGCGAAGAAGAACGACATCATCATCCTGTCCGACCTTGCCTATTCGGAGATCTATTTCGACGGTAACCCGCCGCCTTCGGTGCTGCAGGTTCCAGGCGCGATCGACGTCTGCGTCGAATTCACCTCGATGTCGAAGACCTTCTCGATGCCGGGATGGCGCATGGGCTTCGCCGTCGGCAACGAGCGGCTGATCGCGGCGCTGACCAGGGTGAAATCCTACCTCGACTACGGCGCCTTCACGCCCATCCAGGTGGCGGCCGCGCATGCGCTGAACGGCGACGGCGCCGACATTGCCGAGGTGCGCGAGGTCTACCACAAGCGTCGCGACGTGATGGTCGATTCCTTCAGCCGCGCCGGCTGGCCCATTCCGGCGCCCGCGGCCTCGATGTTCGCCTGGGCGCCGATCCCGGAGCAGTTCCGTCATCTCGGCTCGCTGGAGTTCTCCAAGCTGCTCATCGAGCATGCCGATGTCGCGGTGGCGCCGGGCGTCGGCTTCGGTGAGCATGGCGACGACTATGTGCGCGTGGCGCTGGTCGAGAACGAGCATCGCATCCGCCAGGCGGCGCGCAACATCAAGAAGTTCCTGGCGTCGACCGCCAAGCAGCCGAACAACGTGGTGCCGCTCGCGTCTCGCCGCTGAGCTCGCCTGACATTTTCATCGACTTACGTTTTGAGGGGCGTCGCCGGACATGGCTGAAGCATTGCGTGTTGGAATTGCCGGCTTGGGCACCGTCGGGGCCTCGGTGGCGCGCGTGCTGCGCGACAAGGCGGCCGAGCTGACCCGGCAATGCGGCCGCGACATCGTCGTGGCGGCGGTTTCGGCCCGCGATGCCAAGCGCGACCGCGGCGTCGATCTCAGCGCCGCCAAATGGTTCGACGATCCGGTCAAGATGGCCGAAAAGGCCGACATCGATGTCTTCGTCGAGCTGATCGGCGGCGACGAGGGGCCGGCGCGGCAGTCGGTGAAGGCAGCGCTAGAGGCGGGCCGGCATGTCGTCACCGCCAACAAGGCGCTGCTCGCCAAACACGGCGTGGCGCTTGCCGAGATCGCCGAGAGGAAGGGCGTGCTGCTCAACTATGAAGCGGCGGTCGCCGGTGGCATCCCGGTCATCAAGACGATGCGCGAGGCTATGGCCGGCAACGCGGTGACCCGCGTCTTCGGCATCCTCAACGGCACCTGCAACTACATCCTGACCCGCATGGAGGCCGAAGGCATCTCCTTCGACGCCTGCCTCAAGGACGCGCAACGGCTGGGCTATGCCGAGGCCGATCCGACCTTCGACATCGAGGGCCACGACACGGCGCACAAGCTGTCGATCCTGACCAGCCTGGCCTTCGGCACCAAGATCGCCGCCAACGACATCTATATGGAAGGCATCTCCAACATCACCCAGGCCGATATCCGCGCCGCAGCCGATCTCGGCTATCGCATCAAGCTACTCGGCGTCGCGCAGCGCACCGAAAGCGGGATCGAGCAGCGCGTGCACCCGACCATGGTGCCGACGGCCTCGGTCATCGCGCAGGTGCATGGCGTCATCAACGCGGTGGCGATCGAGACCGACATCCTAGGCGAGTTGCTGCTTTCCGGCCCTGGCGCCGGCGGCAATGCCACGGCGTCGGCGGTGATCGGCGATATCGCCGACATCGCCAAGAGCCGCCCGGGCTTCCAGCATGGGCCGGTGTTCGGCTGGCCGGCGAAGGAGTTGAAGCCCTACAAGAAGGCGCAGATGCGCAGCCATGCCGGCGGCTATTTCATCCGGCTCACCGTGCATGACCGCATCGGCGTCTTCGCCGCGATCGCCAAGCGCATGGCCGACAACGACATCTCGCTGGAATCGATTGTCCAGCAGGCGGCAGGCCCCGAGACGCAAGCGCAGAAGACGGTCATCCTCGTCACCCACGAGACGACGGAAGCTGCGGTGCGCAAGGCCGTCGAAGGCATCACCAAGGACGGTCATCTGACCGACAAGGCGCAGGTGATCCGCATCGAACGGGCGGAGTAGCCGCCCGAACTTTTCCACCTTTAATCGATTGATTTTGCTTCGGTTTCAAAAATTGGCCGGGCAAGTCTTGCCGTTGTCATGGAGCTTTGCCAGAAGGGTTTCGCCTTTGGCGGAAGGCAGAAGCAACTCCGGTTCTCCCGGATTGCTCGAAGCAAAATAGAGCGGTTCGGACCTGACCCGCTCTCGTGACAACGAGGAATGCGTCATCCATGAACATCGCCCAAGACATCGCCCCCGGCCTCGACCGGATCCTGACCATGGAGGTCGTGCGCGTCACCGAGCGCGCGGCGGTCGCGGCCGCCAGGCTGCGCGGGCGCGGCGATGAGAAGGCGGCCGACCAAGTCGCGGTCGACGCCATGCGCCAGGAGCTCAACCGGCTCGCCATCAAGGGCACGGTGGTGATCGGCGAGGGCGAGCGCGACGAGGCGCCGATGCTCTATATCGGCGAGGAGGTCGGCACCGGCAAAGGCCCGGCGGTCGACATCGCGCTCGATCCGCTCGAAGGCACGACGATCTGCGCCAAGAACCTGCCCAACGCGCTTGCCGTCATCGCCATCGCCGAGAAGGGCAGCCTGCTGTTCGCGCCGGATGTCTACATGGACAAGATCGCCATCGGCCCGGGCTATCCGGAGGGCCTGATCGACATCGATGCCTCGCCGGCCGAGAACATCGCCAACCTGGCCAAGGCCAAGGGCGTGGCCGTCTCCGACATCACCGCCTGCATCCTCGACCGGCCGCGTCATGCCAGGCTCATCGACGCTGTGCGCGCCACAGGTGCTGCGATCCGGCTGATCGGTGACGGCGATGTCGCCGGCGTCATCCACACCACCGATCCGGACGAGACCGGCATCGACATCTATCTCGGCACCGGCGGTGCGCCGGAGGGAGTGCTGGCAGCGGCGGCGCTGCGCTGCACCGGTGGTCAGATGCAGGGACGGCTGATCCTCGACACGCCGGAAAAGGTGGCGCGGGCGGCCAAGATGGGCATTGCCGATCCGAAGCGCGTCTATCGCGTAGAGGATATGGCGCGCGGCGACGTGCTGTTCGCCGCGACCGGCGTCACTGACGGCAATTTGCTCGATGGCGTGAAGTTCGGCCGTACCTTCATAACCACCCACACCATAGTCCTACGCTCGTCCTCGCGCACGGTGCGCGAAATCAAGGCCAGGCACCAGGATCTGGAAAAGTTTTAGAGGCGCTTGCGAGGCCCGCCCGCAATTGTTAGCCATCCCTGTCGCCGATGCTGGCGGCAGGGATCTGACGATGAAGGCGTTCGACTGGCACGCGGATCCGATTTCGCGCGCGACTCCAATCACCAAAAGCTACCGCTACACTCAGAACGTGCGCCGCTTTCTGACGCGCGAATGTGGCAGTGCATTCCGGTTCGACCGCCCTTTCATGGCCTGGCTCAAGGATGGTACGGAAAAGACCATGGGCGATGCGGCGGACGAATGGCTCCGCCGCCAGGCTGAAAAGCGGAAAGCGTAGTTGAACGGCGAAAAGCGCCTCTTCCTCGATGTCAGGCAATCGGCGACCGGTGTTTCCTGGGAACACCGGCTGACCGAGCGGCAGGACATGGCGGCACTAGCCATCGCTCAGGGTCACGGCGTGCCGGATATCGTAGCGCGGGTGCTTGCCGGGCGTGGCGTCAGCGCGGATCAAGCCGAACGCTTCCTCGATCCGACGATCCGCGAGCTTTTGCCGAACCCGGCGTCGCTGACCGACATGGAGAAAGCCGCGGCAAGGCTGGCCGACGCGATCGTCGCCGGGGAGAAAGTGGCGATCTTCGGCGATTATGACGTCGACGGCGCTGCCTCGTCTGCGCTCATCAAGCGCTTTCTCGCGCATTTTTCGGTTCCGTCGGAAATCTACATCCCGGACCGCATCTTCGAGGGCTACGGACCCAATCCGGACGCGATGCGCGAGCTGATCTCGCGCGGCGCCAGGCTGATCGTCACCGTCGACTGCGGCACCAACAGCGCGGCCTCGGTCGACGCGGCCAGGGAAGCCGGCGCCGATGTCGTGGTGCTCGACCATCACCAGGTCGGCGGTCCGCTGCCGCTGGCGGACGCGGTGGTCAATCCCAACCGCGAGGACGATCTGTCGGGGCAGGGGCATCTTTGCGCCGCCGGCGTCGTGTTCCTGTGCCTGGTGCAGACGGCGAAGGTACTGCGCGAAAGGCTGCCCGATGCAGCACCCGTCGATCTGCTTTCGCTGCTCGACCTGGTGGCGCTGGCGACGGTCTGCGATGTGGTGCCGCTCACCGGCGTCAACCGCGCCTTCGTCGTCAAGGGCCTGCAGGTGCTACGCCAGCTCAAGAATGAGGGGCTGGCCGCATTGGCGCGGGTCTCGCGCATCGGCGAGCCGATCAACACCTTCCATCTCTCCTTCCTGATCGGGCCGCGCATCAATGCCGGCGGCCGCATCGGCGATGCAGCACTCGGCAGCCGGCTTTTGGCCACCGACGATCCGGTCGAGGCGGCAGGCATCGCCGAGACGCTCGACCGGCTCAACCAGGAGCGCCAGCAGATGGAGCAGGAGATGCTGGCGCAGGCGCGCGCCGAGGCCGACGCCGAGCTTGCCGGCGGCAGTGGCCCGGCCGTCATCGTCACCGCCAGCCACAACTGGCATCCGGGCATCGTCGGGCTGATCGCCTCACGGCTGAAGGACTATGCGCGCCGTCCGGCTTTTGCCATCGCCTTCAACTCGACCGGCCTCGGCACCGGTTCGGGGCGTTCGGTCACCGGCTTCGATCTCGGACGGCTGGTGCGCGAGGCGGCCTCGGCCGGGCTGATCGTCAAGGGTGGCGGTCATGCCATGGCCGCTGGCATCACCGTCGAGCGTGCCAAACTGGGCGAGTTGCGCGCCTTCTTCGAGGAGCGCGCCGCGGCGGACGTGTTCCGGCTGCAGAATGAAGAAAGCCTGGCGGTCGACGGCGCCCTAGCTGCCGAGGGCGCGACGCTTTCGCTGCTCGATTCGCTCGAGAAGGCCGGCCCTTTCGGCGCCGGGCATATCGCGCCGGTGTTCGTGCTGCCGCGCCACAGGCTCGCCGATGCGCGTGCCATCGGCACCAACCATATCCGCGTCGACCTGCAGTCGCAGAGCGGCGGCAAGATCCAGGCGATCGCCTTCCGCGCCGTCGACACGCCGCTCGGCGAGTTCCTGTTCAGGAACCGCGGCAAGACCGTGCATGTCGCCGGCTCGCTGTCGGGCAACTACTGGAACGGCAACCGTACAGTGCAGTTTCGCATCAGCGATGCGGCGTTGAGCTGAATTATTTGGTTCTAACGTCAACGGGATTTGGCGTGAACACGAACCAACAGCTCTTGAGCTGCAGCCCTCAAGTCGCACTTGATTCGGCCTAGTTCGCAGTTGATGCCAAACCTCACAGAAATTTGATTCGCAGCACGCTTCGCCAGATCGTTCATGAGTTGCAATATTTCTAATACATGAGAGAATAAAAATTCATCGTAAAACACTTTTTGCAAAATGTTAAGGACCATCTGAGCTCTCGCCCAGATGAATATAGCGGGCATTTTAAAAGGAAAATAAATCCAACGGTTAAGGAGGGGGCGTTGGTAGTAAGTCATATAGTTCTCCCAGGAAGTCGCAGGCCTGCCAGAAATGGCGCAATCAGGTTGCATGACGTCGACCCTCAAAGACTCATAACCCTTACCCTTAAACTGCGGGCGCCTAAGCTGCCTGGTGTAAACGAACTGCCAGCCAGGCCCCTATCCCCTGCGGAGTTTTCCGATCGATACGGGGCTTCTCCTTCCGATGTACAACTCGCTGAAAAGACATTGTCGTCCTTCGGCCTGAAAGTCGATGTCATCCTCAACGGTGGCCGAAGCATGCAGGTGAGTGGACCCGCATCGGCAGTCGAAGCCGCCTTTCGGCCGAACATTGGTATCTACCATACCGCCAGACAGGGAGAGTATTTGGGGCGCGAAGGAACGATCCAAGTCCCTTCGCAACTAAATGGAGTTGTGACAGCGGTACTCGGTCTCGACCAGCGGCAAATGGCAAATCGGAAATCAATCCAACGCAAAGCTGCGGCGAAGCAAGTCAAAACCATCGGTCCATTGACCGCGAGCGACCTGGAACAGCGATATAACTTCCCCCCTGGCAGCGCCTCCGGCCAGACGGTGGCCATCGCGGAATTTGCGGTACCCGACGAAAATAATCAAATGGTGCCGCCGACTTACTTTCCCGAGGAGGTCACCGCATTTTGCAGGCAGGAGGGGCGTGCTACCCCGAACATAAAGATCGTTCCAGTAAACGTAGCCCCACTGACGGAGGCGCAACTAAAAGCCCTAGATCCCAGCCAGCAGCAACTTTCCGCCGATCTCTCCGGCGAGGTTATGATGGACATAGAAATTGTGGCCGCGCTTTGTCCGGGTGCCGACGTCGTCGTCTACTTCGCCAGCTTCGATGAAAAGGGCTGGGTCGATCTCCTTGATCAAGTCGCCCAAGGAAGCCCTTCTGTTCCCGTAAGTCTTTCAATCAGCTGGGGGAGCCCAGAGGATTCGAGCGATTGGTCCGAAGGCGGAATTTCGGCCATCTCCGAGGGACTTCAGGCTGCAGCGATGTTGGGCATTACGATCTGTGTATCGTCGGGCGACGACGGCTCTGGAGATGGGTCATCCGCTCCTGGTGCACATGTAGACTTCCCCGCTGTTAGTCCGTTCGTACTCGCCGTCGGTGGCACGATGCTCAACGGCAAAGACGAAGTAGTTTGGTGGGAGGCACCGGGCCGCAGGACCGGGAAAGGTGGAGGAGCAGGAGGCGGAGGCGTGAGCACCAGATTTCCCAGGCCTTCTTGGCAAACTGTCAAAATCAACTCTTTGAACGCCGGGGGCATTGATGGGCGTGTAATACCCGACGTGTCAGCCCTAGCAGGACCTCCATTCTACTCGCTAATTCTCCCCGGAGGCATGCGTTGGAACGGGGGGACAAGCGCTTCAGCCCCGCTTTGGGCGGCGCTAATTGCCCGCATGGCGGGAGCCCTCCCGGCTTCAAAGCGGCAAAGGTTCCTTACCCCACTACTGTATGGCCCGGGAGCGAATGGGAATCCCCTTGGTCAAGGCGGCTGTCGAGACATCCTCGTCGGACAAAACGCTTCTCACCCCCTGCCGGGCAAGGGCTATGCCGCTATTGCAGGATTCGACGCTGCGTCGGGTTGGGGAGTTCCCGACGGTCAGAAACTCCTTCGATCTCTTTCTTCGATTTGAGATGGACTGAAACAAGGCCTCTTTTTTGACCAACACAGGTTGGCTCAAAGGATTACTGATGACGACCAAACGGCAAATTCAAATGACTCTCAAGAAAGCAAAGAGAATTGCACATGCGCAGCTTCTTGAGACTGCACTTAACAATGAACCCATTGGAGCTTGCTGGGTGAGTCCAGACAACGGCGATCCATACTGTGAACAGACCCATCAGAGCGTTTGCCTCCAGATGGATGCAATAATGCGGAACAATCCCGATCCAGATAAACGCGGCTTCGCGAATTTTACTGCCGGCGAGAGGTGTGTCTAATCTAATAATTGGGCAACAAAGACATACAAAAAGCAGCCCTGGGGCAATCGAACTGGGATGCATGCCACCTTTGGAGGAAAATGGCCGTGCGAAATTTCGGCGTTATAGCCACGCTCATAGCTGGCGCCCCACTAATGCTTCAGGCTTGCGCGGCGCCAGATTTCGATGTTCCCAAGAATTCGCACGGGCCTACTGCGTTCAGCATTGCCCAGAGAATTACATGCGAATTGATGAACCTCGTTAAAGATCACAGCGACCCGAAAGATAATTATATTCATAAAAAAGAGCTTTTATCCGGCAACTATAAAGTAGCCGTAACAATGACGCTCGATGTAGAAGATACCGGAGAGCTCGCGCCAACATTAGCCTATACGCAATCTGCATTATTTGGACTTGATGCCGGATTTAAAGCAAGTCAAACCAGAACCCAAGAATTTTCGGAAGACTTGCTATTTTCCTTCCAGCAGATGCACCAGCAGTGGAGAATCAACCCCAGATTTGGAGATTGCCCTGATCACAATACACTCCTGGCCGGAGACCTGGGCTTGAAAACCCTGGTCGATCTTGGCTTCTCAACGCCAAATCGAGATACCAGTGCTGGGCAGAAGGATGGAGAATTTGGAGGATATGTGAACTTTGAAGTTGTCCAGAATGTAAATGCCTTTGGACCAACCTGGACTTTGACTCATTTCAAGGGCCCCGGTGGGTTGGCCACGTTGGGGAGAACAAATACCGATAAGCTGACTTTTGGTTTCGCTCCGCAGCCCGACGAGAGCCACCCACCAAAAACGAGTGCTGGGAAAGCCACAAATGCCAAAAATCAACTTGAAAAAGTGAAACTTAATTCAATCGACCAGCTTCTTACCAAGTTGAATCTCGCAACTCAGAAATAGTTGATCTACTTAACCAAGCGGATCATTGCGTCGACGAAGCGACTTCAAGAGGGGCAATCGGAGCGTCATTGATGACAGCGGCGTGGCAGTTAAGGGCACGACCGGCGTAGGCAGGTGGTCTCATGTACTCTGAGTTAAGTGCGCTCCGCTCCGGTTTTCGGAAACCGCCCAGTTTGGTCGCTTCGCGCCCGTCTTCGACTCCGACTCGGCCTGACCTGAATCTCAACACACCTTGGCGCGGTGCCGTACCGGAATTCACACCAGCACGGACTGCAGCCGGGTCAGTTCGCTGATCTGCGCTTTGGTCGCCTGATAGCCGAGGCTGATGGCCTCGTCGGCGCGGTGGAATTCCGTCAGGCCGATATGGCTGAGCTTGGGCTGCAGCGACATATCCGGCGGATCGCCGGCCAGCCTGGCGCGCGAGATCCGGTCCTGGATGATGTTGAAGGCCTCGACCATCACGCCGGTGATGCCGAGGCGCGTCTGGTGCGATTGCGGATTGACTTGGCCGGGGCGTGGCGCGTCGTTCTCGATAACCAGCTCGCCGGCGCTGTGCTTGATGACGGCGGCGCGTCCGAACAGGTCGTAATGCAGGTTGACGGCTACGACCAGCGGCTGTTCGTAGGCGCGGCAGACCGAGACCGGCACCGGATTTACCAGCGCGCCGTCGACCAGCACGCGGCCGTTGCAGGCAACAGGTTCGAAGACGCCGGGCAGCGCATAGGAGGCGCGCATGGCGGTGACCAGCGAGCCGCTCGACAGCCAGATCTCATGGCCGGTGCGAATTTCGGAAGCGACCGCGACGAATGGTTTCGACAGATCCTCGAAGCGGGCGCCGTCGAGATGCTCGCGCAGACGCTGGTCGAGCTTCAGGCCGCCGAACAGGCCGCTGCCGCGCAGGTTGAGATCGAGCAGGCCGAAGATGCGGCGCTTGGTGAGGCTGCGGGCGAACTCCTCCAGCTCGTCGAGCTTGCCGGCCAGGTAACAACCGCCAACCAGCGCGCCGATCGAGGTTCCGGCGATCATCGATACTTCGATGCCGGCTTCGTCGAGCGCGCGCAGCACGCCGATATGGGCCCAGCCGCGGGCGCAGCCGCCGCCGAGCGCCAGCGAGATACCCGGCTTCCTTCCCGGCTTCTGATCGGGCACGCCGCCGGACGATGCGGGGCCATTGGCCTCCCGAACGTCAGCTCTGCTGCGCAATGACGCCCATTCGAGCATCACGATCTCCCTTGTCCCATATCCCTTGTACCCCAAGGTCGTTTGAGAATAGTGAATATGAGTGGCTTGTGAATATTGAACGGTTCACAGAGGCTTCCGATACGTTTGGTCCGCATCGAACAGCGGCTTGCTGCCATCGTCGGCAAGCGTCGCCTTGCCGTCGTTCAGCCCCACTGTCCGATAAAAGCAGGAACGCCGGCCGGTGTGACAAGTTGCGTCGTGGCCCAACACTTTGACTTGAAGCCAAAGCGCGTCCTGGTCGCAATCCGTGCGCATCTCGACGACGTGCTGAAAATTGCCGGAGGTCTCGCCCTTCTTCCAAAGCGCGTTGCGGGAGCGCGACCAGTAGTGGGCGATGCCAGTTTCGAGCGTTAGCGCCAGCGCCTCGGCGTTCATATGCGCAACCATCAAAAGCATGCCGTCGCCGGCATCGGTGACGACGACGGTGACGAGCCCGGCGGCGTCGAAGCGCGGAGAAAGGACAGTGCCTTCCTCCAGCGCTTTTTTGTCTGACGGGGCTTTTGGAAACTCAACTGCCGACATCGCCGGTCCTTATCTGTTTGACCGGCGACGGCCGGAATCAGCCGCCGGCGCGCACCATGGTGACGAAGCGGACCTGCTCTTCCGGGGTGTCCTTGAAGACGCCGGTGAAGGTCGACGTCAGCGTGGTCGAGCCTTGCTTACGGATGCCGCGCATGGCCATGCACATATGCTCGGCCTCAAGCATGACGGCGACGCCGCGCGGATTGAGCACGTCCTGGATGACGCCGGCGATCTGCGCCGTCATCGCTTCCTGCGTCTGCAGGCGATGCGCAAAGATGTCGACGACGCGGGCGATCTTGGACAGGCCGACGACCTTGCCGTCCGGCAGATAGCCGACATGCGCCTTGCCGATGATCGGCACCATGTGGTGCTCGCAATGCGAATGGAACTGGATATCCCTGACAATGACGAGGTCGTCATAGCCGGCGACTTCCTCGAAGGTGCGGCCAAGCTCGTCGGCGGGGCACATGTCGTAGCCGTTGAACATCTCGCGGAAGGCTTTGGTGACGCGCTTCGGCGTATCGATCAGGCCTTCGCGATCGGGATTGTCGCCGGTCCAGCGCAGCAGGACACGAACCGCGGCTTCGACCTCGGTCTCGCTTGGCCGGTCGGTGACCGGCTTATCCATGTAGTCGGACGGGGGCATGATTTTCTTGATGACGGCATCCATAAAGGCGTCTCCCGTAGTCCCGCTCAAAGGCGGAACGAGTTGAACGGACCACGACCTTTTGGGTGAAAATCGCCCATTTCCATCCCGCAAGCGGCGTGAACAATAGGCAAGGACAACAGCTTTGTCGTCGCCTTGTCGATGCCCGGCTGCCACCATTATATATGGTTCTGGCGGAGCGAAAGGAAGACGCGAGAGCGGCAAAGCCTGTTCGCTGGGCGGCGACGGATTGGAAAAATATGATCGACGACGTCTACAATGCGAAAATTCTCGGCTTCGCCGGAAATATCGGGCGGATCGGCCGCCTGGATCAGCCCGACGCGACGGCAAAAGCGCATTCCAAACTGTGCGGCTCGACCGTCACCGTCGACCTCAAGATGGATGGCGACGTGGTGACCGATTTCGCCCATGACGTCAAAGCCTGCGCGCTCGGCCAGGCTTCATCCTCGATCATGGCCAAGCATGTGGTCGGCGCCAGAGCCGACGAGTTGCGCGCGGTGCGCGAAACCATGCTCAAGATGCTCAAGGAAAACGGCGCGCCGCCGCAAGGCCGTTTCGACGATTTGAAATATCTGGCGCCGGTGCGCGACTACAAGGCTCGTCACGCCTCGACCATGCTGACCTTCGACGCCGTGGTCGACGCGATCGGCCAGATCGAGAAGAAGCGCGCCGGAGAGGCGGCTTAAACATCTACCGGCAAGCGCCGGCTGTCAGCAAATTCATCGCGGACCCAGTTAGCAAAGGCAGCAGCGGGCTCGGACAGGGAGCCGAGGCTTCTGCCGACAAGCCAGTAGGCGCCGCAGACGACATTGGTCTCGAATGGCTTGATCAAAGCGCCGGATGCCAATTCTTCGCTGACCAGCATCAGGTCGCCCAGGGCAACGCCATGGCCGAGCATAGCGGCCTGTTTCGATAGCGAGGTATCGGCGAGGATTGGTCCACGCTCTGACGGAGTATCGCCGGTGACCCCCGCCGCCTCGAACCAGCGTGTCCAGCCCTGGCGGTTCTCTTCGTGCAGCAAGGTATAGGCGCGCAGGTCGGTCGGCCTGCGCAGAGCCGGGCCGGATGCAAGTAGAGCGGGCGACAGGACTGGCGAAGCGATGACTGGTGCCAGATGTTCCGCCTCACTGCGAGGCCATGACTTGTGGTGAGCGCTAAAGCGCAAGGCAAGCTCGGCCTGGTCGCTACGGAATTCGATCAACCGCACGTCGACTTCGAGCGACACGTCGATGTCGGGCCGCAACTGGCGAAAGCGATTGAGCCGCGGCACCAGCCAGACAGCGGCCAGCGATGGTTCGACGCTGACGCGGACCACCGATTGCGCCGGCGATGCCGCCAGGTCCGAAAGCACCCGGTCGATGTCGTCGAAGCTTCTGACCAATTGGTCGAGCAGCCGCTGCCCCGCATCCGTCAGTTCGACCCGTCGATGCAGGCGGTGAAACAGCTGCTGGCGCAGGAACGCCTCGAGTTCACGGATCTGCCGGCTGATCGCGGCCTGTGACACGTAAAGCTCCTCGGCCGCGCGACTGAAGCTCAAATGCCGGCCGGCGGTTTCGAAGCTTCGCAATGCCGTCAGCGGCAGGCGGCCGCGCTTCATCTTGCATAACCTCAAGTTATCCGAAGCGGAAATTATACTCGTTTGAGGAGGAAGGCCAGCGGCAGTCTAATCGGTGCTCAAAGGAGCACTGCCATGAACGAGTTACTCGACATCCTGAGCGACGTCATGCTGATCGCGACGTTCCAGTGGCGCGACAAAAACCGGCAAGGCGAATGGCATGAAGGAAGGCCTGGGGCGTCCCCGCACCATAGGCTTGTGGCCGACAGGCATCCCATCCGCCGCGCCAGACCATGAGAGGCGAAAGACATTGCGTTCGAGGTCGGAAACCCACATCTATCGCGCAGCGAAACAGGCTGCGGAGCAAATTTCTGGCCGACCATCACGGACATGCGCACGGCGCGCGGCCGGCCAACCGCGGGCGCAACTGGCCGGGGCCCTGGCGCAAGACGCCGGGGCGTGTCCTCGGCACGTCGCTGGTGCGGCTCTACCAGCTGACGCTCTCCGGTTTCGTCGGCAACAGCTGCCGGCATTTGCCGACCTGTTCCGAATACGCGCATGAGGCGATCGCCCGCCATGGCCTGTGGGCCGGCGGCTGGATGGCGTTGTTTCGGGTTTCGCGCTGCGGTCCGTTCGGCACGCATGGTATAGACCGGGTGCCGGAAACGCTCGCCCCGCGCTATGTCTGGTTCATGCCCTGGCGCTACTGGCAGGTCGGTAGGAAACGCGGCCAACCTCAAACCTGATCGTTCGCAGGATCGGATTTTTACGATCCGGTAGGGTTAACGCCAAGCTGCACAAACACTGCGCATTTGAGACAAAATCGAGACAAGTCGCCTCGCTAAGCCGCTACTGCAATCTCATACCGGAGTGACTTCACCATGCGCCAGATGGACCGCTATCCCTTCATTTTTGCCGCCGTGCTGTTCGTGCTGGCCTGGATATTGGGCCTGCCGGTGCGGGCGCAATCGGCGCCGCTCCAGGAGATCCACTGCACGCTGATCCAGGACGCCGATAGCGGTGCTGCACTCTACCAGGACGGTGTCTGCGACCAGCGCGTCAGCCCGGCGTCGACCTTCAAGGTGCCGCTGGCGCTGATCGGGTACGATTCAGCAATCCTGAGCGACCCGCACACGCCGAGCTGGGACTACAAGCCCGAATTCAAGGCGGCCAAGCGTGACCAAAAAACCGTCGATCCGACGATCTGGGAGCGCGATTCCATCGTCTGGTACTCGCGCGAGATCACGCGGCGGCTCGGCGCCGATAAATTCGCCGGCTACGTGTCGAAGTTCGGCTACGGCAACATGGATGTCTCCGGCGATGCCGGCAAGGACAACGGGCTTACGCAAGCCTGGATCAATTCCTCGCTCGAAATATCGCCTGTCGAGCAGACAGCATTCCTGCGTAAGTTGCTCGCCGGCAAGATGCCGGTGTCGGTCAAGGCGCATGAGATGACGAAAGCGATCATCCCGAGCTTTGCGGCCGGTGACTGGACCGTGCAGGGCAAGACCGGCAGCACCAAGCTTGGCAAGGACGGCAAGCGTTCGCTCGGCTGGTTCGTCGGCTGGGCGGAGAAGGGCGGCCGCAAGATCGTCTTCGCCCGGCTGGTCGTCGACGCCAAGCGCAGCGATCAGCCGAAGGGGCTGGCCACACGGGCGGCTTTCCTGAAGGATCTGCCGCAACTGGTGAAGTGAGGCTGTTCAACATCGCTGGCGACATTTCCTGACGCGGCGCTCTTTACCTGGCGCGGCACTGCCTCTAAAACCGCGCCGCTGGCCATCATCCATTTGATTGGCGCCTCCGGCTAACCTCTGCACGCCGCAACGCATCCTGCGACATGCATTCACCACCCGCGCTCGTTTGCGGGACTGGATAGGAGAATCCTGATGCCGAATTCCGTTTCCCTGACATTTCCCGATGGCTCCGTGCGCGACTACGACGCGGCGACGACCGGTGCTGCGCTTGCCGAATCGATCTCGAAGTCGCTGGCCAAGAAGGCCGTTGCCTATGCGATCGACGGCACCGTGCGCGATCTTTCCGATCCGCTCGGCACGTCCGGCAAGGTCGAGATCATCACCCGCGAGGATCCGCGCGCGCTGGAACTCATCCGCCACGACACCGCGCATGTGCTGGCCGAAGCCGTGCAGGAATTGTGGCCGGGAACGCAGGTGACCATCGGGCCGGTGATCGAGAACGGATTCTACTACGACTTCGCCCGCAACGAGCCGTTCACGCCGGACGATTTCCCGGTGATCGAGAAGAAGATGCGCGAGATAATCCAGCGCAACAAGCCGTTCACCAAGGAAGTCTGGCCGCGCGAGAAGGCGAGGAAGGTCTTTTCCGACAAGGGCGAGCGCTACAAGGTCGAGCTGGTCGACGCCATCCCAGAGGATCAGGACCTCAAGATCTACGCGCAGGGCGACTGGTTCGACCTCTGCCGCGGTCCGCACATGGCCTCGACCGGACAGATCGGCAACGCCTTCAAGCTGATGAAGGTGGCGGGCGCCTATTGGCGCGGCGATAGCAACAATCCGATGCTGACGCGCATCTACGGCACCGCCTTTGCCGACCAGGCGCAACTCGAGGCTTACCAGACGTTGCTCGAGGAAGCCGAGAAGCGCGACCACCGCAAGCTCGGCCGCGAGATGGACCTGTTCCACTTCCAGGAGGAGGGGCCGGGTGTCGTCTTCTGGCACGCCAAGGGCTGGAAGATGGTGCAGAACCTGATCAACTACATGCGCCGCCGCCTCGACGAGCACGGCTATGAGGAGGTCAACGCGCCGCAGGTCCTGGACAAGAGCCTTTGGGAGACGTCGGGGCACTGGGGCTGGTATCGCGACGCAATGTTCAAGGTCACCGTCGCCGGCGACGACACCGACGACGATCGCGTCTTCGCGCTGAAGCCGATGAACTGTCCCGGCCATGTCCAGATCTTCAAGCATGGGTTGAAGTCTTATCGCGAACTGCCCGTAAAACTTGCGGAGTTCGGCAATGTGCATCGCTACGAGCCGTCCGGCGCGCTGCACGGACTGATGCGCGTGCGCGGCTTCACGCAGGACGACGCGCATATCTTCTGCACCGAAGAGCAGCTCGCGGCCGAGTGCCTGCGCATCAACGACCTGATCCTGTCGACCTATGCCGACTTCGGCTTCGACGAGGTCAGCGTGAAGCTGTCGACGCGGCCGGACAAGCGCGTCGGCACGGACGAGGCCTGGGATCATGCCGAGGCGATCATGAGCAACGTGCTGGAGACGATCCGCGCGCGCTCCGGCAACCGCATCAAGACCTCGATCAATCCGGGCGAGGGCGCGTTTTACGGGCCGAAATTCGAATATGTGCTGAAGGATGCCATCGGCCGCGAGTGGCAGTGTGGCACCACGCAGGTCGACTTCAACCTGCCGGAGCGTTTCGGCGCCTTCTATATCGGCTCGGATTCGGAAAAGAAGCAGCCGGTCATGGTGCATCGCGCCGTCTGCGGCTCGATGGAGCGCTTCCTCGGCATCCTGATCGAGAACTATTCGGGCCATTTCCCACTGTGGTTCGCGCCGCTGCAGGTGGTGGTGGCGACGATCACTTCTGACGCCGACGACTACGCGCTGAAGGTTGTCAAGGAACTGAAGGCGGCGGGTCTGCTGGCCGAGGCCGACCTGCGCAACGAGAAGATCAACTACAAGGTGCGCGAGCACTCGCTGGCCAAGGTTCCGGTCATCCTCGTCTGCGGCAAGCGCGAGGCGGAGGAGGAGACGGTCAACATCCGCCGGCTCGGCTCGCGCGACCAGGAATCGCTGAAGCTCGTCGACGCGGTGAAGTCGCTCGCCGACGAGGCGGTGACGCCGGACCGCAAGCGCCGCGCCGCCTGACCTTTGGATTTCCGATCGAATGGCGGTGGAGCGATCCACCGCCATTTTCACATGCCTGTCACGCCAGACTTGTAACGACCCGTCATGCTCAAGCTGAAACTGCGGGAAAGACGGTTTCCCGAGCTCTCCTACGCCAGTCCGCATCAGCCGGTGCTGACGCGCTGGTTCATCCATTCCGTCGAGGGTCTGTCGGGCCGCGATCGTTTTGCCGCGCTCTACGACTTCTGGCGCCGGCAGGTCGTGCCGACCGGCGACCGTGTGTTCAGCCGCATGCTGGAGTTGATCGACGTCAGAGTGCAAAACGCCGTCCAGTGGCCGCCGGCGGCACTGCCGGACACGCCGTTGGTCATCATTGCCAACCATCCCTTCGGCATCGGCGACGGCATCGCGGTGCTGTCGCTGGCAGAGCAGCTCGGCCGGCCGTTCCGGGTCATGATCCACAAGGATCTGTTGAGAATCCGCGAGATGGCGCCGTATTCGCTGCCGATCGACTTTTCCGAGACCAAGGAAGCGCTGAAGAACAATATGGCGGTGCGCCATGAGGCCGTGCGGCTATTGAAGGAAGGTGTCACCATCGTGATCTTCCCCGCTGGCGGTGTCGCCACCGCGCCCAAGGTGTTCGGCCGCGCCATCGACCTGCCATGGAAGATGTTTCCGGCCAAGCTCGTGCAGGAGACCAAGGCCTCGGTCATCCCGATGCATTTTTCCGGCCAGAACGGCCGTCTGTTCCATCTCGTCAGCGGTCCGATGAACATGGCCGAGCGCGACAACCGCGTGGCGAAGTTCATCGGCAAGGCGTCGCTGACGCTGCGCCTTTCCTTGCTGATCCGCGAGTTCGCAAGGCTGTCGGGCAAGGCGATCGAGGTGCGCATCGGCGATGTGCTGAGCTGGAGCGAGCTCGAGCCGCTGCGCGACCGCAAGGCGCTGCTCGACCGACTTTATCGTGCGGTCTTCGACCTGGCCGCTCCCGCCGCGCGGCGCGGCCGCGTGCCGTTCCTGCCGAAGCGGATGCGCAAGGCGGCCTGACGGCGCCGGACGATTTAGTCCGCGCCCTCCTCCGGATCGATCGCCGACGATTCGTTGGCCAGAACCTCGATCTCCTGGTTCTGGCCGGCGACGACGGTGAAATCCTTCTGGTAGATGCGGTCGCGGTTCTTGGCGATGATGGTGTATTGCCCCTCGGCCAGCACCATCGAGGCGAAGGCGCCGACCGCTTCCTTGATCGGGTCGCCGCTCTCGTTGAGCAGCGACCAGGACGTGTCGGCGATGGCCTCACCGCCCTGTTCGCGCACCAGCTTCATCGTCATCTCGGCGGCGCGGTGCTCGACGGTCGCTTCCGTCAGCTTGCCCGCCTCGACGCGGATGTCGGAGCGGATCACCGCGTTGACCGCGCCATAGGTCGAGACCACGTGATAGGTGCCGGCGTTGAGCCGCACCACCGTGTTCGGCGCGACATCGGGCGCGATCAGCGCGCGGTCGCCATTAGCGGCTGCCTCGCCCTCATAGATCGAGAAGCGCAGCTTCTTCGGCGGAATGGGTGCGCCGCCGGACGTCACCGCATCGAGCTTCAGCCCGCCGGCGTCGAGAACCAGATTCTCGCGGCGCGCTTCCTTGCCGACGGTGATGCGCTTGGTGGCGCCGGCGCGGCCGTAGGAGGCGTGGACCAGATAGCTGCCTGGGTCGAGCTGGAACACCGCCGTGCCGCCATGCGCGGAGGCAACCATCGGCAGCTTGCCGTCGCTGGCGGGCTCAGGCTTGAAGACCCGCCAGACGATGCCGCGGCTGATGTCGGCCCCCTTGTCGGTGAGTTGCGCCGACAGCGTGATGGCGCCGCCACTGCCGATCGCCAACGTGCCCTCGGTCTTCGGCGTCGCATAGTTCGAAATGCCCGGAAGCTTGATGTTGCCGACGTCGTTGGCGTTCTGGGCCAGCGCGAAAGAGATCGGCACCGCGAACAGCGCGGCGACCAGTGCGATCACAAAAAGGCGCAGGCTCCCCTCAAACATGCCTTGCGTTGAAGCCCAAGGCAGTGGCAATTTCAAGGCTTAATGCATGTCGCCCAAAAGTGCCTCGCGGTTTTGAGAGAACGACATGCATCCACACAACGACTTAAAGCCGCCTCCCGCCAGGGCTCATTATCCGGCGCAAAACGCCACCCGCCCGAGCCGCCCGAACTCCCGATGGCGCGTTTCAGCTCAAAATTGAATTTCTATGCTTAGGAGACTTGGCCCCCATGGCGTCGCCGATCATCGACTTCCTGCTCACCCGCAATTCCGCGCCGATCCCCGATCTCAAGGAGCCGGCGCCAAGCGATGCCGATATCGCCACGATGATCGCGGCCGCCTCGCGCGTTCCTGACCATGGCCGGCTCGAGCCCTGGCGCTTCATCCTCTATCGCGGCGAGGCGCGGATCGAGATCGGCAAGAAGCTGGCGGCGCTCGCCGAACAGCGCGAGGGGCCGCTGCCGGAAGGCCGGCGCAACCAGGAGCTCGCGCGCTTCTCGCGCGCGCCGCTGGTGATCGGCGTGGTGTCGGTGCCTAAGGAGAATCCGAAAATCCCGCAATGGGAGATGTTCCTGTCCGGCGGAATGGCGGCTATGAACCTGATGATCGCGGCCAATGCGCTGGGCTATGGCACCAACATGATCAGCAACTGGTATTCCGACGTTGCGGAGGGCAGGGCGATCCTCGGGCTCTCGCCGCAGGAGCGCGTCATCGGTTTCGTCCATATCGGCTCCTATCAGGGACCGGCGCCGGAGCGGCCGCGGCCTGATCCGGCGACGCTCTATGCCGATTACACCGGGCCCTGGGCCGGATAGCGCGATGTTCTACGAGCCCTCGAAGGGACATGGCCTGCCGCATGATCCCTCCAAAGCGATCGTGGCGCCGCGTCCGATCGGATGGATATCGACATTGAACAGGGCCGGTGAGATCAACCTCGCGCCCTATTCCTTCTTCAACGCCTTTTCGACGCGGCCATTCATCGTCTGGTTCTCGTCCGAAGGCGCCAAGGACAGCGCCACCTTCGCCGAAGAGACGGGCGAGTTCGTCGCCAATCTGGTCAGCCGCGAACTGGCGCAAAAGATGAACCGCACCGCGGTCGACGCGCCGCGCGGCGTCAGCGAATTCGGCTATGCCGGCCTCGCCATAGCGCCGTCACGCCTTGTCGCGCCGCCGCGCGTGGCCGAGGCGCCCGCGGCGCTGGAGTGCAAGGTGACGGAAATCCTGCGGCCAAAGGCGCTGGACGGGTCTGAGACCGGCGCGATCGTCGTTGCCGGCGAGGTTGTTGGCGTTCACATCGACGATGCCTATCTCAAGGACGGCCAGTTCGACATTGTCAGGGCCGGAAATGTCGGCCGTCTCGGCTATATGGACTACGCCAGCGTCAATGAGATTTTCTCGATGCGCCGGCCGCGCTGGGGCAAGGACTAGCCGCCTGAAAAGGAGGTCCCCATGATAGCGAGATTGATCCTTCAGACATTCGTGTGGTTCGGCATCATGGCGGCGGTGCTGTTCTTGTCGGCAGGCACGCTGCATTGGGCCGGAGCCTGGGTGTACACAGTCGTAATGGTCGCGCTAAGCCTTACCATGGGCGTGGCGCTCGCCCGACGCGATCCCGGTCTCATGAATGAGCGGCTGAGCCCGCCGATCCAGAAAAATCAGCCGCCGGCGGACAAGATCCTGCTCAGTATCTTGCTGTTGGCCATTTTCGGCTGGCTGGCTCTGATGGGGCTCGACATCCGCTACGGCTGGTCGACGGTTCCATCGTGGGTGCAAGCGGTCGGCGCGCTCGTGCTGCTGCTCAGCATCTGGATCTGCTACTTGACGATGCTGGAGAACAGTTTTGCCGCGCCGGTGGTCAAGATCCAGGATGAGCGCGGCCAGCAGGTGATCACGACCGGCCCGTACAGCTATGTCCGCCATCCGATGTATGCCGGCGCCATTCTGTTCTTCGCCGGCACGGCGCTGCTGCTCGGCTCCTGGTGGGGCGTGGTGTCGGTGCTGTTCTTCGCCGTGCTGCTCGCCATCCGCACTTTCATCGAGGAGGGCGCGTTGCGGACCGGATTGCGCGGCTATGACGACTATGCCGCAAAGGTCCGCTACCGGCTGATTCCGATGGTCTGGTAGCCGCTCGCGGACTCAGACCGAAATCCCAGCTGCCTTGGCCCGCGCCAACATCCGTTCGGCCAGGCGCAGATGCGGCCGGTCATACATCTTGCCGCCGATGCCGACGACGCCGGGATTTCCGGCAGCCGCGAAGGCGTCGACGATCGCCTGCGACCGCTCGACCGCCTCGGCAGATGGCGTGAAAGCGGCGTTGATGACCGGCACCTGCGCCGGATGGATTGCCATCTTGCCGGTAAAGCCGTCGCGCTCGGCCTCGCGGCATTCCTTCTCGAACGCTTCCATGTCGCGGAAGTCCGGGAAGACGGTGTCGATGGCGGCTACCTCGGCCGCGCCGGCGGCCAGGATGGTCATGGTGCGGGCGAGGCGGAAGACGTCGGTGTAGCGGCCGCTCTCGTCGCGCGCCGATCGCGCGCCGATCGCCGCCGACAGGTCCTCGGCGCCCCAGGTCAGGCCGGCAAGCCGCGCGCTCGCCCCGGCATAGCTCGCTGCCGCCAGCACCCCGGCCGCGGTTTCGGTGATGATCGGCAGGATTCTCATGGCGCCGTCCGGCAGGCCGCTTTCGGCTTCGCGGACGCGAAGCTTCGCCGCCAGATGCTGGACGTCCTGGCCGCTGTTCGACTTCGGCAGCATGATGCCGTCAGGTTTCACTGGAACCAGCGCCGCAAGGTCGTCGTCGGTCAGGCCCGTCGAAAGATCGTTGACCCGCACATAGACGGCGGGGCCTGTCTTTTGCCTCTGACTCGCGATGAAGCCCGCCGCGATCGCGCGTGCCGCCGCCTTGTTGGCGGCAGCCACGGAATCCTCCAGATCGACGATGATCACGTCGGCGTCGGCGCCGAAGCCTTTCTCCAGCTTGCGCTCGGAATCGCCTGGAACGAAGAGCAGCGAGCGCATCAGGCGGGCTTCTTCAGCATCATCGCCTGCCTGGTGCATTTGGCGACAAGCACGTCGCTCTGGTTGTAGGCGCGATGCTCGAACTCGACGATGCCGCGATCGGGCTTCGATTTGGATTCGCGCAGCGAAACCACCGTGGTCTCGACCCGGATGGTGTCGCCATGGAAGACCGGATGCGGAAAGATGGTCTCCTTCATGCCGAGATTGGCGACGGTCGTGCCGACGGTGATGTCGTTCACTGAAATGCCGATCATCAGGCCGAGCGTGAACAGCGAGTTGACCAGCGGCTTGCCCCATTCGGTCTTCGCGGCGAAGTCGAAATCGATATGCAAGGGCTGCGGGTTCAGCGTCATCACCGAAAACAGCATGTTGTCGCTTTCGGTGACGGTCTTGCGCAGCGTGTGCTGGAAGACATGGCCGACGACGAACTCTTCGAGATAAAGTCCGGCCATGATCATCTCCTCCGCTTGGAGCGGTGATAGGCGCTGCCCGCCGCGCTCGCAAGCCAGTTAATAAACATGGTGAACCGTTCGTAAACCATTTCCAGATTACCGTTTCCAGCGGGGCCGGAACATTCCGGCAAGGGGCGTGGCTGGTCGGCATGGTTGTTTCGCATTTTCTGAAGTGGATCGACACGGCAAGGGTTTCCGAGCGCGCGGCCGCAGCCAGCGCACTGGCGCGGGCTTACGTCAATTCCGACTTGCCGTTCGAGGATCGCTGCGCCGCCGAAGCCGCGCTGACGTTTTTGCTGGACGATGCTTCCTCGAAAGTCCGTCTGGCGCTCGCCGAGGCGCTGTCGATGAGCCATCATGCGCCGCCGCAGGTGATCAGCGCCTTGGCCTCGGATCAGCCGGAAGTCGCGGCGCTCGTGCTGGCGCGTTCGCCGCTGCTTACCGATGCCGATCTGGTCGAGCGCGTTGCCAGCGGCCAGAAGGCGACGCAGAAGCTGATCGCCAACCGGCCGGTCGTCTCGATGGCGCTGGCGGCCGCGATCGCCGAGATCGGCGAGCCTGAAGCCTGTGCCGTGTTGGTCGCCAACAGCGGCGCCGAGATCGCCTCGCTGAGCTTTCGCCGCATAGCCGAACGGCACGGCCATCTGGCGCTGGTGCGCGAGGCGCTGATCGCCGATCAGCGTTTGCCCGCCGACTGCCGGCACATGCTGCTGGTCAAGCTCGGCGACACACTGAAAGGCTCGCCGCTGGTGCTGGCGATGATGGGCGCCGCCCGCGCCGACCGCGTGATGCGCGACGCCTGCGTGAAGGCTTCGGTGACGCTGATCGAGGGAACGCGCATGGAGGAACATGCCGCCCTGATCGAGCATCTGAGGCTGCGCGGCGACCTTACCGCCAGCTTCATCATCCGCACGATCGCGCATGGCAAGGTCGACTTCTTCGGCTCGACTCTGGTGGCTTTGGCCCAGCAGTCCGAGCAGCGGGTAACGGCGCTGCTCGCCGGCGGCCACGACGTGGCGCTGCAGGCGCTGTTCCGCAGCGCCGGGCTAGCGCCGGCAACGCATGGCATCATCCTGCGCGCGCTGAAAATCTGGCGCGAGGTGGCCAATGGCCGGCGCGTCGCCGGCGTGCAGGAAGTCAGCTGGCTGATGCTGAAGGAGCTCGGCGGACAGACGGCCGAAGGCGATCTCGCGGGGTTGGTGAAGTCGATCCATCTCGACGCACTGCGCGAGAATGCCCGGGGTCATGCGCTGGCGATCGCAGCGGCATAAGAGCTAGCCGCGTCCCTTCGCAAAGAAATCCGGATGATCTTCCATCGCCGCTGCGATAATGCGCAGCGAGGCGGCGATCTGCAGCATTTCGAACCGGTCGCTGCGCTCGGCAATGGTGGCCGCGTATTGCCTTGCGACGGCGATGGTTGCGGTCTGGGGCTCGCCCGGCCTGCGGAACAGCAATTCGCGGGCCAGGCCGCGCAGGAAGTTGGCGATGGATTCCGCCGTTTCGCGCGGGACAATGGAGTTCAGCTGTGCATTGCGCAGCCTGAGCACTTCCAGTCCGACGGTAACGGCGGCGATGCTGCCGGCCAGCATCGGATCGCCCTTGCGGCCCGTCTGCTGTACCTGGGGCATCAGCTGGTTGATCCGGTCATAGGCCAGGCTTTCGAAGGCGAGGCGGCGCGGTATGCGCTCGTGCAGGCAAAGCCTCGCCAGATCCTCGCGCATCGCCTGGGCGATGCGCTCGACGGTGACCCAGGGATTGGCCGGCAGCACGACGATGAAGACGCCGATGGCGATCAGGATGCCGACCAGGATCGAGGCAGAGCCTGCGAAGAACGGGCCGGGATCGTAGGTCATCTGCTGGTGCGGGCTAAGGAAAGCTAGGAAGTTGATGGCGAAAGCGGTGGCGACGCCGACATAGCGCGGATTGGCCATGCCGAGCGCGGCGGGCACCATGATCGGCACGACGAACAGCATGAACCAGCCGAAGCCGTGCAGCGCCGGCAGCGCGACCTGGCCGACCAGGAAGGCAAAGGGCAGCGCGATCAGCGTTCCGGTGAAGAAACCCCAGGCCGACTGCACCGGATCGGGGCGTGATGCGAAGAGGCTCGAGACAACGGAAACGAGGATGACGGTGCCGGCGGCTTCCGACCATTTGGTCGTCAGCCAGAAGATGGCAACCAAAAGCGTGGCGAGTGCGGCCCGTATGGCGTTGCGCCATGCGGCCCGATGGTCGCGGTGCACGACCAGCGCCGGCTGGCCGCGCTCGCGCGATCGTGCGGACACTGGCGAGCGAAGCGCCTCCAGCCCGCGCATGACCTGCTTCAGCGCTTCGGCGAAGTCGCCGGCGATGGTGAGGCGGGTGATGGTGCCGAGCTTGTCCTCGTCGTCGGGGAGGCTTGGCATTTCCTTTGCCTTGCCGGCGATCGCGTCGAGCCGCGCCACCCAGGGGCCGGTGTCGTCGAGCGCGCCGGGCGTGGCCGCCAATTCTCCAACGAATGCCTTCAGTTCGCTGCGCATCGGGATAAGCGCGGCGTTCTTCGGCCGGCGATGGCTGTGCAGCGCGCGCGCGGCCGAAAGCGCCCACAGAAGCTGGCCGATCGTGCGGCGCACCGGATGGGCGCGGGTGGCGAGGCTCGGCGCCTCCAACCTGGCATAGGTGCGCATCTCGGCAAGTGTCTGCGCATCAGTGATCAGCTTGCGCTGGAGCGTGGCCAGGCTTGCCGGATCGCCGTCGGCAAAGGCCCCGCCGGCATATTCGGCGAGATCGATTATGCTGCGCTTCAGCCGTGAGATGATGGCATCCGCGGCAAGCTTCGGCAGGATCAGGCGGCTGGTGACGCCGGCGCAGACGATGCCGATGACGATCTCGGCGCAGCGCGCGACGGCCAGGTCGACGACGGCATGCGGCTGGCCGAAGGCCGGCAGGGCGATGATCATCGCCGTATAGCCGGCAAGGGCCGCGCCATAGGCTTCCGGGTTGCGCAGCAAGGACGACACCAGCGTGCAGACGCCGATCCACAGCGCCAGGATCGTGACCAGCAGCCACGGATTTGTGCCGAACAACGATGTGATGCCGACCGCCGCGAGGCCGCCGGCCAGCGTGCCGATCAGCCGGTAAAAGCCCTTCGCCAGCACCATGCCGGCGACAGGCTGGGCGACGATGAACACCGTCATCATCGCCCATTGCGGGTGGTCCAGTTTCAGGGCGTAAGCAGCAAGCAGCGCGATCAGTCCGGCCGAAACCGTGCGGAGCGCGAAAATCCAGTCCGAACGGGTCGGCTGCGTCAGACCGCTTAACGGTGTCTCGACAAGCTCTCTCAGGCGCGTCCAGGTCACATTCGTCTCCGTACCGGAGCCTTTATGGACCAGACGGCGATCAGATATCCAGCACGTCCGTCTCGGCGAATTCGGCGCGCTCCTGGATGAAGCGGAAGCGGGCTTCGGGCTTGGTGCCCATCAACGCGTCGACGGCGTCCTTGGTCGCCTGCTCGTGCTCGGCTTCGTTCACGTCGACCCTGAGAAGCGTGCGCTTCTTCTGGTCCATCGTGGTCTCCTTGAGCTGCGAGGCCATCATCTCGCCAAGGCCCTTGAAGCGGCCGATCTCGACCTTGCCGCGGCCGGTAAACTCAGTGCGCAAAAGCTCGTCCTTATGCGCGTCGTCGCGCGCATAGGCGACCTTGCCGCCCTGCCTGATCGAATAGAGCGGCGGCACCGCCATATAGAGATGGCCGCCACGGATCAGGTTCGGCATCTCCTGGTAGAAGAAGGTGATCAAAAGCGAGGCGATGTGGGCGCCGTCGACGTCGGCGTCGGTCATGATGATCACGCGGTCGTAGCGCAAATCCTCGTCGCGGTATTTCGAGCGCGTGCCGCAGCCCAGCGCCTGGATCAGGTCGGAAATCTGCTGGTTGGCGGCCAGCTTGTCGTTGCCGGCGCTGGCGACGTTGAGGATTTTTCCGCGCAGCGGCAGTACCGCCTGGCTGGCGCGGTCGCGCGCCTGCTTGGCCGAGCCGCCGGCCGAGTCGCCCTCGACGATGAACAGTTCGGCGCCGGCGGCCGCGTTCTGCGTGCAGTCGGCGAGCTTGCCCGGAAGGCGCAGCTTGCGCACCGCGCTCTTGCGCGAGACTTCCTTCTCCTGGCGGCGGCGCACGCGCTCGTCGGCGCGCGCGATCACCCATTCGAGCAGCTTCGAAGCCTCCTGCGGATTGTCGGCCAGCCAATGGTCGAACGGATCGCGCAAGGCGGTTTCGACGATGCGCATCGCCTCGATCGTGGCCAGCTTGTCCTTGGTCTGGCCGACGAACTCCGGCTCGCGGATGAACACCGACAGCATGCCGGCGGCCGAGATCATCACGTCGTCGGTGGTGATGATCGAGGCACGTTTGTTGCCGATCAGATCGGCATAGCCACGCAGGCCCCGCGTCAGCACATTGCGGAAGCCGGCCTCGTGCGTGCCTCCTTCGGCCGTCGGAATGGTGTTGCAATAGGAATTCAAGAACCCGTCGCCACCGAACCAGGTGACGGCCCATTCGAGCGATCCATGGCCGCCCTGCTTGTCGCTTTTTCCGGCGAAAACCTCGCGCGTGACCTGGAATTCGTCGCCGAGCGTCGCCTTCAGATAGTCCTTGAGGCCGCCGGGGAAATGGAACTCGGCCTTAGCCGGGGTCGGATCCTTCTCTTTGATCAGCGACGGATCGCAGCTCCAGCGGATCTGCACGCCGCCGAACAGGTAGGCTTTCGAGCGCGCCATGCGGTACAGCCGCGCCGGCTCGAATTTGGCGCCTTTGCCGAAAATCTGCTCGTCGGGATGGAAGCGGGTTTTGGTGCCGCGGCGGTTGTGCACTTCGCCAAGATGCTCCAGGCCGCTGACCGGAACGCCGCGGGAAAACCTTTGACGGTAGAGTTGACGACCCCGCGCGACTTCGACCTCGAGATGGTCCGACAGCGCGTTTACGACCGAAACGCCGACGCCGTGCAAACCGCCGGAGGTCTCGTAGGCCTTGCCATCGAACTTGCCGCCCGAATGCAGCACCGTCATGATGATTTCGAGAGCGGGTTTCTTGTATTTCGGATGCGGATCGATCGGGATGCCGCGGCCATTGTCGGTGACGGTCAGGAAGCCGTCCGCCGAAAGCTCGACATCGATGAAGGTGGCATGGCCGGCGACCGCCTCGTCCATCGAGTTGTCGATGACCTCGGCGAAGAGATGGTGCATCGCCTTGTCGTCGGTGCCGCCGATATACATGCCTGGACGCCGGCGCACCGGCTCCAGCCCTTCCAGCACTTCGATGTCGGCGGCGCTGTAGCCCTCGCTGCCATCGCGGACGGCCGTCGAACGCTTGGCGGCCTGGACGAGCGGATCGGCCGGACGCGAGGATGCGCGCGCCTGCTGGGGCTGCTTTTCCCGGTCGCCGAAAAGATCGCTTGTGTCGTCCATGCTGGCCATTCAGTCCAATAGTGCGAATCAGTGCTCGATACTGCCACGCTTTTGGCGGGCGAACGAGGTTCCTGTTCCGTTCAGGGATCAAACTGTCTCTTAATGCAAAACCATTCGATAACCAAGCCGGCTGAAATAGGGCAACCGGAGCATGCCGGGATTCCTGATTCTTTAACAATGAAGCCTAATGTGAGCCACAACTAACAAAAGACCACGGGCGTCAGGGGTTTCGTTGTGAGGGGCAGGGCCATAACCATGATCGGCATCGCCGCCGTCGTCGGCGCGATCTCGATCTTTGCCGCCGACTTCTGGGTCAAGAGCCAGGCGAAAGCCCAGCCCGAGGTCAAGGTCGTCACTGTCGAAGCGCCGCGGCAGCCCAAAGTCGAGTTCAAGACCATCGTGGTGGCAAGCGCGGCGCTGCGCTACGGGATGGAACTCGACAAGTCGCAGCTCGCCGAAATTCCGTGGCCGCAGGATGCGCTGCCGCAGGGCGCTTTCCCGACCATCGACAAGCTGCTTGGCGATGGCAGCCGGGTGGTGCTGTCGCCGATCGAGGTCAACGAGCCGGTGCTGCTGACCAAGCTGTCGGGGCCGAACGGCCGCGCCACACTTTCCAACAAATTGTCGCCGGGCATGCGCGCCGTCACCATCCGCACCGACGAGATCGCCGGCGTCGGCGGCTTCATCACGCCGGGAGACCGGGTCGATGTCGTCCTGACGCGCGACGCAGGCGATATCCAGGAAGTGGCCAAGAACGCGCAAGGTGCCGCCGGTTCGACGGTCACCTCCGAAGTCGTCGTTTCCGACGCAAAGGTACTTTCGGTCGGGCAGGGCACGGACGAACGCAAGACGGAGCCGCAGGTCGCCAATTCGGTGACCCTCGAGGTGACCAACGAGGGAGCTCAGAAGGTGGCGCTTGCCCGCACCGTCGGCAGCCTGTCGCTGTCGTTGCGCTCGGCGGCCGATGCCAGCGCCAGCAATGGCGGCCTCACGACGATCTCGTCCTTCGGCGGCTCGGTCGCCGCAAACGCGCAGGCGAGCGCCGCCTCGCTGGTCAACGCGGTGACGAAGGAATCCGACGAGCCGAAATTCAAGACAGTGATCGTGACCCGCGGCGAAAAGGTCGAGGAATACAAGGTTCCTTCGCCGGAACCGCCGCAGGAACAGCAGCAATAGCCGGTGGGGACCGGTCGGGGACGGGACAGATGATTGGGCTTAATGCATTTCGCACGACCAGAGGGTGGCGCCTTCTCGGCGCGATCGCGCTGGCGCTGGCCATGCTTGGTTTCGCCGCGCCGGCGAGCGCGGACAACGACATCGTCTATGTTTCGGCGAACAAGAACGCCTCGATCAAGGTGGCCAAGGGCAAGCCGAAGACGATCATGACGAGCGCGGCCTTCTACCAGATCGTCATCGGTGATCCGGAGATCGCCAACGTCAACCCGCTGACCGACAAGTCATTCTATGTGCTCGGCAACAATCTGGGCACAACCGGCATCGCGCTGTTCGACCAGAACAAGCAGCTTGTCGGCACCATCGACATCGAGGTGACGCTGGATACCGACCAGTTGGCCAGCACCATCCGCGCCAGCGTGCCCGACGCCAAGATCAAGGTCGGCTCGGCAAACGGCCGCGTCGTGCTATCGGGCGAGGCCGACGACGCGGTCGCGGCAGACAAGGCGAGCAAGATCGCGTCGCGCTTTTCCGGCAACGAGGAAGTGATCAACTCGGTCAACATCTCGTCCTCGCAGCAGGTGCAGCTCAATGTCCGCTTCGTCGAGATCAACCGCCAGGCGGGTCAGGACCTGGGCGCCAAATACGGCGCCAATTTCGCCTATGGCATCGGCAACCGCAAAGTCGTGCTGAATCCGGATGGCGCAGACGTACCGACCGCCGGGACGGGCGAGATCATCGGCAGCCTGCTGTCGAACGGCGTTTCGATCGACATCGCCATCAAGGCGCTGGAAGAACGCGGCCTGGCGCGGCGACTGGCGGAGCCGAACCTGATCGCACGTTCGGGGCAGACGGCGAGCTTCCTCGCCGGCGGCGAGTTCCCGATCCCGGTTTCGGAAGACAACGGCAAGATCAGTGTCACCTACAAGAAATACGGTGTCGGCCTCGATTTCACGCCGACGGTGCTGAAGGACGGGCTGGTCAGCCTCGACATCGCGCCGGAAGTGTCCTCAATCGACCCGTCCGCTTCCATCCAGGTCAGCAGCGGCATTTCCATTCCGGCCTTCATCGTGCGCCGCGCCAGGACATCGATCGACCTCAAGAACGGCCAGAGCTTCATGATCGCCGGCCTCCTGCAGTCGCAAAACGACATCACGACGTCGCGGGTGCCGGGGATAGGCAAGCTGCCGGTGCTCGGGCCGCTGTTTTCCTCGAAATCCTATCAGCGGCGCGAGACGGACCTGGTCATCATCGTCACGCCCTATCTGGTGAAGCCGGTCGATCCGTCGAAGAAGATGGTCGAGCCGACCGACGGCACGCGCCCGGCCAGCAATGTCGACTATTTCCTCAACAACACAGAGGAAGAGGATGCCTCGGCGGCAAAGCGCCCGGTGTCGGTCGCCGACAGCGGCGCTAGGCCCGTCGCCGCGACGACGTCCGGTCATTTCCTCGATCTGCCGAAGGACTGAGGCCATGCGCATCGCTTCCTGCATCGTTCTCTTGTTGACCGGCTTCGCCGGCGGCTGCACCAGCGACGACTATATCCGCACCGAGGGGGTGACACCGGCGGCAGGCAACGCGCAGGCGTCCAACACCGTCATGCAGATGGTCGACCCCTGGAAATACGGCGTGCAGAACACCCGGCTTCTGGTGCCGGCACAGCGCCCGGGTTCCGAGACCGCTGCCGTCGGTGCGAAGGCCGCCTCTTCGCCGTCGACGACATCATCATCGTCAACGACAACGGACTGATGGGCTGACGGCGATGGCATCTGGCACCAAGACCAAGAAGATCCTGCTTGTCTCCACGGACAGGGCGTTCTTGCAGGAAACGCGGACGGCTTTCGCCGCCTCCGAGATCATCGAGCTTCTGACGCTGGAAAAGAGCATCAACGAGCTTCGCGGCGAAGTTCTCGAAGCGGATTTCGGCGCCCTCATCGTCGACATGGATGCAGCGAAGCTCGAGGAGATCGAGTCGCTGCAGCGCGTCATGCGCCGGCTCGAAGGACGAATTCCTGTGGTTGTCGTCACCCAGGAGTTCAATGCGGCGGCGGTGCGAATCCTGGTGCAGCTCAAGGTCGCCGATTTCCTGGTCAAGCCGATCACAACAGCCGATCTCGTGCGTTCCGTCATCCGTGCGCTGCAAGGTCCGGGGCGCGAAGAGAACACGGAATCGCACATCTATACCTTCATGCCGGCAGCGGGTGGTGTCGGCACCACCACGCTTGCGCTGCAGACCGCCTTTCAACTGCATAATTCGGTGACGCGCGGCGCCTCGACCTGCGTGGTCGACCTCAACTTCCAGCAGGGTGCCTGCGCCGAATATCTCGACCTCGAACCGCGTTTCGACATCACCGAAATCGAGAACCAACCGGAGCGCCTCGACCGGCAGTTGCTGGACGTGATGCTGTCCAAGCATGCGAGCGGGCTCTGCGTGCTCGCCGCGCCAACGCGTCCGTCCGAAATGCGTTCGTTCAAGACCGATGTCGTGGTGCGTATGCTCGACCTCGTCGCGGCCTATTTCGACAATGTCGTCATCGACATGCCGCGCACCTGGTTTCCCTGGACCGAAACGGTGCTGCTCGGCTCCAACAAGCTCTATATCGTGGCCGAGATGACGGTGCCTTGCCTGCGCCACACGCAGCGTCTCATCCAGGCGGTGTATGAGACTGTCGGCAAGGAAGTGAAGCCCAACGTCATCGTCAACCGCTTCGAGCAGAAGATGTTCGACACCGGCATCAAGCAGGCCGATGTCCAGGACATTCTCGGCGAGCATTTCGTCGGCGGCATCTCCAACAACTATAGGCTGGTGCGCGAGGCCGTCGACCGCGGCGTGCCGCTGCACGACATCGATCCGAACGCCAATGTCGTCAACGATCTGAAGAAGATCATCCTGCCCGAGGAAGCCGTCCAGACCACGGTCAAGTCGAAGTCGCTGTTCGGCCTCGGCAAGGGCCTGCTCAAGAGGAAGGCAGGATGAATACCCGCTTCTCCAACCTGCAGAACCGCGACGCGCATCCGCAGCGGGCGCCCGAACCGGCGCCCGTCCAGCATGCCGCCGTGATCATCCCGACCACCCGCAAGCCCACCGCGCCGAAACCCGAGGCCGTGCAGCAGAAAAGTACCAACAAGGTGCTCGACGCGCGCGTGCGAATCCACCGCATGCTGCTCGAGGAGATCAACCTCGTGGCGCTGGAGCGGCTGCCGAGGGACGAGATGCGGCGCCAGGTGCACGACTTCGTCTCGGAAAAGACGCGCGAGGAGCGCATGGCGATCAACATCGCCGAACTCGACGGGCTGGTCGACGATATCGTCGACGAGATGGTCGGCCTGGGCCCGCTCGAGCCGCTGCTCAAGGATCCCGAGATCAACGACATCCTGATCAACGGCCACCGGAACTGCTTCGTCGAAAAGCGCGGCAAGCTGCAGCAGGTCCACATTCCGTTTAAGGACGAGGCGCATCTGTTGCGCATCATCAACAAGATCGTCGCCGCCGTCGGCCGCCGCGTCGATGAATCGCAGCCGATGGTCGACGCCCGCATGCTCGACGGCTCGCGCTTCAACGCCGCCATCCGCCCCGTTGGCGTCGACGGGCCGCTGGTGTCTATCCGCAAATTCTCCAAGAACAAGCTCGGCCTGCACAAGCTGGTCGAATTCGGCGCCATCACGCAGAACATGGCCGAAGTGCTGGCGGCGGCGGTGCATGCGCGCAAGACCACCATCATCTCCGGCGGCACCGGCACCGGCAAGACGACGATGCTGAACGCGCTGTCGGCCTTCATTCCGGAAGACGAACGCCTGATCACCATCGAGGACGCGGCCGAACTGCAGCTACAGCAGCCGCATGTCGCGCGCATGGAAACGCGCCCGGCCAACATCGAGGGCCATGGCGAGCTCAAGCAGCGCGATCTGGTCAAGAACGCGCTGCGCATGCGTCCCGATCGCGTCATCCTCGGCGAGTGCCGCGGCGAAGAAGCCTTCGACATGCTGCAGGCGATGAACACCGGCCATGAAGGCTCGATGGCGACCATCCACGCCAACACGCCGCGCGACGCCATCTCGCGTCTCGAACAGATGCTCGGCATGACCGGCATGCCGATGACGGTGCAGTCGATCCGCAGCCAGATCTCCAGCGCCATCGACATCATCGTGCAGCTGACGCGCCTGTCTGACGGCAAGCGCAAGGTGACCAGTGTCGCCGAAGTGACCGGCATGGAAGGCGACGTCATCCAGATGCAGGAGATATTCCGCTTCGTGCGCACCGGCATGGAGGCGGACGGCAAGATCCTCGGCCATTTCGAGGCGACGGGCATCCGCCCGCGCTTCCTCGAGGACCTGCGCAATATGGGCATCGAATTCCCGGGCAAGTATTTCGAACCCGGCCGGCCGCAGGACTAGGCCGGTGTTCGAGGGATTCAGCCCCGTCTATGTTGTCTACGCCGCAGCGGCGCTCACCGGCATCATGATCGCCGAGGGGCTGTTTCTGCTCTATGCCGGTCGCAGCGACAAACGCACGGCGATCAACCGCCGCATGAAGCTGGCGGAAAACAAGATCAGCCAGGAACAGGTACTGATCCAGCTGCGCAAGGAACGCGGACTGGAAGGCGGCGGCTCGATGTTCTCGCTCGACCGCTTCCGCACGCTGCGAACCCAGTCCGGCATGGTGATGCCGCAGTCCAAGTTCCTGACGATCACCTCGGGCATCGCCGCGGCGATAGCGCTGGCGGCGATCTTCAAGGGCTTGTCGCTGTTGTACGGCCTGGTCCTGTTTCTCGTGCTGGTCCCGGTGCTGCCGGTGATGGCCATGCGCTCGATGCGCAAGCGCCGGCACAAGCGGTTCGGCATGCAATTGCCGGAGGCGCTGGAGTTGATCACGCGCGGCCTCAAGGCCGGCCATCCGGTGCCGGTGGCGATCGCCATGGTCTCGCGCGAAATGGCCGATCCGATCGGCACCGAGTTCGGCGTCGTCGCCGACGAAGTGACCTACGGCTCGGATCTGGTCTCGGCGCTGAACAATCTGTTCGACCGGGTGGGCCATGAGGACCTGCCGCTGTTCGTCACCGCGGTGTCGATCCAGACCAGCTCAGGCGGCAACTTACGCGAAATCCTCGACGGTCTGTCCGTGACGATCCGCGACCGTGGCAAGCTGCGCCGCAAGGTGCGCGCCATCTCGACGGAAGGGCGCATGTCGGCCTACATCCTGACCGCGGTGCCGGTGCTTCTGTTCACCGCCATCATGGTGCTGATGCCGCAGTTCTATCGCGATGTCTGGGACGTGCCGAAGACCTGGTACATGCTGGGCGGCTCCATCTTTTGGCTGATGCTCGGCAACGCCATCATGTTCAAGATGTCGAATTTCAGGTTCTGAGATGGAAGACATCATCCGCTTTCTCGCTTCGCTCGCGCCGACATCGATGATGCCGGTGGCCGTGGTGCTTCTGGTGCTGGGCGGCGGCGCGGTCGCCTGGCCGCTGGTGCTTGCCAGGGGCGACCGCGGCGAGGTCAAGCGCCGGCTGAAGGTCGAGGTGATGCAGCCGGCCGAGCAGGCCGAGCCGGCGCCGAAGAAGAACACCAATGTCGTGCGCGAGAAGGCGTTGAAACGCGCGCAGGAATTCTATGCCAAGAGCGACCCGGAAAATGTCGCAAGGCTGCGCATGAAGCTTATCCAGGCCGGCTATATGGAGCCGCGCGCCGTCGGCATGTTCTTCCTGATCCGTTTCTCAACGCTGATCGGTGCGGCACTTGGGGCGTTCCTCGTCAATCGCTGGGCGGCCAGCGCCGATTCGACCATGACCAGCCGCTGGGCGTTCGTGATCCTTTCGGGGGCCGGCGGCTATTTTCTGCCGGGCCTGGTGCTGACACAGAAGGTGCGGGAGAAGATGCGGGAGTACCGCAACGGCTTTCCCGACTTCATGGATCTGATGATCGTATGCTCCGATGCCGGCATGAGCATGGAGGCCGGCATCGAGCGGGTCTCCAGGGAACTCGCCAGGACATACCCGTCGCTGAGCCAGAACCTCGTGCTGGTGTCGCTGGAATTGCGCGCCGGCCGCAGCCTCGACGACGCGCTGAAGGCGCTTGCCGACCGCCTCAGCCTCGACGAGGTGCGTTCCTTCGCCACGCTCCTGCAGCAGTCCAAGGAGCTAGGCACCAGCCTGTCGGGCTCGCTGCGCGTCTTTTCCGACGAAATGCGGCACAAGCGCATGTCGCTGGCCGAGGAGAAGGCGCATGCCTTGCCGGCCAAGATGTCGGTGCCGGTGACGGTCTGCATCCTGCCGGTGGTGCTGATGGTCGCCATTATTCCGATCATCGTGAAGCTGACGGCGCACTAGGATTCAGGTGAGGCCGGCCTGCAAATGGCGGCTTCCTGCGCTTCCGGTGCTCACGTACTTTAAGTACGCTCCGCTCCGGTTCTCGAAATCCACCCAGTTTGGTCGCTTCGCGCCCGTCTTCGACTCCGACTCGGCCTGACCTGAATCCAAGTATGGCGCTGGTTAATGCATTCTTGGCGCGCAACCGAAATTTAGCTGCATTTCGGCACCGAAGCTTAATCGCTCTCCTGTAGGCTCCTTTCCTGAAGAACGACCCGGCAAATCGGGCGATGGGGCAGGGGCATGCGTCAGAGATTTCCCAAGGCAGCGGTGGCGTTGGCAGCCGTCTTGATGATCACGGGCTGTACGACCAACAACGCCAGCAACAGCGTCGACAACACCAAGACCACCGCGATCCAGCCGGTGGCCAAGGATGTCAGCGCGGACGATCTGACGGAGGGCAAGGCGCAATTCCGCGAAGCGAATTTCGGCCTCGCCGAACAGCATTTCCGCAAGGCGGTCGAGCTCAAATCCGACAATGCCGAGGCCTGGATGGGGCTTGCCGCTTCCTATGACGAACTCGGCCGTTTCGACTTCGCCGACCGCGCCTACGCGCAGTTGCTGAAGGTCGCCGGGCGCAAGCCGCAGATCGTCAACAATATGGGCTATTCGCAGCTCCTGCGCGGCAACAAGAAAAAGGCGCGCGCGCTGCTGCTCGAGGCCAGGGCCGGCATGGCCGACCCGACAGTGGTCAACGCCAATCTGGCGCTGCTCGACAAGGGCTGATCCGTTCGCTTGCGTGCATCGTCGCCGGATTTCAGCGGGCATATCGACGCTTTGTAAACCCTGTGCCGAGGTAGCCCCGGGGCATCTGCCGAAAACGGTTTGCTCAGGCTAGCGGCAGCATACATTGAGCAGACGGCAACTCCCAAGAGGCTGTTCTTAACCGATGTTGGATTTCAGCTCGCTTCTGCTTGCGGCGGCGCTGTCGGGCACATGCCTCAGCGTCACCATGTTTGCGATCTGGTTCACCGCGCCACGCGCACGGTTCGTGCCGACTGTCGCATGCGGCATCCTCGTGCTCGTCGCCCATGTCGTGCTGTTCTGGCGCTACACCAAGGAGGCCAGCCCCTGGCTCTGCCAGATCGTGCTGGCGCTGCTAAGTGTCGGTTTCCTCGTCATTTGCCTGTCGGCAATGCAGTATCTCGGCGTACGCAACTATCGTCGCGCTATCGTGCCGGCGCTGGCGGCAATGGCGCTCTGCGCCCTGGTCACCTATCTCGGTTTTGACGGCGTCGGCTTCCTGATCACCTATTCGACGGTGACGGCACTGCTTGCGGCGATCGGGGCGATGTTCTGGATGGAGGGAGACCACGATCGCCGGATCCTGCTCGTCGTCTCGTTGCTGAGCGGCGTTTGCGGTCTGTCCTTCGCGCTTTGCGGCGCCGTTCTTCTGGTCAACGGGCAGTGGACGATCGGGGGCGCGCCCGACAATTGGGCCGAGCGGCTGAATTCCGTCGTGTCGGTTGCCTGCATGACCGTGCTGGGCGCGCTGACGCTGTCGCTGCATCATCTGCAGGCGCATCTCGAACTCAAGGCCGAGACCATGACCGATCCGCTGACCGGGTTGATGAACCGGCGCGCCTTGACCACGCTATTCGGCGAACGAAGCTTCGGTCCGTTCATGGCGATCGCGATGTTCGATCTCGACCACTTCAAGAGAACCAACGACGTTTACGGGCATCCGGTCGGCGACCTGGTGCTGTGCCGCTTCGCGTCGGTGGTCAAGAAATACGGCCGCACCGGGGTCGACGCGTTCCGGCTGGGGGGCGAAGAGTTCGCGCTCGTCCTATCGCGCATGACGCCGGAGAAAGCGCATGACACCGCAAGCCGGATCGGCGTCGCCTTCGGCACCGAAATCGTCTCCACTCATCTCGGCCCGCTGCGCAGCACCGTCAGCGGCGGCATGGGCTTCGGCAATGCCGCCGGCCGGCCGTTGGATGAGGTGCTGGCGGAAGCGGACGCGGCGCTCTACGAGGCCAAACGCGGTGGGCGCAACCGCGTCATTGTCCAAAACCGGCCCGATGCGGGGCTGGTCCTGAAAACCGCCTGAAGAACGTCAGCGGGATAGAGCGTTTTCACGGAAACGGTCAAACGCTCTATCTCTTTGTCTTACGCAATTCCGGACGGAAGGCTACGGCGAAGTCGCCGAGCCCAACCGCTCACACTTTTCCTGGAATTGCTCTATTCGGCGGCGCCGAGATATTCCGACAGCGGCGGGCAGGAGCAGACCAGGTTGCGGTCGCCAGCGACATTGTCGATGCGCGACACCGGGGGCCAGTATTTTGCCGACAGATCGGCGTCACCCGCCGGGTAGGCTGCTTCAAGCCGCGAATAGGGGTGCTTCCAATCGCCGGCGAGCGTCTCCGCCGCGGTGTGCGGGGCATTGACCAGCGGGTTGTCGGCGAGCGGCCATTCGCCCTTCGCCACCTTCTCGGCCTCGCCGGCAATCGCGATCATCGCCTCGCAGAAGCGGTCGAGCTCGCGCTTGGGTTCGGACTCGGTCGGCTCGACCATCAGCGTGCCGGCGACCGGGAACGACATGGTCGGCGCGTGGAAGCCGTAGTCGATCAGGCGCTTGGCGATGTCGTCGACGCTGATGCCGGCGCTGTCCTTGAGCACGCGGGTGTCGAGGATGCACTCATGCGCGACGCGATCGCTGCGGCCCTTGTAGAGGAGCGGGAAGTGCGGCGCGAGGCGGGTCGCCACATAGTTGGCCGAGACGATCGCCGTTTCGGTCGCCTGCTTCAGGCCGGACCCGCCCATCATGCGGATATACATCCAGGTGATCGGCAGGATGGAGGCGCTGCCGAACGGGGCGGCCGCCACGGCATGGGCCGAGCCCTCGGTGACATGTCCCGGCAGATAAGGCTTCAGATGCGCGCGGACGCCGATCGGTCCGACGCCCGGACCGCCGCCGCCATGCGGGATGCAGAAGGTCTTGTGCAGGTTCATGTGGCAGACGTCGGCGCCGATGTCGCCGGGGCGGGCGAGGCCGACCAGCGCGTTGAGGTTGGCGCCGTCGAAATAGACCTGGCCGCCATGCTCGTGGATGAGTGCGCACAGATGACGCGCGCCTTTCTCATAGACGCCGTGCGTCGAGGGGTAGGTGAACATCAGCGCGGCAAGGTTTTTCGAATGCTCGTTTGCCTTGGCGCGCAGATCGTCCATGTCGATGTTGCCGTCGTCCAGGCATTTCACCACCACGACGCTCATGCCGGCCATCGCCGCGCTTGCCGGATTGGTGCCATGCGCCGAGGACGGGATCAGGCATATGGTGCGATGGCCTTCGCCGCGCGCGCGGTGATAGGCGCGGATGGCGAGCAAGCCGGCATATTCGCCCTGGCTGCCGGCATTCGGTTGCAGGCTCACGGCATCGAAGCCGGTGATCTCCGACAGCCAGGCCTCCAGGTCGTCGACCATTTTGCGGTAGCCGGCCGAGTGGCCGGCCGGCGCGAAGGGGTGGAGATTGGCGACGCTCGGCCAGCTCACCGGCATCATCTCGGCGGCCGCGTTGAGCTTCATGGTGCAGGATCCGAGCGGGATCATGGTGCGATCGAGCGCAAGGTCCTTGTCGGCCAGCCGGCGCAGGAAGCGCATCATCTCGGTTTCGGAGTGGTTTTCGTGGAAAACCGGCTGAGTCAGGAACGTCTTGCCGCGCGGCTTGCCAGGCATGGAGCCGGCTCCCGCCGCGCCAGGCTTGGCGCCGAAAAGGTCGGCGATCGCTTCGAGATCGGCCTCCGTGGAGGTCTCGTCGAAGGCGACGCCGACATGGTCGGCATCGATGACGCGCAGCAGCCGTCCGGTCTTTTCGGCGGCGCCGGCGATCGAAGCCGCTTTGCCCTTCACTTCCGCCGTCACGGTGTCGAAGCGGCCCGCGCCGAGCACCGTGACGCCCGCCGCCTCGAGCCCGGAAGCCAGCCGGTGGGCCAGCCCATGGATCTGCCCGGCAATCGCCTGCAACCCGCTTGGGCCGTGCCAGATCGCATAGGCCGTCGCCATGTTGGCCAAAAGCGCCTGCGCCGTGCAGATGTTGGAGGTGGCCTTGTCGCGGCGGATGTGCTGCTCGCGCGTCTGCAGTGCCAGCCGGTAGCCCGGGCGGCCCTTTGTGTCGGTCGACTGGCCGACGAGGCGGCCGGGCATCAAACGGGTGAGCTTATCCGAGACGGCGCAATAGGCGGCGTGCGGGCCGCCAAAGCCCATCGGCACGCCGAAGCGCTGCATCGGGCCGACGGCGATGTCGGCGCCAAGGGCGGCGGGCGCATCGGTCAGCGTCAGCGCCAGCGGGTCGGCGATGAAGACGACCAGCGCGCCGGTGGCGCGGGCCTTGTCGATCGCCGCCTTGTGGTCGCCATAGACGCCAAAAGTGTCCGGCCAGGAAACCAGCAGGGCTGCGGTGTTTTCGTCGATCGTCTCGCCATCGACCTCGATGCCGAGCGGCTCGGCGCGGGTGCGCACCACGTCCAGCGTCTGCGGATGCGGCGTGCCGGCGATCGCCACCTTGGTGCGCTTGTCGCGGTGATGGCGCAGCGCAATGCCGACGGCTTCGGCGACCGCGGTGGCCTCATCGAGCAGCGAGGCCGACGCCACCGGCAGGCCGGTGAGCTCGGCGACCAGGGTCTGGAAGTTGAACAGCATTTCCAGCCTGCCCTGGCTGATCTCGGCCTGGTAGGGCGTGTAGGCCGTGTACCAGGCCGGGTTCTCGAACAAGTTGCGCTGGATGACCGGCGGCACCAAGACGCCGTGATAGCCGGCGCCGATGAAGCTCTTCATCACGGTGTTCTTGGCCATGATCGCCGACAATTCGCCCAATGCTTCGGCTTCGCTGGCCGCCGCCGGCAGGTTGAGCGGCTGGTCGAGGCGGATCGACCTTGGCACGGCCTGGCTGATCAGCGTCTCGACGGACGGAACGCCGAGCACGGCAAGCATGGCTCTGACATCATTGACGCCCGGGCCGATGTGGCGGGCCGAGAAGGGAGTGAGTGCTGCGGTCATGTCCAAAATCCCGGTGTCAGCCGATATGGGCTTTGTAGGCGGCCTCATCCATGAGGCCATCGAGCTGGCTTTCGTTGGAAAGCTTCATCTTCCAGAGCCAGCCGTCGCCGGTCGCGGCCGAATTGACCAGCGACGGGTCGGCCGACAACGAGCCATTGGCTTCGGTGATTTCGCCGTCGACCGGCGCGTAGACGTCAGAAGCCGCCTTGACGGATTCGACGACGACGGCGGTGTCGCCCTTGGCGAGCTTGCGGCCGATTTCCGGCAGTTCGACGAAGACGAGATCGCCGAGCTGCTCCTGCGCATAATCAGTGATGCCGACGGTGGCGACGCCGCCTTCGACGCGCAGCCATTCATGGTCTTCAGTGAAGTAGGTCTTTGCCATCGGAAATCATCCTTTGCGGTAGCGGTGTGGGGTGAAGGGCAGGGAGACGACGTCGATCGGGATTTTCGTCCCGCGGACGTCGGCGAAGAGTTTTGCGCCGGGCTTGGCGAGCGGGGCGTTGACGTAACCCATGGCGACGGGGTGGCCCGCCGAAGGGCCGAAGCCGCCGGAAGCGACGTGGCCGGCAGGATGGCCGTCGGCATCGACCAGCGCTGCGCCGGCGCGCACCGGCTGGCGGCCCTCGGGCTTCAGGCCGACGCGTTTTTGTGCGGCGCCGCGCTCGAGGATCGAGCGCAACGCATCGGCGCCGATGAAATGGCCGGAAGTGCGGAGCTCCTTGGGGATCGCCCACATCAGTCCGGCGCTAGCCGGGTCGATCTCAGGGGAAAGGTCCTGGCCGTGCAGGCAGAGCCCGGCCTCGAGGCGCAGGCTGTCGCGGGCGGCAAGGCCGATCCACTGCACGCGCTCGTCTTCCAGGAGCTTGGCGACGAGATCGCGGGCGTCCGCTTGCGGCAGGCCGATCTCGAAACCGTCCTCGCCGGTATAGCCTGAGCGGCTCATGAACCAGTTCGGCCGCGGCTCGACACCATGCATGAACAGAAGCGTGCCGGTCTCGATGCCGGCGCGCGCAAGGGCGGCCCAGGCATCCGGCCCCTGGATCGCCAGGAAGACGCGGTCGAGCGGCTCGACCTTGGCGTCGAAATCCGCGGCCAGCGCCGTGAGGTGCTCTTCGTCCTCGACCGCATTGCCGGCATTGGCCACGACCATGAAGCGGTCGTCACCGAGGCGTGTGACGATCAGGTCGTCGATGATTCCGGCGGCCTCGTTGAGGAAGAAGGTGTATTTGGATTGCGAGATATCGAGCGCGCCGGCATCGAGCGGGCAGGCGCGGTCGAGCAGCGCCGCCGCGCCCGGGCCGCTGACGACGAACAGCTTCATATGCGAGATGTCGAACAGGCCGGCATGCTCGCGCGTATGGAGATGCTCCTTCATCACGCCGGCCGGGTAGGTCAGCGGCATCGACCAGCCGGCAAAGGCGCCGAAACGCGCGCCTGCGGCGTTATGCAAATCCTCGAGGGGTAGGTGTTTGGTGTCTTCGCCCGTCATGTCTTCTCCAGAGTCGCACGCAATCGACCGCCACCTGGCGGCCTAGTCGTGCCCCTCTGTCTGAAGCCTGAGAGACTCGCGCAGCCGGAGCTCTGTCAGCGGCGCTTACACCTTCGGCGCGGGAAGATTCCCGACTTTCCAGAGTTGTCTTTCCCGTCCACGGTTCTTTTGCCTGAGAGATTTCGGGCGATTTCCCCTTCGGCGACAGCTTTCGCTGTTCTCTCCCGCAAACAGGTAGGACTCAGTCACCTGAGCCCTCGACGCGCCATCCATAGCCCGTCGGCGACACCTTGTCACCTCCCTGCGACATCAAAGGTGCATCGATATTCAGGTGAGGCCGGCCTGACCTGAATCTCGACGCACCTTGAGGCGCGCGCCGACAAGGCTTCGCTAACCAAGCCATTTGCCGGTTTCTCAAGACAATGCTGATAAACCGGCAGGACAACAAAGGCTCGCCGGCAACAGGCGACAGGGCAGGGACGGCAGATGGGCGAATTGATCATGAGCGCTCCGGTGGCGGGGCTGACCTCGAAGGGTCGAATCACGGCCGAAGATGTGACGATGCTGCGGCGGGAAGTGTTCGCCGACGGCGTGGTGAGCCGCGGCGAGACGGAAGCGCTTTTCGCGCTCGATCAGACGGCGCGCGACAAATGCGAGGAATGGGCGCCGTTCTTCGTCGAGGCGGTGAGCGACTACATCGTCCACCAGGAAAAGCCTGAAGGCTATATTTCGCAGGAGAATGCCGACTGGCTGGTGCGCACCATCTCGCGCGACGGCATGGTCGACAGCCGCACCGAGCTCGAGCTTCTGGTGCATGTGCTGGAGGAAGCCAAATCCTCGCCGAGCCAGCTTTCGGCTTATGCGCTGGAGCAGGTCGCCCATGCGGTGATCGACGGCAAAGGGCCGCTGATGCTCGGCGGCGCGCTGGTGCCGGGGCTGATCGCCAAGGCCGAGGTCGATCTCCTGCGCCGCATCCTCTACGCCTATGGCGGCGAAGGCAACATCGCCATCACCAAGGCCGAGGCGGAAATCCTGTTCGGGATCAACGACCGCACCGCGGCGGCCAGCAACGACCCTTCCTGGAACGACCTCTTCGTCAAGGCGATCGCCAATTACGTCATGTGCTCGGCCGGCTACGAGCCGCCGACGCGCGAGGTCGCTTTGCGCCACGAGAACTTCCTCGACGAGGCGGCGCCGACGCTGGGCGGCTTCTTCAGCCGCATGGTGTCGGGCGGGCTCGCCGGCATCCGCGAAGCCTATCAGTCGCCCGGCGACATCGAAGCCGAATGGGAAGCCAGGAACCGCGCTTCCGAGGCGCTTGCCCGCCGCGCCGAGACTATCGACGCCAGCGAGGCGAAGTGGCTGGCCGAGCGCGTGGGCGACGGCCAACGCCCGCTGCGCGACAACGAGCGCGCGCTGCTGACGCTGATCAAGCACGCTTCGCCGCAGATACATCCGGCGCTGAAGCCGCTGCTGGATAAGGTGGCCTAGGCGTTTCCTGCAAGCGTCTTGCACAGGATGATGTTGGAATGGCCTTCGGGCCATCCCGCCAGTTCGGCCATGCGCTGGAAGCCGGCCCTTTCGTAGAGGTCGGGCGCCTGGAAGTCGTGCGTCCAAACCCAGACGCGCCTTGCGCCTCGATTGGTCGCCTCGGCAACGAAGGCATCGAGAAGGCTCCTGCCATAGCCAAGACCTCGGCAGGCTTCATCGACCCACATCAGCTTGAGCTCGGCGATGCCGGCCCAGGAATAACCGGCGGCGGCGCCGACTACTTGGCCGGCGTCGTCCCGCAGCACATAGACGAGGCTTCGATCATCGTTGCGGGCCGTCAGACGCCGGTTGTCGCTGTTGAGCCGTTCCTCAAGCTCGGCCAGTTCGTCTGAAGCGAGATCGTGCTCGGCCTGCACGCGCGGGGCCATCAGATGCCGCCGTACCAGTCGTAGCCATTGTCTTCCCAGTAGCCGCCGCGGCCGCCGCCGACATTGGCGAAGCTATCGACCAGTTCGATCTTGTAGAGATATTTCGGCATCTTGTAGCCGAGCTGGCGCTCGACGCGAACCCGTAGCGGCGCGCCGTTCTCTACCGGCAACGGCTTGCCGTTGAGCCCATAGGCCAAAATCGTCTGCGGATGGCGGGCGTCAATGAGATCGATCGTCCCGTAATATTTGATGTCGCCGGAAAGACTCTGCTCGATCGTGTCGAGGCAGTGAAACATGACGTAGCGCGCCTGCGGCTTAACCACGGCCTGGTCGAGCACCAGCGACAGCGGCGTGCCGGTCCATTTGGCGATGCAGCTCCAGCCTTCGACGCAGTCGTGGCGGGTGATCTGGGTGCGGCTCGGCATGTTCTGCAACTGCTCGCGGCTGAGCGAGAGAGGCTTTTCGACGAGGCCGGTGACCTCCAGACGCCAATCGGCGAAATTGTTGGCAAGCAGGCCCTTATAGGTGTCGTCGTCAGGCGCGGTGACGCCGTTCGGCCGCTGCGGCTGGCGGATGTCGGCCTCGGTGAATTCGGGTGCCAGCGCGTCGCGGCCGGCGAGCAGGCGCTGAGCGCGGTAAGTCAGCCCATTGGCGTTTTCGAGGAAGCTGCGCAAGCCGCCGCCAATGCCGAGTCCGCTGTCGAAGGCGTCGCAGCCCGACAGCGCGATGCCGGACAGGCCAAGGCTGCTTGCGGTCAAGAATTTGCGGCGGCTGATCTGGAACTTGGCCATGTCAGGCGCTCCTTTCGGTCGGCTGGTCGTGCTTGGCGGGCGGGTCGGTGCGGTACCAGCCGGTGATGATGGAGCGCAGCTCGTTGATCGGGCCGGCGGCGAGGATCATCAGGATGTGGATGATGAAGAAGCCGACAAGCATCAGCATGACGGTAAAGTGGATGGTGCGCGCCGTCTGCCTGCCGCCGAGGATTTCGTTGAGCCAGGGCAGCACCGAATTCATGCTCGGCGACATGGCGAGCCCGGTGATTATCATCAGCGGCAAGAGCACGAAGAGCACGCCGCCATAAGCCATTTTCTGCAGCGTGTTGTATTCGCGGGTGTGGTGGAATTTGAGCTTCGCGTGGTCGACGATGTCGCGCGGCAGCTTGCGCAAATCATCGACGCGCGGCGCCAGATCGCGGCGGATATGGCCGTTGATCAGCCCGGCGATCAGCCAGATCAGCAGGGTCGTGGTCAGCACCCAGGCGAAGAAGAAATGCACGACGCGGGCGGTGCCGAGATCGTAGTAGGACGGGATCGTCAACCAGGAGGGAAAGGCGCGCTGCGTCTCCTGTCCGGGCGGCCCCGACCAGCCGAGCACGCCGGTGGTGTCGAAGCGGTGGCCGAAGATCTCGGTGAAGCCGCGCGGACCGTTCGCGGTGTTTTCGGCGCCAATCTCTAAAATGGTGTTGTGGAATTCGAAGCCGGACTGCTTGCCGATGTAAAGCTGCGGCCGTGCGTTGAAGATCTGCAGGCCGGATAGCAGCATGAAGAACAGCGAGAACGCCCAGAGCCAATGGGTCAAGCGCGTCCAGCCCGACTGCCGGTAGATGAGCGGCCCGTTTTTCGGCACAGGTTTGTTGGTTTCGACTACCGGCTCGTTGCTGGCAATGGCTTCCATCTTCTTCTCCGGCCGTGCATCGCTCGCCGCTTTCCGGCGTCGCGTTCTTCCTCCCAATACGCGGTCAGGCAAAGCGATGTTTCATGCGATCACGTTTTTATTACGGAGCGCCGAGACTGACCGCGAGATTGACCGCCGCCGCGACGATCACCGTGTTGAAAAAGAACGACAGGATGGAATGGACCAGCACGACCATGCGCATATGCGAGGTGGTGATGCCGGTGTCGGCGGTCTGGGCGGTCATGCCGATGACAGTTGCGAAATAGAGGAAATCCCAGCCTTCCGGCCGCTTGTCGCCCGGGAAATCCAGGCCGCCGACCGGTAGTTTTTTCTTGGTTTTCTGGTCGATATCCTCGCCGTCCTGCCAATAGACATGCGCGTAGTGCAGCGACGCCATGGTGTGGATGGTGAACCAGCCGAGCGGGATCGACAGCATTGCGAAGCCGAGCTGCCAGGGGTGGGCGGCGTCCTTCTGGTTGATCAAAATAAACAGCGAGACGATGGCCGCAACGACGACGAAGAGCGTGACGGCGAAGATCAGCAGCACCGGCATGTCGGTGGCGCGCGCGTTCTTGCTGAGGTAGCGGCCGCTAAGCCTCGGCATCAGGGCAAGCACGAGTGCGATGTAGGCCGCGAAGAAGACATTGGCGCCGATCGAGTAGGGAAGCGGCGCGTGCAGCAGCAAGGCAAGCAGCAGCGCGACAATGCCGATGGCAAAAGCGAGAGCGAACTGCATATGCCGATGCATCGGCGTCTTGAGGGGCGTGTCATCGCCCATGGACCGGCCCCCTGAAAGGCGTTCGGATCAGTCCGGTGTGACGGATTTGAGCGCCCGCCGCAAGATGCGGTCGAACTCGCCGAGGAAGTTCGACCTGTCCTTTGGCGTGAAGGAGGCATTGAAGCCGCGGCTTTCGCCGGTTTCGCGCAGATGCTGCTTCAAATCGCGCATCGCCACTGCCATGCCGATGGTTTCCGGTGTGAACGGGCGTCCGGTCGGACCCAGGACATGCGCGCCGAGCGCCACAGTACGCGCCGCAAGCGGGATATCGGCCGTCACCACGATGTCGTTGGCCCTGGCGTTCTCGACGATCCAGTCGTCGGCGGCGTCTGCGCCCTTGGAGACGACGACGTTGCGGATCATCGGATCGCGCGACGGGCGCAAGCCGCCATTGGAGACGTAGGTGACGACGACGCCGTGGCGTTCGGCAACTTTCTCCACTTCGGCTTTAACCGGGCAGGCGTCGGCATCGACGTAGATGATGGGCGCGGGCAAACGTTTCTCCAAATGCACGAAAGGGCCGACATCAGCCGGCCCTTTCGCATGAAATTCCGGATTTGTCAGGCCGCCAGCGCGCCGGACTTCTTCGCCGTCCAGGTGGCGATATAGTCCATCAGCGGCGGATTCAGGCAGTCATAGGGTTCGAGCCCGATTGACTTCAATTGCGCCCGGATACCGTCCATGCGTTTCGGATCGACACCGGATTCGATGATCGAGGAGACGAAGGCCGTGAAACCCGGCGGCGACCAGCCATCCTCCTCGAAGCGCTCGGGATGGATGAAGGTCAGGCCCTTGAAGGGATGGTCGCGCTCGACCGGACCGTGCATGTGGACGCCGCAGCCGGTGCACGCAAAGCGCTGGATCAGCGCTGCCGGATCGACCACCTTCAGCTTGTCGCCGTTTTCGGTGACAGTGACGTCGCCGGTGCCGGCAACGGCCACCACCGAGAAGGTAGCGCCGTCGGGCTTCCAGCATTTGGTGCAGCCGCAGGCGTGGTTGTGGGCGATCTGGCCCTTGACCTTCACCTTCACCGGCTTGCTGGTGCAGAGGCACACCAGCGTGCCGCCGGAGAAGCTCGCGCTTTCCTTGGGCAGGCCATTATCGATCGAATGATGCAGTTTTTCAGCCATTCCTACTTCCTCCCATGTTGACCACAGAGGTCGCGGGCGATCGGCCGGCGGCCTGGTGGCATTGCTTCAGTAAACGACGACGCTGCGGATCGACTTGCCCTCATGCATGAGATCGAAGCCCTTGTTGATGTCCTCCAGCTTCAACGTATGGGTGATCATCGGATCGATCTGGATCTTTTTCTCCATGTACCAGTCGACGATCCTCGGCACGTCGGTGCGGCCGCGCGCGCCGCCGAAGGCAGTGCCCATCCAGGTGCGGCCGGTGACCAGCTGGAACGGCCTGGTCGAGATCTCCTGGCCGGCGCCGGCGACGCCTATGATGACCGACTTGCCCCAGCCGCGATGCGAGGCTTCGAGCGCCTGGCGCATCACCTTGGTGTTGCCGGTGCAGTCGAAAGTGTAGTCGGCGCCGCCGATCTGGTCGGCGCCGCGCTTGGTCATGTTGACCAGGTAAGGGACGATGTCGCCGTCGATCTCCTTCGGATTGACGAAATGCGTCATGCCGAACTTCTCGCCCCAGGGCTTCTTGTCGTTGTTCAGATCGACGCCAATGATCATGTCGGCGCCAGCAAGCTTCAGGCCCTGGATGACGTTGAGGCCAATGCCACCGAGGCCGAAGACGACAGCGGTGGCGCCTTGTTCGACCTTTGCCGTGTTGATCACCGCGCCGATGCCGGTGGTGACGCCGCAGCCGATATAGCAGATCTTGTCGAAGGGAGCGTCCGGATTGACCTTGGCCAGCGCGATCTCGGGCAGCACGGTAAAGTTGGAGAATGTCGAGCAGCCCATATAGTGGAAGATCTTGTCCTTGCCGATCGAGAAGCGCGACGAGCCGTCCGGCATCAAGCCTTGCCCCTGCGTGGCGCGGATCGCGGTGCACAGATTCGTCTTGCGCGACAGGCAGGACGGGCACTGGCGGCATTCGGGCGTATAGAGCGGGATGACATGGTCGCCCTTCTTGACCGAGGTGACGCCCTTGCCGACATCGACCACAACGCCGGCGCCCTCATGGCCGAGAATGGCCGGAAACAGGCCTTCCGGATCGGCGCCTGACAGCGTGAACTCGTCGGTGTGGCAGATGCCGGTCGCCTTGATTTCGACCAGCACCTCGCCGTCACGCGGCCCTTCGAGGTCCACCTCCATGATCTCCAGCGGCTTTCCGCCGGCGACAGCAACGGCGGCACGCGTTTTCATGAGGCACTTCCTCCCAGACTTGATGCGCCGTGACTAAGCCGCTGCGGACTGGTCCAATTGCGGTCGGGATACGCGTTTGGATTGGGCTTCGTGTCTCATCAGGTAGCGTTCCACCGACCGGATCAGTGCAATTAACACCAGATTGACAACCAGATACAGTACCCCGGCGATGGCAAATATCTCGAAGATCGCGAAGGTCTGGCTCATCAGCCGCTTGGCGTAGCCGGTGATTTCGAGCACGGTGATCGTAGAGGCTAGGCTTGTGCCCTTGACGACAAGAATAAGCTCATTTCCGTAGGCCGGGAGGGCCTGGCGGATCGCCAGCGGAAATTCGATGCGGCGAAAGCGCAAAAGCCGTGACATGCCGCAAGCCTGTGCCGCCTCGACAAGGCCTAGCGGCACTGACATCAGGCCTCCGCGTAAGATCTCGGACGTGTAGGCGGCGGTGTTGAGCGCCAGCGCCAGTACGGCGCATCGTGAACCGTCGCTGATCACCCACCATAGCAGCGCATTGTCTCTGACGAGGCCGATCTCGCCAAGCCCGTAGTAGAATATGAATATTTGAACCAGCAACGGAGTTCCGCGAAACATGTTGCTGTAATATTTGGCAAATCCGGCCAGGAAAGCGTTCGACGACAATCTCATCAGCGCCAATCCCAGGCCGAGATTGAAGCCTATGAGCACAGAGATCAGGGTCAGTGCGACCGTTACCCAAAGGCCCTTGAGGAGAACTGGAACCGCGAGCTGGATAAGGTCCATTTTTCTACCCTCTCGTCCTGAGGCGGGCCAGACGCTCAACCCTGTCGAAGCCGGCCTGGCTGACAAGCGTGATGATCAGATAGACACCGCCGGCTATCAGGTAAAAGATGAAGGGATGCCGGGTGGAGTTCGCGCCGATGTAGGAGATGCGCAAGAGCTCCTGAAGCCCTACGACCGAGACCAGAGCCGTATCCTTGATAGTAGTCTGCCAGACATTGTTTATACCGGGAATTGCGATACGCAGCATTTGCGGAGCAATGATGCGGCGAAAAATGCGACGACCGGAAAGACCGAGGGCTCGGGCGGCCTCGATGTGCCCATCGGGGATCGATGCCAGCGCTCCGCGCACGACTTCGGTCGAGTAGGCGCCGGAAATCGCGCCGATGGCGATGACCGCGATGACGAAGGCATAGCCGCTTTCCGCCGCCTGGGTGTAGCCGAAAGCGGTGACGATCCTGGTCACGAATTCGACCGAGCTGAAGAAAAGCAGGTAGATGACGAGCAGTTCAGGAACGCCGCGCACGACCGAGGTGTAACCATCCACCAGAAGCGAAAGCGGAAATATCTTGGCCCATTTGATGAGGCCGCAGACAATACCGATGATGATGCCGGCCACCATGCTGAAGAGGCCGACAGCAACCGTCACCGCCGCGCCCCGCAGGATGGCAAGCACCCAGCCGGCTTCCCAAAACTGCAACAGGCCGAATTCCATCTGACTGCCTTGATCCGGAGAATGAGAATGACGGGAGTTCGAAACGGCTGTCCGCCATCACCGCATGCGCCTGCTTGGCGCATGCGGTGCCGCGATTCAAGCCGCGTCAGTTGCAGGGACGGGAAATATCCGTCTTGAACCATTTCTGGCTGGCCTTGCCGACCGAGCCATCGGCGATCAGTTCGCACAAGGCCTTATCGATCTTGGCTTTGAGTTCCGTGTTTTCCTGCGCGATGCCAACGCCGACGCCCTCGCCAAGAGTCGGATCGGCACTACTTTTTATCTCGACATTGACCAGTTGGAAGTTCTTGCCATCCGGCTTGTCAAGGAAGTCCTGCAGCGCAGATTTGTCGGCGAAAGCCGTTTCGATACGCCCACTGGCGAGATCGATCTGCATCTGGTCGAGCGTGTCGTAGGTCTTCAGGTCGGCATCCGGCGCGCGCTTTTCGAGGAAATGCGCATGGGTCGTTCCGGCCTGTACACCGACCTTTTTGCCGGCAAGCGATTTCAACAGCGTATCGATGTCGGTGATCCCCGTGAGATCCGAGCCCTTGGGGGCGACGAACATGTTGGCCAGTTCGGCGTAACCAACGCTGAAGTTGATTTCCTTCTTGCGGTCGGCGGTGATCGACATGCCGGAAATGATGACGTCGAAACGCTTCGCCTTCAGCGCCGGGATGAGGCCATCGAACGCCTGCACGACGAAATGGCATTTCACGGCGAGCTTGGTGCAGAGCAGGGCGCCCACGTCGGCGTCGAAACCGGTGACGTTGCCGTTGGCGTCGGACATGCTCCAAGGAGGATAGGCGCCCTCTGTCCCGATCGACAATTCGCCTTCGGCGGCAAGCGCATTGCTCGTGCCTGCCACGAGAAGAGCGAGCAACGACAAGACTTTCAGTTTCATTTTCAGTTCCCCTTTTTGATGTTCATTGGGCTCGGCCTTTCCGGCACCGGCGGGAGGCTCGAGGGTTTTGCTCACAGTGTACGGGCCAGAAACTGGCGCAGACGCTCCGAGCGCGGACTGCCAAACAGCTCCGCCGGTGCTCCCTCCTCCTCCACCTTTCCCTGGTGGAGAAACAGGATCTTGTGCGAGACCTCGCGCGCGAACTGCATCTCATGCGTGACGAGGATCATCGTATTGCCTTCTTCCGCCAGTTGGCGGATCACCCGCAGTACCTCTCCGACCAGTTCCGGATCGAGCGCCGATGTCGGCTCGTCGAAGAGGATGACCTTGGGTCGCATCGCAAGCGTGCGGGCAATCGCCGCGCGCTGCTGCTGTCCGCCGGACAACTGGCCGGGGTAATGGGCATGCTTGTCGGAGAGCCCGACCTTCTTCAGCAAGGCGTGCGCGTGGTCTACGGCCTTATCGCGAGGTTCCTTCAGGACATGGCGGGGGGCCTCGACGATGTTTTCCAGCACCGTCATGTGCGGCCAGAGATTGAAGCTCTGGAACACCATCCCCACACGGGCGCGAATTCGCTCGACCTGGGCCATGTCGGCTGGGCCCGAACGTCCGGTCGACAGCTGTTTCATCTTGATGACTTCGCCGTCGATGGAGATTCTGCCGCCATCCGGCTGTTCCAGCAGATTGATGCAACGCAAAAACGTGCTCTTGCCGGAGCCCGATGAGCCGATCATCGAGATCACTTCGCCAGCGTGTGCGCTGAGATTGACGCCCTTCAGGACGAGAAGGGAGCCAAAGCTCTTGTGAAGGTCTTCGATCTGTACGGCCGGTGTCGCGGCCTCGACCGAAGCCGCCGGCGTATTGCCGACCAGGTTCAACCGGGAAGCCTGCGGCGTCTGGATCGCTTCGCTGGTTCGGTCTTTCGCCATATCGACGGCTTGAAGTGCCGCCAGCGCACGGTCGAGGTAACGCAAGCTGCTAGACAGGCAGGTCCGCTGCCAGTCCGGATCGTCCGGGATAAAGGCTCCGCGCAGCGTTTCCTTGATCCGCTTGCCGATCGCAGACTCGATCCTGCCCGACAGATGCAGCCAATTGTCGGCGCGCACCGCGTCCATGACGGCAGCGCTGTCCAGCGTACCGCATTCTATGACGAGCGGCAGGACGCGCGCATTCGGCAGTGCTTTGACCACCGTGTCGGAGATATAGCCGGCAGCGGTCGCAGCGATGCCGGTGTTGGTCGTGGCGCCGGGTCCGGTGATGATGCTGGCAAGGGCAGGGCCGAAAACAGACGCGCCCCAGGCGAGGCCTGGATGTTGGGAACTGGCGACGGAGAGCAAGGCGGGGTAACCATAAGGACCGGCGCCTGTGTGCAGGTCAAACACGATTGCGTGACGCGCGTCGGCGGCAAAGGTTCGCAGGATTTCGTGCAAGGTGCGATTGGACCAGACGGGCCCCGCGCCGCCATAGTAGAGCCCATCGGCGAACTCATATTGACCGGCCGCGACGATGGCCTCCAGGCCCGTTTGACCTAGCCTTTTTTGGATGACGGCCAGTTTCTCGTCCGCGGCCGTGCGGTCGGGACCTTCCCAGTCCCGGTATGCGATTGCGTCGTGGAGGCCGGCATAGCCGTTGTTCTCGGGTGGGTTGCCGGCCGACCAGTCGACGAAATTGCGGTTGAGATCGACGTTGTCCTCATTGACACGCCGAGACCACGCGGCTCCCCAGGGATTGATCAGGTGGATCGCCAGGACCGCCGTGTCCTCGTCCAGTTTCCAGGGGGTCTTCTGGCTGAGCCATGCGGATTGACAGGCCGAGCCGAACGGCCCCTCGACGCCATGCGTGCCGGAGATGAGCACAATCAGTTTCGCGGCGCCCCGACGTCCCAGCAACGCGACATCCGTCGCCAAGGTCTTCCCATCCGGCCCGTTCAGCGGATGCACAAATTCGGACAGTTCGGCACCGGCGCGCTGTGCGGCCCGGCGAAAGCTTTCGCGCATTGCCGAGAAGGTCACGGCATAAGACTGGGGCGCATGATCGGGGCGTGTTCCAGGGCGAGCGGCTTGCGGGGCCAATTCGCCTGATACATTCAGTTTCGCCATTGGGCTATCCATTGGTGGGATTGCTCTCGTTTTGAATTTGGGGTCGGCGCGATTCGCCTGAGGCAGGCCGTTCGGGAGACCGCACGAACCAGCCAGGGCAAGGCAGTACCTTGTCGGGGTTCATGATCGATTGATCGTCCAGTGCCTTCTTCACCTTTTCCATCGTGGCGAGCTTTGTCCGGTCGGCTGTGGCCAAAAGCGCATGGATGCGCTTGGAACCGATCCCGTGCTCTGCGGAGAAAGACCCTCCAAGGTCCCGAAGGCCGCCATACAGGACGTCTTCGACCGCGGCAGTCATCGGCTCGGAAAGCGGGCCTGCGCGGTTGAGGATGATGTGCAGGTTTCCGTCCGCGAGATGCCCGAAAACATATGGAAACAGATCGGGCTCGATTGCAGCAAAGCCGGTCAGAACCCGTTCGAGATAGTCCTGGATTTCGGTCAGCGGCACCGACACGTCGAACGAGGGCGCGTTGGAATGGGCGCGATAAAGCACGCTGGTGTCCTCGCGCAGCCGCCACAGGTCGCTTTCCTGCTGGCGTGAACTGGCGACGATGCCTGTCGCCAGCGGAAATCGCTCCAACGTTTCCGAATAGATACGCTCGAACTCTTGCTGGAGCGCATCTTCGTGCGCGCCGCCAAGCGACATCAAAAGGAATATCGGCTGGTCGGGCGTCACGCCGGCGTCGGTCCAGCCAAGCGCCGACGCGGCCAGCCCGAAATAAGAATTCCACATCGCCTCGGCGGCGCGCAAATGTCCTGCGTTTGATTGAAGGGCCATGCCGATCGTAGCCAGGGCGGCGTCGACCGAAGGCAGTCCGAAAAGTGCGGTGGCGGTGGCCCGGGGCGCATCGTCGAGCTTGACGACGACGCGCGTGACTATCCCGAGCGTTCCCTCGGCGCCGATGAAAAGATGCTTGAGATCGTAGCCGGCCGAGTTCTTCACCACCCGTGTCAGATCGCGATAAATGCAGCCGTCGGCCAGCACGGCTTCGAGCCCGAGAACCCGATGGCGCATGACGCCGTTGCGAAAGGCCATCATGCCTCCGGCGTTGGTGGAAACCATGCCTCCGATCGTCGCCGAACCGCGTGCGGCAAGATCGATTCCCGGCTCCAGACCATGAAGTCCCGCGGCGGTTTGCAGTTCCTCCAGGGTGACCCCGCTGCCGACCACGGCAACGCGCTCGACTGGGTCGAGCCGCTCGATCCTGTTCATGCGTGCCGTGGACAGAACGATTTCGTCGGGGCTCGAAACGCTTCCCCCAACAAGACCGGTTCCGCCGCCTAGCGGCACGACTGGGATTTCATTCTGGCGACAGACTCGGACGATCGCGGCAACCTCGTCCGTGGTGGCTGGAGACACGACGATCGAGGCGTCCCGGCCAATTTCCGGAGCAGCCTCGGCGATGCGCACGTTCGACACGCCGACGATGTGACGCAAGGCTTCGATTGCCGTCAGAGGCAGCGAATGACGAACGCACGCGTCCGGATTTCCGATGGCGATATCTCTCATCGGCCCGCCAACCCGGCGAGTTCCTCTACGAACCGATCGTTGTCAGTGGGTGATCCGATCGTGACGCGCAGATAGCGCTCGTAGCCGTGTTCGCGCCACGGCTTGACGATGATGCCCCGCGCCAGCAGCGATGCCGCAAGGCGGGCGCTGTCGCCGCTGCAATCGAAGAAAAGGAAATTCGTTTGCGATGGAGCGACCCGAAAGCCGAGATCGGCAAGGGCCGACGCAACCTGCTGGCGCTGCGCCCTCGCGCGACCGGTCGATGCTTTCATCCAGTCTTCGTCGGCGAGCGCCGCGATGGCCGCGATCTGCGCAGCTCCATTGACGTTGAATGGCGTTTTCGCGGCGGAAACCACCGCGGCGATCTCCAAACTGGAACACACCGCATATCCTACCCGCAATCCGGCGAGCCCATAGGCTTTAGAGAACGTCCGCAGGACAACGCAGTCGATGCCGCTGTCCCTGAGCATCTCAATGCCGTCTGGCGCACCTGGATCGGAGAATTCGAAATAGGCCTCGTCGAGGACGAAGAGCGTTCCGGGACGAACCGCCGCGATTAGGCGTCGCAAGGCAGCGTGATCGAGTCCCGGCCCGACGGGGTTCCAAGGTGACGAGATGAAAACGATGTTCGGCTCGGCGGCGAATGCGGTCTCAAGGCCGGGAAGGTCAAATCCCATGCCGTCGGTCATCGGGATCTTGATCACCTTGGCGCCCATCGCCAGGGGCTCGATTTCGTGCAAGCCGAAGCTCGGCGCCGTCGTGACGACCGAGCCGCCCGGCGCAAGCACTGCGCGAGAGATCGCGGCGATCATTTCCTCGGATCCGTTGCCGGCAACGATCAGGCCGGGGTCGACAGCCAGCTTCTCGCCCAGCGCGGTGCGCAGCGCCGTGCAGGCCGGATCGGCATAGCGCCAGGGCTCGAACGATGACGCCGCAAGCGCTTCCATGACATTTGGAGAACAGCCGTCCGGGTTTTCATTGCTGGCAAGCCGAGCGATGTCATGACGTCCGCTAAGCGTTCGCGCCACCGCGATGTTCATGCCGGCATTGTAAGGCGGTAGCGCCGCGATATACGGGTTGAGGCGGAGCCTCGATCCTGAGTTGATTGAATTGTCCAATTCAGACTTCCCTACCGATACGTTGGTTTTAGCGGAATGCCATGCATCAAATGTCCAGGACGATCGACCCGCGCGGCCTGGAGCAGCACAACAGCACTTCTCCAGGCTCGAGTTCATCGAGCGGGTCTTCGAAATAGTCGACTTCACCGCCGATCAACCGCGACTTGCATGTGCTGCAAACACCGGCGCGGCAGCTGAATTCCGGCTGCAGGCCTTGGTCTTCCGCCAACTCCAGGAGCGATGACGTGCCGTCCCATGCCGCCTTGATACCCGATCTGCGGAACTCCACCGTCACGGTTGTCCCTTGCGGCTCGATCTCTGCGGCGGGTGAGGCGACAATCGCCGGCTGTCCGCCATCGAGCACCGTAGCCGGACCGAAAAATTCGTAGGCGACGCGCTCCTTCGGCACGCCAAGTTCGCGCACGGTGGTGTAGACGGCCTGCATGAAGGGCGGCGGGCCGCACAGATAGAAATCATAGTCGTCGAGCGGCAAGAGAGCCTGTAGCAAGTCGCGCGAGACTAGGCCTTCGCTGTTGAACCGGCCTTCGGATCTGTCAAGGTCGGTGGGGCAACGGTAGCAGAAATGCACCGTGATCCCCGGTCGCAAGGCCGCCAAGTCCGATACCTCGTCGCGGAACGCATGAATGTCGCCGTTTTCGCACGCGTGAATGAAGATCACGCGCCGGGCGTCATCGGAAGCCAGGGCGTGCAGCATGGAAACCATGGGCGTGAGACCGACACCACCGCTCAGCAGCACCACCGGCCGGTTGCCTTTGGTGTCGAGAACGAAGTCGCCACGCGGTCCCTCCGCCGTCAGGACATCGCCGACCTGGATTTCGTCATGCAGGAAGGTCGAGCTTATTCCGTCCGGAAGTCCGGGCCTGGGCGATGCCTCGCGCTTGACGCTGATCCGATATCTGCCCACGTCGCTCGTCGACCCGGACACGCTGTAATTTCGCAGCACATATCCGTTGGGTGCCGACGCTTCTTTCGGACCGGGAATGCGGAATACCAGGAATTGGCCCGGCTCGTACGGACGCCAGTCCCGCGCGTCTTTCGGCTCGAGCAGAAACGATGTGATGATCGCGCTCTCCCTGGTTTTCGCGACGACTTTCAGGTCGCGAAAACCGCTCGATTTCGTGTTGGCGCGGGCGGACAGTGAACTCATTCGGCGGCGGCCAATTGCTGGCTCTCGGCAGCAATGAGCTTCGAAAGGTTGCGGCGGAAGCGCATTGGTCCGACATCGATCTTGAGATCGAGATTCGGCGTGCGCATGTTGGCCATCCCCTTGTGCACCGCGGTCAAGACGACACGGTCCTCGTCGAACGCGCCGCGTACGGATTTGGCGAACTGCCGGGAGACTTCCTGATCGTCGGGCGCGAAATTGCGCATCTGGAACCAGTAGTATTTCGTCTGGTTCTCATCGACCGGCGTCATGAAATTGTAGCTGTCCATGAGGAACACATCCTCATGGTACGGCTTGCCTTCGCCGCCGGTATGGGACGGCACGAAGATGGCTTTGATGATGGCGTTGCTGGGGTAGCGCACCTCGTAGTGCTGCTTGCGGTCGCAATGGCCCGAGAATTTGAGGAATGGCGCGTAGAATGGCGCCGGCTCTACATCCACCATCCAGCGCCAGACGGTCACTCCGTCCGAACCCACGGTGGTCTCAAGCGCCACGTCTTCCATTGCCGCGACACCGCCGAAGGATGACTGATGAACCCAGGAGACGTGCGAGGGATCAAGCAGATTGTCGGTCATGTAGAGGTAGTTGCAGTCGAGCGTCATGGACTCGCCGCGATTGACGCCCCATGCCGGGTCACCCCAATGCTCGACTTGAAAAATCAAGGCTGGATCGGCCTTCTGCGGCTCGCCCATCCAGATCCACAGCAGGCCGTAGCGCTCGGCAATCGGGTAGGAACGCACGCATGCGACATGCGGTATCTTTTCCGCTCCGGGCACTCGGGTACAGGTACCGGTGCTGTCGAACGTCAGCCCGTGATAGCCGCATTCCACCGTGTCGCCTTTGATGCGGCCCATCGACAGAGGCAGTTTGCGGTGCGGGCAGGCGTCCTCGAGCGCTGCCACGACGCCATCCGTCTTGCGGTAGAGGACGATGTCATCACCCAGAATGCGCACGGGCTTCAGCCCTTCGGCGACTTCCTCATCCCATGCGGCTACATACCAACAATTTCGAAGAAACATGGCGTCCTCCCGAGCTTCTAAGCGTTGAATTGTTAGCGCTCGGGCAGGGGGCGACAAAGTGCTTGCATCTGCGTTCTATTTTAGAAATGCTAAAACAAACCGACCCCAGGATCATTCCCAGGTGAAGAACACGCTCCCGCTTCGCGCGATACAAGCTTTCGAAGCTTTCGGCCGATGCGGCAGCGTTACGGCGGCCGCGGTTGACCTGGGTGTTTCCGTTGGTGCGGTCAGCCAGCAGATCCGCAAGGCCGAAGAAGCACTCGGTCTCAGCCTGCTCGAACGCCGCGGCAGGAGCGTCGCCTTGACGTCTTGGGGACGGACCTACCACGCGGCTATTTCATCAGGATTCGAACAGATCCGCGATGCGCAGCACATCGTGGAGCGCGCGCGTTCGGAAAGCGCGCTGACTATCTCTTGCCTGCCGTCGCTTGCAAGCAAATGGGTGGCACCTCAGCTGCTGGATTGGCAGATAGGCCATGCCGGCGCAAAAGTGCGCCTGATCGGCTCCGAGCAGGAGCCGAATTTTAGCGCCGACCAAGTGGATTTCCGCATCTCGTACGGCACGAAAGTCCATGAGTTCGACCACTACGTGGAACTGTTCAGGGATTGGGTGGTGCCGGCTTGCGCGCCAACGCTGGTGGCCAATCGTCCGCTCAGGCGGCCTTCCGATATTCTTGATTTTCCCCTGCTCGGCATTGAATGGGCCAGGGATCATCAATCGCCGCCAAGCTGGGCGGAATGGGCCCACCGGATTGGCGTGCCACACCGGAAAGCCTCGGGCGAAGTGGCGTTCTCGCTGTCGAGCGCCGCCATAGACGCTGCGATAAATGGCAGAGGGTTTGTCCTTGCCCAACTGTCGATGGCTGCCGAAGACATCATGGCTGGCCGGCTGGTCGTGCCATTCGACGAGCGCATGCAATTGCCCGCCGCCTATTTCCTGGCTTGGGACCGAGTGGCGCTGGAAAAGCCATTCGGACCTGATCTGCGCAGCTGGATCGTTTCGATCTCGAAGCGCGTCGACGCTTTTTCGGCCAATCGAGGCTGGTCGACGGCGATTTAATTTCCTTCGCTTCGCGGCCGACCGTCTCAACGGGTGTGGCTGGGGTCAGGTGATCAGTAAACGACGACGCTGCGGATCGACTTGCCCTCATGCATGAGATCGAAGCCCTTGTTGATGTCCTCCAGCTTCAACGTATGGGTGATCATCGGATCGATCTGGATCTTTTTCTCCATGTACCAGTCGACGATCCTCGGCACGTCGGTGCGGCCGCGGGCGCCGCCGAAGGCGGTGCCCATCCAGGTGCGGCCGGTGACCAGCTGGAACGGCCTGGTCGAAATCTCCTGGCCGGCGCCGGCGACGCCTATGATGACCGACTTGCCCCAGCCGCGATGCGAGGCTTCGAGCGCCTGGCGCATCACCTTGGTGTTGCCGGTGCAGTCGAAAGTGTAGTCGGCGCCGCCGATCTGGTCGGCGCCGCGCTTGGTCATGTTGACCAGGTAAGGCACGATGTCGCCGTCGATCTCCTTCGGATTGACGAAATGCGTCATGCCGAACTTCTCGCCCCAGGGCTTCTTGTCGTTGTTCAGATCGACGCCGATGATCATGTCGGCACCAGCAAGTTTCAGGCCCTGGATGACGTTGAGGCCGATGCCGCCGAGGCCGAAGACGACGGCGGTGGCGCCTTGTTCGACCTTTGCCGTGTTGATGACCGCGCCGATGCCGGTGGTGACGCCGCAGCCGATATAGCAGATCTTGTCGAAGGGAGCGTCCGGATTGACCTTGGCCAGCGCGATCTCGGGCAGCACGGTAAAGTTGGAGAATGTCGAGCAGCCCATATAGTGGAAGATCTTGTCCTTGCCGATCGAGAAGCGCGACGAGCCGTCCGGCATCAAGCCTTGCCCCTGCGTGGCGCGGATCGCGGTGCACAGATTCGTCTTGCGCGACAGGCAGGACGGGCACTGGCGGCATTCGGGCGTATAGAGCGGGATGACATGGTCGCCCTTCTTGACCGAGGTGACGCCCTTGCCGACATCGACCACAACGCCGGCGCCCTCATGGCCGAGAATGGCCGGAAACAGGCCTTCCGGATCGGCGCCTGACAGCGTGAACTCGTCGGTGTGGCAGATGCCGGTCGCCTTGATCTCCACCAGCACCTCGCCGTCACGCGGCCCTTCGAGGTCCACCTCCATGATCTCCAGCGGCTTTCCGGCGGCGACAGCAACGGCGGCACGCGTTTTCATGAGGCACTTCCTCCCAAGGTAATCGACAATCTTTTTGATGTGGCCGGCCTTTTGAGCCTGCCCGGCGAGGCGAACCGCCTGCCGGCCCTCCGCAGTGAGCCTAGCGCACTCTAACGGGTTCCTTTATGGCGGCCAACGTCCCTTGCGACGTTTTTCGGCGCGGTTTCTGCAATTGGGTTCGGGTCCAAGCGGCAGTCCACGGACACTTGAGGCCAGCCGGAATTCTCCATAGAACTGGACCGCTTCGCCGGAGGAACGAATGTTCAAAAAGATCCTGATCGCCAATCGCGGCGAGATCGCCTGCCGCGTGATCAAGACGGCGCGCAAGATGGGGATCGCCACCGTCGCGGTCTATTCGGACGCCGATCGCGATGCGGTGCATGTCGAGATGGCCGATGAGGCGGTGCATATCGGCCCTTCGCCGGCCGCGCAAAGCTATCTGCTGCCGGAGAAGATCATCGCCGCCTGCAAAGAGACGGGCGCGCAGGCCGTGCATCCGGGCTATGGTTTCCTGTCGGAACGCGCCGCCTTCTGCGAGGCGCTCGAGGCGGAAGGCATCGTCTTCATCGGTCCGAAGCCCCGGGCGATCAAGGCGATGGGCGACAAGATCGAATCGAAGAAGTTCGCCAATGAGGCCAAGGTCTCGACTGTGCCTGGATGGCTTGGCGTGATCGAGAATGCCGATCATGCCGAAAGGATCGCCGGCGAGATCGGCTATCCGGTGATGATCAAGGCCTCGGCCGGCGGCGGCGGCAAGGGCATGCGCATCGCCTGGAGCAAGGCGGAAGTGCGCGACGGTTTCGATCGGGCGCGTTCGGAAGCGAAGAGCTCCTTCGGCGACGACCGCGTCTTCATCGAGAAATTCGTCGTCGACCCGCGCCATATCGAGATCCAGGTGCTGGCGGACGCGCATGGCACCGCACTTTATCTCAGCGAGCGCGAATGCTCGATCCAGCGCCGCAACCAGAAGGTGGTCGAAGAGGCGCCGTCGCCGTTCCTCGACGCCAAGACCCGCAAGGCGATGGGCGAGCAGGCGGTGGCGCTGGCCCGGGCTGTCGACTACCAGAGCGCCGGTACGGTCGAATTCATCGTCGACAAGGACAAGAACTTCTATTTCCTTGAAATGAATACGAGATTGCAGGTCGAGCACCCGGTGACCGAGCTTGTCACCGGCATCGATCTGGTCGAACAGATGATCCGCATTGCCGCCGGCGAAAAGCTCGCCCTCAAGCAGAGCGATGTGAAGCTGAACGGCTGGGCGGTGGAGAGCCGGCTTTATGCCGAGGACCCATATCGCAATTTCCTGCCTTCGATCGGCCGGTTGACCCGCTACCGGCCGCCGGAAGAGGGCATATTCGGCGACATCGTGGTGCGCAACGATACCGGCGTCACCGAAGGCTCGGAAATCTCGATGTTCTACGATCCGATGGTCGCAAAACTCTGCACCTGGGCGCCGACCAGGCTCGAAGCGATCGACGCCATGTCGGAGGCGCTGGACAGCTTCGTCGTCGACGGCATCGAGCACAACATTCCGTTCCTTTCGGCGCTGATGCAGCATCCGCGCTGGCGCGAGGGGCGGCTGTCGACCGGCTTTATAGCCGAGGAATATCCGCACGGCTTCGCGCCGGTCGAGCCGGATGGCAAGGAGAGGGCGGTGTTTGCCGCCATCGCCACCGCGATCGAATTGCTGCGCCGCGACCGGCTCGATCGGTTGAGCGGGCGGCTGGCGCCGCATTCCGGCCATCTCAAGCGAGACTGGGTGGTCAAGATCGGTTCCGGATACCTTTCCGCCGCCATCATTGACGGCATGGTTTCGATCCCGATGGAGGTCGACCTGTCGATCGACGGCGGCAAGCCGCTGACCGTCGCCTCCGACTGGCGGCCCGGCGACGCGATCTGGCACGGCACGGTCGGCGGCGAAACCATTGCCGCCCAGATCCGCCCGGCGCTGAACGGGTTGCGCATTGCCTGGAAGGGCATGTCGGTGACGGCGCAAGCCATGTTGCCGCGCACGGCGGAGCTCGAAAGGCTGATGCCTGAAAAGCTGCCGCCGGATACGTCAAGGATGCTGCTCTGCCCAATGCCGGGCCTCGTCGTCTCGATCGCGGTCACGGAAGGCCAGGAGGTCAAGGCCGGCGAGACGCTGGCCGTGGTCGAGGCGATGAAGATGGAAAACGTGCTGCGGGCCGAGCGCGATCTGACGGTGGCGAAACTCAACGCTAAGCCGGGTGACAGCCTGGCGGTCGACGCGGTGATCATGGAGTTCGCCTGAGCCTGTGCACAGCTCATCGCTGGACTCGCAAGACGCGCTCCCGGACAATACATCTTCACCGATGCTGAGTCTTTTCGAGCGACACTAAGCCCCATGGCGGATGAACGACTTCCCCGCGACCCACTGCAGCGCGAAGCGGCCTTGAAGACCGCGCCGCCGGAAGCGCCGGCGCGCACCTTCATCCATCTGCGCGTGCATTCGGCCTATTCGCTGCTCGAGGGCGCGCTGCAGCTCGGCGCGATCGTCGGCCATGCTGTCAAGGATGCGGCGCCGGCCATCGCCGTCACCGACACCAACAATCTTTTCGGCGCGCTCGAATTCGCTCAGAAGGCGGTCAAGGATGGCATCCAGCCGATCATCGGCTGCCAGATCGACCTGGCTTTCTCCGGCGAGGCGGTCGAGGCCCAGCGCGACCGCCGCCGGCAGGGCCCGGAAATGTCGCCGGTGGTGCTGATCGCCGCCAGCGAGGCCGGCTACGGCAATCTGGTGCGGCTGATCTCCAAGGTCTATCTGGAGACGCCGCCCGGCGAGCCGGTGCACCTGACCAGCACCATGTTTGAAGGCAAAAGCGACGGGCTGATCTGCCTGACCGGCGGACCGCGCGGACCGATCGGCGCCGCGCTCAAGGCCGACCGGCGCGACCTCGCAGAACAGCGGCTGCTGTTCCTCAAAGGTCTGTTCGGCGACCGGCTCTACATCGAGCTGGAACGGGTCGCCGGCTATGACCGTATGGTCGAAAAGTCGACGGTCGATCTCGCCTACAGGCATGAATTGCCGCTGGTCGCCACCAACGAGTCCTTCTTCTCGAAGCGCGACGACTATGAGGCGCATGACGCGCTCATCGCCATTGCCGAAGGCTCGGTGGTCGCCGCCGACAACCGCCGCCGGCTTGCGGCGGACAATTTCCTGCGCAGCCAGGCCGACATGGCGCGTCTTTTCTCCGACCTGCCGGAAGCGATCGACAATACCGTCGAGATCGCCATGCGCTGCTCCTACTACCCAAAGAACCGAAGCCCGATCCTGCCGCGCTTCACCGGCGCCGACGCCGCCGACAAGGACGCGGCCGAAAAGGCCGAGGCCGCCGAGCTCGCCCGCCAGGCGCGCGAAGGCCTGGATGCGCGGCTGGCCGCACATGGTCCGACGCCCGGCTACACGGTCGAGCAGTATCGCGAGCGGCTCGAATTCGAGCTCGGCATCATCGAAAAGATGAAGTTCCCGGGCTACTTCCTGATCGTCGCCGACTTCATCAAATGGGCGAAGGCGCAAGGCATTCCGGTCGGGCCTGGGCGCGGTTCGGGCGCCGGCTCGTTGGTCGCCTATTCGACTACCATCACCGACATCGACCCGCTGCGCTTCTCGCTGCTGTTCGAGCGCTTCCTCAACCCCGACCGCGTCTCGATGCCGGATTTCGACATCGACTTTTGCCAGGATCGGCGCGAGGAGGTCATCCGCTACGTCCAGCAGAAATACGGTCGCGACCAGGTCGGCCAGATCATCACCTTCGGAACGCTGCAGGCGCGCGCGGTGCTGCGCGACGTCGGCCGCGTGCTGCAGATGCCCTACGGCCAGGTCGACAAGTTGTCGAAAATGGTGCCTCAGAACCCGGCCAATCCGGTCAAGCTGGCGGACGCCATCGCCAACGAGCCTCGCTTTGCCGAGGAGGCGGAGAAGGAGCCGATCGTGCAGACGCTGCTCGATACGGCGCAGAAACTCGAAGGCCTCTACCGCCACGCATCGACACATGCCGCCGGTATCGTCATCGGCGATAGACCTTTGTCCGAATTGGTGCCGATGTACCGCGATCCGCGCTCGGACATGCCGGTCACCCAGTTCAACATGAAATATGTCGAGCAGGCCGGGCTGGTGAAGTTTGACTTCCTCGGCCTGAAGACGCTGACAGTGCTCGAAACTGCGGTGAAGTTGATCCGCCGGCGCGGCGTCGACATCGATCTGGCGACCATCCCGCTCGACGACCCCGACACCTACGCCATGCTGTCGCGCGGCGAGGTGGTCGGCGTGTTCCAGGTTGAAAGTGCCGGCATGCGCAAGGCGCTGATCGGCATGCGGCCGGACTGCATCGAGGACATCATCGCGCTTGTCGCGCTCTATCGTCCAGGCCCGATGGAGAACATCCCGACCTACAACGCCAGAAAGCATGGCGAAGAGGAGATGGCCTCGATCCATCCAAAGATCGACCATCTGGTGAAGGAAACGCAGGGCGTCATCGTCTACCAGGAACAGGTGATGCAGATCGCGCAGGAGCTGTCGGGCTATTCGCTCGGCGAAGCCGACCTTCTGCGCCGCGCCATGGGCAAGAAGATCCGCGCCGAGATGGACAAGCAGCGCGAGCGCTTCGTCACCGGTGCGGTCGAACGCGGCGTCGGCAAGCCGCAGGCCGACTTCATCTTCGATCTTCTGGCCAAGTTCGCCGACTACGGCTTCAACAAGTCGCACGCGGCCGCCTATGCGGTCGTCTCCTACCAGACCGCCTATCTCAAGGCGCATTATCCGGTCGAGTTCCTCGCCGCGTCGATGACGCTCGACATGGGCAACACCGACAAGCTGGCCGATTTCCGCCAGGATGCGCTGCGTCTCGGCATCGAGGTGCTGGCGCCGTCGGTGATGTCGAGCTTCAGGCCGTTCGAGGTCGGCGAGAACCGCATCTATTATTCGATGGCGGCGCTCAAGGGCGTCGGCGACGCGGCGGTCGAGCACATCGTTGCCGTGCGCGGCGAGAAGCCGTTCAAGAACCTCGCCGATTTCTGCGAGCGGGTCGATCCCAAGATCGTCGGCAAGCGCGTCTTCGAAAGCCTGATCATGGCCGGTGCGCTGGATTGCTTCGGCCACGACCGCGCGCAGATGATGGCCGGCGTCGAGCGAATGATGGGCCTTGCCTCGCTGGCGCAGCAGAACGCCATTTCGGGCCAGCACGATATTTTCGGTGCGTCTCTCGGCGCGCAGTCGCAAGCGCTCAACCTGCCGGCGACCGACCCGTGGCTTGCGGCGGACCGGCTGCACCGCGAATTCCAGGTGGTCGGCTTCTATCTCTCGGCGCATCCGCTCGACGAGTACAAGGCGGCTCTCCAGAAGATGCGGGTGCAGAACTGGGGAGAGTTTGCGGCGGGTGTCAAACGCGGCGCGACCAACGGCCGGCTTGCCGGGACGGTCACTTCCAAGCAGGAACGCAAGACCCGTACGGGCAACAAGATGGGAGTGGTACAGTTCTCCGACACCACAGGCCAATATGAGGCTGTTCTGTTTTCAGAAGGCTTGGCGCAATTTCGCGACATGCTAGAACCCGGCAACTCGGTAGTTATCATGGTTTCGGCCGAGGATAGGCCCGAGGGCATCAATCTGCGCATTAATGCCGTGCAATCATTGGACGACGAAGCTAGTCGCATCCAGAAGGCATTGCGCATTTTTGTTAGAGACGATCGCCCATCTCCTACTATTCAATCACAGCTCAAACAGCGCGGTGAGAGTCAGGTCAGCATTATAGTGCTTAAGGGTGCAGAGGGCGAGGTCGAGATCGATCTGGGCCGATATCGTATCTCACCACAAATCGCATCGGCTATGCGCGCCGTGCAGGGTGTCGTCGAAGTAGAGCTGGTTTAACTTAAGGCGTCGCCGCTTCCGCCTCCGCTACCTGTGGCGTCTTGCGCTGCAGGTTGAGCAAATTGCCGGCCAGGATCAGGGCCGCGCCGCCGGCGGTGAAGACGTCGATCTGCTCGTGATAGAGCAGCCAGCCGACCAGGGCCGACAGCGGCACGCGCAAAAAGTCCATCGGCGAGATGATGGTGGCGTCGGCGTGGGTGAGCGCGCGCGCCAGGCAGAAATGCGACGACATGCCGGTGAAGGCGATCAGGAAGATCCAGGGCCAGAGGCCGGGCGAAGGGTTGCGCCAGTCGTAGAGCGCCGGGATCAGGCCGACCGCCGACTGGATGATCAGCATCCAGAAGATGATGCGCACCACGCTTTCGGTCTTGGTCATCGACTTCACCAGCACCATCGAGGTGCCGAAGCACATGGCGGCTCCCAGCACGACCAGATGACCGGGATCCATCGAGCCGGCGCTGGGGCGTACGATGACGACCACGCCGATCAGGCCGAGCACGACCGCCGCCAGCCTGGACCGCGACAGCCTTTCGCCGAGAAAACTCACCGCCAGGATCGCCGTCCAGATCGGCGTCGTGAATTCGATCGAGATCAGCACGGCCAGCGGAATGAGCGTCAGCGCGTAGAGCCAGGCCGCCTGGCCGGAATAGTGGATGACGTTGCGGGCGATATGGGCGAACGGGCGCTCGGTGCGCATGGCGGCAAAGCCGCCGCTCATCATCACGACCGGCAGGAGAATGAAGAAGCCGATCACCGAACGCAGTTCGAGCACCTGGAAGACGTTGAGCTCGGCGGTCGTCGCGCGGCCGGCGATGGACATTGCCAGCATCGATGCGATCGACAGCGCCATCCAGAGCGCGGCTTTCGGGATTGAGGGAGCGGGTGCCATTGCCGCTATCTCGCAAGCCGGCGCTTCTGCCGCAACCCATAGTGGCGGCATTCGACTGGGCCAGCCGGCGCGTCTATCGAGCGATCGTTCGGCCGGGATCGAAGCATCCAGGGCTCTCAAGACTCTAAGAAGGGGCTCGAGGAGATGCCCATGATCGACAAAAATGCTTCAAGGATTGGCTGGACCACGCTGGCGGCAAGCTTTGGCTTCGCGCTCATTCAGCTCGACGTGACGATCGTCAATGTTGCGTTGCCGACGATTGCACAGGCGCTTCAGGTCGAAGTCGCCGGCCTGCAATGGGTCGTTGATGCCTATGCAGTCACCTTCGCCGCGACTCTGCTGAGCGGCGGTTATCTGGGCGACCGTTTCGGAGCCAGGCGGGTTTATCTCGCCGGGCTGGCAATTTTCGCGGTGGCCTCCCTTGGCTGCGGCCTGGCGACGAATGCTGCATTGCTGATCGCGGCGCGCGTGGCGCAGGGCATCGGTGCCGCCGCGATGCTGCCGTGCTCGCTCGCCTTGATCAACCATGCCGCGGCGGGCGACCCGCGACGCAGGGCGCAAGCGATCGGCTGGTGGACCGCCGCCGGAAGCATAGCCATTGCTTCCGGGCCGGTCGTGGGCGGATTGTTGCTCGGCATTGCGAACTGGCGCGGCATCTTTCTCGTCAACCTGCCGGTCTGCCTGGTTGGCTTTGTCCTCACATTGCGCGCGCCCGAAACGGACCTGCCTCAGGCTGAAGAAGGCTTTGACCTGCCTGGCCAGGTCTTGGCCGTTGTCGCGCTCGGTGCGGTTTGCGCCGCGGTGATCGAGGCCAAGCCGCTCGGCTTGGCGCACGGCATCGTCCCGGCACTCGCCGTCGCCGGCCTTACCGCTGGGCTCGGCTGGCTGCGGCGGGAAGCGCGCGCGGCACAGCCGATGCTGCCGCTGTCGCTGTTCCAGGCGCGTGCGTTTCCCGCCGCGGTCATCTATGGCGCGGTCGTGAATCTCACCTACTACGGCACGATCTTCTTGCTCGGCCTCTATTTGCAGGACGTGCTGGGCTATTCGCCCGTGGCGGCCGGACTTGCCTTCCTGCCACTCACAGCGACACTGTTTGTCGTCAATATCGTCAGCGGCTGGTGGGTCAGCCGCGCAGGATCGCGTCTACCACTGATCGCGGGCGCGATCATCGATGCCGGCGGCTTTGCGCTGCTCGCCCTGACCGCCGGCGCGGCTGCGCCTCAGTGGCAGCTTTCGCTGGCCTTCGTGCTGATTGCGGGCGGCATGGGGCTCGGCGTGCCGGCGATGACAGGTGCGGTGCTGGCAAGCGTGCCGCGCAACCGTTCCGGCACCGCCGCGGCCGTGCTCAACGCCGCGCGGCAAGCCGGCGGGGCGACGGGCGTGGCAATCTTCGGAGCCCTGGCCGGCAATGCACCGATGCAGCTTGTCTCAGGCCTGTGTTTGTCCGCGCTGATCTCTGCCATGTCGCTTGTCGCCGTGGCGGCACTGTCGACGACCGCGATCAAGCCGCGCTGGCATGGAGCGCCGGCTGAGTAGGCGGCCTTTGCTTTCCCAGTACTCAGGCCGACAAGCCTGTTGATCAGCCACCGGCTAGCGAGAGCCCTTTGGCGCGCTCGCGCAAAAGGTCGAGCAGTTGGTTGCGCCGCGGTTCCGGCGTGTCGACGGGCAGTACGAAGCAGAGCGTCCTGTTGATGGCGCCATGGCCGTCCCGGATCGGCGCGGCCATGCACCAGGTGAAGCGGTCGGCCAGCGCCGAGGTCTCGCTGAAACCCTGCAGGCGCGCCTGCTCGACATCGCGGAAGAAATCCTGCGGCGCGATGGCTCGGCCGTCCGGCAGCTTGTAGTCGTCCGCTGGAATGAAGCTTTTCAGCTCGGCCTCGCTCATATGGCCGACCAGCAGCCGCCCCGAAGCCGTCCACGGGATAGGCACCTCGACGCCGACATCGCTGGAGATGCGGAACGGGCCGGGCGAGTCGCGGCAGTCGAGCACGACATATTTGTGGCCGCGCAGCCCACAGAGCTGGACGGTCTCGCCGGTTTCGGCGGCCATCTTGTCCAGCGTTTCGAGGATGCGGCGATAGTGGGCGTTGTGATGCGAATAGGCCCAGCCGAAGAGGTGCATCGAGCGGCCGAAATAGACATAGCCTTCGGAACCGACCGTCTCCAGCATCTCGGCCTCGAGCAGGCTGTTGACGATCTCGTAGGTGGTCGAGCGCGGCGCGCCGATCATCTTGGCGAGGTCGCCGACGCGCACCGGGGCGCGGTGCCTCAGCAGCGCCTCCAGGAGCATGATGACACGGTCGATGCCGCGACGCCGCTCGCCGCCCTGCGGCTGCGCGCCCGCTTCGATCAAATCGCTCGCCCCGTCACTCATGCGAAGTCCACTCACGCCAGCCGCCCACGATCATTTTTCAGGTCCTCGTCTCAAGACGCTTGAAAGATGTCAAGGCTCAGATTAGCATCTGCCTTGTCCGATATACAGACACTATGTCTGAAATATCGGACGAACTAACGAGCCGGACAGGAAAGTCCCGACGAGAAAGCAGCGGTCTCCGCGACGCGGCGACCGACGGCTTTCGTCGTCCCGACGCCGCACGTCCGGACACAGCCACTGAAGGGGAATAGTCCATGATGAAATCGTCGTTTTTCGCATCCGCCAGCGCATTTTGCCTCGGTCTCGTCCTGGCCGTGAGCGCCGGCTCCGCGGCCAACGCGGCCGCCAACTGCATCAAGGGCGACCGCAAGCCGCCCTATACGATCGGCTGGGCCGACATCTATTCGGTGCCGACCTGGATGAAGCAGACTCAGGGCACCATCGAAGCCGAGGTCGAGACGCTGAAGAAGCAGGGCCTCGTCGACAAGCTGGTGGTAACCGACGCCCAGGGCGACGCCAACGTGCAGATCCAGCAGATCCAGTCGATGATCGATTCCAACATCGACGCCATCATCCTGATCGCCGGCTCCTCGACCGCGCCGGCGCGCGTGCTGGCCGACGCTTGCTCAAAGGGCATCGCCATCATCAATTTCGACAGCCTCGTCGACACCGACAAGGTGACCGCCAAGGTCAACACCGATTCCGCGCAATGGGGCGACCAGGCCGCCAAATTCCTGATCAACGCCATCGGCGGCAAGGGCAAGATCCTCATCCTCAACGGCCCGGCCGGCATTTCGGTCAGCGACGATCGCCGCAAGGGCGCGGATGCGGAGCTGAAGGCTCATCCCGATGTGAAGGTTCTGGCCGAGACGAACACGCCCTATAACGTCGCGCCTGCCCAGGAAGCGGTCACCAGCCTGCTCTTCGCCAATCCCGAGATCGACGGCATCCTGTCGCTCGGCGGCGCGCTGTCGGCCGGTGCTGTGCTGGCGCTCGACAAGCAGGGCCGCGAGCAGGTGCCGATCACCGGCGAGAATGCCCGCCAGTTCCTCGAACTGTGGAAGGAAAAGGGCCTGAAGAGCTGGGCCACCATGCAGCCGAACTGGCTGGGCGCCTTCGCCGCCTACACCGCGGTCCAGGCGCTGCAAGGCAAGGACGTGCCGGCCTTCGTCAAGATCCCGCTGCCGGTCATCGACAATTCCAACATCGACGAATACCTCGCCCGCGCCAAGGATTTCCCGGCTGACGGCTACATCTATTCGCCCTACGATGAGGAGCTGTTCAAGAAGCTGCTGGCGCAGAAATAAGCCGGAAGGGTTGTAGCATTGACAACCGTGGCTCCGCTCCTGGCCGCGCGGGGTGTGTCGAAGGCGTTCTTCGGCAACCCCGTCCTGCGCGGCGTTTCCATCGCTCTCCAGCCGGGCCGCGTGCATGCGCTGCTCGGCGAGAACGGCGCCGGAAAGTCGACCCTGATCAACCTGTTGTCCGGCGCGCTCAGGCCGGACGGCGGGGAGATCGAAGTCGACGGACGCGCCGTGCCGCGCATGACGCCTGTGCTTGCCCGCCAGGCCGGCATCGCCGTCGTGCAGCAGGAGCTGAGCCTGACCGCCAGTCTTTCGATCGCCGAAAACATCGGGCTCGGCGCCTATCCGAAACGCTTCGGCCTGATCGACTACAACGAGCTGGCCGCGCGGGCGAAAGCCGCCTGCGAACTGGTCGGGCTCAACGAGCCGCTGTCGACGCCCGTCGGGCACCTCGCGCTCGGGCGCCGGCAAATGGTCGAGATCGCCAATGCGCTCTATCGCAAGCCGCGGGTTCTTATCCTGGACGAACCTACATCGTCGCTGTCCGCTACTGAAACCAAGATCCTCATGGACCTTTTGGAGCGGCTGCGGGGTGAGGGCATCGCCATTCTCTACATCTCCCACCGGCTGAACGAAGTGATGGCGCTCTGCCAGCATGTCACCGTGCTCAAGGACGGCACTTGCACCGCCGACCGCCCGCTGGCGGGAACCGACGCCGCCGGCCTGGTGCGGCTGATGGTCGGGCGCGATCCCGGCGATCTTTTCCCGAAATGGCAGCCAGCCGTATCGACGACCACGGCCATCACAGTTCGCAAATTCTCGGCCGGCCTGATGCGCGATGTCGATCTCGATATCAGGACCGGAGAGGTGCTGGGCATTGGCGGCCTGGTCGGGCAGGGGCAGGAGGATTTGCTGCTCGGGCTCTATGGCGCCATTCCGGCGAGGACCGCATCGGCCACGGTCAACGGCGTATCGGGCCTGCCGGGCGGCGTGCCCAAGGCCAACGCGCTTGGGCTCGCCTATGTCCCGGCCGACCGCAAGCGGGAAGGGTTGCATCTGATCCATCCGATCCTCACCAACATGATGCTGCCCGCTTTCGCCAGGTTGCCGGCGCTGAAGCTGCGCAGCCGCAAGGCCGAAGGCGAGACGGGAAGAAGCCTTGCCGCCCAGCTGGCCATCAAGGGCGACCTGCAAAGGCCGGCGCAAGCGCTCTCCGGCGGCAACCAGCAGAAGGTCGCGCTGGCGAAATGGATGCCGCATGACCCGCTGGTGCTTCTGCTCAACGACCCGACGCGCGGCGTCGATGTCGAGACCAAGCGCGAGGTCTACCTGATGCTGCGCGCCTTCGCCGCCGCCGGCAAGGCGGTCGTGCTGCTCAGCTCCGACACGCCCGAGCTTGTGCATCTGTGCGACCGGGTCGCCGTGGTGCGAGAAGGCCGCGTTGCGGCCATGCTCGAGCGGGCGGCGCTGAGCGAGGAGACGATCGTGTCGGCTGCGATGGGCGCCGGAAAGCAGAAGGTCGCGGCATGAGCATCGTTCCTTCCGCAAAACCTGCCGGCGCTCTCTATTGGCCGGTGCAGGCGCACCGCAACATCGGCGTGCGCGCGCTGTTCCTCGTCGTGCTGGCCTTTCTCGTCGCTTATGGAGTGCTGTTCCCCGGCCTGTTCACGGCCTCCGGTTTCGCCAAGTTCACGCAGAGCTGGTTCCCGCTGGCGCTGGTGGCGATGGCGCAGGCGATCCTCATGCTGACCGGCGGCATCAGCCTGGCGATCGGCGCCACCGTCAGCCTCGGCGCCGTCATCGCCGCGACCACCATGGCCGGGCCGCTCGGCGTCGCCGGCGGCACCGCTGCGGTCGCGCTGACCGGGCTCGGCATCGGGGCGGCGACCGGCTTCATCGTCGTCAAATTGCGCCTGCCGGCGATCGTGGTGACGCTTGCCGGCTCCTTCATCATCGGCGGCGCGGCGCTATTGATCCTGCCACGGCCGGGCGGCGTCATTCCGGCATGGCTGTCGGACCTGCTCGCCGGCGATACACCGGCGGCCTTTATGCTTCTGGTGGTCATCGTTGTCCTGTGGAAGCTCTATCTCGCCACGCCGCTGGGCCTCAGCCTCTATGCCGCCGGCGAGAATCCGGTCGGCGCCTATCGATCCGGCGTGCCGGTCGACGCGGCGCGCGTCGCCGCCTATGCGATCAGCGGGCTCCTGTCGACCGGCGCCGGCCTGTTCGTCGCGGCACAGACGGGTTCGGGCGATCCAGTGATCGGCACGGCCTTCACGCTGAACTCGATCGCCGCCGCCGTGCTCGGCGGCATCGGCTTCCTCGGCGGGCAGGGAACGATGCGCGGGGCGCTCGCCGGCAGCCTGCTGCTCAGCCTGATGATCAGCGTCATGTTCTTCCTCGGCTTTACGCCGGTCGCGCAATATGTCGCGCAAGGCCTGATCATCATCGGCGCCGTCGCCATCCCGCAAATCCGCAAGGTGCAGAAATGACAGCCTGGAACGATAGCGCCGGCGGCAAACGCGTCAGCGCGATCCTGAAAAGCCGGCCGTTTCTCACGCTCGCCATCGTCGCGGCGGTCTGGATCGTGGCGAGCTTCGTCTCACGCGGCTTCGGCGCTTACGGGCACCTGCGCTACCTGGTCGAGCTCGGCGCCGTCATCGGCCTCGTCGCGGCGGGCCAGACCTTCGTGGTGATCGCCGGCGGCATCGACCTGTCGGTCGCGGCGATCGTCACCGTCAGCGCCATCAGCCTGCCGCTCTTGTCATGGCAGGCCGATACGACGGGACTTGTGTCCGTACTCGCGGTGCTTGCATTGACCACAGCGATCGGCGTGGTGAACGGCCTGGGCGTGGCGCTGCTGCGCGTTCATCCGATGATCATGACGCTGGCCATGGCAACGTTCCTGCAGGGCCTTTTGATCATCATCGCCGGCGGCAGCGCCGTCACCGCCGAGAACCCGCTCGTCCACTGGCTCGGCAATGCGCGGCCGGCCGGCATTCCGGCGGGCATCATCCTGTGGATCGCCGTCTCGGCCATCGTGCTCACAGTCATGCACGCCACGCCTTTCGGCGCGCGCATCTTCGCCATGGGCGCCAATCCGCTGGCGGCTTCCCTGTCGGGCGTTCCCATCACGTCGACGACACTCGCCGTCTACGGCATCAGCGGTTTCACCGCCGGGCTGGCCGGGGTGCTGGTGCTCGGCATGAACGGCCAGGGCTATGTCGGCATCGGCGATCCGTATCTGCTTGCCTCGATCGCCGCCGTGGTGCTCGGCGGAACCTCGATCCTGGGTGGGCTCGGCACCTATGCCGGCACCATTCCAGGCGCGGTCCTGCTGGTGACGATCACTGCGCTGATCACCGTCGTCAACGCTTCGCCCGGCTGGCGCAGCATTCTGTTCGGCTCGCTGATCCTTGGCCTGCTGCTTCTCTCAGGCCGTGAGCAGGCCCGCCGATGAGAGGTCGTCCAGCCGGTAGATGCGCCTGGCGTTGCCGCAAAACAGCGCCGTCTGCTCGTCTGCTGAAAGGTCTGCCGTGATGGCCTTGAAGCTGTCATACACCTCGTCGAACGAGGCATGCAGGCCGGCGACCGGGAAGTCGGAGCCGAACATGGCGCGCGCTGTGCCGAAGCAGTCGATGCAATGCAGCACCACCGCCCGCAGACTGTCGAGCGTCCAGTCATGATCGTAGGCGACGAGGTCAGATATCTTGATGGCGACGTTTTCGCGCTCGGCGAGAGCTCGAAGTCCGTCGCGCCATCTCAGCATGCCCTCGGTGTCGCGGTCGATCGGGCTGCCGCAATGGTTGAGGACGAATTGCAGGTCCGGAAAGGCCGCCGCGAGGCGCGCGGCGTCGGCCAGCTGGCGCGGGAAGACCATCAGGTCGAAGGAGAGATCGTGACGGGCAAGCAGGCCGAGGCCGGCGCGCCAGGCCGGATCGTCCATGATGCCGTCGCGGGCGGCGAAGCGCCGGGCGGGATCGGGATCCCAGCTCAATATGTCGCGCACGCCGACGACGCGGTCGAAAGCGGCATGCGCTTCGAGCAGCGCCGGCGCCTGCGGATTGGCCAGCGGTACGTGGACGACATAGCGGGTGGCGACGCCTCGCGCCTTGTCCAGCGTCTCCAGCCAGCGCGTCTCGCCGATGCTGTCTCCAGTGGCCCAGTTGGCTTCGACGTGGATGGTGGCGACGATGTGGTGCCTTGCGGCATCGCGAAGATAGTCGCCGGGAAGATAGTTGCGGCGCAGCGGCCCGAGATCGCCAAGGCCGCCGCGCTCGCCAGCGGTGGCCGTGAGCCAGGGATGCCGTCCAAGGCCGAGATCCCACAGATGATGATGCGCATCGACGATCGGTCCGGAATAGGGATTGGGCACGCGTGTCTCTCAAGCCTTGACGGATTGTTCGGCGGCGAAAGGGTTAGCATCGGATGAGCGATAACACACCGGCCCAATCTCTTGTCGTGCATGAAAATTTCGTGCTCGACGACCGCATCCGCGGCGTGCCTCCGGGCACGTCCGGATTGGACAGCAGCCTGGTCGGATCGCAAGGCTGGCATCCGGCCGATGGCCGCATGGCGCTGCCGCTGCTCACGCTCGACGAGGCGGCCTTCGCTTCCAACCGCGACCTCTTCCTGCGCTATGCTCGCGAGCATGGCGCCGCCATCGCGCCGCATGCCAAGACGCCGATGGCGCCGGACCTTGCCCGCTCGCTGGTCGAGGCGGGCGCCTGGGGCACGACCGTCGCCGACATCAGGCAGGCGACTGTGATGTTGAAGGCAGGTCTGACGCGGCTGATCATTGCCAATGAGGTCGGCGGCGCCGGCGGTGCGAGCCGGCTGGCGAAGCTGATCGGCGCCTGGCCGGACGCCGAGCTTTACGTCTTTGCCGACTCGGTCGCGATCGTGCGGGCACTGGCCGATGCCTGGCGCGGCAATGCCGACCTTGCGCCGTTGCGCGTCCTGGTCGAGCTCGGCGCGGCGCGGGCGGGCGCGCGCACAACGGCCGAGGCCGAGGCGATCGCCGATGCCATCGCCGCCACCGGCGGACGGCTGCGGATCGCCGGCGTCGCCACCTATGAAGGCGCTGCCGCCCAACCCGATCCGGTGCGCACCGACGAAGCGATCTCCGCCGTGCTGGCCAATGTCGGCGACATGTTGCTGAGGCTGCGCGCGCGCGTCGGCGGCGATGCGCCGCTGGTCGTCACGGCCGGCGGCTCGGTCTTCTTCGACAAGGTGGTGGCGGCGCTTTCGCCGCTGGTCGAACGGGATGCCAAGGCGACACTGGTGCTGCGCAGCGGCGCCATCTTCTTCCACGACCACGGCATCTACGACCGGTCGCTCGGCGCGGTCGACGCCCGCAACGGCTTTGCCGTCGGCGGCGCCGGCGCTTCGGCGCGGCGCTTGTTCCGTGCTGCGCTGCGCGTCTGGGCCGAAGTGCTGTCGCGGCCGGAACCGGGCCTGGCCATTTGCGGCATGGGGATGCGCGACGTCTCGTTCGACCAGGGTTTTCCGAAACCGCTCGCGGTCTATCGCGGCGGCCAGAAGCTGCCCGCGCCGCCGATGCAGCCGCAGGTGATTAAGCTCAACGACCAGCACGCTTTCCTGTCGCTGCAGCCGGGCGACGACATCGCCGTCGGCGACGTCATCGAGTTCGGCATCTCGCATCCCTGCACCTGCCTCGACCGCTACCGCGTCATCTTCGGCGTGGATGAAAGCGGACATGTCGTCCACGCCTTCCCGACCTATTTCGGCTGATCCAGCCGCAAGAAGAAAACCTCGAAAGGATCCGATATGATCAAGTATTTCCAGTCCGGCTCGCGCATGTCGCAGGCCGTCGTCTATGGCGGCATGGTGCACATAGCCGGCCAGGTCGCCAACGACCGCAAGGCCGGCATCGAGGCGCAGACGAGCGACGTGCTGGCCAAGGTCGAGGCGCTTCTGCATGAGGCCGGCAGCGACAAGTCGAAGCTGGTGGCGGTCAACATCTTCCTGCCGCAGATCGGCGACTTCGACGCGATGAACAAGATCTATGACGCCTGGGTCGATCCCGAGCGCCTGCCGGCCCGGGCCTGCGTCGAGGCGCGTCTGGCCGATCCGGACCTGCGCATCGAAGTTACCGCCGTCGCGGCCGTCTGAGGCAGCCATGCATACCGGCCTCGTCCACACGCTCGATTTCGACCGCGACGGCAAGACGCTCACCCATCTGAGCATTCCGTTCTCGATCGACCGCTCGCCCTATTTCCAGGTCAAGGTGCCGATCTGCCTGATCCGCAACGGCGAGGGTCCTTCGCTGCTTTTGATGGCCGGCAACCACGGCGACGAGTATGAGGGCGAGCTGTCGCTGGCGAAGCTGGTGCGGCGGCTCGATCCCGGCAGGATCCGCGGCCGCATCACCATATTGCCGATGGCGAACGCGCCGGCGGTGATGGCGGCCAAGCGCTGCTCGCCGCTCGACGGCGGCAATCTCAACCGGGCGTTTCCGGGCGATCCGTCGGGTACGCCGACGAGCCGGCTTGCGCATTTCCTCGAGACGGAGCTGTTTGCCCGTCACGACGTCGTCTTCGACATCCATTCCGGCGGCACCTCGATGGAACACCTGCCGACCGCGCTGGTCGAGCGCAATGCCGATCCCGAGCGCCATAGGCGCGGGGTGGAACTAATGCGCACGCTCGGCATGCCTTACGGCTTCGTCGCCGACAACGGTCCGGCGTCACCGACCTCGATGGGCGCAGCGCGCCGCGCCGGTGCCATCGGTGTCAGCGGCGAGTTCGGCGGCGGCGGCACGGCGACGGTCGATTCGATGGCTCTGACTGCCCGCGCGCTCGACAGGCTGATGATCGCGCTGGGGGTGGTCGAGGCGCCGGTGCTCGCGCCCGCCGCCGAGCCGGCGACACCGACGCGGCTGCTTTCGCTGTCGCGGCACAGCCAGGGTCTTTATGCGACGCGGCGCGGCTGGTTCGAGCCGGCGGTCAAGCTTGGCGACAGCGTCAGCGCCGGGCAGGTCGCGGGCTGGTATCACGATCTCGAGCGGCTCGACGCCGCCGAGGAAGCCCTGCATTTCGCCGAAAGCGGCATCGTGCTGTCGCGCCGTTTGCACACGATGTGCGAGGCTGGCGACTGCCTGATGCAAGTGGCCGAGCCGGTCGACGGCTGAGGACACCACAAAGCCAAGAGGATGAGCATGCAACTGTCGATGTGGACCTATCCTTGGGATATCCAGGATATCGGCCTGGAGACCGTCGAGCGCGAGCTTACGCAACGCGCGGGGCTCAACATGGTGAGCCTGGCTACTTCCTACCATGCCGGACGGTTCCTGCAGCCGCGCAGCCCACGGCGGAAAGCCTATTTCCCGGAAGACGGCACCATCTATTTCCAGCCTGAGGCGGCGCGCTGGGCCGACCTCGCTATCCAGCCGAAGGTTGCAGATGCAATCGCCGAGTGTGGCGACGTGCTCGGCCAGATCGTCCGTCGCCGCGAGGCGGGCGGGCCCGCAGTATCGTGCTGGACCGTGTGCCTGCACAACACGCGCCTCGGCATGCTGCATCCGCAGGCCGTCACCCGCAACGCTTTCGGCGATCCCAACTATTACAATCTCTGTCCTTCGAACCCGAACGCGCGCGCCTATGTCCGCGCGCTGGTGGCGGATATCTCACATGGCTACAGGCCGGACAGGATCGAGCTCGAAAGCCCATCCTTTATGGGTTTCGCGCATGAATATCATCACGAAAAGGACGGCGTCGGACTGACGCCGGAGGACGATTTTCTGCTCTCGCTGTGCTTCTGTCCGTCCTGTCTGGAGCGCGCGGCTAAGGCGGGCGTCGACGGCGAAGCGGCGCGGAAGCTGGTCGCGCAATGGATCGTGGAAAGCTGCGAGCGCGCGGTGCCGGAACGGCGCTTTGCCGATTTTCCGACGGCGGGACTTGATGTTTTCCGGCCTTGGCCCGAATTGCACGCCTATCTCTTGTGGCGCTTCGAGCCGGTCACCAGCCTGGTCGCAGAACTGCGCGAGGCGGCGCATCCGGCGACGAAGGTGCTCATCATCGACCTCAAGGATGGCTGGCTGGGCGGCTGCGATCTTGCGGCGCTCGGCAAGGTCTGCGACGGCGCGATCCTGTGCGCCTACGACATGCAGCCGGGCGATGTCGCAAGCCTGCTGGCGCAGGGGCGGGCGGCGCTCGGGCCTGAGAAATTCCTCGGCACGGGCTATCGGCTGTTTTATCCCGAGATGTCCGGCGCCGACGTGCTGGCCGCGAAGGTGAAACCGGCGAGGGAGCCCGGCGTCGACGGCATCAATTTCTACAATTACGGCCTGGTGCCCGCCGCGCGGCTCGATTGGGTCGGCACCGCGCTTTCGGGCTGAGCGGCCGATCCTCACAACCTGGCATTGTTGCAAAACGGTCATGCCGATGGCGGAACCTGCCGTCGGCGCTGGCGTTTTGAGTCTCCTGTCGCCTATACAGCCGCAAGCTGCTTTCCAACCCACCGGAGACATGAATCGATGAGGTCAATCGCCTCGCTTGCCCTTGCCGCCTGCCTGCTCAGTGTAACGGGCGCTCATGCCGACGAGGCGAGCTTTCTGCATTCACTGCAGGGAAAGTTTGCCGGCAAAGGAATGGTGAGGATCAGGACCAATTCTCCCGCTATGAACATCAGCTGCACGTTCACCTCGGTCGCGACTGCCAACTCGCTTTTGCTCGACGGCACCTGCCGCGCCCTGCTGATCATGTCGCGCGAGATCAAGGCCGATCTCAAGGTCAGCGGAACGAAGTACACCGGCACCTATATCGGCTCGCGCAGCGGACCCGCCGGCCTCAGCGGCAGCCGGGAAGGAAATGCCATCAAACTCGACATCCACTGGGCGAAAATCATCAACGGCGACCGCGACGCCGACATGACCGTGGAGAAGACCGGACCGGACAGCATGCGCATGATGGTGATCGACATGGACCCCGCGACCAAGAAAATGGTCGTGACGAGCCAGATCGACCTCGAACGCACCAAATAGCATCCGGAAGGACCAACTTCCGGCGCTACTCCTCCACCGGCTCCGGCGGATTGGCGTCGCGGCCCTTGCCGAAAGTGTAGCCGGTCTCGACCGCCTTGCGGCCGAACTTGTCGCGCAACGTGTCCATCGCGCCTTCGGCCAGCGCGCGTTTGCGAGACTGGATGTCGACCAGATCCGGCGGGTCGGCCTTCTCGTCGTCGGACAGATCGCTGACGCCGATGCCGAGCAAGCGGAATTTCGTGCCGTCCGTCTCGCGGCGCAACAGATCGAGACCGGTCTGGAAGATGCGGTCGGCGAGACGGGTCGGATCGCCGAGCTGGCGGTTGCGGGTGCGGGTCTTGAAATCCTGCGTCTTGAGCTTCAGCACCACCGTGCGCCCGGCGATGCCCGATTTCTTCAGCCGCGCCGAGACTTTTTCCGACAGGCCGCGCAGCACCGGCACCAGTTCGGACAAGGCGCCGATATCGTTGTCGAAGGTGGTTTCCGCCGACACGCTCTTGGCGTCGCCGCCAGGGTCGACGGGGCGATCGTCCTCGCCGCGCGAGAGCCGGTAGAGCCGGTCGCCCATCACGCCATAGCGGCGCATCAGGTCGCCGCGCTCCATGCGCTGCAGCTGCGCGATCATGCGGATGCCGTCGCGCTCCAGCGTCGCGGCAAGCGCCTTGCCGACGCCCCAGATCAAGGTCACCGGCTGCTCGGCGAGGAAGCTCGGTGCTTCGGCCTCGCCGATCACCGAAAAGCCGCGCGGCTTGCGGAAGTCCGAGGCTATCTTGGCGAGGAACTTGCAATAGGAGAGGCCGGCCGAAACGCTGATGCCGAGTTCTTTCTCCACGGTCTGCGCGAAGCGCGCCAGCACCAGCGCCGGCGGCATGCCATGCAGTTTTTCGGTGCCGGCGAGATCGAGGAACGCCTCGTCGATCGACAGCGGCTCGACCTGCGGCGTCAGCGCCAGCATAAGCGCGCGGACCTGGCGGCCGACGCCGACATATTTTTCCATGTTGGGCGGGATCACCACGGCTTCCGGGCAGAGTTCCAGCGCCTTGAACATCGGCATGGCCGAGCGCACGCCCTGGATGCGGGCGATGTAGCAGGCGGTGGAAACGACGCCGCGCCGGCCGCCGCCGACGATCACCGGCCTGTCCTTCAGCGCCGGATTGTCGCGCTTTTCGATCGCCGCATAGAAGGCGTCGCAGTCGATATGGGCGATGTGCAGGCCATAGAGCTCGGGATGGCGGACAAGGCGCGGGCTGCCGCAGCGCTCGCAGCGGCGCGTTTCCGAGCGCTGGAGCGCCAGGCAGTCACGGCAAAAACCGTGTTCGGGATTGTTGACAGGAGCCGCCATCGCTTCGAACATAAAGAGAACAAACGCAATGGTACGACAGCGCAGGGCCGGCAACAAGCTTGGCCTGGGGATGAACGCATGAGCACGACCATAGCCCCGCTTACGCCTGAACGCTGGGCCGATTTCGAGGACCTGTTCGGCAAGCAAGGCGCCTGCTACGGCTGTTGGTGCACGCATTTCCGGCTGGCGCCGGCCGAGCGCCGGGCCAGCGACAAGGAGCGCAACAAGGATCATATCAAAGCGCGCATCGAGGCCGGTCCGCCGCCTGGGCTTCTCGCCTTCGAGGACGGCGCGGCGGTCGGCTGGATGCAGATCGGCCCGCGCGCCGACGTGCCGGAGTGGAACAATCAGGGCAGGGGTTCGGCGCCGATCGACCCGGCCGACGCGAAGGATCCGGACGTCTGGGCGATTTCGTGTTTCTTCATCCGCGCCAAGGCGCGCGGCAGAGGCGTCAGCCACCAGCTTGTCGCGGGCGGCATCGCGTTTGCGCGCGACAACGGCGCGAGGTTGCTGGAGGCCTGCCCGATCGACCTGTCGCGCGATTCGCGCTCGATCGGGCTGTTCGTCGGCTCGTCGCGCGTGTTCGAGAAGGCCGGCTTCGAACGGCTCCTGGAGCGCAAGCCCGGCCGGCCGCTGATGCGGCTGATGCTTTAGCCGGATGCGCGTTTGGCCTACAGTCGGCGTCTTGCGGCTGTAACGCTTCTTGCCTACCAGAAGCAGATTGTTTCGTCTTCCGAGCCAACGGAGAAACCGACGTGAAGCGTATTTTGCCATTTGTTTTCGCCGTCGCGTTCAGCGCGCCCGCCTTCGCCCAGACCGTCGACAGCCAAGGTGCGAAAAAGCTTACCGACGATCTGGCGCATTATTTCGGCAGGCAGGGTTTCGATATCGGCCTGTTGAAGATCACCGCCGATGGCGACGCCTACAAGCTCGCCTTCGACTTCAAGCCGCTCGTCGCCCTGCTGGCAAAAGAGCAGTCGTTAAAGTTCGACGTCTCGCCCTATTCCATGCGGGCCAAACCTCGCCAGGATGGGCAGTGGGACGTTTCGGCAGACACGTCGCTAACAGGATCGCTTGATTTCACTGGTCCCAAGGGGCCGCAGCACGTCGACTTTTCCGTGTCGAACAACAAGTTCACGGGTGTGTATGATCCAGCCTTGGCGGCCTTCGTCAGCGCCACGGGCTCAATGGACGCCATGTCGATGAAAACCCGGGAGCCGACGCAAGAGGCCCATGTCTCTGCCGGCGCCGGCACCGCCACGATTACTTCGACAAAATCTGCGAATGGCGGCATCGATTTCACCATGGCGGAAAAGATCTTGGACTTTGCCGAAATCGTCCAAATCAACGATCCCGACAGAGGCTTGAATTTTCCGGTTACCCTCAACGCGCCGGAACTTTCAGTGACTGCAAACGGCAAGGGGGTTCGAACAAAGCCGCTACTGGATTTGCTTGCCTTTGCGGTCGCTAACGAAGACGAGGCAAAACTGAAAGCAAATCAGGCAGAATTCAAATCGCATCTCCTTGCCGTTTTGCCCGTCTGGGAAAGAATTGACGGGACGTACGCCTTCAAGAATTTCGCGATGGAGAGCCCAGTCGGTAAGTGGGGCGCGAAGCAATTGGATTTGGCCAGCGGCATGGACGGCGTCTCTCAGAACGGCAAGATCAACTATGCGATCAAGGCCTCCGGTCTGACGATCCCGCGGCAATTGCTCCCCGCCTGGACTGCTCCGCTGGTGCCGACAGACATCGACCTCAACTTCGGCGGCGCCAATATCGACCTCGATACGATGGCGAAGAAGGCGATCGAAGCCTTTGATCTCAATCAGAATCCGCCGCTATCGGACGAGTTCGGACAGGCTTTGGTCGCCGATTTCAAGGCCAAGAAGCCCAAAGTCGTGCTTGGCCACTCGACCGTGAAGAATGGCGATATCGAAGTTGCCATGGAGGGCGAGATGACGTTCCCGGGCGGCGAGAAGCCCGATGCGAGCGTGACCGTCGACGTGGCCGGCTACGACAAGATCGTCGATGCGCTCAAGGAAGCCGCCAAGAGCGATGAGCAAATGGCGCAGGCCTTCCCGTTCGCGCTTGCCGTCAAAGGATTTGGCAAGACGATGCCGGATGGTCGCCTGGAGTGGGTGATCGACACCAAAGCCGACGGCTCGGTCAAGGTGAACGGCGCCATGCTGAAAGGTCCGGACGCCGTCCAGGAGGCTGGCGGTGACCAGGACGGCGGCGGCGCCAACCTCAACGACAATTCGAGCGGCGATGACAACGCTACCGGGGGCGATGGCTCGGATGGCGGCGACAGCGGCGGGGCCGGCGCGAAGCTGCAGCCTTAGCCGCTGGCCTACAGGCCAAGCGCTGCCGCGATCTTCGGGGCCGCTTCTCGCCAGTCCTCGACCGAGATGATGTCCTCGGGCGTCGGCGGCAGGAAGGCGCGCAGCGAATTGTCGGCCATCAAGTGGAAGAGATGCGCGTCCGCCACGGAATGGCGCGCGGAGATCAGGTTGGCGGGCTGGTCGTCGACGAAGGCGACCGGCCGGCCTTTCAATCCTCGTAGTTTCGCAATGGCCGGCCCTTTCGCCATCTCCGTCGTCAGCAAAGGATAATCAAGGCCGAGCGCGTCGAGATGCGCCCGGCGCACGGCGCGATGCTTGTGCGGCATGGCTGTGAGCATGATGATCTCGGCATCCCGGCCCAACATCGCCAGCGCGTCCGCCGCGCCGTCGGCAATGCTTTGCCAATCGGCCTGAGCATCAAAGAAATCGCCAAGCAACTCTGTCACCTCCGGCTGCTCGATCAGCCGGCCTGTCGCCGTCTCGGCGATGTTGCCCGTGAGGCGGAAGGAGGCGAGCGTCAGCCCGAAGCCGCGCGACTTCAAAAAATGCGGGAAGGGCCGGATGAATTCGAGCACGACGTCGTCGACGTCGAGCACCAGCAGCGGCCGGTCGTCGGCGGACAGTTCCTCGATCTGGCGCGCCGTCTCGGGATCATCGCTCATGTCGAACGCTCGTGGTCGTCATTGCCAAGGGGAAGCGCGCGCAAGGCCTTGCCGACGGCTGCCGGTGGTGTTCCGGTCTCCTCGGAAAAGCGCAGCAGCGTCGGCTCGTGGGCAAGGATGAATTGCAGCACGCCGGCGAGAAAGCCAGGTTCGGCGGCGGCCCTGCGGATCGAACTCGCCTCGATACCGGTGATCGCCAGGAAGCGGGGCAGTAGTTCGGGGTCGGCGGCGACGAATCCAAGCGCCTTGACCGCAATCGATTCCGCTTCCTCGCGCATTGACGCTGCGTTCGCCATCATTACCTTTGGATGGTGGATTGGTTTTTGAGTCTCTCTCCGCAGTAACGGCAAGCGTCGCTTGCGGCAAGTCTCCGCGCTCTCCAGTACAACGCCACACAGTGGAAACCGAACGGGCTTTTCCCAACCTGCGGTTTCCGTTTCGTCAATCATATTGGCGTAAGTGGAGAAGGGTTGGATGCGATCCGGAAAGGGGCGCATGACGATTGTCTTCGCGGTGAAGGCGGTCGGGATGGGAAATTGATGGCTAAGAAGGTCATGATCGTCGAGGACAACGAGCTCAACATGAAGCTCTTTCGGGACCTCATCGAAGCCAGCGGTTACGACACGGTTCGCACCCGCAACGGGCTGGAGGCACTCGATCTCGCGCGCCAGCACCGCCCCGACCTGATCCTGATGGACATCCAACTGCCGGAAGTGTCCGGGCTGGAAGTCACCAAATGGCTCAAGGAAGACGACGAGTTGCACACCATTCCGGTCATCGCCGTTACGGCTTTCGCCATGAAGGGCGATGAAGAGCGCATTCGCCAGGGCGGATGCGAGGCTTACATCTCCAAGCCGATCTCGGTGCCGCGCTTCATCGAGACGATCAAATCCTATCTGGGCGACGCCTGATGACTGCCACCCGCCGAACCGGAGCCTGCTGAATGACCGCGCGGATCCTCGTCGTCGACGACATCCCGGCCAATGTGCGGCTTTTGGAGGTTCGGCTGCTGGCCGAATATTTCGAGGTGCTGACCGCCAATAACGGCCCGGACGCCATCGAAACCTGCGAGAATGGCAAGGTCGATGTCGTGCTGCTCGACGTGATGATGCCCGGCATGGACGGGTTCGAGGTCTGCAAGCGGCTGAAGAGCGATCCGGCCACCTCGCATATTCCAATCGTCATGGTCACCGCGCTCGACCAGGTTTCGGACCGGGTGCGCGGCCTCGAGGCCGGCGCCGACGATTTTCTGACCAAGCCGGTCAACGACCTGCAGCTGATGACGCGGGTGAAAAGCCTGGTCAGGCTCAAATCGCTGACCGACGAACTCAGGCTGCGCGCCTCGACCACCCGCAATATCGGCATCGAAGAGCTGCTGAGCCGCGATTTCGCGAACGAAGACGTCAGGCCGCGGGTGCTTCTCATCGACGAGCGCCGGTCCTCCGTCGAGCGCATCCAGAAGATGCTGCGCAATATCGCCGATCTCGACGTCGCGACCGAGCCGAATGCGGGTTTCTTCCAGGCGGCCGAGACTCCTTACGAGTGCGTACTGATCTCGACGGCCTTCGCCGACTTCGATGCGTTGCGGCTGTGCTCGCAACTGCGATCGCTTGACCGCACCCGCTTCCTGCCGATCATGCTGCTCGCCGACGAGGGCGAGGAAGGCCGTATCCTGCGCGGCCTGGAGCTTGGCATCAACGACTATCTTATCCGGCCGATCGACCAGCATGAGCTGACGGCGCGGCTGCGCACGCAGGTGCGGCGCAAGCGCTATAACGACCAGCTGCGCGCCAGCGTCGCCCAGACCATCGAGATGGCGGTTATCGACGGGCTGACCGGGCTGCACAATCGGCGTTACCTCGACAGCCATCTGCAGACTTTGTTCGATCGCGCCGTGGCGCGGCGGCGGCCGCTTTCGGTGATGATCACCGACCTCGACCGTTTCAAGTCGATCAACGACACGCACGGGCATGACGGCGGCGACGACGTGCTGCGCGAGTTCGCGAGAAGGCTGCGCAAGAATGTGCGCGGCATCGATCTCGCCTGCCGTTTCGGCGGCGAGGAGTTCGTGGTGGTGATGCCCGACACCGACGGCGAGGTCGCCGAGAAGGTGGCAGAGCGCATCCGCGCCGAGATCGCGCAGGCGCCTTTCGCGATCGGCAGCGACGGCAAGATGATCGAGGTCACGGTCAGCGTCGGGGTGTCCTCCCTGCTCAGGGGGGCCGACAGCGTCGCGGCATTGATGAAGCGTGCCGACCTCGCGCTCTACGAGGCCAAAAGCGGCGGCCGCAACCGGGTGGTGGCCAAAGCCGCCTAGGGCGGCAGGCCGATTCCCATGTCAATCCGGCAAGGTTAGGAATTTACCTTAACCCAAGCGAATCGCGAGCGGTGGTTAAGAAATGGTTGATTTTTATAAGTCTTTGCGCAAATCTGCACCGCATAGACCGAAGACGAGGCCGGCACGAGGGTAGACTGTCCGGCCCGATCCAAAAAATACCCCATGATGCTCAGGTCCGCCGCATCTCCTGGGTCCGTGGGGTCGGCCGGCCGGCGCTGGCACATAGTGGCCTCCTCGTACCGCTGCCAAACGCCGACCGGCCCCCTTTGCTCAAAAGCCGCACTCTTTCCAAAAGACCAATGTCGAAACCCTGCGCGAAGTAGGGGTGCCGACGCCGTTGCTGTCAGTTGTACCGCAAAACAAAAACGCCGCCCGGAGGGCGGCGCTCTGATATTCCGGGATAACCAGATTACTTGATCTTGGTTTCCTTGAACTCGACATGCTTCTTGGCGATCGGGTCGTACTTGCGGAACGACAGCTTGTCCGTCTTGGTACGGCTGTTCTTGCTGGTCACGTAGAAGAAACCGGTGTCAGCGGTCGACAGGAGCTTGATCTTGATGTTTGCGGCTTTGGCCATGATGTTCGTCCGTTAATGTTCGTGGAGTTTTGGCCGCTGGAGCACGGGGAAAACACCCGGACGCGGGAAACTTGGCGCGACACATAAAGAACGCACCCGGAAAGTCAAGCCCGGGCGCCCTTTTTGGCCATCAGCAAGGCCTGATCTGCCACGTCAGGCGTCGATCATCATGCCGGCCTTCTTCCAGTCGCCGGTGGTATTCCACCAGCGATTCGGATTGGCCTGGTCATCGAGGCCCTTCGAACGGCTGGCAAGCAGCGGCTGGATGCGGATCACCGGCTCCTGGTAGGAATGCACCTGGAATATCGCCTCGACGACGCGAGCCGCCAGCGCCTGGTCGTCGGCGATCTCGAACGACAATTCGACCGTGCCCGGGCGCCGGCGCAACTCCGTCTCGGCGCCGGCAGCGGCACCCTCCAGCGGACGGTAGCGCTCGATGCCTTGCGCCGACTGGTAGGCATTGCTGTCATATTTGCCCATGCGCAGCGGCGTGATCGCCTCGACCGCCGCCATGACGCGCTCGACATCAGCCGCTGGCGCCTGGAATGTGACGAGCAAAAGCAATTCCATCCTGAGGGATTTGGTTTCAAAGCCGCTGTCGATCATCGGTTCGTCCTCGCTCTTCCTGCGTTGGAGCGCAGCTATAGCAGGGGTGCTGCTGACACGGTGATGTCAGCATTGCCCAGCGCGGCAACCGGATTCCCTCAAAGAATTTTTCGCACCAGTCTGACGCTGACCAGCACCATATAGGCGGCAAAGAACAAGGCGAGCGACCAGCCAAAGCCGGAAGGGCCGAAGGCATCCATGCCGATGCCGATCGCCTGCGGGCCGATCACCATGCCGACGCCGTAGCAAAGCACGAAGGCGGCGTTGGCCGAGGCAAGCTCGTGGCCGGAAAGCTGCGAGCCCAGATGCGCCAGGCCGATCGTGTACATGGCCGCGACAACGCCACCCCAGACGAACAGGAGCGCGGCCATCAGGTGCCAGTTCTGCGCGAAGAACGGCATAAAGGCGGTTCCGATCAGCCCTACCGTGGCGCAGGTGAGAAGCAGGTAGCGCCGGTCTGAGACGCGGTCGCTGACCATGCCGATCGGGATCTGTAACAGAACGTTGCCGAGACCGATCATGGTCAAAAGCAGCGCCGCATCGGCTTCCGAATAGCCGATGCGGTTGCCATAGACTGGGAACAGCGCGAAGCCGCCTGTCTCGACCGCTCCAAAGACCAGCACGGCGAAGGTGGCGGTCGGCACCAGCCAGATGTAGCGCAGGAAGTGGCTGGTTTCGCTGTCGGCGACGATCGCAGGGCTCTCCTTGCGTGCCGCAAGGACCGGGATGGCGGCGAGCGTCACCAAAACGATGATGACACCAAAGGGTCTGAAACCCGAGCTTCCGAGATGGGCGAAAAGCCATGGCCCGGCGGCGAAGCCGAGCGACAAGACGGTGGCGTATATGCCGAGCACCAGGCCGCGCCGCTGCGGAGGCGCGGAGGTGCTGATCCAGAACTCCGACAGGATGAACAGCACCGTCAGCGAAATGTGCAGCACGACGCGCAGCGGAAACCACATCCAGAAATCGGGCGCGAAATGGAAGCCGACAAAAGCAAGCGCGCCGATGAAAATCATCCACAGCATGGTCCAGGCGACACCGAGGCGCATGGCCAAAGGAGTGGCGAGCGGCGCGCCGGCGATCGAGGCGAGGCCCGCAACTGCCGTGTTTAGGCCGATCATGGAGGCCGAGTGGCCGCGGCTTTCCAGGATGACGCTGAGCAGCGGCATGCCAAGCCCGATGGCGATGCCGACGACGCTGATCGAGGAGATCGCGGCGATCATCGGCAGCCAATGGACGCGTTCGTCGCCCTGTTGTTGGGTATCGACCGTCATGAGATCAAAAACGCTCTGCTTCTAAAGGACTTCGCGGACAAATCGGCTGCGGACAAGCCGGAAGAACGGCACGGCGCCCCCCGGGCGCAGCAAGGGGTCATCGGCGAGCCGCTGTTCCAGTTCTTCCAGGATCATGCGGGTGATATCGGGAATGTCGGCCTTGCGCGCTTCGGCAAGGGGTAGCCAGACCAGTTCTTCCAGCTCGTTGGTCGGGCCGCCGCCGGGTAATTCCACGGCGACATCGCCGCGCCAGGCTGCGAAGAAGCGGGTGTCGAAGCGGCGCACGCGGTTCGGCGGGGTGATTGCGCGGGCGATGAAGCGCAACGCATCGAGCGAAGGGGCCACGCCATGGTCGACGAAGCCCTGCCAGTCGCGCTTGGTCGTCGCGAAGGGCCTCTTGCGGCCGATCAGCAGGCCAGCTTCCTCATAGGTCTCGCGGACGGCCGACAGGGCGATGGCACGCGCCCGCGCTGCATTGGTACGGCCAGGGCCGACGGCGAGCTTGGCCTCGATCTCGCCATGCAGCGGCGCGGCGACCGGAATGCGGCTGTCGGCGGGATCGGTGCGGCCGCCGGGAAAGACGAATTTACCGGGCATGAAGGCATGGCCGGCGTGGCGGCGGCCCATCAGCACCACGAAGTCACCGCCACTGCGGTCGAGCAGGATCAGCGTCGCGGCATCGCGCGGACGCAGCGCCCGGCCGCTGCGCACGGCCAGGCCTTTATCGAGCTTGTCGACATCCGCCTTGGTCATTCCTTTCATGCGCTCGACCTAGCGGAAACTTCCCGAATGCGAAAGTGGCTTGCGCCTCCGTGCCTTTGAACCAGCCTGGAAAGCAGTGCGTTGCTGCGATTTGTCAATGCGCTTCGAACTCGTCCTTCTCGCCACCGAAGCCGTGCATATAGAGCGCCCATTGCAAACCGATGACGGCGCCTTTGACCGGCTGCAGCAGCGCCAGCGACAGAATGATTGTCAGCGGTACCCAGATCAGCGCATGCTGCCAGGTGGACAGCGTGCTGGTCGCCTCCACAGCCATGAAGGCGCCGAGCACGACATGGCCGACAATGACGATCACCAGATAGGCAGGCAGATCGTCGGCGCGATGGTGGTGGATCTCCTCGCCGCAGACGCTGCAGGTGTCGACGGTCTTGGTGAAGCCGCGAAACAGCTTGCCTTCGCCGCAGCGCGGGCAGCGGCCGAGCAGGCCGCGCTTGATCGCCGTCCACAGCGGGCGCGCGACGCGGCCCGAATGATGCTCGCCGCCGAAAACCTGCTGCTCCATTTCCATTTCGTTTGGCATTCAACGTCTCCTGCCGCGCGGACCGACACGCGATTGCGACGCGCGGGCGCGGCCCTTTGCCTTGTGGAACGACCGCTTCGAGCCGGGCAGGGGCTTCGGGTCGGTTAGCATCTCGAAACGCATCGCGCCGGCCATGGGTGCTACCTCGACCAGCCGGACCTCGACGCGATCGGCAAGCTGATAGCCCTTGCCGGTACGCTCTCCGTACAGCGATCGGGCGGTTTCGTCGTATATATAGTAATCGCCGCCCAGAGTTGACACCGGGATGAAACCATCGGCGCCGAACTGCGGCAATTGGACAAAGAGTCCAGCCTTGGTGACGCCGGAAATACGCGCATCGAAGGTGTCGTTGACGCGTTCGGCAAGATAGGCAGCGATCAAGCGGTCGACCGTGTCGCGCTCGGCCGCCATGGCGCGGCGTTCCGTCGCCGAAATCAGCGCGGCGACCTCTTCCAGCCGGTCGGCCTCGGCTTGCGTCAGGCCGCCGGGGCCGAGACCGAGTGCGGCGATCAGCCCGCGATGCACGATCAAATCGGCATAGCGGCGGATCGGCGAGGTGAAATGCGCGTAGCGCCTGAGGTTGAGGCCGAAATGGCCGATGTTCTTAGGCGAATATTCGGCCTGGCTCTGCGAGCGCAGCACCACCTCGTTGACCAGCGCCTCGTTGTCGGCGCCGCGCACGCGCTCCAGGATCGAGTTGAACTGGCTCGGCCGCATCTGCGCGCCGCGCGCCAGCGACAGGCTCAGCGTCTGCAGGAACTCGCGCAGCGATTCCTGCTTGGCCAGCGACGGCGCATCGTGGATGCGGTAGACCAGCGGCTCCTTCTTGCCTTCCAGCGTTTCGGCGGCCGCGACATTGGCCTGGATCATGAATTCCTCAATGAGCTTATGCGCATCGAGGCGTTCCGGCACGATGACGCGATCGACCGTGCCGTCGGCTTTGAGCAGGATCTTGCGCTCCGGCAGGTCGAGTTCGAGCGGTTGGCGGGCATCGCGGCCGCGCTTCAGCACGACATAGGCGTCCCATAGCGGCTTCAGGACGCTGTTGAGGATCGGCCGCGTCTTGTCGTCCGGCACGCCGTCGATCGCGGCCTGCGCCTGCGGATAGGCGAGCTTTGCCTTCGACTTCATCATGACGCGGTGGAAGGAGTGGCGCAGCTTGCGGCCCTCGGCCGAAAAGGTCATGCGCACCGCGATCGCCGGCCGGTCCTCGCCTTCGCGCAGCGAGCAGAGGTCGTTGGAGATGCGCTCGGGCAGCATCGGCACGACGCGGTCCGGGAAATAGACCGAATTGCCGCGCTTCAGTGCCTCGCGGTCGAGGGCTGTATCGTAGCTGACATAGGCCGCGACATCGGCGATCGCCACAGTGGCGATGACGCCGCCGGGGTTCTTCTCGTCCGTGTCGGGCGTGGCGAAGACCGCGTCGTCATGGTCCTTGGCGTCGGCCGGATCGATCGTGACCAGCGGCAGGTCGCGCCAGTCCTCGCGGTGTTCCATCGTGGCCGGCTTCACCACATTCGCCTCGGCGATGACGTCGGCCGGGAAGATATGCGGGATGTCGTGTGCGTGGATGGCGATCATAGAGACCGCCTTCTCGCTGGTCAGCGAGCCCAGCACCGCCAGCACTTTCGCCCGCGGCAGGCCGTAGCGGGAAGCCCGCGCCGGCTCGACTTCGACCAGGTCGCCGTTCCTGGCGCCGTTCTGGAATTCCTTGTCGACGATCAACTCGGGCTGGCGGCGTTCGACCGGCTCGATGCGGAGCGTGCCGTCCTTGAGCACGCGGAAGACGCCGAGCACCGCATCGCTGCGCTTCTCGAAGACCTTCATCACCCGGCCGGTATAGGCGGGACCCGACGGATCGTCGGCCGGGAAGGTCTTTGCCAGCACACGGTCGCCGATGCCGGGCACCGGCCCGCTGGCGCCGCGCGAGATGCGGATGGCGATCACCGGCGGCGCGCCGTTGCCGGCATGCTCGGTCGGATGCGCCAGAAGCACGCCGTCGGCGTCGCGGCCAAAGATATCGAGCACGGCGACATGGGGCACGGCGCCGGCGCGGCTGAGCCGCTTGCGCTCCTTGGTCAGCAGGCCTTCGTCCTGCAGGTCGCGCAGCATGTCCTTCAGCCAGACGCGGTCGTCGCCGCGCAGCGCAAAAGCCTTGGCGATTTCGCGTTTTCCCGAGCGGTCCGGATTTTCGGCGATGTAGCGCAGGAGCTCGTCACGCGAAGGCCGGTAGTCGTCCTTGACCTTGGCTCTCGTGTCGGCGGTGCGCGGATCGCCGTGGCTTCGTCCGGAGATCCTGCGCGCCACGTCCCGCTACCCCTTCTTCGCGCCCCGGCGGAACGGTTTCTTGCCGCCTCCGCCCTTGGCTTCCTTTTCGGCGATCAGGGCGAGCGCCTCTTCCATCGTCACCGATTGCGGGTCCTTGCCCTTGGGCAGCGTCGCATTGACCTTGCCGTAATTGACATAGGGCCCGTATTTGCCGTCGCGTACGACGATCTTGCCGCCGCCGTCGGGATGGTCGCCGAGCTCCTTGAGCGCCGCGGGCGTCGAGCCGTTGCGGCCGCCCTTGCCCTTCTGCTGCTTCTCGGCGATCACCGATACGGCGCGATTCAAGCCGATCGAGAACACATCCTCGATGCTTTCGAGATTGGCATAGGTGCCGTCGTGCAGCACGAACGGGCCGTAGCGGCCGAGGCCGGCCGAGATCATCTTGCCGCTCTCGGGGTGCTTGCCGACGTCGCGAGGCAGCGCCAGCAGCGCCAGCGCCTTCTCGTGGTCGATCGTTTCCGGCGTCCAGCCCTTGGGCAGGCTGGAGCGCTTGGCGTCCTTGCCTTCGCCGCGCTGGATGTAGGGACCGAAACGGCCGCTTCTGAGCGTGATCTCTTCGGCCGTGTAAGGGTCCTTGCCGAGCAGCTTGACGCCGTCGTCGCCATTGCCGTTTTCGCCGTTCGGATTGGCGGCGTCGCCGAGCTGGCGGGTGTAGGAGCACTCCGGATAGTTCGAGCAGCCGACGAAGGCGCCGAACTTGCCGAGCTTGAGCGACAGGTTGCCTGAGCCGCATTTCGGGCAGATGCGCGGGTTGGAGCCGTCCTCGCGCTCCGGGAACACCAGCGGCGCCAGCTCGTCGTTGAGCGCATCGAGCACGTCGGTGACGCGCAGTTCCTTGATGTCGTCGACGGCGCCGGAAAAATCCTTCCAGAAGTCGCGCAGCACGTCCTTCCAGGCGAGCTTGCCGTCGGAGATCTCGTCGAGCTTTTCTTCCAGCGAAGCGGTGAAGTCGTATTCGACGTAACGCTCGAAGAAACTTTCGAGGAAGGCCGAGAGCAGCCGGCCCTTGGCCTGCGGCACCAGCTTGCGCCGGTCGATGGTGACGTAGTCGCGGTCCTCGAGCGTCTTCAGGATCGCAGTGTAGGTCGAGGGACGGCCGATGCCGAGCTCTTCCAGCTTCTTGATCAGCGAGGCTTCCGAGTAGCGCGGCGGCGGCTCGGTGGTGTGCTGCGTGGCGTTGATCGCCTGGCGGGCAAGCTGTTCGCCGGCGCGGATCTCCGGCAGGCGGCGGCTTTCCTCGTCCTCGGCGTCCTCGTCCTTCTGGTCGGTATAGGCGGCGATGAAGCCGTCGAAGCGGACGACCGAGCCGACGGCGCGCAGTTCGGCGGTGCGGGCGCCGTTGACCGCTTCGATCTCGACCGTGGTGCGCTCGATCTCGGCCGGCTGCATCTGGCTGGCGATGGCGCGCTTCCAGATCAACTCGTAGAGGCGGGCCTGGTCGGCGTCGAGATATTGCCGCACCGAAGCCGGCGTGCGGCGGAAATCGGTCGGGCGGATCGCCTCATGCGCTTCCTGTGCGTTCTTGGCCTTGGTGGTGTAGAAACGCGGCTTTTCCGGCAGGTATTTCGCGCCGAACTCGCTGACGATTGCGCTGCGGGCAGCCTCGATCGCCTCGGGCGCCATCTGCACGCCGTCGGTTCGCATATAGGTGATCAGGCCGGCGGTCTCGCCGCCGACATCCATGCCTTCATAGAGCTTTTGCGCGACCTGCATGGTGCGCGTGGCCGAGAAGCCGAGCCCGGAGGAGGCGGCCTGCTGCAGCGTCGAGGTGGTGAAGGGCGGGCCAGGGTTGCGTTTGGTCGGCTTGGCCTCGACCGAAAGCGCCTTGAAGAGCGCGCCTTCGAGCATCGCTTTGATGTCGTCGGCCTGCGCCTTGTTGGCGATATCGAGCTTTTGCAGCTTCTTGCCGGCAAAGGCGGTCAGCCGGGCTTCAAAGCTGTCGTTGCGCGGCGTGTTGAGGATTGCGGCGATCTGCCAGTATTCCTCGCGGATGAAGCGCTCGATCTCGGATTCGCGGTCGCAGACAAGGCGTAGCGCCACCGATTGCACGCGGCCGGCCGAGCGGGCGCCCGGCAGCTTGCGCCACAGCACCGGCGATAGCGTGAAGCCGACCAGATAATCCAGTGCACGGCGGGCGAGATAGGCGTCGACCAGCGGCGCATCGATCTGGCGCGGATTGGCCATGGCGTCCAACACCGAGGCCTTGGTGATGGCGTTGAAGACGACGCGGCTGACCGGCTTGTCCTTAAGCGCCCGCTTCTGCTTCAGCACTTCCAGCACGTGCCAGGAAATCGCCTCGCCCTCGCGATCAGGGTCGGTGGCGAGGATCAGGCCGTCGGCATCCTTGACCGCCTTGGCGATGTCGGCGAGGCGCTTGCCGGAAGCGGTGTCAACCGACCAGGACATGGCGAAATCCTCGTCCGGGCGCACCGAGCCATCCTTGGCCGGCAAATCACGGACATGGCCGAACGAGGCAAGGACCTTATAGTTCTTGCCGAGGTATTTGTTGATTGTCTTTGCCTTGGCCGGCGATTCGACGACGACGACGTCCATGAGGTCTCTTAATCTGCTGTGAGGCGGCGGAAGGAAACTCCGCGGCGCACGACGAAATCCCACTCTTTTCGTCGCTCACATGGCCGCGCTTTTGCCATCGGTCAAGGGGAAGCTGGCAAATTGCGGAGAGCTTGCCGACGATACACTCTTAGAGTGTATGGCAAAGATCACATTTTTGGGGATGGCGCGGCCCGCCTTTCCGATCAGGCGGGATCGGGGCGTGCGCTCGTGTCGCAAGTCGATCGTCGAACCGGCCCGGATCGCAAAAGGACCGCCGGCTGCCGGATCGCGAAGGATCCGGCAGCCACCCTCCAGCCAGGCGGTGGCGAGGGGCAGGTTCAATCGGCCCAGACTTCAATCGGGCTTCACTTCAATCGGCCCTGACTTCAATCGGCCCTGACTTCAATCGGCCTTGACGACGTGCCAGGCGCCGGCGACGCCTTCGCCGGTCATGTCGCCGGCCTTCTTGTCCTTGACGAAGGTGTAGACCGGCTTGCCGTCATAAGCCCACATCTTGGAACCGTCTGTGCGGTCGATGACAGTCCATTCGTCGTCGGCCTTGGCGTCGGCCTCGGCCTTCAGCGGCGGCCAGTTGGCGGCGCATTTGTCGTAGCAGTTGGACTTGCCCTTCTCGTCCTTGTCGAAGGTGTAAAGCGTCATGCCGTTGGCGTCGGTATAGATCTTTGTGCCGCCGACTTCGGCTTCCTTCCAGGCCTCGGCGGCATGGGACGCGGCGGTGCCGAGCAGAAGGGCGGCAAACCCGAGTGCGATCGTTTTCATGACAATCTCCCTGAGAATAAGCGCGCGGCAAATCGCGCGCTCATCCGGTGAACGCTTCGACGGCGCCGTTTCTTCCTCGCGACCATGCGCCACACAATGGTGATTGGCAGGCCGGCGTCCGCGTCGCTATATCGACGCCACATCATCGGGGTTCACGGAATGGCATTGGACATCGGCTATGTCAGCGCGGTCGGGGCGGGGGCGATCTCGTTCCTGTCGCCTTGCGTGCTGCCGCTGGTGCCGCCCTATCTGTGCTACATGGCCGGCGTCTCGGTCGACGATTTTCGTGGCAACCAAAGCGTGACGGCAAAGGAAGGCGCGCGGGGCGCGTTGCTTTATGCCTCGCTCGCTTTCGTGCTCGGCTTCTCCACCGTCTTCGTCGCGCTCGGCGCCGGCGCCTCGACCATCGGCCGGCTGCTGCGCGTCTGGCAGGAGCCGCTGGCAATGGTGGCGGGCGCGCTGATCATCGTCATGGGCCTGAACTTCCTCGGCATATTGCGCATCCCGCTCCTGTCGCGCGAGGCGCGCTTCCAGTCGCAGGGCAAGCCCGCCAGCATGGTTGCCGCCTATGTCATGGGCCTTGCCTTCGCCTTTGGCTGGACGCCTTGCATAGGCCCCGTGCTGGGACCGATCCTGACCTTGGCTGGCGGCCGCGAAACGGTGGGCGAGGGCGCGCTGTTGCTTGCCGCCTATTCGCTGGGGCTCGGCATCCCGTTCCTGATCGCAGCGCTGTTTTCCGGCGCCTTCATGCGCTTCCTCGGCAAATTCCGCGTCCATCTCGGCCGTGTCGAAAAAGCGATCGGCGCGCTGCTGGTCGTCGCCGGCGTGTTTTTCCTCACCGGCGGCGTACAGAGCGCGTCATATTGGCTGCTGGAGAATTTCCCGGTGCTGGGGCGGCTGGGGTAATCATCGTTGTGCACAGGATCGAACTGTGGACCCGCTGATTAAGAGTCAGATGCTCCGCCATCTCACCGGAATTTAACCGCATTGGTGCAGCATAGCGCCAATGCTAAATGTGCCTTGATTCCAAACCATTCCATACGGTTGCCCATCCATGAGCCAGAGATCCTGCCTGTCCGTCATCCTCGCCGCCGGCGAGGGCACGCGCATGAAAAGCGCGATGCCGAAGGTGTTGCATGCCATTGCCGGCCTGCCGATGGTGGCGCATGTGGTGAAGGCTGCCGAGGCGGCCGGGGCGACGGGCGTGGCGCTGGTGATCGGCCATGGCGCGGAGGACATGCGCAAGGCGGCGCAGAAATTCGTGCCCGAGGCAGAGACCTTCGTGCAGGAGAGGCGGCTCGGCACCGCGCATGCGGTGCTCGCCGCGCGCGAGGCGATTTCAAAGGGTTATGACGATGTCCTCGTCATGTTCGGCGACACGCCGCTGATCGACGCCGAGGCTCTGACGGCGGCCCGGCAAAAGCTGGCCGAGGGCGCTGCCGTCGCGGTCATCGGTTTTCGGCCGCCGAGCCCCACCGGCTATGGCCGGTTGATCGAAAAGGCCGGCCATCTCATCGCCATTCGCGAGGAGAAGGATTGCTCCGAGGCGGAGAAAAAGATCGGCTTCTGCAATGCCGGCATGATGGCGGTGGCGGGCGAGCACGCGCTTCGGCTGCTCGACAAGGTCGGCAACAACAACGCCAAGGGCGAATATTATCTCACAGATATCGTCGAGATCGCCGGCGCGGAGGGGCTGGATGTGGTGGCCACCGAGGCTAGTTTCGAGAGCGCGCTCGGCATCAACAACCGCGCTGAACTCGCCGAGGCGGAAGCCATATGGCAGGCGCGCCGGCGGCGCGAGGCAATGCTTGCAGGTGTGACGCTGATTGCGCCGGAAACCGTCTATTTTTCGCACGATACGGAGATCGGCGCCGATACCATCGTCGAGCCGAATGTCTGGTTCGGGCCAGGCGTCAAGATTTCCACCGGCGCCACGATCCACGCCTTCAGCCATATGACCGGCGCTACCATCGCGGAAAACTGCGAGGTCGGGCCGTTCGCGCGGCTGCGGCCAGGAACCGATCTCCGCAAGAAGGCCAAGGTCGGCAATTTCTGCGAGGTCAAGCAGGCAACGGTCGAGGAAGGCGCCAAGGTCAACCACCTGACCTATATCGGCGACGCGCGCGTCGGCGCCGCGGCCAATATCGGCGCCGGCACCATCACCTGCAATTATGACGGCTACTCGAAATTCTTCACCGATATCGGCGAGGGCGCCTTCATCGGCTCGAATTCCTCGCTGGTGGCGCCGGTTTCGATCGGCAAGAACGGCTATATCGCGTCGGGCAGCGTCATCACCGAAAGCGTGCCCGACGACGCGCTGGCCTTTGGCCGCGCCCGCCAGAAGACCATTCCCGGCAAGGCCAAGGAATTGCGCGAGCGGTTTGCCTCGGCTGCCGCGGCGCGAAAGAAGGCCGCGGCGGAATAGCATTCGTACCTCGCCTTTTGGTGGCATTGCTGAAGCGGCCCCGACTGGTCCAGAAATAAACGACTGGAAACTAAGACCTTGAAAAGGCGAGCGGTCCGGGTAACTGGATTGCAAGCGCAAACTGGCATTGTGCATCGGCAAAAAGGCCGTTCCGGTTGACACGGAACGAAACGCAAAGTGACTTTCGCGAAAGCCCGGCAATCCCTAGATAGCGCTGGGTTTTTCGCTGGGAATCGGGGGCAAGCGCATGTGCGGCATCGTTGGAATCGTCGGCCGAAGCCAGGTCGCGCCGCTTATTGTCGATGCGCTGAAGCGGCTTGAGTATCGCGGCTACGACTCGGCCGGCGTCGCCACCATCGAGAAAGGCGAGCTTGACCGCCGCCGTGCTGAGGGCAAGCTGATCAATCTCGAACGCCGGCTGAAGGACGAGCCGCTCGACGGCACGATCGGCATCGGCCACACGCGCTGGGCCACGCATGGCGTGCCCAACGAGACCAATGCGCATCCGCATTTTTCTAGCGGCGTCGCCATCGTCCATAACGGCATCATCGAGAATTTCGCCGAATTGCGCGACGAGCTGACCCGCGACGGCTACAAATTCGCCTCGCAGACCGACACCGAGGTCGTCGCGCATCTGGTGGCGCGCGAGCTTGCCAGGGGGCTGAAGCCGATCGAGGCGGCGCATGCGGCGCTGAAGCGGCTGTCGGGCGCCTTTGCACTGGCGATCATGTTCCAGGGTGACGAGGACCTCATCGTCGGCGCCCGCAACGGTCCGCCGCTGGCCGTCGGCCATGGCGAGGGCGAGATGTTCCTGGGTTCCGATGCCATCGCGCTGGCGCCCTTCACCAACTCGATCACCTATCTGGAAGACGGCGACTGGGCCGTCGTGCGCCGCGACGGCGTCGCGATCTACGACATCGACGGCAAGCGGGTCCATCGCAAGCGCCAGCAGTCGCTGTCGACCAGCTTCATGGTCGACAAGGGCAACCGCCGGCATTTCATGGAAAAGGAAATCCATGAGCAGCCGGAGGTGATCTCGCACACGCTGGCGCATTACGTCGATTTCGTTTCCGGCACCTCGAAGCCGCTTGCGCTGCCCTTCGACTTCGCCAAGATCGGCCGGCTGGCGCTCTCGGCCTGCGGCACCGCCTATCTTGCCGGGCTGATCTCGAAATACTGGTTCGAGCGCTATGCCCGGCTTCCTGTCGACATCGATGTCGCCTCCGAGTTCCGCTACCGCGAGATGCCGCTGTCGGCCAATGACGCGGCCTTCTTCATCTCGCAATCGGGCGAGACCGCCGACACGCTGGCGTCGCTGCGCTACTGCCGCCAAGCCGGCATGAAGATCGGCGCGGTCGTCAATGTGCGCGAATCGACCATGGCGCGCGAATCCGATGTCGTGCTGCCGACGCTTGCCGGCCCCGAGATCGGCGTCGCCTCGACCAAGGCTTTTACGTGCCAGCTGTCGGTCCTGGCGGCGCTCGCGGTCCGCGCCGGCGTGGCGCGCGGCACGATTTCTCCCGAGCAGGAAAAGCAGCTGGTGCGCGAGCTTTCCGAAGCGCCGCGCTTCGCGACCCAGGTGCTGAAGCTCGACGAGCAGATCGAGCGCATCTCGCGCGAGCTCTCGCGCTACAAGGACGTGCTCTATCTCGGCCGCGACACCAATTTCCCGCTGGCCATGGAAGGCGCGCTGAAGCTCAAGGAAATCTCCTACATCCACGCTGAAGGCTATGCCGGTGGCGAGCTGAAGCACGGGCCGATCGCGCTGATCGACGAGAACATGCCGGTGATCGTGATCGCGCCGCATGACCGCATCTTCGAAAAGACGGTCTCGAACATGCAGGAAGTCGCGGCGCGCGGCGGCAAGATCATCCTGATCACCGACGCCAGGGGCGCCGCGCAGGCGGGCATCAAGACGATGGAGACGATCATCCTGCCCGAAGTGCCGGAGATCATCTCGCCGATCGTCTACGCACTGCCGATCCAGATGCTCGCCTATTTCACCGCGGTCTTCATGGGCACCGACGTCGACCAGCCGCGCAACCTGGCGAAGTCGGTGACGGTGGAGTAGCTTCTCGGCTGCTGCGGCCCTTCTTTCGTCATCCACGGGCGGAGCAGGAGCGAAGCTCCTGCGCAGACCCGAGGATCCATTCCGTGACGTTTGCGGCCGATCAAAGCGGTGCAGAATCAAGCGCTACCACCCGGTCCCGCGAAAAAGCTCGAACCACTCCGGATTCGTCTTCTCGATCAGTTCGATCTTCCATTGGCGCGGCCATCGTTTCAGTGATTTCTCTCGCTGGATGGCATCGCGGATATCAAAATATTCCTCGTACCAGACCAGGCGCTGCACGCCGTAGCGCCCGGTAAAGCGTGAGCCTTCGCCGGACCTGTGTTCCGGCATCCGACGACCAAGATCGTTCGTGACACCGGTGTAGATGGTGCCGCGCTTGCGGCTTGCAGTCATGTAGACATAGCCCGTCATGCGTGAAGAATAGCGGATGGATGATCAGGCGACCATTCTGACGGGCTGCATTCCTTGGCCGGCGTCACGGAATGGATCCTCGGGTCTGCGCGCGTCGCTTCGCTCCTTGCTCCGCCCGTGGATGACGAAGGGAAGAATGTCTCGGCTAATCGCGAAAGGGAGCAGCTTCCATTTGGAACGTTGAAAGCCGCGCCTTAGCCAATCTCTTTAAAAACTTCGCAGTTCCAAACCGGCCCATGGTTCACTAATGTTTGCGGCGCAACCTCCGCCGCGGTGAGCCATGTCCGACGTCCCGAAAACCTCCGGCATGACCCGACTCAGGAACTATTTCCTGACCGGCTTCATCGTCTGCGCGCCGCTGGCGATCACCGCCTATATCGCCTGGTCGCTGATCGGCTGGGTCGATTCCTGGGTGAAGCCCTATATTCCGGTCCGCTACAACCCCGACACCTATCTGCCTTTCCCGGTGCCGGGCTTCGGGCTGATCGTGGCGCTGGTGCTGATTACGCTGATTGGTTTCCTGACCGCCAACATCGTCGGCCGCGCCATCGTGAATTTCGGCGAGCGGTTGCTTGGCCGCATGCCGCTGGTGCGCGGCATCTACGGCTCGCTGAAGCAGATTTTCGAGACGGTGCTGTCCAACAAGGGCGACATGTTCCGGCAGGTCGGGCTGGTCGAATATCCGCGCAAGGGCGTCTGGTCGCTGGTCTTCGTCGCCAGCGAGAAGGAAACCGAGATCAACCAGAAGCTCGACCAGGAAGGCGATCCGCTGATCGCGGTGTTCATGCCCTGCACGCCGAACCCGACCACCGGCTTCCTGATGTATGTCTATAAATCCGAGATCGTGCTGCTCGACATGTCGATCGAGGACGGCGCCAAGCTGATCGTGTCGGCCGGCATGGTGGCGCCGGAGGTCAAGGCGAAGCTGGTGACGCTGAACGGCGAGCCGGTCGAAGGCGGGCTTGCCAACCCGCCGGTCGGCGCTCAGCCCGCGCGCAGCAGCCGCACCGCCTCGTCACGCCCGAACAGGTAAAGCAACAAGCGCAGCGCCTCGCCGCGTTCGGACTGCAGTTCCGGATCGCGCGACAGGATCAGCCGCGCATCGTCGCGCGCGGCTTCGAGCAGGTCTGCGTGGAATTCCAGCCGGGCCACCTGGAAGCCGGGCGTGCCGGACTGACGTGTACCCAGCAATTCGCCTTCGCCGCGCAATTTCAGATCCTCCTCGGCGATCTTGAAGCCGTCCTCGGTCTCGCGCATCACCGACAGCCGGCGCTTCGCCGTCTCGCCGAGCGGATCCTTGTAGAGCAGCACGCAGGAGGAGGGCTTGTCGCCGCGCCCGACCCGGCCGCGCAACTGGTGCAACTGCGCAAGGCCGAAGCGCTCGGCATGCTCGATGACCATGATCGTGGCATCCGGCACGTCGACACCGACCTCGATGACGGTGGTGGCGATCAGGATGCGCGTCTCGCCCTCCTTGAAGGCACGCATCGCCTCGTCCTTTTCCGCACCTTTCATGCGGCCGTGCACAAGGCCGATGCGGTCGCCGAACAGCGGCTTCAGCGAGGCAAAACGGTCCTCCGCCGACATCAGTTTTATTTCCTCGGATTCCTCGACCAGGGGGCAGATCCAGTAGATTTTCTGGCCTTCGGCGACGGCGTCGCGCATGCGGCCGACCAGTTCGTCGAGACGCTCCATCGGCAAGGTGACGGTGCGGATCGGCTGCCGCCCGGCGGGCTTTTCGGTGAGTTTCGAGACATCCATGTCGCCGAAGGCGGTTAGCACCAGCGTGCGCGGGATCGGGGTCGCCGTCATCACCAGCATGTCGGGTGCGTCGCCCTTTGCGGTGATGGCCAGGCGCTGATGGACGCCGAAACGGTGCTGCTCGTCGACGACGGCAAGGACGAGATCGTGGAACGTCACGCTTTCCTGGAACAGCGCATGCGTGCCGACGACGATATCGATCGCGCCACTGGCGAGGCCTTCCAGCGTTTCGCTGCGTTCACGGCCTTTTTCCCGGCCGGTCAGGATCGCAATCCGAAGTCCGACCTTTTGCGCCAGTGGCGCGATGGTCGCCAGATGCTGCCGGGCCAGGATTTCGGTCGGCGCCATCAGCGCGGCCTGGCCGCCGGCCTCGACAGCGCGTGCCATGGCGAGCAGCGCCACCACCGTCTTGCCGGAGCCGACATCGCCCTGCAGCAGGCGCAGCATACGCTCCGGATCGGCGAGATCGGCGTTGATCTCGGCAAGCGCGAATTCCTGGCTCGGCGTGAGCTTGTAGGGCAGGGCGGCGCGCAATTTCTCGACGATGCGGCCGTCGCCGGTGAGCGGACGGCCCGACAGGCGGCGTATTCTCGATCGCACAAGCGCCAGCGACACCTGGCCGGCCAGCAGCTCGTCATAGGCAAGGCGGCGCCAGGCCGGGCCTTCGACGGCGACATCGATCGGGTCGGCCGGATGATGGACACGGGCCAGCGCGTCGCCGAACGGCGCGAAGGTGTGGCGGCGCATGAAGGCGTCGTCCTGCCACTCCGGCAGTTCCGGCAGCCGGCCGAGCGCCTGGCCGATCGCCCGGCGCAGCACCTTGGCCGACAGCCCGGCGGTCAGCGGATAGACGGGCTCGACCAGGGGCAGGCCGTCGGCTTCGCTCGCCAGCACGATATGGTCGGGATGGACCATGCTTGGGCGGCCGTTGAACCACTCCATGCGGCCGGAAATCACCACGCGCTCGCCTTCCGGCAGCTGTTTTTGCAGATAGGCGGCATGGGCGTGGAAGAAGGTCAGCGCGACCTCGCCGGTGTCGTCATGCGCATAGACGCGGTAAGGCACCGACTTGTTGCCGCGCGGCGGCGGCTGGTGGCGGTCGACCCGCACTTCCAGCGTGACGATCTGGCCCTCGGCCGAGAGCGCGATGCCGGGCCGGTTGCGGCGGTCGATCACCGTGTTCGGCAGCATGAAAAGGAGATCCGCCGCCCGCGCGGGCCGGTCGCCGAGATCGGCCGGCACGACACGCTCGATCAGCGTGCCGACCTTCGGGCCGACGCCGGCAAGCGAGGTGATGGGCACGAACAGGGGATCGAGGATGGAAGGACGCATCGTGTCAGCTTATGTCGCGACGGCGGCAGCGCAAAGGCTGACACCGTCCTCTATCCACGCTATATGCGCTCGCTTCAAGAGGGATGCATGCCATGACCGGAACACAGCGATCAAGCGAGGGGCTGGATGCCCGACGCCGCAAGCTCCTGTTTCGCTCCTGGCATCGCGGCATGCGCGAGATGGACCTGATCCTCGGCTCCTTCGCCGATGCCGAGATCGACGCCTTGACCGGCGACGAAATCGACCAATATGAAAGACTTCTCGAAATCCCCGACACCGAATTCTTCCCGATGGTCACCGGCGAGCGCCCGGTTTCGCCCGATATCGATTGCGCAGTGCTGCAAAAGATACTGGCGTCGCGCCGGACCATGACATTTTGAAACAAGCCTACCCATGAGCCTCATTCCCACCATCGGCCTGCCGAAGGGCCGCGCCGGCCAGTTCATCGTCGACGGCGTCGCCGACGGCTACGAAGCCTTTGCGCTTATACAGACGGCGCAGGAGATCGCGCCGGACAAGCCCGTACTGTTCGTGGCGCGCGACGGCCAGCGCTTGCCGGCAATCATCGATGCGCTCGCCTTCGCAGCACCCGGCCTGCCGGTGCTGGAGCTGCCGGCTTGGGACTGCCTGCCTTACGATCGCGTTTCGCCTGGCGCCGACGCCGCGGCGCGGCGGCTCGACGCGCTTTCGGCGATGATTGCGCTGGCGAAGAAGCCGCATCGCGCCGTGATCCTCACCACCGCCAACGCGCTGTTGCAGCGCATTCCGCCGGCCGAACTGATCGAGGCGCAGACTTTTCATGCCAGGCCCGTCAACCAGATCGATATGAACGCGCTGGTCGCGCGGCTTGAAACCTCCGGCTTCGAGCGCGTGCCGACAGTGCGCGGCCTCGGCGAATTCGCGGTGCGCGGCGGCATCCTCGACCTGTTCGCGCCGGGATGGAGCGAGGCGTTGCGCCTCGATTTCTTCGGCGACACGCTGGAATCGATCCGCGTCTTCGATGTAGCCACCCAGCGCACCACAGGGCAGCGAAAGTCGATGTCGCTGCAGGCGATGAGCGAGGTGGCGCTGACGCCGGAAACGATCAGCCGCTTCCGCCGTTCCTATATCGAAGCCTTCGGCGCGCCCTCGCGCGACGACGCGCTCTATGCCGCGGTCAGCGAAGGCCGGCGCTTTGCCGGCATGGAGCACTGGCTGCCGTTCTTCTACGAGCGGCTGGAAACGGTGTTCGACTATCTGCCGGACGCGCCTGTCGTCTTCGACCATCTGGCGCATGAGGCGCTGGCCGAGCGGCACACGCTGATCCTCGACCACTATGAAGCGCGCCGCAAACAGGCCGACAGCGCGTTGAAGGACGCGGTGCCCTATAAGCCGGTAGCGCCGGACCTGCTTTACCTCTCGCCGGACAATCTCAAGGCGTCGCTTGGGCCGCGCGAGGACATCGACTTCACTGTGTTCGATGCGCCCGACGTCGGCGCCAAGAAGGTCTTCCATGGCGGATCGCGGCAGGGCCGCAGCTTTGCCGAGGAACGCGCCGATCCGAACATCAACGTCTTCGACGTCGTCGTGAAACACATTGCCGACGAGCGCGCGGCGCGCCGCCGCGTCATCGTCGCCGGCTGGACGGAGGGCTCGCTCGACCGTCTTGGACAGATCCTGGCCGAACATCATCTTGGCAATCTCAAGTCTGTCGCGACGCTTGCCGAGGTCGAGAAGCTCGAGCCGGGGCAGGCCGGTCTGGCCGTGCTGCCGCTGGAAACCGGTTTCGAGACCGACGATCTGGTCGTCGTCGCCGAGCAGGACATCCTCGGTGACAGGCTGATCCGCCGTTCGAAGCGCAAGAAGAAGGCTTCGGACTTCATCGCCGAGGCCTCTTCGCTGTCGGCGGGCGACATCGTCGTCCACGCCGATCACGGCATCGGCCGCTTCATCGGCTTGCGCACCATCGAGGCGGTCGGCGCGCCGCATGACTGCCTGGAAATCCACTATGCCGGCGACGACCGGCTGTTCCTGCCAGTTGAAAACATCGAGCTTCTGTCGCGCTACGGTTCGGATTCGGCCGAGGCGACGCTGGACAAGCTCGGCGGCGGCGCCTGGCAGGCGCGCAAGGCGCGGCTGAAGCGGCGCCTGCTCGACATGGCCGGGCAACTGATCCGCATCGCCGCCGAACGGCAGATGCGTTCCGCGCCGGCCATGATCCCGGCCGAAGGCCTTTACGGTGAGTTCGCGGCGCGCTTCCCTTACGAGGAAACGGACGACCAGCAGACGGCGATCGATTCCGTCATGGGCGATCTCGGCGCCGGCAAGCCGATGGACCGGCTGGTCTGCGGCGATGTCGGCTTCGGCAAGACGGAGGTGGCGCTGCGCGCCGCCTTCATCGCGGCGATGGAAGGGTTCCAGGTCGCGGTCGTGGTGCCGACGACACTTCTGTCGCGCCAGCATTTCAAGACCTTTTCGCAACGCTTCTCCGGCCTGCCGATCCGCATCGCACAGGCGTCGCGCCTGGTCGGCGCGAAGGAACTGGCGGAGGCCAAGAAAGGCATCGCCGAAGGCACGGTCGACATCGTCGTCGGCACGCATGCGCTGCTCGGCTCTTCGATCTCGTTCAAGCGCCTCGGCCTGCTGATCATCGACGAGGAGCAGCACTTTGGCGTCAAGCACAAGGAGCGGCTGAAGGACCTCAAGTCCGACGTGCATGTGCTCACGCTGTCGGCGACGCCGATCCCGCGCACGCTGCAACTGGCGCTGACCGGCGTGCGCGAACTGTCGCTGATCGCCACGCCGCCGGTCGACCGCATGGCGGTGCGCACCTTCATCTCGCCCTTCGACCCGCTGGTCATCCGCGAGACGCTGCTGCGCGAACGCTACCGCGGCGGCCATTCCTTCTACGTCGTTCCGCGCATCAGCGACCTGGCCGAAATCCATGATTTCTTGAAGGAATCCGTACCAGAGCTGAAGGTCGCGGTGGCGCATGGTCAGATGCCGCCGGGCGAGCTCGACGACATCATGAACGCCTTCTACGACGGCCAATACGACGTGCTTTTGTCGACGACCATCGTCGAATCCGGCCTCGACATCCCGACCGCCAACACGCTGATCATCCACCGCGCCGACATGTTCGGGCTGGCGCAGCTTTACCAGTTGCGCGGCCGCGTCGGCCGCTCGAAGGTGCGTGCCTATGCGCTGTTCACGTTGCCGGCCAACCGCAAGCTCACCGACACCGCCGAGCGGCGGCTGAAGGTGTTGCAGTCGCTCGACACGCTGGGCGCCGGCTTCCAGCTCGCCAGCCACGACCTCGACATACGCGGCGCTGGCAATCTTCTCGGCGAAGAGCAGTCGGGCCACATCAAAGAGGTCGGCTTCGAGCTCTATCAGCAGATGCTGGAAGAGGCAGTGGCCGAGGTGAAGGACACCGGCGAGGCGCAGGATGGCGGCTGGTCGCCGCAGATCGCGGTCGGCACCGCGGTGATGATCCCGGAAAGCTATGTGCCCGACCTGCAACTCCGCATGGCGCTGTACCGCCGGCTCGGCGATCTCGAAAGCACCGAGGAGATCGACGGTTTCGGCGCCGAACTGATCGACCGCTTCGGCCCGCTGCCGGAAGAGGTGACGCATCTGTTGAAGATCGTCTTCATCAAGGCGCTCTGCCGCAAGGCCAATGTCGAGAAGCTCGACGCCGGCCCCAAGGGCATCGTCATCCACTTCCGCAAGCGCGAATTCCCGAATCCGGTTGGACTGGTCAAATTCATCGGCGAACAGGGCTCGCTGGCCAAGATCCGCGCCGACCACAGTGTCGTCTTCATGCGCGATTGGCCGAACGCGGAGAAGCGGCTCGCGGGGTCTGCGGTTGTCATGACGCAACTGGCGCGGTTGGTCGACAAGGCGGCATGACATGACCAGGACCATTCGCCACCGCTGAAAAACCCGGCTAGAATAGGCAGTCGGCTTCGTGTAAGGAGCCGCGACCTCGTTTCGAGGCTGAATGGCGGGCAAGGGCGCTCGCCGGTTTGTTTTGACGCAATTCCGGACGAAAACAGTTCACGTTTCCTGGAATTGCCCTGGAAGGCCCAGGAAGGGCATTGGGTGCAGCGATGACGAAATGGTCGCCGAATTCGTGGAGAACAATGCCGATCAAGCAGGTTCCGGCCTATCCGGACGCTGCGGCGCTGCAGGCGACGGAGGCGCAGCTCGCCACGTTCCCGCCGCTGGTTTTCGCCGGTGAGGCGCGCAAGCTGAAGAAGCAACTGGCGGCGGTCGCTGCCGGCGAGGCCTTCTTGCTACAGGGCGGCGACTGCGCCGAGAGCTTCGCCGAGCATGGCGCCGACAACATCCGCGACTTCTTCCGCGTCTTCCTGCAGATGTCGGTTGTGCTAACCTTCGCCGGCGCGCAGCCGGTGGTGAAGGTCGGCCGCGTCGCCGGCCAGTTCGCCAAGCCGCGCTCCTCCGACAACGAGACCAAGAGCGGCGTGACGCTGCCGAGCTACCGCGGCGACATCATCAACGGCATCGAATTCGACGAAAAGTCGCGCATCCCGGATCCGGCGCGCCAGGAAATGGCCTACCGCCAGTCGGCCGCGACGCTCAACCTTCTGCGCGCCTTCGCGCAGGGTGGCTATGCCAGCCTGGAGAATGTGCATCGCTGGATGCTCGGCTTCGTTGCCGACAGCCCGCAGGGCGAGAAATACGAGTCGCTCGCCAACCGTATCACCGAGACGATGGAGTTCATGCGCGCGGTCGGCATCACGTCGGAAACCAATTTCGCGCTGCGCGAGACCGATTTCTACACCAGCCACGAGGCGCTCCTGCTCGGCTATGAAGAGGCGCTGACCCGCGTCGATTCCACCTCCGGCGACTGGTACGCCACCTCCGGTCACATGATCTGGATCGGCGACCGCACGCGCCAGCCCGATCATGCGCATGTCGAATATTGCCGCGGCATCAAGAACCCGCTCGGGCTGAAATGCGGCCCGTCGCTGACGCCGGATGGCCTGCTCGAGCTGATCGACCTGCTCAACCCCGAGAACGAGCCGGGGCGGCTGACGCTGATCGCGCGCTTCGGTTCCGACAAGGTCGCCGAGCACCTGCCCAAGCTCGTGCGGGCGGTGAAGAAGGAAGGCCGCAACGTGGTCTGGTCGTCCGACCCGATGCACGGTAACACGATCGAGGCAGCCGGCTACAAGACGCGGCCGTTCGACCGCATCCTGAAGGAAGTGCAGACCTTCTTCGAGGTGCACCGCGCCGAAGGCACGCATCCGGGCGGCATCCATGTCGAGATGACGGGCAAGAACGTCACCGAATGCACGGGCGGCGCCCGCGCCATAACGGCGGAAGACCTGCAGGACCGCTACCACACCCATTGCGATCCGCGTCTCAACGCCGACCAGGCGATCGAACTGGCCTTCCTGGTTTCGGACCTGCTCAAGAAGAGCCATCCGGTCCAGCACAAGCAGGCCGCCAACGCCTGAACCGACGCGTTTTTTGCGAGATTTGCGAAAGGCGTCGGATAGGATCCGGCGCCTTCTTCAATTCGTACTGGAGGTTGGCAAAGCTTCGCCGCTAGAGCAGTTCACCGTTCAACGGAATCGGTGAGCCGCTCTATCTCTTTGTTTTTACGCAATTCCGGACGGAAAACCGATCACACTTTTCCTGGAATTGCTCTAGTCAGGGTCAGGCGCCTGTGTCGGATCATCAGGAAAATTGCTTCTGCCCGGTGGCAGAACGGCAAAGTTGATGGCGATGGGCCGCGCCCTCAGCGACCAGTTGAAAAGCACCGTCTTGACCGGCAGGCCGGCGACCCAGGGCTGCAGTCGCGGCGGGACGGTCTTGCCGCGCGGCCATACCAGCAGCATGCCTTGGTCGCGCAGCCGCTCGTTCGTGATCCAGGGCGCGAAGCGTTTGTTGAGCATGGTGTAGATCGACGGCTCGTCGGGAGCGTCGAGCCCCGCAAGCATGGCGACGGTGTCTTCGCCGCCGACAATGCCCAGCCGTCCCGGCACCGTCTCGTGCCAGATCGTCTCCGCGGTATCGGAGATCGATTGCGCGGGCCAGCAGAAGGGTTGCAGGCGCCCGGAAACATTGCAGCCTGTCCAGCGGGTCGCGGCATAGGCGCTCGACACGCCGACGATGCAGACCATAGCAAGCACCGTCAGCCGGCGAAGTTGCGTTGCTCCGAGTCGCTGGCCGAACAGTGCGACAGCCACGGCGCCGACGAGGTTGTACATCGTCGCGCCCCATGACTCGCCCGCGCCCGTGAATAGCGAGGCAATCACCACGAGCAGCGCCGGCCCAAGGCCCATCCACGCCAGATAAACGATCGCGCGCCGCTCCGGCTCAGGATGCAGCGCAGGGCCCGAGCTCGGCCGCGGCAACAGGCCCGAGAGACCGAGAACGACCAGGAAGCCGGAGAGGGCGGCAAGTTGGACGCCGAGATAATAGAGGCGCGCGCGGTGCGCGAGCACCCAGGCATTGCGGTTTTCTGCATAGGTCAAAGGCAGGAAATCGAAGCGATAGAGCGCCAAAGCGAGCGGCGCGACGACAGCGATGAAAACGGCAAGGCCGAGCCACGGCCAGGGCGTGGCGAGCCGGCTGCGGGCGCGGGCGTCGTAGAGCAGCCACAGGGCGCCGAACGTCAACAGCAAGCCGGTGGAGAATTTAGCATAGAGCCCGACTCCAGAGACGAGGCCCAGCGCAAGCCACCAGCCCGGACGTCCGTCGCGGGCGGCGCGCCAAAGCAACCAGCAGATGCCGGCCCAGAAAGGCATCTGCGCATAGTCATGGTTGAACTGCGGGGTCGGCCAGCCGAAAAAGTAGATCGACGGCATCAAAAGCACGGCAGCCAGCGCGCGGGTCGGGCCCATCATGTCGCGGGCGAGACGATAGACCAGGACGAAGGTCGTCGAGATCATCAGCTGCGAGATGAGATATTGCGGCCAGCGCGTCGAGCCGGTCAGAAGATGACCGATCTCGAGCAGCCAGCAGGGGAGTTGCGGGTGCTTGTAGGTCAACAGCACCCATTCGCGACCCCACATGAGGCCCTCGACGACATCGTGCGGCGGCCCGATGTCGACGATCGCCGGCATGACGGTCCAGAAGGAAATCTGAACAAGGCACAAGAGCGCCAGCAATCGCCACGGATGCTGGGTCAGGCTGGTCCATATCGAAGACAGGCTGCCTTCGGCCGAAGTCGCCGCCGGCCAGACATGCAGGGATTCGCTTGACATGCGAGCCTAAAATCACACCGGCGGATTTCTGAACAGCGCAATAGCGAAAGCTTACGAAAATGTATGCTTGCGCAACATTGTAAAACCAAGATCGCGGTGGAATTCGACGACAAGTCTGCCTTGGCGCCCAGGGCTGGACCGTGGCCGGCTGACCGTAGAGGAACCCTGGCACGTTGTTTCCGAGGCGCGTCGATCCCGGGCAAAAGGTGCCTCCAATGCGTCATGAGCATGCCGTCATCCATCATCGCGGGCTCGATTTCTGGTCGGCGCGCGCGGCGGTTCTGGTGATCATCTGCCTGCAGCTTCTGGTCATCAACGACCTGTCCTTCGGCCCGCGCTGGCTGGCACCGGCGATCGAGGCGGCGTTGCTGGCGCCGCTCTCCATCGCGACGGCCTGGACGCAGATGGCGACGCAGAAGGCCGTGGATCACGAGCACTGGTATGCGATCGGTCGGTTCCGCCTCTATATCCGCCGTACCGCGCTGTTCATGACCGGCGTCATCAGCTTCATGAATTGCGGGGCGTTGGTCTTCTTGGTGCGGGCGCTGCTTCAAGGGCATGCCGGCGTCGGTACCACGCTCCTCGTCGATGCGCTCAACATCTGGGTCACCAATGTGATCGTCTTTGCGCTTTGGTTCTGGAGCACCGACCGCGGCGGGCCGCCGACCTGCGGCCTGGTCAAGCGCGCGCAGGCGGATTTCCTGTTCCCGCAAATGACGTTGCCCGATCGCGAAATCCAGGGATGGCTGCCGGGCTTCGTCGACTATGTCTTCCTCGCCTTCACCAATGCGACGGCGTTCTCGCCGACCGACACCTTGCCGCTCAGCCAGCGCGCCAAGCTTTTGATGATGGCCGAGGCGATGATTTCCTTGCTCACGATCGCGCTGGTGGCCGCAAGGGCTGTGAACATCCTCGCCTAAGCTGCGCCGATATTCAGGTGAGGCCGGCCTGCGAAAGGCGGCTTTCTGCGCTTCCGGTGCTCACGTACTTAAGTACGCTCCGCTCCGGTTCTCTGAAGCCACCATTCTCGGCGCGGCCTGACCTGAATCTCGACACAGCTTCCGAGCTCAGCGGCCGCGCTCCCATCGCATCGCGGCCAGCCTCGGATCGGCGAAGGTGGCGCGCGAGAATTCGAGCCGCTTGTCCGGGAATTCGCAGATCGCCTGGAGGCCGAAGGCGCCGATCCTGATGCGCCAGGTCTGCGGCTCCAGCGGCTTGGCCTTGGCAAAGCCCTTGCAGGTCAACAGCGCGATGTTGGCGCCCTTGGGATCGCGCACCGAGCGGTAGCGGATCGCTTGCATCCCGGCCTCGCGCGCCACATCGGCGATCGCCTGGCAGGCGGCGTAGTCGGTCGGATGCGTCCAGGCCTGTGCATCGCGGTCGAGCGGCCGGCGCGTCAGGTCGATGGCAGCCCCGCATTTGATCGCGGCGGCGAAGGCCGTGTAGTCGGCGGCGTCGTTCGGCCATGGCGTCAGTGGCGATTCGGCGAAAAACAGCAGGCGATAGAAAGCCATTTCCGCCACCGCGGTCAGCACCGTCTCGGCCGCGTAGTAAACGCCTTTGGTCTTGCCGGCGCGGCGGAAGCGTGAACCGTAGGGATAGACCGAGCCGTAGCGGAAGGGCGTCGCCAAGAGATAATGGAGGTGGCGGCATTCCAGCGGGATTTGCGGCTTGGTGCCCTCGACGAGTTCCTCCAGCAGCGCCTGCTCGTCGAGCGTGTCGACAAGCTTCAGGGTCGAGACGCGATGCTGCGCCTCGACGATGCGCCAGTACTTGCCGTCGAGCCTGACGGCCTCAGACGAGAGCGCGTCGGGAGTCCAGATAGGCAATGACATCGACAAGTCCGGCAATCGTCAGGATCTTTTCGAGCGGCGTGCCGTCGAAGGCCGTGTTGGGGTTCTTCAGCCATGCCCGCGCGACGGTTTCGTCACCACCGACGATTGCGTCGAGCGAGCGGAACAGGCGCACGAACAGCACCGCCAGTTCGAACGGCTTGGTGCCGCGCTCGAGCTGAAACTCCTCTCTGCGCATGCGCGAGACCGTCGCTTCCGAGACGCCGATGACCAGGGCAAGCGTCCTGGCGGTGATGTCGAGCAGGTCGGCCGCGCGTAGCGTGGCCTTGGTGATGACGGCATTTTCGGCCGCCGTCGCGGCCGCGACTGGACGTTGCATAAAGCGCACCCTTTCATTTCTGTGGAAAATATAGTCCGCAAAAATTCACTTGGAAAGGATTTTGCCTCGGATTTCAGTCTTTCTTGTAGAGCAGCCAGCCCTTGCCGGTGCGGCCGGTCATCGCAGAATGCCTGCTCACCCGGTTGCGGCCGCCGACCTTGGAACGGTATAGCGCCCGGTCGGCCTTGCCGTAGAGATCCTCGGGGTTTTCCGCTTCCGAGGCCATGCAGACGCCCATGGATACGGTTACGGTGCCGTAGTTCATGCCTGTCTGGCTGCTGGTGAACGGGGTCTGTTCGATGAGGACACGGATGCGCTCGGCGATCTCATAGGTCGCGTCCTCGCTGGCGCCTTCGACGATCAGCGCGAATTCCTCGCCGCCGGTGCGCGCCACGAAGATGTCGGCACGCACGCTCGACTGGAAGATCTCGGCGATGATCTGCAGGATCCTGTCGCCGACGGGATGGCCGTAGCGGTCGTTGATGTCCTTGAAATGGTCGATATCGGCAAGGATCAACGCGTTGAACAGGATGCCGCGGTTGCTGTTGTAGATGCGGGTGATTTCCTTGTCGAAGGCGCGGCGGTTCCACAGCTGCGTCAGCGGGTCGGTATCGGCCAGACGCTTGTATTCCTCCAGCTTCGACTTGACGCTTTCGAGTTCCGCCGTCTTCTCGCTCAGCGTGCTGGAGGCCTGGCGGTTGTGGTCGAGCGTCGAACTCGTCGCCGCCGACATGGCGCCGGCAATCTTGTGCAGCAGTTCCTGCGACAGCAGGCTGCGATTGCTCAAGCCGCTCGACGTCTCGTCGAGGATGCGGCCATATTTCTCCATATGTGTGCGCTCGTTGCGCAGAAGCGCCGCCACGTCCTCGAGCTCCTTGGCGATGACGTCGCGGGCATGCTCGACGATGGCCGGACCATGGTGCTGCGGAAAGAAGGCGCGGCCGATGCGGTCGAGGTCTTCCTGGGTCGGCCGGTTGCTCAGCGAAACCACGGCGACGCTGAGCTCGCGGTTGCTGCCGGTGAGGGCCTCGTAGAATATTTCGTAGTTGCGCGGCAGGCCAAGCACGCCGAGCTGACGCATCGTGGCCACGACCTGGCCGGCAATGTCGGTGTTCCTCTCGGGGGCAACGGCTGCCGGCTGCATGGTCTTTCCATATCCTCCGGAGCGGCGGCGGGCCCTAAGGCCACCGGCTATCCGCCCATGTGGGGACATGCAAAGAATCGCGACAATCGAAGGTGTGTCCCCATCACGACCTTCACTTGCAGGAACCATAAATGCGGCGGCGCTAAAGTTTCCTTAATAGCCGGCATTTCCTTATTGTTTTTGCTACCTCAGGCTGTATCCCAAGCACGGCGCGCGGTTTTCGAAACACGCCCCTTCGATGTCGCATTTGCCCGTACCTGACGGCCGCAAAGATGGAATTCTCTGCGGCGACAACAAACGCCGGAAGTATCGAGGAGGTCGGGATGGACGACAATCACAGCGGATCGTGCCTGTGCGGGGCAGTGCGCTTCAAGACACAAGGCCCGCTGCGTGGCGTTATCTATTGCCATTGCTCGCAATGCCGCAAACAGAGCGGACACTTCTATGCGGCGACCAACGTCGCGGACGCCAATATCGCCATCGAAGGCTCGGAAAACATCACCTGGTACGAGGCATCCGGCTTCGCCAGGCGCGGCTTCTGCAAGACGTGCGGTTCGGTGCTGTTCTGGAAGCCGAATGAGGACGCCTATGTTTCGGTCATGGCGGGTTCGTTCGACGAGCCGAGTGGGCTTCTGGGCGAATGTCATATCTTCGTCGGCAGTAAAGGTAGCTACTATTCCGTCGATGACGGGCTGCCGCAGTTCGAGAAGTCGACGCCGTCACTGAAGGTCGCGGACGAATGAATTTTGGGGCAGCTGGCTTATTCCCTTGATCCCGCCATTGCGATATCCCCTGCCGGTGACACGCAAGGGGGCTGGGCATGCAGCGGCTGATCGATGCTTTCATCAACTCGGTGCGGGCGTTCCGCAAGCTCGCCGCTCATGAAAAGGCCTTCCAGCAGGAATTGCTTTTGCTGGCGCTCGCGCTGCCGGCCGGCTGGTTCATATCGGTGTCCTGGAGCAGCTATGCTCTTTTGATCGGCGCGGTGCTGCTCCTGATCCTGGTGGAAGTGCTGAACACCGGCATCGAAGCAGCCTGCGACGCGATCTCGCGCGAGTTCCACATCGACATCCAACTCGCCAAGGACTGCGGTTCGCTGGCGGTGCTGATTTCGATCGTGATCGCCGGCGGCGTCTGGATCATCGCCCTCATCGAGCGCCTTTTGGGCGCGCCGATCTGATCTGAATTACGATCCCGCCTGATCTTCCCGGGCGCGTTCGCGCTTCGCAAAGTGGTGACCAACCAGCCAGGCGATGACGGCGACAACGACGCCGACGCCGAGCGCGATGACCAGCCGCTCGTGGCGCGCAAAGGCCTGGCCCACCATCTGCTCGGCGCCGAGGCCGAAGACAAAGCCGATGCCGCTGAACAACGCCGCCCAGGCGGCGGACGAGATGGCGTTCAGGATGATGAAGCGCGGCACCGATACGGTCGACAGGCCAGCTGCTATGCCGCCGACAAGCCGCATGCCGTAGACATAGCGATTGGTCAGCACGAAGATGTTGGGGTGGGTGTTGAGCAGACGGTAGGCGCGGCTGAAGCCCGGCCGCCGGCGCAGCCTTTTCACATAGGCATGGTCGGCAAAGCTGCGGCCCAGCGTGAAGAAGCCGGTGTCACCGACAAAGGCGCCGAGGAAAGCGGCCAGGAATGTATGCCAGAGCACAAAGACGTGCTGGTGCGCGAAGAAGCCGCCGAGGATCGCAGCGCTTTCGCCTTCGGCGACGCAGCCGAGAAAGACGGCGATCAGGCCATATTGTTCGATGAGACGATGGATGACTTCGGTCATTGGGTGGCGGACCGTGCCGATAGCTTCTCGTCGATCTGCCTGAGCTGTTCGGCCAGGCGCGTGATGTCGTCGCGCATGGCGATGATCTCGCTGTGGCGCAATTCGTCGAGTTTTTCATGCAGGGCCATGATCTCGATCTCGGCTTTCAGATTGACCTCGTAGTCATGAGCGGCGTCGATGCGGTCGCGCTCGGTCTGGCGGTTCTGCGACATCATGATCACCGGCGCCTGGATCGCGGCAAGCATCGACAGCACCAGGTTGAGGAAGATGAAGGGGTAGGGGTCGAACGCATCGCGCGTCAGCAGCCAGACATTGCCGGCGGTCCAGACAACGAGAAAGGCGAGGAAGCCGAGGATGAAGGACCACGAACCGCCGATCCTGGCGATGGCGTCAGCGACGCGGTCGCCATAGGTCTCATGGAAAGCCACCGCCTTGTTGATGTCTTTGGTGATGGTGGTGCGCTCGAGCGTAGACTGCAGCACGCGGCTCTCGAGCGGGCCGAAACCGCCCGGTTTTCGCTTCAGCAAGCGGTTCGCCATGTCCTCGACGATCTTGTTCATCTGGCCCTCCTTCGCGCGACCCCGATAGAGGTAGAGGCTACCGGGGCGGACGTGAAGTGATAGATTGAGCCAAACAGGCGAGGGCCGACATGCTCGATTTCAAGAAAATCCGCGAACGTGCGGCAAAGCGCAAAGGCGGCGAAGCAGCACTCGCCTCGCTGTTGGGACCAATGCCCGACAATGCGGCGGTGGCGAAGGTCTCGGACGACCGCATCCTGTCGACTATGGCCGAACGCATCTTCGCCGCCGGCTTCGTCTGGCGCGTCATCGAACAGAAGTGGCCTGGTTTCGAGGAAGCGTTTCTTCATTTCGAGCCGAAGCGGTTGTTGTTCCAGCCGGACGATTTCTGGCACGAGCTCGCCTCCGATAGCCGCATCGTGCGCAATCCGCAGAAGATCAAGTCGGTGCGCGACAATGCCGCCTTCGTCGAGCGCGTCTCGAAGGAGCATGGCGGCTTCGGCAAGTTCATCGCGCAATGGCCGGCCGACGACCAGGTCGGGCTGACCGCCTATCTCGCCAAGCATGGCAGCCGTCTCGGCGGCAATACCGGTCAGTATTTTTTGCGCTGGCTGGAGTGGGACACGTTCGTCGTCTCGGCCGACATGGCGGCCGCCTTGCGCGACGCCGGGCTCGACATCGCCGAGAGCCCGACCTCGAAGCGGGACCTCGACAAAATCCAGGCGCAAATCAACCAATGGTCGGCAAAGAGCGGCCTGCCGCGCCGGCACATCTCGCGCATCCTGGCCATGTCGATCGGCGAGAATCACTCGGTCGAGACGTTGCGCGAGTACGCAGGCGATTAGGCCAGGCCTGGTTGCCGCATGCGGCGTATTTGGCACAAGCAATCGCCATTGCGAGCCGATTTCAGCCACGCTACATGCGTTGCATGACCAAGACCGCTCCCGACATCCTGCGCATTGCCGTCGCCCAGCTCAACCCGACCGTCGGCGATGTCGCCGGCAACCTGGCAAAAGCGCGCGAGGCGAGGGCGGATGCCGCGCGCCAGGGCGCCGATCTGGTGCTTTTTACCGAGCTCTTCCTCGCCGGCTATCCGCCGGAGGATCTGGTGCTGAAGCCTTCCTTCCTGAAGGCCTGCGAGAAGGCCGCGCAGGATTTCGCCAAGGATACAGCCGATGGCGGTCCGGGCGTCATCATCGGCACTCCGCTCAAGCGCAAAAGCGGAACGCACAATTCGATCGTCGTCGCCGACGGTGGCAAGATCATCGCCGAACGCTACAAGCTCGACCTGCCGAACTACGGCGAGTTCGATGAGAAGCGCGTCTTTCAGGCCGGGCCGGAACTGCAGGGGCCGGTCAATTTCCGCGGCGTGCGCATCGGCATTCCGATCTGCGAGGATATCTGGGGCGAGGTCGCCGTCTGCGAGACGTTGGCCGAGAGTGGCGCCGAGATCCTTCTGGTGCCGAACGGCTCGCCCTATTACCGCGCCAAGATCGATGTCCGCCACCAGGTCGTGATCAAGCAGGTCATCGAAACCGGCTTGCCGATGATCTACGCCAACCAGCTCGGGGGTCAGGACGAGCTGATCTTCGACGGCGCCTCGTTTGCGATTGGCGCCGACAAGACGCTGGCCTTTCAGATGAGCCAGTTCGAGGATGCGGTCGACGTCACCACCTGGAAAAGAACGGATGACGGCTGGGTCTGCTCGGAAGGCCCGATGTCGAAAATCCCCGAGCGCGAAGAGGCCGACTATCGCGCCTGCATGCTGGGCCTGCGCGACTACGTAAACAAGAACGGTTTCAAGAACGTCGTGCTCGGCCTCTCCGGCGGCATCGATTCGGCGATCTGCGCGGCCCTTGCCGTCGATGCGCTGGGCGAAGAGCGGCTGCGCACCGTGATGATGCCTTACCGCTATACGTCGAAGGATTCGCTGAAGGACGCCGAGGATTGCGCCCGCGCGCTCGGCTGCCGCTACGACATCGTGCCAATCTCCGAGCCGGTCGAAGGTTTCAAGCATGCGCTGACGAGGCTGTTCGAGGGCACGCAGGAAGGCATCACCGAGGAAAACCTGCAGAGCCGCGCTCGCGGCACGATCCTGATGGCGATCTCGAACAAGTTCGGCTCGATGGTGGTCACCACCGGCAACAAGAGCGAGATGTCGGTCGGCTACGCCACGCTTTACGGCGACATGAATGGCGGCTTCAACCCGATCAAGGACCTCTACAAGATGCAGGTCTATGCGCTGTCGCGCTGGCGCAATTCCCATGTGCCGCCGGGCGCGCTCGGGCCTTCGGGCGAGGTGATCCCGAAGAACATCATCGACAAGGCGCCATCGGCGGAACTGCGCGAGAACCAGACCGACCAGGATTCGCTGCCGCCCTATCCGGTGCTGGACGACATACTGGAATGCCTGGTCGAGAACGAGATGAGCGTCGACGACATCGTCGCGCGCGGCCACGACCGGGCGACGGTGACGCGCGTGGAGCACCTGCTCTACATCGCCGAGTACAAGCGCCGGCAGGCAGCGCCAGGCGTGAAGATCACCAGGAAGAATTTCGGCCGCGACCGCCGCTACCCGATCACCAACCGCTTCCGGGACCGGGCGTAACGCTCGCCTGATCCGACGGTTCCGCACGACCATTGTTGCAAAATCGTCGCAGTGGTTGAACCAGATTTGTCTTTGGCCGCGCCCTGCCTTGGCGAGGCGGCGAGACGTTCCTATAAGGGCTTCTCCGCGATTCCCTTCCGGGAGGAACGTATGGCAGGATTTGACATCGTTAAACGAGGTCGCAAGGCCTAGGTCTGCCCAGGCGCTCCGAAGCCTTTTCGGATAGCCGGACGCAGCACAGGCATTTGCCGCTGTCGGCCGCCGCCTCGGGCGCGCGACCAACCATACTGAACCTCCCGTTTTAGACGCCGCCATTTGGGCGCCAACGCGGGTTTTCCAATTCAGACTTTTACCGGGACCGGGCAGCTTTGCGCCCGGATGACATCATGGCTCGTTTCAAGATCGATCTGCGCGCCAGCGCCTTTCGCAGCGTGCTCGGCTTCACGTTCAGCCACTGGCGGCGCCAGCCGTGGCGGCTGTCGCTCATCATGGGCGCCTTCCTGCTGGCGACGCTGGCCGACGTTTTGACGCCGCTCTATTCCGGCCGGCTGGTCGACGCCGTCGCCAGCAGCGCCGGCGCCAACCAGGTCGCCTGGAATGCCGCAATGACGGCGTTCTTCGTCCTGATGGCGCTGGCTTTGGGCGGCGTCGTGCTGCGAAACGCCGCCTTCATGGGAATCGTCGAGCTGACGCTGAAGATGATGTCGGATATCGCTGCCGATGCCTTCCATCGCGTGCAGCGTTTCTCGACCGACTGGCACGCCAACAGCTTTGCCGGATCAACGGTGCGCAAGGTCACGCGCGGCATGTGGGCGCTCGACCTGCTCAACGACACAATCCTGATCGCGCTTTTGCCGTCGGTGGTCATGCTGGTCGGCTCGACGCTGCTGCTCGGCTGGTTCTGGCCGCTGATGGGCACTGCGGTGGCGGCCGGATCGGTGCTGTTCATCGCTGTGACGGCGGTGCTGTCGCTCGGCTATGTCGCGCCGGCCGCGCGGCTTGCCAACAGCTGGGACACGCGGCTCGGCGGCTCGCTCGCCGATGCGGTGAGCTGCAACGCCGTGGTCAAGGGCTTTGGCGCTGAGGCGCGCGAGGAAGCGCTTCTTGCCAAGGTCGTCGCCAAATGGCGCCTGCGCACCGGCCGCACCTGGGTGCGCGGCACGATCAACGGCACCACGCAAGGCGCGATGCTGCTTCTCATGCGGGCGGCGGTGATCGGGCTTGCGCTGATGCTGTGGGCCTGGGGCCAGGCGAGCGCCGGCGATGTCGCCTTCGTGCTGACCTCGTTCTTCGTTCTGCAGGGTTATCTGCGCGACATCGGCACGCATATCCGCAACTTGCAGCGCTCGATCAACGACATGGAGGAGCTGGTCGACTTCCAGTCCGAGCCGCTCGGCATCGAGGATCGGCCCGGCGCTTCGCCGATCCGCATCAGCGAGGGGCGCGTCGCCTTCGACAAGGTGACGTTCCACTACGGCAATCACCGGCTGCCGCTCTATCGCGATTTCTCGGTCGAGATCGCGGCGGGCGAGCGCGTCGGTCTGGTCGGGCATTCGGGTTCGGGCAAGACGACCTTCGTCAAGCTGATCCAGCGTCTCTACGACGTGAATGCCGGGCGCATCCTGATCGACGGGCAGGATATCGCGCAGGTGGCGCAGGCCTCCCTGCGCGGCCAGATCGCCATCGTCCAGCAGGAGCCGATCCTGTTCCACCGCTCGCTGGCCGAGAACATCGCCTATGCCAGGCCCGGCGCCACGCAGGCCGAGATCGAGCATGCGGCGAAGCTCGCCAGCGCGCACGACTTCATCGCCGCTTTGCCCAAGGGCTACGGAACGCTGGTCGGCGAGCGCGGCGTGAAGCTGTCGGGCGGCGAACGCCAGCGGGTGGCGATCGCACGCGCCTTCCTCGCCGATGCGCGCATCCTGATTCTGGACGAGGCGACATCGAGCCTCGATTCGGAATCGGAGGTGCTCATCCAGAAGGCGATGGAGAGGCTGATGGTCGGGCGCACGACGCTGGTCATCGCGCACCGGCTGTCGACGGTGCGCGCGCTCGATCGGCTGCTGGTCTTCGATCGTGGCAAGATCATCGAGGAAGGCTCGCATGATGCGTTGATCCGCCTGAACGGCGGCATCTACCGGCGGTTGTTCGAGCGCCAGGCGCTCGAATTGACCAAGGGCCTTGTCGATTGAAGCAATGACAGCCCCGGCTTCGGCCGGGGCCGTCGGCGACTCCAGCTGACGGGGCTGCTTTCGCAGGATGCAACTTCAAAATCCGCAGTTGCGACCGATGGGCGACTGCTGGACGCGCCTCATCTCCGACGATTTCGGTGATGCCTGACGGTCAGGCGAACTCGTGCGGCGCTGCGCAAAAACCGGCGATGATCTGGCAGAGGTCCGGCTCATTGATCATCTGGACGGCTTCGGTCGCGCCGACCCATTTGCGCGTGCGCGCGCGCTTCTCTTTCCAGCGATCGGCGACGCGGTCGACATGCAGCGGAAACACCAGCACTTCGCAAGGCACTTCCTCGCCTGAACCGAGGACCTTGGCGTAGAAATAGCGGCCGGCCTCGCGATGCGAGACCGTGCCGCGCAAGCCTGCTTCCTCGCCGGCCTCCCGCGCAGCCGCTTCGCACAGCGGTTCGCGTGCTTCCGGCCAGCCCTTGGGCAGCACCCAGCGGCCTGTGTCGCGGCTGGTGATCAGCATGATTTCGACACCGTGCTCGCCCTCGCGCCACGGCAGGGCGGCTACCTGCAGACGACAAGGCGCAGTGCCGAAGAGTCGCCGGACTCTTTCGGCCATCTGGTTCTGTGTCGTCGGCCTCGTCAACATCGGATGAGCTGCCCCCAGCCTCCAGAATCGTTTGCCACCTTACGAATCTTACGGCGAATTATCAGCTTTAGAAGTAAAAAAATTCACACCGGGGGGAATATCCCCCCAAAAATAGTCAATCCTTTAAAGACGTTGTGCCTCGCGAGGGCTGTTGCAAGGCACGCCACTGCGTTCGGGTCGGCTTCTTATGTAAAAGAACAGTTCTTATCCGGCGTGATCGTCGGCGATCGGCTTCTGGTAAGTGAAGCCCATGTCCCACGGAAAATAGATCCAGGTGTCCTGGCTGACCTCGGTGACGAAAGTATCGACCAACGGTCGGCCCTTCGGCTTGGCGTAAACGGTGGCGAAATGCGCCTTGGGCATCATCGCGCGGACAATACCCGCGGTCTTGCCGGTGTCGGTGAGGTCGTCGATGATCAGCACGCCGGCCCCGTCATCAGCAAGCAGCGGCGGCGAGATCTCCTTCAACACCTGCAACTGACCCTGGCTGGTGTAGTCGTGATAGGACGCGACGCATACCGTCTCGATCACGCGGATGCCGAGCTCGCGCGCGATGATGGCCGCCGGCACCAGGCCGCCGCGGGTGATGCAGACGATCGCCTTCCACTGCCCCTTGTTGGCGCCGGACAGCCGCCAGGAAAGCGCGCGGGCGTCGCGATGGAACTGGTCCCAGGAGACGGGAAAGGCTTTTTCGGGAAGGGACATGGTTCGCGCACTCCGCAAGCGCGCGCCGCAGCGCGCAGACACACTGGAATGCAGGCGGAATTAGCCGGAAAGCGCCAGGCTTGGCAAGGGCAGGGGCGGGCGATGGCTGTGGACTTACCGCGACAGGAAGGCCGCCACGTTGGTCGTGCGCAGCACCGTGCGGGTGACGCCGCCGAACAGAAGCTGGCGCAGCCAGGAATGGCTGTAGGCGCCGAGCACCAGAAGATCGGCGCCGGATTCCGCGATGCGGGTCTGGATCATGTCGTCGACCGCGGTGCCGCCCGACTGTTGCACGCAGACGCTGACATTGGCGCCGTGGCGCGACAGCGCCGCCGCGATCTCGGCGCCGGCCGCCTCGGGCGACTCGTCAAGCGATTCCGGCGGATCGATGACGAGGATATCGGTCTTGTCGGCCTCGACGATGAAGGGCAGGGCGTCGAAGGCGGCGCGCGCCGCTTCCTTGCTGCCGTTCCAGGCAAGCAGCACGCGCCTGAAGGTGGTCACCAGCGGCCCGGCATGCGGCACCACCAGCACCGGCCGGCCGGCGTCATAGACCAGAGTGTCGACATCGGCGCTCGGGTCGCCGCCGGCGTCGCGCTGCGCGGCGATGATGAGATCGGCGGCGCGCACGCTCGATATGCCGGTCAGCGCGCTGTCGCCCGAAAAACTCTCCAGGCTTCGCCACTCGAAGGAGAGGCCGGATTCCTCGATCCGCTTGAGGAAATAGGCCTGCAGCTTGTCGGCGCGTTCCTTGTTCATTTCGGCCGAAACCTGCAGGAACTCGGTGTCCGGGAAGCCGGTCGCCGATGTGTAGGGCACCGGCAGCGCCTCGGCATGGATGCCGATCAGGTGGCTCTCGAACCGCTCGGCAAGCGGAAGGGCGCAATCGAGCACGCGCTCGGCGTCCTGCTCGTTCTGCAAAATGGCGACGATGGTCTTGAAGCGCATGACGTTTCCCTCAATTGCCGGCGCATGCCGCACCGCGGCAGAAACGTCGCAATGTCGCGCTTGGTTCCGGCTCGATCGAGGCCGGGCGGACGTACCAACCCGCGTTCTCAGCTCGCCTTGGCGAAGCCCGCGACCATCGCCTCGACATCCTTGCGCGCGGCCTCAAGTGCTTCCTCGCCGCGGGCGCGCACGACGAGCTCGGTCCAAAACTTGCCGTCGCCATATTTGGGGTAGGAGCCGATGATGGTGTCGGGATGCGCCTTCTGGATGTCGGCCAGCGGACCGCCGATCAGGCCCTCGCCGAACGGGCAATGCACTGTGGCCGACAGCATCTTGGTGCCGGCCTTGAGCGTCGGCACGACATTGTCGAGCATGGCCTGGAAGATCGACGGCACGCCGGCCATGACATGGACGTTGCCGATACGGAAGCCCGGCGCGACGGAGACCGGATTGTCTATATGGTCGGCGCCGCGCGGCATGCGCGCCATGCGCTTGCGCGCCTCGGTGAATTCGATGCCGCGCTGGGCGTAGCTCGCTTCCAGCAAAGCGTAGGCCTTGGCGTCATATTCGCAAGGCACGCTGAAGGCCTTGGCGATAGAGTCCGCGGTGATGTCGTCATGGGTGGGGCCGATGCCGCCGGTGGTGAAGACATAGGTGTAGCGGGCGCGCACGGCGTTTACCGCGGCGATGATCTCATCTTCCTCGTCGGGAACGATGCGCACTTCCTTCAGGTCGATGCCGATCGCCGTCATGATGTCGGCGAGGTGGCCGATATTCTTGTCCTTGGTGCGGCCGGAGAGGATCTCGTCGCCGATGACGAGCATGGCGGCGGTGACGATTTCAGGCATGACGGGCTCCGGCGAGAAAGGTCGCCTGAGATAACGCGACTGGCGGCCGGCCGCAATGCGACAGCCGGATTGCGCTTGTGACGCCAGTTGTTGCGGCTATGGTGCGGCCGGTCAGATCCGGGTGAAACAATGCTTCTATCGATCGTCTCCTGGCTGCTCGGCGGTCTGCTCGTCGTGGCTGCCCTTGTTCTTCTCGGACTGGTGGTCGCAACCCGGCTAATCGCGGCGAAGGCCGAGCGATTGGTGCCGGCTTGTGGAAAATTCGTCGAGATCGACGGCAACCGCATCCACTATGTCGAGGAAGGCGAGGGCAGGCCAATCGTCTTCGTGCACGGGCTCGGCGCGCAACTGCATCACTTCCGCCGGACGCTGTTCGGACGTTTCGGCTCCGGCTACCGGCTGATCGCGCTCGACCGGCCGGGCTCTGGCTATTCGGTCCGGGCAAGCGGCGCGACCGGCCGGCTGCCCGAACAGGCGGACGTGATACGGCGCTTCATCGAGAAGCTCGGGCTGGAGAGACCTTTGGTCGTCGGCCATTCGCTCGGCGGCGCCATCGCGCTCACGCTGGCGGTCGAGCATCCGCAAACGGTTTCTGGCATCGCGCTGCTTTCGCCGCTGACGCATCTGGAATCCAGGATACGCCAGCGATTCGACCTGCTCTATGTTCCGTCGCGGCTGCTGCGTCGCATTCTCGCTTATACGGTGGCGATACCGGCGAGCCTGCGCTACGCCGAGCCGACCATGCGGTTCATTTTCGCCCCGCAAGCGGTTCCGGCGGACTACATGATCGGAGGCGGCGGATGGCTTGGGCTGCGCCCGGCGCATTACTTCGCCACCTCTTCCGACGTCGTCGCGGTGGATGAGGACCTTGGCCGCATCGAACAGCGTTACGGCGAGATAGAAATGCCGGCCGGCATCCTGTTCGGCAGCGCCGACCGTGTCATCGGCGAGGCCGTGCATGGCGAGCCGATGCTGGACCGGATCCAGGGGCTGGACTTCGAGCGGATCGAGGGCCTCGGCCATATGCCGCAATTCGTCGATGCCGAACGGGTGGTCGCCTTCATCCGGCGCATTGCCGCCCGCGCCTTCGCAGTCGTGAACTGACTTTGAGCGTAGTTTCTCTGAGTTGACCAGTGTCGAGCCTCAACCGGCTCACGAGGCCGTCACACAAACGTGTCGAAAGCCTTGGTTTTTCGTGATTTTCCGGCCGGAACCTTTGACCGCGAGCGGGGGTTTCATGCGCGTCGCCGGCCAGATTTCGGCGATCAACGGAATGGAGACTCCAATGCTTAGGAACATCATAGCAGCCTCGGCGCTCGTGCTCGCCATGAGTGGCGCGGCGATGGCTCAGTCGTCCGGCGACTGGTCGTGGTGGCACAACAACGCCGCCTCGAGCGAGCGGCCGGTCGACCGCACGACCACGGGCGCGATTGCCGGGGGCGACTCTTCCGGCCTCAACATCCTCGGCAATACCGGCGCGATGGGCCCGTGCGCGTCCAACACGCCCGGACCGGACGCCAATGCCGAGGGGAACGTGAACGATCACTATTGCGGCAAGTAAGAGACCGTTTGGAAATTCTACTCTGGCGGCCATCTGATGGCGTTTTCTGCGCTTCCGGTGCTCACGGACCCAACTGTCCGCTCCGCTCCGGTTCTCGAAACCACCACCATATGACTCGCCAGAGCGAATCTCGAAACGGTCTCTAAGCCCGGCGCCCGCCAGCGGCCGTCATGAAGGCTCGGGCAGGGTCGGTCGCGGCGCGGGCAAGAAGATCAGTTTGATTTGAGCAATTCCGGGCAGAAGCTGCGGCGAAGTCGCCGCGCTCAACCGTGCGACACCTTTGCTGGAATTGCTTAGTCAGACACTTCGGTCTGCGGCCTGTCGCGGCCGTCGGCCAGTTCGTCGTGCCACTTGCCTTCGGCATCCTCATACTGGATGCCGTCCGTGGTGCCGGCGACCTGTTGTTCGGCGGATGCGATCTCGGCGGCCCGCAGCGCTTCCTGGTGGGTGCGGAACGTCTCGGAAAAGGTCGCGCCCACCTTGTAGGCCCAGCCGCCATCATGCTCGACGATCTTGTAAGTCAGCTTCGCCATGAAATCCTCCGGTTGAGAAGCCTGCTGGAGCGTTCACGGAAACGATGAAACGCTCCAACTCCTTGATCTACGCAATCCCGAACGGGAACCACTCACACTTTTCCTGAACTGCTCTAGTGCAGCCTTCCGTCAGGCAGCCCGTCCTCGGGGACCAGCACTTCCGACTCCCTGGCTGCCTCGATCAGGGCGCGGCGTGCCTCCGCAATCGAACGATAACCTTCCAACGCTTTGAGGCAAGTGTCGAGAGCATCACGATGGCGCTCGCCGCGATTGAGCGGCCAAACGGTCATCAGGCACTCGGCGGCTTCGCGGGTGCTGCTGATGTGGCGATATTTGCCGACGTGGCCGAGCTCGACCACCACCGGCTTTTCGAAGGGCTTGTTGTCTATCATGGCCGCAAACGTAAAACGGCCAATTTGGTTGCAATGGTGACGAGGCGCCTGCGCCCAAACGTCTCATCACCTTGGGGCAATCGCGGCGGTCAGCCGGCCTTTTTGACCCAGTGTTCCATGGTCGTCACCGATCGCGCCAGCTGCGGGGCGGGGTGGATCTTCTCGCTGAGCGTCGCCGCGGCGCGCCAGCCCCAGCGCGGATCGGCAAGGAAGGCGCGCGCCAGCGCCACCATGTCGGCGCGGCCGTCTGCAACGATCGTCTCAGCCTGGCCGGGATTGTCGATCAGCCCGACGGCGCGCGTCGGGATGCCTGCGCCCTTGCGCACGGCTTCCGCCAGATGCACCTGGTAGCCCGGCCCGGTCGGCAGTTTCTGATGCGGCGAGTTGCCGCCGCTGGAACAGCAGAGGTAGGCGACGCCCTCGGCCTTCAGCGCCTTGGCCACATCGATCGCCTCGTCGACGTCGAAGCCGCCATCGACCCATTCCTTCACCGAAAGGCGGGCGCCCAACATCAGCTTCGGAGCGGCTTTCTTCACCGCCCGGGCGATCTCGACGGCGAAGCGCATGCGGTTTTCCAGCGAGCCGCCCCAGCGGTCGGTGCGCTGGTTGGAGAGCGGCGAGAGGAACTGGAAGATCAGGTAGCCATGCGCGGCATGCAGTTCGATGAAGTCGAAGCCGGCGCGGTCGGCGCGCCCGGCGGCCTCGGCGAAGCGTTCGATCAGCCGCAGGATTTCGTCCTCTTCGAGCGCGTGCGGCACCTGCCAGCCGGTGTCATAGGCGATGGCCGAGGCCGACACGATGGGCCAAGGGTCCTGGTCGGGCTTCAGCGGCCCGCCGCCTTCCCAGGGCCGCTGGCACGAGGCCTTGCGACCGGCATGGGCAAGCTGGACGCCGAATTTGGCGTCGGGCGTCGCGACGCGCCTGGCGGCATCGAGCGTGCGCCTGGCCGCCGCTTCATTGTCGTCGGAATAGAGGCCGAGGCAGCCATGCGAGATGCGCCCGCGCCGTTCGACGTCGGTCATCTCGACGGTCACCATCCCGGCGCCCGACATTGCGAGGTTCATCCAGTGATAGACATGCCAGTCGCTGGCCGAGCCGTCTTCGGCCGAATACTGGCACATGGGCGCGACCGCGATGCGGTTGGGGAAGGTGAGGCCGCCAAGGGTGATCGGCTGGAAAAGGGCTGACGTCATGAAAAGCTCCGGCAAGGTCACGTCTATCTAGGCACTGGTTTTGGTTAACACCATACACGGGCCGGTGACAGCTGTGCTGGACCAACGGCTTTCCCGGATTGCGCAGGCGCGGCTTCCCCGTTACCCCTCTGCCAGCGAAAACACGGAGTCCGTCATGGAAGATCGCATTCGTATCCGTTCCGAGGAAGTTTTATCCGACGACTGGGCGGTGCTGAAGAAGACAGTGCTCGACTATCGCCGCCGCGACGGGCGTTGGGAAACGCAGATCCGCCAGACCTACAATCGCGGCGACGGCGCGGTGATCCTGCCCTTCGACCCCGAGCGCCAGACGGTGCTTCTGGTGCGGCAATTCCGCTATCCCGCCTATGTCACCGGCCATCGCGAACCGCTGATCGAGGCCTGCGCCGGCCTGCTCGACGAGAACGATCCCGAAACGGCGATCCGCAAGGAGGCGGAGGAAGAGCTCGGCTACCACCTGAACAAAGTGGAGCGGCTGTTTTCGCCCTATATGAGCCCCGGCAGCGTGACGGAGCGGCTCTGGTTCTTCGTCGCCCGCTACTCGCCCGCCGACCGCATCTCGGCCGGCGGCGGCGCGCCGGAGGAGGGCGAGGATATCGAGGTCATGGAAATGCCGCTGGACGAGGCGATGGCGGGCATTGCCGATGGGCGCATCGTCGATGCGAAGACGATCATCCTGGTCCAGTATTTGAAGCTTAATCCGATGAGGGATTGAGGTTGTAGCGGGTGGCCTGCCTTCGGAAGCTCGAAGAGCGAATGCTGGTGCGGACGACGGGAATCGAACCCGTACGATCAGAGATCGAGGGATTTTAAGTCCCTTGCGTCTACCAATTCCGCCACGTCCGCGCGCCGCGATTACAAGCACTTAAGGCGATTCCGGTCTAGCCCTGTGGGCGAATTTGCCACCGGATTGGCGTCTTATATGCCTCTTGCTGTCCTCGCCGGTTCTCATCGCAGCTTCGATCGCCGCTGCCGCGCGTTCGTACGACAATTGCGCGTAAACCGACAGCGTGACCGCGGGCAACGCATGCCCTAGACGACGGCTGATTGCAACCACGCCGAGACCGGCGGCGATAACGTCCATACGCGCGAGGCTTTTGCCTAAGCCGTTGCACCGGGGAGGGCAGGCTGATGGCTTTACAGCCCCAAGGTCCAGCCAGCCTTTGGCAGTCTAATCGGCTCCTCAGGCTCGACAGCTTCGACCAATTCGGCCGCAGCCTTCAGGACCATATCCGCGTCGTGGTCGATGTTATCGAAGTGCTGCATGATCTGAACGCGCAGGCGCACCAGCCGGTGGAGTTCGGTGCGTGCTCCAATAGTCAAGGGTTCGAACTTAAACAACGCGGTTACGGCTCCCCAGTGCCCGGTGATGTCCCGGCTAACCGTCTCTCGGATCGAGAGCCCCCACGAGACCGCCATACGGCGTACAGTCCCCAACCTTTGACGTACCTTTGGTGACAGCCGAAAATCCGCATCCGGGTGTCAGACGCTCCGGGCCGTGGTTCGCGTCGGCAAGAATTTCAAATTAAAAAGTTGCGCTCTCGACCGCTTTTCGCAGGTCGAAGTGGGCTTCTTGTTTTTTGGCGCCACTGAAACGAAGGCCCGGAGCGTTCCGGGCCCGAGATAGGCCAATGGAATGGCCGGTGCCACCTCAGGTGTCTGGGTTTTGGGGGATCAGTGGCACCGGCCGTGCGGGTGGGTTGGCGGACCCGCGCTGCTGAATTTATAGTTACATTAGGAATCGCTCAATCTGGACTGAGTGCCCAAAAGCATAGCGGCCCAAAGCTCGCCGACACCGCGCCTACTTTCGCCGAATGACGGTGTTTTAGCCGGGATGCACGCACGCAATGCGTGCGTCGTTACACCCTAATGAGTACTCTCGGGCTAAAATAATCAGCAGAATGAGCCCGAAACGCTTTCATACCCCGACCCTTGACGCAGACAGCTGCGGCTCCAAGTTGCATTGTGGGCCGGCGAGGCAATTTCCCCTCAAAAATTGCAGTCGCTTGCCTACCCGCCGTAGAATCCCTGCGGCGGGTTTTTTGTTGGATGAACGACGGCACATGGGTCGCATTCATGAAGAAACGCGGCCTAAAAGACGGCCGATGCCTTCCGTTGGGCGGAATTGCCGAAAGGAGGCACCGGCCGGGCGGTCCCGGCCCTAACAGCGCCCAACCGGGATAAGGTCGAGATGCGGCTTTAGGAAACTAGACGCGCCAGCCTGCACCTCAATCTGGCTTGAGTGCCCATGCGCCACTTGGAGGTTGCCTGAATGTAAGCGCCGGCCAAAGAGAGGTGTGCGCCGCAAGCCATAACTGAGTCTTTACGTGACGTCACCCGGCCGCACGTGTTCGATACATCGCACGGGGGCATTTTGCCAAATTCGGCCGCCATCGAAACGGCAGGAAATTGCAACATTAGTGATATTTAAAATTCAACGTTACCCGAATCCAGCTCGTTAGGCTTTTTCTGCCAGCATGCAACCGGCTTTCAGGGGTGGAAACCATGCGCGGGGCAGGTTGGATCAGGGGCTTGCGGGAGGCCGAGGCGGTGCAGTTGCGCCGTGAGATCGGCCGACTCGAGCGGAATATGCTCGATGCCGCCAACTCGAAGGCCAAACGCAACCTGCATGATGCCGCGCATGCGCTGCGCTGGCAAAAGGCGAGGCTCAGGCGGCTGGAGGAGTGCCTCGCCGCCATGCCGGCCGCGAAAATCGCTTCTGACGAGCCCTGACGGGTCCGATTCAACCCTGCCTTGAAACTTAACCATTATTGGTCCGGCGCTTGCGGAGCAGGGGCGCGTTGGAAAGTGGCGCGATCGCGGAATTACCCTTTACCCAGGGGAAAGTTAGGGTCTTCACAAGGCGGCTCGATCCGCCGAAGGCCGGCGTCTTTCAGGCCCCTACCCATTCCCCCGCCCCCTGCGGGCGCCGGCCAACCCCTTTCAGCGATATATGGAAGAAGTAGGGAGTATCGTCGCTGAGACGGTAAGTCTTTGAGGCTTTGTTTTGCGCATGCTGTCTCTCAAAACCGCAGCGCAGTTTTGGGCGGCGTGCTTAGAATTTATAGCTGAAATTCACCCCGAGCGTCTGCAGCTTGACGCCCTGGTCGCGGTCGGAGAAGGCGTCGGGGGCGTCGAAATGCTCCTTGGAGAAATCGTAGTAGCGGTACTGCGCGCCGACGACGACGCGGTCGCTGAAGGCGTAGTCGACGCCGGCGCCGAGTGTCCAGCCGGTGGCGGTGCGCGTCTGGGAGAAGGCCGTGCCCGCCGCCTGCGAGGTTTCGGTGCCGGCGAAAGCGAAGCCGCCTATGCCGTAGACCAGCACGCGGTCCATCGCGTAGCCGGCCTTGGCGTTGACCGATCCGAACCATTTGACGTCGGTGCCGAAGACGTTGCCCGGGCTGGCGGTGGCTGTGCCGTCGATGGCGGCATAGTTGAGCTCGGCTTCGGCGCCAAGCACCGCCTGGTCGAACTGCCACAGTCCGGCGATGTGGCCGCCGATAAAGCCGCCGTCAATGTTCGGGCTGAAGGAAAACGGGCCGCCGTCGTTTCCGCTGATGTCGGACTTGCCCCAGCCGTAACCGGCCTGCGCACCGGCGTAGAAGCCGGTCCAATCGAAGCCCGGCGCGGTCATCGGCAGGTCCAAATCCGCCGCCTGGGTTGCCCCGGACAGAAGCGCAAGAAAGCCGGCAGTGGCGAGCGCCAGGCGACGCATCGAGCTCTCCGAAAATGGCGGTTTCGAAAGCCTCTCCAGTACAGACTAACGCCATTCGCCGTGAAACGGAATTGTATCTCTGCAACAGTGGTTTACGTCGATGGAACGCGGCGCTTGTCGCGCCGCGCATGCCCAGGGGCTCTTTCGCTATTTGGCGTCGATGAAATCCAGCGCCGCCTGGCTGTACTCGTCCGGCGCCTGCAGCATTGCGAAATGGCTGGCGTTGGGCAGGATGATCAGCTTCGCGCCGGGAATGACCGACGCCATGTATTCGGTGTGCGCGCGCTTGATCGCCTCGTCATGGTCGCCGGCCACGATCGCGGTCGGCGTGGTGATCTTGCCGAGCTCTTCCTTGGTCCAGGCGGGTTGCGATTCCCACATATGGCTGATCTGCGCGACGAAGGCGTCGTACTGCTCGGGGGTCTTCGACAGTTTCTTGTAGTCGCGTCCTGAGCGCTCGATATAGGCGGCGAAGGTCTTGTTGGTCATCACGCCCGGATCGACGCCGTCGGTGGTGACGTTGGCGGCCTGTGCGAAAAGCCTGGTCAGGCGCTCTGGATGGTGAAGCGCGATGTCGATGCCGATGATGCCGCCGTCGCTCCAGCCGACCAGCGCGGTCTTGTCGATCTTGAGATAGTCGAGCAGGGCGAGATAGTCCGAGGCCATGAGGTCGTAGCCATAGGGCTCGTCGGTGCGGGTCGAGCGGCCGTGGCCGCGGCTGTCGGCAACGATGACCTTGTGCGTCTTGGAAAGAGTGGCCACCTGGCTTGCCCAGATGTCCGCATGGCCAAGGCCGCCATGGATCAGCAGCACCGGATCGCCCTTGCCGAAGACGGCGTAGTACATCTGGATGCCGTTGACCGGTGCGTAGCCGCTTTCGTCGGCCTTGGGCATCTGCGCCGGCTCCGGCAGGGTCAGCCAGCGCTCCTCGGCGGTGGCGAATGCGGTCGAAGCGACAAGCAGGACGGCAGCGGCGAGCACATTCCAGAAACGGGTCATCTTCCCCTCCGATAGGTCGGCCTCAGAGGTCAGCATCGCCTTTTGCCTGGATTAGTCAACAAGCGCGGCTTTCCTCGAGGTGTTCAGGCGGACGGCTCTGGCTCCGCGCGCTGACATTTGCCAGAGTGGCGTTCAGAAGAGGACTCGCCGATGACCAAAGCCAAATCCCAAAGCGCCGCAAGACCGAAAGCCTGGACGGACGTGGCGACGCATCTCGTCGATGTCGCCATGGGGCGAAAGCCCGCCGATCTGGTCGTCCGCAACGGCCGCTGGGTGAATGTCCATTCGGGCGAGATCATCCCGGGCACCGACATCGCCATCGCCGCCGGCCGCTTCGCCTATTGCGGGCCGAATGCCGGCCATACGATCGGGCAGGGGACCAAGGTGGTCGATGCCGGCGGGCGCTATCTGGTGCCCGGCTTTTGCGACGGGCATATGCATGTCGAAAGCGGCATGGTGACGGTGACGGAGTTCTGCCGCGCGGTGATCCCGCACGGCACCACGTCGATGTTCATCGATCCGCACGAAATCGCCAATGTGCTGGGCTTGCCGGGCGTGCGCCTGATGCATGACGAGGCGGTCGCCATGCCGGTCAACGTGCATGTGCAGATGCCGTCCTGCGTGCCCTCGGCGCCGGGACTGGAGCATGCCGGCGCCGAACTGACGGTCGCCGATGTCGCCGAGGCGATGACGTGGGAAAACATCATCGGGCTGGGCGAAGTGATGAATTTCCCCGGCGTCGCGGCCAACAATCCGGTGATGTCGGGCGAGATCGCCGAAACGGTCAGGGCCGGCAAGACGGTCGGCGGCCACTATGCCTCGCCCGATCTCGGCCTGCCGTTCCACGGCTATGTCGCCGGCGGCGCCGAGGACGACCACGAAGGCACGCGCGCCGAGGATGCGATCGCGCGAGTGCGCCAGGGCATGAAGGCGATGCTCAGGCTGGGCTCGGCCTGGTACGATGTGGCGTCGCAGATCAAGGCGGTGACCGAAGGCGGCATCGACCCGCGCAACTTCATCCTGTGCACCGACGACAGCCATTCCGGCACACTGGTGCATGAAGGCCATATGGACCGGGTTGTTCGCCACGCCATCCAACAAGGGTTGAAGCCGGTGACGGCGATCCAGATGGCGACGCTGAACACCGCCCAGCATTTCAAGCTGGAGCGCGAGATCGGCTCGATTTCGCCGGGCAGGCTGGCCGATCTGCTGATCGTTTCGGATTTCGCTGAGATGACGATAGACGAGGTCTATGGCCGCGGCGTCAGGCTGGCCAAGGCCGGCAAGCTCGAAATCGATATCCCGGCTTATGACTATCCGCAATCGGCCAAGAACACCGTCAAGCTCGGCAAGAAACTCGCCGCCACGGATTTCGATATCGCGGCACCCCAGGGCGCCAACGAGGTGCGGGCACGGGTGATCGGCGTGATCGAGAACCAGGCGCCGACGCGGGCGCTGGAAGCCGACCTGCCGGTCGAGGACGGGCTGGTCGCCATGGATCGCCGCAATGATGTCTGCCAGATCGCGCTGGTCGAGCGCCATCGCGGCACCGGCGGCGTCACCAATGCCTTCGTTTCCGGCTTCGGCTATATGGAAGACTGCGCGATGGCCTCGAGCGTCGCGCATGACGCGCACCACATCATCGTCGTTGGCACCAACAAGGAAGATATGGCGTTGGCTGTCAACCGGCTGAGCGAGGTCGGCGGCGGCGTCGTGCTCTATTCCAAGGGCAAAGAACTGGCGCTGGTCGAGATGCCGATCGCCGGCCTGATGTCCGACGAGCGCGCGGAGATCGTCGCCGCCAAGGCCGAGCAACTGACCGAGGCGATGCGCAAGGTCGGCTGCTCGCTCAACAACGCCTATATGCAGCACTCATTGCTGGCGCTGGTGGTCATTCCTGAACTCAGAATCTCGGATGTCGGCCTGGTCGACGTGACGACTTTCCAGAAGGTCGATCTTTTTGTTTAGGTGGGGCTGGCGTTAGCCGATCATTCGCCGCCGGTGGCTATGGTCAGCACCTTGAACGGCGTGGTGATGACCACTTCGGCCACCGATCCCACGGCCTTGCCGATACCCTGGCCGATATTGTCCAGATCCGCCGAGCCGGGTTCGGTCGACCGCAGCGCCGCCGGCGTGCGCAGCCGGTCGCCAAGCAATTGCACCAGGACCGGGTTATCGGCGAATTTGGCATGGTTCAGCCGATCGCCGCCTTTGGTCTTGGTCAGGTCGACCACCACCACGCCGTAGCTCGCGAGATCGGCGGCGTTGCCGTAGTCGCCGACGCGCGGCTTGTCGCCGGAGATCAAGCTTGACAGCTTCAATGCCCGGTCGTCGCCGGAAAGCAGGATGGCGAACGGCTTGTCGGGCTTGCCGTAGCGGATCATCTGCTTCTTGAAGACATCGACGTCGATGTCCGGCGAGGCCAGCACGACATAGCCGAGCTTGCCGCCGAGATCGCGGTCGCCGGTGATGGCGAGCTGGCGCAACGCTTCCATCGTCAGCCAGGTGCCCATCGAATGGGCGATGATGTCGATGCTTTTCACGCGTGTCTTGGCGAGCATTCTGAGCGTCGCCTCGAGATCGTCGCGCGCAGCGTTGGCGCTGTCCTTGTCGTAGATGTAGCCGGTGGTCTTGCCGCTCGATGCCCAGGAGAACAGCACCGGCGTTCCGGGATATTTCGTGTCATGGGCGATCTGCGTCAGCCGGAAGACGCCGTCGTCGAAGCCGTTGTTGAAACCGTGCACGAAGACCATGGCGCGATCGCCGCTTATGGCGATGTTGGCGCCCACCGCCTTGGCGAACTGCGAGGCATCCGCATAGTGGACGACATCGGTGGCGGTGAACTGCTTGGCCGGATTGGAGTCGGCCGAGCCCTTGGCGCGCTCGATGGCGCCGACCTGGTGGATTTTCGGGACCGTCACGTCGACGCGGGCATAGGAGGTGGCCAGCGAGCGGTCGCCGTCGAACACCTGGCGCGGATCCTTGGTCGCCTGCTGGCGGGTCGTGGCGACGAAGATCTCGTGCGTGGCCGCGATGTCGGCGGCGGGCGCCGAAACCGTCTTGCGGTTCAACAAATCATGCGCGTTCTGGCCGGCGCAGCCGGCAAGGGCGAGCGCGAAGGCAAGGCCAGCGACGATCTTCACACGCATGGTCACCCGGGATCCCCCAAGGGCGGCAAACCTCTCCGACTATTCCGATAAAGCCAGAGCGCGGCCGGGTCCAGTTCTAAGTAGATGCAGGTCGGCAACGCGCAACCGCGTTACTGACCGGCGAGCTGGCGGATGCGGTCGGTCACGTCACGGTCGCTGGCAAAGCCGTCGTCCTCGCGCAGCCGCTGTCCAATCATCTGCACCATCATCGGGTTGTCGGCGAATTTGGTGTGGTTGAAGCTGTCGGTGCCCTTGACCTTGGAGAGATCGACGACCGTCACGCCGTAGGAGGCGAGGTCGGCGGCGTCCCTGTAGTCGCCGACACGCGGCCGCGAGCCGGCGATCAGGCCGGACAGCCTGAGCGCCCGGTCATCGTCCGACAGAAGCAGGATGAACGGCTTGTCCGGCTTGCCGTAGCGGCGCATCTGGCTCTTGAAGACGTCGACGTCGATGTCGGGCGAGGCCAGCACCACGTCGCCGAGCTTGCCGCTCAAGTCGCGGTCGCCGGTGATGGCGAGCTGGCGCAGCGTCTCCATCGTCACCCAGGTGCCCATCGAATGGGCGACGATATCGATGCGCCGCGCACCGGTCTGGGCGAGCATGCGCAGCGTCACCTCGAGCTGGTCGCGGGCGGCGGCGGCGCTTTCCTTGTCGTAGACATAGTCGGTGGTCTTGGCGCCCGAGGCCCAGGAGAACAGCACCGGCGTGCCCGGATAGCCGGAATCATGCACGATCTGCGTCAGCCGGTAGACGGCGTCGTCGAAACCGGTGTTGTAGCCATGCACGAAAACCATGACGCGGCCGCCGCGGGCGGCGATATCGGCATTGAGCGCGCTGGCGAATTTCGGCTGCGTGTCATAGCCGACCATTTCGGAGGCCATGAAGTATTTGGTCGGGTCGTCCGACTTGCCGCGCGAGCGCCGTTCGATCTGGCCCGTCTGGTGGATCGGCGGCACAGTGACGCTGACGCGGGCGTAGTTGAGGGTCGCCGAGCGTTCCCCGTCGAACACCTTGTTCGGATCGTTTGAAGCCTTACGCGTGGTGGCGATGAAGATCGAGTGGTTGCCGGCGATCTCCGTCGCCTGCGTCGGCACGACGACACTGCCAAGGATCTCCTGCGTCTTATGGCCCGCGCAGCCCGCCATCAGCAGGGAAAGGGCAATGATCAAAAACGTCTTCAAATGCACGTCGACAAATCCACTCCGGCCACGATCGGCCATCCACCTCCGCGGAAACCTCCCCGACAGGCCAAGTGCGGCTAAAGTAAGTCGTGTCCGGAGAAAATCCGGTCCGATCGCGGCATCGGCGGCGCCACTGTTGCGCGAAAGCCAAAACGGCGTCAGGAAGGCCTATCGTCGGCGAAGCCGGCGTACAGGATCGGGGCGCATGCCGCCCAAGAACGAAATGAGGACCTTACAGTGACCAGCTTCTCCGCCCGGGTTGCGGCCGCCGCCGAGGCAATCCGCGGGATTTTCCCGGAAACGCCGCTGCAGGAGAACGACTATCTGTCGAAGAAGACCGGCGCCCGCATCCTTTTGAAGCGCGAGGATTTGACGCCGGTGCGCTCCTACAAGATCCGCGGCGCCTTCAATTTCTTCCGCAAGGCGCTCGCCGCCGGCAACAATGCCGAGCTGTTCGTCTGCGCCTCCGCCGGCAATCACGCGCAGGGCTTTGCCTTCGTCTGCCGGCATTTCGGCAAGAAGGGCGTCGTCTTCATGCCGGTGACGACGCCGCAGCAGAAGATCGATAAGACGCGGCTGTTCGGCGGCGATTTCGTCGAGATCAGGCTGGTCGGCGACTTCTTCGACGATTGCTACCGCGCCGCCTTCGAATTCACCGAGAGTTCGGGCGCGCATATGGTGCCGCCCTTCGACCACAAGGACATCATCGAGGGCCAGGCGACGGTCGCTTATGAGATCGCCGCTCAGATGCCGGGCGGGCGCATGCCCGACATCGTCATGCTGCCGGTCGGCGGTGGCGGGCTAGCCGCCGGCGTCACGCATTATTTCGCCGACCAGCATCGCGACGCGCGCTTCGTCTTTTGCGAGCCGGCAGGCGCGCCAAGCCTGCGCGAGAGCCTGGCGAGCGGCAAGCGCGTCAAGCTCGCCAAGGTCGACAATTTCGTCGACGGCGCGGCGGTGGCCGAGATCGGCCGCGAGCCGTTGCCCTATCTCAGGGAGTTCACCGCCGACGCTGTCCGGCTCATCCCCGAGAACCGGCTCTGCGCCACCATGATCGAGATGCTCAATGTCGAGGGCGTGGTGCTGGAGCCGGCAGGCGCGCTGGCCATCGACGCGCTCAAGGATTTCTCACGCAAGGAGATCAGGGGCAAGACCATCGTCGCCGTCGTCTCGGGCGGCAATTTCGACTTCGAGCGGCTGCCCGACGTGAAGGAGCGGGCGCTGCGCTTCGAAGGACTGAAGAAATACTTCATCATCCGCTTTCCGCAGCGTCCGGGGGCGCTGCGTGACTTCCTCGAGATGCTCGGCCCCGACGACGACATCGCCCGCTTCGAATATCTTAAAAAGTCGGCACGTAATTTCGGCTCGGTGCTGATCGGCATCGAGACCAAGGACCGGCGTAATTTCGATCTCTTGAAAGCTAATTTCGACGCCGAGGGCGTGCAGTATCAGGACATCACGGACAACGAGACGCTGGCCGGGTTCATCATATGAGCGCGAAGGTCTTCGTGGCGCTGTTTTCCGGCATCAATGTCGGCGGCAACCGCATGGTCAAGATGGCGGAGCTGAAGTCGTTCTTCGAAAGCCTCGGCTTCAGCGATGTCGCGACCTATGTGCAGAGCGGCAATGTCGTGTTCCGAGCGGAGAAGGGCGACGCGGCCGCGCTGACCGCGGAGCTGGAAGCGGCCTTCGAGCAGAAGTGGGGTTTTGCTTCGCGCATCATGGTGCGCGATGCGGGCTGGTTCAAGCGGCTGGTGAAGGACAATCCCTATCCGGAAGTCGCCGGCGAGCCGACCAAGCTGCATGCCTATGCGCTGGAGCGCGAGCCGACGGCCGAGGAGGAAAAGCGCCTGGCGGACAAATGCACCGGCCCCGAACGCTTCGAGATCAAGGGCGACGTGCTTTATTTGCATGCGCCGGACGGGCTCGGCAAATCGGTGTTCGCCAATCTCATCCCGCGCACGCTCAAAGTGCCGGGTACGGCGCGCAACTGGCGCAGCGTGCTTGCCTTGCTCGAAATGGCCTCGAAGGCCTGACGAGGTCCGTTCAGGCGGCCTTCTGCCAGTCGAAGGTCAGTTCCTCGCGGAAGGCGAAGCGCTTGATGTGGTCGGCGACGACCGTCTCCAGCCGTTCGAGCGAGGCGGCATCATTGGCGGCGACCGCGATGTGTAGCGTGGTGGCATCGGCATCCATGACGGTGCGGCCCAACGATGTCAGCTCGATGGTGCCGTGCTGCGGGTCGAACTCGACGGGGAATTTGTGTGCCCAGTGCTTGCAGAGCTGCTGCAGGTAGCGGCTGGCGTGTTCGGTGGCGACATCGGCGCGGCTTGAGGGCATGAAGAAGTTCTCCTGGGATCGCTTGGAGCGCTGGCTGTCGGCTGGGCGCGATGACCGCTTAGATAGGTGGCTTTGTTCAAAACGCAAAGGCGGCCGGCTTTTACCCCGGCCGCCTCGCTTCAAGATGGTGTGATCGCTACCAGGCGCCCGTGTTCGGCATCGAGGCCCAGGGTTCGGCCTTGGCCTGGGCCGGGCCTTTCTGCAGCAACTCGATCGAGATGCCATCCGGCGAGCGGATGAAGGCCATGTTGCCGTCGCGCGGCGGCCGGTTGATGGTGACGCCATTGTCCATCAGCTTCTGGCAGGTGGCGTAGATGTCGTCGACCTCATAGGCGAGGTGGCCGAAATTGCGGCCGCCCTTGTAGTCTTCCGGATCCCAGTTGTAGGTCAGCTCGACCAACGGCGCCTTGTCGTCGATGCCGCTCTTTTCGTCTTCCGAGGCGGCGAGGAAGATCAGCGTGTAGCGGCCCTGCTCGTTCTCGTAGCGGCGCACTTCCTTGAGGCCGAGCTTGTTGCAGTAGAAATCGAGCGATTGCTCGACATTGGCGACGCGGACCATTGTGTGCAGATAGCGCATGACGGCTTCCTCGGAGGTTGGATTGCGGCGCACCATAGGAGCCGCCTCGCGAAAGGGCAATCGTGCGACAATGCCGGCGGAGCGGTGGATTTCGACCCGGTCAATCCTGGCGAGACAGTGCCGGCAAACAACTTTTCCGTGTTTCCGGTGATCAACGGTGAAAAAAGGCACGTCAGGCCTTGCACACCCCGGAAGCCGCAGTGTTAAGCTGAAGCCAAGAATCAGTTGCGGTTTTAGTTGAAAAAGGGGGCATTCTTATGGGGGAAAAAGCCTCTTTCACGAGGCGGGACGGAAGCCTTGACGACGCCTTGCAGAAGGACAGCGGCGGCGACTCGGCCGACCTTGTCGAAATCGCAGGCGCTATCAAATGGTTCGACGTGGCCAAGGGCTACGGTTTCATTCTTCCCGATGACGGCGTCTCGGGTGACATTCTCCTCCATGTGACTTGTCTTCGACGGGACGGCTTCCAGACGGCGCTCGAGGGTGCACGCGTGGTTTGTCTCGTCAAGCAGGGCGAACGCGGCCTGCAGGCCTTCCGCGTTCTGTCGATGGACGCCTCGACCGCCATTCATCCGGCGGAGCAGGAGCAGCGCACGCATGTGACCGTGACCGCCGAGAGCGGCCTCGAACGCGCGCTGGTCAAGTGGTTCAACCGCACCAAAGGTTTCGGCTTCCTGACCCGGGGCGACGGCACGGAGGACATCTTCGTCCATATGGAGACGCTGCGACGCTACGGCATCACCGAGCTCAGGCCCGGCCAGGTCGTGCTGGTGCGTTTCGGGCGCGGCGACAAAGGCCTTATGGCGGCCGAAATCCACCCCGATATGGGTACCTTGTCGGTCTCGCACTGAGGTCTTTCCAGAACGGTCGGAAAGGCCTTTTGCGCTGGCGGCATCGTCTTGTCCGAAAACCCGGTTCCACTCCCGAGGAACATGGTTTAGGACGAGCTTGCACGAGGTATCACATGGCTTACCGCAACTGGTTGACTACAGGCGCGCTTTGCGTGGCGATTGTTTTCGCCGCCTATTTCAGCGGCCTGAGACCAAGCGCGGCGGATGCGATGCTGCTGCCGGTAGATCCGGCGCGGCTGGTTGTGGCGACCGGTTCCGGCGAACGTTCCTTCTCGATTGAAATCGCCGATACATCCGCCGAGCGCGAGGCGGGCCTTATGTTTCGCCAAAGCATGGCGGACGATCACGGCATGCTGTTCGTCTTCGACAAGGCCGACCAAGTGGCTTTCTGGATGAAGAACACGCCGATGCCGCTCGACATCGTCTTCATCGGCGCGGACGGCAGGATCAATGCGATCCGGCGCGGCGAGCCGGAATCCGAAGCAATCATCGCGCCGGGCACGATCGTCAAATACGTGCTCGAGCTCAAGGCCGGTATCGCCGCCAAGGACGGCATCGAGGAGGGCGATCAGCTGCGCCATCCGGCGATCGTCGCCGCATCCGGTTCCAACTGAGTTTTTTTGGCGATGCAGTTCCTCTCGCATGACGGCTTCGAGCTTGCCTTTCTCGACCGCCAGCCGGCATCGGGGCAGGGCGACCCGGTGTTGATGATCCACGGCTTTGCGTCGAGCCACTATGTCAACTGGGTGTCGCCCGGCTGGTTCAAGACGCTGAACGATGCCGGCTACTGGGCGATCGCCTTCGACCATCGTGGCCACGGCTCGTCGTCGAAGAGCTATGACGAGGCCGACTATACGCCGGCCAAGATGGCGTCAGACGCCTCGGCTTTGCTCGACCATCTCGGCATCGAGCGGGCGCATGTCATGGGCTATTCGATGGGCGCGCGCGTCTCGGCTTTCCTGGCATTGTCAGATCCGCAGAAGGTAGCGACGCTGGTGTTCGGCGGCCTCGGCATCGGCATGGTCGACGGCGTCGGCGACTGGGATCCGATCGCCGCCGCGCTTTTGGCGGAAGACCCCGCGCAAACCACGCATCCGCGCGGCCGCTCGTTCCGCGCCTTCGCCGACCAGACGCGCAGCGACCGGCGCGCGCTCGCGGCCTGCATCGCCACCTCGCGCGAACTGCTCAGCGAGGACGACATGGCCCGCATCGCCCAGCCGACGCTGATCGCTGTCGGCACCAAGGACGACATCGGCGGCTCGCCGGACGAGTTGGCCGCGCTGATGCCGAACGCCAAAGCCTTCCACATCGAGGGCCGCGACCACATGCTCGCCGTCGGCGACAAGAGTTTTAAGCAGCGCGTGCTGGAATTCTACGCCGAAAACCCGCTCTGAGCGCAGGGCGGGCGCGTTCGATCATGGTCGATCTTCTGGTCACTTATATGGAGATGCTCGCGCCGCCGTCTGGCGCGCCGCTCGCAGCGCCTGTGCCTGACGCTGTCGTTGCGTGCGAGAAGCTCGATCTTTCGAGCTATGTCGACCTCTACCGTGCCGTCGGCGGACCGGTGCAGTGGGACCAGCGTCTGCGCATGCCCAAGGCGGAGCTGGAAACACTGCTTGCCGGCGACGCCACGCATATCCACGTGCTGCGCGTCGGCGGCGAAGCCGCTGGCTTCTGCGAGTTCAACAATGTCGGCCAGCCGGCCGTCGAACTCGTGCATTTCGGGCTGGTCCCGGCCTTTCAAGGACGCCGACTTGGGCCGTTCCTGCTCGACCGGTCGCTCAGCGCAGCGTGGTCGCACCGGCCGGAACGGATCTGGCTTCACACCGATACGCATGACCATCCGGCCGCTCAATCGGTCTATGAGCGCGCGGGATTCAGAGCCTATGCGCGGCGGATGGAGACTTTTCCGGTTTAGGCTTTGTCGGGCTGCAGCGCTGCAAGCGAGCGCTCTAAATTCTGCCTTGCCCGAGGCTCGAAACGCCGCCGGAACTCGTCGGTGTAGAAGATATGTGGCCGGGCGATGAAATTCTGCAGGACCGCCGCGCGGCCGGCGCGCCACATCGGCTCCTCCACCCAGCCATATTCCAGCCGGACCGCCTTCTCGTAAGCATCGAACGCCGCGGGTTCGGCGCCGAGGATCGCCAAATCCATGTCGAGCAGGAAGGCTGCGTCGTTGAGCGCATCCTCGTCGCGAAAAGGCGGCAGTTGGTGCGTGGCGGTGGCGTTGATCATGGCTGTAATACGCTCGAGGCGGTGGGGATCGGCGCGGCCGGCCAGTCGTTTTTGGGCCAGTTCGGCGCTTTTCGCCTCATTGTCCTTGGCGCGGCTGTCATAGATGGCATCGTGGAACCAGATGGCTGCCTCGACGGCGCCCGGGTCATCGAGCAGGCTCCGGTATTCGTCAGCCAGTGCCAGCATGGCCTGGATGTGGGCGAGGCTGTGGTAGTGCCGATCCTCGGCCTGGTAGAGCTCGGAGAGCTCGCCCTTCAGCGCTTCGTCGATCAAGGCTTCTTGCATGGCGGACCTTTCACGGGGCGACGCATGGCGCGCGGCAGGGGGACTGTCGCCCAGGCTCGCCGTAAAGGCCAGCCGGCATCGGCAAACCGGTTGACCAGACGGCATCACCGCCGGAAGCTGCCTCGTCACTCAAACCGGAGGAGTTTGGCATGACCAGCACCGAAAAGGCGAAATTAGGCACGATCGACATGAAGCTGGAGGCTGTCGTCATCCCCGTGTCGGATGTCGACCGGTCGAAGAATTTCTATGCAGGCCTCGGATGGCGGCTCGACGCCGATTTCGTCGTCGGCGATGCGTTTCGGGTCGTGCAGTTCACGCCACCCGGCTCGCCATGCTCGATCCATTTCGGCAAAGGGCTGACGCCGGCGGCGCCCGGCTCGGCCAAAGTGCTCTATCTCATCGTTTACGACATCGAGGCGGCGCATGCCGAGCTGGTTGCGCGCGGCGTCGCGGCGAGCGAGGTGTTCCATCGCAACGGTCCTGGACAGCCGGCGGTCAGCGGCCGGCATCCGCAAGGGCAAAGCTATTCGTCATTCGTCACTTTCAGCGACCCCGACGGCAATGGCTGGCTGCTGCAGGAGATCACCCAGCGACTGCCCGGGCGCATCGATGCGCGCGACACGGTGTTCGCGTCGTCGGCCGAGCTTGCCGCGGCACTTCGGCGGGCGGCCGCCGCCCATGGCGAACACGAGAAGCGAACCGGCGGCCAGTACGACACGAATTGGCCCGACTGGTACGCCGAATACATGGTTGCCGAGCACGCCGGCGCGGCGTTGCCGACCTGACTTCGACGGCAATCGCGGCCGTTTTCCTCGGATGGGCGTCGTTTCGGCGCCTGTCCCCGATCAAGGGTTCGTTTTCCATCGCGGCTTGAATTCGCGTGAACCATGTCCATTTGAACAGCTACTTAAGGAAAATTGAGTTCAACCGTGCTATGATCTGGCCTATATGTGCCGCCGGAGAATGAGCAAGGCCGGAGAGCGTCGATGAACAGCGTTACGATTGCCCGCCCCAGCACGGTGCAGCCGGTCGACCCGATCTGGCGCTCGATCCGCGACGAGGCGATGGAAGCAGTGAACCGCGATCCGCTGCTTGCGGCCTTCCTCTATTCGACCGTCCTCAACCAGGAGAGCCTGGAGGAAACGGTCATCCACCGGTTGGCTGAGCGCCTCGATCACCAGGACATCGGTTCAGACCTCATCCGCCAGACCTTCAAGGCGATGCTCGACGACGATCCGGACTGGAGCACGACGGTGCGCGTCGACATCCAGGCCTATTACGATCGCGACCCGGCCTGCGACCGCTTCATCATGCCGGTGCTCTATTTCAAGGGTTTTCACGCCATCCAGACGCATCGTCTGGCGCATTGGCTGTGGAACCAGGGCCGCCGGGACTTCGCGCTCTACCTGCAGAGCCGGTCGTCCTCGGTGTTCCAGACCGACATCAATCCGGCCGCGCGCATCGGCAAGGGCATCTTTATCGACCACGCCACCGGCCTCGTAGTCGGCGAGACGGCGGTGATCGAGGACGATGTGTCGATCCTGCACGGCGTGACGCTGGGCGGCACCGGCAAGGCCAATGGCGACCGTCATCCAAAAATCCGCCGCGGCGTGCTGATCGGCGCCGGCGCCAAGATCCTCGGCAATATCGAGGTCGGCCATTGCTCGAAGATCGCGGCGGGCTCGGTCGTGCTTTCGCCCGTGCCGCACAACAAGACGGTCGCCGGCGTGCCGGCGCGAGTCGTCGGCGAGACGGGCTGCGACCAGCCTTCGCGGCAGATGGACCAGCTTCTGCCCTCGCAGAGCATGGACCACGTCGTCAGCTTCGACATCTGATCGAGCCGTCACTGGAATTGCGGCGGCCGAACGGGCCGCCGGTTCCGCTTCGCGGTTCTCCCGTGCTATCCTGCCCGCTTGCCTTTACATGGCCATTGTTGGCGTGTCAGAAGCGCGTTCCATCGAACGGAGAAGTCTTTTGAAGCCCGACGAAATCAGAAAGCTGGACGCCTATTTCAAGCGCGTCTTCCAGAACCCGAAGCTGCAGGTCAAGGCGCGCCCGCGCAAGGAAGACTCGGCCGAGGTCTATGTCGGCGACGAATTCCTCGGCATCGTCTTCAAGGACGAGGACGACGGCGATTACAACTTCTCGATGGCGATCCTCGACATCGATCTGGCCTAATCGTGCATCGGTTCCGTCCGGGCGTGCCTATCGCCGCCCGGCCGTTTACGACCTTGGGGCGAATATCGCCTAGTCCGGGCAATGCCGCGGGATATGTACCCGCCGCCAGCTCGTCGACCCTTCCCGCACCACCACCCGGCGCGCCACCGTCCCGTATGAAGGCGGGATTTCGCGGATCCGGACCTGCTCAGGCCGCACCAGCACTTCACGGGCGACGCTTTCATATTCCGCCGGCTGGACGACGCGGCGCACGCGCTCCGGCCTGACCACGACGATTTCGGCGACGCGCGCGTAGCGGGCCTTGCGCCACACCTTGCAGAGCACCTTGCGGCCATGGATGACGCGCCATTCCCAGGCATAGCCGCCATTATCCACCTTGACCGTGTGGTAGATCGTTCGGGTTACCGCCGGTACGGTCTCATAGGTGACACGCCGCGGCGCGATCTGCTCGACGCTCTGATAGGCTCCATAGATCGGCGCGTCGTAATCGACCACCTGGCCGCCGGGGCTCAGCATCACGTCCTCGTAGACGGTGTCGTAGAGTGCCGGTCTGCGGACCGGCTCATAGCATTCGAGCGCGCGGCTGCCGGCCATGGTTTCGGGCATGGTGGCAAGCATCGCGATGGCTGCGAGCGAAGCGGAGATTTTGCGGATCATGACATTCCCCCGTTGAAAAAGGACGTCTGTTCAACGCAGGAGTGTAGCCGAAGGTCCGCGGGCGGACAGGGATTTCGGGGCTTTTCGTTAAGCGGCGCGGTTAAGGAATTGCTAAACCGAGACCTACCAGTATCGCATCCCGATGGCGATTATAGAATATGAGGCTCTAGCTAGAGCTAGCCTCTACCTCCTGAGGATCGCTATTATCATCGCTCACTACGTTGAGCACACGAGACCACTCGAATTTTCGCCTTGCGATGGGAGGGGATTCAGAGAAGTAATAATTTCCATTGGGTCGTAAATCTGGAAAAGAGTTAGTGTTGAGCACTTTGCTTCCAGAAAAATCGCATGTATCGAAATCATTACGCTTTATGTTTGAAGCGCTGCAGGAAGTGATCTCGCACTGAACAAAATTGCATTTGCTGTATCCAAATTTTGCTAAATCAATTGTGCAATCCTCAAACGCCGTTTCGCTGAATGAAAATCTTGTCTTGCTTTCAGAAAGTGCGGTTTCGTCAAAGTGGTCGAATTTTCCTCCGATGTATCGAACGGCAATGGCTCCGATTATAATTACCCATCCTTCGTCAATTCGACTTGAGTGCAGAGCTCTCGCGTCGAAGGTAAGTCTTCGATTGGCGAATCGGTCAAGTCGCGAACCTTGTGACAATGCAGACATGGCCGCGGCGACTAGATTATTTGGCTCGCCGTACTCGTAGCCGTCTTGAACGTAGTCAGCCAAAAGATCCATTGCCCGCGCCGCGAACTTGGCATTTGGCGCTTCGGCAACAGATTGGAGGATGGCGATACCGGCGGCGACGTGGGATTTCTTGCCGCTTTCGCCTATGAGTTCCGCACCTCGTTGAAGGAGATCGGCCAGATTGTTCTCTTCCGTAGCGGCGATCTGAAGGGCGAGTTTGTCGATCTGTTCCCGTTGAAGATTGGTAGCCTTGAGTTGAGCGTCGGCCTGACGTTTAGAAATTCTTCCACGCCAAACAATAGTGCAGAAGGACACGACTGCTCCGCCAAATACGCCAAACGGTGCCGAAATTTGCACCCGCATCAGCCGATCAGCATCGTCCGGAGCAACGATGACCCAAATACTGGCCGCTAAGAAGCCGGTCAGCAATATGACGGCAGTCGCGATTGCCAGACTTTGCCAAGTGTCCTCTCGTTCCCATCGTTCTTGATTGGCGTCACTGCTATCTTCCATTCTCCACCCCCTGTATCATTTCTAAGACATTCAGAAGGTTGCAGGCAACTGGCACTTAACACCGACGTACGGGGAGGCCGCTGTTCGGGCACCGTATTCCATCCCTAGCAGCGCTTGATTCCACTTAACCAGGTGGCTAGGAGAGGCGGCCTTGCGCTAGGGTGAGCCGGCATCCTATTTAGGTCATAACCGATCCAGAACGATTCCGCTTGATTGCCACCACGCCGCCGGAATCCCATCTCCAACAAGGGCTGTCCATGAAGAACCCCGTTGAAACCTACATGAACCTCGTTCCGATGGTGGTCGAGCAGACCAACCGCGGCGAGCGCGCCTACGACATCTTCTCGCGCCTGTTGAAGGAACGCATCATCTTCATCACCGGTCCGGTCGAGGACGGGATGGCGACGCTGGTTTGTGCACAGCTTTTGTTCCTCGAGGCTGAGAACCCCAAGAAGGAGATCAACCTCTACATCAACTCGCCGGGTGGCGTGGTGACCTCGGGCATGGCTATCTACGACACCATGCAGTTCATCAAGCCGGCGGTGTCGACGCTCTGCATCGGCCAGGCCGCTTCGATGGGCTCGCTGCTTTTGTGCGCTGGCCACAAGGACATGCGCTTTGCGACGCCGAACGCCCGCATCATGGTTCACCAGCCGTCCGGCGGTTTCCAGGGCCAGGCCTCGGATATCGAGCGCCACGCCATGGACATCGTCAAGCTGAAGCGCCGCCTGAACGAGGTCTATGTCAAGCACACCGGCAAGAGCTATGACGAGATCGAGCGCACGCTCGACCGCGATCATTTCATGACGGCCGACGAAGCCAAGGAATTCGGCCTGATCGACAAGGTGATCTCGAGCCGCGAGGCCGCCGAGCCCGCCGCCGCCCAGACCTGATTGGCGGCTGGTCGCTGGTATAACGCGCTTTTGGCCTGGCTTGCGGCATTTCGGCCACAATTGGCTGTTCCCTCAGGCGTTGCGATTGCCTACGTTAAGGCTATGTTGATTTTCGACGGCTTAGCTTTGCGTGGGGGTAGCTGCGAATCATTGCCGCGTTTTCTGATTTCGTGTTTGGTACGGAAGGCGCAGTGTGAGCCGGAACACTGGCGGCGGCGGATTCCTGCGATAGATTGGTGAGACGCCACTCAAAAAGCCAGGCCATCGGCGGGCGTCGGGTGAAAGGACGAGAAAATGAGCAAGGTCAGCAACGGCGGCGGTGATTCAAAGAACACGCTTTACTGCTCGTTTTGCGGCAAAAGCCAGCATGAGGTCCGCAAGCTGATCGCGGGCCCGACAGTCTTCATCTGCGACGAATGCGTCGAACTGTGCATGGACATCATCCGCGAGGAAAACAAAACCTCGATGGTGAAGTCGCGCGAGGGCGTGCCGACACCGCAGGAGATCCTGAAAGTTCTCGACGACTACGTGATCGGCCAGCCCTACGCCAAGCGCGTACTCTCGGTTGCGGTCCACAACCACTACAAGCGCCTCGCGCATGCCGGCAAGAACAACGATGTCGAGCTGGCGAAGTCGAACATCCTTCTGATCGGCCCGACCGGCTGCGGCAAGACGCTGCTTGCCCAGACGCTCGCCCGCATCATCGACGTGCCGTTCACCATGGCCGACGCCACGACGCTGACCGAGGCCGGCTATGTCGGCGAGGACGTCGAGAACATCATCCTGAAGCTGTTGCAGTCGGCCGACTACAATGTGGAGCGCGCCCAGCGCGGCATCGTCTATATCGACGAAATCGACAAGATCTCGCGCAAGTCGGACAATCCCTCGATCACCCGCGACGTGTCGGGCGAGGGCGTGCAGCAGGCGCTTCTGAAGATCATGGAAGGCACGGTCGCTTCGGTACCGCCGCAGGGTGGCCGCAAGCATCCGCAGCAGGAATTCCTGCAGGTCGACACCGCCAACATCCTGTTCATCTGCGGCGGCGCCTTCGCCGGGCTGGACAAGATCATCTCGGACCGCGGCCGCAAGACCTCGATCGGCTTCGGCGCGACGGTGGCTTCGCCCGAGGACAGGCGCACCGGCGACCTGTTCCGCCAGGTCGAGCCCGAGGATCTGCTGAAATTCGGCCTGATCCCGGAATTCGTCGGCCGTCTGCCGGTGCTGGCGACGCTGGAGGACCTCGACGAGCCGGCGCTGATCCAGATCCTGACCGAACCGAAGAACGCGCTGGTCAAGCAGTATCAGCGGTTGTTCGAGATGGAAAATGTCGACCTGACCTTCCACGAGAATGCGCTGTCGGCCATCGCCAAGCGCGCCATCGAGCGCAAGACCGGCGCGCGCGGCCTGCGCTCCATCATGGAGGCGATCCTGCTCGACACCATGTTCGAACTGCCGGCGCTGGAAGGCGTGCGCGAAGTGGTGATTTCGGAAGAGGTGGTCTCCGGCAACGCCCGGCCGCTCTACATCTATTCCGAGCAGAAGGAAAAGAAGGGCTCGGTCAGCGCCTGAAATGGAGCTCGATCCCGCAATTTTCATGGAACGGCGCCCGCGTGGCGCCGTTTTGCTGTCGGCGGCGCGGGGATATGCGATGGAAGGGGTCTGGCGACCGTGTTAACCCTTGATCTTTGCCCCCGATGCATCCACCTAACAGCAGAAGGCCGTGGCGCCGAATTCTGTGCTGTAAAACTCCCGTCACAAACGGTGGTAGGCGGAACGACGCTCGGTCGTTAATATGAGATTCGCGGTTGGCTAAAATAAGCGGCCGCGACATGAAAGGTTGGACTATGGCCAAGATATCAAAGGCTTCCGGCGACGGCGTTTTCGCGGTCCTCCCACTGCGCGATATCGTCGTGTTCCCGCATATGATCGTTCCGCTCTTCGTGGGCCGTGAAAAGTCGATCAAGGCGCTGGAAGAGGTGATGGGTCAGGAAAAGCAGATCCTGCTCGCCACCCAGATGAACGCAGCCGACGACGACCCCGAACCCGATGCGATCTTCGACATCGGCACGCTCGCCAATGTGCTGCAGCTCTTGAAGCTTCCCGACGGCACCGTGAAGGTGCTGGTCGAAGGCGCCTCGCGCGCCAAGATCGTCTCGTTCACCGACCGCGCCGATTTCCACGAGGCCCGCGCCACGGCGCTCGCCGAGCCGGAAGAGGAAGAGGTCGAGATCGAGGCGCTTGCCCGCTCGGTCGTCACCGACTTCGAGAATTACGTCAAGCTGAACAAGAAGATTTCGCCCGAAGTGGTCGGCGCTGCCAGCCAGATCGACGACTATTCCAAGCTCGCCGACACGGTTGCCTCGCACCTCGCCATCAAGATCCCCGAGAAGCAGGAGATGCTCGCCACGCTTTCCGTCAAGGAGCGTCTGGAGAAGGCTATGGGCTTCATGGAAGCCGAGATCTCCGTGCTCCAGGTGGAGAAGCGCATCCGCTCGCGCGTCAAGCGCCAGATGGAGAAGACGCAGCGCGAGTACTACCTCAACGAGCAGATGAAGGCGATCCAGAAGGAGCTCGGCGAGGGCGAGGACGGCCGCGACGAGGCCGCCGAGATCGAGGCGCGCATCAAGAAGACCAAGCTCTCCAAGGAGGCCCGCGAGAAGGCGGAAGCCGAACTGAAGAAGCTGCGTTCGATGTCGCCGATGTCGGCTGAATCGACTGTCGTGCGCAACTATCTCGACTGGCTCTTGTCGATCCCGTGGGGCAAGAACTCCAAGGTCAAGCAGGACCTGGCCTTCGCCCAGAACGTGCTCGACACCGACCATTTCGGCCTCGAAAAGGTCAAGGAGCGCATCGTCGAGTATCTCGCCGTGCAGAGCCGCCAGAAGAAGCTGAAGGGGCCGATCCTGTGCCTCGTCGGCCCGCCCGGCGTCGGCAAGACCTCGCTCGGCAAGTCGATCGCCAAGGCGACTGGACGTGAGTTCATCCGCATGGCGCTCGGCGGCGTGCGCGACGAGGCCGAGATCCGCGGCCACCGCCGGACCTATATCGGCTCGATGCCCGGCAAGGTCATCCAGTCGATGAAGAAGGCCAAGAAGTCCAACCCGCTCTTCCTGCTCGACGAGATCGACAAGATGGGCCAGGACTTCCGCGGCGATCCGTCTTCGGCCCTGCTCGAGGTGCTCGATCCGGAGCAGAACTCGACGTTCATGGACCATTACCTCGAGGTCGAATACGACTTGTCGAGCGTGATGTTCGTGACGACGGCGAACACGCTGAACATCCCTGCGCCCTTGATGGACCGCATGGAGATCATCCGTATCGCCGGCTACACCGAGGACGAGAAGATCGAGATCGCCAAGCGGCACCTGATGCCGAAGGTGATCCGCGACCACGCCTTGCAGCCGAACGAATTCTGGGTCGGCGAGGACGCGATCCGCGGCATCATCCAGACCTACACGCGGGAAGCCGGCGTGCGCAGCCTTGAGCGCGAGCTGATGAAGCTCGGCCGCAAGGCGGTGACCGAAATCCTGCGGACGAAGAAGAAGACGGTGAAGATCACGGCGGCCAACCTCGCCGATTATCTCGGCGTGCCGCGCTTCCGCTTCGGTCAGGTCGAGGCTGACGATCAGGTCGGCGTGGTCACCGGTCTTGCCTGGACGGAAGTCGGCGGCGAGTTGCTGACGGTCGAAGGCGTCATGATGCCCGGCAAGGGCCGCATGACGGTGACCGGCAATTTGCGCGACGTGATGAAGGAATCGATCTCGGCGGCGGCCTCCTATGTCCGCTCACGGGCGCTCGATTTCGGCATCGAGCCGCCGCTCTTCGACAAGCGCGATATCCATGTCCACTTGCCGGAGGGCGCTACGCCGAAGGACGGCCCGTCCGCGGGCGCCGCGATGGCCACGGTCATCGTGTCGGTGCTGACGGGTATCCCGATCCGCGCCGATGTGGCGATGACCGGCGAGATAACGCTGCGCGGCCGCATTCTGCCGATCGGCGGCCTGAAGGAGAAGCTGCTCGCGGCACTTCGCGGCGGCATCAAGAAGGTGCTGATCCCGGAAGAGAACGTCAAGGATCTGGCGGAGATTCCGGACAATGTGAAGAACGGCATGGAGATCGTTCCGGTGTCGCGGGTCGGCGAGGTGCTGACACACGCGTTGACCAGGATGCCGGAGCCGATCGAGTGGGTCGAGCCGGTCAATGTGCCGGCTTCGGTCGATGCCGACGACGAAGCCGGCAAGCCGTTGGCTCATTAGAATCTTCTAACATTGCATTGCACAATGAGAGAGCCGGGCTTCGAGCCCGGCTTTTTCATGTGAAAAAGCCAGGAAAAAATGCAAAAAAGCCCGGAATTCCGCGGTTTTTGGCTTGGGTTCTGGAACGCTTCTTTCTAAAGTCCGTTTCCTGCCGGATGAGTCGTAAGTTCCGGTTTTCTCATGGAAGGGAATTTTTATGAACAAGAACGAACTGGTGTCCGCTGTCGCCGACTCCGCAAGCATTTCGAAGGCTGACGCGCAGTCCGCCGTCGATGCGGTGTTCTCCGTGATCACTGGCGAACTGAAGAAGGGCGGAGATGTCCGGCTTGTCGGCTTCGGAAATTTCACCGTGTCAAAACGCGCTGCTTCGACCGGCCGCAACCCGCAGACCGGCGCGGAAGTGAAGATCCCGGCGCGCACCGTGCCGAAGTTCTCGGCCGGCAAGGGCCTCAAGGACGCGGTCAACTAAGACCATTTCTTTCAAGATCAGAAAAGCCGGGCTTGCCCGGCTTTTCTTTTTTGTACCGTCGATCGCTCATGCTGTCGGCGCGTCGGCCCGCATCAGGCCTTCCTGCTTGAGGTCGACCCACAGAGCAGACGGGATTTTCGTATCGAGCAGGGCGCGGTTGCTTTCGACTTCGGCCGGCCGCTGCCCGCCGGGGATCACCGAAACCACCGAAGGGTGCTGCAAGGGAAACTGCAGCGCCGCCTCGATCAGGCGCACGCCATGGCGCCTGCAGACAGCCTCGATGCGCGCCACGCGGTCGAGGATCTCCTGCGGCGCCTCGTTGTAATTGTAGAAGGCGCCCGGCTTCGGCCCGGTCGCCAGCACGCCGGAATTGTAGGGGCCTCCGAGCACGATGCCGATGCCGCGCTTCTGGCAGAGCGGCAGGAAGGATTCCAGCGCTTCCTGTTCGAGCAGCGTGTAGCGGCCGGCGAGCAGGAACAGGTCGAAATCGCCGCGCTCGGCCAGCGTCTGGGCGACCTGCCATTCGTTGATGCCGCCGCCGAAGGCCTTGATCACGCCCTGGTCGCGCAGCGACAGCAGCCCGTAATAGCCCGACGCCATGAACTCCTCGATGCGCCTCTCGGAGGCTTCCTTGCTGCCATGGGTAAAGATGTCGACGTCGTGGACGAAGAGGATATCGATGCGGTCGACGCCGAGGCGCTCCAGCGAGGCCTCGAAGGAGCGCATGACACCGTCATAGGAGTAGTCGTAGACTTCCCGGCGCGACGGCGTCTCGAAGAATTTGCCGATGCCGGTGCGCTGGTCCGCCGGGGCGACGCGCATCAGGCGGCCGACCTTGCTCGACAGCACATAATCGTCGCGTTTCCTGGCGCGCAGGAACGGATTGAGCCGGGTTTCGGAGAGGCCGAGCCCGTAGAGCGGCGCGGTGTCGAAGTAGCGACAGCCGGTCGTCCAGGCGGCTTCCAGCGTTGCGTTGGCATCCTCATCGGAGATGGCGCGGTAAAGGTTACCGAGCGGCGCGGCGCCGAAGCCGAGCTCGGTGAAAGTAATGCCGCCATTGCCGATGCGGTCGAAATGCCGTGTCTTCATGTCTGACGATGTCCTAGACTGATTTGTCTGACATGACACTATCACGCTGGTGGCCCAGCAAAAGCGTCGACGCGCGTTGGACAGCAATTTTCGCGGTGATAGCATGAACAAAAACAAGCCTTTCGCGGCAAGCGCGACGGCAGATCATCGCACCTGAACGGTCCTCGACAGCCCTGGTGATTTTCATGACGCAAGCCGGATCGGAGATGTTCGCGACCGCGCTGGATGAGCTCGGCGCCGTGATGGCACGCATCGACCAAAACCGCATCGATGCCGCCTGCGATATGCTTGCCGGCGCCGGTAGGATCGCGGTTTATGGCTGCGGCCGCGAGGCGCTGCAGGTCAAGGGTTTCGCTATGCGGCTCTATCATCTTGGAATGCCGGTCTCGGTGGTCGGCGACATGACAACGCCGCCGCTGGGGCAGGGCGACGTGTTCCTGGCGAGTTCCGGGCCGGGCGAGACCACGACGGTGCTGACCCTGATGCGCGTCGCCCGCGAGGCTGGCGCGAAGGTGCTGCTCATCACGGCGGAGGCCGGCGGCAGTGCCGCGAAGCTCGCCGATTTCACACTGCTCATTCCGGCGCAGACCATGGCCAGCGACCAGGGCGCGGCCCGCACCTCGGTATTGCCGATGGGATCGCTGTTCGAGGGCGCGCTGTTCCTGTTGTTCGAGATCATGGTGCTGAAGCTGAAAGCCCTGACCAATGCCACGCCGGAAGCCATGCGCGCCCGGCATACCAACATGGAGTAGGGCCATGCGCTATGAACTGATGCTGCCGCACCAGATCCGCAAGGCGATCGAAGAGAACTGGCCGGTCGTGCTGCCGCTCGGCGTGCTCGAATACCATGGCGAGCACATGGCGGTCGGCATGGACACGCTGGCGGTGATCAAGACGGTGGAGCTGATCGAGAAGGAGCGGGACCTGATCATCCTGCCACCCTTCTATTACGGTGCGGCGAGCTATGCGGTGGCAGGGCCGGAGGGCAGCGGCTCGGTGCAGGTCGGCGGTCCGGTGTTGTCGCCCTTCGCCGAGGAATTGTTCTACGGGCTGCTGCGTATCGGCTTTCGCAACATTCACGCCATCATCCATCACCAGACCGAGAATTTCGCGGCCGGCATGCCGACCGATCTCGCCTTCAAGACCGCAGGACGGCAGGCGATCTTCCGTTTCCTCGAAAAGGAACGCGGCGAGGGTTGGTGGGGTTCGAACACCATGGCCGACTACTATGCCGGCCACGCGCAGGGCGAGAACGTCTTCAACTGGGTGCAGGTGCATCCGCTGATGCCGTCTTCGATGAACGGCAAATACCCGTTCGATCATGCCGGCATCGGCGAAACTTCGCTGATGCTGGCGCTATGTCCGGAGGCGGTTGACGAGAAGCATTTCGCCGACAACACCGGCTGGTACACGAAAAGTGCCACGGAAGCCTCGGCGGGGCTCGGCAAGATCGGCGTCGCCATGATCCTCGATCATCTGCGGTCGATCCTGCAGGCCTAGCTTCGCCTTCTCCACAAGGAGAGGGGCAGTTACTTCACAGAGCCGGCCGTCATGCCCATGATCAGATAGCGTTCGAGCGCGACGCCGATGATCGCCAGCGGCGTGATCGCGGCGGTGGCGAGGGCGGCCATCGACCACCAGTTGATGCCTTGCGAGCCGGTCTGGCTCGCCACCATGACCGGAATGGTTTTCGCGTCGGTGGATGTCAGCAGGGCGGCGAAGAAATACTCGTTCCAGCACAGCACCATCGCCAGGATGAAGGCGGCGACCATGCCGGGCAGCGCGATCGGCATGACGATGCGGAAAAAGGCGCCCCAGATCGACAGCCCGTCGACCAGGGCCGCTTCCTCGAGCTCGACGGGAATGGAGTTGAACTGGTCGCGCATGATCCAGATGACGATCGGCAACACCATCAACGTGTAAAGCAGCACAAGCCCGATGCGCGTGTCGAGCAGCGCGACTTCCCGGTAGAGCACCAGGAAGGGCAGCGCCAGCACGACCGGCGGCAGGATGAGCTGCGACAGGAAGAAGAAGGAGATGTCCTCGTTTTTGAACCAGGCGAATTTGTAGCGGTAGCGAACGAGGCCGTAGGCGGCGAGGCTGCCGATGACGATGGCAAGCGCCGATGCGCCGACCGAGGTGATGACCGAGTTCATGAAGCGCTTGAAGAACTCGTCGCGCACCGTCGATGTCTGGAAGATCGAATCCGGCGACAGGCCGAGCGAGCGCCAGCCCTTCCAGTCGGGCGCGAAGTCGACGAAAGGAATGAGATGGCCCTGCGTGACGTCGACGGCCGATTTGAACGAGGTGGTGATCGTCCAGTAGATCGGGAACAGGCAGACGAAGGCCCAGAAGACTAGCGCGCCATAGATGAAGACGCGGCTGGCGATGAAGGCCGCCGGCGAGCGGATTTCGGAGACGGTGTAGTCGGTGGTCTGGACGCTCATGGGGCCGCTCAGTTGACGTTGCGCACGAAGCGACTGGCGAATTTCAGCAGCCAGGTCACGAACACGACGATGATGACGAGATAGGCCATGGCGAGCATGGTGCCGTAGCCGACATTCGAGCGGTCGCGGTACTCACGATAGATGAAGCTCGACACGGAGTCGGTGGCGCCGCCGGGGCCACCCGAGGTCAGCGTGATTATGATGTCGGCAAGCTTCAGCTTGAAGATGATGCGCAGGATCACCGCCGTCACCGACACCGGCAGCATCAGCGGGAACGTGACCTGCCAGAAGGTCTGCCATGCGGTGGCGCCGTCGACGCGCGCGGCTTCCAGCACCTCGCGCGACATCGCCTGTAGGCCGGCAAGCAGCATGATCATCATGAACGGGATGAAGGTCCAGGCGTCGAGCACCATGATCGAGATGCGGGCGGTGATCGGGTCGGAGAAGAAGGCGGGATTGTCCCAGCCGAGATGGCGCGCCAGCGTTGCCGCCGGGCCGAAGCGGTATTCCATCAGCGACTTGCCGACCATCCAGGAGACGGCGACCGGCGAAAGCATCAGCGGTAAAAGGAAGACGACGCGGAAGAATTTGCGGGCGCGGATCTGCGCGTTGAGCAGCAGCGCCAGGCCGAAGGCGATGACGTATTCGACCAGCACCGCCAGCACGTAGAGCACCATGTTGAACAGCGCGTTGCGGTAATAGGGATCGGCCAGCATCTGCCGGAAATTGTCGAGGCCGTTGAACCTGCGCCCGGCGAAGGAGCTGAGGTTCCAGTCGGTCAGCGCGATGTAGAACCCGAACAGCGTCGGGAAGATCACCATGGCAATGGTGAAGAGCAGCGCCGGCAAGAGGAAAAGCGCGCGCTGCCCCTCCTCGCCGCGCGTCAGCACCTGCCAGGCGCCGAGCGCGATACCCCACAGAATGTAGGCGTAGATCACCGGGCGCCAGGTGTCGAAACCGACCGTCGACATCTCGGTCTTGTAGAGGATCTGCACGACGATGACGGCCAGAAGGACAAGCGTGGCGGCGGCCAGCAGGCCCCAGCCGAGGCGTTTGCGGCCGGGAGGGATCAAGTCGGCCGGATTTGCCGCCCATGCGTTCGCGGTCGAAGTCTGTTCAGCCACGCCTCTCGCCTCTTGCAGGATAAACATGCGGCCCGGCGACGAGGCGTCGCCGGGCCGCGACTTGGGTTCAGACAGCTTACATGCCGAGCGAGGCTTTGTAGAGCTTGACCTGCTTTTCGCGACCGATCTGGTCGGTCAGCTTCTCCCAGGCGGCGGCGATGGCGTCGGCGCCTTCCTGCGCCTTCATCTTGCCGGCGAAGGTGTTGGCCAGGATATCCTCGGCGGCGGAGTAGTACTGGAAGATGCCGGGGATACGCGGCTCGATCGCGGCGTTCGGATGGTTGTAGCTGTCGCCTTCCGACTTGAGGTAGGAGGTGATGAAGGCCTCGTCATAGCCGGCCGCCACCCACTCGGGAATGTTGAAGTGGGAGTTGCGGTAGGGCTGGAAGCCCGACGGATACATCGCCGTCCAGATCGACAAGTCCTTGCCGCCGAGATGGGCGGCAGCGGACCATGCCGCCTTCTTCTTCTTCTCGTCGCTATCGACACGGGCCATGACATAGACGCCCCAACCGAGATAGGCGCAGTTCGGCGAATAGTTCGGGCCGCTGGCGAGCTTTTCCCACTGGCCGGTCTTGGAGTTGTAGACGTCGTCGGAGCCCGGCAGGATCGAGAAGCCGGTGACGTCGCCGATCACCGACGAGTCATTGGTCTTGACGTTCGAGCCGACGTCGCCCCACCAGGGGATCATCGATCCGGTGCCGGCCAGGAACTGCTGGAAGGCAGTCGTGTTCGGATCGGCGTTGATCTGGTCGGCGGGCTCGGAGGGCAGGGCGTCGATGACGTCCTGGATGGCGCGCACCCAGGCCGGATTGTTGACGCGCGGCTTCATCGTGTCGGCGTCGAACAGCCAGGCCTTGTCGTCGGGATGCTTGGCATAGGCGGTGGCGCGGCTGCCGAGGAAATAAAAGCCGAAACCGCCCCAGGGCTTGGGCGCGTCGAGATAGCCATAGACGTCCTGGCCCTTGAACTTCTTGCCCTTGAGGAACTTGGTGACAGCCTGCACTTCCTGCCAGGTCTTCGGCACGCCCCATTCGGTGGTGGCGCCGCTGTCCTTCCACTGCTTGGCGAGGTCGGCATCGGCGAAGACGTCGGTGCGGTAGTTGAAGTTATGCGTGTCGCCGTCGATGGTGACGCGATACTGCTTGCCGTCCCAGGTGCCGACCGGCGGCTTGAGGTAGTTGACGAGATCGTCGAAGTCGATCTGCTTCTTGACCCAGTCGGGCATTTCCGAGGTCAGGCCCTTGCCGCAGACATCGCCCTCGAAGGGTGCGCCCATCTCGATGATGTCGAAGTCGACGGTGCCGGTGGCGATCGACTGCTGCAGGCGGGCATTGTAGTCGGCCTGGGCGAGGTCGATCCAACTGATCTTGGCGCCCGTATAGGCCTCCCAAGGCTTCAGGAAGCCGCGGAACAGCACGTTGTGCAGGTTCTGGTTGTTGAGGCCCATGAAGGTGAGCTCGACGCCGGCGAACTCGCCTTCCTTGACATTGGCCTTGGTCGCCTCGAGGCAGAGCTCGCCGACCTTCTGGAAGTCGGCATCGGTGGGCTGGCCTTTGCCGACGCCCGGAATCTGCAGGATCTTCGCGCGCAAGGCGTCGTCGGCGGCGGCCGGCTTGGTGAGCGCGCCGAGCCCGGCGCCGGACGCGGCGGCAAGTGCTGCCATCGAGGCAGCGCCCTTCAGCAGTTCGCGGCGGTTGGCACCGGCGCGCATCAGTTTTTCGTACAGATCGACTCTCATCTACAGGTTCCTCCCAGAACAGTCGTGAATTGACCAGTTTAGAATTGAAAACGCCAATCTCTCGGACGTCGGAACGTCAGCGGTTCTCCTCGATCATACGGGGACGTGGGACCCCACCCTGCGTCGCCGGAGTTCCGATTTCAGGATAACAGGCCTGCTCTCGGATTGGCACTCGCCACTATTCGCGTAATCGATTACCTTGTCAACACGAATGGGTTTTTATCTATAATATACCGACTTGCCCTTGCCGTTCGCAATGGCTAGCTTCACCGCAAACGATAATAAGGGGAGACGATGGCTCAAGTCGCGATCAACAGTGTGGCCAAGGCATTCGGAACCGTCAAGGTCCTGCATGAGGTCAGCATCGATATCGCCGATGGCCAGTTCGTCGTGCTGGTCGGTCCGTCGGGCTGCGGCAAGTCCACGCTGCTCAGGATGGTGGCCGGGCTGGAGACCGTTTCCGGCGGCACGATCGCGATCGGCGAGCGCGTCGTCAACAATCTGCCGCCGGCAAAGCGCGACATCGCCATGGTGTTCCAGAACTATGCGCTCTATCCGCACAAGACGGTGGAGCAGAATATGGCTTTCGCGCTGAAGCTGCGCGGCACCGATCCGGCTGTGGTCGCCGAGCGGGTCAAGCGCGCCGCCGACATCCTCGACCTCGCGCCCTATCTCAAGCGCTATCCACGCCAGCTTTCGGGCGGCCAGCGTCAGCGCGTCGCCATGGGCCGCGCCATCGTGCGCAACCCGCAGGTGTTTTTGTTCGACGAGCCGCTCTCCAATCTCGACGCCAAGCTGCGCGTGCAGATGCGCACCGAGATCAAGGAACTGCACCAGCGGCTGAAAACCACCACCATCTATGTCACGCACGATCAGATCGAGGCCATGACCATGGCCGACAAGATCGTGGTGATGCGCGACGGCCGCATCGAGCAGGTCGGCGCGCCGCTCGAGCTGTTCGACCGGCCCGCCAATTTGTTCGTCGCCGGCTTTATCGGTTCGCCGGCCATGAACCTGCTCAAGGGCACAGTGAGGAAGGGCGACAACGTTGTCGACATTGCCGGCACGGCATTTCCGATGCCGGCCGGAACCGCTGCCGCGGACGGCCAGGCCGTCGTCTATGGCGTGCGTCCGGAGCATCTGGAAATCCATCCCGACGGCATTGCCGCCACGGTTTCGGTGGTCGAGCCGACCGGATCGGAAACCCTGGTGTTCCTGCGCTTCGGCGAAGGCGAGATGGTGGCGCTGTTCCGCGAACGCCACGACGTCAAGCCGGGCGATACGCTGAAGCTGAAGCCGCGGCTCGACCAGGTCCACCTTTTCGACGCTGGCACCGGCAAGCGTCTTTAGAGTTTACGCAACTCCGGACGGAAAACCGCTCGCACCTGGAATTACTCCAGACACCAAACAGACTTCCAAGAGGGAACCATGCTCAAAGGGATCAATCCGCTGCTCAACGCCGATGTGCTCCAGGCGCTGCGGGCAATGGGCCATGGCGATGACCTGATTATCGCCGACACCAATTTCCCGTCCGATTCGGTGGCCAGGCAGACCGTGCACGGCAAGTTGCTGCGCATCGACGCCTCGGCGGCCGAGGTGGTGAAGGCGGTGCTGTCGCTTTATCCGCTCGACACCTTCGTGAACGATGCCGCCGCGCGCATGGAGATCGTCGGCAAGCCGAACGAGATCCCGGCGGTGCAGAAGGAAGTGCAAAAGGAGATCGACGCCGCCGAGGGCAAGCCCTGGCCGATGATCTCGATCGAGCGCTACGCTTTCTACGAACGTTCCAAGAAGGCCTACTGCGTCATCCAGACCGGCGAGCGCCGTTTCTATGGCTGCTTCGCCTTCCGCAAGGGCGTCGTGCCGCCGGATGCGGAGTAAGATCATGGCCGCCGGCAAACCTGTTGTTATTCTTGGTGTTTTCGTCGCCGACACGGCCTATCGCGCGGACCGGCAGCCGCGAATGGGCGAGACCATCCTCGGCAATTCCTTCAAGCTCGGGCCGGGCGGCAAGGGCTCGAACCAGGCGGTGGCGGCCGGCAAGCTCGGTGCCGATACCACCTTCCTCACCAGGCTCGGCGTCGATGCGTTCGCCGACATGGCCAAGCAGACATGGGCGGCGGCGGGCGTCAAAAGCGCCGTCATCGACACGCCCGACAGCTATACGGGCGCCGCCTATATCTTCGTCGAAGAAGGCAGCGGCAACAACGCCATCATCGTCAGCCCGGGCGCTGCGATGCTGATCTCGCCCGCCGACATCGAGGCGCATGCCGGCCTGATCCGCTCGGCCGGCGTCTTCGTAACCCAACTCGAACAGCCGATCGATGCGGCTTTGAAAGCGCTCGAGATCGCGCGCGGGGCAGGGGTGACCACCATCCTCAACCCGGCGCCGGCAGCAAGCCTGCCGGATCGCATCTATACGCTCTGCGACTATGTCACGCCGAACGAGACCGAGGCCGAAGGGCTGACCGGCATAAAAGTGTCGACGGTCGATGACGCGCGCCGCGCCGCCGACGCGCTTTTGGCCAAGGGCGTCGGCGCGGTCATCGTCACACTCGGCGAGAAGGGCGCGCTGCTCCATACCAAGGCCCGCTCCGAGCATGTCGGCGCCGTCAATGCCGGCGCTGTCGTGGAAACCACCGGGGCCGGCGATGCCTTTAACGGCGGACTGGCCGCCGCGCTGGCAAAAGGCGTCGAGCCGCTGGAGGCGGTGCGCTTCGCCTGCGCCGTCGCCGGCATTTCCGTGACACGTCCCGGCACGGCGCCTTCCATGCCGACGTTGCAGGAGGTGGAGGCGCTGCTGGCAAGCGCCTGAAGGACGTCTTGAGGATCCAACGCCGCTCACCGCTGCGGAACGCAACTGCAGCGGGTGCGTTCCTTGTCTTGAGCCTAAGACGGGGCAGTTCGAATACGGAGCGGCGAGATGAAGAAAGCCTATGAAAAGCCTGCACTGGCGAGGCGCGGGAAGCTTACCGAGCGCACGGCGCAGATCTCGGCTTCCGGGGTCGTGTTGAGCGAATAGCAGCCGGCCGAGCGCTCGAATCGAAAAACCCGCCTGCGGCGAGGCGGGTTTTTCTTTGAAGGAATGCGGTTAGGTAGGCGTTAGAGAATCCTGCTGGTCAGCTCCAGCATCGTAGTCGCACCCTGTTCGGTGCCCGGCATGTGGACGACGCGCAGAACGCGAAGGTCCTGGTTGGATCCTTCCACCGGCATCGACACGCTTTCGCCGACGCGGGGCAATTCCTGGAAGGCGAGCTCGTCCACATCCCTCGCGTCGTCAATGGAAATACGGCATCTCACAGCCATCTCAATTCTCCGTCTCTTTCGCCCGTGGGTTGAACGGGACAAGGAAGGAAATGGTTCCCGGGTTCGGGCTTAGGCGGCGAACCTGTTGCGGTATTCGCGCGGCGTCAGGCCTTTCAAAGCCTTGAATTGGCGTCCGAAATTGGCGAGCGAGCGATAGCCGACCATCTCGGCGATGTGCGCAATGGGCCGATCCTCGTCGGCCAGGCGGGCGCAGGCCTCGCCGATACGCAGGCGAGTCACATATTCGATCAGCGTCAGCCGTGTCTGGCGGGTGAACATGCGGTGCAGGCCCGACGGGCTGAGCGCAGCAATGCGCGCGAGCTGATCAATCCGGAGATCCTCCGTGTAATGCGCGTGCAGGTGGTCGAGCACGCGATCGATGCGCGATCCGCTCGCAGCGAGCGCGGAAGCCGGCGAACGGGCGGGCGCGGTCAACGGTTCGGCCTCGCTGTCTTCGGCTAGCGTCAGCAGGGTGGACATGAGGTCAAGGAGCCGGTCCGCCGGCGGCTTGTCGAAGATCGCTTCGATCTTTGCCCTGACGCGCTCGGCAGCGCTGGGCGAGAATTTCAGTCCGCGCGCCGATCGGTCGAGCATTGCGCCGACCGACCGCAATTCGGTGAGCAGGCCAATCAACCCGCGCGCCCATTCCGGCCTGAACCAGATGACCATGACCAGATGGGGTTTATCGTCATCGATCTTGCTCGATGACGACCAGGTATGCGGCAGGTTGGGCCCGAGCAGCACCAAGTCGCCGTCGTCATAGCTGCCGACATTATCGCCGATGAAGCGGCGGCCGCGGGAGTTCGAGGTGAGCGTCAGTTCGTATTCCGGATGATGATGCCATTCGAAGGGAATGGTCGGATTGCGCGGAACGCGCACCATGGACCAGGACGCATCGTCGGCGACGGTGACCTTCTCCAGATATGGCTTCACACCTTAGCTCCCGAGCGGCCTTGAACGGCGTCACGGCTACAGCTGACGCCAGAATAGTATCATTTCTGGCCTGTCAGGGACAACATGCGTGCCTGACGTTCGGTTAGCCTCAACTCCAACAAGGCAAAAAACGAGGAGGAAACCGATGGCGCATGCAAAAGACATCACCAAGGACGACCACCCGACATCCAGCCGCGCGACGACGCAATTGTCGAAGATCAAGAAGACGCTGCCCTTGCGGGTGCTGTCGGAAGCGGATTTCCGGCACTGGCAGAAGCGTGGGTTCGTCATCGTGCGCAATGCGGTGCCGGCGGAGAATGTCGAGCGGCTCAAGGCGCTGCTTTGGCAATTCGAGGAGAAGGATCCCAATGATCCGGCGAGCTGGGATGTCAACCAGCGGCGCGACTATGCGCTGAAGGAGATCAACAATGCCGGCATGGTGGAGATCTACAACCACCAGTTCCTGTGGGACAACCGCATGGCGCGCCGCGTCTATGACGCGTTCGTCGACATCTGGGACATCGAGGATCTCTGGGTCGCCATCGACCGCGCCAACCTCAACACGCCGAACAAGGGCAAGCGTGCCTCGCCCGGCTTCATCCATTGGGATGCCGACACCTCGCTGGAGCCCAAGCCGATCTCGGTCCAGGGCGTTCTATCTCTGGTGCATCAGGATGGCGGCGACATAGGCGGCTTCCAATGCGTGCCCTACCTGTTCGAGCACTTTGACGAGTGGGTGAAGACCCAGCCTGCCGACCGCGACCCGCATCACCCGGATATGAACGGGCTGGAGGACAGGATCGAGAAGCTCGAGCTGTTCCCCGGCGATCTGATGATCTTCAACTCGCTGTTGGCGCATGGCGTGGCGCCGAACAGATCGGACGACAAGGTACGGATGGCGCAGTACATCTCGATGTTCCCGGCCGACGAGACAAACCTCGTCGAGCGCGAGGCGCGCATCCGCTCCTGGCGCGAGCGCGAAGCGCCGCAGCGCGCCGGCTTTGCCGGCGATCCGCGCGGCTGGGAGAAGAATCACGCCGAGACGGCGAAGCTGACGCCGCTGGGCGAGAGGCTGCTTGGGCTTGTAAGCTGGAACAACTGAGGTTGGGAGATCGGAACGGCGGGGCAGGTCCCGCCGTTCAATTTTAGGGAAGCGGCAACGGTGTGTCGCTCAAGGTCCGCAGGTAGGCGATGACGTCTGCCCGCTGCTTCTCGTCCTGCATACCCGGGAAAATCATATCTGTTCCGGGCAAAGCGAATGCCGGGTTGGAGATAAAGGCATTGAGGTCTTCAAAGCCCCATACGCCACCGGCTTCCTTCAGAGCCGACGAATAGGGGACATCGCTTTGTGAAGCCTTCGGCCGCCCTACGACGCCCCACAGATTGACCTTTTTGGGGATATTGAGGTGCGGCGCTGAAAGGTGACAGGTGCCGCACGTTCCGTCGAATATTCCTTTGCCAGTCGCAGCGCTTGCCGATGCAAGTCGTGCCGAAATCGGCGCGATGGCCGGTCGTCCGGCGCCGTGAGCGCGCAGGTAGGCGACGACGTCTTCGTGGCCACTGAGCTTGGCCAGATGGATGGGAGGATTTCCATTCGATGTCATTGCGTTGACGTCTGCTCCAGCGTCCACGAGATGGACGACGCAGGGGAGGCAGCCTTTCTCGGCAGCCACGTGCAACGGAGTTTGCGATTTCGCGATCTGATTGGGATCGGCCCCATTGTCGAGCAACAGCTTCACGATCTCGGCGTGCCCACCTTTGTTGGCGGCGTAGAGTGGCGTTCTTTGCCAACTGACGAGCAGGTTCACATCCGCCCCCCGATCGACCAGCAGTTTTGCCAGCTCGCCGTTTCCGCTTTCGCAAGCGATGTAGAGCGCCGTCACCCCGTCAATCTCGTTGATGGCCGCGCCCTTGTCCAAGGCGGAAGTCACACCCGCGACGTCGCCTTGCTTTACAAGATCACCCAAGTCGCTTGCGTGAGCGGGCAGGGCGAAAAGCCAAAGAACGCAGGAAGCTCCCACAACCCACTTGATCATCCTGTCCTCCCTGATGCGTTTGCGACTTCTCGTGGCGGGCCGGCATCATCGACAGGTTTAGCCTTGGCCGGCGTGCCATCACGTGGCCGACCGACTGCCTGGAAAGCGAGGAGGCTAGCGCGTATCGCGACACACGCTCCTGCACGGAAGATATTTTAGCACATTCTTATATGTTGGCCAAGGAATAGAGTGCGGGGCGTGCTAATTCGGCCCGGGCATTAGCCCATCGGCCGCCAGAGATTCTCTATCCGACGTGGGATAGCGGGGTCATTTGCAAGGATGCGCCAGCCTGTATTCCAATACACGAGTGAGAATTTCGTCCACTTTTTCGTTCTCGCGTTTGTCGGCGATGTCCTGTCTATCGACAGGGTCAAGGCGCGAAAGTGCCTTCATCAAGGTATTGAGTTGTGGCCTACACTCGAAAACGACAGCCCTGCCAATCAGGTCCGCCGGCTCGCAGAGGCCCTTGAATTTCTCAAATCCGGCGCTGAGACATCCATCGTATGCCTCCTGCGCCCCATCGTCTGCCACGGCGCCCACGGTCGTGATGACCAGTATGATTATTCCAAGAAGCCCTCGCATCTCCACTTAGCTCCCTTTTTCACGACCATCGGGGAAGGCGGTGCTGCGTTCAAGCTGGCCACTGGATGTAGAGCCATTGAACCTTTGGGTGTTTGCGATTGGGGCAGTTCCGAGCGGGCAGCATCGATCTTGAATAGTCCGCCGGGCGTGACGATCGGAACCTGCAATTCACACGCCTGATCCGCAGAAGGGCTGGACGCCTTGCCTCTATGTCTGTGTGAAATCGGGAATTTATCCGCGGCACAGAATTTGCAAGTGTCCTAATGTAGCCGGGGTGGCCGCACTATTCCCGGGTATGCCCTTCACAACGGGGCGCCCACCGCTGCCGTGAATGGGGCGGTGGGCACAGGGCTTGCTCTGACACAAATCGCCCAGCATCGGCCCGGCCTAGCGGGGGCGCCAGGAACCGGGCCTGACCGGCGGGATAGGTGGCGGGCGCCGGCTGGCAGCGACCATAGGCCTTTCCTAGCATTCGATGAGCCGGCAAAAAGATGGAGAAGCGACCCCCACATGGTACGTCCTAGTAAGTACCGCCCATGAGCATCTGACTTATCGCCTGCGCAACGATTGGCAGTACCGGCACCTTGGCTACAGCCCAGACAACCCACCATCCGACATCCAGGCGATCGATCCTTATATAACACTGCAATAAACGGTTCCGCCCGCAAAACGATGGCCCGGCTGCTATGTGGCCGGGCCCATCTGTCGGGACAGAGAAAACCGCACTAAAGCGCGTCGCGTTGAAACGGAGTCAGGCGACGCGCTTTAGCTCCTTGTTTTTATGCATGTCGTTCTCCCAAAACCGAGATCACTTTTGGGCGACATGCATTAAAGCAGGTGGTCGGCACTCACTGCTTGCTTATGAATGCCTTGCAAGCGGGCGTCAATTCGCTGAGATGCTGCTTCAGACATCCTTGCGCCTTCACGTCATTGTCCATGTGGCATATGCGTTTGGCATCCGCTCTGCACGGCGTTTTGTAGGCATCCTTTGCGGATACGGCCTCGGTCAGAAAAAGCGACATACCAGCCAAAAATGCCATCTTCAGTGATTTACGAGAAAGCATGAATTCACCCCCTTTATACGCGCGCGAAATGCGCAATTCTCAATATACGACGTTGCTAATATAAAGGAAGTGCGTGCCGCACCTTGCCGAAACTCGACATCTTGTCCATCGGCCGGGCTGTCAGTCTCCGGACTTCAGAACGAAATACGTGGTCGTGTTAGCGCCGTCGCCAATGCCGCGCGTGACCTGCACCGCCTTGTAGCCTTCCGGCACCGAACCTGTTGCGGTAGTGTCGACCTGCTTGCAGCGACCGACCATTTCGCCGTGCGGCCATGTCGCCAGTCTGGCCCGAAGCGCTTCATGGCAGTCAGCGATCGACGAATACACCACCGGTTCAGTTCTGCTCGGTTGGCAATGCGATGTGGCTTGGTTGCAATTGAGCAAAACCATTACTGCTGCCGTTGACGGATCCATTTGTCGGCCCCTGGATTAAGGCCGAAAACGCGACGCGGCGATGTAAGTTCCCTGGCCAACGCGTGGGGTTGGCTTCACGTCAGGGATAAAGCTCCCATCTGCATGTTTGCTGAAACCCGAAACGACCCACCCGATCCCGCTCCCGTCCTTCGAAGCTTACATCCAGGTGAGGATCGACATGCGCGCCGCCATCCTTGTTCATGCAGGCTCACTCTATCAGGCAGATCACCTACGAGGTGCAGCAAAGTCTCGCAATCGCGCCGCCACCGCATCTCAATCAGACGATCGGTGATGTGCTCTGCTTCGTCATGTTCCCCTAGCTTACATGGTTCGACCGCTCTCCAGCTTTCCTTTGGAGAACCACCAAAAAGATAATATTTGCAGAAAGTTAATGGCGCGAGTGACGGGGCTCGAACCCGCGACCTCCGGCGTGACAGGCCGGCACTCTAACCGACTGAGCTACACCCGCGCACTGACGAGCACGTGTCAGGCGTGTTCGTCGTTGGGGCGCTGGATAAGGGGTTCGTTACCGGGTGTCAAGCGCGGCATTGCAGCATAACAGCAAACAGGAGAAGGTTTTTTGACAGCGGCGCCGGGCTCAGGGAAATCCGCCCGGCGACGGCCTTGCCAGGCGTTCATTTGGCCTTGCGAATACGGTGCTAACTGCTTAAAGGTCCGCGCTCAGGCGGGCGATTAGCTCAGTTGGTAGAGCGCTTCGTTTACACCGAAGATGTCGGCGGTTCGAGCCCGTCATCGCCCACCAGTTTTCAGGCCATCACAGAAATCCGCAGAGACTCAGGTGGTTGACCCGAATCCGCGGGGGCAACCCCGGGTCAGATAATCGGGAAACAAAGGGGCGATCGGATGACCGCCCCTCGTAGCCTGTCTACTGCCTGACATAGCAACGCTTGCGCTGGCCAGGAGCGGGATCCTCGCCGAAGGCGTCGTTGTTGCAGCGGACGCCGTTCCTGAAGACGCCCTGCGTGTACTGGCCACGTGCGCCGTATCTGACCAGCGCGCGGCCACGGAAATCGCAGAATTCCCTCTCCCTCGCGCAAGCGACCCATTCGCTGCGATCCGGGCGCGAGCCGTAGTCGTCGCCGTAATTGTCGTCGTTGTCGCCATAGTCCTGGCCCCCGCCGCGCCTGACGATGTAGCAGGCCTTCTTGCGGCCGGGCGCCGGATCGCCGAATACGCGGTTCGAGCAGGGTACGGCGGGCCGGTCGAAGAAGCGGGATGTCATTTGGCCTCGCGCGCCGAAGACCACCTCGGCGGGATAGCGCAGGCGGCATATGCCGCCTTCATCGGCGCATCGCTGCAACTGCTGCGCCGAGGCGGCGGCGGGGAAAAGGACGGAGGCCGTTACGACCAGCCCGGCCAGGCATAGGAAGGCCAGTGCCGCTCGGATCGAGACATGAAAAGTTTTTAACACGATTTGTCTCCCTATTTGATTCACGCTTCGATGCTATCGCAGGTCGGATAAATGCGCGATGAATGGCTTGGTTGCCTGTCGGGACACTATCATGGCCGGATTCTTGAGCGCAGAGCACCAGGCGGCGCCGTCTGGCCATCCGGTTCGGGTTTGACCCGCCTCCGGCAACGAACGCCCGGCGTTTCGGACTAGGTGTTTGGGCCTTGCCTGTGCATCATGCTGGCCGATTGCCGGCCGGTCAAAACAACCGCAATGGTGGAGAGCAGGGAAGCTGAAGCTCATCCCCTGCCAGGCCGATCCGGCAAGGGGAAACGATGATCGAACTGCCTTTCGCGCGCGAAGAGTATCAGCAGCGGCTTGCGAAGATCCGCGCCGAGATGGCCAGGCGCGGCATCGAACTCCTGGTCGTCAACGACGTCGCCAACCAGCACTATATCACCGGCTATGACGGCTGGTCGTTCTACACGCCGCAGGTGGTTCTGGTCCCGATCGAGGATGCCGAGCCGGTCTGGATCGGCCGGGCCATGGATGCGGCCGGCGGCCTGCTGACGGCCTGGATGAAGCCGGAAAACGTGGTCGGCTTCCCGGAGGACCACGTCCAGCGCGCCGACCGGCATCCCATGGACTGGATCGCGGCCTGGATCGCCGCCAAGGGCTGGGGCAGCCGCCAGATCGGCATCGAGCTCGAAGCCTATTATCTCTCGCCCAAGGCGCATGCGCGGCTCGCCGCCGGGCTGCCCAACGCCAAATGGCATGACGCCGATCTCATTGTGAACTGGATCCGCGCGACAAAGTCAGCGCCGGAGATCGCTTATCTGCGCAAGGCCTCGAAACTGGCGGAAGCGGCGGTCGCGCGCGCCTATGAGGTCATCGCGCCGGGCGTGCGCGAATGCGATGCCATCGCCGCCATCCAGGCGGCGCAGATCGCGGGCAGCCCGGATTTCGCCGGAGACATCACGGCGCTGCCGCCGACCATCCTTGGCGGCGAAAACGCTTCAGCCCCGCACATCATGTGGAGCGACAGGCGGTTCGGGAAGGACGAGACCATTGCTCTCGAACTGGCCGGCGTCTGCCGCCGCTATGCCGCCGGCCTCGCCCGAACCATGCAACTTGGCAAGACGCCGACGCGTGTCGCGGACACGGCAAAGGCGGTGATCGAAGGCATGGATGCGGTGCTCGATACCATACGGCCGGGCGTCACCGCGGAAGCGGTCGAAGCCGCCTGGCGCAAAGTCATAGAGCGTCACGGACTGAAGAAGGAATCGCGCATCGGCTATTCGATCGGCGTTGCCTATCCGCCGGACTGGGGCGAGCACACGATCAGCCTCAGGCCCGGCGACAAGACTGTGCTGCAGCCCGGCAACGTCCTTCACTCCATTCTCGGCATGTGGATGGACGGCTGGGGCATCGAGGTCAGCGAGACCATCCTGGTGACCGAGACCGGCAACGAGACGTTGACTAAGTTTCCGCGGGACATCCATGTCAAATCCTGACCGGTCCTGGCCAGCAAGCGAGATCGATGCCGGAATTCTCGAGCGGATGATCGAGGCCCGCCGCCATCTGCATCGCAATCCGGAACTCTCGAACCGCGAAGCAGGAACGCAGAGTTATCTGCGGGAGATGCTGGCCGGACAGGGGATCGAGAATATCCGCGACGTCGCCGGTTACGGTCTTGCCGTCGATATTGTCGGCACTGGCCGGCCGTCGAACCGCAAGATCGCCATCCGCGCTGATATCGACGCTTTGCCGATCGAGGAGGAGTCCGGCGTTGACTTCGCGTCGGTCAATCCCGGCGTGATGCATGCCTGCGGCCACGACGCTCATGCCGCGATGGGCTTTGCAGTGGCCACGCATCTGCACCGAATGCGCGAAAGCTTCGGCGGGACAGTCCGCCTCATCTTCCAGCCAGCCGAGGAGGACGAGCCGTCAGGCGGCAAGCGGGTGGTGGCGGAGGGGCTGCTCGACGATGTCGACGCCGCGCTCTGTGTCCATGTCGATCCTTATACGCCGTCCGGCAAGGTCGCCGTCGGTTCCGGCCCTTACACGCTGGCCTGCGACACGTTCGATGTGCTGGTTACTGGTTCTGCCGCGCATGCGGCAAAGCCTTATGAAGGCATCGACGCGTTGACCGCCGCCTGCTCGATGGTGGGCGAATTGCAGAAGATCGTCTCGCGCGAGACTGATCCCTATGATCCGCTGGTCGTTTCAGTGACCGCCATCAATGGCGGCAATGCCTATAATGTCACGGCCGGCAAAGTCGCCTTGAAGGGCACTATCCGCAGTGGCAATGACGCAACCCGCGAGCGCGCCTGGCGCCGGCTTCGCGAGGTGCTGGACGGCCTTGCGGCCAGCCATGGCGCGAAGGTGAAGGTCGACATCCATCGGGGCGAGCCCGGCGTCGTCAACGATGCCGAGATGGCCGAGCTGGTCCTTGCCGGCGCCAAGGCCAGCATCGGCGCGGAGAATGCGCTCAACATGCCCGGATGGAGCATCGCCGACGATTTTGCCTATTACAGCGAGAAAATTCCGTCGGTCTATTTCCGGCTCGGCATCCGCAATGAAGAAGCCGGCTCGGTCTATCCGCTGCATCACGCGAGGTTTCGCGTCGACGAAGCGGCCTTGAAGAATGGCGTTCTGACTTTGGTTTCGGCAGCGACGTTGTTCCTGGCAGGGCAGCGCTAAAGGTACTGCGCGACCTTCTTGCCGACGGTCAGGAAGCGCAGCGGATCGATCGCTTCGCCATCATGGCGCACTTCGTAGTGGAGGTGCGGGCCGGTCGAACGGCCGCTCGAGCCGGTTTTGCCGATCACGTCGCCGGCGGCAAGCTTCTGGCCCACGACGACGTCGATCTCGCTCAGGTGTCCGTAGCGTGTGGCAAAGCCGTTGCCATGATCGACCTCGACCATGCGGCCATAGCCGCCGGCCCAGCCGGCCCTCGTCACCACGCCGGCGGCCGTGACCTTGGCCGGCATGCCGATCGGCGCCCTGAAGTCCATGCCCGTGTGCAGGGCAGCGGTGCCGAGGATCGGATCGGTTCGCACTCCGAACGGGCTGGTCACCGTATGTCCAGGAGCGGGGTTGGTCAGCGGCAGCTTGCGCGCCTCCTTCTTGACCTCGTCGAGCGCGTCCAGCGCTTCGTCTAGTTCCTTGACCTTGCTGTCGAAGAGTTGCGACGGGTCGAGCGGGACTAGCGGGCCGCCGACATCGCTCTTGCCGAACTCGCTGTCGACAGGCAGGCCCGCAGCTTCCAGGGCCTGCGCGATGGCGTCGGCATTCTTGTAGGCGCTGTCGGCGAGTGTTGTGATGCGTGAAAGCTGTTGGTTTTCAATGGATTTGAGCGACGCGTTGATCGACACGAAGAGCTTGTCCGCGCGGTCGGCCGCCGTCTCGCCATCGAGCGGATCGGACCTTGTCGACCACAGCGAGAAAGGTCTGGTGTCGCCGTCGCTCAAGGATGCGACGGAATAGGTCGGCGCCTGCGAGATGCTGCCCGTGATCTCTGGACTCTCGGCCGCCTTGGGCGTCGCAGCACTCGTCGCGGGCGCGTCACCGACCTCGTTCTCGGCGCGTTCGAGGATCGGGCCGAGCCGGCCGTGGCGCTCGCTGAGCTGGGTTTGTCTTGCCAGCAGCTCGCTGACCTTGGTTTCCATCAACTGCTGGTCGAGAAGCTGGCGGCTGGTGATGCGGTCGACCTGGGCGCGAAGGGCCGAGATGCGGTCCTCATAGGCCTGCTGCATGCGCGCCTGCCTGGCCGTCGTGGCGCCGATCAGATCGTCGCGCAGCACCAGATAGGAGGTGGCGAGCAGATAACCGATGGCGGTCGCGGCAAGCGCCGATCCGATCAGCGCGGCAAGCCATGGCCGGATGGTAAAATGGCGGATTTCATTGCCGCGGGCGATGATGACGGTATGGGGTTCCTTGCGCCTGCCGAAGACCGCTGACTGACCGGTTGGGTTCACGGGACCAAGCTTTCGTTACGACACCGACGACAAGCCCGATTACACATTATTAGGGTTAACAAAGCCTTGCCTGGCGCGAGCCTGGCTTAATCTCTTCCCGCATGACGGGTGGCGGGTTGTGGTGGTCGGAAGGCGGCAGTGGTCGAAAGGCCGCGGTTGCCGGTAGCTCAGAGGGCGCGGGCTGCTACCAGGACCTCTTCGGCATGACCTTTGACGCGGACCTGGCGCCAGATCCGGGCGATGCGGCCGTCCTTGCCGATCAGGAAGGTGGCGCGCTCGACACCCATATACTTGCGGCCATACATCGTCTTCTCGACCCACAGATGGTAGGCCTCGATGACCTTGCGCTCCTCGTCGGCAACGAGATCGACGGTGAGATCGTATTTCTGCTTGAACTTGTCGTGCTTCTTGATGCTGTCGGGCGACAGCCCGATCACCACGGCGCCTGCCTTTTCGAACTCCGGTTTCAGTTGCGAGAACCCGATCGCCTCGTTGGTACAGCTTGTGGTGTCGTCCTGAGGGTAAAAGTAGAGTACAACGGGCTTGCCCCGGAACGCGGCGAGGCTCAGCGAGCCGCCACCGTCGCGCGGAAGATCGAATTGCGGCGCAACGTCGCCGATGTCGAGGTCAGCCATATCGAGGCCTTCTTTGCGGTTACACGCGAGAAAGCATCGATATAACGTCAGGCGGGGATTCGTCCACGACGAGTTCGTCACAACGGAACATTGCTTGGATCAGGAAGAACCGCAGCACGAGAAGATCAGGTTCAGGCGTGACGAGATCACCGACCTGGCCGCGCTTCCTTCAGCGTGCAGCGTGCCGCCGCTTGGGCGGGCGGCCGTGCGGCGGCGCTTCCGCATGCTTGGCCGCGTGTTCGCCGGACTTTGCGCACTGGTGCTGCTCGCGGCGGTAGCCGTCTATGTGATCGGCGCTTCGGGGATCGGCACCGAACGGTTGCGCACCGAGGCCGAGACGGCGATCGAGAAACTGGCCGGCGTCGATGTCCGTGTAGCCCTCGGACCGGCGCGCCTGACCTTGGACGGCTCGAGCTTCGTTGCCTTGCAAGTGGATGACGTCAGCCTGAAAAGCGCTGACGGCAAGCCGATGGCCGATATGGGCCGGGTCCGCTTCGGCATGCGCCTGCTGCCACTCCTGTCGGGCGACGTCAGGCTGACCAGCGCCCGGTTCTCCGATGCCCATATCATGGCGGCCGCGCTGCCGTCGGGCGGCGGCGACTGGGCGGCGAATCTGCGCAATCAGGACGGCCTGATCGATCCGGAGAAGGTCTCCGCCGCAATCTTTGCTGGGCTGAACGACGCGCTGGACGCGGTGCGCGAGGATTCCATACGTCAGGTCGAGCTCAGCAATGTCGAGTTCGAGCTGCCGGACAATGGCTTGGTCAAGCATGTGACCGTCACCGCGGCCACGGTGGCCCAGACGGGAACAGGTGGCATAAAGCTGTCCTACAACGCCGTTGTCGACGGCCGGCGCGTCGTGCTGACAGGTGCCGCGACGCGCGATGCGACGGCACGGCGGATCGCCTCGCTGGATGCCAGCGTTCAGATAGCGAATGCCCAGGGTGAAACCTCCGCCGGCGCAAACAACGCAACCAATGCGGCCGATGGCGGCAAGCTTGGCTCGGTTGCACTGAAGCTTTCCGGCTCGGAGGCGCCCGGCGACACGCCGTCGCGGCTGGCAGCTTCACTGTCGATCACGGGATCGATGCTCGCCCTGGACGAGCGTGGCCTGGTACCGGCCGATGTCGACGCCGATGTCGCGCTGGTGGCCGGGTCGAACAAGATCTCGGTCGACAAGCTGTCGATCACGAGCGGCCGCTCCAGTTTCGATTTTGCCGGATCGATCGGGCCGAAGCCGTCGGTGGCCGGGGAAGAGCCCGCCTACCGCTTTGACCTGACCAGCGACGATTCCACGCTGGCGCCCTCCGACTCGCCGGAGCCGGCGCTGCATTTCGTTTCCCGGATCGCCGGCGTCTACCAGCTCAAGAGCCGCAAACTGGTCGCCGAACAGATCGGCGTGCGCTCCGGTGGATCGGCGGAAGTGCTAGGTGCGGCCAGCGTCACATTCATTGACAACGGCCCTCCGGGCATATCGCTGTCGCTCAACGTCCACGACATGCCGGTCGCCCATGTCAAGCAGTTGTGGCCCTGGTTCTCGGCGCGCAACGCGCGGGCTTGGGTGCTGAATAACTTGTTCGGCGGCACGGTCACCGACGCCAATCTGCAATTCCAGGTCGCGCCGGGCAGAATGGGCAACGGCGTGCCGCTGTCCGGCGAAGAGGTGTTCGGCCGCTTCCAGATCGACGGCTCGCGCTTCGACACGGCCGGCCGCATCCCGCCGATCCGCGACGCCGTCGGCGTCGTCGTCTTCCAGGGCAACGATGTCGATATCAGCCTGTCCTCGGGCAGCGTCTACATGCCCAGCGGCCGCACAGTGGCGGCAAGCGACGGCACGCTGACGATCAAGAATGCGAACCGGCCGATCGTGATCGGCGCGCTCGACATCGACGTTGCGGGCGAAGCGCCGGCGATCGCCGAGCTTGCCTCCTACGAGCCCATCAATGCCATGCGCCATGTCGGTCTGGCGCCGGAAGACCTTTCCGGCACCGTCACCGGTCACGTAAAGGCGGAGATTCCGCTGACAAAGGGCATGGACACCTCGACCCTCGATTGGCTGGTATCGCTCGACTACAAGGACCTGTCGTTGGCCAAGCCGTTCGAGGACCAAACGGTGACCGAGGCCGACGGCTCGATCACCGTCTCACCGAAACAGGCGGTGATTTCGGCCGATGCGAAGCTCAACGGGATTCCGGCCGAGCTCGATCTGGTCGAGCCGCTCGCCGATGACGGGCCGCCGCGCAGCCGCAAGGTCTCTCTCATCCTCGACGACAAGACGCGCAACGCCAGCATGCCTGGGCTCTCGGACCTGCTTTCCGGCACCATCAAGGTGGCGATCGACAAGAGCGGCGAGGGCGCCCAGCAGGTTTCGGCGGATCTCACCAGCGCCAAGCTCGACATTCCCTGGGCCGGGTGGAGCAAGGGCGCCGGCATTCCCGCCAAGGTCACCTTCGACATGACGAAGTCGGGCAGCACCACCACGCTGTCGGATTTCGACCTCGACGGCAAAAGCTTTTCGATCGACGGCGAGGTGAACTTGGTCAATGGCGCGCTGTCGTCGGCCCGCTTCTCGAAGGTTGCGCTCAACCGCGGCGATGACGTCGCCGTTTCGGTGAAACGCTCCGGCAAGAGCTACGCCGTCGATGTCAGCGGCGATGCGCTCGACGCCCGCTCGCTGATCAAGCAGTTTACGTCGGATGTCGACACCGCCACCAAAGGCGCCGGCAACGGCGCGATTTCGGTGAGCGCCGATGTGAAATCCCTGACCGGTTTCCACGACGAGGCACTCTCCAACCTCAAGCTCGACTACAGCGCCGCCGGCTCGCGCGTGAACGGGCTAAGCGTCATCGCGACGGCGGGTTCGGGCGCTGCGATCGCGATCACCAACACAACCGGCGAAGGCGGCCGTTCGCTCAAGGTGAAGTCAGCCGACGCCGGCGCTATACTGCGCTTCCTCAACGTCTATGAGCATATGGAGGGCGGGACGATCACCATGGCGCTTTCCGGCGCCGCGGACGGGCCGATGAGGGGCCAAGTCGACACCAGCAATTTCTATATCGTCAACGAGCCCAAGCTCGCCTCAATCGTGTCGACCAAGCCGGCCGGCGACACGCGAAGCCTGAACGAGGCTGTGAAGGCCGATATCGATACCTCGCGCGTGCAGTTCGAGCGCGGCTTCGCCGAGATCGAGAAAGGCTCGGGCTACCTCAAATTGGCCAACGGCCTGCTGCGCGGCCCGCGCATCGGCACGACCTTCCAGGGCGTGCTCTACGACCAGAACAACAACATGGACGTGACCGGCACCTTCATGCCGGTCTATGGGCTGAACCGTATTTTTGGCGAATTGCCGCTGTTCGGCCCGCTGCTCGGCAATGGCCGCGACCGCGGCCTTATCGGCGTCACCTACCGGCTCAAGGGCAACGCCGACAAGCCGACGCTCAACATCAATCCGCTGTCGGTGGTGGCGCCGGGGATCTTCCGCTCGATCTTCGAGTACAGGTGACCGAGATTACAAAAGCCGGCCTGCGAGGAAAGATCGCGGCCAATGACGCCGCTATCGATCAGGCCGGCCGCACCAGCACGTGCTTCTTCTTGCCGAGCGAGAGCTTCACGACGCCTTCGGGGCCGAGGTCCTGAAGCGTGATCACGCGCTTGTCGTCGCTCACCGGCTGGTCGTTGATGCGCACGGCGCCGCCCTGTATGTGCCGGCGCGCTTCGCCGTTCGAGCCGGCCAGCCCGGCGCTGACGAACAGCGACAGGATGCCGATGCCGGCTTCGAGGTCGGACTTGGCCACTTCGACGCTGGGCAGCGTGTCGGCGAGTGCGCCTTCCTCGAAGGTCTTGCGCGCGGTTTCGCTCGCCGTCTCGGCTGCCTGGCGGCCATGCAGCATGGCGGTGATCTCGGTGGCGAGGATCTTCTTCGCCTCATTGATGTCCGAGCCGCCGAGCGCTGCCAGCCGCGCCACCTCGTCGAGCGGCAGCGTCGTGTAGAGCTTCAGGAAGCGGCCGACATCGGCGTCCTCGGTGTTGCGCCAATACTGCCAGAACTCGTAGGGCGACAGCATGTCGCCATCGAGCCAGACGGCGCCCGAGGCGGACTTGCCCATCTTGGCGCCGGACGAGGTGGTGAGCAGCGGCGTGGTCATGGCGAAGAGCTGCACGCCTTCCATGCGATGTCCAAGATCTATGCCGTTGACAATGTTGCCCCACTGGTCGGAGCCGCCCATCTGCAGCCTGCAGCCGAGGCGCTTGTGGAGCTCGACGAAATCGTAGGCCTGCAGGATCATGTAGTTGAACTCGAGGAAGGACAGCGACTGCTCGCGGTCGAGCCTGAGCTTGACGGAATCGAAGGCCAGCATGCGATTGACCGAGAAATGCCGGCCGACATCGCGCAGGAAGTTGACGTAGTTGATCTGCATCAACCAGTCGGCGTTGTTGACCATGATCGCGTCGCCGGCGCCGTCGCCGAATTTGAGATAGGACGCGAAATTACGGCGGATGCCGACCAGATTTTCATCGATGTCCTGAGGCGTGAGCAGCTTGCGCGCCTCGTCCTTGAAGGACGGATCGCCAATCATTGTCGTGCCGCCGCCCATCAGCGCGATCGGCCGGTGGCCGGTCTGCTGCAGCCAGTGCAGCATCATGATCTGGATCAGCGAGCCGGCATGCAGGCTCTTCGCCGTGGCGTCGAAGCCGATATAGGCGCTTACCGATTCCTTGGCGAAAAGCTGGTCGAGGCCCGCTTCATCCGAAATCTGGTGGATGAAGCCGCGCTCGCTCATGATGCGCAGGAAATCGGATTTGAAGGCGGACATTTTTGCTTCCCGGAGATCGCCCGGCGCCGAAGCCAGACTGGATATGAAGGCGGGCGTTTAGCATCCAACCGCCGTGAGCAAAAGTGGTTTCCGGTTTGCGCCCGGTCGCACGCGACGCTGGGCGTCCTTGCTTCGCCGTTTTTGCTGGCGTAATGAGGCGCCGCGCAAAGCAAGGGCGTATCTTACGCCGCGACGGGGCCATCCCGCAGTTTCAGATCGGATAAGCTCCCGCGATGAACAGGAACTACCTTTTCCTCTTTCTGTTCAGCATCGTCATGACGTTGAGCGGGTTGGCCAGCCTGCCGCCGGTCGACCGCGACGAATCCCGCTTCGTCCAGGCGACCAAGCAAATGGTCGAGACCGGCGACTATGTCGATATCCGCCTGCAGGACGTGTCGCGCTACAAGAAGCCGATCGGCATCTACTGGCTGCAGTCGGCAGCGGTGGCGCTAAGCGGTGAGGGGGCGGCCGCGCCGATCTGGGTCTATCGCCTGGTCTCGATGCTCGGCATCGCGCTCGCTGTGGTCGGCGTCGGCTGGACCGGGACAAAGCTCTTCGGCACCAATGCCGGCCTCGCCGCCGGCCTGATGATGGCGGCGATTTTCGCCACGGCTTTCGAAGGGCGCGACGCCAAGACCGACGCCATGCTGCTTGCCTGTTGCGTGGCGGCGCAAGGGGCGCTGGCGCAGGTCTATCTGGCGGCGAAGCGGAATGAGCCGGTGCCTGGCCACCTCGCATGGATATTCTGGATCGCCCAGGGCATCGGCATTCTCATCAAGGGGCCGGTCGCGCCGCTGTTGTCGCTGCTCACGGCCGGGGCGCTCATCGCCTTCGACCGCGACTGGCGCTGGCTCTTGAAGATGAAGCTGGTGCGCGGCGTCGCCATCGTGCTGGCGATCGTGCTGCCGTGGATCATCCTCATCACCTGGAAGAGCGGTGGTGCTTTCTTCCAGGAGGCGGTCGGCAAGGACATGCTGAACAAGGTGGCGCAGGGCGAGGAATCGCATGGCCTGCCGCCCGGCTTCTACATGCTGACCTATTCGCTTTTCATGTGGCCCTTCGGGCTGATCGCGGTCGGCGCCGGCCTGCAGGCGCTCAACCGCTTCTGGGACGATCCGCGCCTGCGCTTCTGCCTCGCCTGGTACATCCCGTTCTGGCTGGTCTTCGAGGCGATCCCGACCAAGCTGCCGCACTATGTCATGCCGGCTTATCCGGGCATGGCGCTGCTGGTCGGCTGGCTGCTGACCTTGCCCGCCGACCAGGCCAACGCGCCGCTGAAGCGCTGGCAGACCTGGCTGTGGTGGGCGACGGCCTTCGGCGTCGTCGTCGTGTCGGTCGGCCTTGCGGTGGTGTGCGTCGGCGCACCGCTCTATCTGACCAAGACTTTCTCCTGGTGGAGCATTCCGGCGGCGATCGCGGCCTTGGTCACCGGCTATCTGGCTTTTCCGCGCCAATTGCAGGTGCCGCTGCCGCGCATCGGCGCCATCGCCGCCGGCGCCGGCATCACCTTCAGCCTGCTTTTCGGAGTGATCGCGCCGTCGCTGAAACCGATCTGGCTGAGCCCGGCCGTCAAGGCCGCGGTTGACGCCAATCGCCTGTGCGACGGCACCGTGCTGGCTTCGGCCAGGTTCCAGGAGCCCAGCCTGGTGTTCCTGGTCGGCACGAAGACCGTGCTTACCGACGTCGACGGCGTAGCGCGGCATCTCATCGCCGATCCGGCCTGCGCGCTGGGGCTGGCGCCGATCAAGGACGAGCAGAAGATCACCGACGCTCTGGCTGCCCAGGGCAGGTCGGCCAAGCGCCTGACCGAGATCGACGGCATCAACTATTCGTCAGGAGACAAGCTCTCGCTCGGCCTTTATCGGGTGGCGCCGTGAACAATAGCCCTGCGCGTAGAACGCCTCTATAGATCGCGCCCATGTCCGCCGCGCCCCTCAGCCTCTATCGCCGCTCGCTCGGCAATTTCACCGACACGATGCGGATCGTGAAGCGCCGCTTTGCCGTGCGGCCGGCACGCTATCCACGGATTTTGTGGGTCGTCTGGCTGCTTGCCTGGGCCATGCTCACGACGGCGGTGTTCCTGCGCCTCGACACAGGTGCTGGCGAGATGCGCGGCGAATGGTGGCCGGGCTTCGTGCGCTTGACCGACTTCTTCACGCAATTCGGTCTGGGCGGCTGGTATCTCATCCCGGCGGCGCTCTGCCTGGTCGCCGCCAACCTGACGGATTGGCGAGGCCTGTCGAGGGATGGCCGCATGCTCGTCTACAACTGGACCTGTTTTGCGTTCCTGGTGCTTTGCGCGGTGGGCTTGTCCGGCCTGGCGGTCAACCTGGTCAAATACGGCATCGGCCGGGCGCGGCCGCTCTATTTCGACAGCTACGGCGTGTTGTCGCTGCACCCCTTCGCCATGGATGCGCGCTTTGCCGGCTTTCCCTCGGGGCATGCCACGACGATGGGCGCCGTCTTCGGCGTCCTGCTGCTGCTTTTCCCCCGGCGCTGGTACATCGCGCTGATCGTCACCGCCTGCATCGCTTCGACACGCGTCTTCGTCGGCGCGCATTATCCGAGCGACACTGTCGCCGGCTTCGGCTTGGGGCTCGCTTTCGCCGTCGCCTCCGGACTGGTCTTCGCGCGGTTGGGTTTCATCTTCAGGCAGACGCAAGCCAAGCTGCCGGTGCGCAAGAGTACGTTCCGGCTGGGATGGTCCGATCCGCCGAATGTCAGGGCGTCAATCGCCAGGCAGGCTCGTTCCGCCGAAGAGACGGCATCTAACAAGCCGCAGGCTTAGAGCAATTCCAGGAAAAGTGTGAGCGGTTTTCCGTCCGGAATTGCGTCGAAACAAAGAGATAGAGCGGTTCGCCGTTTCTATGAAACGGTGAAACGCTCTAGTTCCCGTCGAGGCCGCCCCAGGCGCGCACCATGCCGGCCATGTCGGGCGCCACCGGATTGGAAGCTTCGCCATCCAGGCCCTCGGCAACGCCGACGCGGTCGGCGACCGGCCGGTTCTGGCTAACCTTCCATTTGCCGTCGATGGCGGTGATGGCGATTTCCAGCCCGACAATGCCCTTGATCTGCGACTGGATGTAGGCCGCCGGCGCATCGGTCACAGCCCATGGCGCCGAGCGTCTGCCCTCCTGAGAAGCCGTCAATTCGGTGATTTGCTCGGCGATCCACGCGCCATCCTCGATCACCCGGACCGTGCCGCGCACCTGGACGATGGCGTAGTTCCAGGTCGGCACGACCTTGCCCGTCTCGCGTTTGGTCTCATACCAGGACGGCGTCACATAGGCGTCGGCGCCCTGGAACACAATCAGCACCGGCGATGCCGGATTGTCGGCCAGAAGCCGCCATTGCGGATTGGCCTTGGCGAGATGCGCGCGCAGCCGGCCATGCGGTCCGATATCGGCATCAAGCAGGAAAGGGACGGCGTTGGCGACCGGTCCTTCCTCGCCATTGGAGATGAGTAGCCCGAGCGGATGCGCCCGCATCAGCCCGTGCAGGACCTCGAGCCGCGTTTCCTTGAAATGGGGCGGTTGGTACATCGTCTTTCACGCCTTCTTCGGCTTTCCGAACGGTATTGTGCACCGTTCGGTCAAGCCGCGCCACATGGCAGGCAGGCCGTGCCATGTGGGTCAGCGCAAAAAGGCTGCGCAGGCGTTAACGCAGCCGCTTCGGCCGCGGATCGGCGAGCTCGCCGGCCAGGCGCCGGTCGAGATAGTCGGCGCACTCCTGGATCAGCAGCTCGGAATCGTTGGCGAAGAAGTGGTTGGCGCCGGGGATGGTCTTCTGCGTGATGGTGATGCCCTTTTGCGTGTGCAGCTTGTCGACCAGGCCTTGCACATCCTTGGGCGGCGCCACCTTGTCGGCGTCGCCATGGATGATCAGGCCGGACGACGGGCAGGGGGCCAGGAACGAGAAATCATAGGTGTTGGGCTGCGGGGCAACCGAGATGAAGCCCTCGATCTCGGGACGGCGCATCAGAAGCTGCATGCCGATCCATGAGCCGAACGAATAGCCGGCAACCCAGCAGCTCTTGGAATCCGGATGCAGCGACTGCACCCAGTCGAGTGCTGCCGCCGCGTCCGACAATTCGCCGGTGCCGTGGTCGAACTCGCCCTGGCTGCGGCCGATGCCGCGGAAATTGAAGCGCAGCGTGGTGAAATCGCGCTTCTGGAACATGTAGAAGAGGTCATAGACGATCTTGTTGTTCATCGTGCCGCCGAATTGCGGGTGCGGATGCAGCACGATGGCGATCGGCGCGCTCTTTTCCTTAGAAGGCTGGTAACGTCCTTCCAGGCGACCGGCCGGACCTGCGAAAATGACCTCAGGCATAAAACACTCCACGTGGCATACAAAGGCGCGAGCCCGGAACTTCCCTGGCCTCTGCGGCCTTGACGCCGGGCAAGCGTCTTCCTAGAAGCTAGTTTAGAATTGTTCAAAACTGGGCAGCCGAAACCCGATGGTCAGGCCGCCCGCGCCGCAAGCCGGGTAGATAGGACGGCTTGCCTTGCAATTTCAAGGAAATAACGCGCTATCCTCGCGGGATAGCTGCCGGAAGGACGAACTGAGCGAAAATGGCCGCAACCCGCGCCTATCTCGACTACAACGCCAGCGCGCCGCTCCTTGCGGAAGCGCGGACGGCGATGGTCGGTGCGCTCGAAGCCGCCAATGCCTCCTCAGTGCATTCCGAGGGCCGCGCGGCGCGCCGTCTGGTCGAGGATGCGCGCCGCGACGTGGCAAGGCTGGTCAACGCCAGGCCCGAGCACGTCGTCTTCGCCTCCGGCGCGACGGAAGCTGCCTCGACGCTATTGACGCCCGACTGGGAGATGGGGCGCGGCACCGTGCGCATGAGCCATCTCTACGTTTCGGCGGCCGATCATCCCTGCATCCTGGGCGGCGGGCGCTTCCCGCCGGCGCAGGTGACGAAGATAGGCGTCGATTGCAACGGCATTGCCGATCTCGACGCGCTGGCCGCCGCTTTGGCCTCGCATGACAAGGCCGCCGGCCTGCCGCTGGTGGCGATGCACGCCGCCAACAACGAGACCGGCGTCATCCAGCCGATCGAGCGCATCGCCGCGATCGTCAAGGCGGCTGGCGGGGTGCTGGTCGTCGATGCCGTGCAGGCCGCGGGGCGGATTCCGCTCGATATGTCAGTCCCTTATGCCGACTATCTGATCCTGTCCTCGCACAAGATCGGCGGCCCGAAGGGCGTTGGCGCCATCGTCGCCGCGTCCGACCTGATGATGCCGAAGCCGCTGATCAATGGCGGCGGCCAGGAAAAGGGGCACCGCGCCGGCACCGAAAACATTGCCGGCATTGCCGGTTTCGGCGCCGCGGCGCGGGCGGCGCTCGCGGGCTTGGACGGCATCGCGGCCGTCGCTCGCCGCCGCGATGAGATCGAGGCCATCGTATCGGAACTCGTTCCGGACGCGGAAATCTTCGGAAATGGCGCTTCCAGGCTTGCCAACACGACATTCTTCGCTATTCCCGGCGTCAAGGCCGAGACGGCGCAGATCGCTTTCGATCTTGCCGGAGTCGCATTGTCGGCGGGCTCGGCCTGCTCGTCGGGAAAAGTCGGGCCGAGCCATGTGCTGAAGGCGATGGGTTTCGGCGACAGCCTCGGCGCATTGCGCGTCTCGATCGGCCGCGCGACCGGCGCCGAGGACATCGCGGTGTTCAGGTCGGCACTGGCGGGCATTGCCGGACGCCGGGCTGGCAAGGAACAAGCCGCCTGACGGCGGCAAAGAAGAATTCAGGCTATTTGGCCTGGTAGAGCCGTGCGTTTTGTCCTGGCCGGGTGAATTTCCGGCGGACACGCACTATATGGAACTTACTCCGCTGGAGCCTTCATGGTTCTCGCGGTGCCATAGTTTGAAAACTGTCGGGCCTTGACCCCGGCGTGGATGGAGAACGCTTATGCCTGCTGTGCAGGAGACGATCGATCGGGTTCGAAAGATCGACGTCGACCAGTATAAATACGGATTCCAGACAGAGATCGAGATGGACAAGGCCCCCAAGGGCCTGAGCGAAGACATCATTCGCTTCATCTCGGCCAAGAAGGATGAGCCGGACTGGATGCTGGAATGGCGTCTGGAGGCCTATCGGCGCTGGCTCACGCTGGAAGAGCCGACCTGGGCGCGTGTCAACTATCCGAAGATCGATTTCCAGGACATCTATTACTACGCCGCGCCGAAGAGTACGCCGGGGCCGAAGTCGCTAAGCGAGGTCGATCCGGAACTGCTCAAGGTCTACGAAAAGCTCGGCATTCCGCTCAAGGAGCAGGAAATCCTGGCCGGCGTGCAGAAGACCGGGGCGCCTGACGCGGACGAAGAAGAAGAGGTTGGCGACAACGTCTACAAGTCCGGCCGCGTCGCGGTCGACGCAGTGTTCGATTCCGTTTCGGTGGTCACCACCTTCAAGGACGAGCTCGCCAAGGCGGGCGTCATCTTCTGCTCGATCTCGGAAGCGATCCGCGAGCATCCGGAACTGGTGAAGAAGTATCTCGGCTCGGTCGTGCCGACCTCCGACAATTTCTACGCGACGCTGAATTCGGCCGTCTTCACCGACGGTTCGTTCGTCTTCGTGCCGAAGGGCGTGCGCTGCCCGATGGAACTGTCGACCTATTTCCGCATCAATGAGAAGAACACCGGCCAGTTCGAGCGCACGCTGATCATCGCCGAAGAGGGGGCTTATGTCTCCTATCTCGAAGGTTGCACGGCGCCGCAGCGCGACGAGAACCAACTGCATGCGGCGGTGGTCGAGCTTATCGCGCTCGACGATGCCGAGATCAAATACTCGACTGTCCAGAACTGGTATCCAGGCGATGCCGAAGGCAAGGGCGGCATCTACAATTTCGTCACCAAGCGGGGCGACTGCCGCGGCGACCGCTCGAAGATCTCGTGGACGCAGGTCGAGACCGGTTCGGCGATCACCTGGAAATATCCGAGCTGCATCCTGCGCGGCGACGATTCCAGTGGCGAGTTCTATTCGATCGCGGTGTCGAACGGCTATCAGCAGGTCGACAGCGGCACCAAGATGATCCATCTCGGCAAGAACACATCGAGCCGCATCATCTCCAAGGGCATCGCCGCCGGATTCTCGCAGAACACCTATCGCGGCCAGGTCTCGGCGCACCGCAAGGCGACCAACGCGCGCAACTTCACCAATTGCGACTCGCTGCTCATCGGCGACCAGTGCGGCGCGCACACCGTGCCCTACATGGAAGCCAAGAACGCGACGGCGAAGTTCGAGCACGAGGCGACGACCTCGAAGATCTCCGAGGACCAGAAGTTCTACGTCATGCAGCGCGGCATCCCCGAGGAAGAGGCGATCGCGCTGATTGTCAACGGCTTCGTCAAGGACGTCATCCAGCAGCTGCCGATGGAGTTCGCGGTCGAGGCGCAGAAGCTGATCGGCATCAGCCTCGAGGGCAGTGTCGGATGACCGGAGATAAATGGTTCAGGCCGAAACGTTTCGGCTATGGCGCGACGCCCGACAACTGGAAGGGTTGGGCTTTTGTGGTGGTCTTCATCCTGATCGCCGTGGCCGCCTTGACGGGCCTTCTCGCGGCGGGCGCGCCCGAGTGGCTGGCAGTCCTGGCTGTCCTTGCCCTGACCGTCGCAATCATCCCGCTCATCAAGGCCAAGACCGACGGCGAGTGGCGCTGGCGCTGGCATTGAATTTGAACGGAAATTTCTTGGAACGGAACGAAAATGCTTGAGATCAAGAACCTGCACGCCCGCATCGTCGACGACGGAACCGAAATCATCCGCGGCTTGAACCTGACGGTAAAGGCTGGCGAAGTCGCCGCCATCATGGGCCCGAACGGCTCTGGCAAGTCGACGCTGTCCTATATCCTCGCCGGCCGCGAGGACTATGAGGTGACGGAGGGCGACATCCTCTATAACGGCCAGTCGATCCTGGAGATGGATCCGGCCGAGCGCGCCACCGCCGGCATCTTCCTCGCCTTCCAGTACCCGATGGAGATACCGGGCGTGGCGACCATGGAATTCCTGAAGGTGGCGATGAACGAGCAGCGCAAGGCGCGCGGCGAGGAGCCACTGAAGGTGCCGGAATTCCTCAAGCGCGTGAAGGAAGCCGCCGCCTCGCTCAGCATGGACATCAACATGCTGAAGCGGCCGCTCAATGTCGGCTTCTCCGGCGGCGAGAAGAAGCGCGCCGAGATCCTGCAGATGAAGCTCTTGGAGCCAAAACTCTGCGTGCTCGACGAGACCGATTCCGGCCTCGACATCGACGCGCTGAAGATCGTCTCGGACGGCGTCAACGCGCTGCGTTCGCCGGAGCGCGCCATCGTCGTCATCACCCACTACCAGCGCCTCTTGGAGCACATCGTGCCGGACTCGGTGCACGTGCTCTACAAGGGCCAGGTCATCAAGTCGGGCGACAAGTCGCTGGCGCTCGATCTCGAGGCCAACGGCTATGCCGGCGTGATCGGCGAAGCCGCGTGAGATGGGGGCGGTCGAGGCAAAAGTCATGAACATGCATGCACAGCCCCAGCGGACCTTGGCCGAGACGGCGCTGATCGACGCTTTCGGCGAGCGGCTGTCGCTGCTGCCGGGCGACGGCGCGGTGATGGTCAAGCGCGACGATGCCATCGAGGCGATCAAGCACGGCCTGCCGACGCGCCGCGTCGAATCCTGGCACTATACGGATTTGCGCAGGCTGCTGACGTCGGTGCCGGCATTCGAGGCCGACGCTGTCGCCAAGGCGCTGGCGCCAATTCTCGAAGGGTCAGCCGTTTTGCCGGTGCTGAACGGCGTCTCGCAGACAAAACTGCCGGAGGTTGAAGGCGTCACGATACAGCGCCTGTCGGAAAAGCTGACCGACGGCAGCGTCGCGCCCGGGCTCGATCCTTATGGCACGGACGACGCGATCGGCGCGCTGAACACGGCCTTCGTCGCCGACGGCTATTTCGTCGAGATCGCCGATGGCACGGCGCTGGACAAGCCGATCGAATTGCAGAACCTGCAGGCCGGCGGACAGGCGCATGTGCGGCTTTTGACCAAGGTTGGCGCCGGCGCCAAAGCCATCATCGTCGAGCGCCAGACGGGCGAGGGCGGCGATGCGCTGGTCTCTTCGGTCAGTCAGCTCGTGGTCGGCGACGGCGCCGAGGTGACCTGGCTTATCGTGCAGGAGCAGCCGGAGACGGCCACGCATCTCGCCCAGTTCAAGGCGCATATCGGCAAGGACGCGAAGCTGACGCTGTTCGTGATGAACGCCGGCGGCAAGCTGGTTCGCCAGGAAATCGTCGTCAGGACGACCGGCGAAGGCGCCGACTTCAAGCTGCGCGGCATCAACCTCCTGGCCGGCGACACGCATACCGACACCACGATGGTGCTCGACCACGCCGTGCCGCACACGACCTCGACGGAAGTGATCCGCAACGTGGTGACCGGCAAGGCGCGCGGCGTGTTCCAGGGCCGCATCAACGTGCATCAATATGCGCAGAAGACCAACGCCAAGATGGCCTGCAACACGCTGCTTCTGTCGGACGACGGCGAGTTCTCGACCAAGCCGGAGCTGGAGATCTTCGCCGACGACGTGGTCTGCGGCCATGGCGCGACGGTCACCGAGATCGACCACAACCATCTGTTTTACCTGATGGCGCGCGGCATCGACGAGAAGAGCGCGCGGGGTCTCCTGGTGAAGGCTTTCGTCGCCGAAGTGATCGAGGAACTGGACGACGAGGCGCTGGTCGAGGCGCTCGAAGAGCGGCTCGACGGCTGGTTTTCGACGCACGGCTAGCGCCTTTCCTTCTCCCCGTTCACGGGGAGAAGGTGGCCCGGAGGGCCGGATGAGGGGTGGTGACGGAGCGAGGCGTTGCCTCGAAAAGAGCTTGTGATGGACCAGAAGATCGAAACCACCCCTTACGATGTCGAGGCGATCCGCCGCGATTTCCCGATCCTGTCGCGAGAAGTCTACGGCAAGAAGCTGGTCTATCTCGACAATGGCGCCTCGGCGCAGAAGCCGCAGGTGGTGCTGGACACCATCCAGCACGCCTACTCCCAGGAATACGCCAACGTTCATCGCGGCCTGCATTTCTTGTCCAATGCCGCGACCGACGCCTATGAGAATGCGCGCAAGTCCGTGCAGCGCTTCCTCAACGCGCCGAGCACCGACAACATCGTCTTCACCTCCAACACCACCGCGGCGATCAACACGGTTGCTTACGGCTACGGCATGCCGCGGATCGCCGAGGGCGACGAAATCGTGCTGTCGATCATGGAGCACCACTCTAACATCGTGCCGTGGCATTTCATCCGCGAACGGCAGGGCGCCAAGCTGGTCTGGGTGCCGGTCGACGATCTCGGTGCCTTCCACATCGAGGAATTCGAAAAGCGGCTGACCAGCCGCACCAAGCTGGTCGCCATCACCCAGATGTCCAACGCGCTGGGCACGGTGACGCCGATCAAGGAGATCGTGCGCATCGCGCATGCGCGTGGAGTTCCGGTTTTGGTCGATGGCAGCCAGAGCGCCGTGCACATGCCGATCGACGTGCAGGACCTCGATTGTGATTTCTTCGTCTTCACCGGCCACAAGGTCTACGGTCCGTCAGGCATCGGCGTGCTCTACGGCAAGAAGGACAGGCTGGAAGAGATGCGACCCTTCATGGGCGGCGGCGAGATGATCGAGGAGGTGACGGAAGACATCGTCACCTACAATGATCCGCCGCACCGCTTCGAGGCCGGCACGCCGCCGATCGTGCAGGCGATCGGGCTGGGCGCGGCACTGGACTACATGGAAAAAATCGGCCGCGAACGCATTGCCGCGCACGAGGCGGACCTCAAGACTTACGCCCATGAGCGTCTGCGGGCGATCAACTCGCTGCGCATCTTCGGCGACGCGCCCGGCAAGGGCGCCATCATCTCGTTCGAATTGCAAGGTATCCATGCGCACGACGTGTCGATGGTGATCGACCGGCAAGGCGTCGCGGTGCGCGCGGGCACGCATTGCGCTCAACCATTGTTGAAACGCTTCGGCGTCACCTCCACATGCAGGGCATCGTTCGGCATGTATAATACCAGAGCCGAGGTGGATGCTTTGGCCGAGGCGCTGGAAAAGGCGCGAAAATTCTTCGGATGACGATGATGGACGATGTGAGCACCACCGCAGAGACTGAAACCGGGCCGGAAACGGCCGCCAACGGCATCGTTTCGGCCTCGGCCATTCCAGCAGACGAGCTGGCGCGGCTGACCGACGACATCGTCTCGGCGCTGAAGACGGTCTACGATCCGGAAATCCCCGCCGACATCTACGAACTCGGCCTGGTCTACAAGATCGACATCGAGGACGACCGCTCGGTCAAGATCGACATGACGCTGACCGCGCCGGGCTGCCCGGTGGCCGGCGAGATGCCTGGATGGGTGGAAAACGCCGTCGGCGCCGTCGAGGGCGTGTCCGGCGTCGAGGTCAAGATGACCTTCGATCCGCCATGGACGCCCGACCGCATGTCGGAAGAGGCGCAAGTGGCGGTGGGGTGGTACTAGGCCGCCAAGGGCTTGGTGCACTTGCGCCAGTGGTAAAACTTCACCATTTAGGTGAGAATCATTCGGCAGGCCTTGAACCTGCAGGGAATGGAGAAGGAAAAGATGGGACGCTTCGCCGTCATCACGATGACCGAAAAGGCCGCCGACCGCGTGCGCGAGATCGTGGCCACGCGCGACAACGCGCATGGCATTCGGCTCGGCATCAAAAAGGGCGGCTGCGCGGGTATGGAATACACCATCGACCTCGTGACCGAGCCGAATACCAAGGACGACCACATCGAGCGCGACGGCGCCCATGTCTATGTCGCGCCGGAAGCAGCGCTTTTCCTGTTCGGCACCGAGATGGATTTCGAGCAGACGACGCTGCGCACCGGCTTCACCTTCAGGAACCCGAACCAAAGCTCGGCCTGCGGCTGCGGCGAATCCGTAGAGTTGAAGCCGGCCGATCTCAAGGCGCTGGCCGAGGCAAGGGCATCCGCTTAGCCTTCGCCCCGTTTACGGGGAGAAGGTGGCCCGAAGGGCCGGATGAGGGGTAACCGCGCCCTATCCCACGTTGGCGATGCCCCTCATTTACCTAAGAGACTAATCCACCCACATGCCCGTGCGCTTGTGCCAGTCGGCGATCGATTCCTCGGGGTAGACGTCGAACACCTTGTCCTTCTTTCCGACCACCGGCTCGACCCAGTTCGCCTTGTATTTCAGCATCAAATGCACCTTTTCCGGCGTTTTCGGCAGGTCGCTGTCGATCGCCGAGGCGAAGGGATGCACCAGCTCCGGCCAAGTCGGATCGTAGAGCCAGAGCGCTGAGCCGCACTTCCGGCAGAAATTGCGCTCGCCGGTCGAGACCTCGCAATGCGGGTGCTCGTCGTCCTCGATTTCGGCGCGGTAGACGCCGAGGCTGCGCTTGCCCCTGATGTTCAGGGTCTCGTAGTCGGCGCCGAGATTGATGGCGAAACCGCCGCCGCCCTGCTGCTTGCGGCAGATCGAGCAATAGCAGAGCATGAACGGCACCGGCGTTTGGCTCTCCACTTCGAAGCGGACCGCGCCGCAGCGGCAGGAGCCTTTGAGCAGGACAGGCATGGCGGGAACTCCGTTTCCAAGTCTCAACCTGTCAGCATGCTCTTGGTTGCGTCGATGACAAGCCCGATAGCGGATGAGATGATCGCGGCATGGACAATGAACGCCTTGAAGAACTGTTCGAAAGCCTCGGCCCGATCAGCATCCGAAAACTGTTCGGCGGCAAGGGCATCTATTGCGACGGCGTGATCGTCGCGGTCGTCGTGCGCGGGGAATTGTTGCTCAAGGCCGACGAGGAGACCATTGCCGATTTCCAAGCCGCAGGCTGCAGCCAGTGGACCTATACCGGCTCGCGCCACGGCAAGGCTGTGGCGATGCCCTATTGGAGTGTTCCCGACGACGCGTTTAACGATCCCGACGAGATGGCGGTGTGGGCTCGGCGGGCTTATGAGGCGGGGCGAAGGGCGGGGAAGTGATTTGGTCCGCTGTTGAAACATTGCGAAGGGCACGTCGAGGCCGCCCCCTCATCCGGCCGCTTCGCGGCCACCTTCTCCCCGAGGGGAGAAGAGCTTGGCGCCGTCGCCGGGAAGCTCCTCTCCCCTTGGGGAGAGGTCGGATTGCCCCGAATTGCTCTTCGCAATTCAGCCTTGGCAATCCGGGTCAGGGGGCCTTCGCGCGTGCCTACAATGCCTTCGCAATCTCCGTCGCCAGCCGGGCATTGTTTTCGACCAGCGCGATGTTGGTTTTCAGGCTGCGGCCGCCGGTGAGTTCCAAGATCTTCGACAACAGGAACGGCGTCACCGCCTTGCCGGTGACATTCTGCGTCTCGGCCGCCTTTTGCGCGGCGTCGATATAGCCGGCCATTTCGTCGGTGGGGATTTCATCGTTCCGCGGCACCGGATTGGCGACCAGGATGCCGCCGCCGAGGCCCAGCGCCTGCCGCGTGCGATAGAAATGCGCGATCTCTTCCGGCTTGTGCAAGGTCAGCGGCGCGCGGAAGGGCGATTGCCTGGACCAGAAGGCCGGCATGGTTTCGCAGGCATGGCCCACCACCGGCACGCCGCGCGTCTCCAGCACTTCCAGCGTCTTTTCGATGTCGAGGATCGCCTTGGCGCCGGCCGAGACGACGATGACCGGCGTGCGCGCCAGTTCGTCCAGATCGGCCGAGATGTCGAAGCTTTTCTCCGCGCCCTTGTGGACGCCGCCAATGCCGCCGGTGGCGAAGACTTTGATCCCGGCCATATGCGCGGCGATCATCGTGGCGGCGACGGTGGTGCCGCCGGTGCGGCCTTGCGCCACCGCAAAGCCGATGTCGGCGCGCGAGAGCTTCATGGCATCGCCGGTCATGGCCAGCGATTCGCGTTCGCCGTCGGAAAGCCCGATCTTGATGCGGCCATTGACGACGGCGATCGTCGCCGGCACCGCGCCGCCGTCGATGATGATCTGCTCGACCTTGGCCGCCATGGCGCCATTGTCGGGATAGGGCATGCCGTGGGTTATGATGGTCGATTCCAGCGCCACCACCGGCTTGCCGGCGGCAAGTGCTTGCGCCACCGGCGGATGGATGTCGATGAAGGGGCGGGCGGTTTCCGGCGTCATATCTGTCTCCGATCCGGCAGCCTGCGCTCCCGGCACGATGATTTTTCAGGCCCTATGCCACTTCGCGCGGCTGCGGCACAAGGGCAAGCGCTTCGGCGAAGCTCGCCGCCGTGAAGGACGGGACCGCCTCGGGGCTCTCGATGGCGAGCATGGCGGCGGCCATGCCTTCGCGCAGCGCCGCCCGCAGAGGCAATCCGCGCAGCATGGCGGCCACGGTCGCGCCGGTCAGCGCATCGCCCGCGCCGGTCACATCGGCGATCTGGCGTGGCGCGGGCGGGTCGATTTCGAACATGCCGCTCTCGCCGAAGCCAAGCACCGGGGCGCTGCCGGCCGTGATCACGCCCGCCTCCAGGCCGGCCGCTCTCAATTTACCGACGGCGTCTCCATCCGACAGATCGGCGCCGACAAGGGCCGCCACTTCGCGGCGGTTCATGAACAGCAGCGACAGCGCGCCGAGCAGCGGCGCCAGGCGAACCACCTTGGCCGGCGAGACGGCGATGGCAAAGACCGGGCGCTCGCCGGCCAGCGCCACCAGGCGCTCAAGTGCGGCGGTCGGCAGGTTGGCGTCGCACAGGATGGCGTCGGCGGCGCCGATCGCCTCACGCACCTTGGAGCGCCTCATCTGCCTGGGGAAAGCGAGGTCGTAGAGCGCCATGTCGGCCAGGCCGACGATCAGCTCGCCCTCGCGGTCGATCAGCGCCGTATAGCTCGGCGTGACGCGGTCGAGGAACACCACAGAAAGGTCGGTTATGCCGGCATCGTCGATCGCCGAGGCGACCGTGTCGGCCGCTGCGTCGCCGCCGCGCACCGACATCAGCGAGGCCGACACGCCGCGCCTGACCACGCTGCGCAGCGCGTTGAAGACGACCCCGCCGACATCTTCGCGCATGACGCCCGGATTGGAGGCGGCGGGCACATAGGCCCCCGCGACCTGGCCGCGCCGGTCGATATGGGCGCCGCCCAGCGCCAGGATGGTCGGGGATGTCGGCATGCTTGTATGGTGACCTTGATTGATTGCGCGGCTGCGCACACTACAGCATGTCACGCGAAAAAGAGTTCGCGTGACATGCTGTAAGGCTCTTTCATTTTAAACATGTCCTCGCCCCGAAACCGCTTCGCACTTTCGGGGGCCATGCTTAGGTTCCTGCGCATCGCCCCGCAATCTCAGTCGCGATTCGGGACGACCGGATGTCGAAATCTCTTTTGGACCAGTGGTTCCGTCAGGCACTAGCCCTGGTGAGACAAAAATAGAACAAATCCAGATATTGATTGTTTTTCAGTTGCTTGTTGCCTCTTGCCAAATGAGAACAAAAAAGGTACAAAAGCTGCAGGGATTACGGATTGTCCGGCCTTCATTGACGACCAAGGGGTGATGTATCATGGCTCAGAATTCTTTGCGGCTTGTAGAGGATAAGGCAGTGGATAAATCAAAGGCTCTGGACGCGGCTCTGTCGCAGATCGAGCGCGCGTTCGGCAAGGGCTCGATCATGCGGCTAGGCGCCAACGAGCAGGTGGTCGAGATCGAAACCGTGCCGACCGGATCGCTCGGGCTGGACATCGCGCTCGGCGTCGGCGGCCTGCCGCGCGGCCGCATCATCGAGATCTACGGGCCGGAAAGCTCGGGCAAGACGACGCTGGCGCTGCACACGGTGGCGGAAGCGCAGAAGAAGGGCGGCATCTGCGCCTTTGTCGATGCCGAGCATGCGCTCGACCCGGTCTATGCCCGCAAGCTTGGCGTCGACCTCGAAAACCTTTTGATCTCGCAGCCCGACACCGGCGAGCAGGCGCTGGAAATCTGCGACACGCTGGTGCGTTCGGGCGCCATCGACGTACTGGTCGTCGATTCGGTCGCGGCATTGACGCCGCGCGCCGAAATCGAGGGCGAGATGGGCGACGCGCTGCCCGGTCTTCAAGCTCGTTTGATGAGCCAGGCGCTGCGCAAGCTGACCGCCTCGATTTCGCGCTCCAACACCATGGTCATCTTCATCAACCAGATCCGCATGAAGATCGGCGTCATGTTCGGCTCGCCCGAAACCACCACCGGCGGCAACGCGCTGAAGTTCTATGCCTCGGTGCGCCTCGACATCCGCCGCATCGGCTCGGTCAAGGACCGCGACGAGGTCGTCGGCAACCAGACCCGCGTCAAGGTGGTCAAGAACAAGCTGGCACCGCCCTTCAAGGTGGTCGAGTTCGACATCATGTATGGCGAGGGTGTGTCGAAGACCGGCGAGCTCATCGATCTCGGCGTCAAGGCCGGCGTCATCGAGAAGTCGGGCGCCTGGTTTTCCTACAATTCGCAGCGCCTCGGCCAGGGCCGCGAGAACGCCAAACTGTTCCTGCGCGACAATCCCGATACCGCGCGCGAGGTCGAACTGGCGCTGCGCCAGAATGCCGGGCTGATCGCCGAGAAATTCCTCGAAAACGACAGGTCCGAAGGCGGCGATGACGGTTTCGAGGACGAAGCCGGCGCCGTGTAAGGCTCCAGGCGCAGTCGACGCCGGGAATAGATCGTTAGCTGGCTTAGTCTGACTTCGGCCACAATCGCGGTTTATCGGTATATGCTTATGTAATTGAGTTCTTGAGTATTGCGTATCCGAACCGCCGGCCTTCGTGCCGGCGGTTTTGCGTTTCGGGCTAGGAATTTTGAGCGCCGGCTTCCCCGCTTGGCCCAGTTCCGTGTTTCTGGACAGGACCAAGGCCTGTCGCTAAAAGGCCAATCTACTTCTGAGAGAACAGCTCTCCCGCCGGCCGTGCCGGCGGTTTTCGCGAAAAGGCAGGCACCATGGTTGGCGTTAACGAGATCCGGTCGACATTCCTCGACTACTTCCGCAAGGAAGGGCACGAGATCGTTGCCTCCAGCCCGCTGGTGCCGCGCAACGACCCGACACTGATGTTCACCAATGCCGGCATGGTGCAGTTCAAGAACGTCTTCACCGGCCTGGAGAAGCGGCCCTATTCGCGCGCCTCGACGGCGCAGAAGAGCGTGCGGGCCGGCGGCAAGCACAACGACCTCGACAATGTCGGCTACACCGCGCGCCATCTCACCTTCTTCGAGATGCTCGGCAATTTCTCGTTCGGCGACTATTTCAAGGAGCGCGCGATCGAGCTCGCCTGGAACCTGATCACCAAGGAATTCGGGCTCAAGAAGGACAAGCTGCTCGTCACCGTCTATCACACCGACGACGAGGCGGCGGGCCACTGGAAAAAGATCGCCGGCTTCTCCGACGACCGCATCATCCGCATCGCGACCTCGGATAATTTCTGGGCGATGGGCGATACCGGTCCGTGCGGCCCGTGCTCGGAAATCTTCATCGACCGCGGCGAGCACATCTGGGGCGGCCCGCCCGGCAGCCCGGAAGAGGATGGCGACCGGTTCCTGGAATTCTGGAACCTGGTGTTCATGCAGTATGAGCAGGTGACGAAGGAAGAGCGCATCGACCTGCCGCGTCCGTCGATCGATACCGGCATGGGCCTGGAGCGCATGGCGTCGATCCTGCAGGGCGTCGACAGCGTCTTCGAGACCGACCTGTTCAAGCATCTGATCGACGCGGCGTCCTCGGCGCTCGGCCAGGGGCCGAGCCAGGAGAACGTGGCGTCGTACCGGGTGATCGCTGACCATCTGCGCTCGTCCTCCTTCCTGGTGGCCGATGGGGTGCTGCCGTCCAACGAAGGCCGCGGCTATGTGCTGCGCCGCATCATGCGCCGCGCCATGCGCCATGCGCAGCTGCTCGGCGCCAAGGAGCCCTTGATGTGGCAACTGGTGCCGGCGCTGGTGCGCGAAATGGGCCAGGCCTATCCGGAGCTGGCGCGCGGCGAGGCGCTGATCACCGAGACGCTGAAGCTCGAGGAGACGCGCTTCCGCAAGACGCTGGTGCGTGGGCTCGGCCTGCTCGAGGATGCCACGCAGACATTGCATGCCGGCGACATGCTGGATGGCGAGACGGCTTTCAAGCTCTACGATACCTACGGCTTCCCGCTCGACCTGACGCAGGATGCGCTGCGCCAGCGCAGCATCTCGGTCGATATCGCCGGCTTCACCGATGCGATGGAGCGGCAGAAGGCGGAGGCGCGCGCACATTGGGCGGGTTCGGGCGAGGCGGCGACCGAAACCGTCTGGTTCGCGGTGCGCGAGAAGACCGGCGCGACGGAATTCCTCGGCTATGAGACTGAAGCCGCGGAAGGTCTGATCCAGGCGCTGGTCAAGGACGGCAAGACCATCGACAGCGCCGGCGAGGGCGACGCGGTTGCCGTGGTCGTCAACCAGACGCCGTTCTACGGCGAATCCGGCGGCCAGATGGGCGATACCGGTGTCATCTCCGGCGATGGCTTTTCGATCGAGGTCTCCGACACGCAGAAGAAGGCCGACGGCCTGTTCGTGCATCTCGGCAAGGTGGCCAAGGGTACGGTCAAGACCGGTGTCGCCGTCGAACTGAAGGTCGACCATGCGCGCCGCTCGAAGCTGCGCGCCAACCATTCCGCGACGCATCTCATCCACGAGGCGCTGCGCGAGGTGCTGGGCACCCATGTGGCGCAGAAGGGCTCGCTGGTCGCGCCGGAACGGCTGCGCTTCGACATCTCGCACAACAAGCCGATCTCGGCGGAAGACTTGGACGAGGTCGAGCGCATGGCGAACGAGATCGTCGTGCAGAACAGCCCGGTGACGACGCGGCTGATGTCGGTCGACGACGCGATCGCCGAGGGCGCGATGGCGCTGTTCGGCGAGAAGTATGGCGACGAGGTGCGCGTCGTGTCGATGGGCACCGGCGTGCACGGCGCCAAGGCCAACCGGCCCTATTCGGTCGAGCTTTGCGGTGGCACGCATGTCAAGTCGACCGGCGATATCGGCCTGGTGCGCATCCTGTCGGACAGCGCGGTGGCGGCCGGCGTGCGCCGCATTGAGGCGCTGACCGGCGAGGCGGCGCGCAAGCATCTCGACGAGCAGGACAAGCGCCTGAAGGCCGCGGCCGCGGCCCTGAAGATCTCGCCGGCGGACGTGCCCGCCCGCGTCGAGGCGCTGGTCGAGGAGCGCAAGAAGCTCGAGAAGGAACTCGCCGAAGCGCGCAAGAAACTGGCGCTCGGCGGTGGCGGCGCGGTGGCCGACGCTCCGGCTGCCAATGAGACGGTCGCCGGCGTCGGCTTCCTCGGCAAGGCGGTCAGCGGCGTCGCGCCGAAAGATCTGAAACCGCTTGCGGATGCCGGCAAGAAGACGCTGGGTTCCGGCGTCGTCGTCTTCGTCGGCGCCGGCGAGGACAACAAGGCGAGCGTCGTCGTCGCTGTAACCGACGATCTTACCGGCCGCTTCAGCGCCGTCGATCTCGTCCGTGTGGCGTCAGCCGCGCTTGGCGGGCAGGGCGGCGGCGGCCGCCCCGACATGGCGCAGGCCGGCGGCCCCGATGCGTCCAAGGCCGGCGATGCGATCGCGGCGGTAAGGGCGGCGCTGGAAGCGGCGTAGGCGGGCGGACCTAATTTTATCGCGACGGTTGGCGGGACAGCGCCCCTCTCTGTCCTGCCGGACATCTCCCCCACATGGGGGGAGATCGGACGTCGCATCGGCTTTCGCCAATTTTCAACGGTGCAGAAAAGAAGGGCGGCGCAGGAGCTGCCAATCTCCCCCCTCGTGGGGGAGATGTCCGGCAGGACAGAGGGGGGCGCTGTCCCGCGGTCTTCAATGTGTGTCAGCTAACCTTTTCAGTCCGCGCAAAGCTCGGTCTCGCAGCCACCCGCGCATACCAATCCCGCATGTCCGCAAAACGCGCCAACAGATCGCGCCCTTCCGCGACCTTGACGAAATAGGCGATGATCGGTGCGGCGTGCAGGTCCGCCAGCGTCAGCTGGTCGCCAAGCAGCCACGGTCCTTTTGCCTTCAGCGAGATCAGCGCCTTCAGCACCGTCTCAGCCTGACTCAGGCTGGCGGCGATGAGCGTCTCATCCGGCTCAGCCTTTTCGAGCCGCTCCACCGCAACGTCCCAGACCATGGCGCGATAGCCATAGGCGTCGAGCATGCCGATGATTTGGCCCATTCGCGCGCGGTCGGGGGCGTCGGCCGGCTGCAGCGCCGGGCCGTCGAAGGCCTCGTCGACATAGCGCGCGATGGCATTGGTCTCGAACAGGCGAAAACCGTCATGTTCGAAGGCCGGGATGCGGCCGAACGGATGATGTTCGAGATACCAGGCGGGAATGCCTTCGGCGGCGAAGATGTCGAGCGGCACGAGCTTATAGTCGACGCCTTTCTCCTCCAGCGCCATGCGCGCGATGCGCACATAGACGCTGTAGTCGGCGCCGTAGAGGATTTTCTTGGTCATTGCCCGGGTTCCTCGCTTTCCCTCTCGCCGTCTCCAAAAAAGAAGGCCCCTTTCGGAGCCTTCGGCAGTTCAAGAAACCAAGGTTACCCCATGGCCTTCTGCAGATTCTCGTCGATCTTGTCGAGGAAGCCGGTGGTCGACAGCCAGGGCTGGTCGGGGCCGATCAGCAGCGACAGGTCCTTGGTCATGAAGCCGGATTCGACGGTCTGGATGCAGACCTTCTCCAGCGTCTCCGCAAAACGCTTCAGCTCGGCATTGTCGTCGAGCTTGGCGCGGTGGGCGAGACCGCGGGTCCAGGCAAAGATCGAAGCGATCGAGTTGGTCGAGGTCTCCTCGCCCTTCTGATGCTGGCGGTAATGGCGGGTCACGGTGCCGTGTGCGGCTTCGGCTTCCACCGTTTTGCCGTCCGGCGTCATCAGCACCGAGGTCATCAGGCCGAGCGAACCAAAACCTTGCGCCACGGTGTCCGACTGCACGTCGCCATCATAGTTCTTGCAGGCCCAGACATAGCCGCCCGACCATTTCAGGCTGGAGGCCACCATGTCGTCGATCAGGCGGTGCTCGTACCAGAGCTTCCGCGCCTTGAACTCGGCCTCGAACTCCTTCTCGTAGACTTCCTGGAAAATGTCCTTGAAGCGGCCGTCATAGGCCTTGAGGATGGTGTTCTTGGTCGACAGATAGACCGGATAATTGCGCAGCAGGCCGTAGTTCAGCGAGGCGCGGGCGAATTCGCGGATCGATTCGTCGAGATTGTACATAGCCATCGCCACACCGGCGCCGGGCGCGTCGAACACGTCATGCTCGATCACCTGGCCGTCTTCGCCGACGAACTTGATCGTCAGCTTGCCCTTGCCTGGGAAGCGGAAGTCGGTGGCGCGGTACTGGTCGCCGAAGGCATGACGGCCGACGATGATCGGCTTGGTCCAGCCCGGCACCAGACGCGGCACGTTCTTCATGATGATCGGCTCGCGGAAGATGGTGCCGCCGAGGATGTTGCGGATGGTGCCGTTGGGCGACTTCCACATCTTCTTCAGCTTGAATTCCTCGACGCGCTGCTCGTCGGGCGTGATGGTCGCACATTTGACGCCGACGCCCCATTTCTTGATGGCGTTGGCCGAGTCGATCGTCACCTGGTCGTTGGTGGCATCGCGGTGCTCGATGCCGAGGTCGAAATAGTCCAGCTTGATATCGAGATAAGGGTGGATCAGCTTGTCCTTTATGAACTGCCAGATGATGCGGGTCATCTCGTCGCCGTCGAGTTCGACGACCGGGTTCGCCACCTTGATCTTCGCCATGAAATAAATGCCTCGTTGCTTGGGGATATGAACGGCCTTGCCCGCATGGCTTTCGGCCGGGGTTGCGGAGCGTATACCAAAGGCTTTTTCAGCGCGCAAACCGCGATCCATGCGCTCACGCAGGCGTGCCGCTGTTGTGAATGCTTCATTTTCCGGGCCGGATGTGGCAGGGGGACGCCGAAACGCCGCAAACCCTGGTTACCGACAGCCATGCCCGCCATCGAAGAGACGACCAAGACCTTATCCGCCGGCCCGGCGATCATCCTGGTCGAGCCGCAGCTCGGCGAGAATATCGGCATGGTGGCCCGCGCCATGGCGAATTTCGGCCTGTCCGAGCTAAGGCTGGTCAAGCCGCGCGACGGCTGGCCGAGCGAGAAGGCGCGCGCCGCCGCCAGCCGCGCAGACCATGTCATCGACGCCACAATTGTGTTCGACGATTTGGCATCGGCGGTCGCCGACCTCAACTTCGTCTTCGCAACCACGGCGCGCGAGCGCGACGGCTTCAAGCCGGTTCGCGGTCCGGTGGAGGCGGGCAGGGCGCTGCGAACGCGGGTCCAGGATGGGCAGCGCACCGGCATCCTGTTCGGCCGCGAGCGTTTCGGCCTCTACAATGACGAGGTCGGGCTCGCCGATGAGATCGTCACCTTTCCCGTCGAGCCGGGCTTTTCCTCGCTCAACATCGCGCAGGCGGTGCTTTTGATGTCCTATGAGTGGATGAAGTCGGGCCTTGCCGACGAGACCCAGACCAATTTCTCCGGACCGGACCTTGTGCCGGCCACCAAGGAACAGCTGCACAGCCTGTTCACCTATCTGGAAGGCGCGCTTGAGGCGCGCGGTTACTTCCGGCCGGAAGAGAAGAAGCCGAAAATGGTCGACAATCTGCGCGCCGTGCTGACGCGCGCCGGCTTCGCCGAGCCGGAGCTGAAAGTCCTGCGCGGCATCATCTCGTCGCTCGACCGGTTCTCGCCGGCCATGCCGCGCGGCGATGGTTCGCCGGGCGACGACCCGAGACGAGCCCCGGCGCGAAGTCGCGAGACAGACAAAGAAAGTTAAAATCGGTAAGCTCCGAGCATTTGAAGTAACCGAATCTTATTCGGTTGCGATCCATCCTTATTGCAACGATGGGGGTGGCATATGTTTACGTCCAATATTGGTCGGATGCGCTTCTTCCTTTACTCGCTTGGCTTGTCTTTTGCCGAGGGTGTGGTGATCGTTGCCTGTATTGTCGGCACGATCGGTTTCGAAGGTTTGATCAACTCAGCGCCTGGTCCGTCGCGTCAAGGCATGGCTGGCGCCGTCCTGGTATTCTCGCTCATCTTCGTTGCATTGCGCGGCAACATTGCCTGGCGCCGTAGCCGTGACGCCAACGGCAAGCGCTGGATCGTGTGGGGGTACATTGTTCTGTCCGGCTTCTTCGCGCTGCTGCAGGCCGGCACGCTGCTGGTCATAAATTTCGGCGATCCGGAGAGCGTGCCCGGCGGCCTCAATTTGCTTGGCCTGTCAATATTCGGCCTGTGGTGCACGATCCTGTGGGCGAAGCCGGTCGTCGGCAGCGATGTCGACGACCTGATCTCGACCTTCGATTTCGACGGTCCGATGCCGGCGTCGTCCGGTTCCAGCCGTGTGGCCGCCAGCGCTGCCGCCGCGACCCCGCGCGGCACAGCCTCCGCACCGCGTGTGCCGCCGGCGCCGCAGCCCTTCGGCCGGCCGCGGCCGGCCGGTTTCGGCAAGCGTGGACTCTGAGCAAGGCGAGACTGCGCAAAAGCTGCTGGCGTTTGCCTCTTCAAGACCAAGATCGTTCGAGATAGAAGCGCGGGTGGCCAGTTGATGGCCCGCCGTCTTCTCGTGAGCGCATGACAATGAACGATCGATCAAGCCAACGCCCGATCCTGATGTTCGATTCCGGCGTCGGCGGGCTGACAGTGCTGCGCGAGGCGCGCGTGCTGATGCCGGACCGCCGCTTCATCTATGTCGCCGACGACGCGGCGTTTCCTTACGGCGCCTGGGAAGAGCCCGCGCTCAACGCCCACATATTGGGCCTGTTCGGCCAATTGCTCGAGCGTTTCCAGCCGGCGATCTCGGTCATCGCCTGCAACACTGCCTCGACCCTGGTGATCGATGCGCTACGCGAAAAATTCCCCGATCATCCCTTCGTCGGCACCGTGCCGGCAATCAAGCCGGCAGCCGAACGCACGCGCTCCGGGTTGGTTTCCGTGCTAGCGACGCCGGGCACGGTGAAGCGGCAATACACGCGCGACCTGATCAGCAAATGGGCGCAGAAATGTCATGTGCGTCTGGTCGGCAGCGACCGGCTGGCCGGGTTGTCAGAAACCTACATGCGCGAGGGCTTTGTCGACGAAGAGGCCGTGCGCGCCGAGATCGCGCCATGCTTCATCGAGCGTGACGGCAACCGCACCGACATCGTCGTGCTTGCCTGCACGCATTATCCGTTCCTCGCCAACCGCATGCGCAAGACGGCGCCCTGGCCGGTCGACTGGATCGATCCGGCTGAAGCGATCGCGCGGCGCGCCATGTCGCTGCTCAAGCCTCTCGGCGAACCTTCAGGCGAGAATGAGCCCGACATCGCCGTCTTCACCTCAGGCAAAGCAGACTTCGCCGTCAGGCGCCTGATCCAGGGCTTTGGTCTGGCTGTGAGATAGTCAACCTGCCGCCGCAGGTTCGAACACGACGCTGCGCCGATCCGGATCGGCCGCGACCAGCTTAAGCGTCAGCGCGTCGCCTTGGCTAAGCCCGGAGGCCTTCACATTGGCGACGACAGCCATGTCGGCAAGCTGAACCCGCACGCCGTGATCGGTGATGTCGGTGACGACGGCCTTGAACGTCTGGCCCTCGCGCCCTTGCAGCATCACCGCCTCGGCAAGATCGATGGCCGCGTGGTTGATCTGCGAGGCGCGGGCACCCGAACGCCCCATCACCTTCGGCAACCTCGCGAAGGCGTCGGTGACGGCTTGCGGCACGGGCTGACCATTGGCGATGGCCAGCGCGCAGCGCACGACATAGCGGTCGGCGAGCCGCCTGAGTGGCGCGGTGGCATGGGCATAGGTCGCCGCCATCGCCTCATGCCAGGGGACCACGCCTTCCTGATAGGGCTGATAGGAGGCGCCGTTGCCGGCGCGGCGGATTTCCAGCATCAATGCCGCCTGTTTCGGATCGGCCGGGTCAAGCGTGCGCTGATAGTCGCGCAAGCCGATGGCGGCCGGCCAGGGCAGGCCGAGCGCCTGCGCCGCGTTGCGCAGCCTCTGCACTTGAGAGGCGTCAGGCCCCGACATCACCCGGAACAAGCCGGTTTTGTGCGCCAGCATGGCGTCGGCGATCGCCATATTGGCGGCGAGCGAAAGCGCCGCGTTGTCCTGCTCGGATTCGAGCAGCGGCCTGAACGAAAGCCGGAAGCTGCCGTCGGCCAGCTTTTCCACTTCCTGTTCGGGCGGATCGACGCGCGAAGCGCCGCGCCGCTCTTCGTTGGCCGCCATGCGCTGGGACAGTTCGGCGAAGCCGGCCGGAAGGTCGGAGGGCTGCACGCTGTCATAAGCGAGCTTGGCGCGGCTTTTGATGATCGCTCGTTCAGCGCCGTCCAATTTCACCGCGCCGTCCTCGGCGACCCGGACGGTGAAGACGATCGCCGGGCGCGGGCCGTCGGGCAGCAGGCTTGCCGCGCCCTCGGCAATGACCGGCGGGTAGAGCCCAGCCTTGCCGTCGGGCAGATAAAGCGTCTCGCCCCGGTTCCAGGCCTCTTGATCGACGGCGCCGCCGTCCTCGGCGAACCAGGCCACGTCGGCAATGGCATAATGCAGCAGAAGATCGCTGCCGCTCGCCTCGATCGAGAACGCCTGGTCGAGATCTGTGGAACTTGCCGGATCGAGCGTGACGAAGGGCATCGCTGTGCGGTGGGCATGCTGGTCGGGCACGCGCCTGGCCGCCGCCTCGGCCGTAGCCATGACGTTGGGCGGAAATCCGTCTGGCACATGGAACTCGGTGCGGATCTTCGCGAGGCCGGCGGCAAGCGCTTGTGAGGGATCGGTCAGCGATTTCATGCTGTCCGTCCTACACTGGGGTTTAGGAGACGGAAAGGTCGGTTTGCCGGGAGGCAACAGCGCCGGAACTGCCCGCGCCGCGCCGCGTTCTCTCCTGACAGCAAGGAGGAACCGCCATGCCTGCCACATCGCAAGCCCAGCAGAAAGCCGCCGGCGCGGCACTCTCCGCCAAGCGCGGCGAGACCAGAAAAAGCAAACTCAAGGGCGCCTCGCGCGAAATGTATGACTCGATGAGCGAAAAGCAGCTCGAGGAATTCGCCGAGACCAAGCGCAAGGGGCTGCCGGCTAAGGGGTCTTAGGCTGCGATGCCGCAGTCAGCCGAAGCTTGACAGCGGTCAAGTCTGCGTTTAACAGGCCCACCAACACCGGGTGGCGACGCCCGGTGGTTTCTTTTGACGTGTCCCGTGGGTTTTCCGTCGCTTTGCGTGGGAAACCCTGTCAGGTCTCGAAAACGGAGGCCAGAGGAGGGCGCGTTTCCTTCACCCGGAGCCGTGGGGTTCCGGGTATATTGTTTTGAAAGGGAATGCGATGAGCAAGCGCGAATCCGCGAAATACAAGATCGACCGCCGTCTCGGCGAAAACATCTGGGGCCGCCCGAAGTCCCCGGTCAACAAGCGTGAGTACGGCCCCGGCCAGCACGGCCAGCGCCGCAAGGGTAAGCTTTCCGACTTCGGCCTGCAGCTGCGCGCCAAGCAGAAGCTGAAGGGTCACTATGGCGACGTTTCGGAAAAGCAGTTCCGCAAAGTCTATGAAGAGGCCAATCGCCGCAAGGGCGACACCTCCGAGAACCTGATCGGTCTGCTCGAGTCGCGTCTCGACGCGGTCGTCTACCGCGCCAAGTTCGTTCCGACCATCTTCGCCGCCCGCCAGTTCGTCAACCACGGCCACGTCAACGTCAACGGCAAGCGCGTCAACATCGGCTCGTACCGCTGCAAGCCGGGCGACGTCGTCGAAGTGCGCGAGAAGTCGAAGCAGCTCGTCATCGTGCTGGAGTCGGTTGCTCTCGCCGAGCGCGACGTGCCGGACTATATCGAAGCCGACCACAACAAGATGGTTGCGACCTTCGCCCGCGTTCCCGGCCTGTCGGACGTTCCGTTCGCCGTGCAGATGGAACCGAACCTGGTCGTCGAATTCTATTCGCGCTGATCGAACCCGATCAGCCGCAATATCAAAGGCCGCCCATCGAGGCGGCCTTTTCTTTGTTAGCCTAGTCCGTTAAGCCGGGCGGCAACGAGATCCGTGGGGCATCAGCGCCATGAATATGCTTCCAGACGTCAAAACCCTCGAGCCGACCGGCGAGGATGCCGAAGGCGGCTTCCATCCGCTGTTCCGCGACGTGCCGTCCTCGGTCGAGTTCAACAAGCTGCGCAAGCGGCTGCTCAGGCTGACGCGCCAGGCGATCGAGGATTTCGCCATGGTCAAGCCCGGTGAACGTTGGCTGGTGGCGCTGTCCGGCGGCAAGGATTCCTACGGCCTGCTGGCGCTTTTGCTAGACCTCAAATGGCGCGGGCTGCTCCCGGTCGAGCTGCTCGCCTGCAATCTCGACCAGGGCCAGCCGAATTTTCCGAAACACATCCTGCCGGACTATCTCAACGCCAACGGCATAGCGCACCGCATCGAATACCAGGACACCTATTCGGTGGTGACCGACAAGCTGCCGGAAGGCAGCACCTATTGCTCGCTGTGCTCGCGGCTGCGCCGCGGCCATCTCTATCGTATCGCGCGGGAAGAGGGGTGCTCGGCGCTGGTGCTTGGCCATCACCGCGAGGATATCCTCGAAACCTTCTTCATGAACCTGTTCCATGGCGGGCGTCTCGCCGCCATGCCGCCCAAGCTTCTCAATGACGAAGGCGACGTCGTGGTGCTGCGGCCGCTTGCCTATTGCGCGGAAGCGGATCTCGAAAAATTCGCCAACGCGATGAAATTCCCGATCATTCCGTGCGATCTGTGCGGCAGCCAGGAAGGGCTGCAGCGCAATGCCATGAAGGCGATGCTCGACGATATCGAGAAGCGCATGCCGGGCCGCAAGGACACGATGATCCGCGCCATGACCAATGTGCGGCCTTCGCATCTCATGGACAGGAAACTCTTCGACTTCGCCGCGCTCGGCGCCAGCCCAGGACAAGACACATCAGATGACATTTGACGACCGTTCGATCGATTGGCTGGCCGAGCTTCTCGCCGATGCCGCCAGGGCAGAAATCATGCCGCGCTTCCGCCGGCTGGGCGAGGGCGATGTCCGCCAGAAGACATCGGCCGCCGACCTGGTGACCGAGGCGGATGTGAACGCCGAGCGGCTGATCACCGCCCGGTTGCGCGAACGCTATCCGAGCGCCATGATTGTCGGTGAAGAAGCTTGCTCGGACAATCCGGCGCTGCTTTCCGGCCTTGGCGATGCCAAGCTTGCCTTCGTCATCGATCCGGTCGACGGCACCTTCAATTTTGCTTCCGGTTTGCCGTTGTTCGGCGTCATGCTGGCGGTGGTCGTCAACGGCGAGACGGTTGCCGGCATCATTCACGATCCCGTCGGCAAGGATTGGCTGATCGGCGCCAAGGGCGCGGGCAGCCATATACGCCATGCGCATGGCGCGCTGGAGAAGGTGCGCGTCGCGGCGCCTGTGCCGCTCTCGCAGATGACGGGCGCGGTCTCCTGGCAGTTTCTCGAGGAGCCGGAGCGTTCGAAGCTTGCCCGCAACCAGACCAAGGCGCTGTCGCAATTCGCCTATCGCTGCGCGGCGTATGAATATCGGCTTCTGGCCAGCGGCCATGCGCATTTCGTCCTCTACAACAAGCTGATGCCCTGGGATCACCTCGCCGGCGCGCTGATCCATCAGGAAGCGGGCGGTTACGCCGCGCGCGTCGATGGCAGTACCTATCTGCCGTCGCATGTCGATGGTGGCCTGCTGGTGGCGCCGAACAGAGAAAGCTGGGAAGAGTTGCGCCGCGAGCTCTGGGCCGACTGAACCCTGTGCCGGCTCCAGCCGCCGTCAAGCCAGCAGTCTAATGAAGGTCGGTAATGTGCCCTGAAACAGGGGCATTCTGCGGCTGGAACATCCTGCCGCGCTCGGCAATCAGGATCATCAACAGCGCCGCGACCGAGACGCTGCAGAAGCCGGCCGCCAAAGGCGTGACCGTGCCATTATAGGCTTGCCCGATCGCCGCGCCGATAAGGGCGCCAAGAAAAGTCTGCATGAAACCGAGAATGGATGCCGCCGTGCCGGCAAGCTCGCCAAGCGGCTCCATGGCCAAAGCGTTGAAATTCGCGCCCAGCCCGCCGAAAGGCAGCATCGCGCTGGCGAAGAACGTCACGAACAGCCAGAGCGGCATCTGCATTTCAAGCGAGACGACCAGCCAGGCAAGGCTGATACACAGGAAGATAAGCAGCGCGCCTTGCGACAGGCGGCGCATACCGATCTGCCCGACCAGTCGCGAATTGAGAAAGTTCGAGAAGGCAAGCACGCCGGCGACACCGGCAAAGATCAGCGGGAACAATTCGCCGACATGGAAGATGTCGATGTAGATCTGCTGTGCCGAGCTGATGAAGCCGAACATGGCGGCGAAGATGAAGGTGCTGGCGAAGGCATAGCAAAGCGTAACCCTATTGGTCAGCACGATGCGGAAGCCGCCGATGACCGAGCTGACCGTAAGCGGTCGGCGATACTCCGCATGCAACGTCTCCGGCAGGCGCAGCAGCGACCATGCGGAAACAATCAGTGCCCCCACCGCCATGGTGACAAAGATCCAGTGCCAGCTTGCGAAGAGCATGACGAACTGGCCGATGCCGGGCGCGATGACGGGAATGGCCATGAAGACCATGAAGATCAGCGACATTACCTCGGCCATGCGGCGTCCATCGAAGGTATCGCGCACGATCGAAACGGCGATGACGCGGGTAGCGGCGGCGCCGATGCCCTGTATGAGGCGCCAGGTCAGCAACAGGGCGAAACTTGGAGCTATGGCGGCGGCGGCCGCAGCCACGACATAGACGACGAGGCCGAAGACCAGTGGCGCGCGCCGCCCGTAGCGATCCGAGACGGGCCCGAAGAGAAGCTGCCCGCCGCCGAAGCCGAGCATATAGGCTGTGATGACATATTGGCGGTGGTTTTCGCTTTCGACGCCGAGCGAGGCGCCGATCTGCTGCAGCGCCGGCAGCATGATGTCGATGGCCAGAGAATTGAGCGCCATAAGCGCCGCGCAGAGCGCAATGAATTCCCAGCGCGGAATGGGCAAGCGTGTTGCCGATTGCTGCGCTATTGCCTGCTTGTCCACCGCAAAATCCAATTCTTCAAACGAACATGCGCCGGAGTGCCGGCGCATCAATTCGTCTCGTTCTCATAGCCGAGAACTACAATGGCGAGGTGGGGCAGCCCCGCAAATAGCGCTTGCCGGCCGGTCGCCGGCGCGATCAGGCAGCGCCTTTGACGCTGACGCCCTTTTCGACCAGGAAGTCCTGCAATTCGCCGGCCTGGAACATTTCGCGCACGATGTCGCAACCGCCGACGAACTCGCCCTTGACGTAGAGCTGCGGGATGGTCGGCCAGTTGGAATAGTCCTTGATGCCCTGGCGCAGTTCGGCGGAGTCAAGCACGTTCACGCCTTTGTAGTCGGCCCCGATATAGTCGAGGATCTGCACCACCTGGCCGGAGAAGCCGCATTGCGGGAAGCCGGGCGTGCCCTTCATGAAGAGCACGACGTCGTTGCTCTTCACTTCGTTGTCGATGTAGTCGTTGATGCCGGTCATGGACGATCCTTTCACGCCTGTGGGAGTCAGGCTCGAAGCATATCCATCAAATAAACCCAGAGATGGGCCGAAACAAGACGTTAGCCGCGACGCGACCTCGATGGCGCAAGGGATGAGCCGTTTTGGGCTAAGCCTTGAGTGGCGATACGCTCAGTCGGGAATGCTGGTCTGCAGGGCCAGCGCATGCAGCACGCCGCCCATATTGCCCTTCAGCGCGTTGTAGACCATCTGGTGCTGCTGCACGCGGCTTTTGCCGCGAAAGCTCTCCGCAACGACCTCGGCCGCGTAATGGTCGCCGTCGCCGGCGAGATCGCGGATCGTCACCTTGGCGTCCGGAATGCCTTCCTTGATCAGTTTTTCGATGTCGTGGGCATCCATTGCCATGGCGGAATCCTGTTTTCTAAGCGGCGGCTAGGCGGACCTATGTACTGTGACTCGCGAGCCTAAAGCCTTTCCTGTGCGGATTGAAGCCTAGAGCGTTTCACCGTTTCACGGAAACGGCGAACCGCTCTATGTCCTTGTTTTTTACGCAATTCCGGACGGAAGACCGCTCACACTTTTCCTGGAATTGCTCTAAGGCTCGTCCTGCCCGGAATGAACCACGCCGTCTTCGGTGATGTCGTCGCGGGTCGAGAATGCGCGGCCGAGGCTGAAGGTCAGTATGTAAAGCGGGATGTTGATCAGCAGGCCGACGATCGGAAGATAGCCGGTCATCCGCCAGGCCGACGAGAAGAAGGGCTGGCCATAGCCGTCGCAGACCAGGGACGAGCCATAATCCCAAACCGCTCCGATGATCGCGGCGACGATGAAAAGCTTGATTGAGGTCGCGACATGCCGTGCCCGCGCCGGCTCCGGCGAGAGCCGATCCCACAGCACCAGGCATGCGATCGGAACCGCGTAGAGCAGGGTCTGCAGGACAATTATCGGCAGCGCCGCGTTGGCCGCTGCCAGGAACTCTGCGCGGGTTTCCAGCCGCGGGCACATCTCGCTCGAGGTGGTCGACAACAGGAGAAAGGCGAACGGTCCGAGGAACCAGAAGAAGAACAGCGACGGCCAGAAGACGACAGCGATCAGCGCCTTGGCAGCCACTTTGTTCAACTGGCCTGATCCATGAAGCGCGGGAACCAGCCTTCATGCGCCGCGGTCAAGTCGCTGACCGCGATCGCGCGGGCATCGCCGAGCTTCAGCGCGCTGCCGCCGGTGGTGCCGATCCATGGCGCGAAGATGCCGAGCTTCTCCTGTTCCTTGCGGATCTTGTCCCATTCGCTGCTTTGCGGGTCGATCGACAAGGTCAACACATAGCGGCCCTGATCCTCGCCGAACCAGACCGGAATCGGGTCGGTGCCGGTGAGCCCGGGGATGGTGGCGCCGATGCCCGACGCCATTGCCATTTCGGCGAGTGCCACGGCGAGGCCGCCGTCGGAGACGTCATGCGCCGACGTGACGATGCCGGAAGCGATCAGCGCACGCACATGGTCGCCGACGCGCTTCTCATGTGCGAGGTCGACCGGCGGCGGCGGGCCGTCGGCGCGGCCGTGGATGTCGCGCATATAGACGGATTGGCCAAGATGGCTGCCCCAGGTCGCCGGCGCGCCGACCAGCACGATCATCTGGCCTTCGGCGGCAAAGCCGATCCTGGCCATCTTCGACCAGTCGGCGATCAGCCCGACGCCGCCGATGGTCGGCGTCGGCAGGATGCCGCGGCCATTGGTTTCGTTGTAGAGAGAGACATTGCCGGAAACGATCGGGAAGCCGAGCGCGCGGCAGGCATCGCCGATGCCTTTCACCGCGCCGACGAACTGGCCCATGATCTCGGGCCGCTCGGGATTGCCGAAATTGAGGTTGTCGGTGGCGGCAAGGGGCAGGGCGCCGGTGGCGGTCAGGTTGCGCCAGCATTCGGCGACAGCCTGCTTGCCGCCTTCGTAAGGGTCGGCCTCGCAATAGCGCGGCGTGACGTCGGAGGAGAAAGCGAGCGCCTTGGTCGCGTGGCCTTCGACGCGCACGACGCCGGCATCGCCGCCGGGAAGTTGCAGCGAATTGCCCTGGATCAGCGTGTCATATTGTTCCCAAACCCAGCGGCGCGAGGAGAGGTCCGGACCGCCGAGCATCTTGAGCAGCGCGTCGGCGACATCGGCCCTGGGCGCATCGTTCGCGGCCAGCGGCGCCGGCTTCTTCGCCTCGACCCAGGGACGGTCATATTCCGGCGCCTGGTCGCCGAGATCCTTGATCGGCAGATTGGCGACCTCGTCGCCCTGGTGGATGACGCGGAAGCGCAGATCGTCGGTGGTTTTGCCGACGATGGCGAAGTCGAGCCCCCATTTGCGGAAGATCGCCTCGGCCTCTTGCTCCTTCTCGGGGCGCAGCACCATCAGCATGCGCTCCTGGCTTTCCGACAGCATCATCTCATAGGCGCTCATGCGCTCCTCGCGCACCGGCACCTTGTCGAGATCGAGTTCGATGCCGAGGTCGCCCTTGGCGCCCATCTCGACGGCCGAGCAGGTGAGGCCGGCCGCGCCCATATCCTGGATGGCGATGACTGCGCCCGACGCCATCAGTTCGAGGCAGGCCTCCAGCAGGCATTTTTCGGTGAAGGGGTCGCCGACCTGCACGGTCGGGCGCTTCTCGTCGATCTTGTCGTCGAATTCGGCCGAGGCCATGGTGGCGCCGCCGACGCCGTCGCGGCCGGTCTTGGCGCCGAGATAGACGACCGGCAGGCCGACACCCTTGGCCTCAGACAGGAAGATGCCATCGGTTTTGGCGAGGCCGGCCGCGAAGGCGTTGACCAGGATGTTGCCATTGTAGCGGGCGTCGAAATTGACCTCGCCGCCGACGGTCGGCACGCCGAAGGAATTGCCGTAGCCGCCGACGCCCGAAACCACGCCGGCGACCAGATGCCGGGTCTTGGGATGGTCCGGCGCGCCGAAGCGCAGCGCGTTCATCGCCGCGACCGGCCGCGCGCCCATGGTGAAGACGTCGCGCAGGATGCCGCCGACGCCGGTCGCCGCGCCCTGGTAGGGCTCGATGTAGGAGGGATGGTTGTGGCTCTCCATCTTGAAGACGACGCAGTCGCCGTCGCCGATGTCGACCACGCCGGCGTTCTCGCCCGGGCCCTGGATGACCTGCGGGCCGGTCGTCGGCAGCGTGCGCAGCCATTTCTTCGAAGACTTATACGAGCAGTGCTCGTTCCACATCGCCGAGAAGATGCCAAGCTCGGTGAAGCTCGGCTCGCGTCCGACCAGATCGAGGATGCGCTGGTATTCGTCGGGCTTCAGCCCATGCGCGGCAATCAGTTCCGGGGTGATCGGCACGGAATTGGAAATGGTCATGAGCGGCGATTTTTGTCCGTGGGAGAGGGGGATTTTCTGAGTCCTCCTCTTATCGCAAGCTTTTCGCGCGATACACCCCATCGGATGACGAAAATGCCGGAAAACTGCCGCATCGGCGCATTTCCCCGGCAATGCGATCGGGGCAGCGAATTCAGGAAAAACTGTCGTAGCCGGCGCGGCCTTCGTCGAGCAGGCGGCGGATGACGGCGACGCCGCCAGCGACATCGTTGCTCTGGCGCGGCTGCGAGATGCCGAAGCGGACGCTGTGGAAGACCTGCTCGGAACGGCCGGCCTTGAACTCGTCCTCGTCGTCGATGAGCACGCCATGCTCCAGGCAGGCCTTCTTGAAGGTGCCGGAGAGCCACGGATCCGGCAAGGTCAGCCAGACGAAGGGGACATTGTCGCGCGACCTGAGGTCGAACCCGGCCAGCGTCTCGCGCACGAGGGCAAGGCGCAGCCGGATATCGGCGATACAGCGCTTGCGGATGTCGCTTGCCTGGCCGGACAGCACCAGCCTGGTGCCGAGCTCCGCCAAAAGGAAAGGCAGGCCGCCGGTCATCATCTTATGGGCGACGCGGATGCGATGGCGATAGGCAGGCGGGCAGGAAAGCCAGCCGCCGCGCACGCCCGCCGCGACCGATTTCGACAGGCCGCCGGCGACGATCGTGCGCTCGGGCGCGTATTCGGCAAGCAGCGGCGTCGGGTCGTCGGTCAATTCGCCGTAGAGATCGTCCTCGATCAGCGCGACATTGTATTCGCGCGCGATCCGCGCGATCGCCTGCCGCCGTTCGGCCGGCATGGTCACCAAGGTCGGGTTCTTCGCTGTCGGCATCAGGAACATCATCCTGGGATGCTTCTGCGCGCAGACGCGCTCGAAATCCTCCGGGTCGATGCCTTGTTCGTCGCTGGCGACCAGCGCGATGCGGCGCCCGATCAGCCCCGCGCTGCGCGCGATCTGCGAATAGGTGAGGTGCTCGAAGAGCACGTAGTCGCCGGGCATGGTCAGCGCCGCGATCGCCGCCATGACCGCGGCATGCGTACCGATCGTGGGAACGATCGAATCGGGCGAGGGGCGGAAGGAGTTGCGCGCCAGCCATCGGCTGCCGGCCTCGTACCAGCGTTCGGGGAAATCGCGCGTGTAGCTTGAAATGTCGTGCGGGTGTTCCTGCGCCGTGCGCGCCAGGATGTCGGCGATCACCGCGCCCTGGCCGACATCGGGCGCGGCGGTGCTGTCGAAGCGCAGCTTGCCGCTCGGCGCGTCGATCGGGCGCGTGCCTTGCAAGCTTGGCTCGACGTCGGGTTTCGGCGCCTCGGCGTGTTGGGCAAGCACATAGGTGCCGCGTCCGACTTCACCGCTGACCAGCCCACGCTCGCGCAGCAGCTGATAGGCGCGGCCGACCGTGCCGACCGTCGTGCCGATGTCATAGGCGAGGTCGCGCTGCGGCGGCAGTTTGGCGCCCGCATCGATGACGCCCTTGTCGATATCTGACTCAATGCTGTCAGCAAGCCGCTGATAGAGAGGACCGGCGCCGGCGGAGAGATCAGGGAGCCAATTTGTCATGGTGACAATTTTCTATATTGCAACGCGCGATGAGTCAATTCATATCGAGCCGGAAATTGAAAGGGTACAATCGAAACAAGGCGCAATGACAATGGATACAATTGAGACAATTCGCTATGCCGACCCGACAGCAAGGGCCTCGACGCCGCTTCGCGGCGGTTTCGTGAACCGTCTCGTCGTCGTGCTCGGTTCTGTTGCCAGCCAGATCGACGCGATGCTGGAGCGTCGCCGCAGCCGCCTGGCCTTGCTGGAGATGACCGACGAGCAGCTCAAGGACATCGGCGTCTCGCGTTGCGATGCGCACCGCGAAGGCATCAGGCCGATGTGGGAGCGGTCACTTCCGTAGCCGTGCGACGCCGTGGTCGACAAGCACGGCGAGCACGCTCAGTCCGACAAACAGCGCGGTGACGGCCAGCGACGCCAAGGCGACGCTGGCCGCACCATTCTTGGCGACATCGAGGAACGGGTAGGGCACTTCGCCGGCGAAAGGCGCGCGGATCAACACATAGGCGAGATAGGCGAGCGGGTAGATCATCCACCAGGAGATGTCGCGCCAGCGTGTCGTGCCATCCGCGCCGGCGATCAGCCACCACAGCACGAAGATCAGCGGCGTCACATAGTGAAGCAAGACATCGCAAAGCAGGAACAGGCCCTGCGGCTGCCACAGGCCCGACAGCACCGTCGCATAGACGATGAAGACCAAAGTGATGGCGACGGCGACACCGGCGCGCATACGCTTGCCGGCGAAGGCCGGAAACCAGGCATAGCCGCTCGGCGATATCAGCGCAGCATGCACCAGAACAGCGGCGATGTTGGTCAGGATGGTGAAGAAGCTGAACAGAAAGACGATCGAGCCAAGCAAGCTTCGCCCGGCCGCGATCGACGCCGGAATGCTTATGGCGAATTGCAGGACAAGCGCGATCAGCCCAATGACCAGTCCCGCGATCTGCAGGAACCGGCCCATGGCAATCTCACGCCGCGGCCGTGCAGGACGGATTGCCGGCCTGCCAGCGGGCTATGTCGGAACCGATGCGGGCGCCCAGCGGATCGTTCATCAGCGGCCCGAACACGTCTACGCGGCTGGAATTGCCCTGCGCCTGCACGACCAGCAGCGGCTTGCCGCCATAGTGCTTGGCCGGCACCAGCAGGAAGCGCGGCGTGCCGCTGAAGGAATTCAGCTCATTGGCCATCTGATAGGACTTGAAGGCCGGATCCTTGCTGGCGATCCAGCATTTGTGCGCGGCGATCGCGACCTGTTCCATGGCAAGCAGCGAGGCGCTTTTGCCGGACGGGACCGGCGTTGTCTTGGGGCTGGACTGGCAGGAAACCAAGGCAAACCCCGCAACGGCCAGAAGAGCAGGGCGAGCAATCGTCGGTCTCATGGTCGGTCCGCCCCCGCGTTCTGGGATTTTCAAAGGATCAGGCAGCAACGCCGAGCGCGCTTTCGAACAGCGCCCGGCCGTCATTGCCGCCATGCGCTGCCTCGATCAGGTTCTCCGGATGCGGCATCAGGCCAAGCACATTGCCCTTGTCGTTGACGATGCCGGCAATGTCGTTGATCGAGCCGTTGGGATTGGTGCCTTCGGCATAGCGGAACACCACCTGGCCTTCGCCCTCGAGGCGGGCGAGGGTTTCGGCATCGGCGAAGTAATTGCCGTCATGATGCGCCACCGGCGAGCGGATGATCTGCCCCGGCTGGTAGCGGCGGGTGAACATGGTGTTGGCGTTGGCGATCTCGAGCTTCACCTGCCGGCAGACGAATTTCAGCGATGAATTGCGCATCAGGGCGCCGGGCAGCAGGCCGGCCTCGACCAGGATCTGGAAGCCGTTGCAGACGCCGATGACGGTGACGCCCTTGGCCGCTTTCTCCGCGACCGCCCGCATTACCGGCATGCGCGCCGCGATCGCGCCGCAACGCAGATAGTCGCCGAAGGAGAAGCCGCCCGGAATCGCGATCAGGTCGACATCGGGGATCTCGGTGTCGGTCTGCCAGACCGTTGCCGGCGCTTGGCCGGAAATCTTGGTCAGCGCCGCGATCATGTCGCGGTCGCGGTTGAGGCCCGGCAGAAGGACGACGGCTGATTTCATTGTCAGGCTATCTCCACCGCGTAGTTCTCAATCACCGTGTTCGCCAGAAGCTTGTCGCACATGGCCGTGAGCTCGGCTTCGGCCTTGGCTTTGTCGGTTGCCGTCAGCTCGATGTCGAAGACCTTGCCCTGGCGCACCTGGCCGACGCCGTCGAAGCCAAGCCCGGACAGCGCATGCTCGATCGCCTTGCCCTGCGGATCGAGAACGCCGTTCTTGAGGGTCACGGTGATACGGGCTTTCATCGATACTCCTGAGTGTCGGTCGTTAGGAAAGGGCCTGCCTATGCCGGCAGGCCCATGTCGGCAAATTAGTGCTTGAGGCCCTTGGGCGGCTCGGAAGAGGCGACGAGCACCGGGCCGGTCGGGCGCGGCGGCTCGTTCTCGTTGATGATGCCGAGACGGCGGGCAACTTCCTGATAGGCCTCGACCAGGCCGCCCATGTCGCGGCGGAAACGGTCCTTGTCGAGCTTGTCCTGGGTGGCGACGTCCCACAGCCGGCAGGAATCCGGCGAAATCTCGTCGGCGACGACGATGCGCATCATGTCGCCCTCGAACAGGCGGCCGCACTCGATCTTGAAATCGACGAGCTGGATGCCGACGCCCATGAACAGGCCGGAGAGGAAATCGTTGACGCGGATGGCCAGGGCCATGATGTCGTCGATTTCCTGCGGGCTTGCCCAGCCGAAGGCGGTGATGTGCTCTTCCGACACCATCGGGTCGTCCAGCGCATCGGCCTTGTAGTAGAATTCGATGATCGAGCGCGGCAGCATCGTGCCTTCCTCGATGCCGAGGCGCTTGGCCAGCGAGCCGGCGGCGACGTTGCGCACGACGACTTCGAGCGGGATGATCTCGACTTCCTTGATCAGCTGCTCGCGCATGTTGAGCCGGCGGATGAAATGGGTCGGAATGCCCATGCGATTCAAATGGTTGAAGATGTGCTCGGAGATGCGGTTGTTGAGCACGCCCTTGCCATCGACCACTTCATGTTTCTTCTTGTTGAAGGCGGTGGCGTCATCCTTGAAGAACTGGATCAGCGTCCCCGGCTCCGGCCCTTCATAGAGGATCTTGGCCTTGCCTTCGTAAATGCGGCGGCGATTTTTCATCTGATTTTTTCTCTGGGTCTGCGGGCAGGCGGCAAGTGACCGATTTCCTGTCCGTCTGCCTAAATTAGTATGGCGACGGGAGCGTTCAATGCCGGTGTTATCGCAATCGCCCTGTTTGCTCAATCGGCAAATCCGGCGAATCAACCGCTTTCGGGACCGAAATGCCGCAGTGCAGCATGCGACGAAGCATATTGACCGGCTCGCGGCCTTTTGATTTGTGCTTGCCCACCACACATATTCCAAGCCAAGCGAATCGGATCTCACCGGAGGACGTCATGAACAGCATGAAAGACCGCGAAGAGGGTTTTGAGCGCAAATTCGCCTTCGATGAGGAACTCCGCTTCAAAGCCTCGGCACGCCGCAACAAGGCGCTCGGTCTGTGGGCAGCCGAAAAGCTCGGCAAATCTGGCGCCGATGCCGAGGCCTATGCCAAGGAAGTGGTGGTTTCCGATATCGAGGAAGCCGGCGACCATGACGTCTTCCGCAAGATCCGCAAGGATTTCGACGCCGCGGGCGTCAACCAGTCCGATCATCAGATCCGCCGCACCATGGACGAGCTGATGGCGCAGGCGATCGAGCAGATCAAGAACACCTGACCCGGTCGAAGCAGGGTCCCGCAAAAGTGTCTTGCGTTTGTGGCACCCGTAGCGAAAGAATGACTGGACCAATCGACCGCCCGGCCAACCCGGGCGGTTTTTCTTTGCCTTTGGCCCCGTTTCCGGCTGAAACTCCATTGGAGCGACGTGCGTCCATTTGGACGCACAAAGTACGCTCCAACGCTTTGAGTTGGCGCATCGTGCTTTCCGAAAATCGATCCCGATTTTCGGGCCGATGCGCTCGTTAACAAGGAAAGTTCCGATGTCGCTGAAATCCCGCCTGGCCGCCGATGAAACGCTCTTCACCGCCTGGTCCGGCGTACCGGATGCGCTGACGGTGGAGATCATCGCCAAGCAGGGTTTCGATGCCGTCACCCTCGACATGCAGCATGGCGGCCATCACGAGGACAGCGTGCTGCGCGGTCTTGTGCCGGTACTTGCCGCCAACAAGCCGGCGCTGGTACGCATTCCGGTCGGCCGCTTCGACATGGCCAGCCGCGCTCTCGATTTCGGCGCCGAGGCGGTGATCGCGCCGATGGTGAACTCGGTAGCCGATGCCAGGCTCTTCGCCGCCGCGATGAAATATCCGCCGATGGGCGAGCGCTCCTGGGGGCCGACCTACGCTTTTCCGCGCCACGGCAAGGGCGACCACGCCGAATGGCTGCGCGACACCAACCAGCGCACCATGGCCTTCGCGATGGTCGAGACGCGCGCGGCCTTCGAGGCGCTGGACGGTATCCTCGACACGCCCGGCATCGACGGCATCTTCGTCGGTCCGTCGGACTTCTCGATCGCCTGGTCGAACGGCGCGACCATCAATTCGACGCTGGAAAGCATGATGGAAACGGTGGCGTCGATCGCCGAGCGGACGCGCAAGGCCGGCAAGCATGCTGCGACCTATGTCATCGAGCCGGCGGTCGCCGGGCGCATGGTGGCGATGGGTTACCGGCTGCTGGCCATGGGCTCGGACCACACGCTGATCTCGCTCGGGGCCAAGACGCTTTTGAAGAGCATGCGGGATTCCATAGAGCCCGCGAGAGCTGGCTAAAGCGCGTCGCGTTGAAACGGAGTCAGGCGACGCGCTTTAGGTCCTTGTTTTTACGCATGTCGTTCTCCCAAAACCGATATCACTTTTGGGCGACATGCATTAGGGATCAGTCGTTATCTACCGGTGTCTGCTTGCTCGACGGCAACTAACCTTCCGCCGCTTCTCAGCTTGGCCACTACCATATCGAGCAGTTCGACCCACCTTTTGTTGAACGCGACAAGCGGCAATGCCGTTGCGATGGATGCCAACATCGCAACGATTGCGCCGAGCATTGCGGAGCCACTGGCCAAGAATATCCCAGACCCGAGCGAACATATGATCGGTACATGGACGAGATAGAGCGGAAAAGACAGGTCGCCGAGGAAGCGAGCCAGTTTTCCGGTCATCCAAGACGGCGGGGAATCGATAGTCAGCAAGGTGTAAACCAGCATTACGCTGGCAAACGTGGCGACAAGGGTTTGACGCATCAATGGAGATGCGGTGACGAACTCAACAACATCCAGAGGGCGGTATATGCCGACCGCATTTCCGGCGTAGCCGAGCAGAAACAGGGATGTCGCTATGAGTGCAAACCGTACCCATCCTGATGGACGCCAGCTCTGCTCAAGCAGAAGATAGATCGAAATACCGGCAAGAAAGGCAATGAAGGTGTAGTTGGTTCTCGCAGCCAGGCATATAGCCAAGGCAATAATGCACCAGGAGAGGATAGGCGTTCGATCCCTCGCGGAGAAGATGATTGGTGCGAGCGCAAAGATACCCAGACTGCCCCAGAACTCGTACCACATCGTCCACAGGCTGGTGTCGTAGTAGTTGTCGCCGAGAACGAAAGCACGCCAACTGCCCTGCTGCACGGCATCTAGCAGGCTCGCGGATTCTGGCGAAAGCACCTTCGGCGAGTGGGCAAAGTTAGCCAGCCACGGCGAACCGGTCAGCGCGCCTGCTTCCTTGAAGAAATAAAGGTCGAGCTTATAGATCAGACAAGATCCGACCACGGTAACGACCACGGGCCCGGCCAATCGTGGCAAGCGCTTGAGGGCGCCAAGGAGCAAATCGCGTGGATCGCGGCTCCTGTAATAGCGCCGCGTAATCACGAACGAAGATAGGACGAAAAACAGGTAAACCGCCGATTGACCGTTGAAGAGAATGAAGGCGATGCTTGTCTGTAGCGAATTGGCTGGCCCTTCAGCGAAAGTGCCACTTGCCGCGGGAGCAAAGCCCAAGAGACTATGCCAGAACAACACGACGATCGCCGCAGCGCCGCGCACGAATTCGAGCGAATCGTCCTTTTGCACATCACAACCCTTGATCAGCGGAGCAGCCAGATTCATCGGACGGAAGATCTTCGGTAGAGCATACCAAGATATGCTCTCACTGGTTCCCAAAGGCTGAATTGCGCGAGAGCAGTCGCTCGCGGGCTAAAGTTCCGTCAGGAATTTGGCAAAAGTCATCGAACCCTCGGGCCAGGGGCCGAAGCCGGCGTCCTGGTTGAGATGACCGGCTTCCCCGGCGTCGATGAACAGCGATCCCCAGGCGGCGGCGATGTCCTCGGCGACGTCGAAGGCGCAGAACGGATCGTTGCGGCTGGCAATGACGATCGACGGGAAGGGCAATGGATCGCGGGAATAAGGGCCGAAGGTCATCAGATGCTTCGGCCTGATTTCTGGATTGGAAACGTCGGGCGGGGCCACGAAGAAGGCGCCGGCGACCGGCTTCTTGAATTGCGGGATCGCCTGCACCGCCGCGGCGACTCCTAGCGAATGCGCGACGAGCACGACGGGGCGCTCGGCCTCGTTGACGGCGTTGGCGACGTTCGCCGTCCAGTCCTCGCGCACCGGCTTCGACCATTCGGCCTGCTCGACCCGGCGCGCCGTCGACAACTTCGACTGCCAGCGGGTCTGCCAGTGCTCGGGGCCGGAGTTGGTGTAGCCCGGCACGATCAGAATATCTGCGTCTTTGACTTTCATGCCGCCGATGTAGCGAGCGGCCTTGCCGCCTGCAACCCTGCTCGAGTGGCGATCTGGATCACAATCGTGAACAACCTGTTCGATTCTTACTGTCTTGTGTGAACGATCGCGATCGACGATTTCTGGAGGCAACGAAGAACAATTGACCGGCGGCCTGGAGACTCCCTTGGGGAGCAGCGCTGCCCCGATGGAGAATTTGATGAGCGAACTGCCTTTTGCCGCGACCACCCCGGTCAGCGTCTCGCGCGTCGGGTTAAAGGCGCGCGACGCGGAAAACCTTGCTGCCTACTACCGCGCCGTCGTCGGCCTGCAGGAACTGAGCCGCGCCGATGGCGCGATCACGCTCGGCGCCGCCGACCGTCCGCTGTTGGTGCTGGAACAGGATACGGCGGCCAAGCCCGACGATCCGCGCAGCGCCGGGCTTTTCCACACGGCCTTCCTGTTGCCGTCGCGCGCCGATCTCGGCCGCTGGATCAGCCACGCCGCCGCCAACCGGATCGGCATCGAGGGCGCTTCGGACCATCTGGTCAGCGAAGCGCTTTACCTGACCGACCCGGAAGGCAACGGCATCGAGATCTATGCCGACCGCCGCCCGCAGGACTGGAAATGGAATGGCGACCAGATCGCGATGGCAACCGAGCGGCTGAACCTGCCGGGGGTGGTGGCCAGCGTGCCGGCCGGTGACGCCGGCTGGCAGGGCGCCCCGGAAAACACCATTATTGGCCATGTGCACCTGCGCGTCGGCCGGCCGGAGGAAGCCGAAGCGTGGTGGCACGAGCAGTTCGGCTTCGACACGGTGGCGAAGTATGGCGGCCAGGCGGTGTTCCTGTCCTCGGGCGGTTACCACCATCATATCGGCGCCAATGCCTGGCGCAGTTCGGGTGCGGGAAGGCGCGATCCGTCTCGCGCGGGCCTGGCCTGGGTCGAGATGCGCTCGGACAATGTGAAGGCGGAGACTTCGCGGGAAGACCCGTGGGGTACGGTGATCCGGACTGTGCCTGGGAAGGCTTGACACAGCTTCTTTCTCCCCGTTTACGGGGAGAAATGCCCGGCAGGGCAATGAGGGGCAGCGCCCAGTTCTGAGATTGTCTTTTCGGCTGCAGAGCCGATGGGTGGGATGATCACCCACGTCGGCGCCGCCCCTCATCCGCCCTTCGGGCACCTTCTACCCGTGAACGGGGAGAAGGAAAGGTCAGGCTTCGCCAAACACCCGCTTGAAGATCGTGTCGACATGCTTGGTGTGGTAGCCGAGGTCGAATTTCTCGCGCAGCTCGGCTTCCGATAGCGCTGCCGTCACTTCCTTGTCGGCAAGCAGTTCCTCGAGGAAATCGGCGCCGTGCTCCCAGACTTTCATGGCGTTGCGCTGCACCAGGCGGTAGGAATCCTCGCGCGACAAGCCGGCCTGGGTCAGCGCGAGAAGCACACGCTGCGAATGCACGAGGCCGCGGAACTTGTTGAGATTTTTCAACATGTTCTCGGGGTAGACGAGCAGTTTGTCGACGACGCCGGTCAGCCGCGCCAGGGCGAAATCGAGCGTCACCGTCGCATCGGGGCCGATCATGCGCTCGACCGAGGAATGCGAAATGTCGCGCTCGTGCCAGAGCGCCACGTCTTCCATCGCCGGCAGCGCCATCGAGCGCACCATGCGGGCGAGGCCGGTGAGGTTTTCAGTCAGCACCGGGTTGCGCTTGTGCGGCATCGCCGACGAGCCTTTCTGGCCCGGCGAGAAATACTCTTCGGCTTCCAGCACCTCGGTGCGCTGCAGATGGCGGATCTCGACGGCGAGACGCTCGACCGACGAGGCGATGACGCCGAGCGTGGCGAAGAACATGGCATGGCGGTCGCGCGGGATCACTTGCGTCGAAACCGGCTCCGGCTTCAGCCCGAGCTTTGCAGCCACATGCTCTTCGACATAGGGCTCGATGTTGGCGAAGGTGCCGACCGCGCCTGAGATGGCGCACGTCGCAATGTCTTCCCGCGCGTGCACCAGCCGCTCGCGGCAGCGCGAGAATTCGGCATAGGCCTGCGCCAGCTTGACGCCGAAAGTGGTCGGCTCGGCATGGATTCCGTGGCTGCGGCCGATGGTGACGGCGTCCTTGTATTCGAAGGCGCGGCGCTTGAGCGCCGCCAGCAGCGCATCGATGTCGGCAAGCAAGATGTCGCTGGCACGCGTCAGTTGCACGGCAAAGCAGGTGTCGAGCACATCCGACGACGTCATGCCCTGGTGGATGAAGCGGGCATCCGGCCCGACGAACTCGGCCAGATGGGTGAGGAAGGCGATGACGTCATGCTTGGTGACGCGCTCGATCTCATCGATCTTGGCGACGTCGAATTTCGCCGCGCCGCCTTTCTCCCAGATGGTCCGTGCCGCTTCCTTCGGGATGACGCCCAATTCGGCCAGCGCATCGCAGGCATGTGCTTCGATCTCGAACCAGATGCGGAACCGGGTTTCCGGCGACCAGATGGCGACCATGTCCGGCCGGGAATAGCGAGGGATCATATTTTTTTGCGTCCTGCCTGGGAGAAGCGTCGGCCGCGTCCTAACAGAGGCCGGCCCGATGCTCAACGTCGCCGTGCAAACCAGATGCTGGCGGCGATCAGGGCAGCGAAGCCCAGCGGGAAATAGAGCCGCACGCCAAGCACGACGAACTGATAGAGCGCCGTCAATACGGTGAAGGCGAATTCGAAGGCCCAGGTGAGCGTCAGCGCCGGCGCATGCCATTCGGCGTAATAGGAGCGATATTGCAGTGCGAAGAGGCCGCCGGTGAAAGCGAGCGTGGTGCCGAGCAGGCATACGAAAGTGGCGGCAAAAGCGGTTTCCCAGGGGCGGCCGCGCGAGACCAGCCGGGCAAGGGTCAGCCCGACCGGCAAGGCAAGCGCGCCGCCGAGCGCATAAAGCAGGGCGACCAACCGCACCCTGTCGGACGTTTCCCAAGCGTCGAGCGTCAGATTGAGCAAGGCGCTGACGCCCATCGCGATTGCCCAAACCAGCGCGCCGATGATGACCGTTGCCGCTGAGGGCAACGCATCGCGCAAGCGGTCGCTGGCACGCCGGTACGAGGCTGTTTGCGACAGGTCGATCACAGGCAACGGGTCGCGCCGGCTCTCGCCTGGCGTCGGCGGATGGCAGCCATCGTGTTTGTCCGGATATGTCTCATGCGCGTCATGCCTATCACGCCATGATGAACGAGACCTACCCACATGCATCCAAACCGGCGCTCGTTTGTTATTGTCGGCCCTTGCATCTCACGGGCAAAGGGCCATCCAGCGGAGAAGCAACATGACCACCGACGTCAGCAAGATACGCGGGCATATGGAAGTGATCGGCGCCGACGGCGTCCATATCGGCACGGTCGACAAGGTGGAAGGAGACCGCATCAAGCTCACCAGGGACGATAGCGGCATGGGCTCGCACAAAGGGCACCATCACTACATCCCGATCGCGCTCTTTGCGGAGGTCGAGGACGGCAAGGTATGGCTGTCGGCCAATTCGGATGTCGCTGTCACCTTCGAGGAAGAGAAATCCGGTCCGACCTGATCGGTGTTGTCGGATTGAAGCAATTCCGGACGGAAGCAACGGCGAAGACGCCGAGCCTGACCGCTGCACACTTTTCCTGGAATTGCTTCGGTCAGCGCGACGACCAGACAGGGAATAAATCGCCATCGGCGGGCGTCGCCGCATGCACGCCTCGGCTGATGGCGCGCGCCATAGTGGCGCCGGCGGCCGCGAACAGGTCGATCGCGGCGTCGGCATCGAGCTCGATGCCGCTCCTGGCGGTCGCCAGCGCAAAGACAAGGTCGCCATCGGCCGGCGTGTGCGTCGGCCAGATGGCGCGGGCAAAACCGTCATGCGCCGCGATCGCCAGCCGCTTGGCGGCGGCCTTGGTCAGGACGGCATCGGTGGCGACGACGGCGATCGTGGTGCTGCTGCCTTCGGCCTGCCCGCCGACGCGCCTGTCGCGGTATTTCAGCAAGATCTTCCTGGCATCCTCCGGCAGCGCCTCCGGGTGGCCCAGGCCGCCGAATTCGCCGTCGATCTCGAAGGGCGCCGCCCAGAAATGTCGGCTGCGGCCGACCGTCACCGAGCCGGTCGGGTTGACGGCGGCAAGCGTGCCGATGGTGACGCCGCTGTCGAGCACGGTCGAAGCGGAACCAAGGCCGCCTTTCAGCCCGGAGGTCAGCGCGCCGGTGCCGGCGCCCGCCGTACCGATACTGAAATCGACGCTTGCTGCCTGGACCGCCTCGTAGCCAAGCTCGCGGTAGGGTGGATATCGGCCCCAGTCCTTGTCGCCGCCATTGCGAAGGTCGAACAGGATGGCGGCCGGCACGATCGGCACCCGGAAGCCGCCGACCTCGACGCCGATGTTCTTCTCGCGCAATGCCGCCTGCACGCCGGAGGCGGCGTCGAGGCCGAAGGCGGAACCGCCGGACAGCACGACGGCGTGGATCGCGGCGATCGAATTCTGCGGCTCGAGCAGGTCGGTCTCGCGCGTTCCGGGCGCGCCGCCAAGCACCTGGACGCCGGCCACAGCCGGCTCGTCGCAGAGCACCACCGTGACGCCGGACTTCAACCTATGGTCTTCGGCATTGCCGACGCGAAGACCGGCGACGTCGGTGATCAGATTGCGCGGGCCGCTGCGGAACATCACTTCGTCTCCAGAGGCACGAAATGCGTGCCGTCGAAGCGGAAGAGGCGGAAAGGGTTCTGGCTGAGGTCGCCTTTTTCGTCGAAGCGGACGGCACCGATCGCGGTGGTGAAATCATGCCCAGTCAGCGCTTCGGCAAGCGGTTTGCCGGAGTTTTGCGCATCGGCGAGCGCCGCCTTGGCGATCTCGACCGCGGCATAAGCCGGCAGCGTGTAGCCCTCCGGCACGATGTTTTTTGCAGTGAAGGCCTGGACGAGCTTGGGGTCGGCGACCTCCTGCCATTCCGGCAGCGCGATCATCAGCGTGCCGGTGGCGTAGGGCACGTCGCCTGGCGGCGTGCGCAGGTTTTCGCCGCCGGCGAAGGTGATGGCGGTATCGAGTTGCGCGGCGTCGCGGCCCATGATGGCGACGTCATCGCCGTCGCCGCCGGCGAACACCTTCGTCGCGCCGGCCTTCTTCAAACGGCCGATAAGCCCGATCTGGTTGTCGAGTTGCGGCCGAAACGTGTCGGTGAAGACCGGCTTCAAGGCTGCCTGTTCGGCCGCGGCGCGGAACGTCTCGGCGATCTCGCGGCCATAGATGGTGCCGTCATCGACGATGGCGAACAGGTCGTCGCGCCAGAGTTGGGTGAGGTTGGTCGCAACCGCATTGCGCTCATCGTCGCCGCGCGGCCCGAGCCGATAGACCGGCCAGCCGGTCTTGGCGCGGCGGTCGGTCAGGCTCTCGGTGCGTACCCCGACTGTGATAACCGGAATGTCGGCGTCCTTGAGGATCGGCAGCGCCGCCTCGATCGCGTCGGTGCAGAGGAAACCGACGACGACATTGACCTTCTCGGCCGCGAATTCCTTTGCCGCCGCCGCGCCGCCATCGGCGGTGCAGGCGTCGTCAACGGCTTTCACGGTCACGCCGTTCGCTTCGGCCGCCTGCTCGGCGCCGTTCTCGACCTGTTTGCCGAGTATGGCCGACGGACCGGACAGTGGTGCTGCAACGCCGATCAGAACCTCGGCGTCAGCATTCGCGGCCAGCGACAGCAAGAGCAGCGCGGCTGATGTCGTCGTGAGAAGTCGCATTCGGGCGATGAAATCCTCCGTGCCGGGGAGTATAGGTCCGGCACTATCCCAGCAAAGCCCTAAAGGCTGGCTAAGGCGGGCGCAACACGCGAATTTGCGGATTGTGGTCAAGCACTTCGCCCGTGCCATGCGGCTTGTGGCGCGCAATAGGCCGCCATATATAACGGGCTTGTTCCCAAAGGCGGATTATCGCGTGCTGAAGATCAACGACATCGGGCCGCAGCACTATCGCGATGCGATGGCGCATTTTGCCGGCCACGTCCATGTGGTGACGACGGACGGCCCCGGCGGCAAACGGGGCGCGACGGTGATTGCCGCCTGCTCGGTCTCCGATACGCCGCCGACGGTGCTGGTCTGCCTCAACCGCGAAAACGTCAAGAACGAGGCCTTCATCAAGAACGGTAAGTTCGCGCTGAACACGCTGGCTTCGGACCAGGAGGCAGTCTCGGTCGGCTTTTCCGGCATCACCGGCCTGCCGTCGGAGGAGCGCTTCGCGCTTGCCGAATGGGACGTGATCTCGACCGGCGCGCCGACGCTGAAAGGCGCGCTCGCGGTGTTCGACTGCGAGATCATCGATGCCAAGGACCTTGCCACCCACCGTGTGCTTTTTGGCAAGGTGACAGGCCTGCGCATCGGCGATAATTTGCGGCCGCTGATCTACCACAACCGCGGCTATCATTTTCTTTGAAACCTTCATTTCGTTGAAAAGGGCAAGCGGGATCCATGGAGACAAGATGACCGCGCCGCGCCCCGCGCCGAAATCGATCGACGAAACGCTCGATCTTTTGACCGGCGCGGACTATGTCGCGGACCGCTCGCTGGCGACGGTGCTGTTTTTGTCGCTGCGCATGAAGCGGCCGTTGTTTCTCGAAGGCGAGGCTGGCGTCGGCAAGACAGAGATCGCCAAGGTTCTGGCCGAAGCGCTGGGCCGCCGGCTGATCCGCCTGCAATGCTATGAAGGGCTGGACGTCTCCTCGGCCGTCTATGAGTGGAATTACGCCGCCCAGATGATCGAGATCCGCATGGAGGAGGCGGCCGGCAAGGTCGTGCGTTCCGACATGGAGCGCAACGTCTTCTCCGAAAAGTATCTGATCCGCCGCCCGGTGCTCGACGCGCTGACCGGCAAGAGGGGTGCGGCGCCGGTCTTTCTGATAGACGAGCTCGACCGCACTGACGAGGCCTTCGAGGCGTTCCTGCTGGAAATCCTGTCGGACTTCCAGGTGACGGTGCCGGAACTCGGCACGATCAAGGCTGAAGAGCCGCCGATCGTCATCATCACCACCAACCGCACCCGCGAGATCCACGACGCGCTGAAGCGCCGCTGCCTCTATCACTGGGTCGACTATCCCAATGCCGAGCGCGAGCTGGAGATCGTACGCCGCAAGGTGCCGCAGGCGAACAGCCGGCTGTCGGCGGAAGTGGTGTCCTTCATCCAGAAGCTGCGCCAGGTCGAGTTGTTCAAAGCGCCGGGCGTCGCAGAAACCATCGACTGGGCCGGCGCGCTGACCGAACTCGACAAGGTGGCGCTCGATCCGGAAACCGTCTCCGACACGATCGGCGTGCTTTTGAAATACCAGGACGACATCGCCCGCATCGGCACGGGCGAGGGCCGGCGCATCCTCGATGAGGTGAAGGCCGAGCTGTCGGCGGCGGAATAGTCGGATGCCTTCGCTGCCAGAGCCCAAAGAAGCGACCGCCGACGGGCGCATCGCCGACAACATCGTCTATTTCGCCCGCGCCTTGCGCAAGGCCGGCATGCGCGTCGGGCCGGCGTCGGTCAAGGACGCCATCGAGGCGGTGCTCGCCGCCGGCATCGGTTCGCGCGACGATTTCTACTGGACGCTGCATGCGGTGCTGGTCTCGCGGCACGAGGATCATCCCGTCTTCGATGAAGCCTTCCGGCTGTTCTGGAAATCGCGCGAGCTGATCGAAAAGATGCTGGCGATGTTTTCGCCGGTCGCGCCAGACACGGCTGAAAAGCAGAAGCCGCGCGCGGCGGAAAACCGCGTCAGCCAGGCGATGTTCGAAGGCCACAGCAAGAACCAGCCAGTCCGTGAAGTGCCCGAGATCGAGATCGATGCGCGGCTGACCTTTTCCGGCAATGAGGTCCTGCGCGGCAAGGATTTTGCCCAGATGGACGCCGGCGAAATGGCCGAGGCCAAAAAGGCGATCGCGGCCTTGCGCCTGCCATTCGACATGGTGCGCACCCGCCGTTTCAAACCCGACACACAAGGGCGGCGCATCGATCCGCGCGCCATGATGCGCTCGGCTTCGCGCACCGGTGGCGCGCTCATCCTGCCGAAATTCCGCTCGGCCCGCGAAGTGCACCCGCCGCTGGTGGTGCTGGCCGACATTTCGGGCTCGATGAGCCAGTACACCCGCATCTTCCTGCATTTCCTGCATGCGCTGACGGAAAAACGCCGGCGCGTGCATGCTTTCGTCTTCGGCACACGGCTGACCAATCTGACCCGCCAGATGCGCCATCGCGATCCGGACGAGGCGTTGGCCGAATGCTCGGCGGCGGTGAAGGACTGGTCGGGCGGCACCCGCATCGGCGACACGCTGGCCGAGTTCAACCGGCTGTGGTCGCGGCGCGTGCTGGGGCAGGGCGCCGTGGTGCTTTTGATCACCGACGGATTGGAGCGCGACGACGTCACTGGACTGTCGGAAGAGATGGAGCGGCTCCACAAATCCTCCCGGCGGCTGATCTGGCTGAACCCGCTGCTGCGCTTCGACGGTTTCGAGGCGCGCGCGCGCGGCGTCAAGGCGATGCTGCCGCATGTCGACGAGTTCCGGGCGGTGCACAATCTCGATGCGCTGGCCGATCTGTGCGCCTCGCTCGACCAACGGCCGGCGGCCACGGTCAATCCACGGCGCTGGCTGCAAGCTGGCGGGAGACAGGCCGCGTAGCCATATGGACTTATGAACTTTGGGAAAACTAAAGTTTCCCTTGAAAAACAGACTTTGCGAGAAGCGACGATGGACGACAGCATCTATCTCGATGAGGCCCGCGATCCTCTGATCATCGCGGAGGGCTGGATGAAGGACGGCAAGGATGTCGCGATTGCGACCGTGGTCGAGACCTGGGGTTCGGCGCCGCGCCCGGTCGGCAGCCATCTGGTCATCGATGCCGAGGGCAATTTCCACGGCTCCGTATCGGGCGGCTGCGTCGAGGGCGCCGTGGTGACCGAAGCCATCGACGTCATCGGCTCGGGCAAGGCCAGGATGCTGGAGTTCGGCGTCGCCGACGAAACCGCATGGCAGGTCGGTCTTTCCTGCGGCGGCCGTATCAAGGTCTATGTCGAGCGCCTGGGCTGATCATTCATGGATCCCTATGTTCTGAAAACCTTGAACGAAGAACGACGGGCACGGCGCGCCGCGGTGCTGGTCACCGATCTCGGCGATGGCCGGGACCGCATCGTGCGCGAGGGCGATCCGGTCGCCGGCGATCTCGGCATGGCGATCGCCAAGGCGTTCAGGACAGGCAATTCTGGATCGGTCGAGGCGGAGGGGCGGACTTTCTTCCTCAACGCGCATCTGCCGCGTCCGCGGCTCGTGGTGATCGGCGCTGTGCATATCAGCCAGGCGCTCGCGCCGATGGCGCGGATCGCGGGCTATCCGGTCGAGATCATCGATCCGCGCACGGCCTTCGCCACGCCGGAACGCTTTCCCGATGTCGCGCTGCATGCCGAATGGCCGGAGGATGTGCTGAAACGCGCGCCGCTCGACAGTTACACCGCGCTTGCCGCCGTGACGCATGATCCGAAGATCGACGATTTCGCGCTGAAGGCGGCGCTCGATGCCGGATGCTTCTATGTCGGCGCGCTGGGCAGCCGCAAAACCCATGCAAAGCGCGTCGAGCGGCTGCTGGCGCTTGGCGCCGGCGCCGAGCAGATCGCCCGCATCCACGCGCCGATCGGTCTCGACATCGGTGCTGCCAGCCCGGCCGAGATCGCCGTCGCCATCCTGGCGCAGACCATCCATGCCTTCCGCTCGCGCGGCCTCGAAGCGAAAGGCGCCGTGGCGTGAAATTCGGCCCGGTTCCGATCGATGAGGCCGAAGGCGCGGTGCTGGCGCATGCGGTGACGGCCGGCGAAAAGCGCTTCCGCAAGGCGCACCGGCTGAGCAGCGAGGATATCGCAGCTTTGAAGGCTGCCGGCATCCGCGACGTCGTTGCCGCCGTTCTCACAACTGGCGATCTCGGCGAGGATGCAGCCGCGACGAAAATCGCAGCCGCCATGGTCCACCGCAATATCGAGGCCAGGCCTGCCGCGACCGGACGGGTGAACCTGCATGCCGAGGCGGCTGGCGTCTTCACGGTCGATGCCAAGATGATCGACGCCATCAACGCGGTCGATCCGGCGATCACCATCGCTACGCTGGCGCAGCATGCGCCGGTCGAGCTTGGACAGATGGTGGCGACGGTGAAGATCATTCCCTTCGCTGTGGCAGGCAGCCTGGTCGAGAAGGCGGCCAGGATCTGCGACGCCGGCGAGATCTTCGCGGTCAATGCCTATCGCCCAGTCCGCGTCGGCGTCATCCAGACGGTGCTGCCGGGCATCAAGCCAAGCGTGCTCGACAAGACGCTGCGTGTCACCGAGGCGCGGCTGGTGCGTTCGGGCAGCCGGGTGACGGCGGAGCGCCGCACCCCGCACGAGGTGGCGCCGGTCGCCGAGACTGCCTCGGTGCTGGCGCGCGACAACGACGTCGTGGTGATCTTCGGCGCTTCGGCGATGAGCGATTTCGCCGATGTCGTGCCGGCCGCGATCGAGCGCGCAGGCGGGACTGTCATCCGCGCGGGCATGCCTGTCGATCCCGGCAACCTGCTGGTTCTCGGCACGCTGGACGGCAAGCGCATTATCGGTGCGCCCGGCTGCGCACGCAGCCCCAAGGAAAACGGCTTCGACTGGGTGCTCGACCGACTGATCGCCGGGCTCGATGTGACCGAGGGCGATATTGCCGGCATGGGCGTCGGAGGGTTGCTGATGGAAATCCCGACCAGGCCGCAGCCGCGCGAGCCCGCGCGGCCAGCAGGCTCAGAGGCGAAGGTCGAGATCGTGCTTCTGGCCGCCGGCCGTTCCAGCCGCATGGGCGGGCCGAACAAGCTCATGGCGCTGTTCGAGGGCAAGCCGCTGGTGCGCCGCACCGCCGAGCGGGCGCTTCGCTCCAAGGCCACCGGCACCGTCGTCGTCACCGGGCACCAGCGCGAACGCATCCGCGCAGCACTTGCGGGCCTCGATGTGCGGCTCGCCGACAATCCGGATTTCGCCGACGGCCTCGCCTCTTCGCTGAAGGCGGGCATTGCTAATGTCGCTCACGATGCGGCTGGCGCCATGATCGTGCTCGGCGACATGCCGGGCGTCTCGTCGAAGGACCTCGACAGCCTGATCGATGCCTTCCGTCGCTCGGGCGGCCGCGCCGTGGTGCGGGCATCGCATCTGGGAAAGCGCGGCAATCCGGTGCTTTTGCCGCGTTCGTTGTTTGCCGCCGTCGCGCAGCTCGAGGGCGACACCGGCGCGCGGCATCTGGTCGAGGCTGAAGGGCTCGATGTCATCGATGTCGAGATCGGGCAGGGCGCCTCGATCGATGTCGACACGCCCGAGGCGCTGGAAGGAGCCGGCGGCGTCCTGCAGGATTGACAAAGCGGAGCTGAATTTCGCATGCCTTCCGGCATGTTTTTGCGCTTCCTCTTCGCCCTGCTCGTCGCAACCGGTTTCGCCGTCCAGGCCGCCAATGCCCAAACACTGTCGCTAAAACCGTTCAAGGACGACCTCTTCGCCTATCCGGCGACGCTGTCCACTGGCGACAACGGCGCCTACACGGTGCTCGACTACCATGAGATGCGCGATATCAACCAGCGCGACCAAGTGCCGGAAAAGCGCGTTCGCGCGCAGTATACCGATCCCGGCGTGCGCAAGGTGCAGCAGGATCTGATGCTGAAGTCCGATGCCGGCGACATAAGGCATGTCGCGGTCGGCAAGACCGAAGGCGCTTCGATCATCGTGCTTTACCTGCACGGGCAGGGCGGCAGCCGCAAGCAGGGCGTCGATGATTTCACCTTCGGCGGCAATTTCAACCGTATCAAGAACCTGATGGCTGCCAACAACGGCCTTTATCTATCGCCGGATTTCCCGGATTTCGGCGACAAGGGCGCCGGCCAGGTCGCGGCGCTGATCGATCATTATGCGCAGCAATCGCCAGGCGCGAAGATCTTCGTCGCCTGCGGCTCGATGGGCGGCATGATCTGCTGGAAGCTCGCAGCCCGCAACGACACTGGAAGGCGCATCAACGGGCTCTTGCTGCTCGGCTCGCTGTGGGACGAGAGTTTTCTGTCGAGCCCGGCTTTCAGGCGCCACGTGCCGGTGTTCTTTGGCCAGGGAAGCCATGATGTGGTCTTTCCCGTCGAGAAGCAGGAAGCCTTCTTCCGCTCCATCATCGCGAAATCGAAGGCCTACCCCTATCCGACTCGCTTCGTGCGCTTCGAGACCGGCACGCACGGTACGCCGATCCGCATGGTCGACTGGCGCGGAACGTTGAACTGGATGCTGACGAAGGCGCCCTGATCAGCCTGATTACGGCGCGGTGTTGTAGTCGATGATCGTCTGCGGATTCTGTTCGCCGTCATAGGATGCATCGACATCGTACTGGACCAGCGAAAAATCGCCGTTGCGGAACAGATACGTTCCCGATGACGAGGCGTCCGCTACGCCGCGCCATTTATCGAAGGTGACGATGGACTTGGTTTTATCGTCATAGTCGGAGTTGGTCGCCCAGCCGGTGGTACGGAAGCCGATGATGTGGATCGACTCGACCTTGCCTTCGGTATTGTTATTCTCGTAGCGGATGTCGAGCTCCGGCTCGGTGAATTGCAGCTGAGTCACGCCGTCGACATCGTTCCAGACGTAGTAGACTTCGCTTTCGTTATAGGCTGCCATGGAACAGAAGAAGCGGAACAGACGCGTCTCGCGTTCCGGATCGCTGGGCTGAGCGTCCTTGTCCTTGTAGTGGATGGAATAGGCTTGCGGCTCGCCGATCGGCTTGCCGTCAGTATCCTGCTTGTCGCATTGGTTGCCATAGGTGGCGAGGAATGCCTTCTTGGCCTGTTCCAACGCATCGTCCTTCTTCGGCGGCGGCGGGCCGTCGCCGCAGCTTGCCGGCACGGCGCTGTCGAAATCCTCGGTCGAGGGCTTCAGCGCACCCTTGTCGATGAAGATCGGTTGGAAGGGCGGCTCCTGGATCTGCGCATTGACCTGGCGAACCGTGTAGCAGCCGGCGAAAACCTTGGCGTCGCCCTTCTTGTCGGTCGCCTGGATGGCAACGGGGACGCTATAATAGATGCTGCCGGCGGCACCGTCCTCCGCGACGGCGCCGATCTTGACGTCGACCGTGTCGGTGCCGTCATAGCCCTTGACGAAGGTGTTGAAATCTTTTGCCGGCTTTGTATCGCCGTAGTAACCCCAGGCGCGGGCGAATTCATGCCGGTTGATGGCGCTGTAGAGCGAGCGGATCACGGCCTCCGCGGTGGATCTGTCGTCGATATAAGGCGCGTCCGCAGCCAAAGCGGACTGTGCAAGGCCAGTCAGAGAAAAGAAGACAGTCGCTGCGAAAGTGGCGCTCTTCATCGAATCCTCCCTCGGGTAACGAAAATACTACCACGGCGATTGCGGCGGCGCGGTGACGTGGCGGCAAGACTGCTTGAAGAATCGCGGCGACAGGCGCTAGGTCACGGCCCGCGGTGCTGGAGCCGCTTGGGAGATTTATCCGTGACCATTTCCATGTACGACATATCGGTGGGCGTCTTTTCGGCGCGGCTGAAGGCCTTGGCAAGCGTGCTCACGGCGGCGGAACAGAATGCCGGCGAGCGCAAGATCGATCCGCAGGTGTTTTTGACGGCGCGCCTTGCGCCCGACATGTTCGCGCTGACCAGGCAGGTGCAGATCGCCACCGACCACGCCAAGGGCGCGCCGTCGCGGCTCGCCGGGCGCGAAGTGCCGAAATACGAAGACAATGAAGCGACCTTTGCCGATCTGCAGGCGCGAATCGCCAAGACGCTCGATCTTCTGGCGACTTTCTCGGCGGAGGATCTGGAAGGCTCCGAGGACCGAACGGTCGAACTAAGGCTTGGCGGCCGCGAAGCCACGCTGCCGGGTCTGCAATACCTGCTGCATGTAGCGATGCCGAATTTCTACTTCCACATCACCACGGCCTACGACATCCTGCGCCACAATGGCGTGCCGCTCGGCAAGCAGACTTTTTTGGGAAATCGCTGACTTTGAATGGTTTGGAGGTTTCCCGGCAATCCGGGAAACCTCTTCGGTTCACCTAAAGCTTAGCGGATCGACATCTCGCGCGCGATGCGCGGAAAATCCGCCGGCTTGATGCCGATGTCGGCGCGGTCGGCATTGCTCATCGCGTTCAGAAGCGCGAGCGCCGAGCGGTAACGCTGGTGTTCCTGCGGCCGCGGCCGAGCGAACATTTCAGTGAAGAACCCCATGACTCAGTTGCCCCTGTTGGTCCTCCCGACGTCACGATATAGGTGATTTGTTAAAATTGTGCAGTGCAGCAATTGCATAGCAGCCATGCCTCGCGGAATTTTTCTGTCATAATCGATTTTTGATGAAACTTTTCCGTATCCTCGAACGTAGGCACGTTGCCGGCTCATGGCTGGCTTTTTCCTCGCCACTCCTGGCGACCTTGCCGGGCTGTATGAAAATGCAGCCCGGCTTTTTAGTTTGCGTGCCGTTTCAGGCGCTCAAAGGCCCGCAAAACGCGGCAATTGTTAACATCGCCAGCATTCATTTTTAACGAGAGCGCCCTATGGTCTGCGCATAAACCGATAGTGCGCGTGGTCGTGGGAGGCTGAGATCGGCACCGGGAGCAAGCTCGATTTCGCTTCGTTGCTCGACGACCTCATCATCGCCTCGGAAAAGGGCGGGGATGAGGGCGCAAGGCCGTCCATTCCGTTCGATTATCTGTCGGTGGCGGATGAGCTTCATTCCGGCCGCATCAAGGTTGCCGGCGAGAGCGTCGCCGCCGAATACCGTGAGGCAGGCGCCGATCTCGCCGCCGAATTCGCCGCGTTGCTCGACCAGGCAAAGGTGGTGCTGGCGGCCGAGGAACCGCGACCGGAGGAGAAGCTGCCGCCGATCGACCCTGAATCGATCGCCGGTGAACTCGGTCTCGACCGTCCCGCCAAGAACGCCGATTTCGGCCGCATACGCCGGAACTTCGCCTTCGCCAACCATCCGGATCGCGTCGCGCCGCATCTGCGCCAGCGCGCCATGATCCGCATGCAGGTGGCTAACATGCTGATCGACGAGGCCAAGCGGCGCGCGCTCGCCGGCGCCAGACGCTAGCTCTTAGACATTCACGCAAAAGTCGGCGGCTGCAGGGCTTGGAGAAACTCCGGCCTATGCTTTATGCTTGAATTTCCTCCCCGCGCTGTCCGCGCAAAAACTTCCCGGCGGAGAAATTTCGATGCAAAAACGCCGCCTCGGTCGGACCGATCTTCTTGTTTCGCAAATCTGCTTGGGGTCGATGACCTGGGGTCAGCAGAACACCGAGGCCGAAGGTCACGCGCAGATGGACCTGGCGTTCTCGCGCGGGGTGAACTTCATCGATACGGCCGAACTCTACCCGATCCCGCCCAAGGCCGAAACGCAGGGGCGCACCGAGAAGATCATCGGCTCCTGGCTGAAGGCCAACGGCAATCGCGACAAGGTGATCATCGCCTCGAAAGTGGTCGGCCGCACCGGCAACACCTGGTTCCGCGGCGACCGTCCCTCGCAGCTCAACCGCACCGACATTTTCGACGCGGTCGAGAAGTCGCTGGCCAAGCTCGGCACCGACTATATCGACCTCTATCAGATCCATTGGCCGGAGCGGGACATTCCGTGGGGGTCGAACCCGACGCGCGTCGGCGCGATGCCGCGCCGTGCCGACAGCGAGGGCGCGCCGTCCGACGAGACGCCGATCGCCGAGACGCTTGCCGTGTTCGAGGAATTGGTGAAGGCGGGAAAAATCCGCCATTTCGGCCTGTCGAACGAGAGTTCCTGGGGCGTCATGCGTTTCCTGTTCGAGTCCGAGAAGGGCGTCGGCCCGCGTGTCGCGTCGCTGCAGAACGCCTATAACCTCGTCAACCGCACCTTCGAGGTGAACCTCGCCGAGGTCTGCACGCGCGAGGAGGTTTCCCTGCTTCCCTATTCGCCGCTGGCGCAAGGTTATCTCACCGGCAAATACGACCATGGCGCGCGGCCGCAGGGTTCGCGCTCGCAGCTCTTCAACCGCGGCCAGCGCTATGAAACGCCGAACGCGGCCGCGGCGCAGCTGGAATACAATGAGCTGGCGCGCTCCTTCGGCATGGAGCCGGCGCTGTTCGCCAACGCCTTCGTGTCGAGCCGGCCCTTCGTGACCGCCAATATTGTCGGTGCCACCAGCGTCGCCCAGCTCGACATAGCGTTGTCGTCGGCCGACGTCACCTGGACCGAAGAGATGCAGAAGGCGGTCGACGCGATCCACCAGCGCGTCGGTAATCCGTGCCCGTGACCGGAAATTATTAAACAAAGACAGGGGGATGGAGACGATGGCAGATTTTCCGATCGAGGCGGTGCGCGGCAAGTTCCCGGCGCTTGCGCTGACCGACAAGGGCCGCCGTCGCATCTATCTCGACAATCCGGCCGGCACGCAGGTGCCGCAAGAGGTGGCCGACGCGGTGTCACGCTGCCTGCTGACCACCAACGCCAATCTCGGCGGCTTCTTCGAGACGACGGTCGCGGCGCAGCAAGTGGTTGACGAGGCGCATGCCGCGATGGCCGACTTCCTCAATGCGGCGAGCGTCGAGGAAATCGTCATCGGCGCAAACATGACGACGCTGACCTATCACATGTCGCGCACGCTCGGCCGCACGATGAAGCCCGGCGACGAGATCATCGTCACGCGCATGGACCATGAGGGCAATGTCTCGCCCTGGCTGCAGCTTGCCGAGGATCTCGGCTTGGTGGTTCGGTTCCTGCCGTTCGACGAGCAGAGCTGGCAGGTCGAGGAAGCGGCGCTCAAGGCGCTGCTTTCGGACAGGACGCGGCTGGTGGCGCTGAACTATGCCTCGAACCTCACTGGTTCGATCAACCGGGTGAAGGCGCTGACGGCGATCGCCAAGCAGGCGGGCGCGCTGGTCTATGTCGACGCGGTGCAGTTCGCGCCGCATGGGCTGATCGACGTGCAGGACCTCGGCTGCGATTTCCTGATCTGCTCGGCCTATAAATTCTTCGGGCCGCATATGGGCATCTTGTGGGGCCGCCGCGACGTCATCGATGCGCTGCAGCCCTATAAATGCCGGTGCTCTTCCAATGGCCTGCCGGAACGGTTCGAGCTCGGCACGCCGCAGATCGAACTGATGGCCGGCCTGACGGCGGCAATCGACTACTTCGCCGATCTCGGCGCGGCAGCCGGCGAGGGTGGCTCGCGGCGGCAGCGGATCGCGAAGGCGTTCGAAGTTTCGATCGCCTATGAGAATGCGCTCGCCCGGCAGTTGATCGAGGGTCTTTCGGATATCGAGGGCCTGACCATTCGTGGCATCACCGATCTGGACCGTCTCGGTGAACGCGTGCCGACGGTTTCCTTCACCGTCGAAGGCATCGCGCCGGAAACGATCGTGCGGCAGATGAATGCCGAAAACATCTTCCTGTGGTCCGGCCACAATTATGCGTGGGAGATCGTCCACCAGCTCGGCATTCCGGCCGAGCAAGGCGTCGTGCGCATCGGCATCGCGCATTACAACACGGCGGGCGAGATCGCGGAGACGCTGGAAAGCGTGCATCGGGTGATCGCGATGCTCAGGCAACAGCGATCTTAATCCGGGCTATCCGTGCTTGCCGCCGAAGCCGGTCAGGAAGGCGGTTAGGTTGTCGCCGAGCGCGTCGCAGAGATAGCCGCCTTCCTGGACGATGACCGTCGGCAGGCCAAGCCCGGCAATCGCTTCGCCGATCCGGGAATAGCCAGGTGTCGTCACCGAAAGCCCGCCGAAGGGGTCGCCTTCGAAGGCGTCGAGGCCGAGCGCCACCACCAGCGCCTCAGGGGCGAAGGCGCGGATGCGCTGGAAGGCCGTGCCGAGCGCTTCGAGAAACGCCGCGTCGGCGGATTTGCGCGGCAGCGGCAGGTTGAGATTGTAGCCCAGCCCAAGGCCTTCGCCGCGCTCGTCGGCATGACCCCAGAAGAACGGATAGAAGCGCACCGGATCAGCATGCAGCGAGACGGTGAGCACGTCGGGACGGGCGTAGAAGACGCCTTGCGTGCCGTTGCCGTGATGCAGGTCGACATCGAGGATGGCGACGCGCGCAGCATTTTTCCGCAACACCTGCGCCGCGACCGCCGAATTGTTGATGAAACAGAAGCCGCCGGCGACATCGGCAAAGGCGTGATGCCCCGGCGGGCGGCAGAGCGCATAGGCCGAAGCCGCGCCGGTCATCACGGCCTCGGCGGCCTCGACCGCGCTCCAGGCGCTCCATAGCGCGCTGTTCCAGGTCTCGGCCGAGATCGGGCAGGCGGTGTCGGCCATGTGATAGCCGGCCTGACCAACCGCCGAGGCGGGATAAGAGCCGCCGCGCGCGATCGGATGGATGTTCGGGATGACTTCGGCGGAGGCGTCTTCGATGCGCTGCCAGCGTGAAAAAATGTGCTCGAGGAAGTCGAGATATTCGGGCGTGTGGATAGCTGAGATCGGGCCGAGGCCGTGATTTTTCGGTCGCTCCACCGTCAATCCAGCCGATATTGCGCCGGCTAACAATCTCTCGACCCGCTCCGGTTTTTCCGGATTGGGCTGCGGCGCGCCGCTGGACAGGAAAGCCTTCGGATCGTGGCGCTTCTGCTCTTCGGCGTAAAAAGCTTTCATCGTCATTCCTCCGGCGCGTCGGCAAAGGCGAAGAAGGCGTCGCCGACGATCTTTTGCACCTGCTCGTAGTTCGCCCAGCCTATGCCCAGGCGTTCATAGAAAGCCTTGGCGCTCTCATTGTCGGTGTCGACCGAGAGTCTCAGATAGACGCCGCCTGCCGCGCGGCATTCCTTGGCGACGCGCCGCAGCAGCTTTTCGCCGATACGCCGGCCGCGAAAACGGTCCTCGACATAGAGGTCCTGGATATAGACGCCGGGACGGCCCATCCAGGTCGAAAAAATCGGGAAATACAGGCAAAGACCCGCGAACGCGCCGTCGACCTCGGCGATCAGGGTAGAGAAGGCGGGTTTGTCACCGAAACCGTAGGTGCGGATGTCCTTGGACGTCGATTTGATGTCCTGGTGTGAGCCTATCTGTCTGCTGAGGCTGAGCAGCGCGGCATATATCACCTCGACGTCGTCGATGGTGCCGGGCCGCAGAAGTATGTCGGTGGCCTGCTGCCGCATCGATTAGTCCGCAGGTCCGGCAGCGCCGGTCAAGAGATCGTCAAGCTCGTTGATCCTGTCTTCCGAAAAGACGCGGACGCCGTTTTCCTCGAGCAGCGCGGTGGTCGTGCCTCGGCCCGCCACGCGCGCGCCTGAAAAACTCCCGTCATAGATGAAACTGCTGCCGCAGGACGGGCTGCCGTCCGTCAGAACGGCGTAGCGGCATCCGCTTTCGCGGGCGAGGTCGAGCGCCAGTTGCCCGGCTTCACGGTAAAGGCGGGTGACATCGCCGCCGGTCTGTTCGATTACGCGGCCTTGGCCTTGCAGAACCGCATGGCCGTCGCCGGCGCCCTGGATTTCGGCCGGCGGGCGCGGCGTCGCGAAACCCGCGGCGACCTCGGGGCAGATCTGCACGATCCGGCCCTCCGACTGCCAGCGCGCCAGCACGGGATGACGGTCGAGCCGAAACGAGCCGTTGTAGCGCACCTTGCTGCCGAGCAAGCAGGCCGAGACAAGCACCCTTTCCATAGCGGCTCCTCCCTTGCGCGGCCTCAGCGATCGACCGGCAGACCGAGTTCGGCGGCAAGCGCTTCCAGCGTGTCGCCAAGCACGGCGATGATCTCGCCGATCTGCTCGCGCGTCGTAATCAAAGGCGGGCAGACCATGAAATTATCACTCACCGGGCCGCCGCGCACGCGTCGCGAATAGATGACCAGTCCACGCTCGAAGGCCAGATCGATGAGCCGCAGATTGGCGTTCAGGTTTTGTGGCAGCGGCGTCCTGGCCACGGGGTCGGCGTAGAGTTCCGCCCCCATGAACAGGCCTTTGCCACGCACATCGGCAATGAACGGAAAGCGGCTGGAGAGAGCTTCGATTTCGCCCCGCAGCACTTCGCCCATGACGGCGGAATTCTCGACCAGGCCCAGGCGGTCGACTTCGTCCAGCACGGCGACGCCGGCCGCGCAGGCGACGGGGTTGCCGCCATAGGTATGGCCGTGCAGGAAGCCGCCGGCAGCAACGACCGGCCCGACGATCCTCTCGGTCGCGGCAAGTGCCCCCAGGGGCGCATAGCCCGAGCTCAGCCCTTTCGACAGCGCGACGATATCCGGCCGGCAGGCCCAGTGGTCACCGCCCAGGAATTTTCCGGTGCGTCCGATGCCGGTCATTACCTCGTCGTGGATAAGCAGGATGCCGTGGCGGTCGCAGATGTCGCGGATCCGGGCAAAATAGCTGTCGGGCGGCACCAGCGCCGCGGTCGCCGCGCCGCCGATCGGCTCCATGATGAAGGCCAGAACGCTTTCGGGCCCTTCCTCCAGGATCTTTTCCTCAAGCATATCGGCGTAGCGGACGCCGCGCTCTTCCATCGACAGATTGTCGCGATCGCGATGGACAGAAGGGGCCGGCACCAGCGGCATCGGACGGCCGACCGGGTCGAATGTCCTGGTCAGGATATCGTCGCCGGTGACGGCAAGCGTGCCAAGCGTGATGCCATGATAGGAAGGCATGCGGCCGATAATCTTCCAGCGCTTGTCCTGGCCAGTCGCCACCGCCCATTGGCGCGCCAGCTTGAGGCAGGCCTCGACCGCCTCGGAGCCGCCGGAGACGAAGTAGATCCGGTCGAGCCCGTTCGGAAGCCGCTCGGCAAGGTCGCGCGCCAGCGCGACGGCCGATTCGTTCTCGAACTGGAAGATGTAGGCGAAGCTGACTCGGTCGAGCTGCCGCTTCATCGCATCGATGACGTTGCGGTTGCCGTGACCGACATTGACGTTGACCGCGCCGCTCGAGCCGTCGATGTAGCGGCGGCCGCCCCTGTCCCACAGATAGATGCCGTCGGCGCGGTCCACCATCGGCTGGGGCCGCCGCGTGAAATGGAACAGGTTCGGCCGGCTGGCGGTTTCGATGGACTGCGCAGTGTTCATTCGCCCCTCTCGTCGCGGCCAAGATAGCGGTCGAGGACATTTTTGGTCACGCGTTCGACCATCGGATCCTGCCTTAGCAGGCCGGCGACCCATTCGCAGCTTCCAGCGTGGAACACCTCGCCTTTGCCGCGCGGGAAATTGACGATCATGCCGTTGCCGCGCTTGACCTTTTCCAGATTGGCGTCGCTGGCCTCGCCGAACAAAGTCTCGGCGGTGAAGCGGCCGTCCTCGTCGGTGAGGAACTGGTCCTCGATCGGGATGTCGGCGCTTTCCTCGACCTGGCTCGCCATGCCGACGGCCAGCACCTGCAGCCCCTCCGGCGCGCCGCTGTCGGCGGTCGGGTAGGGCAGGCCGCCGCGGATCTCGAAGTCGAGGCCGTCGACCTCATAGCCATAGACATGACTGTCGGCGCCGAGCAGGTCGCCATAATAGATGCCGGTGCCGGCGAAGGCCCAGTGCTCCGGACGATAGACCGGAAAGCCGCGCACGCCGCGCGGCGCGCAGCCGCCCCAGCCGGCATAGACGCCTCGGGTCGCGTTGAGGCCGAACGTGGCGCTGCCGGGACGGCCGATCTCCGGCGCCTCCCAGGAATTGGTGGCGCGGGTGACGTCGCCGCCGCGATAGGCCGGGTCCTCGGCGCGCGCCCGGTACTTGTAGCAGATTTGCCGCCGGCCCTGGTCCTCCAGCCTGGTCTGCCACATGAAATTGCCGGCAAAGCGCGCCGCATGGCCGCCGCGCTCGACGTAAGTGTCGACCGCGTCGCGCATCTCCCAGGTCCAGTATTCGTCATGGCCGACGAAGACGACGCAGTCGTAGCCGTCGAGGATCTCTGGCGAGAAATGCAGATCGTGCTGGCTGGCGAGGTCTATTCTGTAGCCGGCGCGCTCGGCGAAGCGGAAGAGATGGCTGTCGTAGCTCGCCCAGCCGGACGAGGCATATTTCTTCGAATGTCCCGTGGCGAAGGCCCATTCCATATGCGGATAGCGCGGCACGGTTTTTGGCGGCATCGCCACTTCCAGGGGCACGCGCGGGGCCTCCCTAGGCAGCACGACGAAGCCGCGGCACCAGGGGCGCTGCGTGGAGACCATCGTGGCATACTGGTCGCGCTTCGGGCCGGTGATGCCCTGATAATGGTTGGAGCCGCCCCAGGTGTTGTAGGCGAGCCAGGTGCCGGTCGCCGCGACCTGCAGCAGGCGGCCGGGTTTGTTGCCCAGTGGCGGCGCGACGATGAAGAGGTGATGACTGAGGATCAGCCTGCCGTCGCGGCCATCAGCCGTCAGCGTTATGCGGTAGGCGGCCGACGGCCAGTCGGGCTCGACGCGAAAGTCGAACGAGGCCTGCCAGCCGCAGCCTTCGACCGAGCACTGGTCGGGCGTGTCCTGCCAGCGCGCCGACAGGCCGGTCTTTTCGAAGACTTTGGTTTCGGTAGCTCCGTCGCGGACAATGCTGATTGAGAATTGCGGCGCGGTCGAGCTGACATGCAGGGTCACCGTCTCGCCGGGACGATAGGAAAACCGGTCCGAGTAGCACCAGATCTCGCCGCGCTCGCCGTCCATGCCTGGCCATTCGTAATAATGGCCGCGCACCGCTGCGCGGCGCTCTTCGGGCGTCAGCCCGAAATCGGGGAATTCGGTCGGCAGTTGCGTCAAAGAACACCTTGGATCGACAGGCCGTCATTGAGACCATTGGCCGGCTGAGCGTCAAATAGAAACGATCGGGCCAGCGTGCGCTTGGCCATATCCGGCAAACCAACTATCTCATGTGGAAAGAGTGTTTAGCGCCAAGGGAGTCGACATGCTGCGCGTGCAAAAGGTCAAGGTCGACGACATCTACGTGCCGACGGCGCGCCGCAAGACGCTGCATCCGGAGACAGTTCGCCATCTCGCCGAGGACATCCTCGAGAACGGCATGAAGACGCCGATCCAAGTGCGCCACGACGGCAAGCGCCACATCCTTGTCGAAGGGCTGCATCGGCTGGAGGCTGCCAAATGGCTGGGCGAGACCGAGATCGATGCCTATCTCGTCCAGGCCTAACGCCACTAAGGTGCATTGATATTCAGGTGAGCCGGCCTGACCTGCATCTTAACACACCTCGAACCGGCTGCTACGAAGCCTTGGCGCGCCTGGGCTCACGCAGATGCCTGACGCCGCTCATTTCGACGAATTTCGTCGCCGTGTCCCAGAGATAGTCGCCATAGAGGAACGGCTCGAAGGGCTCGGCGCCCTTGAGCGGCAGCGGCGCGATCTCTGCGTCGACGCGCGGCTCGTAGAAGAACGGGATCGAGAAGCGCGCCTTGCTGGGCGCGATCACCCGGTGCCTTGTCGCGCGCACCTGACCGGCTGTCCAGCGCTCCAGCAACTGGCCGAAATTGACGGCGAGCGTGTTGTCGGCGGGCGGCACGTCGATCCATTCGCCGGCAAGGTTTTTCGCCTGCAGGCCTTCGACGCCGTCCTGCGCCAGCAAGGTGACGAAACCGGAATCGGCATGTTCCCGGCCAATGATCATGCGCGTCTCGCCATTGTGCAGCACGGAGAAGTCGGGGCCGCTGAGGTCAATGCCGCTGTCTGCATCGCGCAGCGGATAGCGGATCAGCCGCAAGGTCGAGATGCCGCCTTCGAAATCGGCATCGAAAATGGTCTCGCTCAATCCAAGGCCGCGCGCGACCGAGCGCAGCAGTGCGTTGCCGACGGCCTCCATCGCCTTGTAGTAGCCGGCGGCCGCCTCGCGCCAGCCGGGCAGGGCGCTTTCGGGCGGCAGCGGTGTGGCCTCGCAGAGCGGATCGTTGGCGTCGAGGCCCGTGGGAGCGGGCCGAACCTGGGCGATATCCGGCCCCATGTCGATGCCTTCCTTGTAGGAGACGGCGGTCGGCTGCAGCGGGAACCAGCCGCGATAGACATTGTGTTTGGTGCGGTCGAAATTCCAGCGTAGCAGCTTGTGCTTTTCGGCCTCGGGCAGCGAAAAGATCGCCAGCAGCCGCGCCCGGTTCTGTGGCGTCAGCCAGTCGTCGCCGGGAAAGTCGCGGATCGCCATGAAGCCGATGCCGGAGGCCGCGGCCATGATCCTCGAGTCGGTCTGGTCGCGGGCGGGCGAGGGCGGCCCGAACAAGGGTGCAATCGCTATCGTGTCGATATCGGCCATCAATCTTCCTCCCGTCGGACGCCGCAAGCAGGGCGCCGCGGCGGCCGATTGTCAATCGCCGGAGAGAGCGCGTGATTGGGCCACCCGCATCAGCGCAACCGATCACGTCCCATCAATGCTTTTTGATTGACGCTGCGATAGCGGCCGTTACCGTCCCCACACTTTCCAGAAGCCGAGTGATTGCAATGACGAAATACCAGGGCGGGTGCCTGTGCGGTGCGGTGCGCTACCGGGCCGAAGCCGAGCCGATCAACGAGCGCGTCTGTCATTGCCGGATTTGCCAGAGAGCAATCGGCGCCGCCTTCAACGCGCGGCTGCTGTTCCGCATCGACGACGTGACCATCGAGGGACCGGTGGCGACCATCAATTCCACGCCTGACCTCAAGCGTGGTTTTTGCCCGGTCTGCGGCACGACGATGTTTTCGCGGCGCGACTCCAGAGGCATTCTCGGCGTGACCTCCGGCTCGCTCGACGACCCGTCGCTGTTCAAGCCCGACATGCATTTCTGGACGGCCTCGAAGCAGCCCTGGGTGATGCTCGACGACGGCCTGCCGCAGTATGAGGGCGCGCCACCAGTATGAATTGTTTGGGCTGACTCATTTCGACGCAGCCCCTGCACAAAAAATTCATCGTCGGTGCACGCGATAGCCGGCAAAGCGTCATTGGCGGGCCATGATTGCCTGCCTATCTAAGCGCTGCGGGCAGATATCGAGGAGACGACGGATGAGCGAGACCATCAACACCCTGGACGAGCTGCTGAACGACCCGATGATCCAGCTTGTGATGGCGAGCGATCGCGTGCGGCCGGCCGAGATACGGCTGCTCCTGGAAAGGGCTCGCGACAGGGTCGGCGACGATCCTCGCGTCGACCAGGCATCGCTGCCGCCTGCGCATATGGTGGCGAGAAGCTGCCTGAAGCAGTGGCTGTATCGCTGAGGAGTGGTCAGCCTGAATCCGCCGGCAAGTAGCTGTAGTGATCGCGTAGATAAGTGAGCTTGAAGCCGAGCCGGTCATAGTTGCGGTAGGCCGGTCCGTCGCGTTCGGGAAGTGGCGCCTCGATGTCGGCGACGAAGAGTTTCGCGCCGGCGGCGATGCCGTCGCGGAGCAGCCTTTCGCCAAGCATGGCGTCGAGATCGAAGCTTTGCGCCATGATGCCGGGCACCGGCGCGTCGATGCCGCTCCAGGCGGCGCCGTCGTTGCCAATGAACAGCGAGCGCACCGCCTCGACGGCGCCTCTGCGCCGCAGCATGTAGTGATGCCAACCCTTGCGGCCGACGAGCGCCATCAGCCACGGCGAGGTCGGCAGCCTGTATTTGCTGTCGATGAAGGAGGCCCATTGCGAAGCTGTCCTGGGCGTGACTTCCTCGGCCGTCAGATCGTCGAGCGGGATGAGCGGGTCGGGCGGGAAGACCGGTTCGACCGGCAGCGGCGTCGCATCGCGAAAAATGCGCTCCCAGCCGCCCTGATGCTGCAGGCCGCGCGCTTCCAGCCAGCATCTGAGCCGCGACGGCTCGGTGTGTGGATTGGTGTAGAACCAGGGCCGCATGATGCCGGCATTGCGGTAATGCGCGAGCAGCCGGTCGAGCTCAGCCTCCGAGGCCGGGCCGTCGACGCCGATATTCTTCACGCAGTTGAAATGGATGAACGGGATCGTCGTGCAGGTGGTCCAGACGATATCGCCGTCTCTGGCGATGGCGAGACCGTGCTGCGCCGCGAAGTCGGCGGGCGCCGCCTCGTAGAGGTCGAGCCATGCCGCGACCTCGGCGCGCTCGATGGCGCGGCTGAGGTAGCGCGAGACATGCTCGATCCGGATTTCCGGCAGGTGCGGTTCCGGCTCAATGTGGGTCTCCAGATCGGAAAGGGCGACGGGGTACATGGCTCTCCTCCAAAACCCATGCCTTACAGTGTAAGATTAGCGGATGATAATATGACTATTTGCGTTGTCAAGCCGAAGCCCCTTACAAATCCGTGAGTTGGATTCCGGCTATCGCGCGTCTAAGGCTCTTTCCGTCTACGGCCATATGCGCTCCTATGCTGTGGTCTGCTTCACGCCGGGGGAAGATTCGCGATGGCTGATGTCTGCACGCAAGGGGTGGATACCGGGTTCGTCGGCCTGGGCTACGCCAAGGTGGCGTTTCTCGGCATCGTTCAGGGCATCACCGAATTGCTGCCGATCTCGTCCACCGCGCATATGCGCGTCGTCCCGGCCGTGCTCGGCTGGCAGGACCCCGGCTCGGCCTTCTCGGCGGCCATGCAATTGGCAGCACTTGCAGCCGTCGTCAGCTATTTCTGGGGCGACGTTCGCGACGTTGTGTTCGGCTCGCTGTCGGCGCTCTCCCGGCGCGACTTCACCAACCGCCATTTCCGGCTGGCGGTGGGCATCGTGCTGGCGACGGTGCCGATCGTGATCGCCGGCCTGGCGCTTTCCGGCATCCTCAACGCCTGCGGCTCCCCCTTGCGTGGGCTCGCCGTCATTGGCTGGTCCTGCATCGCCATGGCGGTGCTGCTCGCGCTCTCAGAAATCTATGCAAGTCACCGATACACGCTCAACCAGGTGTCGATCCTCGACGCGCTGCTTGTCGGCGTCGCCCAGGTCGGCGCCCTGATACCCGGAGTCTCGCGCTCCGGATCCACGCTGACGGCGGCGCTTGGCCTGGGCTACACAAGGCCCGAAGCCGCCCGGCTTTCCTTCCTGCTCGGCATTCCGGCGATCGCGCTTGCCGGCCTCAAGGAGATCTGGGAGCTGCACAAGGTGCATCTCGACGCGCATGGCTGGTCGATCCTGGCTGTCGGCTTGGTCGTCGCCTCGATCTCGGCCTTCTTCGCCATCTGGGGGCTGATGCGGATCCTGGAGCGCTTTTCCGCCTGGCCTTTCGTCATCTATCGCGGTGTGATCGGCGTCGTGTTGCTGCTCGGTGTGGCCACCGGGTGGCTCACCTGACGCTCGTCGAAGCCGCCATCTCGGCACCCGACCCCCGGCGTCGGGTGCTCTGATGGATTTTGTCACCCTGCTGCAATCGGTGCCGCTGCTGGCAACGCTGGTCAAATCCGCGGTGCCGGCGGTGGTCGGTGCGGGCCTCAGCGCCGGCCAATGGCTGGCGGCGCTGCCGCCCTGCCGCAACCAGAGCTTCGAGACCGCGACCTATCTGGTCTGCGAGACAGACCCGAAGCATTTTTCCATCGAGCTGTTCTGGAAGAAGAAGGACGGCGAGCTCTATCGCTCGCTGCGCAATCTTCGCACCGCCGCGCAAGCTTCCGGCCGCACCATGCTCTTCGGCATCAATGCCGGCATGTACCATCCCGATCTCGCCCCGGTTGGGCTCTATGTCGAGCATGGCGAAGAGATCACGCCGGCGAAGACCGGCGCGGGGACCGGCAATTTCTCCATGCAGCCGAACGGCATTTTCTACCTCAGCGGCAACAAGGCCGACGTGCGCGCGACCAGGGACTATTTGAAGCGTCCGCCAAAGGTGGATTTCGCGACGCAATCGGGACCGATGCTGGTCATCAACGGCAAGCTGCATCCGAAATTCCAGGCCGACAGCGCCTCGCGCAAAATCCGCGATGGCGTCGGCGTGCGCGCCGACGGCGTCGCCGTGTTCGCGATCTCCAACGATGTCGTGACCTTCCACGAATTCGCGCGGCTGTTCCGCGACGAGCTCGACTGTCCGAACGCGCTCTTCCTCGACGGCTCGATCTCCAGCCTCTACGCGCCGGCCATCGGTCGCAACGACGATTTCTGGAATCTCGGGCCGATGATCGGCGTGTTCAGGAAGGGCGGCTAGGGCCTCCGCGAGCAAGGAGCCTGACGCCGACCAAGGCGGCGACGATGGCTGCCACAATGATGATAGCGCCAATCGCCAGGATGGTCGGGGCGTTGATATGGATCAGCTCGCCGGCGCCCTTGGCCAGCAGCCAACCGGGCGTCAGGATGGCCGGCGCCCAGACCAGCGCCGACAGGATGTTGGCGAGCTGGAAGCGGTGCCGGTTCATGCCCATCATGCCGGCGACCAGCGGCACCGTCGCCCTGATCGGGCCGAAGAAACGGCCGAGGAAGATCGCGGCGAAGCCGTAGCGCTGGAAGAACAGCCTGGCGCGCGCGATCTCGCGGCGATAGCGGTTGAGTGGCCATTTGTGGACGACGCCGCGCCCGAGTTTTACCCCGAGATAATAGGAGACGACATCGCCGAGCGCAGCGCCCACGATCGCGGCGAGCACGACTGGAAGAGGGCTGATGAGCCCGGCGCCGACCAGGCCGCCGACGATGACCAGCACCGTGGTACCGGGCAAGAGGATGCCGATCAGGATCAGCGATTCACCGAAGGCAAGCAGCCCGACGACGAGCCAGGCCCAGGCCTGATGCGTCTCGATGAGCCGCACGCACTGGTCGACGAAGCTCTCCATCAGAGCATGATGCCGAAAAGTGTGAGGCGGTTTTCGGGCGACATCATGCTCAATTTCTTTGATTTAGAGGCGGATTCAGATTTCAGGTCGTTTCGAGCTGAAATCACCCGGCCTGAGCTTCCGGTCTCAGCTGCCGCTGTCTATCAGGCTTCTCAGCTCGTCGAGCTTTTCGTTGACGAGCCAGCCGTAATAATTCTCGACCGGCAGCTTGCGGCCCTTGCCGGCGGCTTTCAGTTCGGCGGCGCGTTGCCTGGGCTGGCCGACATTGTAGAGCGTCGCGGTGATGCCCGGATTGCCGGAGATGTCGAAGCCCTGTTCCTTGTAGGCGTCGATGGCGTCGCGCACGATCGCGGCGATGTAGACGATGCTGCGGTCGGGATCCATGACGTCGCGATAGATCGCTTGCGGGTTGTCCGGCGTCAGCCTGTCGTAGCCGCTCACCTTGTTGACGAGGTCGGTGACCTCGAGCGCGGTCAGCGGGCTGATCTGGCCGAGCCCAAAAGTCTGGCCGGCAAAGAAGGGCTGGAAGAAAGCCTGCTGGAAGGTCATCGGCTCATAGGCGACCCCGTCGACGGTCTTGCCCCTGAAATGCTCCGCCCAGACCCTGTCGCGGCAGCTCCACAGGGCCGCGTTGTCCTTGACCTGTGCGCAATCCGCGAATTCCGGGCGCTTGACGAAATCCTGCACGCGCACGCCCTTGTAGCGGAAGGCGAAGTCGAGGCCGGAATAGGACAGCGCCTTGACGTAATAGGTCTGCACCGAACCCACCGCCGTGACATTGTAGGTATGCTCGCCGACCAGCGCGCCGACGATATGGATGGGGTCGATGTCGTAGGCGGCGGCGACCTGCTTGATATGCGCCCTCAGCTTCGCCTCGCGCTTCAGCAGCGCGACGATCTTTTCGTATTTTTCCTCATAGGTCGTCTTGAAGGCGCGGGTGCGGTTGGCCGAGGCGCTCGGAATGGCCGGCTGGGTTTCGAAGCGGTTGCCGGGCGGCACCACGATCAGCTTTTCGGCGAGTGTTGAGGAGACCGGCAGGACGCCTGCCAGGCAGGCAAAGGCCAAGAAGAGACGAAGCAAGAAACGAGACAAGGCCGGAGCCCTTTCGGGATCGCGGACAGTGCCCGCGCGGGGTGGAACGACGCCTGTCTCAGCAGGCCGGTATCCGCGCTGTCAAGCGCCGCAGGGCCCGGCAAGGGCCGATGCCATATCAAATCCGCGTGGGGCGAGGCGGCAGCGCCACATCAAGTCGCGGCTTGCCGTCGACAAGTCGCGGCCTGCCGTCGACAAGTCGCGTCGGCTCCGATTTCGGCGAATCGCGCCTGCGCTTCGCGCGCCAAAGGTAAATTTTGATTCAAACTTTGTTGGTAATTTCTCGTTAGGAATGGCCTGATTGTCCGGTGGCGCCGTTCCTGCCTTCGGTCTGTTGTGTATCGCGTACAGGTCAAAGATGCGGATTTCAGGCGCTGTTTTCCTATTTGCATCGCTATGCCTTGCCGGCTGCTCGTCCACATCGGGCGTCGATGCCTTGCAGATGCCGTCCAACGAGACGACGAGCTCGGTGGTGCGGCCAAGCGCGCCGGTCTCGAAGGTGAGGACAGTCCAGACCGAGACGACCGTCGAGACCGCGTCGATGTCCGGCGCTTCCCGCTTCAGGCCGCCGGCGCCGCTGCTCGATGAGGACAACGCGCGTTCCGACGACGAAAACCCGCGTCCGGGCGACGAAGTTTCGCGCCCCTTTGGTCTCGCCGAAGAAGAGACGGTGAATTTTCCGGCTCTGCCGGACAGCGCCGAGCCGCCGGTGCAGGAGGCGGCACTCGTCGAGCAGCCGAAGCGGCTGTCGCGCGCTGCGCCTGCCATGCTCGCCGGTCCGGTCACGCGCTACGCGTTCCGCGATGCCAAGCCAATCAATTTCGGCCGCGCCTCGCCGCGTCATCTTGCCGTGCACGGCGTCGATGTCTCGCGCTGGCAGGGCGACATCAACTGGCCGAAGCTGCGCGCCCAGGGCGCCAACTTCGCTTATATCAAGGCGACCGACGGCGGCGACCATCTCGACCCGATGTTCATGAAGAACTGGCGCAATGCCGACGCCGCCGGGCTGAAGCGAGGCGCCTATCATTTCTTCTACTGGTGTCGCGTCGCCAGCGAGCAGGCCGACTGGTTCATCCGCAACGTGCCGAAGGTCGACGGCGCGCTGCCCCCGGTCATCGATGTCGAGTGGAACGGCGATTCCTCGTGCAAGCGGCGGCCGTCCCGCGCGACGGTGCAGGAGAAGATGCAGGTGTTCATGGACAAGCTGGAGCGCCATTACGGCCAGCGGCCCATCATCTACACCTCGCCCGATTTCTACCGCGACAATCTGCAGGGCGCATTCCAGGACTATCCGTTCTGGCTGCGCGCCGTGGCGGCGCATCCTTCAAAGGTCTATCCGGGCCGCAAATGGGTGTTCTGGCAGTATTCCGGTTCCGGCCTGTCGCATGGCGTGACGGGCCGCATCGACCTTAACGTCTTCCATGGCGACGAGCGCCAATGGCGCAACTGGCTGGGCGGCGGCGGTCAGATGATGGCCGACGCGGATTGAGGTTTTTCGTGGAAGCGGCCGGAGGGGGGCTCGGGGAGCGAGCCGCTCCTTTGAGGTATCGGGCATCGCAGCGCGCCTTCGTCATCCACGGGCGGAGCAAGGAGCGAAGCGACGCGCGCAGACCCGAGGATCCATTCCGTGACCCTTACCGTAGGGCGCAACGGTGCAGAATTCTGAACCGCTGCACCGCATCGATGTAACGGCATGGATTCCAGGGTCTGCGCGCGTCGCTTCGCTCCTTGCTCCGCCCTGGAATGACGAAGTGGAGGGGGCGCCGCCACACTACGCCTCGTTGATCATCGCCTCGATGTTGTAGCCGTCGGGATCGAGCACGAAGCAGGCGTAGTAGTTCGGCGTATACTCCGGCCGCGGCCCCGGCGCGCCATTGTCGGCGGCGCCCGCCTCGAGCGCCGCTCGATAGAACGCGTCGACCTCGGCCTTGCTCTTCACCCGGAAGGCGACGTGCAGATGAGTGAGAGGCGGCGTCTCGCCCGAGCTCTGGATCTCGAACAGGCAGCCATTGCCGACATCGAAAGCCCAGAAGATGCCTTCCTTGCCGAAGGACAGGCTGTAGCCCAGAGGCGCGAAAGCTTTTTCGTAGAAGAGCTTGCTCCTGTCGAGGTCGCCGACTTCGATGGTGATGTGGTCGATCATTGTCGGTCAATGGACAAATTTGGCGGCAAGGCCGTAGGCAGGGTAGGCGTGGCCCGGCAACAACTAGGCCTCTATGTACTCAGCCAGACTGACGCCTTGCGGCACCTCCAGTCCATCGGTAAGCAGGCCTTCGATATGAAAGCGTATTGCGTCGCGGATTTCGGTTTCTACTTCGGGGACCGTGGCTCCGGTGGCAATGCAGCCAGGCAGATCCGGCACATAGGCTGAAAAATTATCTCCGGCTTTTTCGATTACCACCGCGTAACGCATATCATCGCTCCTTTAAACCGGACTGCTTGAGGATGCTGTTCAACGTTCCCGGCGCAACCTCTTCAGACGGTTTGCCGGCCACGGTGACGCGGCCGGCTTTAATTTTATGCTTATATTGGCGATGGCTGCCTTTGGTTGCAACAAGATACCAGCCATCGGCTTCCAGCAGGCGAATGACATCGCGGACTGTAAGTCGAGGCGGCATCTAATCTCTCAGCTGCACCCGCTCGTCGAACCACACGTATCGCACTTCTCGCAGGTGCCGTTCCGCACCATGGTGAAGTTGTGGCACTCGGAGCATTCGTTGCCGGTGTAGCCCTGCAGCAGCGACTGCTGTCGCCTGGTCGCGGCAAGCTTCTTCGCCTCGGCGGCTTCGTTGGCGGCGGCGTCGGTGAAGAGCGCCTCCGCGCCTGACGCCTCGGCTTCCTCTTCGACGATCTCCTCGGCCAGTTCCTTGGCGCGCTCCTCATAGTCGCGCTTGTAGGCGAGCGCTTCGTCGCTGGCCGGCTTCAGCGCCAGCACGTTGGAACCAGCGAAGGCCGTCGGCGCCGCGCGGGCAGGGGCCGTGGTCGGGGCCGCGCCGCCGAAACCCTTGGGCTCGGCGCCGCCCGACACCAGCTTGACCGGTGAAACGCCGCGCGTCAGGCCCTTGGAAAAGGGCGTCGCCTTGCCTTCGGTGATGCCGCGGCCGAGTGCCGTCTTGTCGAAGTCCGACTGGTCGACATGAGCGAGGTCGTGGCGGGCGAGGTACGAAACCGCAAGCTCGCGGAACACGTAGTCGAGGATCGACGTCGCGTTCTTGATCGCGTCGTTGCCCTGCACCATGCCGGCCGGCTCGAACTTGGTGAAGGTGAAGGCCTCGACATATTCGTCGAGCGGCACGCCATATTGTAGGCCGAGCGAGATGGCGATGGCGAAGTTGTTCATCATCGCGCGGAAGGCAGCGCCTTCCTTGTGCATGTCGATGAAGATCTCGCCGAGGCGGCCATCGTCGAACTCGCCGGTGCGCAGATACACTTTGTGGCCGCCGACGACGGCCTTCTGCGTGTAACCCTTGCGGCGGTTCGGCAGCTTTTCGCGGTCGCGGTAGAGCCGCTCGATGACGCGCTCGACGATCTTTTCCGTCACCTGCACGGCGCGCTGCGCGGCGGGTGCGGCGATCAACTGCTCGACCGCCTCGTCCTCATCCTCCTCGCCATCGGCAAGCAGCGAGGCGTTGAGCGGCTGCGACAGCTTCGAGCCGTCGCGATAGAGCGCGTTGGCCTTCAGCGCCAGCTTCCAGGACAGCATGTAGGCGTTCTTGGCGTCCTCGACCGTCGCCTCATTCGGCATGTTGATGGTCTTGGAGATGGCGCCCGAGATGAAGGGCTGCGCCGCCGCCATCATCAGGATGTGGCTGTTGATCGAGAGCGAGCGCTTGCCGATCTTGCCGCAGGGGCTGGCGCAGTCGAACACCGCAAGATGCTCGGCCTTGAGGAAGGGCGCGCCTTCCAAAGTCATGGCGCCGCAGACATGGATGTTGGCGGCCTCGATGTCCTTCTTGGAGAAGCCGAGCGCCGGCAGCATCTCGAAGGAGACGTCGCCGAGCTGTTCGTCGGTGAAGCCGAACGTGTCCTTCACCCAGTCGGCGCCGAGCGTCCACTGGTTGAAGACGAACTTGATGTCGAAGGCCGACTTGAGCGCCGCGTTCAACGCCGCGATCTTCTCGTCGCTAAAACCCTTGGCCTTGAGCGAGCCGGGGTTGATGCCGGGCGCCTGGTTCATGTTGCCGTGGCCGACGGCATAGGCCTCGATCTCGGCGATCTGGCTTTCGGAATAGCCAAGCGTGCGCAGCGCTTCAGGCACGGCGCGGTTGATGATCTTGAAGTAGCCGCCGCCGGCGAGCTTCTTGAACTTCACCAGGGCGAAGTCGGGCTCGATGCCGGTGGTGTCGCAATCCATGACCAAGCCGATCGTGCCGGTCGGCGCAATCACTGTCGCCTGCGCGTTGCGGTAGCCATGCTCCTCGCCGAGCTCGATGGCGCGGTCCCAGGCGGCGCGAGCGTGTTCGGCGAGTTCCTGCTGCTTCAGGTCGGACGCGACCAGCGGCACCGGGTTGACGGCCAGTTTTTCGTAGCCGTCCTTGTCGCCATAGGCAGCGCGGCGGTGGTTGCGCATGACGCGCAGCATGTTCTGGGCGTTGCGGTCATAATCCGGGAAAGCGCCGAGCTCGGACGCCATTTCGGCCGAGGTGGCGTAAGCCATGCCGGTCATGATGGCGGTGAGCGCGGCGCAGATGGCGCGGCCCTCGTCGGAGTCATAAGGAATGCCCGAGGTCATCAGCAGGCCGCCGATATTGGCGTAGCCGAGGCCGAGCGTGCGGTAGTCGTAGGAGAGCTTGGCGATCTCCTTCGACGGGAACTGCGCCATCATCACCGAGATTTCGAGCACGACGGTCCACAGGCGAACGGTGTGCTCGAAAGCGGCGATGTCGATCGTGCCGTCCGCGTTGCGGTAGGGCAGGAGGTTGATGGAGGCGAGGTTGCAGGCCGTGTCGTCGAGGAACATGTATTCCGAGCACGGGTTGGAAGCCCGGATCGCACCGGCGGAAGCGCAGGTGTGCCAGTCGTTCATCGTCGTGTTGAAGTGGAGGCCCGGATCGGCGGAAGCCCAGGCGGCGTAGCCGATCTTTTCCCACAGATCCTTGGCCTTCAGCGTCTTCAGCACCTTGCCGTCCTTGCGGGCGGTGAGCTGCCAGTCGCCATCGGCCTCGACGGCGCGCAGGAAATTGTCCTTCAGCGACACCGAGTTGTTGGAGTTCTGGCCGGAGACGGTGAGATAGGCGTCGGAATCCCAGTCGGTGTCGTAGGTCTTGAACGACATCGAGGTGTAGCCCTGCTTGGCGAACTGGATGACGCGGTAGATGTAGTTCTCCGGCACCGCGTCCTTCTTGGCCGCCTTGATCTCGCGCTTGAGCGCGGTATTCAAAGCCGGGTCGAAGCAGTCGTCGTCATGGCCTTCGCAATTGACGCAGGCCTTCATGATGGCTTCGAGGTGCTTCTTGACGATCTTCGAGCCGGTCACCAGCGAGGCGACCTTCTGCTCCTCATTGACCTTCCAGTCGATGAATTCCTCGATATCGGGATGGTCGGCGTCGACGATGACCATCTTGGCCGCACGGCGCGTCGTGCCGCCCGACTTGATGGCGCCGGCGGCGCGGTCGCCGATCTTGAGGAAGCTCATCAGGCCGGACGAACGGCCGCCGCCGGAAAGCTTCTCGCCTTCGCCGCGCAGCATGGAGAAATTCGAGCCGGTGCCCGAGCCGTATTTGAACAGGCGCGCCTCACGCACCCACAGATCCATGATGCCGCCCTCGTTGACGAGGTCGTCCTGCACGCCCTGGATGAAGCAAGCATGCGGCTGCGGATGCTCGTAGGAGGACTTCGACTTGGTCAGCTTGCCGGTGAAGGGGTCGACATAGAAGTGGCCCTGGCTCGGGCCGTCGATGCCATAGGCCCAGTGCAGGCCGGTGTTGAACCATTGCGGCGAATTCGGCGCGACGCGCTGGGTGGCCAGCATATAGGCGAGCTCGTCGCGGAAGGCGCGCGCGTCGTCCTCGGACTTGAAGTAGCCGCCCTTATATCCCCAATAGGTCCAGGTGCCGGCGAGGCGATCGAAGACCTGGCGGGCGTCGGTTTCGGAACCATAGCGCTCGGCCTCGGGCAGCTTGGCGAGCTCGGCCTCGTCGGCGACGGAGCGCCACAGGAAGGAGGGGACGTCGTTCTCCTCGACCTTTTTCAGCCGCGCCGGCACGCCGGCCTTGCGGAAATACTTCTGGGCCAGGATGTCGGCCGCGACCTGGCTGAACTGCGCCGGCACATCGATGTTGTCGAGGCGAAATACCACCGAGCCGTCGGGATTCTTGATCTCCGACAAAGCCTTGCGGAATTCGATCTCCGCATAGGCAGATTGGCCTTCCTTGGTGAAGCGACGCTCGATGCGCATTGGTCCGATCCCTTTATATCTATATATAGCGCTTTTCCCCAGGGATTTCTGCCCCACTTGGCGAAAAGCGCAGCCCGCCGTTTGCCGGCATCGCAAGCAGCGCCGGCACTCTCCTCGTCGCAAGTGCCGGCATGCAGACAGCAAGAAGCTTTCCCGGGCCTTTGCCCGGGCTGCAGACCGACCCTCACGGGTCCCTCAACTGAAACTTTGATCGATTCCCTCCGTAGAGGGAGGTTCACATTATCTAGCGTCCAGCCTGCCTGCAAACACTAAATATAGTGTTAACAGATCATTTTTTCCAGGCCGACAATTCTCCCTTTCGCCCACCCAAGCCCCGACAAACCCCACGTCTCCGCCGGCCTCGTAAACAGGCGGAAATCCGGGCAAAACGCACAAAATCCGGGAAAAAAGACCGGGCTCGAAACTCTCCGGTCACGCCCTCAACAGGAGCGCATGGCCTATAAAAAGCGACTCGGTTCGAACCGTCAAGGATTCGTTTGCGTAGCTTTTATGACCCCAACATCTTGTGTGTCACACATGTGGATAACGGGGACATGGAAGGCGCACATTTGTTGGCTCTTGACGCGGTTTATCAGCTTGCCGCGAAGCGTGTGGCTCGCCGGCTTTTCATTTTAGCTGGCTTGCACTATCTGTTGCGTTCGCGCGGGGGCGCGCCTTGTCAAGCCAGAAAGCATCCGTTACGCCCCGCCCATGACAGTTACCGTACGCTTTGCACCGTCGCCCACCGGCCGCATCCATATCGGCAATGCGCGCACCGCGCTGTTCAACTGGTTGTTCGCCGTGAACAACAAGGGCCGCTTCATCCAGCGCTTCGACGACACCGACATTGCCCGCTCGAAGCAGGAATATGCCGATTCCATCCTCTACGACCTGCATTGGCTGGGCATCTTCCCTGACGCCACCGAATATCAGTCGCGGCGTTTTCAGATCTATGACGCCGCGGTCGAGCGGTTGAAGCAGGCGAGGGTGCTCTACGCCTGCTACGAGACGCCGGAAGAACTCGACCTGCGCCGCAAGGTGCGCCGCACGCGCGGCCTGCCGCCGGTCTACGGCCGCGAGGCGCTGACCCTGACCCGCGACCAGGTGGCCGAATACGAGTCGGACGGACGCAAGCCGCACTGGCGCTTCCTGCTGCCCAACTTCACCAGCGATCCGCAGAAGCCGGAGCGCACCGAGGTGCATTGGAACGATTTGGTGCGCGGCGAGGAGACGGTCGATCTCGCCTCGGTCTCGGACCCTGTGCTGGTGCGCGAGGACGGCACCTATCTCTATACGCTGCCTTCGGTGGTAGACGACATCGAGATGGGCGTGACCCACGTCATCCGCGGCGACGACCACGTCACCAACACCGGCGTGCAGATCGAGATCTTCAAGGCGCTCGGCGCCGCGCCGCCGGTCTTCGGCCACCACAATCTGCTCACCACCACGACGGGCGAGGGGCTGTCGAAGCGCACCGGCGCGCTGTCGATCGAAAGCCTGCGCGAGGACGGGATCGAGCCGATGGCGGTGGCTTCGTTGGCGGTGCTCGTCGGCACATCGGAAAATGTCACCGCCGCGCATGATCTCACCGAGCTTGCCGGCCTTTTCGATCCGGCGGCGACCTCCAAGTCCGCCTCCAAGTTCGATCCGGACGAACTTTTCGTGCTCAACCGCACGCTGATGCATCATATGTCGTTCGCCGAAGCGCGCGACCGGCTGATGGTGCTGGGCATTTCCGGCGACAAGGCCGAGCCGTTCTGGCTGGCCGTGCGCGGCAATCTCGACCGGCTGTCGGATGCGGTCGCCTGGTGGCGGATCCTCAGCGACGGCCCTGAGCAGCCGGCCGAGTTTTCCGGCGAGGACCGTGACTTCCTCAATCAGGCCTTCGACGTGCTGCCGGAGGAACCCTGGAACGGCACTGTCTGGAAGGATTGGACGGGCAAGATCAAGGAAACCACCGGACGCAAGGGCAAGCCGCTGTTCATGCCGCTGAGACTCGCGCTCACTGGGCGGACTTCGGGGCCTGAGCTTTCAGATCTATTGCCGCTGATGGGTCGGGAAGGAACGCTGGCCCGACGACCCTGACTTTGCGCTGGTCCGGCGGCAGGGCCGAGACCGGCGACATCGGCGCCTTGGTGGTCAGCCGCTTGATCGCGTCGCGGTCCAGTCCGCCTTGCATATTGGCGAGCGTTTCCGGGTCGGCGCCCGGATCGGGCTTCTCCGCCGGCACTGGGATGAAGGGTGCCTCGCTGCCCGGCTGCGACTGCTCCGGGTTGGGTGGATTGCCGCCGATTATCGAGTAATTGCCGTTGCCCGCCTGCGCGTTGCAGCCGCAGCTCGGCGGCCGCGAATAATTGGTCTGCTTGTAGAGATAGGCGGTCGGCAGCTCGCTGTAGGGGCGGCCGGTGGCCGAAGACGTCATCGAGCCTGAATCGTCGTCCATGCCACGCGAATAGAAGACCTGCATTTCGGCGCCGGGGCAAGCCGATTCGCAATTCTTCTGGTCGCGCTCGAAATCGCCGATTGAAGCCGCGTTCGACATCGGGAAGAAGTAGCCGTCGCAGGTGCGCACGCACATGGTGTGGAACTCGCCGCCCAGTCTGGGCAGGTCCATGCCGTCGGGCTGATTGATGACACGGCGGATGTTGCGCACGCTGGGATCGTCGGGCGGCGGCTCCGCCGCTTCCGGCATATCGGGCGTATCGAGCTCCGGGTCCTGCCGGCCAAAAAGCTGCTCGAACAGATTGCCGTTGCCATTGTCGCGTGATGCCTCTTGAGGCGGCGCGCGGCGCGGCGCGCTCTCGTCGTCGCGGCAGCCATTGGCATCGAGGGCGGCCAGAATACGGCCGCGGTCGCGCCGCGAGCCGCCGGCGGCCAGCCGCTCGCGCTTGGCCTGCAGACTGTCGAGATTGGCGTTCATGCGCTGTATGGAGGCATTGATCGCCGCGCATTGGCTGACATTGCGCGAGAACAGCGTAAAGCCGCAACTGGCGTCGCTTGCCCGGCTGCGCGCCTTGGCGAGCTGCTCGCGCTGGCGCTGGATGGCATCGTCATATTTTCGCACGAGGCCAGGACCGCCACCGCCGCCGCGCGTGGCGGCAAGCTCGGCTTCGAGCTGGCGGCAGGTGCGGGACGCCGCCTGTGGTTCGGAGACGGCCACGGCCGAGCCCGTCAGCGCCGCAAGCAGCGCCACGAGATGCGTCAGCTTAAGCCTTCCGCTCTTCATCTGCCCAAAACCCGTTCCGCCAGTCTGTCGGATGCTACCGGATTCGCGGTTAACCGGCCCTCAATCTACAACCAAAGAGGTTGTGGAGCCAAACCGACGCCGATGATGCCTGCGCAACTGTTCGGACGACAGGCAGTGATCGTCAGAGCTTCGTGAAACCTGCATCAATGGGGGCCAAAAAAGGCGCATTCGGCCCGGAAAAATCCGCTGATTTAGCAAGGCCGGAGGCCAGGCATGACCCCGATCACCCGTCGAGCCGCACTGCAACTCGGTCTCTTGTCTCTGGCGATGCCGTCGGCCATGGCCGCGAAAAGGTCCGCCATGGTCGATTGGCCGACAAGGCTGGTCGATGCTGCGCGTCGGCAGATCGGCGTCACCACCATCTACGATCCGACCTACACCCGCATCGCCTATCCCGGCGGCGATGTCGCGCAGGATCGGGGCGTCTGCACCGACGTCGTGGTCCGCGCCTACCGCAAGGCTTTCAGGCTCGACCTGCAGAAACTGGTGCACGAGGACATGACGGCCGATTTCGCCGCCTATCCGAAGGCTTGGGGGCTGAAAGCGACGGACACCAACATCGACCATCGCCGGGTGCCCAACCTTGCCATGTTCTTCGCCAGGCGCGGCGCGTCGCTGCCGGTCAGCCAGGATGCCGCCGATTACCAGCCGGGCGATCTGGTCACGCAGATGCTGCCCGGCAACCTGACGCATATCGCCATCGTCTCGTCCAACCGCTCGGCCGATGCGCCGGAACGGCCGCTGGTCATCCACAATATCGGCGGGGGCGCCCGCGAGGAGGACACGTTGTATGTCTTCCGACACACAGGCCATTTCCGCTTCGCGCCGACCTAAGCCGTGAAACTCAGAGCGGAGCGAGCGCCTGCGCCTTGTGCGCTGCCTCGACCACGGCGAGCGCCGTCATGTTGACGACACCGCGCGAGGTCACCGACGGCGTCAGGATATGCGCCGGCTTGTCGGTGCCGAGCAGGATCGGTCCGACATGCAGCGCGTCCATCATGGCGCGCAGCGCCGTCAGCGTGATGTTGGCCGAATCGAGGTTCGGGAACACCAGGAGATTGGCTTCACCCTTCAGCCTCGAATGCGGATAGACGCGCTGGCGCAGATGTTCCGAGATCGCCGTGTCGGCATGCATTTCGCCATCGCACTGCAATTCGGGCGCGATGCGGCCGAGGATTTCCGCCGCCTGGCGCATCTTCAGGGCGCTGGCGGAATCGCGCGAGCCGAAATCCGAATGCGACAGCAGTGCCGCCTTCGGCTCGATGCCGAAGCGCTGGATTTCTTCCGCGGCCAGCACGGTCATTTCGGCGATTTCCTCCGCCGTCGGATCGACCGAGACATGAGTGTCGGTGAGGAAGATGATGCCGCGCTGCGAGATCAGCATCGACAGCGTCGACAGGTCCATGTCCTTGATGCCGGCGCGGGTGCCGATGATCAGAGTGACGTTGCGCAGGTGCCGCTCGAAGCGGCCTTCGAGGCCGCAGATCATGGCGTCGGCATCGCCGCGCTTCAGCGCAAGGGCGGCGATCACCGTGTTGTCGGTGCGCACCATGGTGCGGGCGGCTTCCGTCGTCACACCGCGGCGGCCGGCCAACTCGATCAGCAGGTCGACATAGTGGCGGTAGCGCGGATCGTCTTCCGGGTTGATCAGCGCGAAATCGACGCCGGGGCGGATGCGCAGGCCGTAGCGCTTCAGGCGCACGTCGACGACATGCGGGCGGCCGATCAGGATCGGCTCGGCGATGCCTTCCTCCAGCACCACCTGGGCGGCGCGCAGCACGCGCTCGTCCTCGCCATCGGCATAGATGACGCGCTTGGCGCTAGACGCCTTGGCCGTTGAGAACACCGGCTTCATCACCAGGCCGGAGCGGAAGACGAAGCGGTTGAGCTTGTCGATATAGGCTGAGAAATCGGCTATCGGCCGCGTCGCCACGCCGGTATCACAGGCAGCCTTTGCCACCGCCGGCGCGATGCGCAGGATGAGGCGGGGGTCGAAGGGCGAGGGGATCAGGAAATCGGGCCCGAACATCGGCGTCTCGCCGGAATAGGCACGCGCCGCGACATCCGACGGCTCCTCGCGGGCAAGGGCGGCGATCGCCCTCACGGCAGCCATCTTCATCTCCTCGTTGATCGCGCTGGCGCCGCAGTCCAGCGCCCCGCGAAAAATGTAAGGAAAGCAGAGCACGTTGTTGACTTGATTGGGAAAATCGGAACGCCCGGTGCAGATCATGGCGTCCGGCCGCGCGGCCCGCGCCGCCTCCGGCATGATCTCGGGATTGGGGTTGGCCAGAGCCAGGATCAGCGGCTTCGGCGCCATATGCGCCAGTAGTTCCGGCTTCAACACGCCGGCGGCTGAGAGGCCGAGGAAGACGTCGGCGCCGGGAATGACATCGGCCAGCGTGCGCGCCTCGGTATCCTTCACATAAGGATCCTTCCAGCGGTCCATCTCCTCGACACGGCCCTTATGGGCGACGCCGAAACGGTCGGTGACCCAGATGTTCTCGACCTTTGCGCCGAGCGAGACCAGAAGGTTGAGGCAGGCAAGTGCGGCCGCACCGGCGCCGGAGGTGACGATCTTGATGTCGGAAATCGCCTTGCCGGCGAGTTCCAGCCCGTTCAACACCGCGGCGGCGACAATGATCGCCGTGCCGTGCTGGTCGTCATGGAAGACCGGGATCTTCATGCGAGCCTTGAGGCGCTCCTCGACCTCGAAACATTCCGGAGCCTTGATGTCCTCGAGATTGATGCCGCCGAAGGTCGGCTCGAGCGCTGCGACCGTCTCGACCATGCGCTCGATCTCGGGCGCATCGATCTCGATGTCGAAGACGTCGATGCCGGCGAATTTCTTGAACAGCACCGCCTTGCCTTCCATCACTGGCTTGGAGGCCAGCGGACCGATATTGCCGAGGCCAAGCACCGCCGAGCCGTTGGAGACGACGCCGACCAGATTGGCGCGTGCCGTGTAGTCGGCCGCGGTCGCCGGGTCGTCGCGGATTTCGAGGCAGGGGGCGGCGACGCCCGGCGAATAGGCAAGCGCCAGGTCGCGCTGGTTGCCGAGCGGCTTGGTCGCCTGGATCTCGAGCTTTCCCGGCGTTGGATATTTGTGGAAGAAGAGGGCGGCCTCGTCGAGGTCCGACCGGGCCGGTTTCTTGTTGTCGCCGTCCATTGCGGCCCCTCCCTGCAATACTGGTTTGGAGCCTTTTAACATGCGCGGCCGATTTCGCGACGGCAAATCTCGGGCGCGGCGTTCACGATGCCGGAGCAGAAATAATCAATCGATTCCAGCTGGTTGGCGCGAGAGTTTCGGGCGGATGAACAGCAGCTCGTCAGAAGGCGCTGACATACAACCCGCCGTCGACCGGGATGTTCTGCCCCGTCAGATAGCCGGCATGGACCGAGCAGAGGAAAGCGCAGATCTGGCCGAATTCCTCCGGCGTACCGAGGCGCTTTGCCGGCACGTCGGCGCTGATCCGGGTTTTGCGCGCAGCGGCCGCGGCCGGGTCTTCCACGCTGCCTGCTTCATGCGGGCCGCGCAAGCGGTCGGTGTCGAGCTTGCCGGGCAACAGGCTGTTGATGGTAACGTTGCGGTCGATCACCGTGCGCGCCACGCCGGCCAGGAACGAGGTCAGGCCAGCCCTGGCGCCCGACGACAAATCGAGGCCGGGGATCGGCACATAGACCGAAAGCGAAGTGATGTTGACGATGCGGCCGAAGCCGCGCTTGGCCATGCCGTCGATCACCGCCTGGGTCAGTTCGATCGGCGTCACCATGTTCTGCGTCACGCCTTCGAGGATTTTCGCCCGGTCGAGCTCGCGGAAATCGCGCAGCGGCGGGCCGCCATTGTTGTTGACCAGGATGTCCGGATCGGGGCAGGCGGCAAGGATCGCCTTCTGAACGTCAGGTTTCGACACGTCGCCGACGATCTCGGTCACCTTGACGCCGTAAAGGTCGCGGATTTCCTTGGCGGTCTTGGCAACGAGCTCGGCATTGCGGCCGTTGACGACGAGATCGCAACCCGCTTCGGCCAGCGCCATGGCGCAGCCGCGACCCAGTCCCTTGCTCGAAGCGCAGACGATGGCCTTCTTGCCGCGAATGCCCAGATCCATGGTGATTTTCTCCTGAATGCGTCGCGCGCAAGCTAGCGCCTGGGCTGGATCAACCGCAACCGTCATACGGTTGTTGCATGAATCGGCGCATAGGCACGCGAAAGCAAAGGTGAAATCGCGATGTCAGGCCCAGAGCCCCGCACTTTCCGCGCCCTGTTCATTTCCGACGTGCATCTCGGCTCCAAGGCGGCCAAGGCCGATTTCCTGATCGATTTCCTGCGCCATCACGACGCCGACATCATCTATCTGGTCGGCGATATCGTCGACGGCTGGCGGCTGAGGCGTACCTGGCACTGGCCGCAAAGCCACAACGACGTGGTGCAGAAATTGCTGCGCAAGGCGCGCAAGGGCGCCTCGATCACCTATATCGCCGGCAATCATGACGAATTCGCCCGCCAGTTCCAGGGCGTGCATTTCGGTGGCATCGTCGTCGCCGACCGCGCCATCCACGAGACCGCCGACGGCAGGCGGCTGCTGGTCATCCATGGCGACCAGTTCGACACCGTCGTGCACAACCAGCGCTGGCTCGCCTATCTCGGCGACTATGCCTATGACGCGGCGATGATGATCAACCGTGTGGTGACCAGGCTGCGCCATCTGCTCGGCCTTCCCTACTGGTCGTTCTCGTCATGGGCCAAGGTCAAGGTCAAGAAGGCGGTGAATTTCATCGGCTCGTTCCAGACGGTGCTTTCCGACGAGGCGCGGCGCTCGCATGTCGACGGCGTCATCTGCGGCCACATCCACCACGCCGCGATCGAGAGTTATGGCGACGTGCAGTACATCAACACCGGCGACTGGGTGGAGAGCTGCACGGCGGTGGTCGAGCATTTCGACGGCCGAATGGAGATCCTGACCTGGGCGCATGTGCTGCCGGAGGTCGAGGCCGGCAGCGACGTGCTGGTGCCGGTCGACGTCATCGACCTCAAGGGCAGGGCGGCGCAGGCAGCCTGACCGCGATGGCGCTGGCGCGAGATTGCGCCTCTTTGATGTGATTGCCACGCCGCCGCTATCCCAGCTTCGTTCGTCAACAGCTTTGACCTCAAACGATTAGGCCAGGCAGTTTCACCGCACCCTTCTGCATGTTAGGGATCAAGGCACGTTGCACGGCCTTATCTGCAGCGAAATTGGATCGATTCATGTCGCTGCCGCCGCTCTCGCCAGAACAGCTCGTCAAGCCTCGCCATTTCGAACTGCGCATGAGCCTGATCTTCGCGACCTTGTTCATCTCGCCAGGCACGCATCTGCCTTATTTCCCGCTCTGGCTTGAGGCGAAAGGCTTTCACGCCGAACAGATCGCCGTCATACTGGCGGCGCCGATGTTCCTGCGCGTGGTGACGACGCCGATGCTGACGGCGCTTGCCGACCGGGCCAAGGACCGCGCCAATGTCTACATCGTGCTGGTCGCCGCCTCGATGGCTATCTCCGCCGGATATTTCTTGCCCGCGACCTATGCCATAGTGCTTGCCGTCTCGCTCTTGCTGACGATCGTCTGGACGCCGCATTCGCCGATGGCCGATTCGCTGGCGCTGTCGGGCGTGCGCCGCTTCGGCTCGAACTACACCGCAATGCGCAAATGGGGCTCGATCTCTTACCTTTGCGCCAATGTCGCGGGCGGCTTCATCCTGGCGGCGACCGGATCTCAGGCCGTTCCAATGATCATTTTCGTGGCGCTTGGCGCGGCTCTTGTCGCAGGGCTGTGGGCGCCGCGCATGGGCCGGCCGCGCAAGGCTTCACCGCTGTCGGCCACCGAAATCCAGCACAAGGCGCCGAGCCTGTTCAACGCCTATTTCCTCTATTTCACGCTTGGCGTCGGCATCATCACCGCCAGCCATGCCTTCCTCTACGGCTTCGTATCGATCTACTGGAAGTCGGTCGGCATCGGCGATTCCGTCGTCGGGCTGCTATGGGCCTGGGGCGTGGTCTCCGAAGTCTGCATGTTCCTGCTCTTCGACCGCATCTTCGCTTCCGTGTCGGTCGTCAGGGTGATGGTGATCGCCGGCATCGGCTCGATCGTGCGCTGGATCGCCTTTCCGCTGGTCTGGCCGCTCGGGCTCGGCGTGCCAGGCTTCTTCCTCGTCCAGTCGCTGCATTCCGTCTCCGTGGCCATGGTGCTGATCGGGCTGCAGAAGATGATCGGCGAGACGGTTTCGGAGGAGCGCACGGGGGCGGCGCAAGGCATCGCCTATTTCTTCAACGGCTTCTTCATGGCCGCCGTCACGCTCGCGTCCGGTCCGCTCTATCACCGCCTGGGCGTCGACGGTTTCTGGGCGATGATCCCGATCGCCATCGTCGGCATGGCGCTGATCGGGCTTGCCGCACGCTCAGCCCCACAGCGCCCGGTCCGGCGGTGACACCAGCGATCCATGGTAGACGAGGCCCGGCTCGCGGTCGCGCGCGAGCAGCAGCGGACCGTCGAGATCGACGAAATCGGCGTCCTGCGCCAGAAGCACCGCCGGCGCCATGGCAAGCGAAGTGCCGACCATGCAACCGACCATGATGCCGAAGCCCAGTTCGCGAGCACGGTCGCGCAGCTTCAAGGCCTCGGTCAGGCCGCCCGCCTTGTCGAGCTTGATGTTGACGGCATCGTAGAGGCCGACCAGCGCTTCGAGGCCGCTCGCCTCGTGCACGCTTTCGTCGGCGCAGATCGGTACCGGATGCGCAATCCGACCCAGCATAGCGTCCTTGCCGGCCGGCAGCGGCTGCTCGACCAGCGCGATGCGGTGTTCGGCGGCGAAGGCGAGGTTCGGCTCGATGTTTTCCTCCGTCCAGCCTTCGTTGGCATCGAGGATGAAGCGGCTGTTCGGCGCCGCCTCCGTCACCGCGCGGATCCTTGCAAGGTCGTTGTCGCCGCCGATCTTGACCTTGAGCAGCGGACGCGCCGCGTTAGCGCGGGCTTGTGCTGCCATCGCTTCCGGCTCGGCCAGCGACAGCGTGTAGGCGGTTTCGAGCGGCTTTGCCGGAAGCGCGCCGATCGCGGCGGCGACGGGTGTGCCGCTCAGCTTGGCGTCCAGGTCCCACAGCGCGCAGTCGATGGCGTTGCGCGCCGCACCCGCCGGCATGGCGGCGAGCAGGGCGGTGCGGTCGATGCCGGCCACGACCGATCCCCGCATCGCCTCGATCGCGGCGCGCACGCCCTCCATGCTTTCGCCATAGCGCTTGTAGGGCACGCACTCGCCCCGGCCGGAACGACCGTTTTCGCTGATCGTCACGGTGATGACTTCGGCCTCGGTTTTCGATCCGCGCGAGATGGTGAAGGTGCCGGCGATCGGGAATCGCTCCATTTCGACCGAAATGACACGCGCCATAATTTTCTTCTCCGGCTGTGCGACAGCAGTCCGCCGGCAAATCGACACGCCAGTTCCGCCACGCTAAACAGGACGCCATGTTGACGATCGGCAAACGCGACGCAAGCGCAGAGCCCGCCCGGGACGGCGAGCATAGACCGCGCGTCGCCGTGGGCGAGGAGAATGGCGTCTTGGGCTGCGCCTTTTCCGGCGTGTGGACGACGCGCACGGTGGCGCTGATCGATGCCGACATGCGCAAGATCGAGAAGAGCAGCGGCGCAAAGCAGCTGATGCTCGACCTTTCCCAAATCGAGAAGATGGACACGGCCGGCGCCTGGCTGATCGACCGCCTGGCGAGCGCCTTCGAGAAGAAGGGCGTCGAGGTCCATATGCAGGGGCAGAGCGAGATCGCCGCGATCCTGCTCGGCGCGGTAGGTGACGCGGTGCGCCGCGAGCCCGAATCGGGACCGTCCGGGCCGCCCAACATCATCCTGCGGGGCCTCGAGCTGGTCGGACGGCGAGTCTACGAAATGCGCGACGATTTCCTCGCCTCGATGAACATCCTCGGCTCCACCATCCGCGGTGCGCAGATGAAGCTCGGCCGCGGCCATGCGGTCAACCTTGCCGCCATCTTCAACCAGATCGACCGCATGGGCGTCGGCGCGATCCCGGTTGTGGTGTTGATGTCGGCCATCGTCGGCGCCATCGTCGCCCAGCAGGGCGCTTATCAGCTCAGCTATTTCGGCGCCAACATCTTCGTCGTCGACCTCGTCGGCGTGCTCATCCTGCGCGAGCTCGGGGTGCTGATGACGGCGATCATGATTGCCGGTCGCTCGGGCAGCGCGATCACCGCCGAGATCGGCTCGATGAAGATGCGCGAGGAGGTCGACGCGCTGAAGGTGATCGGGCTCAACCCGATCGGCGTGCTCGTCTTTCCCCGGCTGGTAGCGCTGGTGATCGGCCTGCCTTGCCTTTCGATCATCGCCAATTTCGCGGCTCTTGCCGGTGGCATTTTCGCTGCCTGGCTCTATTCCGACATCCCGCCAGCGGCGTTCATCGACAGGTTGCGGATCGCCATCGACCTCAGCACCATCTTCGCCGGTCTGATCAAGGCGCCTTTCATGGCGCTGATCATCGGCATCATCGCTTCGGTCGAGGGCATGAAGGTCGGCGGCAGCGCCGAATCGCTCGGCCTGCACGTGACCGCCTCGGTGGTGAAGTCGATCTTCGTCGTCATCATCCTCGACGGGCTTTTCGCCATGTTCTACGCAGCGATCGGGTTCTGAGATGGCGAACGGGAACGGCGTGACAGCGGCGGAAGGACAGATCGACGACGAGATCGTGCTGTCCGTGCGCGACGTCACCGTGGCCATCGACGACAGGCTGATCCTCGACAAGCTGTCGCTCGACATCAAGCGCGGCGAGATCCTGGGCTGCGGCGGCGCCGCCGGCGCCGGCAAGTCGGTGCTGTTGCGCACCATCCTCGGCCTGATGCCGAAGCAGTCGGGAACGATCAAGCTGTTCGGCGTCGACGTCGACAAGGCAGACGACGCGGACCGGCTGCGCGTCGACATGCGGCTCGGCGTGCTTTTCCAGCATGGCGCGCTGTTTTCGGCGCTGACGGTGCTGGAGAATGTGCAGGTGCCGATGCGCGAGTATCTCGACCTGCCCAAGGCACTGATGGACGAGCTTGCATTGCTCAAGATCGAGTTGGTCGGGCTGCCGCCGGACGCTGCGCAGAAGTTCCCGTCAGAGCTGTCCGGCGGCATGATCAAACGCGCGGCGCTGGCGCGCGCTCTGGCGCTCGATCCCGATATCGTCTTTCTCGACGAGCCGACCTCCGGGCTCGATCCGATCAGCGCGGCGGAATTCGACGAGCTGGTCGTCAAGCTGCGCGACACGATGGAGCTGACCGTCTACATGGTCACGCACGATCTCGACACGCTGTTCACGGCTTGCGACCACGTCGCCGTGCTCGGCAAGAAGAAGGTGCTGGTCGAAGGCACTATCGACGACATGCTGAAAAGCGAGGAGCCGTGGGTAAAATCCTATTTCCGCGGAAAACGTGCCCGGCAACTTGATCTTGCGGCGCGCGCATAGCCATAAGTGAGGCAATGGAAACACGAGCCAACTACGTCATTGTCGGCATCTTCACGCTGGGTGCGATCCTGGCGGCCTTCGCCTTCGTCTATTGGACGGCCGCGATCGGCGACAAGGGCGAGACGGCCATGCTGCGCGTGCGCATCCCGGGCTCGGCATCCGGCCTCAGCCGCGGCAGCCTGGTGCTGTTCAACGGCGTCAGGGTCGGCGACGTCAAGAATGTCTATATCGACGGTGACGATCCGACCGTGGCGATCGCCGACACCGAAGTCGCAAGCTGGACGCCGATCACCAAGTCGACGCAGGCCGACCTCGGACTGACCGGCCTGAGCGGCCAAGCCAATATCGAACTCAAGGGCGCCGATCCAAAGGAAGCGAGGCTGCTCGACGAGGCCAAGAAGGAAGGCAGGATCGCCGAGATCGTCGCCAACCCATCGGCCGTCACCAACCTTCTGCAGACCGCCCAGAACATCTTCACCCGCGCCGACAAGGTCCTGACCGAGCTCGAGGGCTTCACCAAGGACGTGCGCGGCCCGCTGACGCAGACGGTCAAGAATGTCCAGACCTTCTCCGACGCGCTGGCCAAGAATTCCGATGGCATCGACAAGTTCCTGACAGCGGTCAGCTCGCTTTCCGATCAGCTGAAGAACGTCTCCGGCAGGCTGGACAGCACGCTGAAAGCGGCCGAAGGCCTGCTCAACTCCGTCGACAAGGACCAGATCAAGAGCATCGTCGCCAATGTCGACACGGTGACGGCGAACCTGAAAGAGACCTCGAAGCAGTTCGACACCGTCATCGACAACGTCAACACCGCGGTCGGTTCGATCAACGACTTCGCCAAGCAGACGCAAGGCACGCTGGCCAAGGTCAACGGCGTGCTCGACGGCATCGACCCAGCCGACGTCAAGGCGGCTCTGGCCAACATCCAGAAGGCCAGCGCCAGCGCCGACAAGGCGGCCGCGGACATCGCCAAGGTCACCGACAAGATCGCCAACCGCTCGGACGACATCGACCAGACGATCAAGGATGCCCGCCAGCTCGCGCAGCGCCTCAACGACGCCTCGGTGCGTGTCGACGGCATCCTGGCCAAGGTCGACAAGATCCTCGGCTCCGGCGAGGCCGACGGCGTGATGGCCGATGCTCGCGAGACGCTGAAATCCTTCAAGCAGGTGGCTGATACACTGAACGCGCGGCTCGGCACCATCACCGACAATCTGGCGCGCTTCTCAGGCCCGGGTCTCAACAATGTCGAGGCGCTGGTGCAGGACAGCCGGCGTTCGATCAACCGCATCGAGGAAGCGGTGACCGACCTAAGCCGTAATCCGCAGCGCATCCTGTCGGGCGGCGACGGCGAGGTGAAACAGTTTGACGGCAGGGTGCGGCGTTGACTTCGGCCGCCGCGACCGCCAAGACAATGAACTGCGGGGACAGCGGGGATCGCGCGTGACGTCGAGCAGGGTGCGAGGGTTGAAGTCGACGGTTGCTTCGTTGCTGGTGTTCACGCTCGCCGGCTGCGCAGCATTGGGCGGCAAGCCGGCGCCGCTCGATACATTCGAACTATCGGCGCCTTCCGTCGATGCGCGCGCCCACAGCCGCCGCCAGATCCTGATCGCCCAGCCTTCGGCGCTCAAGGCGCTGGACAGCCAGAACATCGTCATCAGGCCGTCCGACCGGTCGATCCAGTTCCTTAAGGGCGCGCAATGGGCTGACCGCCTGCCGCTTATCGTGCAGGCAAGGCTCGCCGAGACCTTCCAGCGTTCGGGCAGCTTCGCCGGCGTCGGCAAGCCGGGCGAGGGGCTGGCGATCGATTACCAGATCATCGTCGAGGTGCGTGCCTTCGAGGTGCGCGTCAATGGCGGCGAGCACGCCGATGTCGAACTGTTCGTGCGCATCCTCAACGACCGTAACGGCGAGGTGCGCGCCTCGAAGGACTTTACCGCGAGCGCGCCGGTCTCCGGGAGCGGCAACGCCGCCTATGTCGGCGCGCTGGACAGCGCCTTCGGCCAGGCTGCCAAGGACATCGTCCGCTGGACGGATTCTACGATCTGAGTTGTCGGCCAAGCCGACAAATCCAAATCATGGGTATGAAAAAAGGCGGGTCGGACCCGCCTTTTTGTTTTCCATCCGCCGATTTGGCTCAGTGCAGTCGGCCGCTGGCGTGGGCTAGCATGGTGTAGACCTTGCCGGTGTCGGAGGTCAGATAGGTCTGCCCCATGATGTTGTCGCGGTCGTTGCGCGAGACATCCTTGAGCAGCTTTTCGAAATCCTCGCAGTAGCGGTCGACCGCGGCGCGGAATTCGGCCTCGGCCTGGTACTTGCGGCGGATCTCGTCGAAGGTCTGCTGGCCCTTCAGCGTGTAGAGGCGGCGCGTGAACACGTCGCGCTCGCCACGGCGGTAGCGGTTCCACAACTCGATCGAGGCGTCGTGGTCTATGGCGCGGGCAATGTCGACGGAGAGCGAGTTGAGCGACTCCATGACATGCAGCGGCGAGCGCGGAGCAGGCGTCGCGCGCGGCGCTTCCGCGGGGGCCGCCGGCCGCAGTTCTTCCTCACGCGAGGCGTTGGTCAGCAGGTCGCGCACCCAGCCGCCTTGCGGTGTCTTGGCATTGGGGTCGCGGCGCGGCGCATCGGCCGGACGTTCGAGATCGAGCGTGCCGCGCAGTGTCGTTTCGGCGATCGGTGCCTGCGGGGCGCGAGGCGCCGGTTGCGGCTGGGGCTGCGACTGGGGTTGAGGCTGCGGTGCCGGCGGACGGCGCAGCGGCGGTTCGGCGGCGCGGGCCGGCGCTTGCTGCGGAGTCGGGCGTAGACCGCGCGGCTCGCTGGTTTCACTCGAGCCGCTGCGGCCGGATTTCGCAACGATATCCGAGAGTTCCTTCAGCGCGTTGATCTGCTCGGCGACGGCGCGGCGGATGGCCGAGGTCGATTCCTTGGCCTCTTCCGGCATCTCGATGACGCCCTTCTTGAGCTCGGCACGGGTGAGGTCGAGCTCGCTCTTGATGGAGCCGGCGGTGCGGCGCATTTCCTCGGTCGCGTCGGCGAAGCGGCGAGTGGCCGATTCGACGACCTCGGTGATGGCCGTGCGGATCTTTTCCGCCGATTCCATCGTGCGGCCTTCCGCGTTCTGCATCGTCTGGCCGACGAGGTTCTCGAAGGAACGCATCACCTTTTCGAGGTCTTCCGACTTCTTTACCAGGCCGACGGCGAGGTCTTCCAGCGACGACTGGCGCTCCAGCGTGTGCTCGAGATTGCTCTGCGCGGAGCTAAGCAGGTTCGAGGCGCTTGAGAGCAGGCGGCTGTGTTCGTCGAACTTGGTCGCGATCGAGGCAACTTCGCGCAGCGTCGCCGACGAGAGGTCGGTGAGCCTTGTCGTGTTGGAATCGACCAGACGGGCCGAAGAGGCGAAGGTCTGCGCGGCCTTCTCCGTCGTCGCGGCGAAGCTCTGCGTTGAGCCAGCAAGCCGATCCTCGACCTGGCCGAGATTGACCGCCGCCTGATCGATCAGCTGACCAAGCTGGGCGCTGGAGGTCGTCATGCGGCCGATCAGGTCGGACACGCTGTCGGCCAGCGACGAGCGCGCACCTTCGACCGCCGAAAGCGTCTCGGCCGTGCGGCTGGCAAGCGCATTGACGAGGTTGACGTTCTCGCTGCGCAGCTTCTCGGTCGCGCGTTCCGTGACCTCTTCCATGCTGCGCTGCAGCTCGGAGCCGCCCTGGGCGAAGCGCTCGACCAGCGGCCGGGCCGTCTCGTCGAGGATCTTCGCCATCTCGGCGGAGCGGGCGGCGAGCATGGTGTTGAGCTCACGGGTGTTCGAGCCGATCGTCTTGGCCGCCTCGTTGGTGCTCTGGCCGATATGCTGGCCGACCGCCGTGAAGGTTTCGGCAATGACGTTGGCGCGCGAGATCAGCTGGGCTTCGGCGCTGGAGACCTGCTCGTTGAGCTTCTGGCCCATCGCTTCGGCGGTGTAGGCGAGGCGGTTTTCGACGCCGGCCACCTGGTCCTCGACACGAGCGGCCGCGGCCGCGGCGCTCGCGGCCAGCCGCTCGTCGGCGCCGGCCAGCGCCTGCTCGATCTCGCGGGCGTGGATGGCGAGTTCCTGGCCGGTCTGGCGGGCACGGTCGGCGACGCGCTGCTCGGTGGCGGCGAAGGCGCCGATGATGGTATCGGCATGCTCGCCGATGGTCGAGCTGCTCGAGGCGATGCGCGAGACCAACCGGTTGTCGGCGTCTTCGAAAATGCGGCCGATTTCGCCGGCGCGGGCGGAAAGCGCTTCGGAGCCTTCGGCGATGCGCGCCATCAACTGCTGGTCGGCGCCGTCGAAGATGCGGCCGAGATCGGAGGCGCGGGCGGCTAGCGCTTCGGCCGATTCCGAGATGCGCGCCGACAGCCGCTCGTCGGCGCCCTCGAAGTTGCGCAGGATGTCGCCGGCGCGGGCGGCAAGCGACTGCGCCGTCTCGACCGCGCGGGCGACCAGCTTCTGGTCGGCGGCGTCGAAGGTGTTGGCGATGTCGCCGGCGCGGCTGGCCAGCTTGTCGGCGGTTTCCTCGGCTCGCGCCATCAGTGCGCTCGACGCATCGTCGGCACGTGCCATGAGCATGTTGGACGTATCCTGGGCGCGTTCGTGCAGGCGGCGGTCCGCTTCCTCGAAGGCGTGGGCGATGTCCTCGGCCCTGGCAAGCAGGGCGGCCGAGGTCTGCTCGGCGCGCTCGGCGATCTTGCGGTCGGCGTCGCTGAAGGCGGCGCCCGCCTGCTCGTGCAGGCTGCTGGTGACTTCCATCACCTTGTCGCGCAGCGCGCCGGCGACGAAGACGGCGGTCTTTTCCAGGACGCCGCGGACATTGTCGACACCGGTCGAGAGCGCGCGCTCCATGGTGCCGGAGCGTTCCTCGATGATGCCGGTCTGGCGGCTGAAGGCCTGCTCGATCTTTTCGACATCGGCGGCGATTGCCGCCGAGATATCGCCGCTTCTGGCGGCAATCTGGTCGATATGGTCGGACACCGAACGATCGACGTCCTTGCGCGCCTCGGCGAGCTTGGCGATATCGTCTTCAAGGGCGCGGGCCAGAATGTTGCGACCTTCCGACAGCTTGCCGACATGGCCGGCAATGATGCCGTCGATCTCGGAACGGCTTTCGGTCAGCTTCTGGAGGTCAGCTTCAAGGGCGCGCTTGAGGATGTCGCGGCCTTCGGCGAGCTTTTCGACCTGGCCCGAGACCAGGCCGTCAATCCCGGAGCGGCTTTCGGCGAGCTTGGCGAGGTCAGCTTCAAGGGCACGCGTGAGGATGTCGCGGCCTTCGGCGAGCTTCTCGACCTGGCCTGCCACGAGGCCGTCGATGCCGGCACGGCTTTCGGCCAGCTTGGCAAGATCGGCTTCGAGCGCGCGCCTCAGGATATCGCGGCCCTCGGCGAGCTTCTCGACCTGGCCGGCGACCAGGCCGTCGATGCCGGAGCGGCTTTCGGCCAGTTTCGCCAGATCGTCCTCCAGCGCCTTCGACAAAGTCGAACGGTTCTGCGACAGCTGATCGGCGTGGCTCTGCATCAAGCCGCTGGCCGTCGCCATATCGGCGCCAAGCGCGCGTGACAGGTCGGCGCGGTGATCGGTGATCTTTTGCGAATGATCGACGATGGCGCCTTGAATCGTATTGAGGTCGGCTTCCAGCGCGCGCTTGAGGATATCGCGGCCTTCGGCGAGCTTCTCGACCTGGCCGGCGACCAGACCATCGATGGAGGAACGGCTCTCGGCCAGCTTGGCGAGATCGTCTTCGAGCGACTTCGACAGCAACGAACGTTCCTGAACCAGGCGATCCTGGTGGTCGGTAACGGCGCTGCTGACGCTGCGCAGATCGTCCTGCAGGGCGTTCGACAGCGCCGAGCGGTCCTCGACGAGCCTGGTCTGATGGTCGGCGATTGCGCCGCTGACCGTCTTGAGGTCGGCGTCGAGGGCCTTCGACAGATGAGCGCGATCCTCCAACACCCTGTCGGAGTGTCCCGCAATGGCACCCTTGATGGTGTTGAGGTCGGCTTCGAGCGCGCGCTTGAGGATATCGCGGCCCTCGGCCAGTTTCTCTACCTGGCCGGCGACCAGGCCGTCGATCGAGGCGCGGCTGTCGGCCAGCTTGGCAAGGTCGGCTTCCAGCGTCTGCGACAGCAGGCTGCGGTCGTCGGCCAGCTTGCCGGCATGGCTGTCGATCAGGCCGCGGATGCCGCTCAAGTCCTGCTCCAGCGAGCGGCTCAATTCACCCCTGTCCTCGGCGAGCTTCGCCGAATGGGTCTCGATCAGGTTCCTGATGCCGATGATGTCGGTTTCGAGAGCCTTGGCGAGCACGGCGCGGCCTTCGGCGATCTTTTCGACCTGACCGGCGACGAGGCCGTCGACCGAGGCGCGGCTGTCGGCGAGCTTGCCGAGATCGGCATCCAGGGCGCGGGCCAGGATGTTGCGGCCCTCGGCCAGTTTGCCGACGTGGCCAGCGACCATTTCATCAATCATTGTGCGGGCTTGGACAAGCCTGCTGGAGTCTTCGGTCATAGCCTGGGCAAGGCGGTTGCGGCCTTCCTCGAGCTGCTCGAGATGGCTGCCCAGCGACGCGTCGATGGCGGCGCGAGATTCGTTGACCTTGCGCAGGTCTTCCTCCAAGGCGCGCGAGATCAGGCCGCGGCCCTCGGCCAGCTTCTGCACCTGGTTGGTGACGGCGGCATCGATCGCCGCGCGGCCTTCGGCGAACTTCGCCAGGTCCGCCTCCATGGCCGCGGCCATGCGGTCGCGGCTGTCGGAAAGCTTGCGGCTGTGATTCTCGACGGCTTCCTCGATGCCGACACGGGCATTGGCCAGCCGCTGGATGTCAGAGTCGAAGGAGCGCGACACGACATGGCGCGCGTTTTCCATGCGGCCGGCGAAATCGGTGGCGCGGGCTTCGAGCATGGACGAGGTCGACGAGATGATGTCGGCCATGTCGGCGCCGATCTGGGTCTTGCCCTGGTCGATCATCGACGACAGCTGATCCTTGCTCTCGGCAAAGGTGTTGGCGATCTCGCGGGCGCGGTCGACCAGCGTCTCGTTGATCTGGCGGGCGCGCGCTTCGAGCGCTGCGTTGAGCTTCTGCGTGCCGGTGTCGAGCGCCTCGGCGCGGGTCTGGAACTCGCTGATCAGCGCCTGACCGCGCTCGGCAAGCGTGCGTTCGATGCCGCTGAGGCTCGCCTCGAACTCGGAGCTCAGCGTGCGCGCGGCGCCGCCGAGCAGCGAGACCATGCCGTGCGTGCGGTCATCGAGCAGGTCGGTCAGCGAACGGGTGAGGCCGTCGGTGGTGTCGGTCAGCTTGGCGATGCGGGTGTCGAGCAGGCTGGCGAAGGCTTCGCCGGAGGTCGACAGGCGGTCGGTGATGTTGTCCAGGCGCGATTCGACGGAATCGAAGATCGACGTCGAGCTTTCATTGATGCGATCGATCAGCGTGTCGCCGGAATTGTTGATCGTCATCGACAGCTTGGTCGAGGCGTTGAGGATGGAATCGCGGATGATGTCGCTGGCCGCGCCGATCTCGTCGCGCAGCGTCTCATGGGCGCTGGAGATGGAGGCGCGCACGCGCTCGGCGTGGGTGACGACCGCCTCACGCTCGCTGCCGAGGCCATCGACCAGCGAGCGGATGCGGGCCTCGTTCTCCGAGTAGGAGCGTTCGATCTGGCTGACTTCGCTGTGCACCAGCGTTTCGAGCTCGACGGCGCGCGCGAGCGTGCGCTCGATGCCTTCGCCCATGGCCGCCACCTCGCGGCGAACGGCCTGCCCAATCATCATGACGCGGTCCTGGGCAAGGTTTTCGGGCTCGGCGAGGCGGAACGCCACCTCGGTCATCGATTGCGCGGCAATGCGCATTTCCTGGGCGCGCCGGATCATGGCGGCGAAGGCCCAGAACAGGATGATCGGAACGATGGCCGCAACCGCTAGCCCGATCAGTTCGGGGCGGGCGAAGAACTGGTCGAAGCTGCGGATCTTCCAGATGTCCGGGCCGAACAGAAGGTTGGCCAGGCCGCCGGCGCCGGCGATCCAGGCCAGCGAAAGAAAGGCGATCACCCAATAGACGGTGCTCGACGCGCGCCGGTTGAGGGTATGCAGAAGGGTTTTGTAGTCCTTCTGGCGGTCGTCATTGGCGGGCGTGAAGCCTACAGGTTGCGTGAAACCGGCTGGCTGCGGGTTGCGCGGCTCCACGGGGCGCAATTCCGCCGGCTTGGCGGCGGGCGCCTTCGGCGGCAGGGGAATGTTCGCCGGCTCCGCTTTCTGGCTGCGGCCTTCGCGCGCCAGCTCATCGGCCGCTGCCGAGATCTGAGCCTCAAGGTCTTCCATCGACGCCGCCATATCGAGGCCACCTTCGTCGCCGTTCAGGTCAAGGTCGAGCGCCTTTTCCAGTTCTGCGGCCACGTCGCTGTCAAGAGATTTGGTCGTCGTTGGTTTCTTAGCCATGCCTTCGCTACCCTGTACTAGCTGCCGCGGGACTTATGATTGTGGCCTGATTCTGGCCCGATTCTGGCTTGTCTATCCCGAGCAGGAGGCTGAAAAATGGACCCTCGTATCGTAATGACACACTGGGGTAAAGAAAACATGCATTCGGGGCGATACGTAAAACTTTAAATATAAGGTTAACGGAAGCGTGATGCGGCTGCCTCCGTGACAACATTTTTCCCCGGCAATCGTTAACCCGATGGCGAGGTGAATCACCTATTTGCTTAGGCGACGTGCCCGCGTGATGGAGTTTATAAGTGCGTATGCGTGGCGAAGTTGGTGTAGCGTTTTCGATGCCCGGTGGCGATGCCTCGGGAACGGCCGGAGCCCGGCCTGTGGATCTTGCCCATTTGGCGCGCCAGACGATGGGCGACCGCGAGCTTGAAAGAGAGGTGCTGGCGCTGTTCGTGCACCAGTCGCTTTCGGTTCGCGACCAGATTGTCGACGCCGACGCCCGGCAAAGGGTGCTTCTGGCGCACGGGCTGAAGGGATCGGCGCGCGGCATCGGCGCCTTTGCGGTCGCCGAATGCGCGGGCGCCATCGAAAAGCAGCCGGACGATCCAAGGGCGCTCAGGAAGCTCGGCACGCTGATCGAGGAAGTGCGCGACTTCATCGCCGGCATCAGCCGGTAGCTCCATATTCCAAAAAAACGTCATTTCGTGGCGCTTACGCGCCGCAGTTGACTTGTCCGGCGGAGTGATTATCTCGGCTGCGACTCCTCAGGTGACCAATGACAAAGCTGACCTACATCGCCCATGACGGGACCCAATTCGACGTGGATGCCGAAAACGGCTCGACCGTCATGGAGAACGCGATCCGCCACGCGGTTCCCGGCATCGAAGCCGAATGCGGCGGCGCCTGCGCCTGCGCGACATGCCATGTCTATGTCGACGAAGCCTGGACGGCCGAGGTCGGTGAACCGGAGGCGATGGAAGAAGACATGCTCGACTTCGCCTATGACGTGCGGCCGAATTCGCGCCTGTCCTGCCAGATCAAGGTCCGCGATGCGCTCGACGGATTGATTGTGCGCGTGCCCGAACGCCAGGGCTAAAGCCGACTTTCCAATTTTCTTTCATCTTGGCTGCTTGGCAGCAGGCCACGGCTCATGCAGTCTCGCCCCATTCCCAAAAAGGGGCACATCGGATGAGCGAGACCATCAAGACGGACGTTCTCATCGTCGGAGCAGGGCCGGTCGGGCTGTTTGCCGTGTTCGAGCTTGGCCTGCTCGACATGAAGTGCCATCTGATCGACATCCTCGACCGTCCCGGCGGCCAGTGCGCCGAACTCTATCCGGAAAAGCCGATCTACGACATTCCGGGATGGCCGACGATCTCGGCCCAAGGGCTCGTCGACAAGCTGATGGAGCAGGTCCACCCGTTCAAGCCGGACTTCACCTTCAACCGCATGGTCTCCAGCCTGGAAAAGCTGGAGGATGGCAGTTTCCGCGTCGCCACCGACGAGGGCGAACTGTTCGAGGCCAAGGTGGTGGTGATCGCCGCCGGCGGCGGCTCGTTCCAGCCCAAGCGGCCGCCCATTCCGGGCATCGAGGCCTATGAAGGCAAAAGCGTCTTCTATTCGGTGCGCCGCATGGAGGAATTCCGCGGCCATGATCTGGTCATCGTCGGCGGTGGGGATTCGGCGCTCGACTGGACGCTCAACCTGCAGCCGATCGCCCGCAGTGTGACGCTGGTCCACCGGCGCCCGGAGTTCCGCGCCGCGCCCGACAGCGTCAACAAGATGTACGCCATGCAGGAGATGAAGCAGCTGGAATTCCTGGTCGGTCAGGTCAGCGCGCTCACCGGCGCCGATGGCCAGCTTGCGTCGGCGACCATCAAGGGCGGTCCGGACGGCGACGTCGAGGTGCCGTGCACGCGTATGCTGCCCTTCTTCGGCCTCACCATGAAGCTCGGGCCCATCGCCGAATGGGGGCTCAATCTCAACGAGAACCTCATCCCGGTCGACACCGAGAAGTTCCAGACGTCGATCCCGGGCATTTTCGCCGTCGGCGACATCAACTCGTATCCGGGCAAGCTGAAGCTGATCCTGTCAGGCTTCCATGAAGTCGCGTTGATGGCGCAGGCGGCCAAGCGCATCGTCAGTCCCGGCGAGCGCATCGTGTTCCAATACACGACCTCGTCGACGAGCCTGCAGAAGAAGCTCGGCGTGCACGACTGAGGCGTATCGATAGACAGGTGATGCCGGCCTGAATCCCGACACACCGCATAGGATAGGGATCTATTCCGCAAGCACCGGCGCGGCATGCTCGTCGCGGCCGCGCAGCGGTTTTTCCGGCATCAGGAAGATTACGATCAGTCCCAGGACGAGCGTCACGCCGGCGGTCAGAAAGATCATCACGAACGGCAAGGCCGATGCCAGCTGTATGTGCGTCTGCGATCCTTCGGCGGAGAGGGGCAGGCCATAGCCGAGCGCGACGGCGCCGAGCATGGCGACGCCCAGCGCGCCACCTAATGTGCGCAGGAAGGTCAGCACGCCGGTGGCGACGCCGAGATGGGTGCGATCGACGGCGTTCTGGACAGAGACGGTGGCGACCGGGAAGGTCGTCCCGCCGCCGAGGCCGACAAGCGTGGTCAGGATCTCGACCTCGAGCAGCGAGGCATGTCCGGCAATGGCACTGAGCAGGCCGAGGCTGGCAATGGCCAAGGTGATGCCGATCATGGCGATGCGCTTGTAGTGCACGAAGCGCGGGATCATGCGGCCTGAGAAGGTGGCGCCCGCGACCGTGCCGAGCAGAAGGCCGAGCATGGCCACGCCGGATTCGCTTACCGACAGCCCGATGACCGCCTGCAGATAAACCGGCAAATAGACTGAGGCGCCGATATTGGCCGCCTGCAACAGGAACATCGACAGCGTGCCGGCGAGCACGATCGGATTGCTCAGCACGTCCAGCGAGATCAGCGGCTCGGCCGCGCGCAATAGCCTCAGCGCGAAGAATGCCCAGAACACGGCGGAGCAGGCCAGCAGGCCGAGGATTTCGCGCGACAGCCAAGGGTAGGCACTGCCGCCCCAGTTCAGCGCCAGAAGCAGCAGTGCCGTGGCAATGACCAAAAGCACGGCGCCCAGGCCGTCGATGCGGTGGTTCCTGGCCGCGACCGGCAGCTTCTTCAGCGGGTTGTTGATGATCGCCATGGCCAGGAAGCCGATCGGCAGGTTGATCCAGAAGATCAGCGACCAGTGCAAATGTTCGGCAAAGACGCCGCCGAGCAGCGGGCCGGCGATGCTGGCGACCGCCCAGGTTCCGGAGATCCAGGCCGCGTAGCGTGCGCGCTCGCGCGGCGGCACCAGATCGCCGATGACGGTTTGCGCCAGCGCGAAGAGACCGCCGCCGCCGGCGCCCTGGATGGCGCGGCCGATGACCAGCACCAGCATGTTGGGCGCCAGCGCGCTGACCAGCGAGCCGAAGAGGAAGACCAGGATCGCCGCATAGATGACCGGCCTGCGCCCATACACATCGGAGATCTTGCCGTAGAGCGGCGCCATGGCGGTCGCGGTCAAAAGATAGGCGGTGACGATCCAGGGCAGGTATTCTGCATGGCCGAGCGCGCGCGCGATGGTCGGCAGAGCGGGGGCGACGATGGTCTGGTCAAGCGCGGCCAGAAGCATCGACAAGAGCACGCCGCCGATGATGGCGTTCTTCTCGCTCTCGCTGATCAGCGGCGAGGCTTTCGTCGCTTGGTTCTCGACGGTCTGGTCCATGCGTCGTTCTTTCAAAGGGTGGTCATCAATGCGCCAAGACGGCCTCGGCCGGTCGCGCCTGTCATTTCCCATCGCGGATAAGGGGTTCGGGGTGTTCGAACCCGCTATATGTCGTGCGATTTAGGCCGATTTCGACCGTCGCTCGAAAGTTTTCGCGTTCTGGCACCATGTTTGGAAGCGAGTTGGCCTTCAATGAGCCGCGTCAGGGCGGCGGCAGCTGGCCGGCTTCGATCCGCTGCATCCGGTAGCGCATCAGACTAAGGATGCGGTTTTCGAAATTGACGGCCTCGACACGGTCGAAGCGCACCTGATCCTGGTCGTGCCTGGCGAGTTCCGTCGCGGTGATCTGAGCCGCCTTGGCCTTCGCATCGCCGCAGGTCTTTTGCGGAGGGGCGGCCTTCAGCGCATCCTCCAGCGAACGCGCATGGTTCTTGGCGATCTCGACATGGCGCTCCTCGTGGCGCTTGATGTCGGCCGACAGCGTGTCCCAGAACAGCCTGACGTCGGGGTCGGATTTGCGCGGCCGCCGCCACTCGGGCAGGATCACCTTGACCTTCACGGTGACGACCGCGTCGGCGACGCGGCAGAAACCGGCACCCTGCTCGTAGCTGATGCGGTTGGTGAAGGCCATCTGCGTGGCACCGGGGTGGCGCGATCCGGTGCTTTTGACCTCGGGCCCGTTCTTCGAAAGCTGGTTCTGGATCTCGTCGAGCGTGCGGCCGCCGACGCTGAAATAGCTGTATGTCTTGACCAGGTTGGCCGCGCTTGCCGCGGGAGCGGTCAGGGCGAGCATCAGGACGCAGAGCAGCGGTCGGTTCATCATGTTGCCTCTTCACGCAGCTTGCTTTAGGGCCGTTGCCGGCGCAACGAAAATGATTTCGCGCGGCTCACGCATGGTTGATGGACGATGACGAACAGGCGGTGGCAGCTGGCGCATGGACTCCATCTCGACCTCGGGCCGAAGGCGGTCGTCGTGGGCATCCTCAACGTCACGCCGGACTCCTTTTCCGACGGCGGTCTGTTCATCGCACCGGAAAAGGCGGTGGAGCAAGCGCACCGCATGGTCAAGGAAGGTGCGGCCATCATCGATGTCGGCGGGGAATCGACACGGCCCGGCTTCGCCCCGATCACAGAAGAAGAAGAACAGGCGCGCGTGCTGCCGGTCATCGAGGCGCTGGCCGCCGCCGGCGAAGCGCTGATCTCGATCGACACCTATCGCGAGGACACCGCGCGGCGCGCGGTCGCTGCCGGCGCGCATATCGTCAACGACGTCTGGGGCCTGCAGCGCGAGCCCGGCATCGCCCGCGTCGCCGCCGAGACCGGCGCCGGGCTCATCATCATGCACACAGGACGCGAGCGGCAGAAACTGCCGGATGTAATCGAGGACCAGTTCCTGTTCTTGCGCAAGTCGCTGAAGATCGCGCATGGCGCCCGCGTCGCCGACGGCCAGATCGTGCTCGACGCCGGCTTCGGTTTCGCAAAGGAAACGGCGGAGGAAAATCTCGACCTGATGGCGCGGTTTTCGGAGCTGCACGCGCTCGGCTATCCGCTGATGGCCGGGACGTCGCGGAAGCGCTTCATCGGCAATGCCACCGGGCGCGATCCGGCCGACCGCGCCGCCGGGACAGCAGCCACCAGCGTGATTTTGCGCTTGAAGGGAGCCGACCTGTTTCGCGTCCACGATGTCGCAATCAACGTGGATGCGCTGGCGGTCACCGATGCTATGCTGGCGCGCGAAATCGAGCCCCCTCCCGGACACTGATCATGTACGTCATCCGTATGCAGAACTGCGCCTTCTTTGCCCGCCACGGCGTGCTGGACGAGGAGGAGACGCTCGGCCAGCGTTTTTATGTCGACGCCGAACTGACGGTCGAGCCGAGCCGGCCGCTGGAGGAAGATTCCATCGAGGACACCGTCAATTACGGCGTCGCCTTCACGGTGATCGAGAAGATCGTCACCGGGCATCGCCGCTTCCTGATCGAGGCGCTGGCGCTGGAAGTGGCGAAGGCGCTGGCGGCACGGTTTCCGCAGATCAGGAAAGCGGCGATCACAGTGCGCAAGCCGAACGCGCCGGTGCCGGGCGTGCTCGATCATGTCGAGGTGACCGTTGTCTGGCCGCAATAGCACCGTCTATCTCAGTCTCGGCGGCAATCTCGGCGACCCGGCGAAGTCGATGGCTGCGGCGCTGCGCATGCTGGACGGCGATGACCGCACGCGCGTCAGCGCCGTGTCCTCGCTCTACCGCACGCCGCCCTGGGGCAAGCTCGACCAGCCGGATTTCCTCAACGCGGCCGCCGCGGTCGAGACGGAGCTTGCGCCGCGTGCGCTGCTCGACCTTTGCCTCGATGTCGAGCGGCGCCTGAAGCGCGTGCGCGAAGAGCGCTGGGGGCCACGGCTGATCGACATCGACATATTGGTGTTCGGCGACCGGGTGATCCACGAAACCGGCTTCGAAGTGCCGCATCCGCGCATGCTGGAGCGCGCCTTCGTGCTGGCGCCGCTGGCCGAGATCGCGCCCGGGCTCGCCGTCGGCGGCAGGAGCGTGGCGGAGCGGCTCGAGGCCGTCGATATTTCGGGTATCGAGCGGTTGCCGTCCGGTCGGGAATGGTGGCTGGGCTAAAGATCAGCCGGAAAACCCGCCGCCGTCCAGAAATGCCTGTTCCTCCGCCGTCGTCTCGCGGCCGAGCATCCGGTTGCGGTGCGGGAAGCGGCCGAAGCGCCGGATGATCTCCAGATGCTCGTCGGCGTATTTCAGGTATTCGGGCGCTTTGGCGGCCGTAAGCTCCACCGAGCGTTCCTGGTCGGCCAGAAATTCGGAATGCTCGAAGGGCAGATAGAGGAAGACGCGGACAAGCTCTTGCAGCTCGAGGTCCTGTCCGGCGGCGATTGCCTTGCCGGCGAAGTATCTGGCCAACGGATCGGTCGCATACATGTGGCCAGTCCCGCGAAAACAGTTGCGCGGGAACTGGTCGAGCAGGATCATCAGCGCGAGCGACCCCTCGGCATGGGCGTTCCAGTCGTCGCATTCTCGTCGGGCTGCGGCATAGTGCAAGCCCAGGAAACGGTTGCGAAAATCGGCGTCGAAGGCATCGTTCTTCTCGAACCATGCGTCCTCGCCGGCATCGCGCCAGAATGTCGTGACCGAAAGCGCTCGTGGGTCGAGCTCCGCCATGCCTTTCCCCTCAGCTCTTCGTCTCTGCCTTGCTCGGCGTGTCCTGGTTCAGCACGACGGCGGTCTCTTCGTTCAGCGCCTGGCCCGGGCGACGCGGCGTGGCGAGCGGCGTCGGGATCGGCGTGCCGATGTTGCCGCGCAGGAAGCGCCGGCCGGCGCGGATGCCTTCGGCGAGTTGCGTCTCGAAGCGGTCGCTGTCGCGCCGCCGCACGTCGTCGATGACCTCGGCGACCTCTTCCGGATCGACGCCCATCGCTTCCAGCGCCGAACCGCCGAAGACGAGCGCGGATTCGAAGGTTTCGCGCAACTGGTAGTCGACGCCGGCGCGAATGAGCTGCAGCGCGGTGCCGCGATCGAAGGCGCGTGCCAGGATCGTCAGCAGCGGGAACTCCGACTTGATGAGCTCGGCCATGCGCACGGCCGCGTCGGGCTTGTCGACGCAGATCAGCACGGCGCGCGCCCGTCCCGCACCGGCGGCGCGCAGGATGTCCAGCCTTGTGCCATCGCCATAATAGACCTTGAAGCCGAAATCGGCGGCGGCCTGGATCATCTCGACATCGTTGTCGATGATCGACACGTCGATGCCGCGCAACAGCAGCGGCTGGCTGGCGATCTGGCCGAAGCGTCCGAAGCCGATGATCAGCACGCTGCCGGTGAGGCCGTCGGCGATGTCGACGCCTTCCAGCGATTGCTCGTCGCGCGGCGTGACATAGCGCAGCGCAATGATGGCCAAGGGCGTCAGCACCATGGAGATGATGATGATGGCGGTCAGCGTCGCGTTGGCCGGGCCGTCGATGATGCCGACCGCGGTGGCCGAGGAATAGAGCACGAAGGCGAATTCGCCGCCCTGCGCCATGACGACGGCGCGTTCCAGCGCTTCGCGGTGGCCGGTCTTCAGCATGCGCGCGACGATATAGATGCCGAGCCCCTTCATGAGCATGTAGGCGACGACGTAGATGGCGACGAGACGCCAGTTCTGCGCGACGATGCCAAGATCGAGCGACATGCCGACGGCGAGGAAGAACAGGCCGAGCAGGATGCCGCGGAACGGCTCGATGTCGGCCTCGAGCTGGTGGCGGAAGGTCGATTCGGACAGCAGTACGCCGGCCAGGAAAGCGCCCATTGCCATCGACAGGCCGGAAAGCTGCATGGCCAAGGCAGATCCCAACACCACCAGCAGCGCTGCCGCGGTCATGACTTCGCGGGCGCGGGCATCGGCCAGGATGCGGAAGAGCGGGTTGAGCAGATAGCGTCCGGCAACGACCAAGCCGACGATCGCCGCGACGCCGATGCCGACCTCGCTCAGCCGCTCCGAAACGCTGGTTTCAGCCCCTCCGGGCGCCAGGAAGGCGACCAGCGCCAGAAGCGGCACGATCATCAGGTCTTCGAGCAACAGGATGGAGATGATGCGCTGGCCCTTGGGCGAGGACATCTCGCCGCGTTCCTCTAGCAATTGCATGACGATGGCCGTCGAGGTCAGCACGAAGCCAGCGCCGGCGACGAAGGACTGGGCGATGGGGAAGCCACCGGCGATGCCGACCAGGGTCAGAAGCGCCGCGCAGACGCCGACCTGGAGCGCGCCGAGCCCGAAGATCTCGCGGCGCAGGCCCCAGAGCCGCGACGGCTGCATTTCCAGCCCGATGATGAATAGGAACATGACGACGCCGAGCTCGGCGACGTGAAGTATCGCCCCCGATTCCGAAAAGATTCGCAGCCCGAACGGACCGATGACGACGCCCGCGGCGAGGTAGCCGAGGATCGAGCCCAGTCCCATGCGCTTGAAGATCGGCACCGCCACGACGCCTGCGGCAAGCAGCGCTACCACCTGCACCAGATCGCTGCTCGAGGCTTCAACCGCCATGCCTGTCACCCTGTTGCTCAGTGCACTCCTTGCATGCACCAGCGGCGCGAGGCAAGGGCGGGAGGACTGGCTGGAAGGTTAGGGCGCCGGTCAGCGGATACAAAGAGGCGGCTGCGCGGCAACGGGCTGTTGCAGCGGCGTTACACAAGTTTATCCGCTGGCGTCGTTGCAAGCCGCCGCAATCAGCAGTTAAGGCACGCCTGGCTTGGTTACCGGGGCTTTGGCCCTTGGGCTAGCCAATTGGCTTCGGCCATTGGGAGGGCAGCTGCGATGGGCGGCTGCCTCTTTTGAGGAGATGACTGACATGAAGAAGTTTTTGCTCGTCGCCGTTGGTGTTGCGGCGCTCGCCGGTTCGGCCTGTTCCAAAGGGCCGGAATGCACGCAGGAGATGGTTACCAAGAAGGCGCAGGACATGGCTGCCGCCCTCCAGGAAGCAATCACCAAGGACCCGAGCAAGGCGGCCGATCTGACGGCCAAGGTGCAGGCCGTGACGACCAAGTATCAGGGCGCCACCACGCTGGACGAAGCCTGCAAGGCCTATGACGAACTGACTGCCACCATCAAGGGTTGAGCGCAGTCGCAAAACATTGCTCAGGCGGTGGCCGGGCGGCTGCCGCCTTTTTTACTTGTTCAAGCGTGCTGGATCAGTTCTTGGCGATCGCGCCGACTTCGACCGAGTCGACCCGCTTCAGGCTCATGCCGATGACCGGAACCAGCTGCTTGTCGACGCGCACGGCCACCGTCACGGTCATCGAATTGGCGTCCGGCACGCGGGCCTGCATGACACCGTTCAATTGTTTGCGGTTGATGGTGAAGACGACCTTCTGGGCATCGACGACATTGCCGCCGACGATGTCCATGCCGTCGGCGGTCGAGCCGCCCATGAAGGTGCCCTTGTAGCCATCGCGGCCCTTGCGCTCGACGGTCGCCGACATCTTTTGCGTGAAGACGCCGACCCGGCAGCCGCCGTCTAGCGTCATGCCGAGCTTGCTGTCAGGCGTCGAGCCGTTGAAATCGCAGGTGAATTTCGTGCCCTTGTATTTGCCGGCAATGATCTCGCCAGGACCTACCCATCTGCCCTCGATCGACCGGAAAAACTGCTTGTCCGGCTCCCCGCCGAAGGCCTTTTCGACAAGGCCGAGCGGCGCGGCAACCGCAACCGCCACAGGCAGTACGCAAGACAGGATTACGCTTCTCATCGACGACACCCGGCACGACAGAGTCTGTTCTTGGAACAGAAACGACCATGCAGAAGATTGGTTAATGCTTCGTCACCGGGGCTGGGTGTCCGTTTACCTTACCTGTCGTCTTGAGTGTCCTTACGAGACGCAAACGAGGTCAGCGCCGACAGGAAAACGCCGAGGCCCGGGCGCTTGGCGGCGATGAACGGGAGCGGGCGGGCCGTCTCCATCGCGGCGATGCCGATGCGCGCCGTCATCATGCCGTTGACCACGCCTTCACCGAGCTTTGCCGATAGCTTTGCGGCGAGGCCGTGGCCGACGATCTGCTGCACGAAACTGTCGCCGACAGCGATCGAGCCGGTGACGGCAAGATGCGCAAGCACGCCGCGAGCTAGCCGGAAGAAACCGAGCGTTCCGGGACGCCCGCCATAGAGCTCGGACAGCCGGCGGATCAGCCGGCCGGCCTCGAACACCACATAGGCGACGTCGACAAGCGCGCGCGGGCTCACCGCCGTCACCAGCGAGACGCGTTTGGCGGCTTCCAGGATCATCGTCTTGGCGCGCGCGTCGAGCGGCGACAGGATCTCGGTCTCGGCAAGCCGCACCAGATTGGCGCCGTCGATGATCTCGCCGCGCAGCCCGGCAAGCGAACGGCGGCCGGCCGCGGTCTCCGGCTTGGCGGCGACGAAGGCCGAAAGCTCGTCGACCAGGGCGCGCGCGGCCTTGGGATCGTCGCGCGCCACGGCATCCAGGGCGCGCCTCTGCATCTTCTCGACTTCGGCGAGGCGGGCGATGGCGAGGAATTCGCGGACCAGGATGACGAACAGCGACAAAAGCGCGACCGCGGCCATGCCGACCGCCAGCCAGCCCAGCCAGTCGGCACGGGTAAACAGGTCGCGGATGAGCTGGTCCACCCATAGGCCGACGGCGAGCGAGACAAGCGCGCCGACGGCGCCAAAGAATAGCCGCGCCAGCAGCGAACGCTTTCTCGGCGCCGTCGCCGGCGCGGCGGTCTCGATGTCGGGCTCGTCGAAGACGTCGATTTCCGACGGGATCACCACCGCGACATCGGCTCTCGCGGTACGCGGCCGGCGCACCGGCTGTTCCTCGACGCTGCGGCTCCGCGTTGCTTGCGGCTTGGCTTCCACCTCGGGCTCGATGCGGAAGGCCGCGGGTTTGCGGGGCGCGGTCATGCCAGATGATCTCCGATCAAGAACTGCAGCGCGCGGTCCAGCCTTATATGCGGCAGGGACAGTGTGACGCCCTCGGCGGTGCGCTCGAGCTTCGGCGGGCGAAAGCGCACGAAGCGGATCGCTGGTTCATTCTGAGGCCCGGATTCGGAAAGGTCGAACACTGCCTCGACTTTTTCCGGCAAATCGCCTGGAAATATGGCGGTCTCGGTCTTGCCGTCGAAGGTCTCGCCATCGATCTTTTCACCTTTCAGCGGCGTGCCGATGATCACAGGCAGGGTTTCGCGGCCCTGCTTGACCGTGCCTTCGCGGGTCGAGCGCACGGCCGCCATGGCGACGACGTCGACGTCGGCGCCGCTGAAGTTCGCCCGCGCCACGGCGCGGTCGGCCAGGCGGCGCACGATCGCCTGCAGCCGGTCATGGCTTTCGTGGTGCAGATGATCGGCCTTGGTCGCCGCAACCAGGATGCGGTCGATGCGGCGCGAGAAGAAGTCGGTCAGGAAATTGCCGCGGCCGGGCCGGAAGCAGGACAGGATTTCGGTGACGGCGCGCTCCAGGTCGGCCATGGCGGCCGGACCGGCGTTGAGCGCCTGCATGGCGTCGATCAGCACGATCTGGCGGTCGAGGCGGGTGATGTGCTCGCGAAAGAACGGTTTGACGACATGCGTCTTATAGGCCTCGTAGCGGCGCTCCATCATCGCCTGCAGCGAACCGGAGCGGCGCCGCTCGGACAGTCTCATCAGCGGCGCGAAGGTGAGCGCCGGCGAGCCTTCGAGGTCGCCCGGCATCAGAAAGCGTCCGGGCGGCAGAGTCGACAGCGCGCGCTCGTCGAGCTTGCAAGCCTTGAGGTAGGCGGCGAAGCGCTCGGCGAGACGCCGGGCCGTCATCTCGTCGGCATCGGCGTCGGGATCGACGGTCGAGGCCAGCTCGCGCCAGGCCTGCGACAGGTCTGAGCGCACGGGCAGGGCAGCGAGCTCCACCGCCTCGCGCGAGAAATCGGCGAAGGATTTGCCGAGCAGCGGCAGGTCGAGCAGCCATTCGCCGGGATAGTCGACAATGTCGAGCGAGAGCTTTCCGGCCGAAAACAGGCGGTTCCAGCCGGAGGCGGATTCGTATTCGATGGTGAGCCTGAGTTCCGAAATGGCGCGCGTCGATTCCGGCCAGACGCGGTCGTTGACCAGCGCCGCGACATGGTCCTCGTACTGGAAGCGCGGAACCGCGTCGTCCGGCTGCTCCTCCAGAAAGGCGCGGGCGATGCGGCCGGATTTCTGTGCCTCGAACAGCGGCAGGCGCCCGCCATGGATCAAATTGTGGACGAGGGCGGATATGAACACGGTCTTGCCCGCGCGGGACAAGCCGGTAACGCCGAGCCGCAAAGAGGGGGAAAAAAGCCCGGCTGCACGGCCCGACAGCGTGTCGAGCGCAATTTTTGCCTCGTCGGTGAAAGTGGTCAGCGATGATGCCAAAATGCGGTCTCTCGGGCCCTGTCAGGCCCCGATATAGGCCCTGGGGCAGCCGTTTCAAATGGTGTCAGAGGTCGGCCGGGGTGAGAAAGGCTTCGAGATACCCATTGCCTTGCGCTGCTTCGGCAAGGTTGCCGGGAAAGCGCACCACGGCCAGCCCGGACGTCGGGAAACCATGGTTCAGCAGGCCGCGTGCGGCCTCTTCGCCGTCGCCCGACACGGCCATGGCAAGGTCTTCCGTCATCGGATTGTGGCCGATCACCAGCAGCGAGCCGGCGCCGCCGTTCTTGCGGATGATTTCGAGATAACCGGCTGCATCCTCGCTGTAGAGGGTATCGAAAAACAGCACCCGGCCGGTGTCGGTGCGGCCTGCAAGGCCTTCCAGCGTCTGCCGCGCCCGCTTGGCGTTGGAGCAAAGGGTGGTGTCGGGCACATAGTTGAGCGCGCGCATGGCCTCGCCCATCGCCTCGGCATCGGCCATGCCCGATTCGTCGAGCGGACGGTCGAAATCACGCACGCCGGGCAGCGCCCAGCCGGCCTTGGCATGCCGCAACAGATAAAGTCTGCTCAACCCGACCCCCATGGCGTCGCCTCGTCCGGAAAACCGCGATTAGTCACCAGAACCATGTCATGCGCAATGGCGGGTTTTGGGCAACCGCAGCAAATCATAGGGGAATTCGATTTAGGGGCGTTCAAACAAAAGTCCTCGCAAGGTGTTTCCCCTGCGGGACTAACAAATGCGTGAAACTCTCACCGATTGCGCTTGTGCAGCCCTTTATCCGCGAATATATAGGCGCCAAATTTGGGGTTGTTGGGTGAGTCGAATGAACGATATCGCTACCGCCGATTACGTACCCTCCGAAGACGAGCCGTTCATGAACGAACGGCAAAAATCATACTTCCGCCAAAAGCTTATAACCTGGAAGAATGACATACTTCGTGAAGCACGTGAAACTCTAGAAATCCTGCAGCAAGAAAACGCCAACCATCCCGATCTGGCAGATCGCGCCTCCTCAGAAACCGACCGCGCCATCGAATTGCGCGCCCGCGACCGCCAGCGCAAGCTCATCTCGAAAATCGACTCGGCTTTGCAGCGCATCGACGAAGGCACCTACGGCTATTGCGAGGAAACCGGCGAGCCGATCGCGCTGAAGCGGCTCGACGCGCGCCCGATCGCGACGCTGTCGATCGAGGCGCAGGAGCGCCATGAGCGCCGCGAGAAGGTCTATCGCGACGACTGACGCGCGCGACGGCAGAGTTTGATGAAAAATGGCCGGTTTTCCGGCCATTTTTGTTTTCGGGATTTTTATCGCCCCGGCCGGAGTGGGGTGAAAAAGGCTCAGCGCTTGTGGCTGCCCAACTCGCCGAGCAGCTTGGTCATCTCGTCGTCGAGCGAGGGCTTGGCGGCGGGCTTGGCTGCCGGCTTTGCCGGGATGTCATCGTCGAGCGAGGCTTCGAGGTCCTGCATCAGCGTGTCGTCGATGGACTCGTTCGTGGGCGCAGGCGCGTGCCTGGCGCCTCCGTTGGTTGTCCCGTAAGTGGGCAAGGGCATGACCTTTGCCGTCGGTTGGCTCGGCGCCGGGATCGGCGGCGGCGCTGTCGGGCGAGAACGCGCCGTAGCCGCCGGCTGAGCAGTCGGCTGCGGCGGCGCCTGCCGGGCCGGTGCAGGCGCTGGCGCCGGTTGCGGCGCGCGCTGACGCGGCGCGGCAGCGGCCGGCTGCTGTTGGGCGCTGTCGGCCGTCAAGGCCGGGCGGCGCGGCGCTGCAAGCCTGATGTCGCGCTCGACCACGACATCGGTCGGCCCGCCGATCAGGATCAGATGCTCGATGTCGTCGCGGCGCACCAGGACAAGCCGGCGATGGCTATCGACCGCGGTGGCGTCCATCACGGCAAGCCGCGTCTTGCGGTTCCTGCCGCCGGCGACGAACGTGCCGAAGGTCAGGTTGCGGACGACCTTGATGACCAGAAGCACGACGACCAGCAGGATAAGTGCCGCGAAAGTCCACAGGATCGCAGCGACATAACCCGGACCCGCCACGCTATCCAGCCACTGCAGCATCGGTGCACCCAATCGCCTTTTTGAAGTGAGGCGACACTAGACCGTAGGGACTAGCGACCGCAAGTTGGCATCACGCGTCGTGAACAGTTTGAAACATGAATCGGTGATTTTATCCGACATTTGCCGGCGAGGCCTTTTCCGCTGCAGGAGAATATGATTCAACCGGCCGTCCGCACCTGTAGGACACGGGAATCACAAGCAGGGGGAATATGGCCAAGGAAGCGCGCGGCGATTTCTATCCGGTACCGATCGTCGACGAGAACACGCGTCCGGGCGCCGTCACCAGGCTGATCGTCTTCATCGTCGTGCTTACCGGCGCGGCGATCGTTTTCGGGCTGTTCCGGGAGCGGCTGGGCGATCCTTTCCTGCTCGGCATGCTCGGCGTGCTCGCCATGATCGGCGTCGGCTTCCTGTTTGCCACGGCGATCGGTTTCGTGCAGGTCGCGTCGCGCTCGACCGGCGACGAATTGTCGAAAGCCTTCGTCGATTCGATGTCGCAAGGCCTGCTGGTCACCGACACAAAGGGCCGTGTCGTCTATGCCAACCGCGCCTATGCAGAGATGACGGGCGCCGCCTCGGCCGCCGATCTCAAGACCGTCGAAGGGCTGTTGTCGGATGTTCCCGAAGCTTCGATGACGATCTACCGGCTGGCTTCGGGCCTGCGCGACGGCCAGCCCGGCGACGGCGAGTTCCGGCTGGCGCAGTCGATCAAGCCGGGTGCGGAGCCCGGCGCGCGCTGGTACCGGGCGCGTGCCCGCGCCTTCAGCATGCCCGGGCAAAGGCTGCCGATGCTCGCCTGGCAGCTTGCCGATATCTCGCAGGAGCGGGCGGAGCAGGAGCGCTTCTTCCTCGACCTGCAGAAAGCCATCGACCATCTCGACCACGCTCCGGCCGGCTTCTTTTCGGCCGACCAGGAAGGCCGCGTCACCTATATCAACGCCACGCTCGCCGAGTGGTTGGGCATCGACCTTGCCTCCTTCACGCCGGGCGCTATCACGCTGCCCGAAATCATCGCCGGCGACGGCATGGCGCTGGTGCGTTCGGTCAAGGCCGAGCCCGCCACGACACGCAACGCCGTCATCGACCTCGACCTCACCACGATGAACGGCCAGGCGCTGCCGGTCCGTTTCATGCATCGCGTTTCGGCGAGCCGCGAGGGCGTCAATGGTCCGACCCGTACCATCGTGCTCAACCGCACCCAGGGCGAAGATGCTTCCGCCGAGCTCCGGGCTTCCGAAGTCCGTTTCACCCGCTTCTTCAATTCGACGCCGATGGCGATTGCCGGCGTCGACGCCAGCGGGCGCATCCTGCGCACCAACGCGCCGTTCCTGCATCTGTTCTCGTCGGTCGTCGACCGCGACGCCGTCGACCGGCGAGTGCGCTTCGAGACGATCGTGCACGAGCGCGACCGGCCGGCTTTCGCCGCCGCTTTCGAGAAGGCCAGGCAGCGGCAAGCCAATATCGAGCCGATCGATTCCGTGCTGCCCGGCAATGAGGATCGCCACATCCGTTTCTACGTCAATGCCGTCGCCGACGGCGCCGGCGGCGAGGGCGCGGAGGAATCGGCGATCGTCTATGCGGTCGAAACCACCGAGCAGAAGGCGCTCGAGGGCCAGATGGCGCAGAGCCAGAAGATGCAGGCGGTCGGCCAGCTGGCCGGCGGCATCGCGCATGACTTCAACAATGTTCTGACCGCCATCATCATGGCGTCGGATCTGTTGTTGACCAATCACCGGCCGTCGGACCCGTCCTTCCCCGACATCATGAACATCAAGCAGAACGCCAACCGCGCGGCCTCGCTGGTGCGGCAGCTGCTGGCTTTCTCGCGCAAGCAGACACTGCGGCCGGAAGTGCTCAACCTCACCGACGTCCTGGCCGATCTCAGGATGCTGCTCGCCCGCCTGGTCGGCAACGACATCAAGCTGAAGATCGATCACGGCCGGGATCTGTGGCCGGTCAAGGTCGATATCGGCCAGTTCGAGCAGGTGGTGGTCAATCTCGCCGTCAACGCGCGCGACGCCATGCCGGCCGGCGGCGATCTCACCGTGCGCACCCGCAACGTATCGACCGACGAGTGCAAGTCCTTCGCCTATCGCGAACTGACGCCGGCCGATTACGTGCTGGTCGAGGTCGAGGATACCGGAAGCGGTATTGCGCCGGATGTGCTGAAGAAGATCTTCGAACCGTTCTTCACCACCAAGGAAGTCGGCAAGGGCACCGGCCTCGGCCTGTCGATGGTTTACGGCATCATCAAGCAGACCGGTGGCTTCATCTTCTGCGATTCCGAAGTGGGCACGGGCACGGTGTTCCGCATCTTCCTGCCGCGCCATGTCGCCGAGGCGAAGAAGCAGGCGGAGCCGGGCGAAACGCCGGCTCCGGCCGCGGCGCCCGCCAAGCCCGCCGATGCCGCAAAAGACCTGTCCGGTTCGGAGACGGTGCTTCTGGTCGAGGACGAGGATGCCGTGCGCATGGGCGGTGTCAGGGCGCTGACTTCGCGCGGCTATACGGTTCACGAAGCATCATCGGGCGTCGAGGCGCTGGAGGTGTTCGAGGCGCTTGGCGGCAAGGTCGATATCGTCGTATCCGACGTGGTGATGCCGGAGATGGATGGACCGACGCTGCTCGGCGAATTGCGCAAGCGGCAGCCGGACATCAAGTTCGTCTTCGTCTCGGGCTATGCCGAGGATGCCTTCGCCCGCAATCTGCCGGCCGACGCGCATTTCGGCTTCCTGCCGAAACCGTTCTCGCTCAAGCAACTGGCGACGATCGTCAAGGACGTGCTGGAATCTTAGAGCGGTTGACCGTTTCACGGAAACGGCGAACCGCTCTATCTCTTTGGTTTTCACGCATTCCGGACGGAAAACCGCGCCATACTTTTCCTGGAATTGCTCTAAAACAGCAATCGCTTGCAGATTGCTGCAAGCCTGCCATGATGCAGGTGGGGTACGGTTGTATGACAAGGAGGTAGTGTGACGCCGCATATCGAGGCGGGCCGGGGGGACTATGCCGAAACGGTGCTGCTGCCGGGCGATCCCGAGCGCGCACAATGGATGGCGGAAACTTTTCTGGACAACCCACGCTGCGTCAACCGCCGCCGCGGCGCACTTGGCTTCACCGGTTCTTTCCGCGGCAAGCCGGTCAGCATCCACGCCACCGGCATCGGCGTCTCGTCCTTCCTGATCTATGCTTTTGAATTGCTGGACTTTTACGGCGTGAAGACGCTGATCCGCACCGGCACATGCGGCGGGCTGTCCGAGACAGTCGCGCTGCGCAGCACCGTCATTTCCAGCGCCGTGCGCGCGGAGAGCGCAACAAGCGGGCAAGTCTTCGGGCTCTACCAGCCGGTCGGGCCGGATCCGGCGCTTCATGCGCTGGCGTTGCGGCGGGCGGCCGATCTCGGCATCGACTGCAGCGCAGGGCTGACGATCTGCAGCGACATTTTCTATCATCCCGACGGCCGCGCCCGCTTTGACGAGCCGATAGCGCTCGGCGCGCTGGCCGTCGATATGGAGACCAGCGCGCTCTATCGGATTGCGGCCCAATTCGGCGCGCGGGCGCTCTCGCTGCTCACCGTGGTCGATCATATCGCCACCGGCGAGCTGACCGACTATTCGGAGCGCCAGGCGCTTTTCGGCGACATGACCCGACTGGCGCTGGAAGTCGCGGCGGAAAGCTAGTTCAGGCGGCTTCCCGTTTCATCGCTGCCTGCTCCTCGACACTGGGTCGATGCCCGCGCAGATAGAGCGCGCAGGTGGTGCGCAGCATGGAAGCGAAGTTCGGGATCTGGCCGTTGATCTCGATCGCCTCGTCATAAAGCTTCGAGATGAATTTGGGTGTCGTCAGTCCCTGGCTCTCGGCGATCTCGTCGAGAAGGCCCCAGAACGTCGCCTCCAACTGGATGCTGGTCGAATGCCCGTCGATGCGGATCGACCGATTGATCTGCCTGTAGCCTTCCGGATCCTGCCCGGCAAAGACTCTGCACATCGCTAACCTCCCGTTCTTGTTGGTTTTGGGCGCCGATTGGGTCGGCTGCCGCCTTTTTGAACACTGCCTGCATGGGTGATCTTCGGCCCGAGAGCCGACAACGGCAATCAGACTTTCGTCCTTAGGTCGTTGGCATTCCTAAAGCGCGTCGCGTTGAAACGGATTCAGGCGACGCGCTTTAAGTCCTTGGTTTTATGCATGTCGGTCTCCCAAAACCGAGGTCACTTTTGGGCGACATGCATTAGAATTGCGGCGACACTACCGATTTTCAAGCCGCATGCGTGGTAATCGGCTGCCACCACCTTTTTTCGCCGGCGCTCATAATCCTCTCCGAAGCACGGGAAAGCTCTTGGAGTCCGATTTGGCGAAGACGATCCATTCCATGATCAGGGTTCTCGACGAGGCGCGCTCCGTCGACTTCTACGGCAACGCCTTCAGCCTGAAGGTTGCGCAACGGCTCGATTTCGAGACCTTCACGCTCGTCTATCTCAGCAATGCGGACTCAGCCTTCGAGCTCGAGCTAACCGTGAACAAGGGGCGCACCGAGCCTTATGTGCTCGGCGACGGATACGGCCATCTCGCGGTCTCGGTCACCGATCTCGACGCTGAGCACGACCGGATCGGCGCGCTCGGGCTCAACCCGAAGAAGATCGTCGAGTTCAACCATGACGGCGCGATGATCGCCCGCTTCTTCTTCATCGAGGATCCCGACGGCTACAAGATCGAGGTCCTGCAGCGAGGGGGGCGCTTCCAATAGGGGATATCTGCCGTGCAAAGGCGCGGCGCCAGCAACGGCATCTTCGGATGCGAACAGCAAGCAGGGAGGAAACAATGGTCACAGTCTACGAGAAGAAGCCGACCTACGAGAAGAAGGTTGGGCTTTCACGCCGCGAGCTTCTCAAGCGCGGCGGTGCGGGCGCGCTGCTCATCATCTCCGGTAGCGCCATCATCAGTCCCGAACATGCCTGGGGTCTCGAAACCTCGGCGTTGAAGCCGGAGACGATGGCGACGCTGATCCAGGTGGCGCGCGACATCTATCCGCACGATCAGGTGCCGGACAAATATTACGCCATTGCCGTCAAGGGCCATGACGAGATGGCCGCCAAGGATCCTGCGCACAAGGAACTGATCGAGAAGGGCATCGCCGAGTTAGACAAGAAGGCCGGCACCAGCGGCTATCGCGGGCTCGGCTGGGAAGAGCAGCGGGTCGCGCTGCTCACCGCGATCGAGAAGACGCCGTTCTTCCAGGCGGTGCGTGGCGGGCTCGTCGTCAGCCTCTACAACCAGAAGGAGGTATGGCCGATCTTCGGTTACGAGGGCGAGTCCTACTCCAAGGGCGGCTACATCGCGCGCGGCTTCAACGACATCGAGTGGCTCTGAGCCGTTCTAAGTCTTTGTTTTCACGCAATTCCGGACGGAAACCGCTACGCACTTTTCCTGGAATTGCTCCTGAACCGCTTTTTGACCGATCTCATGGGAGGAAACCATGGCAGCACAATTTGATCTCAAGAACGATGGCGTGGTCGTCATCATCGGCTCGGGCGCCGGCGGCGGCACGCTCGGCAACGAACTGGCGCAGAAAGGCATCGACGTCGTCATTCTCGAGGCGGGCGCCCGCCACGAATACGAGGATTTCATCAACGACGAGTGGGATTCCTTCGCTCAGCTCGCCTGGAAGGACAAACGCACCACATCGGGCGAGTGGCGGGTGGCCAAGGATTTCCCGAACCTGCCGGCCTGGATCGTGAAATCGGTCGGCGGCTCGACGACGCACTGGGCCGGCGCTTCGCTGCGCTTCCAGGAGCATGAATTCAAGACGGCCACGACCTACGGCAAGGTCAAGGGCGCGAACCTGCTCGACTGGCCGGTGACGCTGGCCGAAATGGAGCCTTACTACGCCAAGGCGGAAGCCAAGATGGGCGTGACCGGCACCAACAACTGGCCAAGGCTACCTGGCAACAACAATTTCAAGGTGCTCAAGGCCGGCGCCGACAAGCTCGGCTACAAGGAATGCCACACCGGCAACATGGCCATCAATTCGGTCGAGCGCGACGACCGCAATTCCTGCCAGCAAACCGGCTTCTGCTTCCAGGGCTGCAAGTGGGGTGCGAAATGGTCGACGCTCTACACGGAGATCCCGAAAGGCGAGGCGACCGGCCATCTGGAAGTGCGGCCAAACTCGATGGTAATCAAGATCAACCATGACGCTTCCGGAAAGGTGACCGGCGTCGTCTATGCCGACAAGGACGGCAAGCTGCAGGAACAGAAGGCCCGCATCGTCGCGGTCGCCGGCAATTCGATCGAAAGCCCGCGCCTGCTGCTCAATTCGGAGTCGAGCAAATTCCCGCATGGCCTCGCCAATTCGTCGGGGCAGGTGGGCAAGAACTACATGCGCCATACCACCGGCTCGGTCTACGCGATCTTCGACAAGCCGGTGCATATGTATCGCGGCACCACCATGGCCGGCATCATCCGCGACGAGGCGCGCCACGACCCCTCACGCGGCTTCGTCGGCGGCTACGAGATGGAGACGCTGTCGCTCGGCCTGCCCTTCATGGCGGCTTTCCTCAATCCCGGCGGCTGGGGCCGTTCCTTCACCACGGCGCTCGACCATTACGATCACATGGCCGGCCTGTGGATCGTCGGAGAGGACATGCCGCGCGAGGAGAACCGCATCACTCTGCACAAGGACGAGAAGGACGAGCACGGCATGCCGATCGCCGATGTCCATTTCGACGACCACCCAAACGACGAGGCGATGCGCGACCATGCCTACAAGCAGGGGCAGGCGCTTTATGCGGCGGTGGGCGCGACAAGGACCTTCCCGACGCCGCCCTATCCCTCGACGCACAATCTCGGTACCAACCGGATGAGCGCGAAGGCGGAAGACGGTGTCGTCAACGCGCATGGCCAGACGCACGACATCAAGAACCTGTTCGTCTCCGACGGCAGTCAGTTCACCACTGGTGCGGCGGAAAATCCGACGCTGACGATCGTGACGCTGGCGATCCGCCAGGCGGACTACATCGCCGCGCAGATGTCGGCCAAAACGATCTGAGGCGGTTCGGCGTTACCGCCGACCCGCTCCAGCTATTTATCTGACGCAATTCCGGACGCAAAACGTCACTTTTCATGGAATTGCTTAGTCCTCCCGACTGCCTGCTGGCGCGGGACCCGTCAGGGTTCCGCGCCTTTTTTATGGGGCCTTGGTGCAGGTCGAGGCTGTGAATGCGCCGTCCTGCTGCTTGAAGATGACGTCGAAGGACGGGCTGCCCGGGCCGTCGAGCGTGGCCTGCGTCATCGAGAGCGCGTTGCCGCCGCTGGTATAGCCGCCGAGCGGACCCAGCCAGCTGATCTCGCCATTGGCGTCCATCTGGTAGTTGTAGGTTCCCGATGTGCCGAAGGTGACCGGGCCGCTATAGACATTGCCTTTGATGGTGATGTCGCCGAGGTTGAGGAACAGGCCGAGCAGGTAGACCTCGCAGTGATAGGTTCCGTCGGGCAGCTTGCCGTCGGTGAAATCGGCGCGCGCGCCGCCGGCGGTGGCAGACAGAAGCAGAAAACACAGGACAATGCGATTTGGGAAAGCCATGGCGTCGCTCGTTGAGGCGGCGACCTTGCCCCAATTTGCCCGTGCATCGCAACCGTCGCGATACACAAGCTTTTGTGCATATGGTCAAATCGTGGGCATTTTTACCATTTGGGCAAAATATAGGCAGATGTGCGTAAACTTTTCTCAATCTTTCCGCGCTGCAGCAGATATGGCGAACTTCGCGGCTACCGAGTAACCGTTTGTAATCATGCCGCTATTCAAGAATTCTGATTAACGCTTTCGCATCTGGCACGTCGCTTGCACCGTTATTGCTGCAATGCAAACAACGAGCTTGGGAGTGTGTCTTATGAGGGGTAGTTTCGCAAAAATAACAAAGATCGTGTCGGCCGGCGTCGTCGCCGCCGGCCTGCTGGCATCGGCATCGGCCAGGGCGGCCGACGATACGATCAAGGTCGGCATCCTCCATTCGCTGTCGGGCACCATGGCGATTTCGGAGACGACGCTGAAGGACGTCATGCTGATGCTAATCGAGCAGCAGAATGCCAAGGGCGGCCTGCTCGGCAAGAAACTCGAAGCGGTGGTCGTCGATCCGGCGTCCAACTGGCCGCTCTTCGCCGAAAAGGCGCGTGAGCTGATCTCCAAGGACAAGGTCGCGGCGGTGTTCGGCTGCTGGACCTCGGTGTCGCGCAAGTCGGTGCTGCCGGTGTTCTCGGAACTCGACAACATCCTGTTCTATCCGGTCCAGTATGAGGGCGAGGAGAGCGAGCGCAACGTCTTCTACACCGGCGCTGCCCCGAACCAGCAGGCCATCCCGGCCGTCGACTATCTGATGAGCGCCGATGGCGGCTCGGTGAAGCGCTGGGTGCTGGAAGGCACCGACTACGTCTATCCGCGCACCACCAACAAGATCCTCGAAGCCTATCTGAAGGCCAAGGGCGTGCCGGCTGAGGACATCATGGTCAACTACACGCCGTTCGGCTTCTCCGACTGGCAGACCGAGGTCTCGGCGATCAAGAAGTTCGGCTCGGCCGGCAAGAAGACGGCTGTCGTCTCGACCGTCAACGGCGATGCCAACGTGCCGTTCTACAAGGAGCTCGGCAACCAGGGCATCAAGGCCGAGGATATTCCGGTGATGGCCTTCTCGGTCGGCGAGGAAGAACTGGCCGGTCTCGATACCGCGCCGCTGGTCGGCCACCTCGCCGCCTGGAACTACTTCGAAAGCGTCGACACCCCCGAGAACAAGAAGTTCATCGACGACTGGCACAAGTTCATCAAGAACGACAAGCGCACCACCAACGACCCGATGGAAGCCCATTACATCGGCTTCAACATGTGGGTGAAGGCGGTCGAGAAGGCCGGCACCACCGATCCGGACAAGGTTATCGACGCCATGGTCGGCGTCTCCGTGCCGAACCTCACCGGCGGCTATTCGACGATGATGCCGAACCACCACATCACCAAGCCGGTGCTGATCGGCGAAATCCAGGCCGACGGCCAGTTCGAGACCGTCTCGCAGACGCCCGGTCTGGTGATGGGCGACGAATGGTCGGATTACCTGCCGGACTCCAAGGACCTGATCTCCGATTGGCGCGCGCCGCTGAGCTGCGGCAACTTCAACGTCAAGACCGGCAAGTGCGGCGGCAAGGGCACGAACTGATCCTCCCAAGTCTATGGGTCGCGTAATGGCCTCGCGACCCTGAGACCGCTACCCGGGCGGGTTTCCCGGCCCGCCCGGGCAAGATCCTCGAAGCCAGGAAAATTGCCTGAAAACCATGATGATGCTGCGTGCAATTGGTCTGATGCTGGTTTTGACGATGGCAAGCGTGTTGCCGTCGCAAGCCGCCGAGGCCGACCTGCGGGCAGCAATCGCCAAGTTCGCCGCCGCCACCGGTTTCTCGGCCACCGAAGCCGTGGTGCGCGAGCTTGCCGCCAGCGGCGATCCCGCCGTCGAGCGTCCGCTTTCCGCCTTGGCCGACGGCAATCTCTACGTCCGCAAGGCGGACTCCCAGGTATTTGCGGGCAAAGAAGCCGGCGACACAATCGAATTGCTCGATCCGCTGAGCGGCGACAAGGTGGCCGATGCCGCCAAGACCGACCTCACCAAGATCAAGGTCAACAACGGCCTGCGCCGCACCATCCGCGACGCGCTCGGCACGTTGACCTTGCGCGCCAAGGACGCGAGCGTGCGCCTTGCTGCGGCGACGACGATGTTCAAGACACCCGATGCGGCGAATATCGAGCCGCTCGATGCTGCGATCGCCGCCGAGACCGATCCAGCGGTGAAGACGCTGTTCGAACAGGCGCGGGCGGCCTCGATCCTCGTTTCCGACAAGCCGGAGGCCGACAAGCTTGCGGCGGTCTCGGTCATCGCGGCGCGCGGCGACCGTGAAGCGCTGTCGTTGCTCACCTCGGTCGAGGCGAGTTCGCAGGGTGCGGTCAAGGATGCCGCGACGGCCGCGATCCGCGCTATCAATTCGACGCTGGCGCTATGGGATGCCGGCCAGAACATCTGGTACGGCATTTCGTTGGGTTCGGTGCTGCTGCTCGCCGCGATCGGGCTTGCCATCACCTTCGGCGTCATGGGCGTCATCAACATGGCGCATGGCGAGATGGTGATGCTCGGCGCCTATACCACCTTCGTCGTCCAGCAGGTGATCCGCACCTCGTTCCCCGGCCTGTTCGACTGGTCGCTGGTCATCGCGCTGCCGCTGGCCTTCCTGGTTGCCGCGCTGGTCGGTCTCGCCATCGAGCGCGGCATCATCCGCTTCCTCTACGGCCGTCCGCTGGAGACGCTCTTGGCTACCTGGGGCGTTTCGCTGATCCTGCAGCAGGCGGTGCGCACCATCTTCGGGCCGACCAACCAGGAGGTCGGCAACCCGTCCTGGATGTCCGGCTCCTTCGATGTCGGCCAGCTCGCCATCACCTGGAACCGGCTGTGGATCCTGGTCTTTGCGCTACTGGTGTTCGGCGTGCTGCTTTACGTGATGAAGCGCACGTCCTGGGGGCTGCAGATGCGCGCCGTCACCGCCAACCGGCGCATGGCCGCCTCCATGGGCATCAAGACGCCCTGGGTCGATGCGCTGACCTTCGCGCTTGGCTCGGGCATCGCGGGCATCGCCGGCGTGGCGCTCAGCCAGATCGACAACGTCTCGCCCAATCTCGGCCGCGGCTACATCATCGACAGTTTCATGGTCGTCGTGTTCGGCGGCGTCGGCAATCTTTGGGGCACGCTGGTCGGCGCCTTCTCGCTCGGCATCGTCAACAAGTTCCTCGAGCCCTATGCCGGCGCCGTGCTCGGCAAGATCGTCGTGCTGGTGCTGATCATCCTGTTCATCCAGAAACGCCCGCGCGGCCTGTTCGCGCTCAAGGGCAGGGCGGTGGAAGCATGATCGCGCAGCGCCTATTCGGCGCCGACCGGCGCATCGCCATTGCCATCTTCGTGCTGCTGGCGGCGGCCGTCATCGTGCCGGTGCTCAACCTCGCTGTGTCGCCGTCGAGCGCCTTCTACATCCCGTCCTACATGGTGGCGCTCACCGGCAAATATCTTTGCTATGCGCTGCTGGCGCTGGCGCTCGATCTGGTGTGGGGCTATTGCGGCATCCTCTCGCTCGGCCACGGCGCCTTCTTCGCGCTCGGCGGCTATGCGATGGGCATGTATCTGATGCGCCAGATTGGCTCGCGCGGCGTCTACGGCAACCCGATCCTGCCCGACTTCATGGTGTTCCTGAACTACAAGGAACTGCCCTGGTTCTGGTACGGCTTCGACCATTTCTGGTTTGCCGCACTGATGGTGCTGGCGGTGCCCGGCCTGCTCGCCTTCATCTTCGGCTGGTTTGCCTTCCGCAGCCGCGTCACCGGCGTCTATCTGTCGATCATCACCCAGGCGATGACCTATGCGCTGCTGCTTGCCTTCTTCCGCAACGACATGGGTTTCGGCGGTAATAACGGCCTGACTGATTTCAAGGACATTCTGGGCTACAACGTGCAGGCCGATGCCACGCGCTCGGCGCTGTTCGCGGCCAGCGCGGTAACGCTGGCGCTCGCCGTCTTCGTCACCGCGGCGATCGTGCGCTCCAAATATGGCAAGCTGCTGATGGCGGTGCGCGATGCGGAGAGCCGGACCCGCTTCCTCGGCTGGCGGGCGGAGAACGTCAAACTGTTCGCCTTCACCGTATCGGCGGTCATGGCGGGCATTGCCGGCGCGCTTTACGTGCCGCAGGTCGGCATCATCAATCCGGGCGAATTCGATCCGGCCAACTCGATTGAGGTGGTGATCTGGACCGCCGTCGGCGGGCGCGGCACCATCGTCGGCCCGATCATCGGCGCGCTTTTGGTCAACGCCGGCAAATCCTGGTTCACCGGCGTGCTGCCGGAATTCTGGCTGTTTGCGCTTGGCGGGCTGTTCGTCGCCGTCACGCTGCTGTTGCCCAAGGGCATCGTCGGCATGTGGGACGGCTGGCGCGGCGAGGGCAAGGCTTCGCGCGCGGCCTCGCTTGCCGAGGAAGCCGGCGCCGACCCGGTGGAGCCGGAGCCGAAGATCGTGCGTACGGCCGCGAGAACGCCGGGCGCATGGTCGGCGACCGGCCCAGAACCGCAGCCGGCGGAGTGAGCGACCCATGAGCAAGTCGAACACCATCCTCTATCTCGACGGCGTCTCGGTTTCCTTCGACGGTTTTCGCGCCATCAACAATCTGTCGCTGGTGCTCGACAAGGGCGAGATGCGGGCGATCATCGGGCCCAACGGCGCCGGCAAGACGACGATGATGGACATCGTCACCGGCAAGACCAGACCGGACGAAGGCGAAGTCTTCTTCGACGGCCAGGTCGATCTCACCCGGCATGACGAGGCCGAGATCGCCATGATGGGCATCGGCCGCAAATTCCAGAAGCCGACCGTCTTCGAGAGCCACAGCGTCGAGGACAATCTGATGCTGGCGTTGAAGGGGCCGCGCTCGATCTTCCCAGCGTTGTTCCATCGCCGCGCGGCGGCCGAGACGCGGCGCATCGACGATATCCTCGGCATCATCCGTCTCGGCGAAAAGCGCAACGAGCTCGCAGCCAATCTCAGCCACGGCCAGAAGCAATGGCTGGAGATCGGCATGCTGCTGGCGCAGGACCCGAAGCTTCTGCTCGTCGACGAACCGGTCGCCGGCATGACCGATGCGGAGACCGAGGAGACGGCGCGCCTGCTCAAGGATATCGCCCGCGACCATTCCGTGGTGGTCGTCGAACACGACATGCATTTCGTGCGCGAGCTAGGCGTCAAGGTGACCTGCCTGCACGAGGGCTCGGTGCTGTCGGAAGGCACGCTCGATTTCGTCTCGGCCGACGAGCGCGTCGTCGAAGTCTATCTGGGGCGCTGAAGATGGTCTGGCGGGTTCCGTTCCACCGTTTCGATTTTGCGTTCCTGAAGCGCTGGAGGAGGGGCTGACCATGCTCGAAGTCTCCAATGCCACGCTGCATTACGGCGCCGCCCAGGCGCTGCGCGGCGTTTCGCTGAAGGCCGGCGCCGGCAAGATCACCTGCGTGCTCGGCCGCAACGGCGTCGGTAAGACCAGTTTGATGAGATCGATCGTCGGCCATCACCGGCTGACGAGCGGAAGCGTTGCCTTCGAGGGGAAGGCGCTCGACCGGAGCGCGGCGTATGATCGCGCCCGGTCGGGCATCGCATTCGTGCCGCAGGGCAGGGAGGTCTTTCCGCTGCTGACGGTGCGCGAAAACCTGGAGTCCGGCTTTGCGCCGCTCAGGCGATCCGACCGCAACATCCCGGCCCACGTCTTCGAATTGTTTCCTGTGCTGAAGCAGATGCTGGGCCGCCGCGGCGGCGACCTTTCCGGCGGCCAACAGCAGCAGCTCGCCATCGGCAGGGCGCTGGTGATGCGGCCGAAGCTGCTTGTGCTCGACGAGCCGACGGAGGGCATCCAGCCCTCGATCATCAAGGATATCGGCCGCGCCATCCGCTACCTGCGCGACCAGGCCGGCATCGCCGTGCTTCTGGTCGAGCAATATCTCGATTTCTGCCGCGAGCTCGCCGACGAGGTCAACATCATGGACCGCGGCCAGATCGTGCATACCGGTCCAGCGGAAGATCTCGACCGGGCGGATGTGAGGAAGTTTCTTACTGTCTAGAATCGGCTGCGCACTTCGGTCGGCGCCGCGAATTCAAAGCAAGTCCGTAATTTTCCAGTTCAACCGTCAGCAACTCTGGCGCGCTTAATACAGCATGCTAGTCTTTTCTTGGCCTTGGTGAGTCGGCCGCTTTCCGTATGAGTTGCGAAATGAAGGGGAAGGTGCCGGCTCCGCCCGCAAGCTCCGCGCAAGCAAGCCTGCCTAGCCTTCCCGTGGTGATTGTCGGTCAATGCGTCCAAAAAAGAGACTTGCCAGGGGAAGGCGATGGAACGTTTTGTCGAGGACTATCAGAAGCGGCGCCTGACCGAGCGCGTCGATATCATGACGGCGATCAACATCCTGATGTCGCAAGGGTATGAGGAGGACGATCTGCTGGGCGAGATGACCAAGGTTTTCTATGTCGATCTCGACGCTTTTTACGATGTGGTCTCGCATCACTGACGCGCGAATACAGCCGTAAAGTTCAACCGGCGCGGCGGAAATCGAGCACGCGGTTGCGGCCGGCGCGTTTCGCGGCGTAGAGCGCCTTGTCGGCGGCGCTGAGCACCTTGTCGAAGCTCATGCCCTCGTTGCTGCCGAAGGCGAAGCCGGCGCTGACCGTGCAGCGCAACTCGCCGCTCTCGGTCTCGACAGCGCGCGCCGCGAAGGCCAGCCGGATGCGTTCGGCGGTGGCCTCGACCATCTCGGGCAAGGCGCGTTTCAGCACCAAAGCGAACTCCTCGCCGCCCATGCGGGCGGCAATGTCGTTGGGGCGCAGATTGGCCGACAGCACTTCGGCAAAACCCCTCAGCACCTCGTCGCCCGCGGCATGGCCGTACTGGTCGTTGACCGCCTTGAAGCCGTCGAGGTCGAACAGCACCACGGCGGTGAACGCGCCAACCGGCGCGCTGCCATGCGCATCGAACAGCGCGCGGCGATTGAGCAGTCCGGTCAAAGCATCGGTCAGCGCTTCGCGTTTGTGATGGCGGGCAAGACGGCCCTGGTTGAGCGCCAGCGACAGCGCGCCGATGCCGGTCATCGAGGCGATGACGATGACGAGGCTGAGGTCCTCGGCCCAGTTGCTCGGCGCATGGCCAAGCACAAGTTCGCCGTTCAGCGCCAGTACCGCCGAGCACAAAACGAAGGACGCGGCCGTCAGTGCGTAGAGCACCGCAATGCCAAGCAGATGGACGGGCGCCTCCCGGCGGCCTTTCCAATATTCATATGCGGTGCCGAACAGGAGCAGCGCCGCGAAGAAATTCTCCGTTATAAAGCCCAGCCCATCATAGCCGAGCGCCATAGGCGGCAAGGTGAAGGCGAAGGAGATGCCGGCGCCCAGGGCAATGCGGGGCAGAGGCGAGCGGCCAGTCCTGAACTGATGCGCGGCGCCCAGCATCACCGAGAAGCCGAACAAAAGCAGGCCGAGCGTGAGCACCCCGAGCGCCGACCCTGGTGTTTTTATGTAAGCGTCATAGACGAAGACCTCGACGACGACGACCAGCACGCTCAACGCCCAGGTCAGCAGGAACCTGTCTGAGCGCGCGGCCAGCCAGGTTCCGAATAGCGTGATGCTCAGGCAAGCAGCTGAAAAGCCGACGGCCAGCAGCAATGAATTATAGTCGAGCAGCATACACGCGTCCTTGCCGGCGCCGCGGCTTCTACAACCGGACGTAGGTGTATTAGTGCGGCAAGGAAGTATCGATTACGTTACGATAGCCGCGAAGATGTGAGGATTTGGCTGCGTCAGCCCGTCACCCGCTTCATCATCGCCATGGCGCCGAAGGGCGCGCGCACCTTGCCTTCGGTGATGAAGTAGACGAACACGTCGCGCGGCTTGATCGGCGCGTCGGTCTTGACATCGGCGCGCGGCAGGTCCGCGGGCTGCTTGCCTTCGGCCCAGCTCTTCACTCGTCCCGCCCATTCGTCGAGGCCCTTCGGTGTGTAGCAATCGGGATTGTCGTCGCTGCCGGTCTGCAGCCGCAAATAGACGAAGTCGCCGGTGATGTCGGCGATCGCCGGGTATTTCGCGTGATCGGCATAGACGATCGCGGCGTTGTATTTGCGCGCCAGCGCCGGAAATTCCGGCACTATGAAACTGTCGTGCCTCACTTCCAGCGCATGGCGCAACGGCACGCCGTCCTGCTTTTCCGGCAGGAGCTTGAGGAAGGCTTCGAAATCGTCGGCGTCGAATTTCTTGGTCGGCGCGAACTGCCACAGGATCGGCCCGAGCTTGTCGCCGAGCGCGGCGACGCCGGAGCCGAGGAAGCGTGCCACCGATTCGCCGGCTTCGCCAAGCACGCGGCGGTTGGTGACGAAGCGGTTGCCCTTCAGCGAGAAGACGAAACCATCAGGCGCGTCGGCCGCCCACTTCAAAAAGGTCGGCTCCTTGAAGCTGGAATAATAGGTGCCGTTGACTTCGATCGACGGCACCTGGCGGCTGGCGTAATGCAGCTGCTTGGCCTTGGCGAGCTTGTCCGGATAGAAGGAGGTGTCCCAGGGCTCGAAAGTCCAGCCACCCATGCCCGAGCGGATCGTTCCTTGGCTGCTCATCGTCTTCCTCCCGGTGTGAAATGCAATCAGGCCGCCTCGGCGACCGGCTTCACCATGTCGACCAATATCCATCCTGGCCGGTACGGATTGGCGCGACGACCCGTTTCCTGATAGCCGTAAGCCGCATAGAGCGCGATGTTCCGCTCCATGCGCGAATTGGTGTAAAGCCGCACCTCCGGCAGACCCCATGACCGCGTCTGGTCGTCGGCGAAGTTCAGCAGCGCGATACCGAGTTTTCTGCCCTGGAAGGCAGGCGAAACGGCGACGCTGAAGATCATGGCGTGGTCTTCATGCTGCTCGAGCACAAGCAGCCCTGCGAGATCGGAGCCGTCTTCAAGCAGCCAGACCTCGCCGCGTTCGATACGCGGCACATAGTCCTCGGTCACCGGGATCGGCGGCGCGCCGAACAGGGCGGTGTAGGGGGCATAGGCGTCAGTGGTCAGCGCGACGATGGCAGCGAGATCGTCGGGGCTGGCAAGCCTCATGATTGATTGGCTCCGGCGGCTGCCGCGATTACCTTCGCCATCCCCGCTGCAATCGCCGCGACGGCATCGCGGCTGGCCTCGCCCAGGCCATGCCGCTCAGCCAGCCACTGCGCGTCGTTGTAGGACAGCCAGACCTTGCCCTGCTCATCCTCCCAGGCCAGCGCCTTGATGGGCAGGTCGATGCCGGCAAGCTGGCGATCCTGCATCAGCGGCGTGCCGCCTTTCGGGTGGCCGAAGATCAAAAGCTCGGTCGGGCGCAGCGAAGCGCCGACTTCATGGGCGCCAGCGGCATGGTCGATGCGCGCGAAGACACGCAACCCCGCGCCGGTGACGGTCGCGACCAACCGGTCGATGGTTTCGGCCACGCCGAACCGGCTTTCGACGGAGACGAGGCCGTTATTCGCCATCACTCAGCCGCTTCGCGTTTGCCCCCGGGCCGGCGCTCCAGAAGCTCCTTCAGGAACTGGCCGGTGTAGCTGCGCTTCTCGCGCACGATCGCTTCCGGCGTGCCGGACGCGACCAGCTCGCCGCCGCCATCGCCGCCTTCAGGGCCGAGGTCGAGCACCCAGTCGGCGGTCTTGATCACTTCGAGATTGTGCTCGATGACGACCACCGTGTTGCCCTGGTCGACCAGTTCGTGCAGCACTTCCAACAGCTTGGCGACGTCGTGGAAATGCAGGCCGGTGGTCGGCTCGTCGAGGATGTAGAGCGTCTTGCCGGTCGCTTTGCGCGACAATTCCTTGGCAAGCTTGATGCGCTGCGCCTCGCCGCCCGACAAAGTCGTCGCCTGCTGGCCGATATGGATGTAGCCAAGGCCGACCTGCTTCAGCGTCTCCAGCTTGTCGCGCACGCCGGGAACCGCCGAGAAGAAGTCGACGCCTTCCTCGACCGTCATGTCGAGCACGTCGGCGATCGACTTGCCCTTGAACAAGACATCCAGCGTCTCGCGGTTGTAGCGCTTGCCGTGGCAGACGTCGCAGGTGACATAGACGTCGGGCAGGAAGTGCATCTCGATCTTGATGACGCCGTCACCCTGGCAGGCCTCGCAGCGGCCGCCCTTGACGTTGAAGGAGAAGCGGCCCGGCTGGTAGCCGCGCGCCTTGGCCTCGGGAAGGCCAGCGAACCAGTCGCGGATCGGCGTGAAGGCGCCGGTATAGGTCGCCGGATTGGAGCGCGGGGTGCGGCCTATGGGCGACTGGTCGATGTCGATGACCTTGTCGAGGAATTCCAGCCCCTCGATACGGTCATGCTCGGCCGGATGCTCGCGCGAGCCCATGATGCGGCGCGAGGCCGCCTTGAACAAAGTCTCAATCAGGAAGGTCGACTTGCCGCCGCCGGAGACGCCGGTGACCGCGGTGAAGGTGCCGAGCGGAATTTCAGCGGTGACGTTCTTCAGATTGTTGCCGCGCGCGCCGACAACCTTAATGCGCCGGTTCTTCTTCGCTTCGCGGCGCGCTGAAGGTGTGGCCACTTCCAATTCGCCGGACAGGTACTTGCCGGTGATCGAGGCGGGCGTCGCCATGATCTGCTGCGGCGTGCCCTGCGCGATGATCTGGCCGCCATGGATGCCTGCGGCCGGGCCGATGTCGACGACATAGTCGGCATGCAGGATCGCGTCCTCGTCATGCTCGACGACGATCACCGTGTTGCCGATGTCGCGCAGGTGCTTCAGCGTGTCGAGCAGGCGGGCATTGTCGCGCTGGTGCAGGCCGATCGACGGCTCGTCCAGCACGTAGAGCACGCCGGTCAGTCCCGAGCCGATCTGCGAGGCGAGCCGGATGCGCTGGCTCTCACCGCCCGACAGCGTGCCGGAGTTGCGCGACAGCGTCAGATAATCGAGGCCGACATCGTTCAAGAAGCGCAGCCGCTCGCGGATCTCCTTGAGCACGCGCACCGCGATCTCGTTCTGCTTGTCGTTGAGCTGCGCAGGCAGGTCGGTGAACCATTGGTCGGCCTTGCGGATCGACTGCTCGGTGACCTCGCCGATGTGCTTGCCGCCGATCTTCACGGCGAGGGCTTCCGGCTTCAGGCGATAGCCGTTGCAGGCCGGGCAGGGCGTGGCCGACATGAAGCGCTCGATCTCCTCGCGCATCCAGGCCGATTCCGTTTCCTTCCAGCGCCGATCGAGATTGGGGATCACGCCCTCGAAGGTCTTGGTCGTCTTGTAGGAGCGCAAGCCGTCATCATACTGGAAGGTGATCTCGCGCTCGCCGGTGCCGTTGAGCACGGCTTCTTTAGCTTCCGCGCTCAGATCCTTGAACTTGTCGCCGAGCTTGAAGCCATAGGCCTTGCCCAGCGCTTCCAGCGTCTGCGCGTAATAGGGCGAGGTCGATTTCGCCCACGGGCTGATCGCGCCGTCGCGCAGCGAGACGTTCTCGTCGGGCACGATCAGGTTGGCGTCGATGGCGCGCTGGCTGCCGAGACCGTCGCAGGTCGGGCAGGCGCCGAACGGGTTGTTGAAGGAGAACAGCCGGGGCTCGATCTCGGGAATGGTGAAGCCGGACACCGGGCAAGCGAATTTTTCCGAGAACAGGATGCGCTCATGCGTCTCGTTCTTCGACTTGTTGACGGCGTCGTCGCCGGTCTGGCTGGCGTCGAGCGGCCTGTCGGCGAACTCGGCCACGGCCAGCCCCTCGGCGAGCTTCAGCGCGGTCTCCATCGAATCCGCGAGCCGCGTCGCCAGGTCGCCGCGCACGACGATGCGATCGACGACGACGTCGATGTCGTGCTTGTAATTCTTGTCCAGCGCCGGCACATCGGCGATCTCGTAGAAGGTGCCGTCGACCTTGACGCGCTGGAAACCTTTCTTCTGCAGCTCCAGCAATTCCTTTCGGTACTCGCCCTTGCGGCCGCGCACGATCGGCGCCAGCAGAAACAGACGCGTGCCTTCCTCCAGCGCCAGCACGCGGTCGACCATCTGCGAGACCGTCTGGCTCTCGATCGGCAGGCCGGTGGCCGGCGAATAAGGAATGCCCACGCGCGCGAATAAGAGGCGCATATAGTCGTAGATCTCGGTGACCGTGCCGACCGTCGAACGCGGGTTGCGCGAGGTGGTCTTCTGCTCGATCGAGATGGCGGGCGACAGGCCGTCGATCTGGTCGACGTCCGGCTTCTGCATCATCTCGAGGAACTGCCGGGCATAGGCAGACAAGCTTTCGACGTAGCGGCGCTGGCCCTCGGCATAGATTGTGTCGAAAGCGAGCGACGACTTGCCGGAGCCCGAGAGGCCGGTCATGACGATCAGGCTGTCACGCGGCAGGTCGAGATCGACATTTTTCAGATTGTGTTCGCGCGCCCCGCGAATGGAAAGGTATTTATGGTCGGCCATCGCCGGTCGCCGCCTCAAGTCTGGATTTCGTGGGATCGGCGGGATTTTCCCGGCCATCCTCTATGTAGGTAGTTTTGCCGCCACGTCGAGAGACGCCACAAATCTCGACGGAAGTTGCCGATCATGGGTTTAACCGTCTTTCGCGCGAGCGGGCAAGCGGAAAGAACAAAGGCCGAACACGCTCCTGACAAAGCTGTGGACACAGCGCGCGCAACAATCGCGTTGGAACCGCTTCTTGAAGGCATTCAACTTACCTGAACGTAACCTCCCGGCGATCACATTTTTCGGTAACCGGCTATTCAACGGTTGACGTGCTGGGCTGAGGGGCGCAGTCTCAAAGCGTCAACGAAGCCGGCCGTCTTTCGATGGCCTCGCCGCCCAACAGGCGGCCTGCGAGACGCCGCAGGTGATAGCGATCAGCGCTTCGAACGACAATGTCGCAACGGACCCAGGAGCGGAGCATGACGCCACCGGACAGTCCCTTGAGGCTCCACACCGAGATGGAGCCGCGGCGGGCATAAGTGCCAGGGCAGACGTGAGCGCCAGCCCGACAAACCGTGACTTGCCGATTCCCTACAATCAGAGACGATAGTCGGATCGCGGTCGAACACCGCGCAGCATCCGAAACAGAACGCCGGCAGTACACTCCCGGCCAAGGTTGGATTTCAGATCCATGAAAGCCCCGTCGGACTGCGGAAGCAGCGGCGGGGCTTACATTTTGTGGGGAGTGCCTGGCGCTCGGGTAAACGCGCGAGACACGATCAGTGGTTCGGAATGCGAGTGCCGCCCGTTCCCATGTCGACGGTGATGCTGCCGCCGATCCTGACATCGGTGTCGCCGATCTTGAAGGAACCGTCGCTGTTCGCCGGCAGCGCGTCGTCGGGTTCCGGCTGCGGCGCCGGCTTGGCGATGCGGTAGCCGCCGCTGACGCCGGGTAGTTTCTGCGTCGAGCTGTCATCGGCAAAGGCGGTCGTGCCGGCCATCAAGGCGCCGGCGAGAGCGGCGAGCGCGATGCACAACTGTTTTGATGTCCTCGTCATCCGCGAACTATAGGGGCGCGTCGGAAGCGAGGCCAGCCACGTGCCGATCAAATCGCTGCGCGCGGAGTTCAAGCCGCCTTCTTGCGAGTGTCGTAGACGTGGTCGACGAGGCCCCATTCCTTGGCTTCCTGGGCGCTCATGAAATAGTCGCGGTCGAGCGTGCGTTCGACTTCCTCGTAGGTGCGGCCGCAATGCTTGGCGTAAAGCTCGGTCATATGCTGCTTGGTGCGCACAATGTCTTCGGCGTGGCGCTGGATGTCGGAGGCCTGGCCCTGGAAGCCGCCGAGCGGCTGGTGCAGGACAATGCGGGTGTTGGGCAGCGCGATGCGCCGTCCCGGTTGGCCGGCCATCAGGAGGAACGAACCCATCGAAGCGGCAAAGCCCATGCAGACCGTCGACACCGGACAGGAGATGTATTGCATCGTGTCGTAGATGGCGAAGCCGCTGGTCACCATGCCGCCGGGGGAGTTGATGTAGAGCGAGATCTCCTTGTCGGGATGGTCGGATTCCAGCGACAGGAGCTGCGCGCAAACCAGCGCCGAGACGGTGTCGTTGATCTCGCCGTTGATGAAGACGATGCGCTCGCGCAGCAGCCGCGAAAAGATATCGAAGGAGCGTTCGCCGCGGCTCGACTGCTCGATGACCATCGGCACCAGATTGGCAATGCTCATGACGGATTTCCTCTCTGGTCAGGCCGCGCGCAGCATCATGGAAGGCGCATTGGCGGCGACGAGGTTTTTGCGCGCATCGAGCGAAAGCCTGCAGCCGGCGCCCGAGACGGCCGCAACAGGCTGCGCCGCCGGCGCGAAGTCGTCATGGACGATGCGAAGATGCGTGCCGCCGGCGGCGGTGCGCGCCAGCGTGAAGGTGACGACGCTGTCGAAGGCCGGAAGCTCGCCGTCGTCCGCACCGGGCCGTTCGCGCCAGGAGAAGCGCAGCAGCCGGCCGGGCTCGGCGTCGAGCACCTGGCATTCGATCGGCGCCGCCGGCCCGGCGAAGGAAAAATGCTTGCCGGCTTGCGGTTCGATGTCATTCGGCATCAGCCAGGCGGCGAGCAGTTCCGGTTCGCTCAGCGCCCGCCAGACCTTTTCCGGCGGATCGGGAAGATCGCATTCGAAGTGGAGCGGCTCTGCCGCCGTCTCAGGATGTTCGATAGCCGTCATTGGTCCATTTCCTTCAGAACGGTCTTCAACTTCTCGATGCGTTCCGGCCAGAAGGCGCGGTAGCGGTCGATCCAGCCGAGCAGCGGATCGAGCCCTTTCGGATCGGCGCGGTAATAGGCGTTGCGCCCGGCGCGCCGCTCGACGACGAGGCCGGCGCCGCGCAAGACGGCAAGGTGCTGCGAGACCGCCGGTTGCGACACGCTCATGCCGGCGCGCAGTTCCGACACCGACATTTCGCTTGCGGTCAGTCGCTCATAGACGGCGCGCCGCGTCGGGTCGGCGAGGGCGCGAAAGATCTCTGCTTCGATCATGAGAGAAGCATAAGTCGATACTTATTGGTTTGGCAAGCGGCGATTTGCTATCCATATCGAGACACGGGTTCGAGCCTCGCCTTTGCTGACATTCCTTGACAGGGCCGGCGGTTGTGCCTAGAACGAAAAGAGAACAAAAACCTTGTGGGAAAAGCCAGGCTTTTCGGGCATGGACGACCTGCAGGCTGTAAGGTGAGCGACTTAAAATTCGGATGAGCGCGGAGAAGTAAGATGGCGGGTAGCGTCAACAAGGTCATTCTGGTCGGCAATCTCGGGGCGGACCCTGAAATCCGCCGCCTGAATTCGGGTGAACCGGTCGTCAACATCCGCATCGCCACCTCGGAAAGCTGGCGCGACAAGAATTCCGGCGAGCGCAAGGAAAAGACCGAATGGCACAATGTCGTCATCTTCAATGAGGGCATCGCCAAGGTCGCCGAGCAGTATCTGAAGAAGGGCATGAAGGTCTATGTCGAGGGTCAGCTGCAGACGCGCAAATGGCAGGACCAGACCGGCAATGACCGCTACACGACCGAGGTCGTGCTGCAGAAATTCCGCGGCGAATTGCAGATGCTCGACACGCGCGGCGAGGGCGGCGGCCAGGTCGGCAATTATGCCGGCGGCGGCAACAGTCGCGGGTCCGATTTCGGCCAGTCCAGCCCGGGCGAGAGCTTCAGCCGTGGCGGCGGCGGTGGCGGTTCCAGGAGCGGTGGTGGCGGTAGTGGTTCGTCGCGCGAGCTGGACGACGAGATTCCGTTCTAAGCATCTCGTAGCAGCTGTTTGAAGGGAGGCGTCATGTCGCTCGGACCGCTTCTGTCGGCGCCGCCTCCCATTCTGTGGCACGCCTTCGCGGCCTTTGCCGCGCTCGCGGTCGGCGGCGCGCAACTGGCGCTGCCGAAGGGCAACATGCGGCACCGGGTGATGGGCTATGCCTGGGTGGCGCTGATGTTGGTCATCGCCATATCGAGCTTCTGGATCCAGCAGATCAGGCTGATCGGCCCTTTCAGCCCGATCCATCTCCTGTCGATCCTGGTGCTGGTCACCGCGCCGCTGGCGGCATGGTATGCGCACACGCACAAGGTGGCCGCGCATCGCAGCGCGATGATAAAACTCTATATTTTCGCGCTGATCGGCGCCGGCATCTTTACCCTGCTGCCCGGGCGCATCATGCACGCGGTCGTGTTCGGCCAATAGGGTACTGCTTCAAGGAAATCATCGTGAAAGCACGCGTCAAATGGGTCGAGGAGCGCACCTTCGTCGGCGAATCCGGCAGTGGGCACAAACTGGTGCTGGGCACGGCGCATGGGCCGGATGGCAAGACGCCGGGTCCGAGCCCGATGGAACTGGTGCTGATCGGCACCGGCGGCTGCTCGGCCTATGATGTCGTGCACATCCTCGAACGGGGCCGCGAGGCGATCGAGGATTGCGTGGTCGAGCTCGACGCCGACCGCGCCGAGACCGACCCGAAAGTGTTTACCCGCATCCACATGCATTTCGTCGTCAAGGGCCGCGCGCTGTCGCACGACAAGGTCCAGCGCGCCATCAACCTGTCGATCGAGAAATACTGCTCGGCTTCAGCCATGATGGCCAAGACGGCGACGCTCACGCATGATTTCGAGGTGGTCGAGACGGGGGCGCAGTAGGGCAGTAGGGCGTCAGCCGGCCATCAGCGCCTTGACGCCGTCGGCCACGAACTGCACGGCAAGTGCTGCCAGGATGACGCCGAGCAGGCGGGTTAGGATCGAGCGGCCGGTCTGGCCGAGGATGCGGTCGATGCGTTCCGACAGCACGAACACCAGATAGGTGATGGCGAGGCAGAGGAAGATGATGCCGACCAGGGCTGCCTGGGCGGCAAAGCCTTCGAAATGTCCTGACAGCAGCACCGTCGCCGAGATCGCGCCGGGACCGGCGATCAGCGGGATCGCCAGCGGGAAGGCGGCGATGTTGTGGATCATGTCCTTGGTGATGGCGACGTCGCCGATCTTTTCCTTGCGGTCCTGACGGCGCTCGAACACCATTTCGAAGGCGATGAAGAAGAGCAGGAAGCCGCCTGCGACGCGGAAGGCCGGCAGCGTGATGCCGAACACCGACAGGATCGACGCGCCAGCGACCGCAAACAGCGCCATAACCAGGAAGCCGATCACCGAGGCGCGGATGGAGACCTGCTGGCGCTCGTCGCGGTTCATGCCGCGCGTCACGGCAAGGAAGAGCGGCGCCAGCCCGGGCGGGTCGATGGTCACCAGGATGGTGACGAAGGCGTTGAACAGGCTGTCGAAGCTCGGCATCGTCCCCTCCCGCCGGGCGAAGCCCAGACTTTGCAATTGGTAGAGCAAAGCCCGGGCGCTGGAAAGCGGGAGGGAAAATCGATCGGTTACTCCGCTTTGCCGCAATAAGCCTCGAGTCGATAGCCGTCGGGGTCGATGACGAAGGCGGCGTAGTAGTTGTCGCCATAGGACGCCCGCAGGCCGGGCGGGCCATTGTCCTTGCCGCCTTGGCTGAGCGCTGCGGCATGGAAGGCATCGACGCCGGCGCGCGTCCTTGCGGCGAAGCAGAAATGCAGGCCGGAATCCTTGTCGGCCGGCACAGGTCTGCCGGCATCCTGCACCCAGAGCTGCACGGTCTCGGCGCCGTAGCCGAGCGATCCCGGCGACTGGCTGAGACAGGAATAGCCGAGTGGCTTGAGCGCGGCGTCGTAGAAGCGCTTCGAGGCACTGCTGTCGCGAACGCCGATCGAGATATGGTCGAGCATGGTTTCCTCCGTGATTGCAATGGGTTGGCGGTTCAGGCTGGAGTCGTGCGCCGGGCGAGGAACTCGACCTCCATGCGCCAGGTCGCGCCGCGGTCATGCGAGCGTTCGCCGAGCCAGCGGAAGGCGTTTTCCGTGATGCCTGAAAAGCTCCAGCGCACCGCGGACCCACTGCCGTCGGCACCGACCTGGACGATGTCATCGCCTTCGGCGCGGCCGAGTTGGCGGCTGAAATACTGGTTGCGCGGGTCACTCCAGAAAATGTGCCAGGCTTCTTCGCCCGGATCGTAGACGCGCAAGGTCGTGCCGTAGAAGGTCCAGGGCCCGAGCGAAGGCGAGGGGCCGGCATCGCGGGCGGGCAGGATCCAGACGTCCTGGACCGCCTTGCCGTCCAGCACCCATCCGAAATGCACTTCGCCGCGCCCGATGAGCCTTGTGCCGTCCTCGAGGATCCGTGTGGCGTCGAATGTCCAGGCGCCGACGAAACGGCCGTAAAGGGCCAGCTTCCCTGCCAGGTTGGGATCGGGGCCGTCGCTGTGCAGGGCTTCGGCGAAGGGATCGGTCATGGCTGCTGCCTCGTTTGTCAGGAGAGGGCGAGCAATAGGGCCGCGCCGGCCTTCTGCGCTTGGGAAAAATTGCTATGTTTCGGGCATGACGACGACCGAGCAAAATCTCGCCTCCGGGCCCGGCTGGCAGGTGTCGGATGTGGTCTGCACGGCCGGCGCCGGCGACAGGCCGTTCGAGGAAGAGCATCGCAGCTTCTGCGTCGCCGCGGTGACCAGCGGCACCTTCCGCTACCGAACACGCCAGGGCACGGCGATGCTGGCGCCCGGCGCCATCCTTTTGGGCAGTCCGGGCGCCTGCTACGAATGCGGCCACGAGCACGGCGCCGGTGACCGCTGCCTCTCATTCCATTTCACTCCCGCCTATATGGAGCGGGTTGCCACCGAGGTGCCGGGCGTGAAGCGGCTAGAATTTGCCGCGCCGCGCCTGCCGCCCTTGCCGGCGCTGGCGCCGTTGCTGGCCGAGGCGGAGGCCGCGCGGGAAACGGGCGACGGCGAGGCGTTCGAGGAACTGGGCCTGCGCCTTGCCGGCGCGGTCGTCGCCGGCTCGGATACCGGACCGGCCGGCCGAGCGCCCAGCCGCCGCGACCAGAAACGCGTCGCCGAAGCGGTGCGCCGCATCGAGCTTAGTACGGAGCAACCGCTTTCGCTGGCCACGCTTGCCGACAGCACGGCCACCAGCCCCTATCACTTCCTGCGGACCTTCCGGCACGTCGTCGGTATGACGCCCTACCAGTTCCTGCTCAGAACCAGGCTGCACCGGGCCGCGGTGCGGTTGCGGACGTCGGACGCGGCGATCTCGACCATCGCCTTCGATGCTGGCTTCAACGATCTGTCGACTTTCAACCGCCGGTTCCGGCGCGAGATGGGCGAGGCGCCGGGCAGTTACAGGACAAGGCGGGCCGGCGCCCGATAGAATGTGCTTCAATCGTCCGTCGGACCGCACCAACCCGGCAGGTAGTTCGCGTCCTCGCTTTTGGCCAATGCGAGCGCGTCCTTCATCGCCTTGTCGAAATTCTTCTCGACCTCCGCACGGCCGACGCGGCGGCGCAGGAAATCCGCCCACAGGAACTCGCTGAACGGAGTGGTGTCCTTGGCGTAGCCGCCTTGCCGGCGCAGTTCGCCGGCGAGGCTGCGATAGGGATCGTCGACCAGCGCGCCGATCGTCTTCGGGATCGCAGCATACTTGCGGCGCTTGCCGCTCTCGTCGAACGGATGCATCCAGCCGCGGTTGTCGAGCATGAAAAGGAACGCGTCCTTGTCGAGCGCCGACAGGTCGGCGATCACAGTCACCAGCACGTCCTTGACGCCTTCCTCGATGAGCGCGCGGGCGAGATGGTGGTGATCGGTGACGTAGTTGCGCTTTTTCGGACCGAGCACGACTGGCACCATGTGCCTGCCGAGAAAAGCGCCGGTTTTCCGGCGCGCGTCCTGCGCCCGGATCATCTGGCGCTTCAACTCAACCTCACGCATGCCGACCGTTATCTGCGTGGGCCGCAATTCCTCGACTGGGACGGGGACGACGACGGGTTCTCGGGGATCAATCATGGCATTTCGTCCTGTTCTTTCGGTTGCCGTTTCCCCGGATCAAGCGATTTGATGGCAGCGTCGACGCTGTGAAAAATGCGCTGCGGCCCGACCAGATCGGCGATACCGAAGCGCTGCAGCGCCGCTTGGGCGCGCAACGATTCCATGCGGGCTATGGCAAACACCGCGCCGTGGTCGCGGCAATGGAGGATGGCTTCGGTCAGCGCTTGCGCGGCGGTGTAGTCGATCTCGACGATGTTGCTCGCTTCCAGCACCACCAGTTTGACGTCCTCGCTCCTTGCGTCGATCAGGTTGAGCAGGCCGCGCTTGAAATGGTCGGCGTTGACGAAGGAGAGCGGCGCCTGGAACGCGGCGACCAGCACGCCGGAAAGCCGCTTGCCGGGGTTATGATCCGTCGACGGCCACCACACGGACGTGCCTGGAACCTGAGCCAGTTCGATCACCTGGGCGCGCGTAAAACTCCAGATGCCGTGCAGCAGCGACAGGCCGATGCCGATCGCAACGCCGGTTTCGATCGGCAGCGCCACGATCGCTGCCATGGTGACCAGGATCAGCGCGAATTCGACGGGCGCCTGGCGGTAGACGCTGGCGAACACCTTCCAGCGCAATAGGTGCTGGGCGACGAACATCAGCACGCCGGCAAGTGCCGCCTGCGGCACGTTGGCGAGCAGGCCGCCGCCGAAGGCACCGAGCGCCAGCACGATGGCCGCCGCGATCAGGCCCGAGACCTGCGAGCGACCGCCACTGTGCGCGACGATCGCGGTGCGCGGCGGGCTGGAATTGACGGCGAAGGCGCCGAACAGGCCGGAAAGGATGCTGCCGGCGCCGACGCCGATGAAGTCGCGATCGACGTCCGGCTGGCTGCCGTCCTGCGGGACGAAGGAGCGGCAGGTCGCCGCCGTCTGCACCATGACGACGATGGCGATCAAAAGCGCCAGCGGAACAAGGGCTTGCATGTCCTTGAAGCCGACCAGCGGCATGGCGGGCTGGGGCAGCCCGTTCGGCAAGGCGCCGAGCACCTCGACGCCGTGGCTCTTCAGGTCGAATAGCATGACGGCAAGCGTCGCCAGCACCATGCCGATCAAGGCCGCCGGGATGCGGGCGCTGATATGCTCGGCGATGAAGACGATCAAAAACACGCCAAGTCCGATCGCCAGGCTCCACGGATTGGTGAGGTGGATATTGGCGGCGATCTCACCGATGCGCCGCAGCGTTTCGCCGCTTTCCGCCGGTAATCCGAGCATGCTGGGCATTTGCGAGACGATGATGTGGACCGATATGCCGGCGAGGAAGCCGGTCGTGACCGGCACCGACAGAAGGTCGGCAATCCAGCCGAGGCGCAGCAGGCCGCTCAGCGCCACCAGGAAGCCGACCATCAGCGCCAGCATTCCCGCCAGCGCGACGTAGTGCGGCGAGCCGGCGGTGGCGATCAGCGCCAGGCCACCGGCGAAGAGCGGCGTGATCGTGGAATCGGCACCCACCGACAAATGGCGGTTGGCGCCGAGCAGGGCAAAGGCCAGCGATCCGGCGACGAAGGCGAAAAAGCCGATCTCGGGCGCGAAACCGCCAAGGCGCGCGGTGGCCATCTGTTCGGGAATGGCGATCGCCGCCAGCGTGACGCCGGCCGCCAGATCGCCGTTGAGGTCTTTCGTCGTCCAACCGCTCAAGGCGCGCAGGGGCAACCAGGAGTTTCGGTTCGCCGTGACTGCCATGCCCGCCTCAGGGTGACGATCCATCGCCGGCCTTTGCCCCTTCAACCGCGACTTCGGGGCGAAATGCACTTCGGCCATATCGTCGCAATCTGCGGTATCCTTTTGAAATTACCACGAAAATTGTCTCTGGAAAAGTCCGGCCAAGGTTGGAGTTTCGCGCGCGCTTCCTATATAAGCATGCAGTGATTCCCGACAGGATTGTGACCTGATTTGACCGACCAGAAGACACCGCGCGGCAGCGACGGCGGCCCCACCGGCATCGAGCCGATTTCGATCATAGAGGAGATGCAGCGCTCCTATCTCGATTACGCCATGAGCGTGATCGTCAGCCGCGCGCTGCCCGATGTGCGCGACGGCCTGAAGCCGGTGCATCGCCGCATCCTCTACGCCATGCAGGAAGGCGGTTACCACTGGAACCGCAAGCATGTGAAATCGTCGCGCATCGTCGGCGATGTGATGGGTAAATACCATCCGCACGGTGACGCTTCGATCTATGACGCGCTGGTGCGCATGGCGCAGGACTGGTCGCTGCGCGTGCCGCTGATCGACGGTCAGGGCAATTTCGGCTCTATCGATGCCGACCCGCCTGCGGCCATGCGCTACACCGAGTCGCGCCTGACGAAGGTCGCGCACGAACTGCTCGAGGACATCGATAAGGAAACCGTCGATTTCCAGGACAATTATGACGGCGCCGAACAAGAGCCGAAGGTGCTGCCGGCGCGTTTCCCGAACCTGCTGGTCAACGGTTCGGGCGGCATCGCCGTCGGCATGGCCACCAACATTCCGCCGCACAACCTTGCCGAAGTGTGCAACGGAGCGATGGCGATCATCGACAACCCGGCCATCGACCTGCCGGCGCTGATGGAGATCGTGCCCGGCCCGGATTTCCCGACCGGTGGCATCGTGCTTGGCCGTTCCGGCATCTACAATGCCTATTCGACCGGCCGCGGTTCGATCGTCATGCGCGGGCGCGTCAACATCGAGCAGCGCGGCAACGACCGCGAGTCGATCGTCGTCACCGAGATACCCTATCAGGTGAACAAGGCGGCGATGATCGAGAAGATGGCCGAACTGGTGCGCGAAAAGCGCATCGAGGGCATCTCCGACATCCGCGACGAGAGCGACCGGCAGGGCTATCGCGTCGTCATCGAACTGAAGCGCGACGCCGTCGCCGACGTCATCCTCAACCAGCTTTACCGGTTCACGCCGCTGCAGACGTCCTTCGGCGCCAATATGGTGGCGCTGAACGGCGGCAAGCCGGAAGTGATGACGCTGATCGACATGCTGAAGGCCTTCGTCGGGTTCCGCGAGGAGGTGATCAGCCGCCGCACGAAGTACCTTTTGCGCAAGGCCCGGGAAAGGGCGCATGTGCTGGTCGGTCTGGCGATTGCCGTCGCCAACATCGACGAGGTGATCAAGCTGATCCGTACCGCGCCCGACCCGCAGACGGCGCGCGAGCAGTTGATGGCGCGGCGCTGGCCGTCCCATGACGTGGCGCCGCTGATCAAGTTGATCGACGACCCGCGTCACCGCATCAACGAGGACGGCACCTACTTCCTCTCCGAGGAGCAGGCGCGCGCCATCCTCGACCTGCGCCTGCAGCGCCTGACCGCGCTCGGCCGTGACGAGATCGCCGACGAGTTGAACAAGATCGGCGCCGAGATCGTCGATTTCCTTGATATCTTGTCGTCCCGCGCACGCATCCAGCAGATCGTCAAGGACGAGTTGATCGCGGTTCGCGACGAGTTCGGCACGCCGCGCCGCACCGAGCTTTCCGACGGCGGTTCGGACATGGAAGACGAGGACCTGATCCAGCGCGAGGACATGGTCGTCACGGTCAGCCATTCCGGCTACATCAAGCGCGTGCCGCTTTCACTCTACCGGGCGCAGCGCCGCGGCGGCAAGGGCCGCTCCGGCATGTCGACCAAGGAAGAGGATTTCGTCACAAGGCTGTTCGTCGCCAACACGCACACGCCGGTGCTGTTCTTCTCCTCGCGCGGCATCGTCTACAAGGAAAAGGTCTGGCGCCTGCCGGTCGGCAACCCGCAATCGCGCGGCAAGGCGCTGATCAACATGCTGCCGCTCGAACAGGGCGAGCGCATCACCACGATCATGCCGCTGCCGGAGGACGAGACCAGCTGGGGCGAGCTCGACGTGATGTTCGCCACCACGCGCGGCACGGTGCGGCGCAACAAGCTGTCCGACTTCGTCCAGGTCAACCGCAACGGCAAGATCGCCATGAAGCTGGAGGAAGAGGGCGACGAGATCCTCGGCGTTGAAACCTGCACCGACAATGACGATGTGCTTCTGACGGCCAATTCCGGCCAGTGCATCCGTTTCCCCGTCTCCGACGTGCGCGTCTTCCAGAGCCGCAATTCCGTCGGCGTGCGCGGCATAAGCATGGCCGAGACGGACCGCATCATCTCGATGTCGATCATTGAGAACGTCGATGCGTCGCCCGCCGAGCGCGCCGCCTATCTCAAGCGCGCGGCGGTCGAGCGCCGGCTTGCCGCCGGTAATGCCGGCGAAGAGGAAGAGGTCGCGCTCACCAATGAGGAGATCGGCGAGGAAGCCGAGCTGTCCGAGGAGCGCTACGAGTTCCTCAAGGCGCATGAGAAGCTTGTGCTGACGGTGACCGAATATGGCTACGGCAAGCGCTCGTCGTCCTACGATTTCCGCCTGACGGGGCGCGGCGGCAAGGGCATCCGTGCCACCGACGTGTCGAAGACGGCCGAGATCGGCCGGCTGGTCGCGACCTTCCCGGTCGGCAATGACGATCAGATCATGCTGGTTTCGGACGGCGGCACGGTCATCCGGGTGCCAGTCGAAGGCATACGCTTCGCCAGCCGCGCCACCAAGGGCGTGACCATCTTCAACACGGCCGAGGGCGAAAAGGTGGTGTCTGTCGAGCGGATTTCGGAACCGCAGTCGGACGAGGAGGCTGAAGACGCTTCCGGTGAGGCGGGAACCGAAGACGGAACCCAGGAAAGCCAGGAATAGACTTCCAATACCAGGCGCCGGCCGATCGGCCGGTGCTTTCTTTACCCGAGATCAGAAGCGACGGTAAGGTTTGCGGACGACGAAAGGATCGATACGCCTGGTGTTGGCCTTGACGCGAACCTTGGCTGCTTCCTGATGCAGCCCGAAAGCGGTTGCGATCAACATCACGACGGTCATTGCTGTGGCAAGCATGTAGATCAGCATTTGCGTGTTCTCCTGCGGCTTACAACGAAAACATGGGGATTTGGTTTCATCCCTTGAAGTGCAACCTAGTGAACGCTGCGTGAAACGTTCGTGATCGACGCATTCATCTGTCGTTCATCGGCGCGAAAAGGTTCAAACGCGGATTTGCCTTTGTTTGAGAGGCTCGCTAGAGCGTTTCACCGAAACGGCGAACCGCTCTATCTTTTTGTTTTTGCGCAATTCCGGACGGAAAACCGCTCACACTTTTCCTGGAATTGCTCTAGAAGCCTGCCATGACCGAACGCACCGCCCTTTACGCTGGCTCCTTCGACCCGCTGACCAACGGCCATCTCGATGTGCTGAAGGCCTCGCTGGCGGTGGCCGACGCCGTCTACGCGGCGATAGGCATCCATCCGGGCAAGACGCCGCTGTTTTCATTCGAAGAACGCGTCAAGCTGATCGAAGCCGCTGCCAAGGCCGAGTTCGGCAAGGACTCCAGCCGCATCAAGGTGGTTGCGTTCGACGGGCTGGTCATCGACGCCGCGAGGAAGCACGGCGCCTCGATCATCATCCGCGGCCTGCGCGACGGCACCGATCTCGACTACGAGATGCAGATGGCCGGCATGAACGAGACCATGGCGCCGGAATTGCAGACGGTTTTTCTGCCCGCCAGCCCCTCGGTGCGCACCATTACCGCCACACTTGTGCGCCAGATTGCCTCGATGGGCGGCGACATCCGTCCCTTCGTGCCGGCGGCCGTTGCCGGCGCGCTCACCGCCAAGTTCACCAAATAATGCATGTCGCCCAAAAGTGGACGTCGGTTTTGGGGCAACGACATGCATCCAACAAAAGACTTTCGGAGATACCCATGCAGCTGAAGAAGCTCGCTTCGTTCCTCGTCGTGCTTGCCGGCCTTTTCGCCGCATCACTGCCGGCTACCGCCGCCGACAAGGATAACACCATGATCATCACGCTGAAGGATGGCGATGTGACCATCGCTCTGCGTCCTGACCTGGCGCCCAAGCACGTCGCCCAGATCAAGAAGCTGGTGCGGGACGGCGCCTATGACAATGTCGCCTTCCACCGCGTCATCGACGGCTTCATGGCGCAGACTGGCGACGTCAAGTTCGGCAACCTGAAGAAAGGCTATAGCGCCGAAGCCGTCGGCACCGGCGGCTCCGACCTGCCCGATCTTCCCGCCGAGTTCTCGCAGACCGAGCAGTTCACGCGCGGCGTGATCGGTATGGCCCGTTCGCAGGATCCGAATTCGGCGAATTCCCAGTTCTTCATCATGTTCGCGCCGGCGCCGAACCTCGACGGCCAGTACACCATCGTCGGCAAGGTGGTCAGCGGCATGGATCTCGTCGACAAGATCAAGAAGGGCGACGAAGCCGACAATGGCAGCGTCACCGACCCCGACCGCATGATCAAGGTTCGCATCGCCGCAGACGGCAAGTAATTTCAATTTCAAGAAAAGGATTTCTGACATGGCTGAGATCAAGGACCGCGAGAACGCGCTGATCATGGAGACGACCAAGGGTCAGGTCGTCATCGAAATGTATCCTGAACTGGCCCCCGGCCACGTTGCCCGCATCAAGGAACTGGCGCGCGAGGGCGCTTATGACGGCGTGGTGTTCCACCGCGTCATCGACGGCTTCATGGCGCAGACTGGCGACGTCAAGTTCGGCAATTCGTCGAAGCCGACCTTTGCGCCGTCCCGCGCCGGCATGGGCGGCTCGGACAAGCCGGACCTGAAGGCCGAGTTCTCCAACGCCAATCACGGCCGCGGCGCCTGCTCGATGGCACGCGCCCAGAACCCGAATTCGGCGAATTCGCAGTTCTTCATCTGCTTTGACGATGCCGCGTTCCTCAACCGCCAGTACACGGTCTGGGGCCAGGTCATCGAAGGCATGGAGAATGTCGACAAGATCAAGCGCGGCGAGCCGGTGCAGGATCCCGACAAGATCGTGTCGCTGAAGGTTGCGGCCGACGTCAAGTAAAGGCAAACGGTGATGGGCGCAGTCTGGTCCCTGCTCGGCATCCTGTCCGGCGCGTTCATCGCCATCCAGGCGCCAATCAATTCGCAGCTGGCGCGCGGTCTCGGCCTTCCGGTCGCGGCCGCCGCCTTCTCCTTCCTGTCCGGCGCCATTGTTCTTGGCATCATCTCGGTGCTGGTGGTCAAGCTGCAGGGCATCTCGCTCGACTGGAAGGCGCCCGCGCCCTGGCTGTTCGTCGCCGGCGGCGTGCTGGGCGGCTTCTACGTCACCATGTCCACCATCCTGACGCCGCGCATCGGCGCGGCGGCGCTGATGGCCTTCCTGGTCGCCGGACAACTGATCGCCGGCATGCTTGTCGACCGCGCCGGCTTCCTCGGCGTCGCGGTGCGCGAAATCTCGCTTGGCCGTATTGCTGGCGCCGTTCTGCTGCTGGCCGGGGCGCTGCTCGTCCGGCTCTACTGATGCGCGTTGACCTTTTCGACTTCGACCTGCCGGAGGAGCGCATTGCGCTGCGTCCCGCCGAGCCGCGCGACGGCGCCAGGCTGCTCGTCGTCAGGCCCGGCGAAGCGCTGCAGGACCGCATCGTGAACGAATTGCCGGCACTGCTGCGCGAAGGCGACGTGCTGGTGTTCAACGACACCAAGGTCATCCCGGCGCAATTGAAAGGCATCCGCAAGCGCGGCGAGGCGCAGGCGCAGGTCGAGGCGACGCTGCATATGCGGGTCGCGCCGGACCGCTGGCAGGCCTTCATGCGGCCCGGCAAGCGCATCGCCGCCGGCGACCGCATCCATTTCGGCCATGACGGCAATTCCTGTTTCCTCGGCCAGCTCGACGCCACCGTGCTCGAAAAGGGCGAGGCGGGCGAGGCGCTGCTCGGCTTCGACTTGTCCGGGCCGTTCCTCGACGAGGCGCTGCATGCGGTCGGCCACATCCCGCTGCCGCCTTACATCGCCTCCAAGCGCGATGACGACGAGCGCGACCGCGCCGACTACCAGACGATCTATGCCCGGGAGGAGGGCGCGGTCGCGGCGCCCACCGCCGGCCTGCATTTCACGCCGGCGCTGTTCGCGGCGCTCGACGCCAAGGGCATCGAACGCCGCTTCGTCACGCTGCATGTCGGCGCCGGTACCTTCCTGCCGGTGAAGGCCGACGATACGACCGATCACAAGATGCATGCGGAGATCGGCTCGGTGAGCCCGGAGACGGCGGCGGCGCTCAGCGCGGCCAAGGCGCGGGGAGGGCGCATCATCTGCGTCGGCACGACGTCGCTGCGCCTGCTCGAGAGCGCCGCGCGCGAAGACGGCACGGTCGAAGCCTGGTCCGGGCCGACCGACATCTTCATCACCCCTGGCTACCGGTTCCGTACGGCCGACATGCTGATGACCAATTTCCACCTGCCGCGCTCGACGCTGTTCATGCTGGTCTCTGCCTTCAGCGGGCTGGAGACGATGCGTTCGGCCTATGCGCATGCCATCGCAAACCGCTACAGGTTCTATTCCTATGGCGATGCCAGCCTGCTTTTCCGGGCGGAGACGAGCGATGGACGATGATCTGGAGAATATGGACCGCGATGCGCTGATCGCCGAAGTGAAGACGCTGCGCGCCGCCATTCGGGCGCATCGCGACACGACCGGGCACGATCTGTGCTGGCATCACCCCGACCTGTGGAACCTGCTGCCGGAGAAGATCGAGCCGGCGATCGCCGTGCCGCCCTGGGAGAAATTCATGCGCGGCTGCATCCGCTACCGGCAGTCGCTCGACGAGCAGGCGCCTCACGCGCCGGTGCACGACAAGGAATTCAATGGCTGAGACTTTTTCCTTCAAGCTGCTGGCAACCGACGGCAAGGCCAGGCGCGGCCTGGTTTCGATGCCGCGCGGCGAGATCCGCACGCCGGCCTTCATGCCGGTCGGTACCGGCGGCACGGTCAAGGCCATGTATATGGACCAGGTGCGCGGCGTCGGGGCCGACATCATCTTAGGCAACACCTACCATCTGATGCTGCGACCGGGCGCCGAGCGGGTGGCAAGGCTCGGCGGCCTGCACGAGTTTGCGCGCTGGCCGTGGCCGATCCTGACCGACAGCGGCGGGTTCCAGGTTATGTCGCTGTCGAAGCTCAGGAAGCTGACGGAAAAGGGCGTCACCTTCCGCTCGCATATCGACGGTGCGCCTTACGAAATGTCGCCGGAGCGCTCGATCGAGATCCAGGGCCTGCTCGATTCCGATATCCAGATGCAGCTCGACGAATGCGTGGCGCTGCCGGCCAAGCCGAAGGAGATCGAGCGCGCCATGGAGCTGTCGCTGCGCTGGGCCGAACGCTGCAAGACGGCCTTCGGCGACCAGCCCGGCAAGGCAATGTTCGGCATCGTGCAGGGCGGCGACAGCGCGCCCCTGCGCGTGCGTTCGGCACAGGCGCTGAAGGCGATGGAACTCAAAGGCTATGCCGTCGGCGGCCTTGCCGTCGGCGAACCGCAAGCGGTGATGCTCGAAATGCTCGATATCACCTGCCCGGAGCTGCCTGCGGAAAAGCCGCGCTATCTGATGGGCGTCGGCACGCCGGACGATATCTTGAAATCGGTGGCGCGCGGCATCGACATGTTCGACTGCGTGATGCCGACGCGCGCCGGCCGACACGGCCTTGCCTATACGCGGCGCGGCAAAGTCAATCTGAGGAATGCCCGCCACGCCGACGACCCGCGTCCGCTCGACGAGGAAAGCGGCTGCCCGGCCGCGCGCGATTATTCGCGCGCCTATCTGCATCACCTGGTGCGCTCGCAGGAGGCACTTGGCGCCATGCTGCTGACCTGGAACAACCTGTCCTACTATCAGACGCTGATGCAGGACATTCGCGCGGCAATCGAGGCGCAGGCCTTCGAGGCGCGCGCCGCAGAGATTACGGAAGGCTGGGCGAGGGGCGATATTCCGGTGATCTAGCCGCCGATTGACGGAGGGTCTGCCGGGGAGCAGAGTCACGCTTCGGGGGTCAGCCATGGCTGTGACATTCGACTTCGCCGGCAAGAAGGCGATCGTGACGGGTGGATCAAGAGGCATCGGCAAGGCCGTGGCCGGACAGTTGGCGCGGTTCGGAGCCGATGTCTGGATTTGGGATGCCGATCCAGTTCCATTCGACGGAACCCGTAGCCAGACCGTAGACGTGACGAAGGCAAGCGATATCGCAGACGCTCTTCGGGACGTTATCGCGGCGACCGGTCGGGTCGACATTCTCGTCAACAATGCGGGCTATCTCGGTCCATATCGCAGCTTCGAAGCGTTTGAACCGGCGCAATGGCAGCGCATCATCGGGGTCAATCTCATCGGCACGTTCGAGGTCACACACCAGGTTTTGCCCGTCATGCGTAAGGCCGGCAGCGGCCGCATCGTCAACATGGGGTCGCTTGCAGGCAAGGAGGGATTGCCCAACCTTGCTGCCTATTCGGCGGCGAGCGCCGGCATCATCTCCTTCACCAAGGCCTTGTCGCGCGAGGTGAACGACACCGATATCCGCGTCAATTGCGTGGCGCCCGGTCCGATCGACACCGACCTTATCAGGCGGCTTGGCAATGAGGTCGTCAGCGACATGATCGGCGCAAGTCCGCTTAAGCGCCTTGGGGCCGTCGATGAGGTCGCGGCGCTGGTGCTCTGGCTTTGCTCCGATGCCGTCAGCTTCAATACAGGCGCGGTGTTCGATATGTCAGGCGGCAGGGCGCGCTACTGAAAGGCCGCCCTAAGTGCTGACCGAGGTCGAGGCGCGCAGGCTGCAGCCGGTGATCTTGAAGCTGCCGTCCGGCTGCTGCTGCAGCGTATAGACAGCCTCATAGTCCTTGCCGTCGGGGCCGACGATCAGCACCTGCTGGATGATCGAGCCCGGACCAGTCTGCTCGACCTTGCCGAAGGAATAGGATTGGGGCTTGCGCACTGGCGCATAGCCGTTGGTCACCATGTTCATGAAGGTGTCGACTGTCGGGAAGATCTGCTTCACGTTCGGCGCGGCGAAGCTGTAGGCGGTGGCGCCGTCATTGGCGATGAAGGCTTTCAACTGGCCGTCTATGGCCGATTGCGCGGCCTTGATCTCGGCGTCGCCGGCAAAGGCGAACGAGGCCAAGAAGATTGGCATCAGTGCTAATGCGAACAGTGCGCGGCGCATGGCCTGCCTCCCCGGAACTCGCTTGCGAATTTAATCTAACATACGCTCGGCGGTTCGCCGCGGTTTCATCGACGACCGAAGATTTTGCCGTATCGCCGCCACGCCGCGCCGGGCTTAGGAAGTCGTTAAGACGCAAGGCCCATGGTGCGATCGGGGTGGGCCGGCGTATTTCCCGGGAGGTGGAAATGCTCGAACGGCCAATCGATCGGCGCCATTTTCTCAAAAGCGGCGCAAGCCTTGCCCTGGTTGTGGCACTACCGGGTTGGGCCGTGGCAGCGCCGGCGCTCGGCAATCCGAAGGGCGACGTGACCATCGCCGAGTTCGTCGATTATCAGTGCCCGATCTGCAAGCTCGTCTTCATCGAACTTCGGAAGCTGATGGCCGAAGACAAAGGCATACGCCTGGTGATGAAGGACTGGCCGATCTTCGGAGAAGCCTCGCACGACGCGGCGCTGATGGCGCTGTCGGCCGGTTCACGCTATGCGGCGGCGGTTAGTGCGCTCATGACCAACCAGCGTGGGCTGTCGCCGCATCGCACCGACGAAATCCTTGCTTCCGTCGGCGTCGATGTGGCCGTGGTTCGACAGCGTTTGGCCAGTCGCCGGCCGGGGCTGGAAGCAGTTCTTGCCCGCAACAGCGCTCAAGCCAGGGCTTTTGGATTGAAAGGCACGCCGGCGCTCGTCATTGGCGGCAAACTCTACCAGCGTGGCATGCCGGTCGACGAATTGCGGCAAGCGGTCGCCAAGGCGCGCGCCGGCTGAAGCTTGAAAGCCGGGCGGCAGTCTGCCACAAGGGCCGCTTATCTATGAAGCAGGCTGGCAGGACCGGGCAATGAAGGCGTTTTTCGTGCAGATCAAATGCGATCTCGGCAAATCCTATGACGTTGCCAGCGCGCTTGCCGATGCCGAGATCGCCTCCGAGATCTACTCGACCGCCGGTAACTTCGACCTGCTCGCCAAATTCTATATCGACGACGAGGAAGATGTCGGCCACTTCGTCAACGAGAAGGTGCAGATCCTGCCGGGAATCAAGGACACCTTCACCATCGTCACCTTCCGGGCGTTCTGACCGTTCCGCAATGCCCGACGGGCAAGCAGGCGCTGACCCGACCCTGTGGCCCGTGCCCCAAAAATAGGCAATTTGTATAGAGTGGCCGCCGCCGCCTGCCAAATCACCGATTGCGCTTGATTTTCTCCAGCAGGGCCAGTGAAATGGCTTCAGAGGGAGTAAGCGATTGCCAGCGTTCGACGAAATGCTTCCGGAAACTTCCGGATTGAGAAGACCTTACGAGGGATATGACCGCTGGCTGAAGGAGCAGGATCCGGCCAGGCTTACACAGAAAATGCAGGACGCCGAGCGCGTCTTCCGCAAGACCGGAATCACCTTCGCCGTCTATGGCGAGCAGGAAGCCTCCGAGCGGCTGATCCCCTTCGACATCGTTCCGCGCATCCTGTCAGGCCAGGAATGGCGCCGGCTGACGCAAGGCATCGAGCAGCGCGTGCAGGCGCTGAACGCTTTTCTCGACGACATCTATCACCGTCAGGAGATCCTGCGCGCTGGGCGCGTGCCGAAGGATTTGGTCGCCAAGAACGAGGCCTTTCTGCCCGAGATGATCGGGGTGCGGCCGCCGGCCGGCGTCTACACGCATATCATCGGCGTCGATATCGTGCGGATCAGCGAAAACGAATTCTACGTGCTGGAGGACAATGCCCGCACGCCGTCCGGTGTCTCCTACATGCTGGAGAACCGCGAGACGATGATGCAGCTATTCCCGGAGCTGTTCCAGAAGATCAAGGTCAGGCCGGTCGAGAACTACCCGCAGCTTCTGCGCCAATCGCTGGCAGCGGTGCGGCCGCAAGGCACCAAGGGAGCGCCGACCATCGCCGTGCTGACGCCGGGCTCCTACAACTCGGCCTATTTCGAACACGCTTTCCTCGCCGACCAGATGGGCGTGCAGCTGGTCGAGGGGCAGGATCTGCGCGTCGTCGACGGGCATGTCGCGATGCGCACCACCGAAGGCTACAAGCAGATCGACGTGCTTTACCGGCGCGTCGACGACAACTTCCTCGATCCGCTGACCTTCCGGCCGGATTCCGCGCTCGGCGTTCCGGGCATCATGGATGTCTACCGCGCCGGCAACATCACCATCGCCAATGCCCCGGGAACCGGCATCGCCGACGACAAGGCGATCTATTCCTATATGCCCGAGATCGTCGAGTTCTACACCGGACGCAAGGCGATCCTCGGCAACATCCCGACCTGGCGCTGCTCGGAGCCCGACAGCCTGAAATATGTGCTCGAGCACATCAGCGAGCTGGTCATCAAGGAAGTGCACGGCTCCGGCGGCTACGGTATGCTGGTCGGCCCGGCGGCGACCAAGAAGGAATGCCAGGAGTTCGCCAAGAAGCTGCAGGCCAAGCCCTCAAACTACATCGCGCAGCCGACGCTGGCGCTGTCGACCTGCCCAATCCTGACCGAAAAGGGCCTGTCGCCGCGGCATGTCGATCTTCGGCCCTATGTGCTGGTTTCCGACCGTATTCAGATCGTGCCCGGTGGCTTGACCCGCGTCGCGCTCAAGCAGGGCTCGCTAGTCGTCAATTCCTCGCAAGGTGGCGGGACGAAGGACACGTGGGTGCTGGATGACTGAGTGAGTAGTCAGTAGTGAGTAGACAGCGGGCACTAGTAGAAAATAGGGGACGGGGAATGCCATATTCCATTGAAATTCAAGTATTTACTGCTCCCTACTCGCTATTCACCACTCACTAGCCCGAAGGGCCTTCCCATGCTTCTCGGCCGCACCGCCAACGGTCTCTACTGGATGAACCGCTATATTGAGCGGGCCGAAAACATGGCGCGCTTGGTCGATGCCGGCCTGCGCATGGCGCTGACGCGCACGCAGAGTGCCGCCGAGGAATGGAATTCGGTGCTGCTCAGCGCCGGCTCCGACTACGCTTTCGCGCAGAAATACCAAGACTACACCGCCGCCAACGTTTCCGACTTCCTGCTGCGCGATACGTCCAACCCGTCGAGCACGATGTCGTCTATCGAGACGGCGCGCAACAATGCCCGCATGGTGCGCACCGCGCTGACGCGCGAGACCTGGGAAAGCATCAACGAGGCCTGGATGGCGCTGAAGCGCATGCTGGCCAGGCCGATCGACGAGCGCGACCTGCCGAATGTGCTGGATGCGATCAAGCGCGAGACGGCGCTGATCCGCGGCTCGTTCTACGGCACCATGCTGCGTAACGAGATCTTCGATTTCTCGCAGCTCGGCACCTATGTCGAGCGCGCCGACAACACAGCGCGCATCCTCGACGTAAAATACTACGTGCTTTTGCCGTCGCTGTCCTGGGTCGGCTCGACGCTCGACAACTATCAGTGGGAATCGATCCTGCGCTCGGTATCGGCGCACCGCTCGTATCGCTGGGTTTATGAAGCCGACTACAAGCCGACCAACATTGCCGACTATCTGATCCTCAACGTGCGCATGCCGCGTTCGCTGACCTTCTGCTACCGCTTCCTCGGCGAGCATCTGAAATTCCTCGGCGATGATTATGGCGAACGCCATGCCTGTCACGCGACGGCGGAAAAAATCCAGACGACGTTGCGGCGCGGCTCGATCAAGGACATTTTCGACCACGGCCTGCACGAGTTCCTGGCCGAATTCATTCGCGACAACACCAGGCTGGGCGACGAGATCGCCCAGGACTATCGTTTCTTCTGAGGCGGGCGCCATGCGGCTCAAGATCACCCACCGGACCGAATACCGCTACGACGCGCCGGTGCAATATTTGCTGCAGCGCCTGCGCCTGCTGCCGCAGAGCGGGCATACGCAGACGGTGACCTCGTGGGCGGTCAAGGTCGACGGCGCGCGCGAAGAGGTGCGGTTTGCCGACCAGTTCGGCAATGACACGCGCCTGGTCAGCACCGAAGGCGGCCACAACACCATCACGCTCGAAGCGACCGGCGAGGTGACGACGCGCGATACGACGGGCGTGTCGGGTCCGCACCAGGGTTTCGCGCCGCTCTGGTTGTTCGGCCAGCAGACGCCGTTGACCACCGCCGGCGATGGTATTCGCGCCCTTGCCGGTTCGGTCGGCGAGGGTTCCGATATCGACCGGCTGCACCGGCTGATGGGCAAGATCGGCGAGTGCGTCGCCTACAAGCCCGGCGCCACCAGCGTCGTGACGCCCGCGGAAGAGGCGCTGGCGCTGAAGAGTGGCGTCTGCCAGGACCACAGCCATATCTTCGCCGCCACGGCGCGGGCGATGGGTTTTCCCGCCCGCTATGTTAGCGGCTATCTGATGATGGACGCCGGCGCCGAACAGGCGGCGAGCCATGCCTGGGCCGAAGCCCATGTTGCCGGGCTCGGCTGGGTTGCCTTCGACCCTGCGAACGGTATCTCTCCGGACGAGCGCTATGTGCGCGTGGCGATCGGCCGCGACTATCGCGATGCGTCGCCTGTGTCGGGGATAGTGCTGGGTCAGGCGGAAGAGAAGCTTGCCGTCACCGTCACGGTCGAGCAGTAATCTCTGACGAGATTCGCTGTTAAAGAGAATCATGACCTATTGCGTTGGCCTCAAGATCGATCGCGGGCTCGTGTTCATGTCGGACACGCGCACCAATGCCGGCATGGATTCGATCTCGACCTTCAAGAAGATGCATATCTGGGAACAGCCGGGCGAACGCGTCATCGTGCTGATGTCGGCCGGCAATCTCGCCACCACGCAAGCTGTGGTCAGCCTGCTCGACGAGCGCAACAAGGCGATGGGCGAGCGCCACATGACGCTGCTCGAGACGCCGTCCATGTACCAGACGGTGCGGCTGGTCGGCGACACGGTGAAGGAAGTGATCGCTCATGCCTCGCCGGCCGGAGACAAGGCGGACTCCTATTTCAACGCCTCCTTCATCCTCGGCGGCCAGATCAAAGGCAGCCCGCCACGGCTGTTCATGATCTATCCGGAAGGCAATTTCATCGAATCGACCGACGACACGCCGTTCTTCCAGATCGGCGAGACCAAATACGGCAAGCCGATCATCATCCGCGCCTATGACCGGGCGATGAGCCTGGCCGAGACGGTGAAGCTGCTTCTGGTGTCTTTCGATTCGACGCTGAAGTCGAACCTGTCGGTCGGCCTGCCGCTGGATCTGCTCTTCCTTGAGAAGGACGCTTACAGGGTCGGCTTGAAAAAGCGGATCGGCCATGACGACCCTTATTACCGCACCATCTCCGACGGCTGGTCGAACGCCTTGAAGACCGCCTTTGCCAGCCTGCCGGATTTTCCGGGGTAGGGCTCGCTGCTCGGCATCGGTTGCGCAATTATATTTAACATGTTAATCAATATCGGAAATTGGCTCGCCGACCGGTTCTCGGCCGGTGCTGGGAGGAAACATGGACAACGATGCATTCCGCGACTGGTCGCGGCGGGCGGCCGACTGGGGCGCAGACTACCGTGCCGGCCTGCGCGACCGGCCGGTGCGCCCGGCGATCGCGCCTGGCGAAATTTTCAGGAGCATTGAAGCTTCGCCGCCAGAGACCGCCGAGCCGATGGACAAGATCTTTGCCGATTTCGAGGAGAAGATCGTGCCCGGCATGACGCATTGGCAGCATCCGCGCTTCTTCGCCTATTTCCCGGCCAATGCGGCGCCCGTCTCGGTGGTGGCCGAATATCTCGTCTCGGCGATGGCGGCACAGTGCATGCTGTGGCAGACCTCTCCGGCGGCGACCGAACTAGAGACGCGCATCGTCGACTGGATGCGCCAGGCGCTTGGCCTCCCTGAGGGTTTTTCCGGCGTCATCCAGGATTCGGCGTCGTCGGCGACGCTTGCCGCGGTGCTCACCATGCGCGAGCGGGCGCTCGACTGGCAGGGCAACAAGAAGGGCCTGGCCGGGCAAGGGAGGCTGCGCGTCTATTCTTCCGACCAGGTCCACACCTCGATCGATCGCGCCATCTGGGTCGCCGGCATCGGCGAGGACAATCTGGTGCGGATTCCCGTGTCCGGACGGTTTCGCGCCATGGATACGGCGGCGCTTGAAGCCGCGATCGTCGCCGACCGCGCAGCGGGGCTGCTGCCTGCCGGCATCATCGCTTGCGTCGGCGGCACCAGCACCGGCGGCACCGACGACATCGCGGCCGTCGCTGCAATTGCCAAACGCCACGGGCTCTATCTGCATGTCGACGCCGCCTGGGCCGGATCGGCGATGATCTGCCCTGAATACCGGCATTTTTGGGCCGGCGTCGAAGGCGCCGATTCCATCGTCTTCAACCCGCATAAATGGCTTGGCGCCCAGTTCGACTGCTCGATCCAGTTCGTGCGCGAGCCCGAAGACCTGGTGCGTACGCTGGCGATCAAGCCGGACTATCTGAAGACGCGCGGCCATGACGGCATCATCAACTATTCGGAGTGGTCGGTGCCGCTCGGCCGCCGCTTCCGGGCTCTGAAACTCTGGTTCCTGCTGCGCGCGCATGGGCTCGAAGGTTTACGCAAAATGATCCGCAACCATGTCGCCTGGAGCGAGGGCCTCGCCGAGCGGCTGGCCAGGGAGAAGGATTTCGAGCTCTCCAGCGAGCCGATGCTGTCGCTGTTTTCGTTCCGGCACCGCGCGCCTTTTGGCACGGATCCCGACGAGCACAATCTGCGCCTGGTCGATGCCATAAACACGGACGGGCGGATCTACCTTACGCAGACCAAGGTCGACGGACGCGTGGCGATCCGCTTCCAGGCGGGGCAGTTCGAGGCGACGGCAGCGGATGTCGAAGCGGCTTTCGACGTCATCATCCAGGTTGCGCGGCGTCTGGGCTGAGGCGGACGACCAAATTCATTAGCCGGCCTATCGCCTTTTCACTGCTTTCGTTTTCGCTTATAGAAGTGAAAAACGAAAATGGGGAGAAGCGCGATGTTTCTGTCGCAACGCCATGCCGAAATCATCCAGATGGCGAAGGATCACGGACGGGTTCTGGTCGATGATCTGGCGACGCATTTCAACGTGACGCCGCAGACCATCCGCAAGGATCTCAACGATCTGTGCGACCAGCGGCTGCTCACCCGGATCCATGGCGGGGCGCTGTTTCCGTCCGGCATCGAGAACATGGAATATGAGGCGCGGCGTAAGATCGCCGCCGACGAGAAGGAAGCGATCGGCAGCGCCGCAGCACGGCTGATCCCCGACAACGCCTCGCTGTTCATCAATATCGGCACCACGACGGAGGCCGTCTCGAAGTCGCTTCTCGACCATAGCGGGCTTATGGTCATCACCAATAACATCAATGTTGCCAATAGGATGCGCATCTATCCTTCGATAGAGGTGGTGATCGCCGGCGGCGTCGTGCGCGGTTCCGACGGCGGCGTTGTCGGCGAGGCGGCCGTCGATTTCATCCGCCAGTTCAAGGTCGACTATGCCGTCATCGGCGCTTCGGCGATCGACCATGACGGCGCGCTGCTCGACTTCGATTTTCGCGAGGTGAAGGTGGCCCAGGCTATCATCGCCAATGCCCGTCATGTGATTCTGGTTTCGGACCGGACGAAGTTCGAGCGCACGGCGCCGGTTCGCATCGGCCATCTTTCGCAGGTGAACACCTTCATCACCGACCGTTGTGAGATCCCCTCGATCCGCCGCATCTGCGAGGAGACCGAGGTTCGTTTGATCGAAACTGCGCTCGGATAGAACCACTTCACGATCATCTCACGCAGCTGTGATATTTCGTTTGACATTCGCTTTTAGTTCGAAATAATTCCGACACGGTTTCGTAAAACACAAAAATAGTGCAATGCGAAATCGTTGGAGGAAATTTTGGACGCATCTCCGATCCATGACATTTTCGTCATAGGCGGCGGCATCAATGGCTGCGGCATAGCCCGCGACGCCGTCGGCCGCGGCTTCTCGGTCTATCTGGCCGAGATGAACGACCTGGCGAGTGGGACCTCGTCCGGTTCGACCAAGCTGATCCATGGCGGCCTGCGCTACCTCGAATTCTACGAGTTCCGGCTGGTGCGCGAAGCGCTGATGGAGCGCGAGGTGCTATGGAAGAACGCGCCGCACATCATCTGGCCGATGCGCTTCGTTTTGCCTTACGCCAAAGGTTTGCGGCCCGCCTGGCTGATCCGGCTCGGGCTTTTCCTCTACGACCATCTCGGCGGTCGTAAGCTTCTGCCGCCGACCAAGACACTGGACATGGCCAAGGATCCGGCCGGCAAGCCGCTCAAACCTCTGTTCCACAAGGCTTTCGAATATTCCGACGGCTGGGTCAACGACGCCCGCCTGGTAGCGCTCAATGCTCGCGACGCGGCGGATCGTGGCGCAATCATTCGCACCCGCACCAAGGTCGTCAGCGCGCGGCGCGATGGAGCAACCTGGACCGTGAGGGTGCAGAATGTGCTCAGCGGTGAAACCGAAGAGGTGCGCGCGCGGCTGCTGGTCAACGCCGCCGGACCTTGGGTCGATCACGTGCTGCAGACTGCCGTCGGCCAGAACGACGTCCACAATGTCCGCCTCGTGCAGGGCAGCCACATCGTCATCAACAAGAAGTTCGACGACCCGCGCGCCTATTTCTTCCAGAACAAGGACGGCCGCATCATCTTCGCCATTCCTTACGAGGAAGAATTCACGCTGATCGGCACCACCGACCGCGACTATCCCGGCGATCCGCATGATGTGAAGATCTCGGACGCCGAGGTCGACTATCTGTGCGCCGCGGCGAGCGAATATTTCGCGCAACCCGTCAAGCGCGCCGACATCGTCTGGACCTATTCGGCGGTGCGTCCGCTCTATGACGACGGCGCCTCGAAGGCGCAGGAAGCGACGCGCGACTATGTGCTGAAGGCCGATGGCGGGGAGGGCGCTGCGCCCTTGCTCAACGCCTTCGGCGGCAAGATCACCACCTTCCGCCGGTTGTCGGAATCGATGCTGGAAAAGATCGAAGGCTTTCTCGGCAAGCGCGGCAAGCCGTGGACGCATGACGCGCCGCTGCCCGGCGGCGATTTCCCCGCGACCGGCTTCGACGCGCAGGTCGCCAGGCTGAAGGCCGCCTATCCGTTCCTCGACCAGCGGCTGGCGCGCCGCTTGACCCGGCTCTACGGCACGCGTGCCGAGAAGCTGCTCGGCCTGGCCAAGTCGAATGCCGATCTCGGCCGCAACTTCGGCGCCGACCTTTTCGAGACGGAAGTCCGCTATCTGGTCGAGCACGAATGGGCGGTCACCGCCGAGGATGTGCTGTGGCGCCGCACCAAGCGCGGCCTGCATTTCAACCGCGAGCAGACAGCGGCCCTGGAAGAGTTCATGCGCGGGCTGAGCAGCCGCCACGTCGCGGCGGCCGAGTGAGAGTTCGACCGCCGATGCGTAAAGCCTTGGAGGAGGCGTGATGCTGGAACTGAGAAACGTGACGAAGACGGTGGGGGCGCAGGAGCATATCCGCGACGTCTCGCTCACCCTTCAGCACGGCTCGCTGAATGTCCTTCTCGGGCCGACGCTGTCCGGCAAGACCAGCCTGATGCGGCTGATGGCCGGCCTCGACAAGCCGAGCTCCGGCTCGGTGTGGTTCGACGGCAAGGACGTCACCGGCCAGAAGGTACAGCAGCGCAACGTCGCCATGGTCTACCAGCAGTTCATCAATTATCCGGCGATGACGGTCTATGAAAACATCGCCTCGCCGCTCCGGGTCGCCGGGGTCGAGCAGGCGAAGATCGACAAGGAAGTGCGCAACGCGGCGGCGCTCCTGAAGCTCACGCCCTATCTCGACCGCACGCCGCTCAATCTGTCGGGCGGCCAGCAGCAGCGCACCGCGCTTGCGCGCGCCATCGTCAAGAATGCCAGCTTGGTGCTGCTCGACGAGCCCTTGGCCAATCTCGACTACAAGCTGCGCGAGGAATTGCGCGCCGAGCTGCCGAAAGTGTTCGCCGCCGCCGGCACCATTTTCGTCTACGCCACGACCGAGCCGCATGAGGCGCTGCTGCTCGGCGGCAACACGGCAACGCTGTCGGAGGGCCGCGTCACTCAGTTCGGCCCCACGGTCGAAGTGTTCCGCAAGCCGGTCGACCTGGTGACGGCGCGCACCTTCGCCGACCCGCCGCTCAACACCATCGTGCTGGCCAAGAAGGGCTCGGACTTCCTGCTGGAAGGCGGCGTGAAGCTGCCGGTGCCGCCGGAGCTCACAGGCATTGCGGATGCCAGCTACACAATCGGCTTTCAGCCGCATCACCTGTCGCTCGAACGTCCCGGCGCCGGCGCCGTGCCGGTGCGTGCGAAGGTCACCATCACCGAAATCACCGGCTCGGAAAGCTTTGTCCATCTCGACTTCGCCGACGCGCGCTGGGTGATGCTGGCGCATGGCATCCTCGATTTCGAAACGGATCACGAGGTCGAGGTGTTCATCGACCCGCGCCACATCATGGTTTTCGACCAGAACGGTCGCGCCGTGACGGCGTCGAAGCTGGCGGCCTGAGGAGCATCAGATGGCGCGCATCGAGGTCAACCATATCCGCCACTCCTACCTGCCCAACCCGCAGAAGGATTCCGATTTCGCGCTGAGGGAAGTGCATCACACCTTCGAGGACGGCGGCGCCTATGCGCTGCTCGGGCCGTCGGGCTGCGGCAAGACCACGCTGCTAAACATCATCTCGGGCCTGCTGCATCCCTCGCACGGCAAGCTGTTGTTCAACGGCCGCGACGTGACCAACCTGTCGACGCAGGAACGCAACATTGCGCAGGTGTTCCAGTTCCCCGTCATCTACGACACCATGACCGTCTACGACAATCTGGCCTTCCCGCTGCGCAACCGCCGCGTGCCGGAGGCCGATGTCGACCGCAAGGTGCGCGAGACGCTCGACATGATCGATCTCGCCTCGATGGCGAACAGAAAGGCGCGCGGGCTGACCGCCGACCAGAAGCAGAAGATTTCGCTTGGACGCGGCCTGGTGCGCTCGGACGTCAACGCCATCCTGTTCGACGAGCCGCTGACCGTCATCGACCCGCATATGAAGTGGGTGCTGCGCTCGCAGTTGAAGCAGCTGCATCGCCGCTTCGGCTACACCATGGTCTATGTCACGCACGACCAGACCGAGGCGCTGACTTTCGCCGACCAGGTGGTGGTGATGTATGACGGCGGCATCGTCCAGATCGGCACGCCGGCCGAATTGTTCGAGCGGCCGCGCCATACTTTCGTCGGCTATTTCATCGGCTCGCCCGGCATGAACGTGCTGCCGGTGGCGCTGGAAGGCAGGACCGCGACACTCGGCGCGCAGCGCATCGAACTGCCCGGCGTGCCCAAGGCGGAGGCCGGCACGGTCGAGCTCGGCATCCGCCCCGAATATGTGCGGCTCGGCCGCGAAGGCATGGCCGTGCAGGTCAGCAAGGTCGAGGATGTCGGCCGCCACAAGGTGGTGCGCGCGAATCTCGAAGGCCGCGAGATCGCCGCCGTGATCGGCGAGGACGATGAGGTTCCGGCCGATGCGAAAGTCCGCTTCGATCCGGCCGGCATCAACATCTACGCCGATTCCTGGCGCGTCGAGATGGGGGTGTAGATGGAAAAGACCTGGAACAACAAGGCCTGGTTCCTTGTCCTGCCGGTCCTGGTGCTGGTGGCGTTCTCGGCCGTCATCCCGCTGATGACCGTCGTCAACTATTCGGTGCAGGATACGTTCGGCAACAACGTCTTCTTCTGGGCCGGCACCGAGTGGTTCGAGGAGCTGCTCGCATCCGACCGCTTCTGGGAAGCGATGGTGCGCAACCTGATCTTCTCCTTCATCATTCTCGCCATCGAAGTGCCGCTCGGCATCTTCATCGCGCTCAACATGCCGAAGAAGGGCTGGGGCGTGCCTGTCTGCCTGGTGCTGATGGCGCTGCCGCTTTTGATCCCGTGGAACGTCGTCGGTACGATCTGGCAGGTCTTCGGCCGTAACGACATCGGCCTGCTCGGCTACTACGTCAATGCGCTTGGCCTCGACTACAACTATGTCCAAGATCCGTTCGACGCCTGGGTCACCGTCATCATCATGGATGTCTGGCACTGGACCAGCCTGGTCGTGCTGCTCTGCTATGCCGGCCTGGTCTCGATCCCGGACGCGTTCTACCAGGCAGCCAAGATCGACGGCGCCTCGCGCTGGGCAGTGTTCCGCTACATCCAGCTGCCGAAGATGCAGCGCGTGCTTCTGATCGCCGTGCTTCTGCGCTTCATGGACTCATTCATGATCTACACCGAGCCCTTCGTCGTCACCGGCGGCGGTCCCGGCAATTCGACGACCTTCCTGTCGATCGACCTCGTAAAGACCGCGCTCGGGCAGTTCGACCTCGGCCCGGCGGCGGCGATGTCGCTGGTCTACTTCCTCATCATCCTGTTGTTGTCGTGGGTGTTCTACACCGTGATGACCAACTACGACGCGGAGCGCTGAGAGATGGCGGGCGCCAACGAGACGACGCGCGTGAGCGAGACGGCAGTCACCGAGGTCGAGAGCACGCTGTCGCAGGACGAGGTGGCAAAGCTGATGCGCCGCCGCGGCGAGGAATCGCGCTGGTGGTGGATCGTGCCGACGCTCTACATCGTCGCGCTGCTCTTGCCGATCTACTGGCTCATCAACATGAGCTTCAAGACCAATGCGGAGATCGTGTCGTCGCTGACGCTGTTCCCGCACAATCCGACATTGGCCAACTACCGCACCATCTTGACCGACCCGTCCTGGTATTCGGGCTACATCAACTCGATCACCTATGTGGTGATGAACATGGTGATCTCGGTCGCGGTGGCGCTGCCGGCCGCCTATGCCTTCTCGCGCTACCGCTTCCTCGGCGACAAGCATCTGTTCTTCTGGCTTTTGACCAACCGCATGGCGCCGCCGGCGGTGTTCGCGCTGCCGTTCTTCCAGCTCTATTCGGCCTTCGGCATGATCGACACCCATATCGCGGTGGCGCTGGCGCACTGCCTGTTCAACGTGCCACTGGCGGTGTGGATCCTCGAGGGCTTCATGTCAGGCGTGCCGAAGGAGATCGACGAGACCGCCTATATCGATGGCTACTCCTTCCCGCGCTTCTTCATCAAGATCTTCATGCCGCTGATCGCCAGCGGCATCGGCGTCGCCTGCTTCTTCTGCTTCATGTTCTCATGGGTGGAACTCTTGATCGCGCGCACGCTGACCACCACCGACGCCAAGCCGATCGCCGCCACCATGACCCGCACCGTGTCGGCCGCCGGCATGGATTGGGGCCTGCTCGCCGCCGCCGGCGTGCTGACACTGATCCCAGGCGCTTTGGTCATCTGGTTCGTCCGCAACTACATCGCCAAGGGCTTCGCCCTGGGGAGGGTGTGACCATGAATCTCGACTTCTCCTGGATGGCGTGGACGTGGCCGACGGCCGCCTTCTTCATCGTGATTGCGCTGATGCTCTGCGGCATGGGTTTTTGGGAATATGTCTCGCCCGGCGGCAATCCGCGCGTCGGCGTGCTGCGCTTCGAGACGACGCGCGGCGACCGCCTTTTCGTTTCGCTGCTTGGCAGCGCCTTTATCCATCTCGCTTGGCTGGGTCTCGTCGGACCCAACCTGTGGTGGGCTCTCGCTCTCTCCGTGGTCTACGCCATAGGCGTGTTCCGATACGTATAGAGGGGGAATGCTGGTGCGGCCGCGTGGAAGGCTGGCCGCACCAGTTCGGAACTGTAAACTCAATTGGAGGAGACACTATGCGACGGCAATTTCTAACATCGACGACCGCCCTCGTGCTGCTCATCGGCGCGGGCCATGCCTATGCCGGTATGGACGAGGCAAAAGCCTTTCTGGACAAGGAGATAGGCCCTCTGTCGACGCTTTCGCGCGCCGACCAGGAAAAGGAAATGCAGTGGTTCATCGACGCTGCCAAGCCGTTCGCCGGCATGGACATCAAGGTCGTCTCCGAAACCATCGCAACGCACCAGTATGAATCGCAGGTGCTGGCGCCGGCCTTCACGGCAATCACCGGCATCAAGATCACGCATGACGTCATCCAGGAAGGCGACGTCGTCGAGAAGATCCAGACCCAGATGCAGACCGGCCAGAACCTCTATGACGGCTGGGTCAACGATTCCGACCTGATCGGCACGCACTGGCGCTACCAGCAGGTACGCAACCTGACCGACTGGATGGAAGGCGACGGCAAGGACGTCACCAACCCGAACCTCGACCTCAAGGACTTCATCGGCACCTCCTTCACGACCGCGCCGGACAAGAAGCTCTATCAGCTCCCCGACCAGCAGTTCGCGAACCTCTACTGGTTCCGCTACGACTGGTTCAACGACGAGAAGAACAAGGCCGACTTCAAGGCCAAATACGGCTACGACCTCGGCGTGCCGGTCAACTGGTCGGCCTATGAGGACATCGCCGAATTCTTCACCGGCCGCGAGATCGACGGCAAGAAGGTCTATGGCCACATGGACTACGGCAAGAAGGACCCGTCGCTCGGCTGGCGATTCACCGATGCTTGGCTGTCGATGGCCGGCAATGGCGACAAGGGCATCCCGAACGGCTTGCCCGTCGATGAATGGGGCATCAAGGTCGACGAGAATTCGCGGCCGGTCGGCTCCTGCACGGCGCGCGGCGGCGACACCAATGGCCCGGCAGCCGTCTACTCGATCCAGAAGTATCTCGACTGGCTGAAGGCCTACGCTCCGGCCGAAGCCCAGGGCATGACCTTCTCCGAATCCGGCCCGGTGCCGGCGCAAGGTGCGGTCGCGCAGCAGATCTTCTGGTACACCGCCTTCACCGCTTCGATGGTCAATGAGGGTGCGAAAGCAGTGATGAACGACGACGGCACGCCGAAGTGGCGCATGGCGCCGTCGCCGCATGGTGTCTACTGGAAGGACGGCATGAAGCTCGGCTATCAGGACGTGGGTTCCTGGACGCTGATGAAGTCGACCCCGACCGACCGCGCCAAGGCCGCTTGGCTTTACGCGCAGTTCGTCACCTCGAAGACGGTCGACGTCAAGAAGAGCCATGTCGGCCTGACCTTCATCCGCGAGAGCACGATCCACGACAAGAGCTTCACCGAACGTGCGCCGAAGCTCGGCGGCCTGATCGAGTTCTACCGCTCGCCGGCCCGTATCCAGTGGTCGCCGACCGGCACCAACGTGCCTGACTATCCGAAGCTGGCACAGCTCTGGTGGCAGGCGATCGGCGATGCCTCGTCCGGCGCCAAGACGGCGCAGGAAGCGATGGACTCGCTCTGCGCCGAGCAGGAAAAGGTCATGACCCGCATCGAGAAGTCGGGCGTCCAGGGCGATATCGGCCCGAAGATGGCCGAAGAGCATGACCTCGCCTTCTGGAACGCCGACGCGGTCAAGAAGGGCAATCTCGCGCCGCAGCTCAAGATCGAGAACGAGAAGGAAAAGCCGATCACCGTCAACTATGACGAGCTGGTCAAGAGCTGGCAGAAGTAACTCGGATGACATGGGCGTACGCGCCCATGTAGGAAATGCAGGGGAGGCGGCTTGCCGCCTCCCCTGTTGCATGAGGAGGAAGCGGAATGAGCGGATTTGTGCTGGCGATCGACCAGGGCACGACATCGACCCGGGCAATCCTGTTCGACGACAAGATGAAAGTCGCCGGCACTGGACAGCAGGAGTTCGCGCAGCATTATCCGGCCTCCGGCTGGGTCGAGCATGATCCGGAAGACATCTGGGCGAGCGTTCTCGCCACGGTGAAATCCGCGTTGAAAGCCGCTGGCCGTTCGGCTTCGGACGTCGAGTCGATCGGCATCACCAATCAGCGCGAGACGGTCGTCATCTGGGACAAGGCGACCGGCAAGCCGATCGACAATGCGATCGTCTGGCAGGATAGGCGCACGGCGCCGCTTTGCCAAAAGCTCAAGAAGCAGGGGCTGGAGAAGACATTCACGAAGAAGACCGGCCTGCTGCTCGATCCCTATTTCTCCGGCACCAAGATCGCCTGGCTGCTGGATAAGGTGAAGGGCGCCAGAAAACGCGCCGAGAAGGGCGAGTTGCTCGCCGGCACCATCGACAGTTTCCTGATCTGGCGGCTGACCGGCGGCAAGGTTCACGCCACCGATGCAACCAACGCCTCGCGCACGCTGGTCTACAACATCGAGAAGAATGTCTGGGACGACGAACTGCTTTCGATCCTGCGCATCCCGGCCGCGCTGTTGCCGCAGGTGAAGGACTGCGCCGACGACTATGGGGTCACCGAGAAAAGCCTGTTCGGCGCTGAGATAAGAATCCTCGGCGTCGCCGGAGACCAGCACGCGGCGACCATCGGCCAGGCCTGTTTCGAGCCGGGCATGATGAAGTCGACCTACGGCACAGGCTGCTTCGCGCTGCTCAACACCGGCGCGGATCTGGTGCGCTCGAAGAACCGGCTGCTCACCACCATCGCCTACCGGCTGAACGGCAAGACCACCTACGCGCTGGAAGGCTCGATCTTCATCGCGGGCGCCGCCGTGCAATGGCTGCGCGACGGCATCAAGGTGATCGGCAGGGCCGAGCATAGCGGCACGCTGGCCGCCGAGGCGGATCCGGCTCAGAGCGTTTATCTGGTGCCAGCTTTCGTTGGGTTGGGTGCTCCGCACTGGGATGCGGAGGCGCGCGGCGCGATCTATGGGCTGACTCGCAATTCCGGCCCGGCGGAGTTCGCCCGCGCGGCGCTGGAATCCGTCGCCTACCAGACACGCGACCTGCTCGACGCCATGCGCAAGGACTGGAAGGGGGCATCCGCCAAGACTGTGCTTCGCGTCGACGGCGGCATGGTGGCCTCCGACTGGACCATGCAGCGGCTGGCCGACATTCTCGACGCGCCAGTCGATCGCCCGACGATTCTGGAGACGACGGCGCTGGGCGCTGCCTGGCTTGCCGGATCGAAGGCCGGCGTGTGGCCGAAGGCGAAGGACTTCGCCAAGAGCTGGGCGCTCGAGCGGCGCTTCAAGCCGGAGATGGATGCCAGGACGCGCTCGGCGAAGCTCGCCGGATGGCGCGATGCGGTGCGCAGGACGCTCAGTACCAATTAGCAAAGAGAGAGCCCGTGCCTCTCGAGGCACGGGCTCCGTCAACGACCCTGTTTACTGACTGGAGGCCGTCAGTAGGGCGACATGCACTGCTGACGCGGGCCGTTGTAGGGCTGGAAGGTGTTGTCCGAGGCGCGGTACGAGCGGTAGCGATCATAGCACCACTGGACATGCGAATCGCCGCGGTAAACCCGGTTGTTCTCGCTGTTGACGATCGCGCCGGTGATCAGCGCGCCGGTGGCGAAAGCGGCAAGCGGGAACCAGTACTCGCCGTGCCGACGATAGCCGTGGCGGTATTCGCGGTAGCCGCGATGACCATTCCAGAAGGCGCCGTCGTTTCGCGAGAAGCGCTGGCCGCCGCGCCAATTGCGATGTTTCCATTGGACATCGCCGTTGCGGGCCTCGACATTCTGGATGTCAGGCGAGGCGGACGATGCCTGCGGGACAAACACCTGAGCGGCATTGGCAGGCACCGCGGCGGCCGCCGCGAACGAAACCGACAAGGTGGCGGCAAGCAAGCCTGAGACGATCTTTTTCATTTGTATCTCCTTAAGGGGTGGTTAGGCGTCCCTTGGTGATGGGGAAACGAGGAGACTGGGCAATGGTTCCTGGCGAACTCCCAAGTTGCTGATTTGTAATGTTCTTCCGGCCGGGTAATCTCGTTTGGCGCAGCAGGATTGATCTGCCGCGCAGGCGGCGAGCTTCACAGTGGGAGCAGCGCAGATGCGCGGGAAAAGCCAAGCCTCAAAGCCCGCTTTTTCCGGTTGACCCGCCGCGGCACTCTCCCTATGTTCCGCGCAATTTCGAGGGCGGCATTCATGAGCCCGCGGGAGCGCGTAGCTCAGCCGGTAGAGCAACTGACTTTTAATCAGTAGGTCATGGGTTCGAATCCCATCGCGCTCACCAAGAAATCAATAAAATCAATTATTTGCATTGCGAGCAATTGCTAATCGTTTCCGTGTGCAGTCGGCCGACGGTATCGAGGAGGCGATTAAAGTGATTTTGTGGTCCGCCGCAGGTGGGTTACGTTGCGTCAGTGAGGCGAACAAGGAGGAGACGATGAAAGCCTTCCTCGCACTAGCCGCCGGGTTGGGCCTGTCCATATCCTCGGCATCTGCGGAATGCCCCGGCCACTCGAAGGTGCAGGCATCGGTAGACACGCAGACAACGGCGAGCGTCGACAAGTCCGACACGGCGACATCGACCGAGATCAAGAAAGAAGTGCCGCCGAAGACAGAGTAGCGAGAAACACTGCTGATCCTTCAGTCGCTGTGGCGGCTCGGCTCAAGCCAAGGCGCCACAGGCGTTGGAGAAACCGTCGGAGTGCACGCCTTCGGCTTTTCACAAGTTCGGCGCTCATAAGCCTGCAAGCGGAAATATCGCGCGTGGCAGCGCATCTGTCGCGTGCTTATGACCCATTCAGGCCTGGATCGTTCGGTACCTCAACTTGTCGGCAGGCTGGTCGATAGTTAAAATCGACCTCCTCAAGGGGAGGGTTCGACCATGGCACTTGACCTTTCGGTAGATACCGCACCCCCCAAGGCGGCGACGCCGCCCGGCAAATATCTCTTCGGGCCTGTCGCCGACTTCCTGATGCTCGGCGGTAGCGCTTTCCTGATCCTGCCGATCCTGTTCCTGGTGCCGCGCGACTTCGAAGGTCCGCTCGCCGCGACGATGGTGCTCGTTGCCTATGCGGTGAACTATCCGCATTTCGCTCATTCCTACCAGATCTTCTACCGCAATTTCGGCCGCAAGCTGCGCGGCGACGGATATGACCGGAGCCTGCAGCTTCGCTACGGGTTCGCCGGCATCGTCGTGCCGGTCATCATGGCGCTGTTCTTCGCCTATGGCGCAGCGACCTCGAACACGCGGCTGCTCGGACTTGCCGCCAATGCGATGTTCTTCTTCGTCGGCTGGCACTACGTCAAACAAGGATACGGCATGCTAATGGTCGATGCCGTGCTGAAGCGCAAATTCTTCGACGGGCGCGACAAGAAGGTGCTTCTGGTCAACTCCTATGCGGTGTGGATCCTGGCCTGGCTGCAAACCAACACGGCGGTGACCGAGGGGCAGTATTACGGCCTGCAATATTACACATTCGCCGCGCCGTCATGGATCGCCGACATAGCCCTGGTGGCGGCCGTCGCATCCACCGCGGCCACGCTTCTGATGCTCGGCAATCGCTGGCGCAAGAATGGTGGCGGCCTGCCGTATAACGGCATCATCGCCTATGTCGCCTCGCTCTATCTGTGGATCCTGATCGCCAGGATCAACCCGCTCTGGCTGCTCGTCGTGCCGGCACTGCATTCGCTGCAATATCTCGCGGTGGTCTGGCGCTACCAGACCAATGTCGAGCGCGACGGCCAGGATGCTGTCAGCGATCCCGAGCCGAGGATTTTGTCGGTGCTAGGCCCGCGCTACCGGCTGCGTGTGCTGGGCTTCATCGCCGGCGGCGCCGCGCTCGGCTATCTCGGCTTCTGGCTGATCCCATTCGTGCTGACCGCCCTGGTGCCCTATGACAAGCAGGTGCTTGGATCCTCGCTGTTCTTCTTCATCGTGCTGATCTTCATCAACGTGCACCATTATTTCCTGGACAATGTGATGTGGCGCCGGGGCAATCCGGAAGTGTCGAAATATCTGTTCCGGTAGCAGGTCTCAGACTGAGCGGCGGCGTCTCACGCAAGCAGCGACACGTTCCCGCCGGCGTGGCGCTCCAGCCGCCCGGCAATATCGAGTTCCAGCAGCACCATCGAGATCTGCGCGGCGCTCAAGCCGGTGTGACGGATGATCTCATCGACCGCGATCGGCGTCGGCCCGAGCGCTTCCAGCACATCGGCGCGCTGATCCTCGCGGGGCGGCGGAATAGTTGAGAGGTCCGGCGCCTCGGCCAGCGGCGCGCCGCGGGCAGCGCGGGGGCCGGCAAGCGGCGCCAAGGCGCCGAGCACGTCGGCGGCCTCGGTGACGAGCGTGACGCCGTCTTTCAGCAGCGCGTTGCAGCCGGCGGCGCGCGGATCGAGCGGCGAGCCGGGCACGGCGAAGACCAGCCGGCCCATTTCGTTAGCGAGGCGGGCGCTGATTAGCGAGCCGGAACGCTGCGCCGCCTCGACCACGATCAGGCCGAGCGCCAGGCCGGCGACCAGGCGGTTGCGACGTGGAAAATCCTGGGCGCGCGGCTGCCAGCCGAACGGCATTTCCGAGACAACGGCGCCGCCGCGGTCGGCGATCTCGTCGCTGAGGCCGGCATTTTCGGGCGGGTAGGGGACATCGAGGCCGCCCGCCAGCACGCCGACCGTGCCGGTCGAGATGCTGCCCTTATGCGCTGACGTGTCAATGCCGCGCGCCAGGCCCGAAACGATGGCGTAGCCTTCGCGGCCGAGATCGCCGGCCAGCATGCGCGCCATCTTGATGCCGGCCAGCGAAGCGTTGCGAGCGCCGACGATGGCCACCGCCGGCAGGCGGAACACTGCGCCTTCGCCTTTCACGGCGATGAGCGGCGGCGGGTTGTCCATGCGCTTCAGCATCGGCGGATAGTCGGCCTCGCCGATGCCGATGAAGCGGGCGCCGGCGCGGCGGGCCGCTTCCAGTTCGGCTTCGGCCTCGGCGACGGCGGGAATGCGCATGATGCGGTTCGCGCCGCCCGAGATCATCAGCTCCGGCAGCATCTCCAACGCCGCCTCCGCCGAACCGAAACGGTTGATCAACTCGCGGAACGAGGCCGGGCCGACATTCGGCGTGCGGATCAGGCGAAGCCAGGCAAGACGCTGCCGGTCGCTGAGGCGCGGGCCGGCAGCCGGCGCGCTCATCCCTTGGCTCCGATCCTGCCCTCGGTGCCGGCCATCAGCCGCGAGATGTTGGCGTGGTGCTTTATGATGACGATCAAGCTCATCACCGCGAACAGCCCCGCGATCTCAGGTGTGGTGATAAAGTAGAGCGCGATCGGTACGGCCACCGCCGCGATCAGCGCCGCCAGCGACGAGTAGCGGAACAGGAACGCGATCGCCAGCCAGACGACCGCGAAGACCAGCGCGCCTTGCCAGGCGAGCCCGATCAGCACGCCGAGATAGGTGGCGACGCCCTTGCCGCCCTTGAAGCCGAGCCAGACGGGAAAGAGATGGCCGAGGAAAGCGCCAAAGCCAGCCAATAGGCCGAAGTCCGGTGAAAAATGGCCGGCGATCAGAGCGGCCGCCGTGCCCTTCAGCGCGTCGAGCAGCAGCGTTGCGGCGGCAAGGCCCTTGTTGCCTGTCCTCAGGACATTGGTCGCGCCGATATTGCCGGAGCCAATCTTGCGCACGTCGCCAAGCCCGGCCGCGCGGGTGATCAACAGCCCGAACGGGATCGAGCCCAGCAGATAGCCGAAGATCAGTGCCAGCGCGTAACCCATTGTCTCCCCCATGCTTCTTGTTGCCTTGGCCGCTCGCTCAAAGGTAGTGGTATTCTGATATATGCAACCATAATTTGCAAGGCCTGCTCAAGCCGCAACTTGGCATAATGGTAGAGTCGAGAGGGTTCGCCAAGCAACTCTATGATTGGCATCGAAGTGTGCTGCAGGGAGTAGCTGATAGAGCGATGATTGGTTTATGCGGAAAACACTGTACGGCCCGCGACCATGGTCCGCAGAACCTTGCCTTGTAGGCGCGCGCCCTCGAAGCAGGTGTTCTTAGAGCGCGAGTGCAGGCCGCTTTCGCTGACGATCCAGGGTTCGTCGAGATCGACGATTGCCAGATCCGCCGGCGCGCCAGGCTTCAGCGTGCCGCCCGGCAGGCCGAACAATCTTGCCGGCGCTGTGGACAGCGTTTCGATCAGCCTGATGAGCGGCACATCGCCATTGTGATAGAGCCGCAGTGCCGCCCCGAGCAGCGTCTCCAGACCGATCGCGCCGGCGGCGGCGTCGGCGAAGGGCAGGCGCTTGGTGTCGACGTCCTGCGGGTCGTGCGAGGAGACGATGATGTCGATCGTGCCGTCCTTGATCGCCTCGATCATCGCCAGGCGATCGTCCTCGGCGCGCAAGGGCGGGGTCAGCCGGAAGAAGGTGCGGTATTCGCCGACATCGTTCTCGTTGAGCGACAGATTGTGGATGGCGATGCCCGCCGTGACATTGGCGCCATCCGTCTTGGCCCGATTCACGGCGCCGGCGGCCATCGCGGACGAAATCTTGGCCGCGTGATAGGCGCCGCCGGTCAGGCGCGCCAGCGCCAGGTCCCGCTCCAGCGGGATGAGCTCGGCCTCGCGCGGGATGCCCGACAGGCCGAGCCAGCTTGCATAAAGGCCTTCATTCATGACGCCTGACGAGGCGAGGTCGGCATCCTGCGTCTCATGCGCGATGACGCCGCCGAAATCGCGCGCATAGGTCAGCGCTCGGCGCATCACCAGCGCATTGTCGATGGTGTGGCGGCCGTCGGTGTAGGCGACCGCACCTGCCTCGCGCAGCAGGCCGAACTCGGTCATCTCGCGGCCTTCGAGACCCTTGGTGATCGCGGCGGCCGGGAAGATGTTGACGCTTGCCGTGTCGCGCGCGGTGCGCAGCACGAATTCGACCAGCGCCACATTGTCGATCACCGGATTGGTGTCGGGCATCATGACGACAGAGGTCACGCCGCCGGCCGCGGCCGCGACGCTGGCCGAGGCGATCGTCTCGCGATGCTCGCCCCCGGGTTCGCCGATGAAGACGCGCGCGTCGACAAGGCCGGGGATGACCGTCTTGCCGGCGCAATCGACGATCGTGGCGCCTTCGGGCGCCCCCTGATTCAAGGCGGCCTTTCCAGCCGCGACGATCTTCTTGCCGTCGACGATGACGCTGCCGATCTCATCGATGCCGCGCGAGGGGTCGACGATGTGCGCCTTATTGAAGACCGTCACGCTCATGCGCCGCGCCCCTCGTGGTTGCGGCGCGGATCAAGCAGGGCTTCCATCACCGCCATGCGCACGGCGACGCCCATCTCGACCTGTTCCTGGATGACGCTTTGCGGTCCGTCGGCGATCTCGGAGGCAATCTCGACGCCGCGGTTCATCGGGCCGGGATGCATGACCAGCGCATCCTCCTTCGCGGCCTTCAGCTTCTCGGCGTCGAGACCGAAATAGCGGAAATATTCGCGGGTCGAGGGCACGAAGGCGCCTTCCATGCGCTCGCGCTGCAGGCGCAGCATCATCACCACGTCGGCGTCCTTGAGGCCCTCGGCCATCGAGCGCGATACGATCACGCCCATCCGGTCGATGCCCGAAGGCAGAAGCGTCGAGGGCGCCACGACGCGCACCTGCGCGCCCAGCGCATTCAGGAGCATGATGTTGGAGCGCGCGACGCGCGAATGCAGGATATCGCCGCAGATCGCCACGATCAGCTTCGACAGCGGCCCTTTGGCGCGGCGGATGGTCAGCGCGTCGAGCAGCGCCTGCGTCGGATGTTCATGCGCGCCGTCGCCGGCATTGACCACCGAGCAGCCGACTTTTTGCGCCAGCAGTGCCGCGGCGCCAGCCGACTGGTGGCGGATGATCAGGATGTCCGGCCGCATGGCGTTGAGCGTCATGGCGGTGTCGATCAGCGTCTCGCCCTTCTTCACCGAAGAGCTTGCCACCGACATGTTCATGACGTCGGCGCCGAGGCGTTTTCCAGCGAGCTCGAAGGACGACTGCGTGCGGGTCGAGGCTTCGTAGAACAGGTTGATCTGAGTGCGGCCGCGCAGCGTCGTGGTTTTTTTCTCGGGCTGGCGCGAGATCGCCACGGCCCGGTCGGCGCGATCGAGCAAAAGCTCGATATCGGCCGGGGAAAGATCGCGGATGCCCAGAAGATGGCGGTGGGGAAAGAGCGGCAGGGACGAAGCGTCGGTCATCTCAAGGCGCTGCTATAGGGTGCGCTCCGGCCAGCCGCAAGCGCCAGCTTTGGATTGCGGGCTTTCTCCCCGGTATTTTCGTCGCGCGCCCCGCAATGCTTGGGCTATAAGGCCGGATGGCCCCGGATTCGTGATCGCGGCCTTGGGATGTAAGGAAGACGCGTGACCGACGAGGTGATCAACCAGCCGCCGCCGCTGACGGGCGGCAACGCATGGCGGGGCGATCCGTTGCTCATCCAGCTTGCCGAGCGTTTTTCCGATCCGGTGCGCAAGGACCTCGATGCGCTCGGCAAGTTCGTCATGACGCAGGAGGCGCAGGAGCTCGCTCGCCTCGCCAACACCGACACGCCGAAATTGCGGACGCATGACCGCCAGGGCCGGCGTCTTGATCTCGTCGAATATCATCCGGCCTATCACGCGCTGATGCGCCGCTCGGTGGCCGGCGGCCTGCATTCCTCGGTCTGGGAGAACGGCGATGCCGAGATCGGTCGCCGCCACCAGGTGAGGGCGGCGCGCTTCTACCTGACTGCTGAGCTGGAGACAGGGCATCTGTGCCCCATCACCATGACCAACGCCTCGCTTGCGGCGCTGATGGCAAGCCCGAAGCTGTTCCGCGAATGGGCGCCGCGCGTGACGACGCGCAAATACGACCAGACGCAAAAGCCGCCGGTGCAGAAGACCGGGCTCACCCTCGGCATGGGCATGACCGAGAAGCAGGGCGGCACCGACGTGCGCGCCAACACCACCAGGGCAGAGCGCACCGGCAACGGCTTCTATCGTCTGACCGGGCACAAATGGTTCATGTCGGCGCCGATGTCGGATGCTTTTTTGGTGCTCGGCCAGGCATCGGAGGGGCTGTCGTGCTTCCTCGTGCCGCGCATCCTCGGCGACGGCTCCGGCAACGGCTTCCGCTTCCAGCGGCTCAAGGACAAGCTCGGCAACCGCTCCAACGCCTCGTCGGAAGTGGAGTTCGTCAACGCCATAGGCGAGATGGTCGGCGACCCGGGCGCGGGCGTGAAGACGATCATGGACATGGTGACGCTGACGCGGCTCGACTGCGCCGTCGCGTCGTCGGCAATCATGCGTGCGGGACTGGCCGAGGCTGTGCACCACACCCGCCATCGCCAGGTGTTCGGCGCCAACCTTATCGACCAATCATTGATGCAGCGGGTGCTGGCTGACATGGCGCTCGACGTCGCCGCCGCGACGGCGCTGTCTTTCCGGCTGGCGCGCTCCTTCGACGAGGCGGCGAGCGATCGCGGCGAGGCGGCCTTTGCCCGCGCCATGACGCCGGTGGTCAAATACTGGGTCTGCAAGATCGCGCCGGCGCTGCTCTACGAGGCGATGGAGTGCCTTGGCGGCAACGGCTATGTCGAGGAAGCGCCGCTCGCCCGCTATTACCGCGAGGCGCCGGTCAACGCGATCTGGGAAGGCTCGGGCAATGTCATGGCGCTCGACGTGCTGCGCGTGCTCGGCCGCGCGCCGGGCCTGTTCGAGGAAGTGCTGGTCGGCATCGACCGCGACCTTGGCGCCGGCGGCCGCGGCACCATCGGCGTGCTCAAAGCGGCGATGCAGGTGGCCTCGACGGACGACGGATCCGCGCGGCTGCTGACTGAACAACTGGCGCTGTCGGCGGCAGCGGCAGAGCTTCGCCGGCTGGGGGCGGGGCGGATCGCCGACGCCTTCGTCGAGACACGCCTCGGCGGCCAGTGGCGCACCACCTACGGCATGCTCGATTCGCGCCACGACGCGCGCATGATCATCGACACGCTCTATCCGCCGACGACCTGAACGCGCTCGATCGAGGCAGAATTGGCCGCCTGTGGATGGCCGTTAACCTTAACAAATGGTTTAGATTGCGAGAGGCCTTCACAAAGCCCACTCTCTGAGCGCTGGAGTAGGGAAAGGTTAACCATGACCTTCCTGGGCTTCGCCAAACGAGAAGCGCATGCGGCACGTGTTGAGCTCATTTCTGGCCTTGCATTGGGCGGTGGTCTTCGCCCTGCTGGCCTTTATCTGCATGGATGGCAGCCAGGGCATTGCTACGGCGCTCGGCGTTCTCGGCGTTTCGATCCAGGGCGACCGGTTTCCGCAGCTCGAACATATCGCTGTCGTCGCGCCGCTCTCGATCGCGCTTCTGATCGTCGCCGTGCTGTTCTGCTGGGCTTTCGTCGAAACGCTGCTCAACGCTACGGCAAGGCCGGACGCGGGCGAAAGCGTGATGCGCATCGCCTTCATCTCGGCCTCGTTCCTGCTCTCGCTCATCCTTATCGGCGGCGTCGCGCAAGGCATCGCCGGGCTGTTCATGATCATTGCCATCCAGATGACGGCGCTGCTGGCTTCCTATGTCGCGGTGCTCGCCGAGCGCCGCTCGGTCACCAATGCGATGGCTTTGCACGAGAGCGATGTCCGCGCCGCCACGCGCATGGCGATGGGCGCCGCGCACAGCTCGCTGCTTTCGCGAATCTCCGGTCGACCGGAAACCAAGCCTGGAGGCCGCCGCTGATGCGCACGATCTTCACCCTCTGGGCCGCGCCGATGGCGATCTTCTGGGGATGGTACTTCCTGTCGCTCAACGACATCAATTTCGGCTATGTGATGCTGAGCCGGCAGTTGCACGATTTCGCTTTCCAGCTTTATGGCCAGATGCTCGGCATCGACCCGGCCATCATCCCGGGCATGGTGGCGCGGACCTGCGTTTTCGACTTTTTCCTGCTGATGGGGCTCTGGGCCTTCCGCCGCCGGCGCAACATCGCCGAATGGATCAGGCAGCGGCGGCAGGGTACCGTCAGCGCGGATCGTCTCGGCCGAGCGACTGAAGCCGGTCCAACGCTCCCTGCAGAATAAAGGCGGCGGCCGCCGAATCGATCTTGCCGGCGCGTTTCTTGCGCGAGAAATCCATCTCGATCAGCGTGCGTTCCGCCGCCACCGTCGACAGCCGCTCGTCCCACAGCACGAAGGGCAAGCCGGAGAGCGGCGCCATGTTGCGGACGAAGGCGCGGGATTTCTGCGCGCGGGGCCCTTCCGAGCCGTCCATGTTGACCGGAAGGCCGAGCACGATCGCGCCGACATTGTCCTTTTCCAACTGGGCGAGCAGCTGCGCTGCGTCTATGGAGAATTTCTTGCGCAGGATCACCGGGCGGGGATGGGCAAAGGCAAGCCCGCGGTCCGACACCGCGACGCCGATCGTCTTGTCGCCGAGGTCGAGGCCGGCGAGCGTCTTGCCGCCGATAAGAAGCTGCGGCAACTCCTCAACTGAAATAACGCCCAACGGCTTCCCCTGTTTTTGTTTTCACGCCGTGCCGGACGGAAATCCGATCACACTTTTCCTGGAACGGCTCGAGGCGTCACATCCTTTTGACGTTCAGGAGCGGCGCGCCACTTTCAATTTGCCGGAAGCGTTCTATCCTCCGGCGACTTGAAAATCGAGGAAAGCATTCATGAAACTGACCTGGTACGGACATTCGGCATTCCGCGTCGAGACCAAGGACGCCACCATTCTCATCGACCCCTATCTGGTCGGCAATCCTTCGTGGACGGGCGGCTGGGAAGGTCCGGCCGAAGGCGTCACCCATGTGCTCCTGACCCACGGCCACAACGACCATGCCAACGGCGCGCTCGAGGTGCTCAAGAAGAGTGGTGCCATGCTGGTCGCCAACTACGAGATCTGCATGTTCCTGGTCGGCAAGGGTGTGAGCGGCGACAAGATCAATCCGGGCAATCTCGGCGGCACCGTCGACTGTGGCCCATTCACCACCACTTTCGTCCAGGCGATACATTCTTCCTCGTTCGGCGGTGAAGGCGGCACCAACACCTATCTCGGCAATCCTGGCGGCCTCGTCCTGCATTTCGCGGACGACAAGACGCTCTATCACATGGGCGACACCGACATCTTCTCAGACATGGCGCTGATCAACGAGCTGCATGAGCCGAAGATCGGCATAGTGCCTGTCGGCGACCGTTTCACCATGGGCGGCGCCGTGGCGGCCCTTGCCTGCCGCCGCTTTTTCGGCTTCGATACCGTCGTGCCCTGCCATTTCGGCACCTTCCCGATGATCGACCAGACCGCCGACAAATTCGTCGCGGGCATGGAAGGCTCTGGCGTCAAGGTGGCGTTGCCGGAGATCGGCAAGGCGATCACCATCTAGCCTCTTCGTTTTACGCAATTCCAGACGGAAAACCACTCACACTCTTTCTGGAATTGCTCTGTTCGGTTCATCGATTGCGGAATGAAAACATGGCTTTGAGGCGGACACTTTGTGTTTCGATGCTGGTCGCGGCAACGCCCGCGCCGGCGGCCGACGATTTCATCGAAGGCGTCTACCTGCAATCCGAGGAACTCTGCGGCAAGGCCAAGAACGAGACGCTGCAGACCGTGATCGACGCCGGCAACATCGTGCTGACGGCCGAGGGATTGCAAAGCGTCGAGTATAATTGCGAGTTCCTCCAAGTCACCAAGGCACAAAGCGCGCCGAGCTGGGCCGTGACCGCGATCTGCCAGGAACCCGACCATGTGTTTCCGGACGTGCTTTCGGTCACTCAGGTCAATGCAAAGCAGATTGACCTTGTCTCGGTTCGGCCGGTCGACGACGAGGGTGAGTCCGGCAACGGCGGCAGCTACTACCATTGCGAAGGCGTGGCGCTGCCCCAGTAGCCGAACGGGCAACCGCCGTGGCGGTCGGAACCGACATGATCCATGTTGCGCGCCAAGCGCCGCGCCGCTATAGCCCGCTCTGGTTTTCCCGAGGCGATAGAACATGTCCGTTGATCTTCAGACCGTGAAGCGCGTCGCGCGCCTTGCCCGCATTGCGGTGAGCGAGGAGGATGCCCAGCGCATGACCGGCGAATTGAACGCCATCCTCGGCTTCGTCGAGCAATTGAACGAGGTCGACGTCAAGGGCGTCGAGCCGATGACCTCGGTGACGCCGATGGAGATGAAGAAGCGCCGGGATGGCGTCACCGACGGCAACAAGGCCGCCGATATCGTCGCCAACGCGCCGGCCACGGAAGAGAATTTCTTCCTCGTTCCGAAGGTGGTGGAGTAAAGCGTGGCTGTCGAGATCGCCGTCGAGACGCCCTTGCAGGACGACGTGCGCGCGCTGGTCGGCGAGCTCAACGCGGCGCTGCTCGAGCTGACGCCGCCGGAGCATTGCTATCATCTCACCGTCGAGCAGATGGCCGGCGAGGATACGACCGTGTTCATCGCCCGCGACAACGGTATTGCCGTCGGCTGCGGCGCGCTGAAGCGCCATGACGCGGCGACTGGCGAGGTCAAGCGCATGTACACGCGCCCGTCGCATCGCGGCCAAAAGATCGGCGCGCAAATCGTCGGACGGGTCGAGGCGTTGGCCAGGCAGGAAGGGCTGACGCGGCTGGTGCTCGAAACCGGCGATCGTCACCCCGCCGCCTGGACCGTCTATGAGCGCGCCGGCTTCTCGCGTTGCGGACCGGTGCTGGATTATCCCGACTCCGAATGGTCGGTGTTTTACGAAAAGAGCCTTGCCTGATGAGCGATCTCACCCATCTCACCATTTCCGAGGCCCGCGCCAAGCTGCGCGGCAAGGAGATCTCGGCCGCCGAGATCACCGAGGCCTATCTTTCGGCCATCGATCGCGCCAATCCGGTGCTCAACGCCTATGTGACGGTGACCGCCGACAAGGCGCGCGACATGGCGAAGAGCTCCGACGCGAAGCTCGCCAAGGGCGAGGGCGGTGCGCTGGAAGGCATCCCGCTCGGCATCAAGGACCTGTTCGCCACCGAAGGCATCCACACACAGGCCTGCAGCCATGTGCTGGACGGTTTCAAGCCGCGCTATGAGTCGACCGTGACCTCGAACCTGTGGGCCGACGGCGCTGTCATGCTCGGCAAGCTCAACATGGACGAGTTCGCCATGGGCTCGTCCAACGAGACTTCGTACTACGGCCCGGTCATAAATCCGTGGCGGCGCTCGCGGCTCGACACGGTCGTGATGCCGACGACGCATCAGGGCGATGGCGGCTTCGTCTCCGCCGGCGGCACCAAGACCGCGCGTACGCTGGATAACGCCCAGCTGGTGCCCGGCGGCTCGTCCGGCGGCTCGGCATCGTCGGTGGCTGCGTTCCTGTGCGCCGGCGCCACCGCCACCGACACCGGCGGCTCGATCCGCCAGCCCGCGGCTTTCACCGGAACGGTCGGCATCAAGCCGACCTATGGCCGCTGCTCGCGCTGGGGCATCGTCGCTTTTGCCTCGTCGCTCGACCAGGCCGGCCCGATCGCGCGCGACGTGCGCGACGCCGCGATCCTGTTGAAGTCGATGGCTTCCGTCGACCCGAAGGACACGACCTCGGTCGACCGCCCGGTGCCGGACTACGAGGCGGCGATCGGCAAGCCGATCAAGGGCATGAAGGTCGGCATTCCGAAGGAATACCGCGTCGACGGCATGCCGGAAGATATCGAGGCGCTATGGCAGAAGGGCATTGCCTGGCTGAAGGACGCCGGCGCCGAGATCGTCGACATCTCGTTGCCGCACACCAAATACGCGCTGCCTGCCTATTACATCGTGGCGCCGGCCGAGGCGTCCTCGAACCTCGCGCGCTATGACGGCGTGCGCTACGGCCTGCGCGTGCCGGGCAAGGACATCATCGACATGTATGAGAAGACCCGCGCCGCCGGCTTCGGCCGCGAGGTCAAGCGCCGCATCATGATCGGCACCTATGTGCTGTCGGCAGGCTATTATGATGCCTATTACCTGCAGGCGCAGAAGGTGCGCAATCTGATCAAGCGCGACTTCGAAAACGTCTTTGCCGCAGGGGTCGACGTCATCCTGACGCCGGCTACCCCGTCAGCCGCCTTCGGCGTCGCCGACGAGGACATGGCTTCCGACCCGGTGAAGATGTATCTCAACGACATCTTCACGGTGACGGTGAACATGGCCGGCCTTCCCGGCATCGCGGTGCCGGCAGGCCTGGATGGCAAGGGCCTGCCGCTCGGCCTGCAACTCATCGGCCGCCCGTTCGATGAGGAGACGCTGTTCCAGACGGCGCATGTGATCGAGCAGGCGGCGGGCAAATTTCAGCCGGAAAAGTGGTGGTAGCTACCCAACGTCTGTACTGGAAGCCACAAGAATATTTCCAATTATGACTTACTATGTCAATCATGCTCCTCTGATTTGACTTGGGTAAATGGGGGAGCCGATGCACTCAAAAGCCTTGCTCGCATTGATCATTGCCGCAATTGCACCCATGGCGGCGGCTGCGGCTGAGGACCCCGTTGGGTTTGTTCAGCGTGAGTTGGCGAAAAATCTGATTGAGCCCCTAAACTACGAATTGGTCAGCAATCAGAGCAACCGCGCGGTTGTGAGCCTCACCGCGATTGCTCCGGAGGTAGCCTACTTCAAGGAACAGCTCCCCGCTCAGAGGATGAACCTATACGTCTATCTGGTCAGGGATGGGGAAAGCTGGGGTATTTCAGGGTCGGCGAACGCGATGCCGAAACCAGCGCGCATGAGCTTCAGATATGGTCTGTCTCAATCTGCCGCCGATATGACAAATACGTCGTCCGTCACTCTCAAGAGAGCGGAGTGGATACACTCCCATGCGGTGCTTGTTGCGTCTACCGATGATGTGCTGATTGCTCATTTCCGTAAGAAGAGAGAAACCATCGATAGGATACGTGACAAGGTTAGGATTCATGGAAGAAGTCAATATCCGAATATCGATCATGATGCGCTTGGTTACAAGGATCTGCTTGACGAGGCTTCAATCGAGTATGTCGATCTGAAAAACGGCATCGGCGGAGACGAAACGGAAAGTTGCGGCTTCGCTGATTGTTTTGCCTTGATTCTGGCGTTTGACTCACCTCACTACGAAATTGGGTATCTTCACGTGACGCGCCCTGAGGATGTCCCGCCAATTTCGGAGGGCGGATATATCGTCGTTCGCTCTCTCGGCGACGGATGGTATTTTTTCCGCCGCGTGTAAAAGGAAATCAGGTCTGTTTTTCTATCTTTCCAAGGTCTTCTGGTTCTTCATCCAGCCGGTCAACCTGGCGATCTTCCTGCTGTTTGCCGGGCTGCTCATGGGCCTGTTCGGCCGCCGTAAGCTGGCTGCAACCAGCAGTGTGGTCGCCTTCCTGATCCTGGCGCTGTCGGCCTGGACCTCGGTCGGGGCGATGATGCTGACGCCGCTGGAAGAACGCTTTTCGAAGCCCGCACTGCCGGAAAAAGTCGACGGCATCGTCGTGCTCGGCGGCGGCTTCGAGGGCGCCATCAACCTCGCGCGCGGCGGTTATGAGTTGAACAGCAGCGGCGACCGCATGGTGGAGACGGCGATCCTTGCCCGGCGCTTTCCAAACGCCCGGATCGTGGTTTCGGGCGGCAACGGCTCGCTTTTCCTCGACGGCGAGGGCGATGCCGACACCGCACCGCGCCTGCTCGGCGCTCTCGGCGTTGCGGCCGACCGCCTGATCCTCGAGGACAAATCGCGCAACACCTATGAGAATGCCGTCTTCAGCCGCAGCTTGGTCGCTCCGAAGCCCGGCGAGACCTGGCTTTTGATCACCTCCGCCTTCCATATGCCGCGCGCCAAGGCGCTGTTCGACAAGGCGGGCTTCGCGACCATTCCATGGCCGGTCGATTATCGCACCTCAGGGCGGGAGGGCGTCGGTGTCTACCGCGACAATCCGATCGACGCGCTGCAGACGACCAACATCGCGGTTCGCGAATGGATCGGCCTGTTCGCCTACCGGCTCTCCGGCAAAATCGATCAGTTCTTCCCCGGGCCGGGCGGCTGACCGATCACCGCTTGCCGCGCGGCCGAGAAGAACTGGCGGCGCACCAGCACCGCGAGCAACAGCACCGTCGACATCACGAAAACCACCGGATCGACGAACCAGCCGAGATAGCCGATCGAGAAGAAGACGGCGCGCAGGCCGGAATTGAAGTGCTTGCCGGCCAACACGTTCATCCGCGTCGCGCGCCATACCGCTGTCTCGGTGACCGGGTTGCGCGAGGCCGCGCCATGCGGCGTCGGCACGGCGCCGATAAGAATCGTGCAGTAATTGAACAGCCGGTAGGCCCAGCCGAATTTGAAGAAGGCGAAGGCCAGGATCAGCACCAGGCCGAACACTTTGGTCTGGAAGGCTTCGCGTGTCGAAGCCGCGCCGAACGGCAGGTCGGCCAGCACCTGAAGCACGCGGTCCGATGCGCCAAGCAGCGCGAAGCAGCCGCCGAGCGCGATCAGCGAAGAGGAAGCGAAGAAGGCGGTTCCCTGTTGCAGGCCGCTCATGATGGCGGTGTCGACGATGCGCACCTCGCGCTCGGCCATGTTGCGCATCCAGGCCTCGCGATGGACGTTCATTGCCCTGGACAGCGAGATGCGGCTGACCAGCTTACCGTCGGAGGCATAGGTATGCAGCACCCAGACCACCAGGAAGAAGCCAAGTGCTGCGAGATCGGCCGCCGAAAGATGCAGTGAATCGCCCATGCGGTTCCTTCTATCATAAGGCGGGCCGGCGCTTCGACGGGTTGATGCGGCCGAGACCGCCGATGTCGCTGGCGGAGCAAACAAGGTCGGCTGACGTTGCGCCGCGACACGCAAAACAGCACAAACATCATCGGAATTCCTATATGTGAGTTCGACCAGCTATCCGGAGACAGAAGCGCAGTGTTTCTTTCGGTTTTTGACCTGTTCAAGATCGGCATCGGCCCGTCGAGTTCGCACACGATGGGGCCGATGACGGCTGCGCGCCGCTTCCTGGACGAGATCGTCAGCGGCGACTGGCCGCGTCCGGCCGGCGTGAAGGTCGATCGCATCGGCGCCAGCCTGCACGGCTCGCTCGCCTATACCGGCATCGGCCATGGTTCCGACCGCGCCGTCATTCTCGGGCTTGCCGGCCAGACGCCCCAGACCGTCGATCCGGACGAGGCCGACGGCATCGTGGCCCGGATCTGTGCCGACAAACGCATCTCGCCGCCAGGGCACCCGGCCTACCGCTTCGATCCCGCCAAGGACCTCGTGCTCGACCGCAAGACTCCGCTGGCCGGTCATGCCAACGGCATGGCTTTCTATGCCTATGACAATTCCGACCGGCTGCTGCTCAGGCGCATCTATTATTCGATCGGCGGCGGCTTCGTCGTCTCCGAGGAAGAGTTGCAGCGCATGAAGGCCAAGGGCTCGGTGACGACCGAGGGCAGGAAGGTACCGTATCCCTTCAAGAACGCCGTCGAGATGCTGGCGATGGCGGCCAAGAGCGGGCTTTCGATCGCCGAGATGAAGCGCGCCAACGAGGAAAAGCATATGTCGCGCGAGGAGCTCGACGCTGGCCTCGACGCGATCTGGGGCGCCATGAAGGGCTGCATCGACCGCGGCCTGTCGCAGGACGGCATCATGCCGGGTGGGCTCAAGGTGCGGCGCCGCGCGCGCCAGCTACACGACAAGCTGCAGGAACAGTGGCAGCAGAACCGGCCCAACCCATTGCTCGCCAATGACTGGCTGTCGATCTATGCCATGGCCGTCAACGAGGAGAACGCCGCCGGCGGCCGCGTCGTCACGGCGCCGACCAATGGTGCCGCCGGCACGCTGCCGGCCGTGCTGCGCTACTGGCTGCATTTTCACCCTGAAGCCGACCAGCCGAGCATCCGCGACTTCCTGCTCAGTGCGGCCGCTGTCGGCGGCATCATCAAGTCGAACGCCTCGATCTCGGGCGCCGAAGTCGGCTGCCAGGGCGAGGTGGGCTCGGCTTCGGCGATGGCTGCGGCGGGCCTTTGCGCCGTCATGGGCGGCACGCCCGAACAGGTCGAGAATGCCGCCGAGATCGCGTTGGAGCATCACCTCGGCATGACATGTGACCCAGTAGGCGGCCTGGTGCAGGTGCCCTGCATCGAGCGCAATGCGCTGGGCGCGGTCAAGGCCGTGACGGCTGCCTCGCTCGCCATCAAGGGCGACGGTACGCATTTCGTGCCGCTGGACGCCGCGATCGAGACCATGCGCCAGACCGGCCTCGACATGAATGAGAAATACAAGGAAACCAGCCTGGGCGGGCTGGCGGTCAATGTCGTGGAGTGCTGAGGCCCCACTTTCAGACGTGACTGGCCCTGTGGAGAAGTCGCCCAAGGCGTTGACGGTTCTGCCCCGACAGCTAAATCTTGGGCCATGTCTCTCAACATCCTAAAACTCTGTGTCGGCTGCGACAGCGTCGAGGATCTGGAAGAGTGGATCGCTTTCCGCCTCGACGAGCGGCGGCGGGCCGGCGAGCCGGCCGAACACTGGCACACCACCCGCATGGTACCGACACGGGGCGACGAGGTCACCGATGGCGGCTCGCTCTATTGGGTGATCAAGGGCAGCGTCCAGTGCCGGCAGTTGATCACCGAGATCCGGCCCTTCACCGACGGCGAAGGCATCGGCCGCTGTCATCTGGTGCTTGGCCCCGAGGTCGTGCGGACCGAATGGCAGCCGCGCCGTGCCTTCCAGGGCTGGCGCTATCTCAAGCCCGCCGACGCGCCCGCCGATCTCGGCAAGGGCAGGGCGGCGCTCGCCGAAATGCCGCCGAAGCTCAGGCTGGAGCTTGCCGATCTCGGCCTGTTGTAGCGGCGGGCGCAACTACCGGTTTTGCCGCTGGCCCTTCGCCTGGTCCTACCTGGGGCTTGCAAGGGCCGGACCCAAGCCCCATCCTCATTGTCATGCTTACCCATTCGCATGACGGCGCAAACCGATGGGCGTGATCCTCGCGTTGGCGGCAATCCTCGTGGTGCTTTTCGGTGCCGCGATGCTTTTCGTGCGCGCCGATCCGGCAAGGATGGCGGACGGTCTGAGGTCGCTCGGGCCGGCACTGCTTGGCCTTGTCGGCGCGCCGATGCTGATCTTCGGTCGCAGCCTCATCGGCGGGCTGCTGCTTTTGGCAGCGCTTGCCTGGGTCGGCTGGATCCGCACCCGGCGGCCGGCGGCAAGAGCAGCGGCCGCGAAACATTCGACGGTGCGCACGGCGGCGCTGGAGATGGACCTCGATCACGACAGCGGCAAGCTGGAAGGGCTTGTGCTTGCCGGGCGCTACGAAGGCAAGATGCTCGGCGCCATGGGCATTGCCGACCTGCAGCGGCTTTACGGCGAGCTCAGCCCCGACCCGGAAAGCCGCCAGCTTCTAGAGACGTATCTTGACGGCCGTTTTCCCATTTGGCGCAAGGACGCGCAGCCGCACGGTGGCGAAGGGCTGGGTGTTGCGCCAGGTGCGGGCGCCATGACTAAGGAGGAGGCCTACAAGATCCTTGGTCTTGAAGCGGGGGCCGCCGCGGCGGATATCCGCAAGGCGCACCGCCGCCTGATGCAGCGCCTGAACGCCGATATCGGCGGCACGTCTGTCCTGGCGGCGCGGATCAATGAAGCCAAGGACGTCCTGCTCTCCAATCACGACTAGTCTCCTTCGACGCTGAACTTTCCGGGAGTTTCAGGCACCGCCTACTGCTCGACGGCGTAACACGAGATTTTCTTGCGCTTCAGCGCATCGCAGGCCTTCCACGCGGCACTCTTAGAGTCGAAACCGCCGAAGCGAGCGCGGTAGAAGGTGGTGCCGTCCTTGTCGAAAGCGACGGTGAAGCCCGACGCATCGGCCAGGATCCTCGGCGCCTGCTTGGCGGTCTGGTCGAGCAGGCTCTGGGCGCCCGATTTCGTCGGCGACGAGGCGACCTGCACCACCCAGCCGGACGGCACGGACGCGGTCTGGACCGGGTCGATTGCCGGAGCGGCGGATGCCGGTTCGGCATAGGCCGCGACTGTGGTGTCCTGAGGCTTCGGAGCCGGCGCCATGGCGGCCACAGCGATCGTCTTCACCTTCTTGACCTTGATGACGGGCTTGGTCTCTTCGGCAACCTGCTGGGTATCGCTCTGGGCGTCGTCGGCCGAAGCGACACCGTCGTCGGCCGAGGCGACAACGGTGTCGTCGGTTACCGGCTTGGCATCCGGCGTCGGCGCGTCATGCCTCGGCAGCAAGACCTTAGCCAGCGTCTTGATCGGATTATCGCCGCCGGCCTTGGCAATCAGGTTGCCGCCGCCGCGGGTCGAGGTGCGCGGCATGTAGGTGTTGATCAGCGCGGCCATCTGGTTGTCGCGGCTGCGGCCGGACGTGCCGCCCATCACAACCGCGACGAGGCGGCGATCGCCGTCGGCGACGGAGGAGACGAGGTTGAAACCGGAAGCGCGGGTGTAACCGGTCTTGATGCCGTCGACGCCCTTGATGCGGCCGAGCAGGCGGTTGTGACCGTTGATGCGCTGGCGGCCGTAAAGGAAGGAGCGCTGGGAGAAATAGCCGTAATATTGCGGATAGTGCTCGCGCAGCGCGATGCCCAGCATCGCCATGTCGTGCGCGGTGGTGAACTGGCCGGGGTCGGGCAGGCCGTTGGCGTTGCGGAAGACGGTGCCGTTCATGCCGAGCTGGCGCGCCTTGGCCGTCATCATGCGGGCGAAATTCTCTTCGCTGCCGCCGAGCATTTCGCCGAGAGCGGTCGCCGAGTCATTGGCGGATTTCGTCACGATCGACAGGATCGCGATCTCGACCGGAACCGAACTGCCGGCGCGCACGCCAAGCTTGGTCGGCGCCTCGGCGGAAGCGTGCGCGGAAAACGGAACCGGCGTGTTCTTGCTGATCCTGCCCTTCGCCATCGCTTCAAAGGTGAGATAGAGCGTCATCATCTTGGTGAGCGAGGCGGGATAGCGGCGGCCGTTGGCGTCGGCCGAATAGAGAACCTTGCCCGTCTTGGCGTCGATCACGATGGCCGCGGAGCGCGCGGCAAGGGCCGACGCGACATCGGCGGCGACGATCGTCACCGCCAGCGCGGCGATCATGATCGCCTTGAGGGAGAGAGAAGATTTGGAGACGAACCCCGTCAACGCCTGACGCACCGCTACTTACCCTGAATTTTCGTTGCCCCGGAGGCGGCAGAGGGAGTGCCAACCTCGCTTCCGGACAAGCTATCGCGGGCAGCGTTACCAATCCGTTTATGGTAACCAGCGCGTTCACACTTTTTCGGCAAATCGAGCTTCTCTTTAATCGATTTGTACCGGCCGCCGGCGCTGAAGCCCGTGTACCCCAAGGGATTCTTGACTTTTGTGCATCGCACAATATATTGAGGTGCATTGCACAAGGGCGCCCGGGGCCAAAGGGCGTTTCAACCAAGGGAAGAATGAAATGACCCAGACCTATGAGGACTTCACGAAATACGGCAAGGAATTTGCCGACACCGGGCTGAAGAGCTTCGCCTCGCTCACCAAGGGCGCGCAGGCGATCGCTACCGAGGCCGGCGAATACACCAAGAAGAGCTTCGAGGCCGGCAGCGCCGCCGTCGAGAAGCTGTTCTCGGCCAAGTCGATCGAGAAGGCTATCGAGATCCAGACCGACTACGCCAAGCAGAGCTATGAGAGCTTCGTGGCCGAGGCCAGCAAGATCGGCAACCTCTATGCCGAGCTCGCCAAGGAAGCCTACAAGCCGTTCGAATCGGTCGTCGCCAAGGCGAAGTAATTTCGTCCGATCTCATCGGATTCAGGCCCACCGGCCTGTCAAAGGACCCGGTCGCGGAAGCGCGGCCGGGTTTTTTCTTGCTCAATCGCAACCCTGTGCCGCCCGCGGCATTCACGATTGAGAAATTCGCTGAGGTTTGCCCACCTAGCCATATTGTCAGCTAAACAGAAGGGCTTAAAATCGGCCATCGAACACCTACATGTTGAATTCGCATGAGGATCGGAAGAGGCAGGACTAAGTGACGACTGGCTACACTGCCACGGCACACGTGGTGCGAATGCAAAGTGACGGCGACCGCAACGATCCCGGTCGCGGCACCGCCGTCATCACGCGCACCAAGACCAAGACCAAAAAACCCAGCCTCTACCGTGTCCTCATCCTTAACGACGACTACACGCCCATGGAGTTCGTCGTTCATGTGCTGGAACGTTTTTTCCAGAAGGATCGCGAAGCCGCCACACGCATCATGCTGCATGTTCACAATCATGGAGTGGGCGAGTGCGGGGTCTATACATTCGAGGTGGCCGAGACCAAAGTGTCTCAGGTCATGGATTTCGCCCGACAGAATCAGCATCCGCTGCAATGCGTGATGGAGAAGAAGTGAGGTAACATGCCGGCTTTCTCCCAAGGCCTGGAAAAGGCGCTACATCAGGCGCTCACATTCGCCAACGAGCGGCATCATGAGTATGCGACGCTCGAGCATTTGCTGCTCGCCCTGATCGACGACACCGAGGCAGCCGCCGTGATGCGCGCCTGCAACGTCGACCTCGATGAGCTCAAGCACACGGTTCTTACCTATATCGACACCGAGCTCGACAACCTCGTCACCGGTTACGACGAGGATTCCAAGCCGACCGCAGGCTTCCAGCGCGTTATCCAGCGCGCGGTGATCCATGTGCAGTCGTCCGGTCGCGAGGAAGTCTCCGGCGCCAACGTGCTCGTCGCCATCTTCGCCGAGCGCGAGAGCCATGCCGCCTATTTCCTGCAGGAACAGCAGATGACCCGTTACGACGCGGTCAACTATATCTCGCACGGCATCGCCAAGCGCCCGGGCGCTTCGGAGCAGCGCACGCCACGCGGCGCCGAGGACGAGCAGGGTGGCCAGAGCGGCGCCGAGCCGCAGGAGGACAACGGCAAGAAGAAGCAGCAGGACGCGCTGACCGCCTACTGCGTCAACCTCAACAACAAGGCCCGCGCCGGCAAGATCGATCCGCTGATCGGCCGCGACAGCGAGATCAACCGCACCATCCAGGTGCTGTGCCGCCGTTCCAAGAACAACCCGCTCTATGTCGGCGATCCCGGCGTCGGCAAGACGGCGATCGCCGAGGGCCTGGCCAAGCGCATCGTCGAAGGCGATGTGCCGGAAGTGCTGCAGGATGCCACCATCTTCGCGCTCGACATGGGCACGCTCTTGGCCGGCACGCGCTATCGCGGCGACTTCGAGGAGCGGCTGAAGCAGGTCGTCAAGGAGCTCGAGGATTATCCGGGCGCGGTGCTGTTCATCGACGAGATCCACACCGTGATCGGGGCAGGGGCGACGTCGGGCGGCGCCATGGATGCGTCGAACCTTCTGAAGCCGGCGCTGTCGTCCGGCGCCATACGCTGCATTGGATCGACCACCTACAAGGAGTTCCGCCAGTTCTTCGAGAAGGACCGCGCGCTGGTGCGGCGCTTCCAGAAGATCGACGTCAACGAGCCGACCATCGAGGACGCCATCGAGATCATGAAGGGCCTGAAGCCTTATTTCGAGGAGTTCCACAAGGTCCGCTACACCAGCGAGGCGATCAAGGCTTCGGTGGAGCTTTCGGCACGCTACATCAACGACCGCAAGTTGCCGGACAAGGCGATCGACGTGATCGACGAGACCGGCGCCTCGCAGATGCTGGTGCCCGAGGCCAAGCGCAAGAAGACGATCGGCATCAAGGAGATCGAGGCGACCATCGCCACCATGGCGCGCATCCCGCCGAAGACGGTTTCGGCCGACGACGAGAAGGTGCTACAGGGCCTCGATGTCGAATTGAAGCGCGTCGTCTACGGCCAGGACACCGCGATCACCGCACTGACCTCGGCGATCAAGCTGGCGCGCGCCGGCCTGCGCGAACCGGAAAAGCCGATCGGCTCCTACCTGTTCTCGGGCCCGACCGGCGTCGGCAAGACCGAAGTTGCCAAGCAGCTTGCCGCCTCGCTGGGCGTCGAACTGATCCGCTTCGACATGTCGGAATATATGGAACGTCACACCGTCTCGCGGCTGATCGGTGCGCCTCCCGGCTATGTCGGCTTCGATCAGGGCGGCCTGCTCACCGACGGGGTCGACCAGCATCCGCACTGCGTGCTCTTGCTCGACGAGGTCGAGAAGGCGCATCCGGACCTGTTCAACATCCTGTTGCAGGTGATGGACCACGGCAAGCTGACCGATCACAACGGCAAGCAGATCGATTTTCGCAACGTGATCCTGATCATGACCACCAATGCGGGCGCTTCGGATGCACAACGCGCGGCGATCGGCTTCGGCTCGACCAAGCGCGAAGGCGACGACGTCGAGGCGATCAACCGGCTGTTCACGCCGGAGTTCCGCAACCGTCTCGATGCGATCATCCCGTTCGGCTCGCTGCCGGTGCCGGTGATCCACCAGGTGGTGCAGAAGTTCGTCATGCAGCTCGAGGCGCAGCTCTCCGAGCGTGGCGTCACCTTCGACCTGTCGCAGGACGCGATCGCCTGGCTGGCCGACAAGGGCTATGACGAGCGCATGGGTGCCAGGCCGCTCGGCCGCGTCATCCAGGAGCACATCAAGAAGCCGCTGGCCGACGAGGTGCTGTTCGGCAAGCTCAAGAAGGGCGGCACGGTGCGCGTCACCGTCGAGAAGAAGGAAACCGGCGAAACCGGCCTGAAGCTCGAATCGCTCGCCGACGAGGCGCCGGTGCAGCCTAAGCAGGAGCCGGAAGAGGCGGAGGCACCGAAACCCCGCAAGGCAGTGGCCAAGAAGCCGGTTGCCAAGAAGGCCGTGACGCAAAAGCCGGAACCTAAGGGCAAAGACGGCAGCAGCAAGCGCAGCCTGGTGCCGCAGTTGCCGCGCAGCAAAGGCTGATCAGCCTTATCCCGAATTGCATAAAAGCCCCGGCGACGGGGCTTTTATGTTGCAAGGAGAAGAGCGGGTGGAAACCGGGCAGATCATTATCCTCAACGGCGCGCCACGTGCGGGAAAGTCGAGTATTTCCGGGGCGATCCAGCAAACATTCGACGGTGTCTGGATGAATCTCGGCGTTGACGCTTATGCGCGCATCACGCCGCCTGAACTCCTGCCGGGAATTGGACTGCGCCCCGGCGGCGAGCGTCCCGATCTCGAAGCGTTCGTGTCGTGCTTCTATGCAGCCCTTTACGAATCGATCGCGACGCATAGCCGACTCGGCTTGAACGTCGTCGCAGATGTCGGCCATCACGATGCCTATTCCACTCCGCTGCAGATTCTTCCGCAATGCGCGAGGCGCCTGGCTGGTCTGCCGGTGCTGTTTGTCGGCGTCCGTTGCCCGATAGACATCATCCTGCAGCGGCGTGCCGCCGCAGCGGAAGGAGCCTATGTCGTCGCGTCGAAGCAGGATCCGCTGCCGCTGCCGGTGCGACGATGGCAGGACGAGGTACACAGACCCGGCATCTACGACCTGGAGGTCGATACGTCGCTGCTGAGCCCGAAGGATTGCGCCGAGGCAATACGGCAGCGCCTTGCCGGCGGACTAGAGACATTGGCGTTCCGTACGCTGGCGCAATTGCCGATTGGCTGAAAGTAGAGGTCAATTCCCCGGCACCACGCTAATCCTACCGAGATTTTCGACCATGGACTGTCGCTGCACTGGTAGCTGGTGTCCTGCCAGGTCGTCTCCGACGCGACCAGGGCCGACTGCCACAAGTTTCGTGGATCAATGGAAAGGCGATCGGCGGCTTTTGGTGCGGTCGCATCCCATGGCCGCGCATGCTATGCCGGCACATGTCGACTTGGACTTCGGACGTCACAGTGCCTCGTTCCACATGGTTCCTGCGTGGTGTTCGCGCAGCCTATTCTCTGCCTGGCCTGATCCTCATCAGCTCGTTCATCGGCTTTGCCGCATTAGCCAAGGACGCAGGGGTCACCGTGACGCAGGCCGCTTTCATGGTCGGAGCAGTGTGGGCGCTGCCATCCATGGTCGTGCTGGTTGGCGCGATCGTATCGGGAGCGGCGCTGCCCGCGGCGATGTTCGCCGTCACCTTGTCCGCCATACGGCTGATGCCGATGGTGATGGCGCTGATGCCAGAGATGCGCGCTGGGAAGACCCGGCAATGGGTGCTCTATGTGCTGGCGCATTTCGTCGCCGTGACCTCGTGGGTGCTGGCAATGGAACGCCTGAAGCGCGTCCCGCCTGACATGCGAACGACATATTATGCTGGGCTCGGCGGCACGCTGGTGACGACGAACATGATCGTGGTAACCGTCGTCTACGCGGTGGCGGATGCGCTGCCGTCCGCGATTTCGGCGGCTTTGCTGATGCTGACGCCGATGTATTTCCTGACCTCGTTGTGGGGTTCCGCACGCGAACGGGCAGGACATATGGCAATGATCCTGGGCCTCGTCCTAGGACCGGTCTTCCACATCGTGTTGCCACAGATCGATTTGCTGGTTGCCGGACTGATTGGCGGAACGGCGGCCTATGGCTGGCACTTGTGGCGGCGCAAGGCGCGCGTGGCGTGAGTTACTTTTCCAACGGCGCCTGGTGGTGGCCATACCTGTTCATTCTCGTCGCCGGGTTCGCCGCGACCGATGTCTGGCGCTTCCTCGGTGTCTATCTCGGCGGCAAGCTTTCCGAAGATTCAGACCTGTTGGTGCTGGTTCGCACCATGGCGACGGCGCTCGTAGCGGGCGTCATCGGCAATCTCATTGTCTTTCCAGGCGGGGCGCTTGCGCACACTTCGTTCGCCTTGAGGATAGCGGCGGCGGCCCTGGGTTTCGCCGTCTATCTGGCGTGGGGAAAGCGGATGATCGCCGGCATCGCCACCGCCGAGCTTCTGTTGCTGGCAGGACTTTATCTGAACTTTTAATTGCTCGCCGCGTCAGCCTGCCAAAGCCGCCCGAATCTTGCCGGCGTTCTCGGCGAGAATTTCCGGCTTTTCCATCTGTCCAGTATGCGGCTTGAGCGGCACGCCTTCGAAGCGCGGAACGACGTGGACATGCAAGTGGTAGACGGTCTGCCCGGAAGCCGGCTCGTTGAACTGCATGAGGGTGACGCCGTCGGCGTTGAAAGCCTTTTTCACGGCCACCGCCACTTTCTGCACGACCGTGAACAAGGCGCCGAGCGTTGCCGGGTCGACGTCCAGCAGGTTGCGCGAGGGCGCTTTCGGCACCACCAGCGTGTGGCCGGTCCCTTGCGGCATCACATCCATGAAGGCGACGACGGCATCGTCCTCATAGACGCGGTGCGACGGAATCTCGCCGCGCAGGATTTTGGCGAAGATGTTGCCGGGATCATAGGCTTCGGCCATGGCGGACGCTCCGATCGTGGGGTTGCCGCCCGGTGTAGCGAAGCCGTCACTTGGCAGCAAGGCGCGTTGACGCTGGTCGCCATGCGCAGCCGAATGATTAATCCTGGAGATCTTTGCGGAAGGGCGTGTGCTCTTCGAGATACTCGCCCATGCGCTCGACCTCGCGCCGTTCGCGCCTCAGATAGTCGGCGACGGCGTTGCGCAGGCCGGGGTGAGAAATATAGTGCGCCGAATGCATGGTCACCGGCCGGTAGCCGCGCGCCAGCTTGTGCTCGCCCTGCGCGCCGGCCTCGACCACCTTCAGCTTGCGCTCGATGGCGAAGTCGATCGCCTGGTGGTAGCAGACCTCGAAATGCAGGAAGGGGTGGTCCTCGATGCAGCCCCAGTTGCGGCCGTAGAGCGCATCGGAGCCGATGAAGTTGATGGCGCCGGCGATGTAGCGGCCATTGCGTCTGGCCATCACCAGAAGGATGTCGTCGGCCATGCGCTCGCCGATCAGCGAGAAGAACTGCCGGTTGAGATAGGGCCGGCCCCATTTGCGGCCGCCGGTATCCATGTAGAAGGCGTAGAAATCATCCCAGGCGTGCTCGGTGATGTCCTTGCCGGTCAGCCAGTCGATCGAGATGCCGTCGGCCAGCGCCTCGCGGCGCTCCTTTTTCATCGCCTTGCGCTTGCGCGAGGCGAGCGTGGCGAGGAAGTCGTCATAGGTCGAAAAACCTTCGTTGAAGAAATGGAACTGCTGGTCGGTGCGGTGCAGGAAGCCGGCTGCTTCCAGTGTGGCGACATCAGGCTCACTGGCGAAGGTGACGTGCGCGGACGAAACGCCGAGCTTGTCGGTCACCAGTTTCAGGCCCTCGGCGAGGCCGGCCTTCACGGCGCCTTCATTCTCGCCCTTGCCGACCAGCAGGCGAGGGCCGGTGACCGGCGTGAACGGCACCGAGCATTGCAGTTTTGGATAGTAGCGACCGCCGGCGCGTTCGAAAGCGTCGGACCAGCCGTGGTCGAAGACATATTCGCCCTGGCTGTGCGATTTGAGATAGCAGGGCACCGCGCCGAGCAGTCTGCCTTGCGCGGTCTCCAGCCTCAGATGGTGCCCCTGCCAACCGGTGCGCCGCACGGCGCAGCCGGAATCCTCCAATGCGCTCAGAAAAGCGAATGAAACCAGCGGGTTGTAGCCGTTTTCAGTATCGTCGCGCGTGGTCCCAGCAAAGCCGTTCCATTCCTCGCAGGTGAAGGCGCCGATGCCTGCGGCGACGCGGACCGCATAGTCCGCATTCGCCGCCCGTCCATCATCGTCGTCACCTTGATCCATGGGGCTTATTTAAGCTTCGCCCGAGCCGCTACAAGTCACGTTTGAGGTACTCAGTTCAGGCGACTTTCACCAGGTCGGGCTCAAAGCCCTCGAAGGTCATCTGGTCGGCGTATTTGAAGGTGAGGTCGACCGCCGGCTGGTCATGCACGGTCCAGGTGATCACCGGCATTTTGAGCTTTTCGCGCACGAAGCTGACGAACGGGTTCGGCAGATCGCCGGCGGCATAGGAGGTGAAGGCGAGGTCGTGCGCGAGCATGGCGAAATGCGCTTCGATCAGCTGGTTGTCCTTGCCGTAGGCGGTGAGCCCGGCCGGAATGCCAGGCGCGTCCTTGGCGAAGTCGCGGATCAGCCAATGGTCGAAAGACATGATTGCGACCTTGCCCTTGTAGCGCTTGAGCAGCCGGCCGACGCTCGCCACCAGGCCCTTGTCATGACCGGGAACGCCTTTCAGTTCGACCACAAGCGGCACACGGCCGTCGATCAGGTCGAGCGCTTCCTGCAGTGTCGGCAGGTGGTCCTTCGTGCCGCCGACCTTGAGCGCCGTCAGCTCGGCGGCGGTGCGCTGCCAGATGAAGCCGTCCTGGCCGGTCAGGCGCTTCAGGTCGTTGTCGTGGATGATGATCGGAACGCCGTCGGCCGAGATGTGGACGTCGCATTCGATGGCATAGCCGCGCTCGGCCGCGGCGGCGAAGGCCGACAGCGTGTTCTCCCAGCGCGTCTTGTTCATGTCGTGGAAGCCGCGATGCGCGACCGGGCGGGCAATCAGCCAGGAAAGATCGGTCATTTCAGGCCTCACTCGACTTCGAAGATCGCTTCGATCTCGACCGCGGCGTTGAGCGGCAGCGAGGCGGTGCCGACGGCCGAACGGGCATGTTTGCCGCGCTCTCCGAGCACAGCGACCAGGAAATCGGAGGCGCCGTTGGCGACGAGATGCTGCTCGACGAAATCCGGCGCCGAGGCCACGAAGACCGTGATCTTGACCAGGCGGCGAATCTTCTCCAGATCGCCGAGCGCGGCCTTGGCCTGCGCAAGGATGTTGATGGCGCAGAATTTGGCGCCTTCCTTGCCGGTGGCCGTATCGATATCGCGGCCGAGCAGCCCGCTTGCCTGCAGCTTGCCGTCCTTGAGCGGCAATTGCCCGGCGGTGAACAGCGTGTTGCCGGTGCGGCAATAGGGAACGTAGTTGGCGGCGGGTGCTGCGGCGGCCGGCAGAGTGACGCCAAGATCGCTTAGCCGCTTTTCGATTGTTTCGCTCATTGGTTTTCCCTATTGCTGGAAGGCGCCGCGTTGGCCGGGCCGAAATTGCTATTTTTGCCTCGCTTCCGCCACGACTTTTTTTAAGCTGGACCATCTTTCCCTGCGGCCTGCCCCCCAGCCGCGACGATCGGAGTAACGCATGCGCGCAACGCGCCTTTTCCTTGCCGCCGCCTGTCTTACGGCGGCGTTGCCGATGGCTCCGGCCTTCGCGGTGCCCGCGCTGCAGGCGCATCGCGCCGTCTACGATCTGACCCTCAACAAGGCGTCCGACCGCTCCGGCATCACCGGCATCACCGGCCGCATGGTCTACGAGTTCAACGGCTCGGCCTGCGAGGGCTATACGGTAAAATTCCGCTTCGTCACCCAGATCGTCACCAACGACAACACCAGGCTGACCGACCAGCAGACGACCACCTTCGAGGATGCCGAAGGCAAGACCTTTTCCTTCGTCACCAAATCCTTCGTCGACCAGAACCTCGACAAGGAGGTCAAGGGCACCGCGGTCAAGGAGGCCAAGGGGCTCAAGGTCGATATCGACAAGCCGGAGAAGAACAGCCTGGAGCTGGCGGCCACGCAGTTCCCGACCCAGCATCTGGTCGAACTGATCGGCAAGGCCGAAAAGGGTGAGAATTTCTATCAGACCAATCTGTTCGACGGCTCCGAGGACGCCAACAAGGTGATGACCACGACCGTCATCGTCGGCAAGAAGACGGATGGCGACAAGGCGGACCCGGAAGCGCCGGCGCTGGCCAAGCTCGCCACCGACAAATACTGGCCGGTCGACATCGCCTATTTCGACGACAGCGACAACAAGGGCGAAGAGGTGCCGGAATACCGGATAAGCTTCAAGCTGCACGAGAACGGCATCACCCGCGACCTGGTCATGGACTATGGCGACTTCTCGATGACCGGCAAGCTCGTCAACCTGTCGTTGTTCGACCAGACCAAGCCTTGCCCGGCTTCGAAATAACGCCAAGCGATCGCCGGCGCGCCTGATGGCGGTCTATGTCGATGCGGCGATCTGGAGATGGGCCGGACACCGCTGGTGCCATCTGCTCGCCGACGACACCGATGAGCTGCACCGCTTCGCCTTCGAGCTCGGCCTCAAGCGCTCGACCTATCAGGGCCCGCCCAAGACATCGGCGCCGCATTACGATATCACTGGTTTCGAGCGCGACCGGGCCGTCAGGCTCGGCGCCATCGAATGCAGCCGCGAGGAGATCGTTGCGGTCTTCCGCCGCGTGCGGGTGCCCAACGGAAAGGTAAAACGATGACGGTCGGGCGGATCGCCGCAGGGCGAGCGCGATTTCCGGAGCGCCGCTTGCGTTTACAGCGCTTCCCCTCTATATGCGCGCTCATTCCACACACGGACTTTGGTGTCTGCCCGGGAGAAATCCGGCTGAAACCTCCGGTGGCATCAGGACATCTGTCCGAAGTGCCTGTGTCCGTGGAGGCCAACCGGAAAGGAAACTAAAGAATGGCTCTGCCTGATTTCAGCATGCGCCAGCTTCTGGAAGCTGGTGTTCACTTCGGCCACCAGACCCACCGCTGGAACCCGAAAATGGCGCCCTACATCTATGGCGCCCGCAACAACATCCACATCATCGACCTGTCGCAGACGGTGCCATTGCTGCACCAGGCGCTGAAGCAGGTGTCGGACACCGTCGCCAAGGGCGGCCGCGTGCTGTTCGTCGGCACCAAGCGCCAGGCGTCCGACATCGTCGCCGACGCCGCGCAGCGTTCGGCCCAGTATTATGTCAACTCGCGTTGGCTGGGCGGCATGCTCACCAACTGGAAGACGATCTCGAACTCGATCCAGCGCCTGCGCAAGCTCGACGAGCTGCTCGCTGGCGAGGCTCAAGGGTTGACCAAGAAGGAGCGCCTCAACCTCGACCGCGAGCGCGAGAAGCTCGACAAGGCGCTGGGCGGCATCAAGGACATGGGCTCGACTCCGGACCTGATGTTCGTCATCGACACCAACAAGGAAGCGATCGCCATCCTCGAGGCCAAGCGCCTGGGCATCCCGGTCGTCGCCATCATCGATTCGAACTGCGACCCGGACAAGATCGACTTCCCGATCCCCGGCAATGACGACGCGGCCCGCGCCATCCAGCTCTATTGCGACCTGATCGCCAAGGCTGCCATCGACGGCATCGCCCGCCAGCAGGGCGCGCTCGGCGTCGACATCGGCGCTTCGGCCGAGGCTCCGGTCGAGCCGGCGCTCGATGCTCCGGCTGCCGAGACCCCGGAAGCCTGATCAAGCGAAGGCCGGTTCCGGCCTTCATCTTTCAATAAATTGGCGCGCTAAAGCGCTTCTGCCGAGCGCATCATCGAATCCCGATGGTGCGTCGGCGCATTTTGAACCAAAGAGGCGACAATGAGCATTTCGGCTGCACAGGTCAAAGAACTCCGCGACTTGACCGGCGCGGGCATGATGGACTGCAAGGCGGCGTTGAACGAAACCAACGGCAATATGGAAGAGGCCGTCGACTGGCTGCGCAAGAAGGGCATTTCCAAGGCCGACAAGAAGGCCGGCCGCACGGCCGCCGAAGGCCTGATCGGCGTCGATTCTGGCGTGCGCGAAGCTGCTGTCGTCGAGGTGAACTCCGAGACCGACTTCGTCGCCCGCAACGCGGCCTTCCAGGAGATCGTCGCCAACGTCGCCAAGGTGGCGCTCGCCTATGGCACGACCGAAGCGGTGGCCGCCGCCAAGTATCCGGGTTCCGACAAGTCGGTGACCGACACGATCAAGGACGCGGTCGGCACCATCGGCGAAAATATGGGCTTCCGCCGTTCGGCCAAGCTCACCGTGCCGCACGGCGCGGTGGCGACCTATGTCCACAACGCGGTTGCCGATGGCCTCGGCAAGCTCGGCGTGCTGGTCGCGATCGAGACCACCGGCAATGAACACGCCGCCAACGCCTTCGCCCGCCAGGTCGCCATGCATGTCGCCGCGACCAACCCGCTGGCGCTGACGGCAGAGCAGATCGATCCGGCAGCGGTCGAGCGCGAAAAGGCGATCTTCGCCGACCAGGCGCGCCAGACCGGCAAGCCGGAAGCGATCATCGAGAAGATGGTCGAGGGCCGCTTGCGCAAGTTCTACGAAGAGGTGGTGCTTCTGAAGCAGGCCTTCGTGCTCAACCCCGACATCACCGTCGAGAAGGCGCTGAAGGATGCCGAGAAGGAGATCGGCGCTCCGGCCAAGATCACCGCCTACCTGCGTTACGCGCTCGGCGAAGGCATCGAAAAGGAAACCACCGATTTCGCGGCGGAAGTCGCGGCAGCGGTCAAGAAATAACCCTTACCCGATGGGAGCGCTGTGCGCTCCCTGACGTGAAGGGTTACCAGCTCAGGCAACTCGGCCGGGTGTCCGCATGGATGCCCGGCCGATTTCTTGTGCGGTGTCGATAAAGGCCCTGAGCTTCGGCGCCATCGACGCGCGACGCGGAAAGTAAAGGAAGAGGCCGGGCTCTTCGATCGCCGTCTGCGGCAGGATTTGCGCAAGCCGGCCGGCGGCGAGGTCGGCACGCACCAGCGGCTCGAAGACATAACAGAGGCCGACGCCGGCCAGCGCCAGGTCGATTGCCGCCAGCGAATCCGTGACGACGACCGTGCCACGCGTCTCGACGACGAGATCCTTGCCGTTCTCAGTCAGGTCCCAGCGATACAGGGCGCCGGAACGAACCAGCCGGTAGCCGATGCAGTTATGGTTGGCGAGGTCGGCCACGTCGCGCGGACGGCCGTGCGTTCCGATATAGGCCGGCGAGGCGACGATCACGGCCTTGAATGGCGGCGTCAGCCGGATCGTCACCATGTCCTGCGCGATCATCTCGCCCAGCCTGATGCCGGCGTCGAAACCTTCGCCGACGATATCGACCAGGCCCTGGTCGGTGAGCAGCTCGATCGTCACGTCCGGATAGCGCTCGGCCATCGCCGCGACCACCGCTGTCACGGCCAGCGGAACCGCAATGTTGGGGACATTGATCCTGAGCAGGCCGGACGGCCGGCCCTTGACGGCGCGGATACGGTCCATCCGCTCGGCGATGTCTTGCAGGGCAGGGGCCGCCGTGTCCACCAGCGCCTTGCCGGCCTCCGTCAAGGAAACGCTGCGCGTGGTGCGGGCGAAAAGCGGCTGGCCGACGCGCTCTTCCACCAGCCGCACCGCATGGCTGACGGCCGAAGGGCTCATGCCGAGTTCAGCAGCGGCGAGCGCGAAGCCGCCGCGGCGCGCCACGGCGACGATGACAGGCAGATGCGTGAGGAGATCGCGATCCATTCATGAGCGATATCGCATAGTCCATGCGAACAATGCAATCTTCTCGATGACAGCACTCCGGTCCACATTGTCCACCAACACGGCATTGCGCCGTCACAAGTGGAGAAGAGCCATGAACGCCTTGAGACACGTCACCTTCGTTGCCGGCATGGCGCTGGCGCCCATTGACGTCGGCGGTGCCGAGCCGGCAGGCTGGCAGGCGCTTGCCGACGAGCGCGCCGTCATCCGCATCGCCGACGCCATCGACCGCGCCGTCGATGCGCAGGACTGGAAGCTGGCGCGCAGCTATTTCACCGACCGCGTGACCGCCGATTTCAGCAGCCTTTCCGGTCAGCCGGCGGCCAACATCTTATCCGACGACCTGATCGGCGCCTGGGCCGGCAATCTCAAGGGCAGCAAAACCAGCCTGCATCTGCGCACCAACCATCAGGTCGTGCTTGAAGCGGGCGCCGCGACGGTCCGCTCCAACGGCTATGCCTGGAACCGGATGGAAGGCAATGGCGATCCGCTCTGGGAGGTCTGGGGCACATACGAGCACCACCTGATCCGCTCCGGCGCGGGCTGGAAGGTGGACGGCTTTACCTTCCGCATGACGCATGAGCGCGGCAACCCCTGGGTCAAGGGGACGCCCGGCCAGTGATCTGCCCCTGAACGCCAGCATTTGAGATCGGAAAACATCATGAGCATGAGCTACTACACGCTCGGCAACAGCGGGTTGCGCGTCAGCCGGCTGGCGCTCGGCACCATGACCTTCGGCACCGAATGGGGCTGGGGCGCGGACCGGGACACTGCCCGCGCCTTGTTCGACACCTATGTCGAGGCCGGCGGCAATTTCTTCGACACGGCCGACCTTTATACCGGCGGTACCAGCGAAACCTGGCTCGGCGAATTCGTCGCCGAGCGCGGTTTGCGCGACAAGGCGGTGATCGCCACCAAATTCACCTTCAACGCGGAGCCAGGCAATCCCAATGCCGGCGGCAACGGCCGCAAGAACATCATGCGGGCGGTCGAGGCCTCTCTGAAGCGGCTCGGCACCGACTATATCGATCTCTATCTCATGCATGTCTGGGACAGGATCACGCCGGCCGAGGAGGTGCTGCGCGCGATGGACGACCTCGTCCGCACCGGCAAGGTGCGCTACGTCGGCCTGTCCGACGTGCCGGCCTGGTACGCCAGCCGCGCCCAGGCGATCGCAGAATTGCGCGGCTACGAGCCGGTCTCGGCGCTGCAGCTCGAATATTCGCTGGCCGAGCGCAGCATCGAGCATGAATATGTGCCCTTCGCGACCCGTCACGGCGCCGGCATCATGGTTTGGAGCCCTTTGGCCAGCGGCCTGCTCAGCGGCAAATACAAGCCGACGCAGGACGGCAATGCCGGCCGGCTCGACGGCTTCCGCAACACCACGCATCCCGGCTTCCAGAAATTCAGCGACCGCAACTGGGCGATCGTTGCGGAGCTCGAAAAGGCGGCCGCCGAGATGGGCCGCAGCATGGCCCAGGTCGCGCTCAACTGGGTGGCGACACAGCCTGGCATCGCTTCCGTCATCCTCGGCGCGACGAAGCTCAGTCAGCTCGAGGACAATCTCGGCGCGCTTGATTTTTCGATTCCGCCGGCGCTGCGCATACGGCTGGAGGCCGTCAGTGCCGTGCCGGCGCCGTTCCCGCATTCCTATTTCGGCGCCGACATTCAGGCCCGCGTCACCGGCGGCGCGGTGACCGGCGACAAGCCGGCCGGTTATTCGCCGCCGATTCTGATTGAGGGCGACGCCGTCAGCATCACAAGCAACTGAAGGCGGGCAACTGAAGGCGGGCAACTGATCGAAAAAGCCTGGAATTTTGCGCAAGGGCGCGGCGTGACATCGCCGCGCCCTTCGTGTATCGGGTCGAGCCATCATGACAGCACCGCCTGGCGAAGCGGGGCCGGTTCGCCGCCCGATCGCCGCGCCGCGATTTTCGAGGATTGAGATGACGGTGAAGCCTCTCTATCGACGCGTCCTTTTGAAAGCTTCGGGCGAAGCGTTGATGGGCGAACAGCATTTCGGCATCGATGTCTCGGTGGTGGACCGGATCGCGGCCGACATCGCCGAGGCGCGCCAGCTGGGCGTCGAAGTCGGCGTCGTCATCGGCGGCGGCAACATTTTCCGCGGCGTAGCCGTCGCCTCGAAGGGCGGCGACCGCGTGACTGGCGACCATATGGGCATGCTCGCCACCGTCATCAACTCGCTGGCGCTGCGCACCTCGCTGAACAAGATCGGCGTCGATGCCGTCGTGCTGTCGGCGATCGCCATGCCCGAACTGTGCGAAAGCTTTTCGCAGCGCCAGGCGACCGCCTATATGAACCAGGGCAAGGTGGTGATCTTTGCCGGCGGTACCGGCAATCCGTTCTTCACCACCGATTCGGCAGCCGCCTTGCGCGCCGCCGAGATCGGCGCCGACGCTTTGTTCAAGGGCACGCAGGTCGACGGCGTCTATTCGGCCGATCCCAAGAAAGACCCCGATGCGGTCCGCTTCGACCGCATCAGCCACGCCGAAGTCATCAAACGCGGGCTTGCGATCATGGATACGGCCGCGATTGCACTTGCGCGCGAAAACAACATTCCGATAATCGTCTATTCGATCCACGAAAAAGGTGGTTTCGGCGATATTCTTAGGGGCGGCGGCCATTGCACGGTCGTCACGGACAAATAATCGGGGCAGGGATCCGTCAAACGACTGCGGAACCGCCGACGGCACAAAGACACAAGCAGCGAACCCGGTGAACGGGTCGAGGAGATGATCATGAGTGGCGAGTACGAAGACCTCAAACGGCGCATGGACGGGGCGATCGCGGCCTTCAAGCACGATCTGGCCTCGCTGCGCACCGGCCGCGCCTCCAGCAACCTGCTCGATGCCGTCCAGGTACAGGCTTACGGCACGACGATGCCGATCAACCAGGTTGCCAATGTGACGGTGCCGGAGCCGCGCATGATTTCGGTCTCAGTCTGGGACAAGTCGATGGTCAGCGCCGTCGACCGCGCCATCCGCGAAGCCAATCTCGGCTTCAATCCGATCGTTGACGGCACCAATCTGAGGATTCCGCTGCCCGAGCTCAACGAGCAGCGCCGCAAGGAACTGGTCAAGATCTCGCATGGCTATGCCGAGAACGCCCGCGTCGCGGTGCGCCATGTGCGCCGTGACGGCATGGATTTCCTCAAGAAAGCGGAAAAAGACGGCACCATCGGCGAGGACGACCAGCGCAAGCGCTCCGACCAGGTGCAGAAGCTGACCGACGAGATGATCAGCACCATCGATCACCTGCTTTCCGATAAGGAAGCTGAAATCATGCAGGTTTAGGGTCGGGTTTTCCGGCTCGAAAGCGAGACCATGGCAACGCCCGCGCATGTCGCGATCATCATGGATGGGAATGGACGCTGGGCCAAGGCGCGCGGCCTGCCGCGGCTTGCCGGCCACCGCGCCGGCGTCGAGGCGCTGCGCAAGACGGTGCGCGCCGCGCCCGAACTCGGCATCTCCTATCTGACCGTCTACGCATTTTCCTCGGAAAACTGGTCGCGGCCGAAATCCGAGGTCAGCGACCTGATGGGGCTCTTGAAGCTGTTCATCCGCCGCGATCTCGCCGAACTGCATCAGAACGGCGTGCGGGTGAGGGTGATCGGCGACAAGGACGGGCTGCAGCCCGACATAAGAGGGCTGCTGCAGGAGGCCGAATCGCTGACCGCCGGCAACGAGGCGCTGACGCTGGTCATTGCCTTCAACTATGGCGGCCGCGACGAGATCGTTCGCACGGCGCGCAGGCTGGCGGAGGCCGTGTCGCGCGGCGAGATGGCCAGCGATGCGATCACGGCGGAAAGCTTTGCCGGTTTGCTCGACACCAAGGGCATTCCCGATCCGGAACTGGTGATCCGCACCAGCGGCGAGCTCAGGCTGTCGAATTTCCTTCTCTGGCAGGCGGCCTATAGCGAGCTCGTCTTCCTGCCTTGCTACTGGCCGGATTTCAGCCGCGAGCATCTGGCCGACGCGCTGCGCGATTTTGCCGGCCGCGAGCGCCGATTCGGCGGGCTCGCCGCCCGCGACGTCGCCCTCTAGCGCCGCCCGCCAATGAGCAACCTTCAGCAGCGCGTCATCTCGGCAATCGTGATGGCGGTCGTGACGCTTGCCGTCACCTGGTTCGGCGGCTTGCCGTTCCGGCTGTTTAGCGGGGCGATCGCGGCACTGATCTTCTACGAATGGACGCGCATGTCGCGCCATGCTGGGGGTGCTACGCTTGGCGTTCTGCCGGAGGTGTTGACGCTCGTCTTCATTGTGGCGCTGATTGCAGGCCTGCCTGCCCACTGGCTGCTGCTGCTCGGCGCGATTGTGGTAGCCGCCGTCGCGATTGCCGCGCGGATGCGAGGGGCGGGGAGATGGGAGGCCTCGGGATTGGCCTATGCGGCCCTGTCGGGCTTTTCGTTGGCCTATCTGCGCGACGACAGTCATTCGGGGCTGGTCGCGATTCTCTTCCTCTTCGCGGTGGTGTGGGCGACTGACATCGCGGCCTATTTCGTCGGCCGCGCGGTTGGCGGGCCGAAGCTGGCGCCTTCGATCTCGCCCGGCAAGACGCAGAGCGGAGCTCTCGGCGGCGCAGTGGGCGGCGTCGTCGCCGGATTGCTGCTGGCATTTGCGGCAGGGGCCGGCAATCTGTTGTTGCTCGGCTTCGTCGCGCTGGCGCTCTCGATCGTCTCGCAGATCGGCGATCTGTTCGAATCCTGGGTCAAGCGCCGGCATGGCGCCAAGGATTCCAGCAATCTGATCCCGGGCCATGGCGGCGTCATGGACAGGGTAGACGGGCTTGTCGCGGCGGGTTTTGCCCTGTACGTCATCGGTTGGGTCGCGGCGGGCGCGGACCATCCGGCACTGGGGCTGTTTCCGAGCTGAGACGACGTTGCGGCAGCGGTGAAAAACGGTGCGCGCCACGGATTTGCCCGGATTGAGCCACAGTCGCGGGCGAGTGTCGCGCGGCGGTGAATTTGAGGGCATGACTTGAACGACATCTTCCACGCGCTCTTCAGCACGCAAGGCTTCGTCCTTGGCACGCTGGTGCCGTTCCTGTTCGTGCTGACCGTGGTCGTATTCGTCCACGAGATGGGGCACTACCTTGTCGGCCGCTGGTGCGGCATAGGCGTAAAGGCCTTTTCCATCGGCTTCGGCCCCGAACTCCTCGGATTCTATGACCGTCACGGCACGCGCTGGAAGCTTTGCGCCATTCCGCTCGGCGGTTACGTCAAGTTCGTCGGCGACATGAACGCGACGTCGAGCCAGCCGAGCACCGAGGAGATCGAATCGCTGACCGATGCCGAGCGCGAGGTCGCATTCCACACCCAGCCGATCTGGAAAAGGGCGGCGACCGTCGTCGCGGGGCCGCTCTTCAATTTCCTTTTGACCATCGCCGTCTTCGCGGTGCTGTTTTCGCTTTACGGCCGCCCGGTCATGGAGCCGACGGTGGCGGAAGTCACGGCGGGCAGCCCCGCGGCGCGGGCCGGGATCCTGCCCGGCGACCGATTCGTCAAAGTCGACGGCAGCAAGGTCGAAACCTTCGCCGACGTGCAGCGGCTGGTTCAAGGCCGCGCCGGTGACGCCATCGCCTTCACGATGCTGCGCGACGGCAAGGAAATCACGGTTACAGCGACGCCGGAGCCGATGGAACAGCAGGATCCGTTGGGCAACAAGGTCAAGGTGGCGGTGATCGGCGTCGTCAACAATGCCGAGGTCGGCCAGCCGAGACTGATATCCTACACGCCCGCCGGCGCCGTGGCGGCGGCGGTCGAGGAAACCGGGCATGTCATCGAGCGCACCGGCCAGTTCCTGCAGCGCTTCGTGGTCGGACGCGAGGACAAGTGCCAGTTGGGCGGCCCGATCAAAATCGCAAAAATGTCGGGTCAAGCGGCCAAACTGGGCTTTGAGTGGCTGGTGCAGCTTGTGGCATTTCTGTCAGTCGGGATAGGGATTCTCAATCTCCTGCCGATTCCCCCTCTCGACGGCGGCCACCTGTTGTTCTACGGCGTGGAGGCCATCATAAGGCGGCCGGTTTCGGAACGGATGATGGAGATGGCCTACCGGACCGGCCTGTTCCTGGTGCTCGGCTTCATGGGGTTCGTTTTCTGGAATGACCTGTTTGGGTGCTGAAATCATGAAGAAATTTGGCCTCGGCGCCGGTCATGTTGAGATGCCGTTTACCATGCGTGGGGATATGCGTGACGCGAAAGCCACGCGGTACGGTTAAGTAAATACAAATTAACCGGGAGCCTTGCGTGTAGGGAAAATCCGGTTAATACGGTAAGGGAAAATACCGCACGTCCGGTTTTCTCGCCGTGGGGACTACGAGAAAAAGGTACAAAAGCCCGATGAAGGCAGCATCTAAGTTTCTGAGCGCCGCTTCCGCGGCGGCCCTGTCCGCCGCCCTGGTCGTGCCAGGCGCGCTCGCAGTGCAATTCGTTGCCACATCGGTAGCCGAGGCTGCCGTCGTCAGCAGAATCGAGGTCAGCGGCAACCAGCGCGTCGACGCCGAGACCATCCGCAACTACATCACGATCAAGCCGGGCAAGCCGTTCTCGAGCGCCGACATCGACGACGCCGTCAAGGCGCTGTTCGGCACCGGACTGTTCTCGGACGTGCAGATCAACCAGGTCGGCTCTTCGCTTGTCGTCAAGGTTTCCGAGTACAAGGTCGTCAACCAGGTCCTGTTCCAGGGCAACAAGAAGATCAAGGACAATGCGCTTCAGATGGGCATCCAACTGAAGCCGCGCTCGACATTCTCGCAGCAGGCGCTCGACGCCGATGTCGAGGCGATCAAGCAGGCCTACAAGCGTATCGGCCGCGACGACGCCGGCGTGACCACGCAGGTCATGGACCTCGGCGACAACCGCGTGAACGTGGTCTTCAACATCACCGAAGGCGACCGTACCCAGATCGCCGCGATCAATTTCGTCGGCAACCACGCCTATTCCAGCCGGCGCCTTTCCGACGTCATCAACACCAAGCGTTCGACCTGGCTGTCCTTCGTGCTGCGCGACGACGTCTATGACGAAGACAAGCTGCGCGCCGACCAGGAGTTGCTGCGCCGCTTCTACTACAATCACGGCTATGCCGACTTCCAGGTCGTGTCGGCCGTCGGCGAGCTCGACAACGCCACCAACAAATACACGGTCACTATCACTGTCCAGGAAGGCGATCTCTATACGTTCGGCGACGTCAGCGTCGAGAGCACCATTCCCGAGGTCGATTCGAAGTCACTGCAATCGGTGGTCGAAACCCACAAGGGCGACAGGTACAACGCCAAGGATGTCGAGGATTCGATCATAGCGCTGACCGAGCGGGTCGCGGGTTCGGGCTATGCCTTTGCCCAGGTGACGCCGCGCGGCGACCGCAATTTCGAGAACCACACCATTTCGGTGGTCTACACCATCGATCAGGGCACCAAGGCCTATATCGAGCGCATCGAAATCCGCGGCAACGACCGCACGCGCGACTATGTCATCCGTCGCGAATTCGACGTGAGCGAGGGCGACGCCTTCAACCAGGTCCTTATCCAGCGCGCGAAGAAGCGGCTGGAAGCTCTTGATTATTTCCAGACTGTCGACATTTCCACGGTGCCGGGTTCGGCTCCGGACCAGGTCGTGCTTGTGGTCACCGTGGTTGAGAAGTCGACCGGTGCGTTCTCGGTTGGCGCCGGCTACTCGACGGGCGGCGATACGCCCGGACCGTCTGTCGAAGGTTCGATCACCGAGCGCAACTTCCTCGGCCGCGGCCAGTACATCAAGCTGTCGGCCGGCGGCGGCAAGAATTCGCGCGATTACAGCCTTTCGTTCACCGAGCCCTATTTCCTCGGACGGCGCATCGCAGCTGGTTTCGACATTTACAAGTCGACCAGAGAATACAACAACAGCTACGACGTCGACACCACCGGCGCGACTATTCGTTTCGGCCTGCCGATCACCGACAGCATCTCGACCCAGTTGGCGTACAACATCTCGCAGGAGAAGTATGCCATTGATGACAGTTGCTTGGTCAATGGCGTGTTCACTCAGGGCAGCCCCTGCAACATTTCGCAGGCCGTCCTGAACGGCATACAAGAGAGCCCATGGGTCAAATCGTCGGTTAGCGCCGGTCTGGTGTATAACACCATCGACGACATGAAGAACCCGCATGAAGGTCTCTACATCACTGGGACGACGGAATTCGCGGGCCTCGGCGGCGATGCCAAGTGGGTAAAGCTTACCGGCCGCGGAAGTGTCTACAAGACCTTGTCTGAACAGTGGGACCTGGTCGGCCTGGTTTCGGGCGGCGCCGGCTATATCGCAACCTATGGCAGCCAGGATCTGCGTATCTTCGACTACTTCCAGAGCAATGACCGCATGATTCGCGGTTTCGAATATGGCGGTATCGGTCCGGTTGCTGCTGGAGGCAGTGGCGACCATCTCGGCGGTACGACCTATTTCAATGCCTCGGCGGAAGCCCAGTTCCCGCTGCCGGCCATTCCTGAGAGCTTCGGGTTGCGAGGCGCCGTCTTCGCGGACGCGGCAACCCTCTATGGCAACAAACTCGGCTCAGGTCTTGTCGATCCGGCCACTACCGGCATGCAAGTGCGTGCCTCGGTCGGTGTCGGCCTGATGTGGGCGTCGCCGTTCGGCCCGATCCGCATCGACTATGCGATCCCGGTCAAGAAAGAGCCGACCGACGACGTGCAGGAATTCAACTTCGGTATTGCGACCCGCTTCTGATTTGGTGGTCGCGATTTTCCGGGCCGGTCGACGGCCCGGAGTGGACTGATCCGACCCAGCTGGATATTGCTTCTGGATGACCGATCCGGTGTTCTTCGCGCCTTCACGCCGGTATACGGCTGGCGAGGTCGCGAATCTGACCGGCGCGAGCTTGGTCGATTCTGCGCAGGCCGAAATTGCCATCGATGCCCTGGCCCCTGCCAATGAGGGCGGCAACGGCGCGCTTGTCTTCGTCGACGGCAAACGCAATTTCGCGCTGATGCAGTCGCTCAAGGCTGCCGCGGTGCTGTGTCCCGCCGATTTTGCCGGCAAGGCACCGCAAGGCATCGCGGTGCTGGTGCATCCGCGGCCGCAACAGGCTTTCGCGATGGTCGGGCGCCTGCTGTTTCCGCAGGCAGCCACTCCAGGACCAATGACCGGAGAGACGGGCGTCTCGCGGCATGCTTTCGTCGATCCATCCGCGCATATCGAGGAGGGGGCGATCATCGAGGCGGGCGCCGTGATCGGTCCCGATGTCTCCATTGGCAGCGGCACGGTGATTGCGCCTCATGCGGTGATCGGCCGGTCCTGCAAGATCGGCCGTGACGGCTTTGTCGGCCCGGGCGCCAGCGTTCAGTATGCGCTTGTCGGCAATCGGGTCATCATTCATGGCGGCGCCAGGATCGGCCAGGACGGTTTCGGCTTCGTCGGCGGCGCCAAGGGGCCGGAACGCGTACCGCAGATCGGTCGTGTAATCATCCAGGACGACGTCGAGATCGGCTCCAACTCGACCGTCGATCGCGGCGCGATGTCCGATACGGTCATTGGCCAGGGCACCAAGATCGACAACCTGGTGCAGATCGCCCACAATGTTCGTATCGGCCGCAATTGCATTATAGCCGGCCTTTCGGGTATTTCCGGTTCCGTTGTCGTCGGCGACAATGTCACCATGGGTGGCGGCGTCGGCCTTGCCGACCATCTGACAATTGGGCCAGGAGCTAAGCTTGCTGCGAGAAGTGGGTTCATGAACAACGTGCCGGCAGGCGAGGTCTGGGGTGGTTATCCGGCACAGCCCATGGCCGAGGCCATGCGCGAGATAGCGATGCTGCGCAAGATGGCCCGAACGCGCAAGCAGGGCGACGGAAATGGCTGATACCGTGACGACGACACTCGAGGCGGTAGACATAATGGGGCTGCTTAGGCTCCTGCCGCACCGCTATCCGTTCCTGATGATCGACCGCATCATCGATATCGACGGCAATGACTCGGCCATCGGCATCAAGAACGTGACGATGAACGAGCCGCATTTCCAGGGCCATTTCCCCGAACAGCCGGTGATGCCTGGCGTGCTGATCATCGAGGCCATGGCGCAGACGGCCGGCGCCATCTGTATCCGCAGCCTCAAGACCGCAACGCCGTCGCTGGTCTACTTCCTGACCATCGATAATGCGAAATTCCGCAAACCGGTCGTCCCAGGCGACCAGTTGAAGATCCATGTCAAGAAGATCAAGATGCGCGGCAATCTGCTTAAATTCGCCTGTGAGGCCATGGTGGACGGCGCGAAGGCCGCGGAGGCCGAGATATCGGCTATGATGGTCACCGGCTGACGGTTCGAAATGCTCATGAAAGTCCAGACATCCATCCATCCTTCCTCGGTCGTCGAGGAAGGCGCCCAACTCGGTGAAGGCGTCCGCATCGGACCTTTCTGCTATGTCGGCGCCGACGCTGCGATCGGCGACCGCGTCGAACTTGTCAGCCACGTTTCGGTGCTGGGCGCCACGACCATCGGCGCCGCTACCAAGGTCTATCCGATGGCGACGCTCGGCGCGCCGCCGCAGAACACCAAGCACAAGGGCGGGCGCACCACGCTGATGATTGGGGCCAATTGCACCCTCCGCGAAGGTGTCACGATGCATCTCGGCACCGACACCAGCCGGGGCGAGACGACCGTCGGCGACAACGGCAATTTCCTCGCCTACGCCCACATCGCCCATGACTGCGTGGTCGGCAAGAACGCTACTTTCGCCAATGGCGCGACGCTGGGCGGCCACTGCGAGATCGGCGACAACGTCTATATCGGCGGCCTCAGCGCCGTTCATCAATTCGTACGCGTCGGCGACAATGCATTCCTTGGCGGGTGCTCGGCCTTCGTCGGCGATGTCATTCCCTATGCGATCGCTGTCGGCAACCGCGCCAGCCTGCGCGGCTTGAACATCGTCGGCCTCAAGCGCGCCGGTCTGCCGCGCTCCGAAATCTATCTGCTTCGTAAGGCTTACAGGACGATTTTCGACCGTTCCCGCACCGTCGGGGAGAATGTTGAGATTGCCCGTGCAGAATTCGCTGCGTCGCCGACGGCCATGAAGATCATCGATTTCATCTCCAGCCGCGGCAAACGGCACTACGCCGTCCCGTCGCTCAAGGGCGGCGGCGACGATGACGATGGCGATGACGAGGGCTGAACCCGCGACGTCCAGGCTTTCACTCGCGCCGGGGGCAAAGGTCGGCATCATTGCCGGTGGCGGCAGCCTTCCCGTGGAGGTCGCCAACGGCCTCGCCGCTCAAGGTTATCCACCTTTTATCCTGTTGATGGCGGGCGAGTCTGACCGCGAGCAAGCCCTGCGCCGCTACGAGCATGCCACCCTTGCGCTCGAGCAGGTCGGATCCCTTGTGGGGACACTCAAAAGCCACGGCGTCACACATCTCGTCATGGCCGGCCAGATCAAGCGTCGGCCAAGACTGAGAGACATGCGTCCCACGCTAGGGCTGCTGGCGATCGTGCCATCGGTGGTCATGGCCCTGGCTCGCGGCGATGACGGTCTGCTCAAGGTGCTGACGCGCGGCCTGGAGAAGCGAGGCATCGCGGTTTTGGGCGCGCATGAGGTCGTTCCGGAACTGACGGCCGGCGCCGGCACGCTGACGGCGATTGCGCCGTTGCAATCGGACTGGCGCGACATCGAGGCCGGCCGCGCCGCCGCCAAGGCGATCGGCGCGCTGGATATCGGCCAGGCTGCGATTGCGATCGGCGGACGGGCAATTGCGCTGGAAGGGATCGAAGGCACCGCCGGCCTGCTGGAAAGAACGCGAGAGTTGCGCGGTCACGGCCGGCTTGCCGGCAGGACGCGCGGCGTTTTGGTCAAATGCGCCAAGCCCGGGCAGGAATTGCGCGCCGATTTACCGTCTATCGGGCCGGAGACGGTTGAAGCCGCACACGCCGCCGGATTGGCCGGCATCGCCGTCGAAGCCGGCCATGCGCTCATCCTTGAAGGCCCGACGACGCTGGCGCGCGCCAATGCGCTTGGCCTGTTCATCTTCGGTCTGCCGGCGATGCAGCCGGTTAATGGGGCGCCGGCTCATGGGCAATGACAAGCCTCTGAAGATCGCCATCGTCGCCGGTGAGGAATCCGGCGACCTGCTCGGCGCCGATATCGTGGGCGCGCTCGAGCGATCGACCGGCCGCAAGGTGCAGCTGGTCGGCATCGGCGGCCGGCATCTGCAGGAGCTGGGTTTGAAGCCGCTGTTCGACGGCGCAGAGATCGCCTTGATGGGCTTCAGCGCGGTGCTGCGCGACCTGCCGCGGCTGATGCGGCGCATCAGCCAGACGGCGGCGACGATCGCGGCCGAGCGGCCGGATTGCCTGATCACCATCGACAGCCCCGATTTTTCGCTGCGCGTGGCGAAGAAGGTGCGCGCGGCCAATCCTGCCATCCCGATCGTCCACTATGTCTGTCCAAGCGTTTGGGCCTGGCGGCCGGGCAGGGCGGTGGCGATGAAGCCCTATGTCGATCACATCCTGTGCATCCTGCCCTTCGAGGTGAAGGCGCTTGCCCGTCTTGGTGGACCGCCGGGGACCTATGTCGGCCATCGCCTGACGCAGGATGCGGGCGTGCTCGCCGCCGCCCGGGCGCAGAGCCAGCCGCGCGACCTGTCCGATGATCGCGTCAAGACGCTGCTGGTGCTGCCCGGATCGCGGCGCGGCGAAGTGCGCCGGCTGATCGAGCCCTTCGGCAAGGCGATCTCGGCGCTGCGCCAGCGCGGCCACCGCCTGCGTCTGCTGTTGCCGACGGTGCCGCATGTCGCCGACCTGGTGAAGGCATCGGTCGCGAGCTGGGACGAGAAGCCGGAAATCATCACCGAGCCGGAACGCAAATGGCAGGCCTTCGGCAAGGCCGATGCGGCGCTGATCGCGTCGGGGACCGTTTCGCTAGAGCTGGCGCTTGCCGGCGTGCCGATGGTTTCCTGCTACAAGCTCGATCCGATCGCGCGGCAGCTGCTGCAGCATATGGTGACCACATGGTCGGCGCTGCTGCCCAATCTGATTTCCGACCGCGCTCTGGTTCCGGAGTTCTACGACCAGTATGTCCGGCCGGACAACCTGGCCCGGCAACTGGAAGCTCTGTTTGCCGACACCGGCGCGCGCGCCTGGCAGAAGGCCGGCTTTGCCGAGATTGCCAAACGAATGGCGACCGAGCGGCCATCCGGCGAGATCGCCGCCGAGGTGGTGATGGGATGCGTGAGGAAGGCAGTAGCGAGTAGGAATTAGTGAGTAGTGAGCGGCTCAAAGCGCTCCAACACTCTACTCACTACTCCCTATTTGCTACTCACTCACCGCTTTGCAATCGGCACGTAGTCGCGTTCCGTGGCGCCGGTGTAGAGCTGGCGCGGACGGCCGATCTTCTGGTGCGGATCCTCGATCATTTCCTTCCACTGCGCGATCCAGCCGACGGTGCGGGCGACGGCGAACAGCACGGTGAACATGGTGGTGGGGAAGCCCAGCGCCTTCAGCGTGATGCCGGAATAGAAGTCGACATTCGGGTAGAGCTTCTTCTCGATGAAGTACTCGTCGGTCAGCGCGATCTTTTCCAGCTCCATGGCGATATCGAGCAGCGGATCGTCCTTGATGCCGAGCTCGCCCAGCACCTCATGCGCGGTCTTCTGCATGATTTTCGCACGAGGATCGTAATTCTTGTAGACGCGGTGGCCAAAGCCCATCAGCCGGAACGGATCGTTCTTGTCCTTGGCGCGGGCGATGAATTCCGGGATGTGATCGACATGGCCGATCTCGCCCAGCATGTTCAGCGCCGCTTCGTTGGCGCCGCCATGGGCCGGGCCCCACAGGCAAGCGATGCCGGCGGCGATACAGGCGAAGGGATTGGCGCCCGACGAACCGGCGAGGCGAACGGTCGAGGTCGAGGCGTTCTGCTCATGGTCGGCATGCAGGATGAAGATGCGGTCCATGGCGCGCGCCAGCACCGGATTGATCTTGTACTCCTCGCAGGGCACCGCGAAGCACATGTGCAGGAAGTTGGCGGCGAAGCCGAGATCGTTCTTCGGGTAAATGAAGGGCTGGCCGATGTGGTACTTGTAGGCCATCGCCGCGATCGTCGGCATCTTGGCGATCAGGCGCATCGAGGCGATCATGCGCTGGTAGGGGTCGGAGATGTCGGTCGAGTCGTGATAGAACGCCGAAAGCGCGCCGACCACGCCGCACATCACCGCCATCGGATGCGCGTCGCGGCGGAAGCCGGTGAAGAAGCGCGACATCTGCTCGTGCACCATGGTGTGGCGCGTCACTCGGTAGTCAAAGTCGTCCTTCTGCGCCTTGGTCGGCAGTTCGCCGTAGAGGAGGAGATAGCAGACTTCGAGGAAGTCGCCATGCTCGGCGAGCTGGTCGATCGGGAAGCCGCGATGCAGCAGGATGCCGGCGTCGCCATCGATGAAGGTGATGCCGGACTCGCAGCTTGCCGTCGAGGTGAAGCCCGGATCGTAGGTGAAGGCGCCGGTGGTGCCGTAGAGAGCGCCGATGTCGATGACGTCAGGCCCGACCGTCCCGCTTCGTACCTTGAATTCGTGGGTCTTGCCGTTCAATTCGAGCGCGGCGGTCGCCGGGTGCGCCTTGCTGACCGTATCCAGTTTCTTCGCAGCTTCGCTCATTCTCAAACTCCTTTTGTATTCCTCATGCCGGCAAGGCAATCCTGCCAACGACACGTGAAGTCACCGGAATGCGCGAACTCGCCACCGCATTTTAGGAGGTGCGTGCCAGATTGGGCCAAGGCCTAATGTTGCACTGCGAAACACACCTTTCAATGCCAATCTTCTTGGGCCAGTTCACACCTAATCGATTTGATCGCCGATCCGCGCCAGGCTCTCCTCGCGGCCGAGCACGGCAAGCACGTCGAAGACGCCGGGCGAGGTGCTGCGGCCGGTCAGCGCCGCACGCAGGGGCTGCGCCACGGCGCCGAGCTTGTGGCCGCCGGCCTGCGCGAAATCGCGGATCGCGGCCTCGGCCGCAGCCGCGCTCCAGTCGCCGGAAACCGCGGCCAGCGCCTGATGCGCGCCGCGCAGAACCGCGCGCCCATCGCCGTTGACGAGGCCCGCGGCCTTCTCGTCGAGCGACAGCGGCCGCTCGGCAAACAGGAACGCCGCGCCGTCGAGAAGCTCGACCAGTGTCTTGGCGCGCTCCTTGAGGCCGGGCATGGCGGCAAGCAGCTGCGCCTTGCGCTTGTCGTCGAGCTTCACTGCAAGTGTGGCGCCGCCTTCGAGATAGGGCAGCGTGGCGACAAAGATGTCGAACAGCGTCTGATCGTCCATCTTGCGCATATGGACGCCGTTCAGCGCGTCGAGCTTGGCGAAGTCGAAACGCGCCGCGCCCTTGTTGACGTCGCCGATGTCGAACCAGGAGACCATGTCCTTGACCGACATCACCTCGTCGTCGCCATGGCTCCAGCCGAGCCTGGCCAGATAGTTGAGCAGCGCCTCGGGCAGGTAGCCCATGGCGCGATAGGCCTCGACGCCGAGCGCGCCGTGCCGCTTCGACAGCTTGGCGCCGTCAGCACCGTGGATGAGCGGGATATGCGACATCGACGGCACATCCCAGCCCATGGCGTTGTAGATCACCGTCTGGCGCGCGGCGTTGGTCAGATGGTCGTCTCCCCGGATGATATGGGTGACGCCCATGTCATGATCGTCGACGACGACGGCATGCATGTAGGTCGGGACGCCATCCGAGCGCAGGATGATGAAGTCGTCGAGATCCTTGTTGGGGAAGCGCACCTCGCCTTGCACGCGGTCGTCTACAACGGTCTCGCCGGCGGTCGGCGCCTTGATGCGGATGGCGCCCTTGACGCCAGCGGGCGCCTCGGAAGGATCGCGGTCGCGCCAGGCGCCGTTGTAGCGTGGCGGCAAGCCCTTGGCCCTGGCTGCCTCGCGCATCGCCTCGAGCTCCGCCGGCGTCTCGTAGGCATAGTAAGCCTTGCCCAGCCGCACCAGCTCCTCGGCCACCTCGCGGTGGCGCGCCGCGCGCGCGAACTGGGAGACGGCCTCGCCGTCCCAAGAAAGGCCGAGCCAGGTCAGCCCGTCCAGGATCGCGGCGGTCGCCGCCTCGGTGGAGCGTTCGCGGTCGGTGTCCTCGATGCGCAAGAGCATCGTGCCGCCAGTGTGCTTGGCGTAGAGCCAGTTAAACAGCGCTGTGCGCGCGCCGCCGATATGCAGGTAGCCTGTCGGCGAGGGGGCAAAACGGGTGACGACCTTGTCGGACATTTAACTCTCGAAGAAGCGCTGAAACAGGCATGTTTTGCGCGGGCTTTCGCGCGGGCTGCGTTCATGTAGCATAGGCGGTCTGGGGCGCAAGGGGCAGACCCGATGGCTGGACGTGGCCGGGCTGGTGGAGAGGGCGAGGGGGCGATGGCTGGCGTCAGCGAACGCCTGCTGTTTGCCCATGCCGCGCCCGCCGAAGAAGCGTCGGTTTCGCCACCGGACACCCGTCCATCGGCCGAGCTTTCGCCTCCCGCCGACGGAGCGCTACGGCCAGTCGCGCCGGCAGCCGCCATCCGCCGGATCCGCAAACAGCTTGGCCGCGTTTCGTTTTCTGCGCTGAGCCAAAGCATAGCGGTCGCGGCCACCACCGAGCTAGATCGCGGCATCGGCTTCCTGCTGGTGCCGGTGTTTCTCGCCGCCGGGGTCATCTACTATTTTTCGCTGAGCACCGAGCCCGATCTCTACAGGCCGCTGGCGGTTGTGGCGCTGATGGCCGTTTGCGCGGTCGTCTCCCGTTCCCGGCCGCGCACGCATCTCATCTTCATGGCGACGCTTGTCTGTGCCCTGGGTTTTCTCGCCGCCAAGGTCGAGACCTGGCGCGCGGCGACGCCGATGACCGGGTCAGAAATCCAGACGCGGCTCACCGGCCGCCTCGTCATCGCCGAGCCGACGGCCAATGGCCGCGTCAGGCTGACCATTGATCTGATCTCGACCGAGCATCCGACGCTGCGCTATGCGCCCGACCGCGTCAGGCTTTCGGCGCGCCGGATTCCGCCTGATATGAAAGCCGGGTCGATCCTGACCGGTTACGCCAAGCTGCTGCCGCCGACCGGTCCGGTGCGGCCGGACAGCTATGACTTTTCGTTCGACAGCTATTTCACCGGCATCGGCGGCAGCGGCTTTTTCCTGGGCGACCCGAAGCTGGTATCGACGACCGACGCCGCACCGTTTTGTTCAAGTATTGCCCTCGCCATCGAGAATGCGCGCGAAGGGATTGCCGATCATATCCGCAGCACCGTCGGCGGCGCCGAGGGCGAGATCGCGGCGGCGCTGATCGTCGGCGTGCGCGCCGGCATTCCGGAAGAGATCAACGAGTCGATGCGCCGCACCGGCATCTATCACATCATCTCGATTTCCGGCCTGCACATGGCACTGGTCGCCGGCACGATCATGGTGCTGCTGCGCGGCGCCTTTGCGCTGTTCCCGGATTTTTCCTCGCGCCGGCCGGTCAAGAAATATGCCGCGGCGATAGCGCTGGTCTCGATCGCCGCTTACCTCGTCATCTCCGGGATCGTGGTGGCGGCCGAGCGCAGCTTCATCATGCTGGCGGTGATGCTGGTCGCCGTGCTCTTCGACCGCGCGGCGCTCACAATGCGCAACCTGGCGATCTCGGCGATCGCCGTCATCCTGGTCTCGCCGCATGAAGTTGTCGGCCCGAGCTTTCAGATGTCCTTTGCCGCTACGGCGGCACTGGTCGGCGCCTATGCCGGCTGGGCCGACTATCGCGTCGGCAAAGTAGCCGTGCCGTCGGCAAAGCGTTCGTTCCCGCGATTCCTGGCGCGAAAACTGGCGGCTGGTGTCGGCGGCGCGGCCATGACGTCGCTGATCGCCGGCAGCGCGACGGTGCTGTTCGCCATCTGGCATTTTCAACGTGTATCGCCGCTCAGCCTGGTGGCGAACCTCGCGGTCATGCCCATCGTCTCGCTCATCGTCATGCCGTTCGCCGTGCTGAGCGCGCTCACCATGCCTTTCGGCTTCGACGGTCCGTTCCTCTATGTGATGGGCAAGGGCCTGACGGCAATGGTAGCGATCTCGGCGTGGATTTCCGAACGCTCGCCGGTCGACGCCGTCGGCCTGATCTCGATCCAGTCTGTGCTCCTGGCAACCGTCGCGCTGGTCATCGCAACCATGGCGACCACTTGGCTCAGGCTTGCCGCCGTGCCCTTCGCGCTTGCAGCACTTCTGGCAATTCCGGACGTGCGCACGCCGGACCTGCTCATCTCCGAGGATGCGCATCTGGTGGCGATGCCGATCGGCGGCGGCGAGCTTGCCATCAACCGCGCACGCTCCAACGAGTTCACCACCGACAATTGGAAACGCGCGCTGCAATCCGAAGCGATCGTGCCGCCGGAGATTTTCGCCAAGGGCGCGCTGGACATCGCCGATCCCGTCGACCTGCCGTCCGGATCGCCCTTCTATTGCACCGGAGATCTTTGCATCGGCCGGCATCCTTCGGGCGCGATCGTGGCGCTCGCCGAGACCCGCGACAGCGCCCGGCCGGCCTGCGGCTTCGCCGACCTCATCGTCATCAACGACGCCACGGCCTACAATCCTTGCCGCGATCCACGCATCCTTGTCGTCACCAAACGGCAGCTCGCGCAGGACGGCAGTGCCGCCGTCTTCTTCGACACGCAATCGGCCACGGCTCGGCCAACCATCCGCTATGCGGTCGAACAGCCGTACCGGCCCTGGCACGAGCAGCGGAAATACACTCGCGAGGCGAGAGGGCTGCCGCCGTATAAGAAGCCTGAGAAGGCGACGTCCCCGCCAGCGGATCAGTAGCGCCTGATGAGCCCGACGAGCTTGCCCTGCACCTTGACCCGGTCCGGCCCGAATATGCGGGTCTCATAGGCCGGGTTGGCGGCCTCGAGCGCGATAGAGGCGCCCTTGCGGCGGAAGCGTTTTAGCGTCGCTTCCTCGTCGTCGACCAGCGCCACCACGATCTCGCCCGGGCTCGCCGTATTGGCGTTGCGGATGATGACGGTGTCGCCGTCGAAGATGCCGGCCTCGATCATGGAGTCGCCCTTGACCTCGAGCGCATAGTGCTCGCCGCCCATGATCATGTCCGGCGGCACGGAGATCGAATGCGTCTGGTGCTGGATTGCATCGATCGGCACGCCGGCGGCGATGCGGCCCATCACCGGTATCGAGACGGCGGAGCCGGCATCGTCATTGCTCGGCGTCGGCGCGCGCGATGGGCCCGCAGGCTTGATCTGCCGGCCGAGATTGCCCTGGCCTTGTCCACCCTGGATGACGCTTGGCGAAAATTTCTTCGCCGCGTTGAGGCCGGGGGCGATCGAGTCGGGCAGGCGCAGCACTTCGAGAGCGCGCGCCCGGTTGGGCAGCCGGCGAATGAAGCCGCGTTCCTCCAGCGCCGTGATCAGCCGGTGGATGCCGGACTTCGACGCAAGGTCTAGCGCTTCCTTCATCTCGTCGAAGGACGGGGGAATGCCGCTTTCCTTGAGACGTTCGTGGATGAACATCAGGAGTTCATGTTGTTTGCGCGTCAGCATCGGCGGTCCCCGCGGGTTCTGAAAACCAGAATCAGAAAAACAAACCCAGAACAAACACTATCTGTTCCAGTTGTGTTCCGCAACCGTTTAAAGTTTAGTGAATTTGTTAGGACGGCCGAAACTATGTTGCGCCGGCGCGGGCGCTGTCGCGAAGGCCGGGTGGCCCTTAAGCCTTGATTCCGCTCCGTTTTACAACCCCGTCTCTTATATCAAACGGGATGCGGCGCCTTCGCCGACGTGGTCGCGGCATTGCGCGGGCTTTACGGTTTGGGCCGGCACCGTGAACGAAACGAAGTCAAAACGCCAACTTTGGGCCTGATTCCAGTCCGCCGCTTGCGAGGCGATGGACCAGCGCTCAAGGGAAAAAAGGGCCTTGCGGTATCGGCGACGGCGGTGAGACAACCCGTCCATGATTGGCCTGTGGCGTCGTTCGCCGGCCGAAAGGGAGAGGCGTTGGCAGAATGGCGAAAATTCCAGATCTCGCTGAAGTCGAGGCGATGGATGCCGCGGATCCGCTTCGCTCCATGCGCGACCGCTTCATTCTGCCGGAAGGCGTGATCTATCTTGATGGCAATTCTCTGGGTGCGGCGTCGGCTAATGTCTTCAACGAAATCGAGAACGCCGCGACGCGCGAATGGGCGCAGGATCTGATCCGCGCCTGGAACACGGCCGGCTGGTTCGACATGCCCATCGCTTTGGGCGACCAACTCGGGCGGCTGATCGGCGCGGCGGCCGGCCAGACCGTCGTCTGCGACACGACCTCGATCAACATCTACAAGGTCCTGCACGCCGCGCTGGCGATGCGGCCCGAACGGTCGGTGATCGTCGCCGAGGGCGACAGCTTTCCGACCGACCTCTATATGGCGGAAGGGGTGGCATCGACGCGGCCCGGCACAAGGCTGCGGCTGGAAGGCGTCGATGCGCGGACGATCGAGGAACTGATCGACGATCGTGTCGCGGTCATTCTGGTCAACCAGGTCAACTACAAATCCGGCCGGCTGCGCGACATGGCGGCACTGACGCGCAAGGCGCATGAGGCCGGCGCGCTGATCGTCTGGGACCTCTGCCACACGGCGGGCGCGCTGCCGGTCGACCTCGACGGCTCGAATGCCGACTTCGCCATCGGTTGCACCTATAAGTATCTCAATGGCGGACCGGGCGCGCCGGCCTTCATCTATGCCGCGCACCGCCACCACGGCGATATTTCCCAGCCGCTCAGTGGCTGGTGGGGCCACGCCCGGCCGTTCGCGTTCGAGCAGGGTTATGCCGCCGGCAGCGGTATTCGCCGGTTCCTGTGCGGCACGCAGCCGGTGCTGTCGATGCGGGCGCTGAAGGGCGCGCTGGATCTCTGGGACGAGGTCGACATGCAGGCGGTGCGCGCGAAAAGCATCGCCCTGACGGATCTGTTCATCCGGCTGGTCGAGGCCAGATGCGGCGCCTTCGGCCTCGAATTGGAAAGCCCGCGCAATGGCGCCGAGCGCGGCAGCCAGGTGTCATTCGCCCATCCCCATGGCTACCAGGTGATGCGTGCGTTGATCGAGCGCGGCGTGATCGGCGATTTCCGCGCGCCGTCGACCATCCGCTTCGGCTTCACGCCACTCTATGTCGGCTATCGCGATGTCTGGGACGCGGTCGAGGTGCTGGAAAACATTCTGCGCGCTGGCGCCTGGCAGGACCCGCGCTTTGCGGTCAAAACCGCCGTTACCTGAGGCGATGAGCTGAAGTTCGTCTCGGGGTGTAAATGTTCGTGGGAGGAGTTGGTGGCCGAGCATCGTATCGCTGACTGGGACAATGCCTATGCCAACGGGGCAAACATCGCCGGCGGCGACCGCTGGCCGGCGGCTTGGGATCGCCCGGCGCGGGCGTTTCGCGACAAGCTCTCCACCGAGGGTAGGGCGCGGCTCGACATCGTCTATGGCGATGCGCCGCGCAATCGCTTCGATCTTTTTCTTCCGCAGGCCACGCCAAAGGGGCTCGTTGTCTTCATCCACGGCGGCTACTGGATGGAATCGGACAAGGCGAGCTGGTCGCATCTGGCGGGTGGCGCGGTCGGGCGCGGCTTTGCCGTCGCCATGCCCGCCTACACCCAATGTCCCGCGACCAGGATCGGTGGCATCGCTGGCGAAGTGGCGGCGGCGATCGGCAAGGCGGCGGCGATGGTCGAGGGACCGCTGATGCTGACCGGACATTCGGCCGGCGGACATCTCGCCACCCGCATGGTGACCGCGGCCACGCCGCTTTCCTCGGATGTGGCGAAACGCATCCGGCAGGTCGTTTCGATCTCAGGCTTGCATGATTTGCGGCCGCTGATGCGCACGGCGATGAACGCTACCCTGGCGATCGACGAACAGGAAGCTCTGAACGAGAGCCCGGCGCTGTTGTGGCCGATGCCAGGCGCGCGCGTCGCCTGCTGGGTGGGCGGCGGCGAGCGGTCGGAGTTCCTGCGCCAGAGCGCCTTGCTTGCCAACATTTGGACCGGGCTTGGCGCCGCGACAAGCTCGGTTGTCGAACCTGACAGGCATCATTTCGATATCGTCGACGGTCTCGCCGACCCCGATCATCCGCTGACGCGCACGCTGGTCGACGAATAGATCGAGCTACGATCGACTGCGTCGACGTATGCTCAGCGCAACATCAAAACGCTGCACTCGGCGCCGGCATGCGCGGCCGGCGCGAAGGGCTCGCGTACGATCAGGCCGTTGGCGTCGGCCAGCATCCGCAGCATCGAGGAATCTTGGATGCCGAAGGGCGTCGCCACTAGGCGGCCGGCGTCTTCATGCACGACGGCGCGCACATAGTCCTGTCGCAGATCGTTGGCCTGCATCGCTGCGCCCAGCCGGGCGGTTCGCAAGTCCTGCTTGTGATCGCGGCCGCCGAGCCGCGCCAGCAGCGGCTTGAGGAAAAGCTGCGAGCAGACGATGCTCGCCACCGGATTGCCGGGCAGGCCGATGCAACGGACATCCCCGAGCCGGCCAAACATCAATGGCTTGCCGGGGCGCATGGCGATCTTCCAGAAGTCGAGCTTCATGCCCTGGCTGGTCAGCACGTCATGGATCAGGTCGTGATCGCCGACCGAGGCGCCGCCCAGCGTGACGATGACGTCGGCGCCGGCTTCGACCGCTTTTTGAACCAGCGCGGCGATCGCCTCTGGCCGGTCGGCGGCAATGCCGAGATCGAGGGCGCGGGCGCCGACCGAGCGGGCGGTGGCGGCCACGCCATAGGCATTGGAAGAGATGATCTGGTCCGGGCCGAGTTCACTGCCCGGCGGCAGCAATTCGTCGCCGGTGGCGATGATCGCGACCAGCGGCTGCCGCACGACTTGCAGGCTCGGATGATTGGCCGACGCCGCCAGCGACAGCGCGGCTGGATCGAGCACGCGGCCTTTGTCGAGCAGGATGTCGCCCTCGGCGAAATCGAGACCGCGGCGCCGCACATTGCGCGCTGCCGTCGTCGGCTCGGTCACCTCGATCTCACCGTTGCCGAGGTCGCGGACATTTTCCTGGATGACGATGGTGTCGGCGCCCTCCGGCAGCGGCGCGCCGGTGAAGATGCGCACTGCCTCGCCCTTGCCGACAACGCCGGTAAAGCCTCGCCCGGCAGGCGCCATGCCGACCACGGCGAGGCGGGCCGGCACTGAGGCGACGTCGGCGGAGCGGGCGGCGTAGCCGTCCATGGCCGAGGCATTGAAGGGCGGCTGTGTGCGCAGCGCCACCACCGGCTCCGCCAGGACCCGGCCGGCCGCATCGGCCAGCGCAACGCTTTCGCCGGGTAGAGGCGTAGCGCCGTCGAGTAGCCGCTCGAGAGCTTCGGCGACGGGAACCAACGGCATCTTACGAACCTGCCTTGTAGTCGCCGGACTTGCCGCCGGTCTTCTCGACCAGCCGGATGCCGGAAATCACCATGGCGCGGTCCGCCGCCTTGGCCATGTCATAGATGGTGAGGCAGGCGACGGAAGCGGCGGTCAGCGCCTCCATCTCCACGCCGGTCTTGCCGGTAACGCGGGCAAGCGCGGTGACTTTCAGCCCAGGCAGGGTACGGTCTGGCTCGATGTCGACGGCAACCTTGGTCAGAAGCAGCGGATGGCAGAGCGGGATCAGCTCATGCGCGCGCTTGGCCGCCATGATGCCGGCGATGCGCGCGGTGCCCAGCACGTCGCCCTTCTTGGCGTCGCCGTCCAAAATCATGTCCAGCGTTTCCGGCCGCATCGAGACGAAGCCCTCGGCGATCGCGGTGCGGGTCGTCTCGGCCTTGCCGCCGACATCGACCATGTTGGCTTCGCCCTTGGCGCCGATATGGGTGAGTGCAGCCATCGTTAGGCAGTCTCGGCCGCTGCCTTGCCCGTCAGCAGCAGTTTCGTCGCGGCGGCCACGTCGGCCTGCCGCATCAGGCTCTCGCCGACGAGGAAAGTGCCGATCTTGCTCTTCTCCAGCCGGCGGCAATCGTCGTGGGTGAAGATGCCGCTTTCGCTGACCAGCAGCCGGTCCGCCGGCACCATGGCCGCCAGCCGCTCGGAAACGTCGAGGCTGGTCACAAAGGTTCTGAGATCGCGGTTGTTGATGCCGATCAGCCGCGACGACAGTTTGAGCGCCCGCTCCATTTCCTTCTCGTCGTGGACTTCGACCAGCGCATCCATGCCGAGCTCGAAGGCCGTGGCCTCGAGCTCCCTGGCAAGGGCGTCGTCGACGCTCGCCATGATGATCAGGATCGCATCCGCGCCCCAGGCGCGCGCCTCATGGACCTGGTAGGCGTCGAACAGGAAATCCTTACGCAACGCGGGCAGGCGCACCGCCGCCCGCGCGGCCGTCAGGAACTCCGGCGCACCCTGGAAGGACGGCGCATCCGTCAAAACGGAAAGGCAGGCAGCGCCGCCTTGCTGGTAGGCTTTGGCGAGCAACGGCGGATCGAAATCGGCGCGGATCAGGCCCTTCGAGGGGCTGGCCTTCTTGATCTCGGCGATCAGCGCGAAGCCGCCGTCCCGGCGCTTTGCCTCCAGCGCCGCGAGAAAGCCGCGCGGCGCGTCGACGTCCTTCGCCTGGGCCTTGATCTCGGCCAGAGGCGCTCGCGCCTTCGCCGCCGCGATTTCTTCGCGCTTGTAGGCTTCTATCTTGCGCAGGATGTCGGACAAGGCTCTACCCGTTCGAAATCTCGATCAGTTTATCGAGCACGCCAAGCGCACGGCCGCTGTCGATGGCTTGTGCTGCCGCCGCGATGCCGTCGGCAAGCGTCGTCGCCTTGCCGGCCACGACCAGCCCGGCGCCGGCATTCATCAACACCGTGTCGCGATAGGCGCCGGCAACGCCGCTCAGCATGTCGCGGAGCGCCTTGGCGTTGTAGGCCGCTTCGCCGCCGCGCAGATCTTGCTTCGAATGGCGCTTCAGCCCGAATGCTTCCGGGGTAAGCGTAAAGGTGCGAATCTCGCCACCTATAACCTCGGCAACGTGCGTCTCGCCGGTGGTGGTGATCTCGTCGTAACCGTCGCCGTGGACGACCCAGGCGTGATCGGTGCCCAGCGCCTTCAGCGTCTCGGCCACCGGCATGATCCATTCCGGCAGGAAGACGCCCACCATCTGGCGGCTGACGCCGGCCGGGTTCGACAATGGGCCGAGCAGGTTGAAGATGGTGCGCGTGCCTAGCTCGACCCGGGTCGGCCCGACATGCTTCATCGCCGGATGATGCGCCGGCGCGAACATGAAGCCGACGCCGGCCGCCTGGATGCAGCGTCCGATCGTCTCCGGGGAAATATCGACCTTGACGCCCAGCGCCGTCAGCACATCGGCCGCGCCGGTCAGCGAGGACAGGCCGCGATTGCCGTGCTTGGCGACCGGCACGCCCGCCGCGGCGATGACGAAGGCGGACCCGGTCGAGATGTTGACCGAATGCGAATTGTCGCCGCCGGTGCCGACGATGTCGATGGCGCCGTGCGGTGCCTCGACCCGCAGCATCTTGGCGCGCATAGTGGCGACCGCGCCGGAGATTTCGCCGACGGTTTCGCCGCGCACGCGCAGCGCCATCAGGAAGCCGCCGATCTGGCCGGGCGTGGCGTCGCCGGACATGATGATGTCGAAGGCTTCGCGCGCCTCCTCGAAGGAGAGCGCGGCGCCGGTCGCGACCTTGGCGATGTGTGTCTTCAGCGCGCTCATCGTGTCTGCGCTTGAGAAACTGCGTTCGGATCGACGCGAACGTTGTATTGCGACTGCAATTGCGCCACCAACTGGTCGAGCAGGTCGTCCGACATGCCGGCGCCGAAGGATTTTTGCGCGTCGTCGGGCACGGAGCTGCCGTCGGCGCCTGCCGGTTCGAAGACTTCTGCGACCTTGAACAGGATCTGGCCGTCGCCGGTGGGCGAGGGGACCAGGCCGGTGCCGCCTTCGCCGACGCCGAACATGGTTGCCGCACCTTCCTTGCCGAAATCGGCATCATCGGCTTCGCGCTTCAGGCCGCGCTTGGTCTGCTTGTCGAGCTTGAGCTCGCTCGCGATCACGTCGAGCGTGGTGCCGGCCTTGAGGCGCTTTTCCAGTTCCTGGGCCTTCGCGTCGAGCCGCTTGTCGGTCTCGGCCTCGGTCCAGTCGGCCACCACCTTCTTGCGCACCTCGTCCAGCGTGCGGTCGCGCGCCGGCGTGATCGACTGCACTTCGTAGAAGACGAAGCCGTTGTCGGTGGTGGTCAGGCCCTCGTTCTCGGTGTTCGGCTCGGCCGCGAACACCGACTTGATGAGATCGGCCGATTCCGGCAGGTCGTTGACGATGGTGCCGTCCGGCCGCTGCCCGGTTCGGTCGATGGCGTCGATGGTGACCACCTTGAGCTTCAGCTTGTCGGCCGCCTGGGCGAGCGAGGCTCCGGAAGCACGGGTGTCCTCGTAGCTGTCATGCACGTCGAGCAGGATGCGGCTTGCTTCGCCCAAGGCGAGATCCTTGCGAATCTGGTCGGAGACTTCCGAAAGCTGCTTCACCACCTGCGGCTTGATCTCGGTGACGCGTAGCAGCACCGGGCCGAAGGCGCCCTGGACGACCTGGCTGACCTCGTTGGCGTTGAGCGCGAAGGCCGCGTCGGCAACCGCCTTGTCGGGAACCTTGTCCTTGGACAGCGTGCCGAGCAGCGTGTCGGCCTGCGTCTTGCCTTCGGCGGTGACCAGCTTGTCGAAGGTAGCGCCGGCCTTCAGCGAATCATAGGCAGCCTTCGCCGCGTCAGGCGTCTTGAACACCAGTTGCTCGATGGTTCGCATCTCGGGCGTCGTGTAGCGCGCGATGTTCTTGGTGTAGTCGTCCTTCACTTGGGCATCGGTTACCGCGGACGGGTCCATGATGTCCTGCGGCTCCAGCCTCACATAGGAGAATTTGCGGTATTCCGGCGCGGCGTAGGTCTTCTTGTTGGCGTCGAAATAGGTGTTCAAGGCGCTGTCGGACGGCGCCTCGATCGGCTGCACTAGCGTCTTCGGCAGCACCAGATAGTCGATGGTGCGGTCCTCGCCGCGGTAGAGCGAAACCGCCTTCAGGAAGGTCTGCGGCACTTTCAGCCCATCGGAGATCGCTTCGACGATCTGCTGGCGCACGGCTACCTGCGAGCGGTTCTTGAGATAATCCTCGGGGCGCATGTTGAGCTGGCGAAGCAGGTATTCGAAGGTCCGGCGATCGAACTGGCCGCTCGGACCCTTGAAGGCCGGGTCCTCGCGGGTGAGCTCCGCAAGGCGATCCTTGGACAGGCCGAGGCCGAGCTTGCGCGCCTGCTCGTCGAGCACCGCGCCCGACACGAGCTGCGCCATGACCTGGTTGTCGACGCCAAGCAGCTTGGCCTGCTCCTGCGTGACGCGCTGGCCGTATTGTTGCGACAACTGGGCGACCTGGCGATCATAGGCGAGGCGGTATTCGTTGATCGAGACCTCCGTGCCGCCGGCGGTGATCACCGCATGGTGGCCACCCAGCACGCCACCCACCATGCGGGTGGTAATGCCCCAGGCGGCGAAGCTGATCACCAGCAAGGACAACAACGCTTTCGCGACCCAGGTACCCGCCGCGCTTCTCAATACACCAAGCATGCATACTTCCGATTTTTGCGCATTTTCGCATGCGCCGAGTCTGAAACAAGCGCAATAGCGCCCTTCCGGCCCACTGTCGATTGCTTTGTGACCTGATTTTGGTAGTGAGGGCGCTGCTTAATGTCGCTCGGAGAACGCGCCCATGACTCCTGGAATCCGCCCACTTGTTGCCGGCAACTGGAAAATGAACGGCACCAGCGCCTCGCTCAACGAGTTGAGGTCGATCGGCAACGGGTTCATGAGCGGGCTCGATACGGAAACCGAAGCGCTGGTGTGCGTGCCGGCGACCTTGCTGCAGCGCGCCGCCGAAATCCTGTCGCGCACGCCGGTGCGGGCGGGCGGCGAGGACTGCCACCCGAAGGAAAGCGGCGCCTTTACCGGCGAGATTTCGGCCGAGATGCTGAAGGACGCCGGCGCGAGCCACGTTATCGTCGGCCACTCCGAGCGGCGCGAGCAGTTCGGCGAGGACGATGCGACCGTCAATGCCAAGGCCTCGGCGGCCTGGCGGGCCGGCCTGGTGGCGATCATCTGTATCGGCGAGACGAGAGCCGAGCGCGAGGCGGGTGCTACGCTCGATATCCTGTCGCGCCAGCTAGATGGCTCTGTTCCCGCCAGCGCCACGGCCGCCAATACCGTCATTGCCTATGAACCGGTCTGGGCGATCGGCACCGGCCTGACTCCGACAGCAAACGACGTAGCCGAGGCGCACGCGCATATCCGCGCCAGGCTGATCGGGCTGCTCGGCGATGGCGCGGCAAAAATGCGCATCCTCTATGGCGGCTCGGTCAAGCCGTCCAACGCGGTCGAACTGCTCGGCGTGGAGAATGTCGACGGCGCGCTGGTCGGCGGTGCCAGCCTCAAGGCGGCCGATTTCCTGGCTATCGCGGAAGCCTATATGCATATGTCGTAAGACGTGCCGATGTTCAGGTGAGGCCGGCCTGCAAATGGCGGTCTCCTGCGCTTCCGGTGCTCACGTACTTAAAGTAGGCTCCGCTCCGGTTCTCGGAAGCCACCTTGTTTGGTCGCTTCGCGCCCGTCTTCGACTCCGACTCGGCCTGACCTGAATCTCAACACGTCTTAAGAGGCCCGGACGAGCCGAAATCGTTGCAATGGCCGCGTTGCTCCCCATATTCCCGGCCACGGGCTTGGAAATGCCGCCAAAGCATTGTAAGGAGCCGCCTCCAAATCACCGGTCGTATGCGCGGCCGCGCAAGGCCTCGCCAGGATAAATTATGGAAACCGTACTGATCGTCGTCCACCTCATGGTCGTGCTCGCCCTTGTCGGCGTGGTGCTGCTGCAGCGCTCCGAAGGCGGCGGTCTCGGCATTGGCGGCGGTTCCGGTTTCATGACAGCGCGCGGCGCCGCCAATGCGCTCACCCGCGCGACCGCTATCCTGGCGGCGGCTTTCTTCGTCACCTCGCTGGCGCTCTCCATCATCGCCCGCTATGGCGAGAAGCCGATCGACATTCTCGACCGTCCGGCGACCTCGACCTCAGGCAGCGGCGTGCTCAACCAGTTGCCGGGGTCCAACGGGCCGGTCGGCACCTCGAAGCCGGCGGCTCCGGCCGGCACGGCGGCTCCGTCGGGTGGCGCAACGACCACCACGCCGCTGGCCAACGGCACGACGCCGCCAGCTCCGGCGCCAGCCCCTGTCAGCGGGGCTCCCGCCGCGCCGGCGCCGGCGAATCCGACCACGCCGCCGGCCACGAACGGTGCCGCTCAGCCGGCCACCCCGCAGGTTCCGAACCAGTAGCCGGACAAGCTTTGCTGCCGCGACCTGTTGTTCTTTGAACACAGTCGCGGCAAATGCGGGCCCAATCACGAAGATTCAACCGGGCGTAGCGCCTGGGTCAGCTTGAGGCCGCCGCGGCTAATCGATTATAGATTCCTTGCGGCACTATCGGCGTCCTTGGGGGGCGCCGGGCGACGCCGTGGGCAACTTGCTTTTGAACAATCGGATCTTCGCCATGCAGCTTCGCAGCTTCATCCTCCTGGGATTCTGTGCCGTCCTCGGCATGGGTTCCGCGGCCTTTGCCGGACCGGCAAATTTGGCCACTTCCCCGTCGGTCGAGACGACCGACGCAATTCCCGTCGTCGCCGCCAAGAGCGACGCATCGCAGCTGAGGCTTCTCAAGAAGAAGAAAAACCCGAGCTCTGAGGATCTTGCGCAGATCAGCAAGCTCGAGGCCAAGATCGCGGCCGACAAGGAAGCCGCCAAGACCAAGGCACTCGAGGCTCGCAAGCTGGCGATGCGCGAGGCGGCCAAGGCCAAGGCCGACACGGCGCGTCAGGAATGGCTCGCCAAGAAGGGCACCGCCGCGCCGGCCGAAGTCGCCGACGCCATGCCGACCAAGAAGAACGGCAAGGTCCTCGATACCACTCTTACGCCGGTGGCGCCGATTGCGCCGGTCGAGGATCCGATCCCGGCCGAGGCGATGAACGTCACCGCCACCGGCAACAATGGCGAGCTGCGAAGCGAGCAGCCCGGCCAGAAGCAGACGAGCAGCGGCGGGCTGTTCGCCGGCCTGTTCGGGGGCTCTTCTGTACGCTCGATCAGCTACCTGCCAGAGACCCGCGCGCTTGATTCGGCGCTGGCCAAGAAGGACGCCAAGCGGCCGTTCAAGGTGAAGCCGGAATTCGTGCCGCAGGATGTCACGTTCACCGGCTACGAGCCGGGCACAATCGTCATCGACACCAGTGCCCGCCGCCTCTACCTCGTCGAGTCGTTTTCGACCGCACGTCGCTACGCCATCGCGGTCGGCCGCGAAGGCCTGCAGTTCAAGGGCACCGTGGCGGTCGGCGACAAGCAGGAGTGGCCGCGCTGGATCCCGACGCTCGACATGCAGAAGCGCGAGCCGAAGCACTATGGCCAGTACAAGGACGGCATGCCCGGCGGCGGTGAGAACCCGCTCGGCGCGCGCGCCATCTACCTCTATGACGGCAAGAAGGACACGCATCTGCGCATCCACGGCACCATCGCGCCGAACTCGATCGGAACCAGCGCTTCCAACGGCTGCTTCCGCATGATCAACGAGCACGTCATGGACCTCTACAGCCGCGTCAAGATCGGCACCAAGGTCGTTATCATCTAACGACCATCGGTCATTATCTGACGCGTTCGATCAAACTGCCGAGAGGGCCGGCACCGCCGGCCCTTTTGTTTTGACTAGACCTAAGGGGCTCCCTTCGGAGCGCTCGAGCCAATTTGGGAAAAAGCCCTCGCGGCGGTTTTTTCTCTGGCGGAATCAATCAGGCCGCGTTAAGCGATGACTCCCATGGCGCGATATGTATTCATCACAGGCGGCGTGGTTTCCTCCCTCGGAAAAGGCATCGCTGCAGCAGCTCTTGGGGCTCTTCTGCAAGCGCGTGGCTATCGCGCGCGCATCAAAAAGCTCGATCCTTACCTCAACGTCGACCCCGGAACGATGTCGCCGTATCAGCATGGCGAAGTGTTCGTGACCGATGACGGCGCCGAGACCGATCTCGACCTCGGCCACTACGAGCGCTTCACCGGCCGCTCGGCCAACCAGCAGGACAACATCACCACCGGCCGCATCTACAAGAACATCATCGAGCGCGAGCGGCGCGGCGACTATCTCGGCGCAACGGTGCAGGTGATCCCGCACGTCACCGACGAGATCAAGCATTTCGTGCTGGACGGCAATGACGACTACGATTTCGTGCTGTGCGAGATCGGCGGCACGGTGGGCGACATCGAGGCGATGCCGTTCCTTGAGGCGATTCGCCAGCTCGGCAACGACCTGCCGCGCAACAATGCGGTCTATGTGCATCTGACCCTGATGCCCTACATCCCGACCGCCGGCGAGTTGAAGACCAAGCCGACCCAGCATTCGGTCAAGGAATTGCGCGGCATCGGCATCGCGCCTGACATCCTCCTGGTGCGCGCCGACCGGCCGATCCCGAAGGAAGAGCGCAGAAAACTGTCGCTGTTCTGCAATGTGCGCGAAAGCGCCGTCATCCAGGCGCTCGATGTGCCGCATATCTATGACGTGCCGATGGCCTATCATCATGAGGGGCTCGATTCGGAGGTACTGGCCGCCTTCGGCATCGACCCGGCGCCGAAGCCGCGCATGGAGCCCTGGCAGGCGCTTTCCAAGCGCATCCACAATCCGGAAGGCGAGGTGACCATCGCCGTCGTCGGCAAGTACACCGGCCTCAAGGACGCCTATAAATCGCTGATTGAGGCGCTGTCGCATGGCGGTCTCGCCAACCGCGTCAAGGTCAAGCTCGACTGGATCGAATCAGAGATATTCGAGAAGGAAGATCCGACGCCCTGGCTCGAGAAGGTGCACGGCATCCTCGTTCCCGGCGGCTTTGGCGAGCGCGGCTCGGAAGGCAAGATCCTGGCGGCGAAGTTCGCGCGTGAGCGCAAAGTGCCGTATTTCGGCATCTGCTTCGGCATGCAGATGGCTTGCATCGAGGCGGCCCGCTCGCTGGCCGGCGTCGAGCACGCCTCGTCGACCGAATTCGGCCCGTCCGACGAGCCCGTCGTCGGCCTGATGACGGAGTGGCTTAAGGGAAACATGCTGGAAAAGCGCAGGGCCACCGGCGATCTCGGCGGGACGATGCGGCTCGGCGCCTACCAGGCCGAGCTCGCCAAAGGCTCGAAGATCGCCGAAATCTATGGCGACACGCAGATTTCGGAGCGCCACCGGCACCGCTATGAGGTCAATATCGACTACAAGCAGCGGCTGGAGGATTGCGGCCTGGTCTTTGCTGGCATGTCGCCGGACGGGGTGCTGCCCGAGACCGTCGAATATCCCGACCATCCCTGGTTCATCGGCGTGCAGTATCACCCCGAACTGAAGAGCCGGCCGCTCGATCCGCATCCGCTTTTTGCGAGCTTTATCTCGGCCGCAGTGGATCAGTCGCGGCTGGTGTAAGCCGTCTGCGGCGCCATGCAGACCTATGTCGCGCTGCTCTATAGCATTGGCCTCGGCGAAGGCCGGCGCCTCGTCATGTCTGACCTGAAGGCGATGGCCGAAGGCCTAGGTTTCAACAATGTCCGCACGCTGGTATCGACCGGCAACCTGGTCTTCGAGGCGCGGGCCGGCGAGGTATCGAAGTTCGAGCAACGGCTGGAAAAGGCTTTTGAGAAAACCTTCGGCCGCCATGTCGACATCATCGTTCGCGGCGCCGTGGATTGGCTGAAGCTTGCGGCTTCGAATCCGTTCCCTGCCGAGTCTGCGCAAGCCGGCGACCAGGTCGCGGTCCGGGTGATGCGCCAAGCTGTCGCCGACGAAGCCTTCTCGGGACTTCAGGCCCGCGCTGATGACGATGAGAAGGTGGTTTTGGTCGGCGGCGACATCTGGCTCGTCTTTTCGCGCGAGCGGCCAAGTTCACGGCTGCTTGCTGCAGCCAATCACAAGCGCCTGGGCATCGGCACATCGCGCAACTGGAACACGGTGCGCAGGTTGGCGGAAATGGTTGGCGGAGCCTTCCCTTCTCCCCTTGTGGGAGAAGGTGGATCGGCGCACTAGCGCCGAGACGGATGAGCAACTGTGTTTGTCAGAA
>NZ_VFWX01000029.1 GCF_006442965.1 Mesorhizobium sp. CU3 | reverse complement strand
CAGAGTTTTACGAAGCAAAGGTGAAGTAGGACTCAAATTTAGAAGTCGAGTTCCTTCGCGCCCCCCTCTGTCCTGCCGGACATCTCCCCCACGAGGGGGGAGATTGGCAGTTCCGGCGCCCCACACATCCTGCGCCGTTGGCGATTGGCGAAAGCCGAGGCGACATCTGATCTCCCCCCTCGTGGGGGAGATGTCCGGCAGGACAGAGGGGGGCGCTGTCCCGCCAGCATCTCAAAGTTTACGCCTATAGGTACTCCGCCAGCGCCACGGCATTGTTGTGCGCCTCGTCATGCGCGCTGTAGAGCAGCGTCACCTTGCCGTTGCCAAGCAGTGCGCGCAGTTGCGCCACCGCCTCGCCATTCCCATCCAGCTCCGCCCGATACCGCTTCCGAAACTCCGCCCAGCGCTCCGGCTCATGCCCGAACCATTTGCGCAGTCCGTCACTCGGGGCGATCTCCCTCAGCCAGAGCGTCAGCGTGGCATTCTCTTTGCGGACGCCGCGCGGCCAAATGCGGTCGACCAGCACCCGCTGGCCGTCGGCTTTCGCCGGCGGCTCATAAATGCGCTTCACCGCTATGTCGAAGGCCATCACACCTCCGCTGGCCGAGCAATTCCAGGAAAAGTGTGGAGCGGTTTTCCGTCCGAAATTGCGTAGAACAAGAAGCCTACTAAGCCCACTCGCCCTTGCGCATCACCGGCACGCGGCTGCCGTCCTTGGCGACGCCGTCTATGTCGATCTTGTCCGAGCCGATCATCCAGTCGATATGGATGAAACTCTTGTTGCCGCCGCGCGCGGCGATTTCGTCCTGGCTGAGCGAAGCGCCGTCGACGAAGCACTTTGAATAGCACTGTCCAAGCGCGATGTGACAGGCGGCGTTCTCGTCGAACAGCGTGTTGAAGAACAGCAACCCGCTCTTCGAGATCGGCGAGGAGTGCGGCACCAGCGCGACTTCGCCGAGCCGGCGCGCGCCCTCGTCGGTGTCTAGCACCTTCTTCAGGACATCCTCGCCCTTCGCTGCCTTCGCCTCGACGATCCGTCCGCCTTCGAAGCGCACGGAAATCTCGTCGATCAGCGTGCCCTGATAGGAGAGCGGCTTGGTCGAGGAGACGTGGCCTTCGACACGCCTGGCATGCGGCGTGGTGAAGACCTCCTCGGTCGGGATGTTGGGATTGCAGGTGACGCCGTTCTTGGCCGTCGAGGCGCCGCCCATCCATTCATGGCCATCGGCCAGTCCGACGGTCAGGTCGGTGCCCGGTCCGGTGAAATGCAGCGCATGGAAATTGTGTTCATTCAGCCATTTGGTGCGCTCGGCGAGAGCTGCGTTGTGGGCCTTCCAGTTACCGATCGGATCCTCGACATCGACGCGCGAGGCCGAGAAGATGGCGTCCGCCAGCTTCACCACAGCCACATCGTCGGGCTCGCCCGGAAACACTTGGCGAGCCCAGGCCAGATCGGGATAGGCGACGATGTTCCAGTTGATGTCGAAGCCGGTGATCTTTTCCAGCGCCGGCTGGTAGGCCATCGAATTGGCCTTGTTGGCGCGCGCCACCTTGGCCGGGTCCTGCGCCGACAACAGCGACGGGTCCTCGCCGCGCACCGCAAGCCGCGCCGCATTGTTGGAGAAGGCCTTCGCCATGCCCTCATAGAGCCAGCCGGCGGCGCGGTCGAAACCGGCATCGGCGCCGTAGTGGAAGCGCGCCAGCGTGATCTCGTCATCGTTGAAGATTGGCGTCACCAGCCCGGCGCCGGCCTGGTAGGCGTGCTCGACGATGCGTCGGGTCAAGGGCAGCGCTGCGATCGAGGAGGTCAGCACCAGATCCTGTCCGGGCTGCAGCTGCAGCCCGACCTTGATGGCGACTTCGGCCAGCCTGTCGAGCTTTACCGGGTCGATGCTTGCCGAGACGCCGCGCGAATGTGTGGTCATGATCCTGCCTGCCGTGATGTTGGGGTCTATCCTTACATAGACCGGCGAGGCCGGCCTTTCCACCGCGATCGACTAGGTTAGGCAGCGCTGTCGAGTTTCTGAAACTGCGCCACCGTCATCTCGATCTCCTCGCGGATCCAGGCCTTGAAGTTGCGCACTTTTCGGCTCTCGCTCTTGGTGGCCGAGGTGACCATCCAGTAGCCGAGCCCACTCTCGGCGCGCACGCCGAAGGGCGCGATCAGCCGTCCGTCGGCCAGCGCGTCGGCGGTCAGCAACTGCCAGGCCAGCATCACGCCATGGCCGGCGATCGCCGATTCCAGACAAAGCATCGGGTCGGTGAAGCGCGCGCCCTTCTGGAAAGTGACCGGCTCGACGCCGGCCGCCGCGAACCAGCTGTCCCAGCTGATCAGCGTGCGCTCGTCGGTGATGGCGCAGGTCTGCGCCAGGTCCTCGATCGCGTGCAACCTGCTCGCGATCGATGGCGCGCAGACCGGAAAAATCTCCTGCGCCAGCAGGAGTTCCGCGTTTACGCCGGGCCATGTGCCGTCGCCCATGCGGATGGCGATATCGATGTCGGAATGGTCGAGATCGGCCAGCCGGCCCGAAGCGTCGATCCTGAGCAGCACGTTCTGATGGCGGGAAAAATGCCGCGACAGCCGGGGCAGCAGCCATTTCGAGGCAAAGGCGGGCGCGACCGACACAACCAGCGTGCATTGGCTCGCCTCGTCGGCCAGCGCCACGGCTTGCGCCAACTCGCGAAATCCGTCGCTCAACCGCGCGCTGAACACCGCGCCGAATTCCGTCGGCACCAGCCCACCCGGCGTGCGTTCGAACAGCGCCTGGCCGAGCTGGCTTTCCGTGCGCTTGACCTGCTGGCTGACGGCGCTGACCGAAACGTTGAGCTCGGCTGCCGCTGCCGCCAGCGACCCCAGCCGGGCAACGGTTTCGACGGCGCGCAAGCCGTTGAGATGGACGCGGTTCAGCATGGCCATTCAGTTTTTCTAAACTGGAGCGGCTGAAATCTCAATTGAAACTGTGCGGGCAAAGGCAGATTTTATGGACGCAAGCCATTTCGTGGAGGCAGGTTCGATGAAGATTTTATCTTTGCTGAAAGGGCTTTCCGGCGCCGGATCGAGGCAAGGCCGCCACGACGACGGCGAGATCGCCCGCTGGGTGACCGATCCACTCTCGCATCCGGTGCTCGACACCATGTCGGAGCGCGAGCTCGGCGACATGCCGTTCCGGCTCACCGCCTACCGGACTGTGCACGAAACGGCGAGCTATTGAAGATCGCTCTCCGACGGCGCAAGGACGCTGCGTCCATGGGTGCGTAGCCTGCCATCGTTAGCGCTGCCCCTCATTGCCCTGCCGGGCATTTCTCCCCGTATAGTGACGGGGAGAAAGACACCGGCATCGCCGCTTTCGCCAATTTTCAACGCTGCAGGATAGTCGTTGGGGTCGCGGCCCGTCTCCTTCTCCCCGTCACAATACGGGGAGAAGGTGCCCGAAGGGCGGATGAGGGGCGGCGCTGACATAGGGGATTTTCGGGCCAAACCCCGTGCAGGCGATCCTTATTAAGATCGTCAGGCTGGCCCAACAAAAGCGCATTGTAACAACATCCGCCGCGCCTATTGTGCGCCGCAATGAACGCCTCGCCATCTCCCTTGCGTCTAGCCGTCGCCGGCATGACGGCGCTTGCCGTCGCCATGGGCATCGGCCGCTTCGTCTACACGCCGATCCTGCCCGGCATGATGGAGGAACTGCATCTGACGCCGGCCGATGCCGGCTGGATCGCGTCGGCCAACTACGTCGGCTATTTGATCGGCGCGCTCGCCGCCGCCGGCAACTGGGCGCATGGCCGCGAACGGCTGCTGATGTATTCCAGCCTCGCCGCAAGCGCTGTGCTCGCCGGCCTGATGGGGCTGAACGAGACCATCGCCGCCTTTCTCATCATCCGCTTCCTCGCTGGCCTCGCCAGCGCCTTCGTCATGGTGTTCATGTCGTCGATCGTGTTCAGCCATCTGGTTAGCACCGGGCGCGGTGATCTGCAGGCGCTGCATTTCGGCGGCGTCGGCCTCGGCATCGCGGCATCCTCGGCGCTGCTTGCCGTCCTGGTCACCGAGCATGCCGGTTGGCCGGCGGGCTGGCTTTGGTCGGGCGCCATCTCGCTGGCAGGGCTCGCGCTGGTAGCGCTGCTTGCCGGCTCGACCGGACCCGCCAACGGCGTCGCCGGCCGCGAACCGGCGCTGCCGAGGAACGGGTCGCTGACCAGGATGATCGTCGCCTACGGGCTGTTCGGCTTCGGCTATGTGGTGACGGCGACGTTTCTGATCGCCATCGTTCGTGAGGGCGGCGGCAGCCGCGTCTTCGAGGCGAGCGTCTGGATGGTCGCCGGCCTTGCCGGCTTTCCCTCGACATGGGCTTGGCAGAAGTTCGCCGGCAGGACCAGTCTCTACGCCGCCTATGCCGTAAGTTGCTTGGTCGAAGTGGTCGGCGTCACCGCCAGCGTCGTCGTCAAGGGTGCTGCCGGGCCGCTGATTGCCGGCGTCCTGCTCGGCGGCACATTCATCGCCGTCACCGCGCTTGGGCTGCAGGCGGGACGGCAACTCGCCCCGCAGGCGCCGCGCCGCATCTTCGCGGTGATGACGGCGGCCTTCGGCCTCGGCCAGATCATAGGTCCGATCGCTGCCGGCCTGCTCGCCCAGGCCTCGGGCAACTATGTCGCTGCGTCGATCATGGCGGCGGCCGCGCTGCTCGCCTCCGCCGTCATCGCCTGGTTGGCTGCGCCAAAATCGCCATGATTGGTCGGCTTGTTCGATGCCGGGCATCGGACAAGGCATTTTCTTTCCCCCTAATGTGTGACCTTATGCCCGCCGAGCAGCAACGCCGCTGATTTGCGGTCAGACCGAGGAACCCCGCCCAGTGTTCGTATCCTTCTTCCCGCAGCCGAAGCTCTTCTTCACCTCGGCCGCCCTCTGGAGCCTTGCCGCGATCTTGTTTTGGTTCTTCGGAGGTGAGCAACTGGGAGCGTTGCTTGGGATGCCTCCGGCCTCCCCAGACGCGCCGGCCGTCATCGGCATTGCCGTGTTCATATCGAAGCCATTCCTCTGGTTCTATATCTACTTTGCGGCTTGCGTTGCGATCTTCTACGCTTTCTGGCGCTGGTACGCCCCGCATCCATGGCAAGATTGGTCCATCCTGGTGGCGGCCACTATTCTATTCATGATCTATTTCAACGTGCAGATTAGCGTTGCCGTGAACGATTGGTACGGTCCGTTCTTCGACTACATACAGGGGCTGATTTCGAAAACGGTGGAATCAACGAACATTGAATTCTATGAAAGATTGGCCACCTTCGCCTGGCTGGCGCTGGTTGGTATGAATGTTTCCGTGATCAACAACTTTGTCGTCAGCCACTGGGTCTTCCGGTGGCGCACCGCGATGAACGACTACTTCATGGCGAATTGGTCCAAGCTGCGCCACATCGAGGGCGCGTCGCAGCGTATCCAGGAAGATACGATGCGCTTCTCGCAAATCATGGAGGATTTGGGCTCCACCTTTGTGCAGTCGATCATGACGTTGATTGCATTCCTGCCGGTAATGATCCAACTGCAGACCCACATCAGCGAATTGCCGGTGATCGGAGCCATTCCCCAACCGCTTGTCCTTGCGGCAATCGCCTGGTGTCTGTTCGGAACTGTTGCTGTCATGGTGGCTGGCCTCAAGCTGCCCGGCCTTCAGTTTCGCAACCAACGCGTCGAAGCGGCATACCGCAAGGAACTCGTCTATGGCGAGGACCATGCGGATCGGGCGCAGCCGGCAACGACGGCAGAGCTATTTGCAAATGTGCGCCGCAACTACTTCAGGCTGTATTTCCACTATATCTATTTCAACGTCGTTCGTTACACCTACCTGCAGGCGGACAACATCTTCTCGTTCCTCGTCATGGGCCCGTCGATCGTGGCGCACAGGATATCGCTGGGCGTCCTGAACCAGATACCGAACGCTTTCGGCAAGGTAACCGGGTCGCTTCAGTTCCTTCTCACGTCGTGGTCCACGATCGTCGAACTGCAATCCATTCACAAGCGCTTGCGCGCCTTCGAAGCAACACTTGAAGGCGAGCCACTGCCCGACATCGACCAACGTTATTTGGCCCGCCAAAGTGCGGAAGATCCTGCCTGACCTGGAATCGGAGGGTGGGCGGCTCTAGCCGCCCACCGCCGCCTTTGACTGCCCGGCGCGTTGCCGCGCCACGTAGTCGCGAAAACTGATGCACTCGACGTCGGTCTTCACGCAGACCTCGCCGGCGAAGCGCTCCAGCGCGTTCCAATAGGTACCGCCATTCATCGGGGTGAAGTGGAAGCCGAGCTCCAGCGGCAGCCGTTTGCCGTTATACTGGGCTTCGAAGGCGGCGCGGAACGCTTGGTAGGCGCGCTCGGCGAATGCTCCGTCCTTGTCCGCCCGCTCGAAGCCGCCGGAATGGCGCACGAAGAGATTGTAGTCCATGGCGACAACCGGCTTTGCCTTCGGTCCCTCCGCAATAAGCGGCAGTGCAAAGCGCGTTGTGCCGTTCACCGTCGGCGGCAGGGTAGGGCCTTTCGAGACACCGCTGGCGTCATACTGGAAGCCGGCTTCGGGCAGCGCTTCGTAAAGCGCCTTGTTCGTCGACAGATAGGGCGCGCGGAACCCGACCAACGCATGATGCGCGACATCGCGCCAGCCGGCCGGTTCCGGGATGCCGTTGATCGCAAAGGCGTTTTCGAAGATGCGCCGGACCGACGCGAATTCGGCCAGCCAGTCGGCCTTGCTCCACGCCTTGCCGTCGAAATGGCCGCAGGCATGGCTGCCGATGTCATGGCCCTCGGCGGCGGCCAGCCTTACCTGCTCCAGCCGGTCGGCGACGTCCTGCTTCGAGGCGCCGAAGCCGACATTGGATTTGCCGGCGGCCTTGCCCGGGCCGGTATAGAGCTGGCGCGTGTCCGGCGAGAGCAGGAAGACGCAGGACAAAAAATAGGTGAAATGCGCGCCGGTGCGCTTTGCCAGCGCCCGGCTGCGCTGCCATTGCGAGATCTCGCGCGCCGCGTCGAAGGAGATCAGCACGATCTGCTTGGGCTTCGTCGGGGCTGAGGAGGGCGCTTTCGGCGGATCGGCCAGGGCCGATTGCGCGGCGGCAATCGCGGCAAGACTGAGCGCAAGAACGCGGTACGAACGCAGCATCGGCAACCTTCTGGCAGGACCCTCTCCGGCTGATAGGAAGCCGGCTATCGCGCAAATGTGGCGCCGATGCGTTCCGGCAAGATCGGCGGACTATCTGCCGCTCTGCGCCGATTTTCCCGCTCTCCCCCTTCCATGCCGGCAATTTTTCGCTAAAACGCGGGCTCAACAAGCGCCCCGTCCGGGGCTGAAGTGGTTTTTGATTGATGTCGGACGACAGTTTTATCCGCGAAGTCAACGAAGAGATGCGTCGCGAGCAGGCGCAAAAGCTGTGGGACCGTTTCGGCCCGGCGCTGCTCGGCATCGCCATCCTGATCGTGCTCGGCACCGCCGCCGTCGTCGGCTATCGCTATTGGGACGAGACCCGCGCCAACCGCTCGGGCGATGCTTTCTCGGCGGCGCTCAAGCTTGCCAATGACGGCAAGAACGACGAGGCGATCGCAGCGCTCGACCAGTTGGAGAAGGACGGCTACGGCGCCTATCCGCTGCTTGCTCGCATGCGCGCCGCGACCGTCAAGGCCGACAAGGGCGACGTCGACGGCGCGGTCAAGGATTTCGACGAGGTCGCCGCCGACACCGCCATCCCCGGCGGCATCCGCGACATCGCGCGTCTGAGGGCGGCGCTGCTGCTCGTCGACCACGGTTCCTACGCCGATGTCGCCAGCCGCGTCGAGGCGCTGACCGCCGACACCAACCCGCTGCGCAGCTCGGCGCGTGAGGCGCTTGGCCTTGCCGCCTGGAAGGACGGCAAGTCGGCCGATGCGCTCAAACTGTTCGACCAGATCTCTTCGGATGACGGCGCCCCGCGCAATGTGCGCCAGCGGGCAACGCTGATGTCCGAGCTGATCCGCGGGTCGGGCAACGCCTCGTGACCCCGGATGTCGTTCAAAGTCGCCATCATCGGCCGGCCTAACGTCGGCAAATCGACTCTTTTCAATCGGCTGGTCGGAAAGAAGCTGGCGCTTGTCGACGACACGCCCGGCGTGACGCGCGACCGCCGCGTCCATGCGGCAAAACTCTATGACCTCCATTTCGACGTCATCGACACCGCCGGTTTCGAGGATGCCGCCGCCTCGACGCTGCCCGGCCGCATGCGCCAGCAGACCGAGATCGCCATCCGCGAGGCCGACCTGATCTTCTTCACCGTCGACGCCAAGTCCGGCCTGATGCCCGACGACCGCACCTTCGCCGAGGTGGTGCGCAAGTCCGGCAAGCCGGTCGTGCTGGTCGCCAACAAGGCCGAAGCCCGCGGCGCGCAAGGCGGCCTGCTGGAGGCCTGGGAGCTCGGCCTTGGCGAGCCGATCCCGGTCTCGGCCGAGCACGGCCAGGGCATGCCCGATTTGCGCGACGCGGTGGTCGAAGCGCTTGGCGAGGAACGCGCCTTCGGCGAGGACGAGGAAGAAGACGGCAGCGACGAGATCGCCGCCAGCGAGGTGCTGATCGGCGAGGACATCGCCGATCCGGACGCCGAGCCTGCTTATGACGACACCAAGCCGCTGCGCATCGCCGTCGTCGGCCGCCCCAATGCCGGCAAGTCGACGCTGATCAACGCGCTGATCGGCGAGGAGCGGCTGCTGACCGGCCCGGAAGCCGGCATCACCCGCGATTCGATCTCGGTCGACTGGGACTGGCGCGGCCGCCGCATAAAGCTCCACGACACCGCCGGCATGCGCCGCAAGGCCAAGGTGCAGGAAAAGCTCGAGAAGCTCTCGGTGCAGGATGGGCTCCGCGCCATCCGCTTCGCCGAGATCGTCATCATCGTGCTCGACGCCACCATCCCCTTCGAGAAGCAGGACCTGCAGATCGCCGATCTCATCATCCGCGAGGGCAGGGCGCCGGTTATCGCCTTCAACAAATGGGACCTGATCGACAACCCGCAGGAACTGCTGGCCGAGTTGCGCGAAAAGACCGGGCGCTTGCTGCCGCAGGTGCGCGGCATCCAGGCGGTCACCGTCTCGGCCGAGACCGGGCGCGGCCTCGACAAGCTGATGGAAAGCGTCATCAAGACCCACAAGGTCTGGAACAGCCGCGTCTCGACCGGCAAGCTCAACCGCTGGCTGGAAGGCATCCTGGCACATCATCCGCCGCCTGCCGTCGCCGGCCGCCGGCTGAAGATCAAATATGTCACCCAGGCCAAGACCCGCCCGCCGGGCTTCGTCGTCTCCTGCTCGCGCCCGGACGCGATGCCGCAATCCTATGTGCGCTACCTGACCAACAGCCTGCGCGAGGCCTTCGACATGCCCGGCGTGCCGATCCGCATGGCGCTGCGCACCTCGGACAATCCGTTTGCGGGGCGCGCGAAGAAGCGGTGAGGCTTTGGGAAGCGCTTCCCTGCGGTCGTCATCCACGGGCGAAGCAAGGAGCGAAGCGACGCGCGCAGACCCGAGGATCCATGCCGTGACTTAGAGGCGCCGCGACGATTCAGAATTCTGCACCTCTGCACTCTTTGGTCGACGTAACGGAATGGATCCTCGGGTCTACGCTCCGCTTCGCGTCGCTCCGCCCGTGGATGACGAACAGTGTGGGCCTAAGCGACCTCCCTCAACCTCTCAGTCCGCGCCCCTTCCGGCAGCGCCTCCATCGCCGCTTGCAAAAGGATCTCCGCCAGCCGCGCTGAGACCGGATCGAGCTCGGCATCCTTCTGGTGCAGATGCAGCGCCAGCTTCGGCAAGGCGGGCAGATCGAGCACGCCTGGCGCGACCGCCCGGACAGTGGCGGGCAGGCCGATGTCGGTGCGGATGGTCAGGCCAAGGCCCGCCGCCACCGCCGCCCAGATGCCGCCGAGGCTGGGGCTGGAAAAGGCCAGGCGCCAGCCCTTGCCGGCGCGGTCGAGCGTCTCCGTCGCCACTGTGCGCAAAAGGCAAGGCGCCTCGAACATCACCAGCGGCAGCGGCCCGCCATCGCCCGGGCCGACGGCCATCGGCTTAGCCGGACCGATCCAGCGCGTCTGCACCTCGGCGACACGGCGGCTGTAGGGAGGCAAGGTTGCGCCGTCATGCCAGGCAAGCGCGATGTCGAGGTTGCCGGAGACGACGCGATCCGCCAGCTCGTGGCTGCGGCCGATGCGCGCCTCGATGCGCACCTTGGGATGGGCGCGCGCGAAGCGGCCGAGCACTTCGGGCAGCACCGTTTCGCCGAAATCCTCCTGCAGCCCGAGCCGCACCCAGCCTTCAAGCTCGACGCCGCGAATGGCCGAAGCCGCCTCGTCGTTGAGCTCGATCAGCCGCCGTGCATAGCCCAGCATCGTCTCGCCGGCCTCGGTCAGTGCCAGGCCGCGCCCGGCTTTGCGGAAGATCGGCGTCGCTGCCTGCTCTTCCAGCTTTTTCAGTTGTGCGCTGACGGCCGATGTCGAACGTCCGAGCCGCTCGGCCGCCTTGGCGAAGCTGCCCAACTCCATGCCGGTGACGAAGGTCCTCAACACGTCCAGATCGAATGTGACACGGTGCATGGTATTGTCCTAATTTTCAGGATCGTTTGTCAAAAACTTCCTGATTTTATGGATGATGCTATGGCGCTACATCCCGTGCGTCAAGGCCGCTCGCCGGCCGTCACGGGAATGAGAATCATGTCCGCCATCGTCACGCGCGCCGAATGCCGACTAGGCAAAACCACCGTTGCTCCTCCGCGTTTCGGGCCGAACCACCGCTGGAAGGTGCTTGGTATCGGCGTTGCCGCCAATGCCGGTTTCTCCGCCACCTTCTCCGGCATCCCCGCCACCGCGGTGGTGATGCGACAGGGCTATCACCTCGACAATACCCAACTCGGTCTTGCGCTCGGTCTGCTCGGGCTCGGCGTGGCGCTCAGCGAACTGCCCTGGGGCGTGCTGACCGATCGCTGGGGCGATCGCCGCGTGCTTCTGACCGGGCTCGGCGCGACGGCGGCATGGCTGTTGATCATGGCGCTGCTCGTCGTGCCGACGAAAATGGCCATCCCTGGCGCCGCGCTGCTTTCGGCGAGCCTGCTGGTCGCCGGCCTGCTCGGCGGCAGCGTCAACGGCTCCAGCGGCCGCGCCATCATGGGCTGGTTCGCAGAAGGCGAGCGCGGCTTCGCCATGAGCATCAGGCAGACCGCGGTGCCGATGGGCGGCGGGCTTGGCGCGCTCGTCCTGCCCTCGCTTGCCTCGGCATATGGCTTCGCTGCCGTCTTCGGCCTGCTGGCGTCCGCCTCCGCGCTCTCGGCCTTATTCGCCTGGCGCTGGCTGCATGAGCCGCCGACGGAAGCGGGTAGCCATGTCGCGGCTGCTTCGACCGGGCCGGCGCCACTGCGCAACATCGAGGTCTGGCGCATTTCGACGGCGATCGGCCTGCTCTGCTTCCCGCAGGTCGCGGTGCTGACCTTCGCCTCGGTCTTCTTGCACGACTTCGCCGGCATGGGCACGCTTGTAACCAGCGCCAGCCTTGCCGTCGTACAGACCGGCGCCATGACGATGCGCGTCTGGAGCGGCCGCTACACCGACCGCCACGGCAATCGCCGGTCCTTCCTGAAGCTTTGCAGCGCGCTCAGCGCCGCGGCGTTCCTGCTGTTATGGCTGTTCGTGCTCGCGGCCGGCCGTCAGCCGGCGCTGATTACGGCGTTACCCTTCATGGTCGTCGTCGCCGGCATCTCAGTCTCGGCCTGGCATGGCGTCGCCTATACCGAACTCGCCACGCTGGCCGGCGCTGGCCATGTCGGCACCGCGCTCAGCCTCGCGAACAGCTTTGTCTTCATCGGTTTCTGCCTGGTGCCGATCGCCATTCCGTGGCTTCTGCTGGTCTTCGCCTGGCAAGGCGTGTGGCTGGCGGCTGCCATCTGCGCGGCGATCGCCTGGCCGATCTTCCTGCGCCAGGTATGATTCTTCGCCGGCTCCCTGAGACGGGGAGCCGGCTGGCCACCTGCATGAAGACAAGATGATCGATGTCGTTAACTCACCATCAAGGTTAATGCTTCATTTTCGCTCTCCGGGTCAGTAGCGTTCTGGAGAGTTCCGTGCATCGACGCGTTGCAAAGCGGCTTGTCGCCGCCGCCGTTGCGAAAAGACGTTCCTTCCTTCCGCCTTTGGTTCTTGGGCTCGGCATCTGGGTCGGCTTTCCGGCGGAGGTCGGCTATCAGGACATGACCAGCCTGGTGTCCGGGCTGGAAGCGCCGAATACGCGCTGGAACGCCTATGTCGAGAAGTCCGCCGCCGGCTCGGTGCATGCGGCCGAAATGCCCTTCGTCGATTCCACCACCACCGGTTCGCTCTCCGGCTCCGGCGTCAATCTGCCGGGCGTCGGCACCGTCGCATTCCGTGGCAAGGGCAGCGCCGCAGGCGCGACGCCCGACGAGGACCGTGTCGTGCGCGCCGACAAGAAGGGGCGCCTGGTGCAGGTGTCGCCAGTCGCGCCGCCAAAGAATTTCAGCGCCGGCTCCATCTTCGAGCGCACCTCCTCGCTGATCCGCCCCAGCCTGGACAGCGGCCTGAAGCTGACCTTCGCCAAGCCCGGCATCAAGGGCAAGGAGGTGCAGATCGCCCAGGCCTTCCACCTGCGCGAGGACAAGAAGCCCGATCCGGATCTGCCGGCGGCACTGATCGCGCTCGTCAACAACGACAAGCCGGACGTCCTTGCCACCGCCTATGCCCAGGCGGCGCCCGACTACGCCAAGGCCTCGCCCTTCGAGGCGCTGCTGCAGGACGAGCAGCCGAACGATGGCCGCTTCATCCCGCCGATGGGCAAGGGCGATCATGCCTGGCTGCAGAACCCGCTGCCGGCGAGCGTCTTTTCCAAGCCCGAACAGGCCTGCCTCGCCAAAGGCATCTATTTCGAGGCCCGCAGCGAGCCCGTCCGCGGCCAGGCGGCGGTGGCGCAGGTGATTCTGAACCGCGTCCGCAACCCGGCCTATCCGAAAACCATCTGCGGCGTCGTCTACCAGAACGACGACTGGTTCAATCGCTGCCAGTTCTCCTTCGCCTGCGACGGCAGGAAGAAGGTCGTCACCGACCAGGCCTCCTATAAGACCGCGCAGGAGGTCGCCATGGCGGTGACGGCCGGCAAGATCTTCATTCCCGAGGTCGGCTCCTCGACGCATTACTACGCCAACTACGTCCATCCGGGCTGGGCGCGCGCCATGCACCGCATGACCAAAATCGGCCTGCACATCTTCTACCGCACCTATGGCGGCGGCTGGAGCTGAGCCGGCTGGGCGGCTCGAGCCGAGCCGCCTAAGCGATGCCTCCGGCGCCCCTTCCTCCGGTGCCCGGCATGCCTCCGCCTGAGCGACTTGCCGCGCGGATTCGCACCGTCGCCTCACGCGGCCGTGAAGGGCACGATGTCGCACTTTGATAAGATATTGATTTATATAAGAAAAATACATCGCTTCGAAGTTCGGTCCGTGGCTTGACGGGCGCTGACCCTCTAACTATGTTGCCGGCGACTTTACAAGCGGACGGACGGTAAATCGTCTGCTCGGGCAGGGGGGTTGCGATGGCCGACAAAACCGGGCCAGACGGAACCGGAGAAACCGGCCGCGGCAGGCAGCCAGAAGCCACCATCCGCGACGACGAACTTGAGCGCCGCCGGCGCAGTCTCGAAGCATCGCTTGCGACGAGGCGGCCGGACCGGCCCGAGGGGAAAGACGAAGTGAAAGCCGCGACCGGTTACGGTCAGGCGCTGAAGCTGTCCAGCGAGTTTATCGCCGGAGTGGTGGTCGGTGTCGGCTTGGGCTGGTTCATCGACCGTCTGGCGGGAACGGCGCCATGGGGTCTGATCGTCGGCCTGTTGCTTGGCTTTGGTGCCGGCGTGCTCAATGTCCTGCGTTCGGCGGGACTTGCGTCGGAATTCGGTCAAGGCGGCCAGCCGCGCGAACCGAAGAAATGACATCAGGCGCCTGAAGGCGCTAAACAGAACTTGTGAAGAAGCCGATCGTGGCTTTGACGGGGATTTAAAGTGGCTGCTGCTGACAAGGTCGATCCGATCCACCAGTTCCAGATCCATCCGCTCATCCCGATTCACATCGGCGGCTACGACGTTTCCTTCACCAATTCCGCGCTGTTCATGGTCGTGACCATCGTCCTCGCGTCGGGCTTCCTCTACATGAGCACCGCCAGCCGCGCGCTGATCCCGGGCCGCCTGCAGTCGATTTCCGAAATGGCTTACGAGTTCGTCGGCAACATGCTGCGCGATGCCGCCGGCAAGCAGGGCATGCAGTTCTTCCCGCTGGTGTTCTCGCTGTTCATGTTCGTGCTGGTCGCCAATCTGATCGGCTTGTTCCCTTATTTCTTCACCGTCACCAGCCACATCATCGTCACCTTCACGCTGGCGATCCTGGTCATCGGCACCGTCGTCGTCTACGGCTTCGCCAAGCACGGCCTCGGCTTCCTCAAGCTTTTCGTGCCGCATGGCGTGCCGGGCCTGCTCTTGCCACTGGTGGTGGCGATCGAAGTTATCTCCTTCGTCTCGCGTCCCGTCAGCCTCTCGGTTCGTCTCTTCGCCAACATGCTGGCCGGCCACATCACGCTGAAAGTGTTCTCGGGCTTCGTCGTCAGCCTCTCTGCGCTCGGCGCCGTCGGCATCGCCGGCTCGGTGCTGCCGCTCGCCATGGCTGTCGCGCTGACTGCGCTCGAGTTGCTGGTCGCCTTCCTGCAGGCCTATGTCTTCGCGGTGCTGACCTGCATGTATCTCAACGACGCCCTGCACCCGGGCCACTGATCGATTTCAACCGGCGCTTCGGCGCCAGCATACCCAACGTACCAACCGCAACGATTACGAAAACCACAGGAGTTCGACATGGAAGTAAATGCAGCAGCTGCTATCGGCGCCGGTATCGCTTGCCTCGGCATGGGCGGCGCGGGCATCGGCCTCGGCAACATCTTCGGCAGCTACCTCTCGGGTGCGCTCCGCAACCCGTCGGCTGCCGACGGCCAGTTCGGCCGCCTGATCTTCGGCTTCGCAGTGACCGAAGCTCTGGGCATCTTCTCGCTCCTGATCGCTCTGCTCCTGGTCTTCAAGTAAGACTCAAGAGCTGACGCTAGGGGTCGCATGGTGCGGCCCCGCCACGTGGACAGGGGAATGAGATGTTCGTGACATCTGCCTATGCGGAAGACACCGCGCCGGCCGCGGCCGAAGGCGAGACGCATGCAGGCACCGCTGTGCCCGCCGAGGAGCATGGCACGTTCCCGCCATTCAATCCCGCGACCTTCCCGTCGCAGATCCTGTGGCTGGTCATCACCTTCGGGCTTTTCTACCTGTTCCTGAAGCGGGTGGTGATGCCGCGCCTCGGCGCCATCATCGACGTCCGTAACGATCGCATCACCCAGGATCTCGACCAAGCCGCAAGGCTGAAGGGCGAGGCCGATGCCGCCGTTGCCGCCTATGAGCAGGAATTGGCCGAGGCCAAGGCCAACGCCAACAAGATCGGCCAGCAGGCGAGCGACGCCGCCAAGGCAGACGCCGAGGGCACGCGCAAAAAGCTCGAGGCCGAGCTCGAGAAGAAGCTCGGCGAGGCCGAGGCGAGCATCGCCTCGATCAAGGCCAAGGCTATGAAGGAAGTCGGCACCATAGCCGAGGACACCACGTCGGCCATCGTCGAGGCGCTTGTCGGCGGCAAGGCCGACAAGAGCGAGGTCGCGGCAGCGGTCAAATCCGCGAGCCGGTGAGGAGCGAGATCATGGACGCTACATCACTCGCGACGCTCTGGGCGACCATCGCCCTGATCATCTTCGTCGGTGCCGTCATCTATCTGAAGGTGCCGGGCATGCTAACCAAGTCGCTCGACGCCCGCGCGGCCAAGATCAGCAGCGAGCTGGACGAAGCCCGCAAGCTTCGCGAAGAGGCCCAGCAGCTGCTCGGCCAGTATCAGCAGAAGCGCAAGGAAGCCGAGAAGGAGGCCGCCGACATCGTCGCCGCGGCCAAGCGTGAAGCCGAGTTGCTGGCCGCCGAAGCGGCCAAGAAGACGGAAGACTATGTCGCGCGCCGCACCGCGCTTGCCGAGCAGAAGATCGCCCAGGCCGAGCGCGAAGCCGTCAGCGAAGTGCGCGCCTCCGCCGTCGACATCGCGGTCGAGGCAGCCCGTGGGCTGCTTGCCGCCAAGGTCGACGCCAAGGCCGGCGCGGATCTGTTCAAGTCGGCGCTGGATGACGTGAAGGCGAAGCTGAACTGAGCTGATTTCGCAGTTCGAGATCAAAGCCGCCTGGGCAACCCGGCGGCTTTTTTGTTGTTTGAAAAGGGAGCGGCGCGCCGTCGCTGCCAATCTCCCCCACGAGGGGGGAGATTGGCAGCTTCGCCGTCTCACTCCAATCCGGCGAAACTTTCTTCCTCAACCACCTCCGCCCCACCCAGCCGGAACGGCGCAAACGATGCGCGGTGCAATCTCGCCACTGGTCCATGCGTCTCGATCGCGCTGCGGTGGCGGACCGTCGCATAGCCCATGTGAACCTCGAAGCCGTAATGCTCGTGGTGGCCGCCGCAGCCGCACATCATGCGGTCGCGCATCACCTTGGCGACGATGGATGCCGCGGCGATCGACTGCGAGCGCTGATCGCCCTTGATCAGCGCGCGGCCTTCGCAAGCGAGCCCGGGCGGGATGTCGCGGCCGTCGGCAAGGGCGAGCTTCGGCCTCAGCGACAGGCCGGCGGCGGCGCGGCGCATCGCTTCCAGGCTGGCTTTGAGGATGTTGCTGTTGTCGATGCCTTCGGCGCTGATCGAGGCCATCGAGACGCTGAGCGCCGAGCCAAGGATCTTGAGAAACAGCGCCTCGCGCTGCAAATGGGTGAGGCGCTTCGAATCGTCGAGGCCTTCCGGAATGTTGGCCGGATTGAGCACGACGGCAGCCGCCACCACCGGGCCGGCGAGGGGGCCGCGGCCGGCTTCGTCCATGCCGGCGACTGGCCATAGCCCGTCGGCCATCGCCTTGGTCTCGATCGAGAAGTCGGGCTTCTCGACCATTTCAAAGAGAAGCGGAGAATCGGAACGCGCGCGAGCCATGGTGCGGCGAGGTTCGCATCGGCTCCGATTCTCCGCAAGTCCCTCCGGGTCGGATGGGGCGTCGGACCAGGGAGGGCACCGTCTCACGGCCGGGGGGCAGGGGGCCGGACGGGATTCTTTATCGCCGGCCCCTCATGGCCGGCGCAGTCTTCACAAAAGCATCAGCTGCTCGCCGGCGCCGGAGCCCGCGACGAACTGGTCGACGCGAAGCTGCCGCCGCTCGGCATTGAGGCCGAGCCGCTTGGCCGCCATCTCGAAGCGGCGACCGATCTGCCAGGCATAGGGACCGGCGCCCTTCATGCGCTTGCCCCATTCGGAATCGTAGTCCTTGCCGTCGCGCATCGAGCGGATCAGCGACATCACATGCCGGTAGCGATCCGGGTAGTGCCTGAGCAGCCAGTCCTTGAAGATCGGCGCCACTTCGAGTGGCAGGCGCAGGATGACGTAGCCGGCTTCCCTGGCCCCGGCGGCTCTGGCCGAATCGAGGATGCGCTCCATCTCCGGATCGGTCAGGCCGGGGATGATCGGCGCCACCATCACCGAGGCAGGAACGCCGGCATCGGACAGCTGGCGGATCGCTTCCAGCCGCTTGGTCGGGGTCGACGCGCGTGGCTCCATGGTGCGCGCCAGCATGCGGTCGAGCGTCGTAACCGACAGCGCCACCTTGGCAAGCCCTCGCTCGGCCATGCGCGACAGGATGTCGATGTCGCGCGTCACCAGCGCCGATTTGGTCACGATGCCGACCGGATGGCCGCGCGCCTCCAGCACCTCGAGGATCTCGCGCATGATGCGGTACTGCTTCTCGATCGGCTGGTAGGGATCGGTGTTGGTGCCGATGGCGATGGTGCGCGGCTGGTAGCCGGGCTTCGACAATTCCCGGTCCAGCATGCGCGCCGCGTCCGGCTTGGCGAACAGCTTCGATTCGAAATCGAGCCCCGGCGACAGGCCCATGAAGGCATGCGTCGGCCTGGCGAAACAGTAGACGCAGCCATGCTCGCAGCCACGATAGGGATTGATCGAGCGGTCAAAGGAAATGTCCGGCGATTCGTTGCGGGTGATGATGGTGCGCGGCTTTTCCACCTGCACCTCGGTCTTGAACGGCGGCAGTTCTTCCAGCGAATTCCAGCCGTCGTCGAACACGTGCCGGCTGACCGGCTCGAAGCGGCCGGACGGGTTGATGCCGGCCGAGCGCCCGCGGTTGCGGTCGGGCCGCACGCGCATGCCGCTCTGCTCGATCATCGCATTTGCCATCTCGGCCCTGCCTGCTCCGAAAGCAGCAAGGTCGGCACGCACGATCTGTTCCATTTTCGCCCTTTCCCAGGGACTGTCCGCGGGCTGTCGAATCGCTCTGTTCATGAAACTATTCCTATTTTCCCAATGAGAACAAAGCAAGAACTTTTTGCGTTGCAATGCACAACTGGCGCAACGCCCGGCTTTCCGCTATTCGTCTCTTCGATAGAGAGGGAGCATGATGTTTTCCGAAAACCGCCTCACACGTTTCGGTATCATCCTCTAGCAATGCTCAGCGTTCTGATCGAAACCAGGAATGACGAAGAGGGCCTTGCCCGCACGCTCGCCTCGCTGATCGGCGGTGCGGTCGAGGGCGTGGTGCGCGACGTCATCGTCTGCGATGCCGGCTCGACCGACCAGACGCATCGCGTCGCAGAGCACGCCGGATGCAACTATGTGGCGGGCGGCATCGCCGCCGGCATCGGCCAGGCCAAGGGCGACTGGCTGCTTGTCCTGGAGCCCGGCGCGCGGCTTGCCGAGGGCTGGATCGACGAAGTCGTCGCCCATACCGCAAGACAGACCATGCCGGCGCGTTTCTCGCGCGCCAGAGCCAACCGCACGCCGTTCCTGGCAAGGGTGTTTTCGGGCAATCGCGCGCTGGCCGAGGGTCTCGTCATCAGCAAGTGCCAGGCCGCAGCACTTGCCAAAAGCGCACGCGGCGCCGAAGCGCTGGCCCGCGGCCTCGCCACCAGAAGGCTGCACGCCGAGATCTGGGTCGCGCCGCCAAAGTGATTTCTATCCAGAAGTTTTTGTGGGAAAATTTACCGCAACCGGCGTTGTTGTGCATTGCACAAAATCTGCCGTTGGGTTAGCATCCTCTTATGCGGGAAAATCGGGTTTGGGTAATGCCGGAGCGGCGAGATGCCGACGTTCGAGTCGGGCGCCGCCTTTACGAGGACCCTGATGCATACCCCCGACAATTCCGGCGCCGCCAGTCTGGAAGCCATTGCCCGCAACGGCAGCCTGTTTCGCCGCATCGCCGTGCGCATCCCGACCTATCTGACCGACCTTCGCGAGAACCCGGCCTGGCTGCCGATGTTCGTTCTGGCGCGCACCATGCCGGGCCGCCGCATGCACTGGCTGGGCGCCAGACGCGCCCGGTCGCTCGACTATGCGGGCGAGACGATGTTTACCGGCGTCGACCGCGAAGCCGTGGTCGATGCCTTGCGTTCGGACGGGCTGTTTTCAGGTTTCGTGCTGCCGCCGGCGATCCATGAGGAGATCGCCGCCTTCGCGCGACGTACGCCTTGCTTCGGCAATTTCGACCGCCGTCTCGAATTCATGCCGCAAGACCATGCCGGGGCCGAGAAGCGGTTCGGCCGCTCGCTGCTCAGCGGGCATTATTTCGAGCGCATTCTCGATTGCCCGGCGGCTTTGGCGATCCAGAAGGACCCGCTGCTGCTCGATGTCGCCGGGCACTATCTCGGCGGCCAGGCGAAATTGATCACCACGCGCGTCTGGTGGAGTTTTCCGACCTGCAAGGCGTCGGACGCCGACAAGAACCTCGCATCGCTGGGCAAATACCATTTCGATCTCGACGACTGGCGCATGCTGAAGTTCTTCTTCTATCTGGTGCCGGTCGATGCCGGCACCGGCCCGCATGTCTTCGTGCGCGGCAGCCACAAGCGCCGGGCGCTCAAGCACCAGCTGACGCTTCTGGTCGGCCACCCGGCCGAGGACGTTCTTTCCGTCTACGGACAGCAAAGCCCGGTAACGCTCACCGGCGAGGCGGGCCTCGGCTTCGTCGAGGACCCGTTCGGCTTCCACATGGGCACGGTGCCGGCGACGACGCCGCGCCTGATGATGGAGGTCGGCTTCGGCGTCTCGAAACCGTCGCGCCGCCGTTTTCACGGCGAGCCTGTCATTCGCTAAGCGCTTGGTCCGTGAGGCCGGCTATCCGGCCTTGCCGCCGCGCCGCAAATGCTCGTCGAGCCTGGGCATGATCTCGACGAAGTTGCACGGCATGTGGCGGTAGTCGAGCTGTGCCTTGATGATGCCGTCCCAGGCGTCCTTGCAGGCGCCGGGCGAGCCCGGCAGCACGAAGACGAAGGTGGCGTTGACGACGCCGCCGGTCGCCCGGCTTTGGATCGTCGAGGTGCCGATCTTGTCGTAGGAGATGCGATGGAAGACTTCCGAAAAACCGTCCATGCGCTTTTCGAAGATCGGCTCCAGCGCTTCCGGCGTCACGTCGCGGCCGGTGAAGCCGGTACCGCCCGTGGTGATGACGACATCGATTTCCTTGTCGCGTGACCAGCCCAGCACCTTGTCGCGGATTTTGTCGCGGTCGTCGGTGACGATATCGCGGGCCGCAAGCATATGGCCGGCCTCCGTGATGCGGTCGGCCAGAGTCTGGCCGGATTTGTCGTCGGCAAGGCTGCGCGTGTCGGAAACGGTGAGCACCGCGATGCGCACCGGGATGAAGGGCCGGCTCTCTTCAAGCTTCGCCATCGGTCGCCTCCATGCTGCGCGTCGCGGCGACGAACCAGTCGGGATGGCGTGCGCGGATCTCGACCGCCGCGCGCTTGGCGACATTGCCGGTCTCGAACAGGCCGAAGCATGTGGCGCCCGAACCCGACATGCGCGCGAAGGCGGCATCGGCTTTTCTAAGCGCCTTGAGCGCTTCGCCGATCGCCGGCTGGATCGTGCGGGCGGCAGCCTCGAGATCGTTGCGCGTCGTCTCCAGCCAGTTGCGCACAGCGTGGAAGTCGAGGCGCTTCGGCAAGGGCGGCAGCGCCTCGTTATCGCGCCTGGAGAGCGCCTTGAACACGTCGGGCGTCGAGACGGCGACGCCCGGATTGACCAGGACCAGGCCGAGCGACGGAAAGCCGGCCAGCGGCGACACCTCATCGCCGATGCCGCGCGCGACCAGCGGCTTCGCCTTGAGGCACATCGGCAGGTCGGCGCCGAGCGTGAGACCGATCCGGGCGAGCGACGTGTCGTCGATGTCGAGCTTCCAGAGGCGCGCCAGACCGTTGAGCGCGGCCGCTGCGTCGCTGGAGCCGCCGCCGATGCCGGAGGCGATCGGCAAGTTCTTTTCCAGCCGGATGGCGACCGGCGGCGTCTTTCCGGCGCCGATTTCGCGGCGTAGCGCGTCGCGCGCCTTCACCACCAGGTTGCCGTCGTCAAGCGGCAGTCCTTGCGCATAACGGCCGGTTATCGAAAACGCGTCCTCATCGGCCGGCTCGATCTCCAGCCGGTCGCCGAAGCGGGTAAAGACCGCAAGGCTGTCAAGAAGATGATAGCCGTCGTCGCGCCGTCCGGTGACATGCAGCGCCAGGTTGATCTTGGCCGGCGCAAGCCAGGTCCGGGACAAAGTCTCGGGTTCCAAAATGTCGGCTGCTGGGGAAATAGCGCTTAGTCCTTGGCCAGGCGGTATTCGCCGGTCTTCGGATCCTTGACCAGCGTGCCCATCGTGCCGTTGGCCGTCTGTTTTTCGGTGCGCCGGATTTTTGCCGTCACGCGCTCAGCCTCGCGCACGAAAGCGCGGTACCCGAAATAAGCGGCGACGCCGACAACAGCGAAGAAGATGATCTGCGGCATGTCCAACACTCCTCCCGCGTTCCCGCGGCAAGGCCGGCCATCAAGGGCTCGGTCAAGCGTTCATGCTAGCGGCTTTTGTGGCTTTTTCAAAGCCCGAAGCGAGCCCATAGCGCGCGCTCTTCCGCCGCATCGATGACGCCGCTGGCTGCGGCGGCCGCGATGTCGGGCGCCGAGAGACGCGAGCCGAACAGGCCGAAGCGGCCGAAAAGCCCGCGCGGCGCGGTGATCAGCTTGAGCTGCGTCTTGGCGCCGAAGCGCGTCTTGAGCACGCCGCGCATATCGCCCAGCGCATCGACGAGGCCGAGATCCAGGCCGCGCTTGGCGGTCCAGAACAGGCCGGTGAACAGGTCCGGATCGTCCTTCAGCTTGGTTCCGCGCCGTTCCTTGACCAGGTCGATGAAGGTCTCGTGCACTTCGAGCTGCAGCGCCTTCAGCCGTTCGACATCTTCCTTCTTCTCCGGCTTGAACGGGTCGAGCACGGCCTTGTTCTGGCCGGCGGTGTGGACGCGGCGCTCGACGCCGATCTTCTTCATCAGTTCCGGGAAACCGAAGGAGGCCGAGACCACGCCTATCGAGCCGACGATCGAGGACGGGTCGGCAAAGATCTCGTCGCCGGCGACCGCGATCATGTAGCCGCCCGAAGCGGCGACATCCTCGACGAAGACCAGCACCTTCTTGTTCTTTTCCACCGCCAGGTCGCGAATGCGCTTGAAGATCAGCCGCGACTGCACCGGCGAGCCGCCCGGCGAATTGATCGAGATGGCGACCACCGGCGCGTCGAACAAAAACGCCTTTTCGATCAGCCCGGCCGTCGAGGCGAGCGACAGGCTCGGCCGGAATTGTCCGCCGCCGGCCATGATCGTGCCGTGCAGCCGGATGACCGGAATGGTGACGACGCTGGAGCGCCAGGATTTCGGCAGCAGACGGTTGAAGAGGCGTTTCACGAGGCGGATGTCTCCTGACAAAGTGCAAAGGAGCAAGATGAGATCAGGTAGGTTGGTTTCTGTTCACGGACGCGGGTCATCTTGCTTGAGGCATGTAGGAATTGGCTGGCCAACCGCAATGCCGCATTGCCGGGCAGCAATCAATCGCCGAACAGCGACGCCAGCCCGTTATTGATCATTTCGGTCCGTTCGGTGGGCTCGTTGCCAGATGGTCCATGCAGGATATGCGGCGGCCGGATCGCCAGCTTGCCGCGCGCGCCGAGCCTGGCGCGAACGACGATGCGGATCGCGGCTTCGTCCGGGCGTGGGTGCACGCAGAGCAGTTCGGCATCGCCGAAGCGGCCTTCCAGCGCATCGAGGATGCCGACGAGCTGTTCCGGCCGGGCGATGACCGCAAGCCCGCCGCGCGGCTTGGCGACGGCGGCAGCACTGCGGATCCAGCTTTCGAACAACCCGTCCTCCACCACATGCGCCTCCCGGCGCAGCGCATCAGGCGTGGCGCGGTCCTCCGCCGCGTTGAAGGGCGGGTTCATGATGACGAAGTCGAAGGAATTGTCGGCGAGGCCGGCAGCGACGCGGGCGCGGCCGGTGAGCGTGACGTCGGCGCTCAGCACCGAGGCGCGGTCGCCGAGATGCGCATTGCCGGGATGGGCAAGCGTGGTGGTGGCAAATGCCGTCATCTCGGCGGAGCGCTCGACAAGCACCGCCCGCGCTTCCGCGCAGCGCGACAGCACGGCAAGCGCCGCCGCACCCGCGCCGGCACCGAAATCGGCAAGCCGGCCGGAAAAGCCGGACGGCACGGCGGCCGCCAGCATCATGGCGTCCATGCCCGCGCGATGGCCGCCCCGGCCTGGCTGCACCAGCCAGAAGCGGCCGCGATGGAAGGCATCGACCGTGTGAGCCGGCGTGTCCGGGGCAATGGCGCTGGGTGCTGCCATTATTTGCCGCGGATCTCGTTCTCGATGCCCGCGTCCTTGAGGATGCGGCGCGCTGCCTCGGCCTTCTCGGCGTCGACCATCACGCGCTTCGGCAGAAGGCCGATCGACCCTTCGAGAACGCTCATATTCTGGTCGGCCACGAAGCAGGCGATGCCGGCGTCGCGCATGAGCGATTCGACAAAAGAGATGATGACGGCGTCATTGGTGCGCACAAGCTCGATCATGGAATGAAATTCGCAGGTTAGGGCGTTGATGTAAACGCGTGCCTTGGATAGACGCCTGATCACCCGCGCCAATTCGCCTCTTGCCGTGCCCGCTTGTAGCGCCCTAGAGTCGAGCCGGGACCAGGGTGCGTGCGCGTCATGAGACGGGAGTTGTCGTGGTGGGTGTTGTTCTGAACATCGAAGGCAAGCGGGAACCCGCTTCCATCAAGGATCTGATCGACCTGACGGCCGCCGATATGGGCCGCGTCAACGAACTGATCCTGTCCAAGGCCGGCTCCGACGTCGAGATGATCCCGGAGATCGCCAACCACCTGATCTCGTCCGGCGGCAAGCGGCTCAGGCCGATGCTGACGCTCGCCGCCGCCCAGATGTTTGGCTATTCGGGCGAAGGCCATGTCAAGCTCGCCACCGCAGTCGAGTTCATGCATACCGCGACGCTGCTGCATGACGATGTGGTCGACGAGAGCGCGCTCAGGCGCGGCAAGAAGACGGCGCGCATGATCTGGGGCAACCAGGCAAGCGTGCTGGTCGGCGATTTCCTGCTTGGCCAGGCGTTCCGCATGATGGTCGAGGTCGGCTCGCTCGAAGCCCTCGACATCCTGTCGGCCGCCGCTTCCATCATCGCCGAGGGCGAGGTAATGCAATTGGCAGCGGCCAAAAACCTCGAAACCACCGAGGACGAGCATTTTGCCGTCATCAAGGCCAAGACCGCGGCGCTGTTTTCGGCTGCCGCGGAAGTCGGCCCGGTGATCGCCCAGGCTTCGCGCAACGATCGCGCCGCACTGCGTTCCTACGGCATGAATCTCGGCCTTGCCTTCCAGTTGATCGATGACGCGCTGGATTACGGCGGCTCGAGCAAGGACCTCGGCAAGAATGTCGGCGACGATTTCCGCGAGGGCAAGGTGACGCTGCCGGTGATTCTCGCCTACCGGCGCGGCACCAAGGCCGAACGTACCTTCTGGAAGCGCGCCATCGAGGAGAACGTCACCGACGATGCGGGGCTCGAAAAGGCGATCGGCCTGATGGCCCGCCATGGCGCCATAGCCGACACGATCGGCCGCGCCCGTCATTTCGGCGAGATCGCCCGCGATGCGCTGGCGCCGCTGGAAGCGACGCCGCAGAAATCGGCGCTGATCGACGTCATCGATTTCTGCATCAGCCGCGTGAACTGAGCGGGCGTCCGAACTGTTTGGCCTTCCGGCAAAAAGCCGGGAGGGACGCCTTTGCTGTCTCGACAAACGGCCGTCCCGCAAATTATCTATAAAAAATGACCACAGAGGACACCATCGCCGTCCGCATCAGCAAAGCGTTGGCGGACCGCATCATTTCGGGCGCTATAGAGCCCGGCTCGCGGCTGCGCCAGGACCATGTCGCGGAAGAATTCAACACCAGCCATGTGCCGGTGCGTGAGGCCTTCCGCCGCCTTGAGGCACAAGGCCTGGCGATCAGCGAGCCGCGTCGCGGCGTGCGCGTCGCCTCCTTCGATCTCGGCGAGGTGAGGGAGGTGGCGGAGATGCGCGCCGCGCTCGAAGTGCTGGCGCTGCGCCACGCCGCGCCGCATCTGACGGCGGCGATCCTCGAAAAGGCTGAGGAAGCGACAAAGGCCGGCGACAAATCGCGCGACGTCCGCTCCTGGGAGGAAGCCAATCGCGCCTTCCACCGGCTGATCCTCGAGCCTTGCCGCATGCCGCGCCTGCTCTCGACCATCGACGACCTGCATGCGGCAAGCGCGCGTTTCCTGTTCGCCGCATGGCGCTCGGAGTGGGAAACCCGAACCGACCAGGATCACCGTGCGATCCTTGCTGCGCTGAGGCAAGGCAACACCGAATCCGCCGCCGCCACGCTCGGCCGCCACGTGCAATGGATCGGCCAGAAGCCGGTCAAGACCGCCTCAGGCAGGATGCGCGACGCTTTCGCCATCGTGGGGTAGGCTCGGCGATTGGCCGAGGCCTCTCAGCTTCGTAATCGTCGCATAACGATTGGCGAGGCTTCCCAGCTTCGTCATTCTAGGGCGGAGCAAGGAGCGAAGCGACGCGCGAAGACCCTAGAATCCATGCCGTTACCTCTGAACGTTTCAACGGTGCAGAACGACCTATGTTCTGCACCGCTTTCGCCTTCGGCCTAGGCCACGGCATGGATCCTAGGGTCTACGCGACGCCGCTTCGCGGCTGCTCCGCCCTAGGATGACGAACCTGCGGGCTTGCCATCCTCGCGAAAATATGGATTCGATAATAGATGAAGTACAAAAATTATCTATAATTTCAATTCAACCAGGGAAGACACCGTGACCGACATCGCCTTTTCGTCCTCGAATCCCTCCTTCAGCCCGCTGCGTCTACAAAACCGTTCGCTTGCCTGGAAGGTCGGCGCCGTCGTTCTCGGCTCGCTGTTTTTGGCGCTGTCCTCCTATATCGAGGTGCCGATGGTGCCGGTTCCCGTGACCATGCAGACCTTTGCCGTGACGCTGATCGGCGCGCTCTATGGCTGGCGCTTCGGCGCGCTCACCATCGCCGCCTGGCTGGTCGAAGGCGCGATCGGTTTTCCGGTGCTGGCAGGCGGCGCGGCCGGCATCCAGAATTTCGTCGGTCCGACCGGCGGCTACCTCTTTGCCTTCCCGGTCGTCGGCGCCGTCGTCGGCTGGCTGGCCGAGCGCGGCTGGAACAGCAACCGCGTGATGCTCGCCTTCCTGGCCATGCTCATCGGTAATCTGCTCTGCCTGGTGCTTGGCGCGGCCTGGCTTGCCGCCATGATCGGCGTGGAGAAGGCGATCACCTTCGGCGTCACGCCGTTCATCGTCGGCGGCCTGCTCAAGTCCGCGCTCGGCGCCGCGACGCTGAAGCTGTTCTCGACCTACAAGGCGCAGCGTCGCACGCCTTCGTCCCCGGCCTGATGACCGTCAGGCTGCGCGCCCATCACCTGCTTTGCCTGCTGACTTATGTCGGCAAAGGCTATTCGCCGGCCTTCACCGCCAATTACGACAAGGTGGTGGAGCGCCTTGCAGGCGGCGAGGACGTGCAGATCGTCTCCGGGCCGGACGATATCTGCGCCCCGCTGCTCGACGAGAAGGAACCGCACTGCCTGGGCGAGAGTGCCGCAGGCCGGGACCAACTCGCCGCGCGCGATGTCGGCGAACTGCTCGGCCGGCCGATCGCGGCCGGCGTCCGTTTCAGCTTCGAGACAGCACGCCTCGCCGCCATGCGCCAGGCCTTTTCGGCGGGACGCACGCGTCAGGCGTGTCAGGGCTGCGAATGGTCGGATCTCTGCAGCGTCGTCGCGGCTGCCGGATACTCAGGCACCCGCCTTTGAGGCGCGCCCGGCGCCGGCATTTCAACCGTTCCGCGCGCCGTCGCGATATTTTCGCCGGCGGCCACTCTTTGTTAAGTCGGTGACTCGATTGTGAAATCAGGCCGGGATTGAAGCCTGACCCCAAAAAGGCCATGCTTTGTCCGGAAAACTTCGAGTCTGTGGGCGGTCCGCCGAGGGCGCGATCGCATCTGGCTGAAAGGGATACGATGCGGCAAGGACGTGCGCGCTGGCTGACGAGGCTGGCATTTTTGACCGGTGTGGCGCTTTGGGTGCTGCCGGTTCAGGCCAAGGAGGAACCGCTCCAGATCACGTCTTTCTCGGGCGCCTATCTCGCCGCCCATATCGCCGAAAGCGACAACGATCTCGACGACGCCATCGCCTATTACAAACAGGCGCTGGCCTTCGCCCCGAACGACCAGGACCTCCAGCAGAGCCTGATGCTGGCGCTTGTCGCTCAAGGGCGCTTCGAGGAATCGCTGGTCTATGCTGACAAGTTGAAGGAAGTGCCTGATGTCGAGCGCTTCTCGCGGCTTGGCCTCGCCGTCGATTCCTTCCACAAGAAGGACTACACCAAAGCCCAGTACTGGCTGAAGCTGTCGCTCGAATCCGATCTCGACCGGCTCATCTCGGGCGTTATGGCCGGCTGGGCCAAAGAGGGCGCCGGCGATGCCTCCGAGGCGATGGAGTCCATCGACAAGCTAAAGGGCCCGGACTGGTTCGGCCTGTTCAAGTCCTTCCACCGCGCGCTGATCGCCGATGCCGCCGGCCTCAACGACAAGGCCGACGAGATCTATTCCTCTACCATGGCCGACACCGCCGCCGGCGGCTCCGCGCCCGAGACCTGGATGCGCAATGCGCAGGCCTATGCCTCCTTCCTCGTGCGCAAGGGCGACAAGTCGAAGGCGATCGAGGTGCTGAACCAGGCCGAGGCCTTTGCGCCGGGCAAGCTGGAAATCACAGCGTTGCGCGACCGGATCGCCAAGGGCGACAAGATCGAACCGTTCATCGCAAATCCGTCCGACGGCGCCTCCGAAATCCTGCTCGATCTCGCCACGGCGTTGAACCGCGGCGGCGGCGAGCCGTTCGTGCGGCTCTATCTGCAATACGCGCTGGCGCTGAAGCCTGACAGCGACGCCGCCTTGGTGCAGCTCGCCGGCGTTGCCGAGCAGTTGAAGGACGGCGAGGGCGCCGTCGCGCTCTACCGCCGCATTCCGGCTTCCTCGCCGCTCAAGGAACTCTCCGACCTGCAGATTGGCCTCAACCTTGCCGATCTCGACAAGCATGACGAGGCGATCGCCGATCTCACGGCCTATCTCGACAAGCATCCCGACGACATGCGCGCCTATCTGGCGCTTGGCGGGGTCTATGGCTCGAAAGAGGATTTCCGCTCGGCCGCCAATCTCTACGACAAGGCCGTCGATCGGCTGAAGGCGCCGACCGCCGCCAACTGGAACATCTTCTACCAGCGCGGCATCGCCTATGAGCGGCTGAAGGAATGGCCGAAGGCCGAACCCAATTTCCTCAAGGCGCTGGAATTGCAGCCCGACCAGCCGCAGGTCATGAACTATCTCGGCTATTCCTGGGTCGACATGAACATGAAGCTCAAGGAAGGCCTGGCGATGATCCAGAAGGCTGTGGATCTCAGGCCTAACGACGGCTACATCGTCGATTCACTCGGCTGGGCCTATTTCCGCCTCGGCCGCTTCGACGATTCCGTGCGCGAGATGGAGCGCGCCGTGTCGCTGAAGCCGGAAGATCCGGTCCTCAACGACCATCTCGGCGATGCCTACTGGCGCGTCGGCCGCAAGCTCGAGGCCACCTATCAGTGGACCCAGGCGCGCGACCTGAAACCCGATCCGGATGTGCTCGCGACCTTGCAGCAGAAGCTGCTCAAGGGCCTGCCGCCGATCGAATCCAACACCGCGCAGGAAACCCCGAAGATGAAGCCGGTTGTGCCGGCCCCCGCGCCGAAGGGCTGAACGCTCCAATCCGGCATTTTTGCGGGGCCCTTCGGGGCCCCGCGGCATTTTCAGAACATTTTGCGATAAACGACGAACCCCGAGCGATCGCCTATTTTGTCGTAGAGCAGCATGGCGGTGTGGTTCGTCTCATGCGTCAGCCAGTAGACGCGATTGGCGCCTGCTTGCCCGGCGCGTTCGTACACGCCTTCGATCAGTGCCCGGCCGACGCCTTGGCCGCGCGCGGCTTGCGTCGTGAACAGGTCCTGCAGGTAGCAGCTCGGCGCGATCGCCGTGGTCGAGCGGTGGTAGAGATAGTGAACCAGGCCCAGAAGCCCGCCGTCGCGTTCAGCCACCAGCGCATGCACCGGCTCATAGGCGTCGAAGAAGCGCGCCCAGGTCGTCTGCGTGATCTCGCCGGCAAGCGCCGTCGGGCCGGAGCGTCCGTAAAACGCATTGTAGCCGTCCCAGAGCGGCAGCCACTCTGCGTAGTCCTGCCTTGTGACGGGGCGGACGATGAGCTGACCGGGCATGGACGGAACCTTCGTTGTTGATGTTCAGTCGAAGCAGACGGTCGCCGCCGCTCGCCGGCAATGGGCCAGCAGGTTGCAAAGCGTTCTACATCCTCCGATGGAGGGGCGCTGCCTTGACGCTCGCCGGCCCGGCAACTAGGGAAAGCTTCGTTCCGCGCTTTGCGAGGCCGCCGTGACCATCGACATTCCTGCCCATATGCACCCCAGCCGCTCCTTCCAGGGGCTGATCCTGACCTTGCACAATTACTGGGCGGACTATGGTTGCCTGATCCTGCAGCCTTACGACATGGAAGTCGGCGCCGGCACGTTCCATCCGGCCACCACCTTGCGCGCGCTCGGTCCGCTGCGCTGGAACGCCGCTTACGTGCAGCCCTCGCGCCGCCCGAAGGACGGCCGCTACGGCGAAAACCCCAACCGCCTGCAGCATTATTACCAGTATCAGGTGATCCTGAAGCCGAACCCGCCGAACCTGCAGGAGCTGTATCTCGGCTCGCTCGAAGCCATCGGCGTCGATCCGCTGCTGCACGACATCCGCTTCGTCGAGGACGACTGGGAAAGCCCGACGCTCGGCGCCTGGGGTCTCGGCTGGGAGTGCTGGTGCGACGGCATGGAAGTCTCGCAGTTCACCTATTTCCAGCAAGTCTGCGGCATCGAATGCGCGCCGGTGGCGGGCGAGCTGACCTATGGTCTGGAGCGGCTCGCCATGTACGTCCAGGGCGTCGACAACGTCTATGACCTCAACTTCAACGGTCGCGAGGGCGCCGAGAAGGTGACCTATGGCGATGTCTTCCTGCAGGCCGAGCAGGAATATTCGCGCCACAATTTCGAATTCGCCAACACCTCGATGCTGTTGCGGCATTTCGAGGACGCCGAGACCGAATGCAAGGCGCTGCTCGATGCCGGCACGCCGAAGCCCAGCGACAATCTGGCGATGCACCGGCTGGTCTTCCCGGCCTACGACCAGTGCATCAAGGCAAGCCACGTCTTCAACCTGCTCGACGCGCGCGGCGTGATCTCGGTCACCGAACGGCAAAGCTACATCCTGCGCGTGCGCAACCTCGCCAAAGCCTGCGGCGAGGCGTTCCTGAAGACGCGCGCGGGCGGGCTGGCGGCTTAAGCGACCACGGCCTTTGCTATCTCGACGGTAGTCGTGATTACGCTTTGGCTGACGCCATCGATCATGCGCATGGCCTGCCGCACGCCCGGCATCGCGATCGCGCCGTGCATCTGGGCGGCGAAGCAGGCGCTGAGCGCCAGGATCTGCAGGGCTCTCGATGCCGTCTTCATCGTCGTTCAGTCAATAGGTCTCTGCCTGAGCGTGTGTCGCTTCAGCGCCGTGTTCGGTTCATGGGGTGTCTGCACTTAGGACGGGCGGAGCCGCCCGGTCCCGACAAAGACCTGAAAATTTCCTGAAATCGACCGAAATGGGGATCGGCATGCAGGGTGACAGCGGCCGGCCGAGTTGCTATGCCGCGCGGACAATTCGCCCGCATGAGCTGAACCGATGCCCGATCTGCTACTCGAACTTCGCTCCGAGGAAATTCCGGCCCAGCCGCGCGCCCGCAGTGCCGAAGGCGCGAGGACGCGCAAACAGGAAAACAGCATGCGGGTGGAGAAACTCTGATGCCGGACTTGTTGCTCGAACTTCGCTCCGAGGAAATTCCCGCCCGCATGCAGCGCAAGGCTGCCGGCGACCTGCGCAAGATGCTGACCGACGGTCTGGTCGAGGCAGGTCTGACCTATGAGGCGGCGCGCGAGTATTGGACGCCGCGGCGCCTGACGCTCGACATCCGCGGGCTGACCGCGCGCTCCAAGGATATTCGCGAGGAGATCAAGGGCCCGTCGACCACGGCGCCCGACCAGGCCGTGCAGGGTTTCCTGCGCAAGGCCGGGCTTTCGTCGATCGCGGACGCCCATGTCCATTCCGATCCGAAAAAGGGCGATTTCTACGTCGCCCACATCTCCAAGCCGGGCAGGGCGGCGGAGGAAATCATCGCCGAGCTGGTGCCGGGCATCATCAAGAACTTCCCCTGGCCGAAGTCGATGCGCTGGGGGCCGGCCTCGGCAAAGCCTGGCTCGCTGCGCTGGGTGCGGCCGCTGCAGTCGATCGTCTGCACCTTCGGCCCGGAGACTGAGGAGCCGGTGGTGGTCGATTTCGACATCGACGGCATCCGTTCCGGCAACGTCACCTACGGCCACCGCTTCCATGCGCCGGATCCGATCACCGTGCGCCGCTTCGACGACTATGTGACCAAGCTCGAAGCGGCCAAGGTCGTGCTCGACGCCGACCGGCGCAAGGAGATCATCCTGGCGGACGCCCGCAACATCGCCTTCGCCAACGGGCTCGATCTTGTCGAGGACGAAGGCCTCTTGGAAGAAGTTTCGGGCCTGGTCGAATGGCCAGTCGTGCTGATGGGCGAGTTCGAACGCGATTTCCTCGCCATCCCAGGCGAAGTCATCCGGCTCACCATCCGCGCCAACCAGAAATGCTTCGTCACCCGGCCGCAGGCCGCAGCTGAGGATCTTTCGAACCGCTTCATCCTCACCGCCAACATCGAGGCCAAGGATGGCGGCCGCGAGATCGCTTACGGCAACGGTAAGGTGGTGCGCTCGCGCCTGTCCGACGCGCTCTATTTCTGGAAGACCGACCAAAGCGACCTGCCCGACCTCGACCAGCTCCAGGCGTCGGCGGCGAAATTCAACCTCGATATGAAGAAGCCGCTCGACCAGCGCATGGCGCGGCTCGACCACCTCAACGTGACCTTCCATGCCAAGCTGGGCACGCAAGGGGCGCGGGTGGAGCGGATCAGGCGGCTGGCCGAAGAACTGGCGCCGGTGGTTGGCGCCGAGCCTGCGCTCGTCGCCCGTGCCGCGGTGCTCGCCAAGGCCGATCTGCAGACCGAAGTGGTCGGCGAGTTCCCGGAATTGCAGGGCGCGATGGGCCGCAAATACGCGCTGCTGCAGGGCGAGCATCCGTCGGTGGCCGCCGCTGCCGAGGAGCACTACAAGCCGCAGGGGCCGTCCGACCGTGTGCCGACCGATCCGGTTTCGGTTGCCGTGGCGCTCGCCGACAAGCTGGACACGCTGACCGGCTTCTGGGCCATCGACGAGAAGCCGACGGGCTCGAAGGACCCATTTGCGCTGCGAAGAGCGGCGCTCGGTGTGGTCAGGATCCTGATCGAGAACCGCATCCGTTTGGCGCTCACCTCTGTCTTCGCCAAGGCCTTTGCCAACTTCACCGGCGGCGCGGATCAGGCGTCCGATCTCCTCGCCTTCTTCCACGACCGCCTGAAGGTCTATCTGCGCGACCAGGGCGCGCGGCATGATCTGATCGATGCCGTCATCACGCCGCAGTCGGACGACCTGTTGCAGATCGTGCGCCGTGTCGAGGCGCTGGGCTCCTTGCTCGATACCGACGGCGGCAAGAACCTGCTTGCCGGCACCAAGCGCGCGGCCAACATCCTGGCGGCGGAAGAGAAGAAGAAAACGCTCGTCGCCGAGAGCGTTGAGCCGGCTCTTCTGCGCGAAGAAGCGGAAAAGAAGCTGTTCGCCGCGGTGAATCAGGCCGAGAAGGAAGCCGGCCAAGCAATTCAAAACGAAGATTTTTCCGCCGCCATGCTGGCGCTTAGCGTGTTGCGTGAACCGGTTGATTCATTTTTTGAAGGCGTTCTCGTCAATGATGAGGACCAGGCTGTGCGCGCCAACCGCCTGGCGCTGCTCGCCCGCATCCGCGCGGCCACCGACCAGGTCGCGGATTTTTCAAAAATCGTCGGCTGACGGCTCAGAAATCGCATCCTCGAGAGTGCTCGCGTCCGCTAGGGCGCGGGCATTGCTCGACAATTCGGCGCTCGAAAATTAATGCGCCGGAGCCGGCTTACAGTCATATGGCGATGACCTCCGCATGGGAGAAATGATGCATGTCGCCTGGAAGCGCCGAGCGGTTCCGCGACATGCATCAACGAAAGACTGAAGGGCGTTGACCGAATTCGTTTCGGCTCGACACGCTCCAACACGTTCCCCAACCACGGAGGCATGCCATGAATTCCGTCGACGATATGGACCTGATTGAAGAGACCCCGGCCGCCGCCGAGGGCACCGAACCCGCTTCCGAAAACGTGCTCGACCACGCTGCCGCCGCGGCGGTCGAAGCCGCCGACCTGTCGGACGACGAAGAGGAAGAGGGCGACGAGGAAGACGGCGACGACGAGGACGAAGACGACGCCGATGAGGAAGCCTCCGCCTCGGCCGACGATGAGCCGGATGACGAGGACGGCGACGAAGAAGATGAAGACGCTGACGAAGAAGCCACCGCTTCGGCGGACGATAAGTCCGACCATGAGGACGAAGAGGGCGACGACGACGAGTCCGACGATGACCACAAGGAAGAGGCGGCCTGAGCCGGTTTCGTCGTCTCAACGCATCGTCTGAGACATGAGGGGCGGCGCCTTACGCGTCGCCCTTTTTCGTCAGTCCGGCTTCTGTCGGAACCGGCTTCGTCAATCTTCCAGAATGCTGACCCGCACGCTGTCCGGATAGACGTCGACCTCGATTAGCGGCTCGCCATTGACGATGGCGCGCCTTGTCGAACTGCTCATGGCGCCGCCGCGCTCCAGCATGCGCTGCAGGTCGGCGCGCGAGCCGTCGGTGCGGAACCACGGGTCGCCCTGGTCGTCGCCGTCGCGCCGGTGGAATTTGTGATAGTTGGCGCGATCCTGGCGCACCATCTGCGCAGCACTGCTCAGCGGATAGCCGTCGCTGGCGCGGTGATCGCGGTCAGAGATGCGCGCCGTGTAGGAGCCGAGCATGTCGTCGGCCCGTGCCGGGCCAGCGCCCAGCGCCGCCAAAAGGCCGGCAATGGCAATCGCTTTCGACACAGTCATGGAACCCCCCTTTTTAATGCCAACACCACAGTGCCCGATCCGCATGGGCAGAAATCGGACACGAGGTTGGCAAGGCGCCTAGCATACCGTGCTGGGGTTCAATGTGAACTACATCGCCTTGCCGACGCGCGGTACTGGCGTGGTTTGCGGCTGGGTGCTGCTCGGCGCATTGGCCGCTGCGGTCGTCGGCTGGCTGTTCGTCTTGCCGGCGCCGTTCGAAGCCGCGGCGGTGCCGTTGGCAGGCGTGGTCGGCGCGGTGCCGTTCGCGGGCGCGGCGGCAGCGGGCGCTGCAGGCTTGGCCGCCGCGGTCGCCGTCGGCGTCGCGAATGCGCCGCCGACCACCCCGCCGCGAATGATCATCGGGGCCGGCTGATGCCCGGAGGGGATCGCCGCAACCTTCTCGTCGGTGACGGCGGGCACCGGATCGCCAAGCGCGATCATCGACGGCGCCGAGGCCGCCGACGGCTTGTCGATCGCCTTCAACTTGATGATGGAAGGCGTCGACGTCGAGACGCCGAGAACCACGAACGACGAGGCCTGCGATACGCCGCCCGTCGCCAGAAGGCCGATCACGGCCGCTCCCATGATACGCATCACAACACCACTCCCCGCCCGCAACGACACCATCCCGCAGCTTTAGGCCGCTAAAATTGAAGCCGGCTTGCGCGGAAACTTAACATTTTAGGGATTGATAAATCGCCAACGCCCGCACTTGCCCGATAGAAGCCGCCGTATTACGGGACCGGCATGTTTAGGATCGGTGGCGGATTTGGCTGAGATATTGGCGGTCGGCGAGGCGATTGAGCAGGCTTTGGCGCTGCTCGAAGGCGGCGATGTCGTCGCCATTCCGACCGAGACGGTCTACGGACTGGCGGGCGATGCCACCAATGGCGTCGCCGTGGCGCGCATCTTCGAGGCCAAGGGCCGGCCGCGCTTCAATCCGCTGATCGCCCATGTCGCCGACCGCGACATGGCGGACCGCATAGCCGCATTCGATCCGCTCTCGGCAAGGCTCGCCGAAGCCTTCTGGCCTGGCCCGCTGACGCTGGTGCTGCCGCAGCGCGCCGACAATGGCATCCACCCGCTGGTCACCGCCGGGCTCGACACGATCGCGCTGCGCATGCCGCGCGGCTTTGGCGGTGAGCTGATCGCGCGGCTGGGACGGCCACTCGCTGCGCCCAGCGCCAACTCCTCCGGCAAGATTTCCGGCACGACGGCACAGGCGGTAGCCGCCGACCTCGGTGACAGGATCAGGCTGGTCGTCGATGGCGGCGCGACGCCGGTTGGGCTGGAATCGACCATTCTCAAGGTCGAGGACGGAAGATTGCGGCTGCTCCGTCCAGGCGGCATCGCCGCCGAGGAGATCGAGGCCGTGGCCGGCGCGAGGCTGGCGCGCGGCGCCAAGGGCATCGAGGCGCCAGGCATGCTCGCCTCGCACTACGCGCCGGGCGCCGCGATGCGGCTCAATGTTCAACAGATCGTGAGTGGCGAGGCGCTGCTCGCCTTCGGTCCGAGCCGCGCCGATGGCTGGCAGGGTGCTGCAGCCATTCGCAATCTCTCCGAGCAAGGCGACCTGCGCGAGGCGGCAAGCAACCTTTTCGCGGCCATGCAGGCGCTCGACCGCGTTGGCGCCGCGACCATCGCCGTCGAGCCGATCCCGTTCGAGGGCCTGGGCGAGGCGATCAACGATCGGCTCGCGCGCGCCGCCGCGCCGCGTGACAAGATCGTCTGAGCGCCATAGGTTCTGGCTCATGAACGACCAGCCCTTCGACCTCGACCCAACCGTCATCGACCGTTTCGCTGCGATCGTCGGCGACAAATATGCGTTGCGCGACCAGGCCGACATCGCGCCTTATATCACCGAGCGGCGCGGCCTCTGGCATGGCCGGACACCGCTGGTGCTGCGTCCGGGCAGCGTCGAGGAGGTCAGCCGCATCATGCGGCTTGCCACCGAGACGGGCACGCCGATCGTGCCGCAGAGCGGCAACACCGGGCTGGTCGGCGCGCAGGTGCCCGATGAATCCGGCCGCGACATCGTGCTCTCGCTTTCCAGGTTGAACCGCATCCGCGAAATCGATGTGCTGTCGAACACCGTGACCGTCGAGGCCGGCGTCATCCTGCAGACGCTGCAGGAAGCGGCCGACGCCGCCGGCCGGCTGTTCCCGCTCTCGCTCGCCGCGCAAGGCTCCTGCCAGATCGGCGGCAATCTCTCTTCCAATGCCGGCGGCACCGGCGCGCTTGCCTATGGCAATGCGCGCGAACTCTGCCTCGGCGTCGAGGTGGTGCTGCCGACCGGCGAGGTGTTCGACGATCTGCGCAAGCTGAAGAAGGACAACACCGGCTACGATCTGAAGAACCTCTTCGTCGGCGCCGAGGGCACGCTCGGCGTCATCACCGCCGCGGTGCTGAAACTGTTCCCGAAGCCGAAGGGCAGGGAGGTCGCCTTTGCCGGCCTGCCATCGTCGCCGAAGGACGCGCTGTCGCTGTTCACCTTGGCGATGGACAGGGCCGGCGCCTCGCTCACCGCTTTCGAGCTGATCGCCAAACGGCCCTACGACTTCACGCTGAAGCACGGCCAGGGCATCGTGCGACCGCTGGCCGACGACTGGCCCTGGTATGTGCTGATGCAGGTCTCGTCCGGCCGCTCCGAAGAAGACGGCAAGGCGCTGATCGAGGAAATCCTGGCCGAGGCTATGGAGCAAGGCATCGTCGGCGACGCGGTGGTCTCGGCAAGCCTTGCCCAGGGCGACGCCTTCTGGAATTTCCGCGAGACGCTGCCCGAATGCCAGAAGCCCGAGGGCGCCTCGATCAAGCACGACATCTCCGTGCCGACATCCTCGATCCCCGACTTCATCGGACAGGCGGCCGGCGTGGTGGAAGGGGTCTGCCCCGGCGCGCGCGTCGTCTGCTTCGGCCATATGGGCGACGGCAATCTGCACTATAACATCTCACGCCCGGTGGACTGGCAGGACGAGGCGTTCCTCGAGCTTTACCACCCGATGAACCACGCCGTGCATGACGTCGTGCGCGCCTTCCATGGCTCGATCTCGGCCGAGCACGGCATCGGTCAGTTGAAGCGCGACGAGCTGATCGCTACCGCGCCGCCGATGGCGATCGATCTGATGCGCCGGGTGAAGGCCGCCTTCGATCCGGCCGGCATCATGAATCCCGGTAAGGTTATCTGATCCTTCCTAGGTATGGTGGTCGGTCGCATTCCGATAACCATCCCTGAGATCAGCAAAATTTAACCGAACTTCTTAAGCGCGACGGTAAGAAGCGAGCGCTAATGTTTCTTCCCATAACGAGGCCGGAAAAACCGGCTCTGAGAGAACCGGAAAACGGCCCTCAGGAGTAACAGGGAAGACACGATGAACGTTGGATTGAAGCCAGTCTGGGCCGGGCGCAACATGCGTCTCGATCCGTTTCGCCTGCCGCAGATGGTGAGCTATGCCGCCCGCGACGATTATGGCGATGTCACCTTCACCATCGACCATCGCGGCGCGGTCATCCGCCGTGTCCTGGAGATGAGCGGCTTGCCGGCGATCATCGCGCTGCCCGCCAACGCGTTCCGCGGCGTTGCCGCGCGTGCCATGGAAGATCCGGAAGGCAATGTCACCGTGACGCTGGAACTCCTGCACAATGATCCGATGCTCTCGGTGCCGCTCCTGGTCGCCGACGACCTCGAGGACGTCGCAGCCGACTGGCGCGCCTGGGCCGACGCCTACCGCTTGCCCATGCTTCTGATCGAGGCCGACGGCGTTGCCCGCACATTGGAAGAATCGCTCGGCGTCGCCATCAAGGCGCTGCCGCCGCAGCAGCGCCGCAAGGGCCGCGTCTCCAACATGCGCCGCCCGCGCTTCCTCGCCCGCCGTAAGGCCGGCAATCTCGGCCTGAGGCTCGTCATCGACGGCCAGGAGATTATTGCAAGGGAGTAGTGCGCGTTTCCCTTCTCCCCTTGTGGGAGAAGGTGTCGCCGAAGGCGACGGATGAGGGGTGTTCCAGGGAACGCCAACGTCTCACTC
>NZ_VFWX01000028.1 GCF_006442965.1 Mesorhizobium sp. CU3 | reverse complement strand
AACCAAGGGCACTCTTAGAAGCGAACTTCTTCGTCGCCAGCGGCGCACCGCCCTCGTTCGTGGGGCGTATATAGTCGGAGCTCCCTCGACGCGTCAACACCGAGTTCGAACTTTTTTGAATTTTTTGCGACGATTTTTTCGAAGCGCTTTTTCGATAGCCGACTGCCCTCGCGGCAGCCCCAGGGTCATCCACAACGAGGCCCTATTGCCGCCGCATTGGGGCGTGAAACCGGCCCATATAAGGAAGGCGCGCGCGTACACATAAGGGCGCCCCTGGAATCTGACGGAATAGAGCGGTTCACGCCAAGCGTATGATTGGGGATATCGGCCCCGGCCTGCCGTTTCGTTGACTTCAACCGCCGTGACAGGCAAATGTCATGGCCGCAACGAAAACGACAAGCCGTTCGCCCGGGGAAGAAGCAGCCTTTCTGGATGCCAGACACGGAAGATGTCATAGCCGAACTCGGCAACGAGCCGCCGCTGATCGCGGACGGCCGCAGCGGTCCACCAGACCGCCGCGAAGTCTCGGCGCGCTGGCTGTCCGGCACGTTCCTGACCGGTGTGACATCGAGCGTATTGATGGGCGTGGCGCTGTTTGCCGCCCTTGACGGGCGCCAGCAATTGGCGACGCCGCCCGAGATCGCCGAGCTCATCGGTCTGGCCAGCGGCGGCGACGATTCCGGCGAGCAGGCCAAGACCACCAGGCTGGTGGCACCGCGCCAGATCGCCAGGGCCAAGGATCGGCGCCGCATGGAAGTGTCGATGGTCACCAAGGTCGGCGACCGCGACGTCATCCACACCATGCCTTTCGTGCAGATCAAGATGGCCCTGGCCGCCGGCCACACCACCAACCGCCCCTACCCGCCATTCGATCCGATGCAGGTCTTCGGCGACGACAGCGACGACAACCCGCAGCCGGCCACGGCGACCGCGGTCGCCGGCCAGATCTACGGCGCCAAGGTCGAAAGCGAGATGAGCCTGAAGACGGTCGATTTCCCGGTCGAGACGGCCTCCTTCGACGAAAAGAGCGACCTTTCCGCCGCCGAGGTGGAAAAGGTGGTGCGCGACGCCAGCAACGGCTTGAGCGACGGCGCGGTACAGGTGGCATCGCTGCATTATGTCGACCCGCAGCGATTCGGCGATGCGTTTGCCGAATCGCTGGCCGGCTCCTACGACGTGAAGATCACCCAGGAGAATGTGTCGGTGTCGCCGCGCGTCACGCTGGACGACCAGACGCCGGCCTTCGCCGAGGAAATCATCCCCTTCACCAAGGACACCGACCTCGCCGAGGCCTATGCCGATTCGGGCTATACCGGCGATGACGCCACCGGCATGGCCGAGGCGATCGGCAGATTGTTGAACGCCACGGCGCTGAAGGCTGGAACGGTGCTGCGCGTCGGCCTCGAAGTGCGCGGCGAAATCGCCAAGGTCGTGCGCACCAGCGTCTACGACAAGACCACGCATATCGTCACCATCGCGCTCGACGACCGCGGCCAGTATGTGCCGGCGCAGGAGCCGGACCCCAATCCGGAACTTTTGACGGCCTTCGATGATTCGCAGCCCGTCGTGGTGCGCGGCAACCTGCCCAACGTCTATGACGGCATCTACCGCGCCGCCTATTCCTACGGCATGTCGAAGGCGATGACCCAGAAGCTGATCAAGCTTCTCGCTTCCGACGTCGACTACCAGTCGCGCATTTCACCGGCCGACCGCCTCGAGGTGCTGTTCTCGCAGCCAGATGGCGACGACCAGACCTCCGACAATTCCGAGCTTCTCTATGTCTCGGCGACCTTCGGCGGCCAGACGCGCAACTTCTACCGCTTCCAGATGCAGGACGGCTCGACCGACTATTTCGACGAAGACGGTTCGAGCGCCAAGCAGTTCCTGCTGCGTAATCCTTTACCCGCCGGCAAGTTCCGCTCGGGCTTCGGCGCGCGGCGGCACCCGATCCTGGGCTATGTGCGCATGCACACCGGCGTCGACTGGGCAGCCCCGATCGGCACGCCGATCATCGCCGCCGGCAACGGCATCATCGAGAAGGTCGGCTGGGCCGGCGGCTACGGCAAGCAGATCATCATCCGCCACGCCAATGGCTACGAGACCTCCTACAACCACCAGAGCGCGTTCGCCAAAGGCATCGAGCCTGGCATGCGCGTGCGTCAGGGCCAGACCATCGGCTATCTCGGCCAGACCGGCCTCGCCACCGGCCCGCATCTTCACTACGAGCTGATCGTCAACGGCACCAAGGTCGACCCGATGCGGGTGCGCCTGCCGGTTGGCAAGGTGCTGAAGGGCGACGATCTCGTCGCCTTCAAGCGCGAACGCGAGCGCATCGACGATCTCTTGAAGCAGGAAGACGGCAATTCGCTGAAGGTCGCCAGCGCCAAGACCGATTCGCAGCTGCCGAATTAATTTCGCGAACCATCTGACTTCGGCCAGGGCGACGCCTGCCCGGGCACCGTGAGCCACGCCGTCACCGACGACAGCAGGCAAAGCAGCGCCGTGATCACCGCCACCGCGGCGAAGGCCGAATCGCTTGCCGCGACCCTGACCGCATCGATATCGGCGGCAAGACCGGACGACGGCTCGCCGAAGCCGGGAATTCCCGCGGCGCCATTCGTCATCCGCGCATAGACGATGGCCGCCAGCGAACCCATCGCGGCCACCGCGATCAACCCGCCGACGCGCGAGACCGCATTGTTGATGCCGGATGCGGCCCCCGTGTCCTTGTCCTCGACCGAGGTCATGACCGCGGTCGACAGCGGCGAGACGACCTGCGCCATTCCGAGCCCCATCAGCGCCATCAGCGGAAAGGTCCCGGTCCAGAAATTGTGGATGCCGGCATGGGTCAGAAGCGCGAGGCCCGCGAAGGCGATAGCGACGACCAGGCTGCCGCTGGCGATCGGAAAGCGCGGACCTATGCGATCGGACCAGCGGCCGACCGGACCGGACAAAAGCGCGATCGATGCCGAAAGCGGCAGAAAGATGAAACCGACCTCGGCCTCGCTCAGCCCCCAGCCGGCGACCAGCAGCGTCGGCAGGTAGAAGAGATTGGCCGACAGCGCGAAATAGAGGAAGAAGGTCGCGACATTGGCGCCGGCAAAGGCGCGGATGCGGAACAGGCCGAGATCGATCATCGGCTCGCTCTGCCGGCGCTCATAAAGGATGAAGACCAGGAGCAGCACCGCCCCGCCAACGATCGCCGGAGCGGGCAGCATCGCGCCGCCGCCGCCATTCATCGCCGTCAGCCCGTAGGCCAGCGATCCGAAGGCAAGCGTGGCAAGCAGGGCGCCGCCGAGATCGAGGCCGCGCTTTTCGGTCGGCTTGTCGGCCGGGATCTTGGCCACAAGCAGATAGATCGAGATCAGCCCTAGCGGCAGGTTGATGGCGAAGATGGCGCGCCAGATGCCGTTGCCGAAGGTGGTGAGCACGAAGCCGCCCAGCACCGGGCCGAGCGCCGTGGTCAGCGCCGAAGCGGCCGCCCAGATGCCGATCGCCCGGCCGCGCTCCTGCTTCGGATAGGCCTTGGCGATGATAGCGAGGCTGCCCGGCACCATGATGGCCGCGCCGATGCCCTGGATAGCGCGGAAGGCGACCAGCATCGCCGGATCGAGCGCGATCGCGCAGGCAAGCGACGCGGCAATGAATAGCGCAATGCCGGTAACAAAGGCGCGTCGCAGCCCGAATCGATCGCCGGCAGCGCCCCCTGCCAGAATCAAAGCCGAGAGCGTCAGAGCATAAGCGTTGGAAATCCACTGCGCCTCAGCCAGGCTGGCGCCGAGATCGACGCGCAGCGCCGGCATGGCGATCGCCAGGATCGAACCGTCGATAAACCCGAGCGCCGAGGCAAGGATTGCAGCGACCAGCACGAATTTGCGCTGCGTCTGCGGACAGAACGTGCCGTTCGCACGCGCGGGCGAATGTGGATCGGCGGTGGTCTCGTTGGCAGATGACATAAGCCTCTGCTTAGCCCTCCAATGCGCACGCAACAACGAGCCACAGGATCGCCGACCTTGAAACCAGATGACACTATCCGAATGGAGAGGTGGGCTTCGCTATCCGTGGCTGTCGCGAACGCGCCCTTCCAGGATGAGCGTGCGCTTGGTGATGTCGTCCAGCTCGAAACCTTGCGAGAGCATCAAGGCTCCCGACCCGGTGTCCGGATCGGCCGCAATGCGGCGCGTTTCCTTGAGGTGATGGCGAAGCCAGGCTTTCTGTTCCGCCTGTAGCCTTTGACGCTTCACACCGTTCTCGCGATGCAGCAGCGTCTGGTAAGCGGCATTCAACCTGGCGTCCCACCTGTCGACTTCGGCCTTGCCGCAGTCCAGCATTGCTGACGAAACGCCGTTTGCCTTGTCGACGCATGCCGACATCTCGTCGTCCGATTGCGCATAAGCAGATGGGACGACCATGAGAAGCAGCCGGCAAGAGCGTATTTCGCGATCATTGAAGGGCCTCCTGTCTTGCAATGATGATCGGCGCAGGTCTTGGAGCAATTCCAGGAAAAGTGCGCAGCGGTTTTCCGTCCGAAACTGCGTAGCAACAAAGACCCAGAGCGATTTGGCGATTCCGCGAAACGTTGAACCGATCTGGCCTGGTCACACGGTTGCTGACGTTGGCTCGCCCGCAGCGCAGCTCACTGCTGCGCGACATCCTCGGACGACGGACCGCCGACGAACTCCACGGTGACGCCCGGCGACACCAGCTTGGCGAGCTCGCGCGCGTCCCAATTGGTCAGGCGCACGCAGCCATGGCTTTCGGTCTTGCCGATCTTGGACGGGTCGGGCGTGCCATGGATGCCGTAGGTCGGCTTGTCGAGCGCGATCCAGACCGAGCCGACCGGTCCGTTCGGACCGGGCGGAATGGTAAGGATCTTGTCGTTCTGGCCCTGCTTGAAATTGATGTTGGGGTTGTAGGTGTAATTGGGATCGAGCGCGATGCGCGACACGGCATGGATGCCGCTCGGCGACGGCGTGTCGGCCGAGCCGATGGTCGCCGGATAGGCCGCAACCAGCTTGCCGCCCGCGTCATAGGCGTAGACTTCCTTCTTGGTCTTGTCGGCGACTATGCGCGCCACCGGCGTCGACACCAGCTTGCCGAAATTGGCGACCTTGATCGTCGTGCCAGGACGATTGAAGTCTACGCCTTTGTTGATCGCCTTGAGATAGTTCTCGTCCATATGGAAGCGCTCGCCAAGCGCTTCGGTGACCGAGGTGTAGCACATGCAGTTGAGCTGCGCCTTCTGGCTGTAGTCTTCCGGGATTGAGGCGACGTAAGGACCGGCGACATCTTCCGGCGTGATCGTGTAGTTGGCGAAAGCATCGCCGCCCGTCTGGGCAAGCGCCGCCTGGATGCCGACTGCGTCGGTCGATTTCAGATTGGTGCCGTTGATCTGGTTGTAGGCGGCCAGAGCCTTGTCGACATTCGAGCCGAAGCGTCCGTCGATCACGCCCGGCGAAGCGCCGCCGCGGTCGAGCAGCACCTGCAGCGCCGCCACGTCCTGACGCGCGCCGAGCGACAGCGACGGATCGACGGCGGCCTTGCCGCCCGTGTTCGGCGGCAGCGATGGCTCCGCATCCGGATTGGTCTGGATCACCTCGCCCTGACCCTGATGCTGCGGATCGATCGAGGCCTCGTCGAGCGGCTGGCGCTTGATCGTGTTCGACTTCGGCGCCTCGGGATAAGTGGTGGCATAGCCGTCGTCATTATCCGGCGCCGGCGGATAGGCATCGACGGAATTGTCGTCGTTCGAGCCATATCCGTCGTCCGGCGGAATGACCCGGCCATTCTCCTCGAGCTGTCGGCGGCGGTAGCGCGCCATATCCTCGGAATCGTCTAGATAGTAGCGATCGTCGTCCTCGGCCGGCGCGCGGCCAAGCTCCTGCATGCGCTGGCGGCGCAGCGCGCGGCGGTCGAAGCGGCTGCCCGGCGGCTGGATGGCGATGACTTTGCCGGTGTCGGCGTCGACCAGGACCCGGTTGCCGCGCGCATCGTAGTAGATGTCGATATTGCCGTCCTGGGCCAGCATCAGCGCGCGATGCTGCGCCGGCTGGGCCGGGCTCTGCGCGGCGTCCACGCTCAGCGCCGCGAACGCACTGGAAGACACCAGCCCGGCGGCTAGAGCCGAAAGGGAAAAGAGGGCGCGCAGCATGGGGGTCAAGCTCTCCGGTCGATCGGTTCCTGATGGGCGAACCCTTCGCCAGCAAACCAGTTCCCGACATTAAGGTTCCAATATGAACCGGGCATGAAGATGGCGGCTTTCAGGCTCCTTGCGGAAATATCAACCAATGCGTGTCGCACAAAACTCTGCAGCTTTGCCGAAACCTCAGGTCCCGGCAAGCCCCAGTTCCTTGCGGGCCTGCCGTGTCAGCTTGAGGACGACCAGGCGATGGCTTTCGCGCAGATAGTCACTCAGCGCATCATCATCCACGCTTTGGCTTGTCTGACGCTGGATCCATTTCATGCCGCGCGAGGCGAGATAGGGCGCCGGCCGGCAGCCAGGCTGTTCCTTGAGCACGTCGAAGGCAAGGTCGGAACATTTGAAGGTGACGAACAGCTGTCCACCATCATTCCAGCCGCCGATGGCGAACACCTTGCCGCCGACCTTCCAGACATGGGCCCCGCCCCACTGCACCACATGCGACGTCGCCGGCAGCGAGCCGCAGAAGCCATTATAGTCGTCGAGTTCCATCGAGCCTTCCCCCTCCTGCACGGCTGATCGTGGGCAACCCAGAATCAAAAAAGCGCGTCGCATCATTGTGATGCGACGCGCTTGTCTTCATTTCAACGGCCCGAGATCAGGCGGCGGCTTCCGTCGCCACCACGGTCGGCTTCGAGCGGAAATTCAAGCGGTCCGAACCGGCGGTGACCTTGACGGTCGAGCCGTCGAGGATTTCGCCCATCAGGATCTTCTCCGCCAGCGGATCTTGCAGTTCCTTCTGCATCACCCGTTTCAGCGGCCTGGCACCATAGGCCGGATCGTAGCCCTTGCCGGCCAGCCATTCGATCGCATCGTGATCCAGCGACAGCGCGATCTTGCGGTCGACCAGAAGGTTCTCCAGCCGCTTGAGCTGGATCTCGACGATGCGGTCCATGTCCTGCCGGCGCAGCCGGTGGAACAGGATCACCTCGTCGACGCGGTTGAGGAACTCAGGCCGGAACGAGGCCCTCACCACGCCCATCACCTCGTCGCGTACGGCATCGACATCCTGGTCGTCGCTGAGGTTGACCAGATATTCGGCGCCGAGGTTCGACGTCATGATGATCAGCGTGTTGCGGAAATCGACCGTCCGGCCCTGGCCGTCGGTCAGGCGGCCGTCGTCGAGCACCTGCAACAGCACGTTGAACACGTCCGGATGCGCCTTCTCGATCTCGTCGAACAGCACGACCTGATAGGGCCGGCGCCGCACCGCTTCGGTCAGCGCGCCGCCTTCCTCATAGCCGACATAACCGGGAGGCGCGCCGATCAGCCGGGCGACCGAGTGCTTCTCCATGAACTCCGACATATCGATGCGCACCAGCGCATTCTCGTCGTCGAACAGGAAGTTCGCCAGCGCCTTGGTGAGCTCGGTCTTGCCGACGCCGGTCGGACCCAGGAACATGAACGAGCCGATCGGCCGGTTCGGATCCTGCAGGCCGGCCCGGGCGCGGCGCACCGCCTTGGACACCGCCTGCACGGCTTCGCCCTGGCCGACGACGCGCTTGCCGATCTCGTCTTCCATGCGCAACAGCTTCTCGCGCTCGCCTTCGAGCATCTTGTCGACGGGGATGCCGGTCCAGCGCGACACGATATGGGCGACATGGTCGGGCGTGACCACCTCTTCCACCATGCCGGCCTTGCCGTCCTGCGCTTCCGCTTCCTTCAGCTTCTTCTCCAGCTCCGGGATCTTGCCATAGGCAAGCTCGCCGGCGCGCTGGAACTCACCCTTGCGCTGGGCGATGGCGAGCTCGTTGCGGGCTTCGTCGAGCTGCTTCTTGAGGTCGGCCGCCAGACCGAGCTTCTGCTTCTCGGCCTGCCACTTGGCGGTGATTTCGGTCGATTCCTCCTCGAGGCCGGCGAGTTCCTTCTCCAGCCGGGCGAGCCGGTCCTTCGAGGCCTCGTCCTTCTCGACCTTGAGCGCCTCGCGCTCGATCTTGAGCTGCATGATACGGCGGTCGATCTCGTCCAGCGCCTCGGGCTTGGAATCCACCTGCATCCTCAACCTCGAAGCGGCCTCGTCGACCAGGTCGATCGCCTTGTCCGGCAGGAAGCGGTCGGCGATGTAGCGGTTGGACAGCGTCGCCGCCGCCACCAGCGCCGAATCCGAGATCCGCACCTTGTGGTGCTGCTCGTACTTCTCCTTCAGGCCGCGCAGGATCGAGACGGTGTCTTCCACCGTCGGCTCGTCGATGAAGACGGGCTGGAAGCGGCGGGCAAGGGCCGGATCCTTCTCGACATGCTTGCGGTATTCATCGAGCGTGGTCGCGCCGACGCAGTGCAGCTCACCACGCGCCAGAGCCGGCTTCAACAGGTTAGACGCGTCCATCGCGCCGTCCGCCTTGCCGGCGCCGACCAGCGTGTGCATCTCGTCGATGAACAGGATGATGCCGCCGGCGGCCGACGTGACTTCGTTGAGCACGGCCTTGAGCCGTTCCTCGAACTCGCCGCGATATTTGGCGCCGGCAATCAGCGCGCCCATGTCGAGCGCCATCAGTTGCTTGTCCTTCAGCGATTCCGGCACGTCGCCATTGACGATGCGCAGCGCCAGGCCCTCGGCGATCGCCGTCTTGCCGACGCCCGGCTCGCCGATCAGCACCGGATTGTTCTTGGTGCGCCGCGACAGCACCTGGATGGTGCGGCGGATCTCGTCGTCACGGCCGATCACGGGGTCGAGCTTGCCGGAGCGGGCGTCGGCTGTGAGGTCGCGCGCATACTTCTTCAGCGCGTCGTAGCCCTGCTCGGCATTGGCCGAATCGGCGGTGCGGCCCTTGCGAACGTCGTTGATGACCTGGTTCAACGCCTGCGCGGTAACGCCGGCCTTGGCGAGGATGTCGGCGGTCTTGGCCGACTTCTCCATGGCAAGCGCCTGCAACAGCCGCTCGACGGTGACGAAGCTGTCGCCGGCCTTCTTGGCCAACTCCTCGGCGGTCGAGAACACTTTGGCCAGCGGCTGGGCGAGGTAGAGCTGGCCGTTGCCGCCCTCGACCTTGGGCATGGCTTCGAGCGCCGCCTCGACGCCGAGCTTGACGTCGCGGGCACGCCCGCCGGCGCGCTCGATCAGAGATGCGGCGAGACCCTCGTCGTCATCGACGAGCACCTTCAGCATATGTTCGGGCGTGAATTGCTGGTGGTTGCGTGAGAGCGCCATGGTCTGCGCGGACTGGATGAAGCCGCGCACGCGCTCCGAATACTTTTCAAGATTCATTCTTTGTCTCCTTCCATCACCGGCCCACTTTGCGGCACCGGATCAGATTACGGTGACGGACCCGCCCATAAGAGCCGAGCCCTGTTTCCTGGCGAGATATGGTGCGCGGGCGGCAGGCTCTCAAGACGTCTTTCGATCGGCTCGGCATATTATTCCACTGCCGCCAAAACAAAAACGGCGGAGAAGGATCTCCGCCGTTTGCAATGCTCGAAATGACGTCTGGATCAGTTGTTCGCGTCGGCGTTCACCGGCTCGACGGGCGCTACCGGTTCGCTGGCAACCGGCGTCGGCTCGCTGGCGAGCGTCTCGCTGGCGCGGACAGACGCCTCGACGGGCGCAGCTTCAACAGGCCTGGCATCCTCGCCATTGCCGGTGCGCGTTTCGACCGGGGCGGAGCTATCCGCCGCCGAATTCTCCGCCTGGTCGCCCTGCGCGCCATTGTTGGCCTGATCGGCATAGCCGCGCGGGCGGCGCGGGCGGCGCGGGCGGCGACCGCCGCCATTGTCCATGGCGGCTTCGTTGAGCTCGGCCTGAGCGGCGAGCGCCGCCGGCGAGAAACTGTCGAACATCGGCGCCTGTTCCGGCGCGGCAACGGCCTCGGCGGAGCCTTCAGGCTGCGCCTGCGTCTCGCCGCGGCGGTTCTGTTCGAACTGCTGGCCGCCCTGCTCGCCGCGCTGGCCCTCACCGCGCTGTCCGCCGTCACGTTGGCCGTTCTGGCCGTATTGGCCATAATTGCCATTGCGGCGGTCGCGGTGCCGGTCACGGCCATTGTTGTCGCGTTGGCCGCCATTGTTGTCGCGGCGGTTGTTGTCGCGGCCGTTTTCCTGGCCGTAGGCGAGTTCGGCAGGCGTGCCTTCGATCACCGGCTGCGGCCCGGAACCGTTCGCGGCCGGAGCCTCGGCGCTGTTGTTGCCGGCATTGTCGAAATCGTCGCGATCCTCATCGAGGTCGTCGTCGAAATCGTCGCGATTCTGCTGGGTGTTCTGGATCGGCATCTGCGCCTGGGCGGCGGCAATGATGCGATTGTAGTGTTCGGCGTGCTGGAGGTAGTTCTCCGCCATCACCCTGTCGCCGGAGCTCTGCGCGTCACGGGCGAGTGTGGCGTACTTTTCGGCGATCTGCTGAGCCGATCCGCGGATCTTCACATCCGGGCCGTTGCTCTCGTAGGTGCGCGTCAGGGGGTTCGGCCCCTTGCGGTTGTTATTGTTGCCACCGCCGCCGCCATTATTATTGCGACCGCGCATGCGCCTGTTCTGCTGTTGTGGCCTCATTCTGCTCTCTTCATATTGAAATTTTCGAAAAACTCTTCACGAACGGAGGCGCTCATGCAGCCAGCCGCTTCGCTTTTTCACCGGCGTTCGCCCGCATCGATTGCGTTGGCGCCACGTGCCATCCTGTTCCGGTTACATCACTTGCCGGACGATTCCCGCACGAAGCTTGGGCGTCGTATGCGCAAGGAGGCAGCTATTTCCAAGGAAAACCGAATCGCTGGGAGCACTGCCTGCTTCGTCTCATCCGGTTGAGCCGGAACCTAACTGCATTCCCTTATATTGCCAAGCGCTTTTTTCGCACCGCATCAGGGCTTTCCACGCTCGAACACCAGAACCCTGTCATTTCCGCCGAGGTCTCGATGTGACCCGGCTAACATATATCCCGCCGCCGCGAATATTTCGCTGACCTGGTTTTTCTGCGTGTGGCCGATCTCGACCGCTACCTTGCCTTGTATTTCCAGGAACTTTTCCGCCTCGGCGGCAATGACCCTGTAAGGGTCCAAACCATCCACACCGCCATCTAGGGCTTGGTGCGGGTCGAAATCGCGGACCTCGTCCTGCAGATTTCCAATCTCCTGGCAAGGTATATAGGGAGGGTTCGAGGCAATTACATGGTACCGGCCCGAAACTTTCTCGAACCAGTTGGATTGCAAGGCTTTGAAGCGCCCGCCAAGCGCAAGATCCACGGCGTTGCGGGCAGCGGTCGCCAGCGCATCCGATGAAATATCGACGCCTGTGGCGGTGGCTCTGGGAACGGCGCTGAGCAGCGCCAGCGCGATGGCGCCGGTACCGGTGCCAAGATCGAGGATGCGGCAGTCGCCGAGCTTTTCCGCCGTCGCCTTGACGAAGGGCAGGATCGCGTCGATCAGCGTCTCGGTATCAGGCCGCGGCTCCAGCGTGTCGGGCGACAGCGACAGGCGCAGGCCATAGAATTCGCGGTAGCCGAGAATACGGTGCACGGGCTCGCCTGCGACGCGACGTCTCAGGGCCGATTCGATGGCTGAAAGCGCAGCCAAATCCACTGTTTGACCAGGATCGGCGATCGCCTGGGTGCGGGTCGTGCCGGAAAAATGTTCGACGAGCAGCCGGGAATCGAGTGCCGGATCGGCAATGGCGGCATCGGCGAGGCGTTCCCGTGCCGCCCTCAGCAGAGACCCAAGCGCGGCGGGCAGCGCCTCAGCCATCAAGGCTCATATCGGCGAGCAGCTTGGACTGGTGATCGGCGATCAGCGCATCAACCACCTCGTCGAGCTCGCCCATCATCACCCGGTCGAGCTTGTAGAGGGTGAGGTTGATGCGGTGATCGGTGACACGCCCCTGCGGGAAATTATAGGTGCGGATGCGCTCCGAGCGGTCGCCCGAGCCGACCTGCGACTTTCGCGATTCCGAGCGTTCCTCATCCGCACGGCTGCGCTCCATGTCGTAAAGCCGCGCCCGCAGGATCTGCATGGCCTTGGCCCGGTTCTGGTGCTGCGACTTCTCGGCCTGCACCACCATGATGCCGGTCGGCAAATGGGTGATGCGCACCGCCGAATCGGTGGTGTTGACGTGCTGGCCGCCGGAACCCGAGGCGCGCATCGTGTCGATGCGGATGTCTTCGGCCCGGATCTCGATATCGACCTCTTCAGCCTCGGGCAACACGGCAACCGTGGCCGCCGAGGTGTGGATACGGCCGCTGGCCTCGGTCGCCGGCACGCGTTGCACGCGATGCACGCCGGATTCGAATTTCAGATGCGCGAAAACGCCCCTGCCCGACACCGTGGCGATGATTTCCTTGAAGCCGCCGGCATCGCCGTCGCTCGCCGAGACCGTCTCGAAGCGCCAGCCGCGTTCGGCCGCGTAGCGCTCATACATGCGAAACAGATCGCCGGCGAACAGCGCAGCCTCGTCACCGCCGGTGCCGGCGCGGATTTCGAGGATGGCGTTCCTCTCATCCGCCGCGTCCTTGGGCAGGAGCAGGATCTGGATGTCCTTCTGCAGCGCCTCTATGCGTTCCTCGACGCCTGGCAGATCCGCCTCGGCCAATGCCCGCATCTCGGCGTCGGTACCCTTGTCGGCGAGCATCGCTTCGAGATCGGCCTGCTCCTGCTCGGCGGCGCGCAGCGTTCGGATCTTACCCACCATCTCCTGGATGTCGGCATATTCCGAGGCCATTTTGACATACTGGTCGGCGGACGGCCCGGCCGACATCTGCGCTTCGAGCATGTCGAAACGCTTGACGACTTGATCCATGCGGTCGCGGGGCAGGTTGATCATGATCCTGAAACTTAAATGGAATTCACGTCAGGGCGAGTCGAAAATGGCGAGTTTCGAGAACCGGAGCGGAATGTACATTTAGGTACATGAGCCCCGGAAGCGCAGAAAATCGCCATTTGCAGACCGCCCTCACCTGAATCTAGAGCGGAATCGAACGATCGTCGGCAAACGCCTGGAGCAGCGCGCGCATCGGCACGTTCTGGGCAGGCGCCATCAGGTTTTCTTCGAAGAACGTTTCCAGCTCCTGCAGCGGCAGTTCGGTGAGCATCGCCTTGACCGGGCCGATGGAAGCCGGCGACATCGAGATCGAGCGGAAGCCCAAGCCGATCAGCGCCATGGCCGATATCGGCTTTCCGGCAAGCTCGCCGCACAAAGTCACCGGCGTGTGGTTGCGATCACCGGCATCGGCGATCATCTTCAAGACGCGCAGGAACGGTGTCGACAGATTGTCGAAGCGGTCGGCAAGCTGCGTGTTGCCGCGGTCGACCGCCATGACGAACTGAAACAAATCGTTGGAGCCGACCGAAACGAAATCAACCGCCTTCATCAGCTCGTCGAGCTGGAACAAGAGCGACGGCACTTCCAGCATCGCGCCGAGCTTGAGGCTGGTCGGCAGATGGTGGGCGAAGCGCGACAGATGCCGGACCTCGCGGTCTATGATCTCGCGCGCCTGCGCGATCTCGCCAAGCTCGGTCACCATCGGCAGCATCAGCTTGAGCTCGCGCCCACCGCAGGCCTTGAGCAGCGCCCGGATCTGCGTCCTCAGCAGGCCAGGACGGTCGAGCGTCAGGCGGATCGCACGCCAGCCCAGAGCCGGGTTCTCTTCCTGGATCGCGCCCTTGAAGTAGGGCAGCACCTTGTCGCCGCCGATGTCGATGGTGCGGAAGGTGACCGGCTTGCCGTGCGCGGCGTCGAGCACGTCGCGGTAAAGCCGCTCCTGCGCTTCGGCGCGCGGGAAGGTCGAAGCGACCATGAACTGCAATTCGGTACGGAACAGGCCGATGCCGGCAGCGCCCGACTCGACGAGCTGCGGCAGGTCGACGGCGAGACCCGCATTCATCAAAAGATCGACCGGCACGCCGTCCTTGGTCAGCGATGGCTTCTTGCGCAGTTCCCGGTAGACCTCCTGCCGCCGCGCCCGGAAGCGGACCTTTTCGGCATAGGCTGCTTCGAGATCGGATTGCGGCCTGAGATGGATCGCGCCTTCCTCGCCGTCGACGATGATCGCGTCGCCGTTTTCCGCCATCGAGACGGCGCCCTTCATCTGGCCGGCAACGGGAATGCCCATGGCGCGCGCGACGATGACGACGTGGCTGGTGGCGGCGCCGTCCTCCAGCACCAGGCCGCGCAGCTTGTCGCGCGGATAGTCGAGCAACTCCGCCGCCCCCATCGAACGCGCGACGATGATGGCATCCTTGGGCAGCGAGGCGGCGACATCCTCCGGCCCGCGCCCCATCAGCTGGCGCAACAGCCGGTTGGCGAGGTCGTCGAAATCGCTCATCCGCTCGCGCAGATAGGGGTCGGTCATGTGCAGCATGCGCGCGCGCATGTCGCTCTGCACCTTCTCGACGGCCGCTTCCGCAGTCAGGCCGTTGCGGATCGCCTCTTCCAGCCGACGCACCCAGCCGCGGTCATTGGCGAACATGCGATAGGCTTCCAGCACCTCGCGGTGCTCGCCCTCGAAGGCGACGTCACGACGCTCCAGCATGTCGTCGATCGAGAGTCTGAGCGAGCCGAGCGAGCGGTCGAGGCGGCGCACCTCCTCCTCGCTATCCTCGTTGAACAGATTGGTGACGACGATGCGCGGCTCATGCAGCACGACATGGCCGAGCCCGACGCCGTCGTTGAAGGAAAGACCCGTGAAGCTTACGGGGCGGCGCAGGTCGAGCTCCAGCCCCGGACGGGTCAGGCGCGCCAGATCGCCGGTGGCGATCATCTCGGCGATCACCATCGCCGTCGTTTCCAGCGCTTCGACCTCGTCGTCGCGATAGTGGCGCATGGTCTTGTTCTGCACGACCAGGACGCCGAGCGTGCGACCGGCTCGGAGCACCGGCACGCCGAGGAAGGAATTGTAGATCTCTTCGCCGGTCTCCGGCAGGTAGGCGAAGGCCGGATGTTCCTGGGCGTTGGAAAGGTTGAGCGGCCGCGCGCTGGCGGCGATCGTGCCGACAAGGCCTTGGCCCAGCCGCAACTGCGCCAAATGGACGGCGTTCGGGTTCAGACCTTCGGTGGCGTAGAGTTCGAGCACCGAATCGGCGCGCAACACATAGAGCGAGCAGACTTCGGCGACCATGTTCGAGGCGATGTCGCGCACGATGCGGTCGAGCCGCTCCTGCGGTTCCAGCGGCTCCTGCATGAGCTCGCGGAGCCGTTTGAGCAGAACGCGCGGGCCACTGGCCGTATCACGCATCGCGGCTTCTTCTCCAATGGGCATTCCGCCAGCCGCAGTTTCACCTGCGGCCGGCGCTCACGCAACAACTGACTCAGTTCTTGCTATTGCTTATCCAGACCGTAGACGGAATGCAAAGTGCGAACCGCCAGTTCGGTATAGGGACCGTCGATCAGTATCGAAATTTTGATCTCGGAGGTGGTGATCGCCCGGATGTTGATCGCCTTGTCGGCCAGCGCCTTGAAGGCGGTGGCGGCGACGCCGGCGTGGCTGCGCATGCCGATACCGATGACCGAAACCTTCGACATGCCGGCTTCCGACTGCACCACGTCATAGCCGACGTCGGGTTTCAGACGTTCCAGCACGGCAAGCGCCTTGTCGACGTCGCCGGACGGCACGGTGAAGGTCATGTCGGTGAACTTGCCGTCCTCGGAGATGTTCTGGACGATCATGTCGACATTGATGTTGGCCTCGGCCAGCGGGCCGAAGATGCCGGCGGCGACGCCTGGGCGGTCGCCGACGCGGCGCAGCGAAATCTGCGCTTCGTCCTTGGCGTAGGCAATTCCGGTGACGACCTGCTGTTCCACGATCTCTTCCTCGTCGCAAATGAGCGTTCCGGGCGGATTGAGCAAATCCCCCATTCCGGGCGCATCGGGATCGTCGAAGGACGACCGCACGAAGGTACGCACCCTATGTACCATGGCAAGCTCGACCGACCGCACCTGCAGCACCTTGGCGCCGAGTGAGGCCATTTCCAGCATTTCCTCGAAGGAAATCTTGGCCAGCCGGCGCGCTTTCGGCTCGATGCGCGGGTCGGTGGTGTAGACGCCGTCGACGTCCGTATAGATGTCGCAGCGGTCGGCCTTGACCGCCGCGGCGATGGCAACAGCACTGGTGTCGGAGCCGCCGCGGCCGAGCGTGGCGATGCGGTTGTCCGGGCCGATGCCCTGGAAGCCGGCGATGACCGCCACCTGTCCTTCGCCGAAGCGCTTGATCAGGAAGGCGCCGTCGATGTCGAGGATGCGCGCCGCGCCATGCGCGTTGTCCGTCTTGATCGGGATCTGCCAGCCCTGCCAGGACCGTGCATGGATCCCCATATTCTGCAGGGTGATCGCCAGAAGCCCGGCGGTGACCTGCTCACCCGAAGCGACGACGGCGTCATATTCGCGCGCATCGTGCATGGGCGAGGCCTCGCGCGTCCAGCCGACCAGTTCGTTGGTCTTGCCGGCCATCGCCGACACCACAACGGCGACGTCGTGACCGGCATCGACCTCGCGTTTGACATGGCGCGCCACATTGCGGATGCGGGCGATGTCGGCGACCGAGGTTCCGCCGAATTTCATCACGATGCGCGCCATGGAAGCGAAATGCCTTTGACTGAAGCCGGCTCAAGGCCGGAACGGAAGGAAGCGCCCGGTGAGAGCCGAGCCGCGGAAATGCGCGGCCTCCTTAGCCAAAACAGCAAAGCTTCGCAAGCGAGCCTAGCCGGGATCGGCTGGACAACGGCAATCCTGACAGATTCCTATCTCCGATCATGCGATAAGGCGATTCGAACAGCGCCTGGAGATTTGCATGACCGAGACCCTGGAGATCGTCACTTTCTGCCTCAAGCCGGGTACGGAGGCCGGCTTCATCGCCAATAACGGGGTCATGAGCGATTGGCTTGCCCGGCAGCCTGGCTTTCTTGGCCGCCATCTCGGCAAGCGCGAGGATGGCGTGTGGGTCGAAATCGTGCGCTGGCAAAACACGGAGCAGGCCAAGGACGCAGCGGACCGCATCATGGCCGAGATCGGCGACAGTGAGGCGATGCAGGCGATCGAGCCGGCCAGTGTCGACATAAGGCACGCAGCGGTCGCGCTGTCACGTTAGGCCATCGCACGACGCGTGCCGGAAACGCGCTTGGCAGGCACCGGCGGTTTGGCAGCAGCCGAAAAACCTGCCTTGACATTCCTCTCCTCGCGCCCGACTTCCTAACGTCCTACAGCGCCGCGCGTCCTTTCGGGCGCGCAAAGGACGCTGTGGCATTTTTGAGTTGCGCATGATCCTTTCCGAAAATCGAAACGATTTTCGGGGTCATGCGCTGGGAGACCCGCCCAATGCCAGAGCCCCGCCGATCGACCATCGATGCCGGAGAAGTCGAGCGCTTTTCCGCCCTTGCCGCCGAGTGGTGGAACCCGAACGGCAAGTTCCGGCCGCTGCACAAATTCAATCCGGTGCGGCTTGCCTATATCCGCGACCAGGTGGCGGCGCGCTTCGGCCGTGATCCGCGCGCGGCCCGGCCTTTCGAAGGCTTGCGCTTCCTCGACATCGGCTGCGGCGGCGGGCTTTTGTGCGAGCCGATGGCGCGGCTCGGCGCCGAAGTGGTCGGCGCCGACGCTTCCGCCACCAACATCGAAGTGGCCAAGCTGCATGCGGCGGAAGCCGGCGTCAGCATCGATTATCGCGCCACCACCGCCGAGGCGCTGGCCGAGGCCGGCGAGACCTTCGACGTCATCCTCAACATGGAAGTGGTCGAGCATGTCGCCGATGTCGACCTGTTCGTCGCCAAATGCGGCCAGATGGTGCGTCCCGGCGGCATCATGTTCGTCGCCACCATCAACCGCACGCTGAAGGCGCTCGGCCTTGCCATCATCGGCGCCGAATATGTGCTGCGCTGGCTGCCGCGCGGCACGCATCAGTTTGGCAAGCTGGTGCGCCCGGAAGAGCTGGCAAAGGCGCTTGGCGCCGCCGGGCTCACCGTCATCGACCGCACCGGCGTCGTCTATCATCCGCTGGCCGACCGCTGGCAGCGGTCGAAGGATATGGACGTCAACTACATGGTGCTGGCCGAAAAAGGATCGGTCTGAGTCGTCGCGGCGAGACCGCCTTCTCAGGCATCGAGCGGCCGGTAACCGCCCCGCCAGTAGATCAGCGCCTGGGCGGAATCCTGGGTCCTGACCGCTTCGACCGAGCCGATGACGATCGAATGCGTGCCGCGGTCGATCATCTCGTCCAGGCTGCAATCGAAGGCTGCCACCGCATCGGTCAGCAGCGCCGCGCCGGTCTTCAAGGTCGTCCATTCGGCGCCCTCGTAGCGCTCCTTGCCCTTTATGCCGCCAAAGCCCGAAAACCGCTCGGCCACGCCCTGGTGCTGGGGTCCCAGCGAATTCACGCCGAAATGCCGGTAGCGCTCGATGACCGGCCAGGTCGAGGACGAGCGATTGACGCAGGCGATGACCTTCGGCGGCTCAGCCGACAGCGAGACGACAGAAATGACGACCAGGCCGGAGCGATCATCGCCGACGCCGGCGGTAATCACGCTGACATTGCCGACGATGAGCCGCATGGCGGCGCGGAAGTCTGCAACGCTGACCGGACCTTCTGGCGTGGACATGGCTCTTTCCTCTTTTCTACGCCGCAGACTGCATCGCGGCCGGCGCGATGCGGATGCCCCGCTGTTCGAGGATAGGCAGGACGGTGTCCCGGAAATACGGAAATTCCTCGACATAATCGACGAAGGACAAGGTCGAACCGCGGAAGCCGGCCTCATGCAAGGCAGTGATCCCGTCGGCCACTCGCTCGGGCGTGCCGGTCAGCGGGAAGCCGCCATGGCCTTCCGCCATGCGGTCGCGGATCATCGCGAGAAGATCGTGCGGGAAGGACTGGGCATGCGCGAACTGCAGCCGCACCAGATTGTCGACCGCCGCCCAATCGGCGTTGGCGCGGCCGAAATGTTCGAGATAGTCCTTCGCTTCCTTTTCGGTCGGCCGGCAGACGACATGCGCGAAGGTCAGCACGTCGACATCCCTGTCCGCGGCTTTCGCCTGCGCCTTCAGCGCCGCGATCTCGTCTTTCGAGCGCGCGAGGTCGATGGCCGGCGTGAACAGGAAATCGGCGTTGCGGACGGCGAATTTACGCCCTTCCTCCGAGCCGGCCGCGTTGAGGATCGGCAGCGGCGAGGACGGCCGCGGATCGCCAAGCACATTCTTGAGCTTGAACCAGCTTCCGTCCCAGTCGAAGGCTTCCTTGCCGCTCCACAAGGCGCGCACGATATCGAACCATTCCTGCGCGTAACCGTAGCGGGTGGTGTGGTCGTCGGGTAGTGTCAGCCCGAGCGCCTCATATTCCGGCTTGTTCCAGCCAGCGACGATGTTCAGGCCGATGCGGCCGCGGCTGATCTGGTCGATGGTCGCCAGTTGCTTGGCCACGACCACCGGATGGTTCGCCGCCGTATGCGTGGTGGCAAAGACCGTGATGTTGCGCGTCAGCGCCAAAAGTCCTGCAGCCCAGGTGATGGTTTCCAGCACGTTGCCGTGGAAATTGGTCTCCCCGCCATAACCGATCCAGCGCGCGATCGGCAGCATGAAGTCGATGCCGGCTTCGTCCAACAGGCGGGCGAGCCTGAGATTGTTGTCCCAGGAATTGTCCCAGCGTTCGGCAAGCTTGGTGACGGTCATGCCGCCGGAACAGTTGGACGCGAAGGTGCCGAGAAAGAAAGGCTGCGTTCCATGCGCGGACTTGTCGAGCATGCCCATGACGATGTTCTCCTCTGTTTTTCGTTATAATTTATGATAGAAAGTCTATCATAAATTCATGTGGACGCAATCGCCTCGATCAGCGCATGCTTGGCGTGAGGGACAGGTGGATGAACGAACGGCGCAAATCTTTGGAAACGCAGGACAAGTTGCTGGATCGCGGCTGGCATCTGGCGCGCACGCCGCTGGAAATCGACGTCACCGAGGTCGAATACGCGCTGATGCGTTCTTACGAGGCGTTCGGCCATTGGCAGGCCGAGTGCCTGGCCACGGTGATCGAATTCGCCGCCAGCGGCCCGGAGAACGCGCTGCTACACATCTTACGGATGAACGACCGGCCGAAGAGCGTGCGCGATCTCGCGCAGATGACCAATCGCGACGACATCCCCAACATCCAGTACAGCCTGCGCAAGCTGTTGAAGGGCGGGCTGATCACGCGCACCGGCAGCGGTCGGGCCGGCGTCACCTATGAGGTGACGCCGCTCGGCCACCGGGTGACGGAGCGCTATGCCGACATCCGCTCGGTGCTGCTCATCGAGGCGGTGAAGCGCATTCCCGAAATGGCCGACAAGCTCGAGGATGTCGCGCGGACGCTGGAACTGATGACCGGCATTTACGAACAGGCGGCGCGCGCCGCCGCCACGCATCGCCGCCGCCACCCGCGGCCGGAGCCCGGCGACAAGGACGACTAACCCCGGGACGCCTGCGCGGTCTGGACTTGGCCCTGCACGCTGGCCTGGCTCTGCGCCTTGGTGGTGATGAACACGCCGGCGGTGATGATCACGGCGCCTGCCCAGGTCAGCAACTGATAATGCTCGCCGAGGAAGAGCGTGCCGGCGAACAGCCCGACGGCCGCCGCCACGTAGCCGATCTGGCTGAGATAGACCGGCCCGCCGACAGCCTGCAGACGGAAGAAGAAGGCAAACATCGCCGAGGCCGAGGCCACCTGGCCGACGACCACCAGCGGCACGCCGGCCAGCGGGGCGAAGGCGGATTTGCCCAGAAGCGTCGCGATGCCGATAAGGAGCAGCGTGGCCGAGGCCAGATGGCTGCCGACGGCAAGCTCGATCGGCCCGGTGCCTTCCGGCCAGTCTACGGTGCGGTAGATGTTGCCGGCGGCCAGGCTGACCGGAATGAGCAGCCCTATCGCCACCCAGAAATAATCGGCCGGCTGGCCAGCCTCGCCGCGTGTGAGGGCAACCATCACGGCGCCCACGAAGCCAACGGCAATGCCGACGACGCCGAGCAGGTTGGGCCGCCTGACCCCGAGCAGGATCGAGAACACCAACGTCACCACCGGCGAGAGCGTGAACATGATGCCGGTATAGCCGGCGCCGAGATGCGGGATCGCCGAAAACATCAGCAGATTGGGGATCGCATAGGAGATCGCCGCGGTGACGAAGAAATAGCGCAGCTTGTGCCACGTCAGCCGGATGCGTTCGCCGCGCAGCAGGATAACCAGGAGCAGCACGCCGCCTGCCCCGAGCGAGATGACGAAGGCCCAGACCATGGCCGGCACGCCGGCGGCGGTCGCCAGCTTGCCGAAAGGCAGTGTCATGCCGAGCAGGCCGCCGGTCACGACCAGAAGGCCGATCGCCGAATCCCAGAGAAACTTCATCCGCTCGATCCTCCGCGGCCGGCCTTGGCTGCCGCTCTATTCTAAGGTAACATATCACAAAGATTCTTAGTATCAAGATACTTTTTGGTGAGACATATGGATCGCGCGGCAAAAGCCATCGAACAGTGGCGCCGGGAACGGCCCGATCTCGACGTGTCGCCCATGGGGGTCATCGGGCGCCTGAACGAGGTCTCGACGCTGATCGCGCGCGATCGGCTGGCGCCGGTCTTCGCCCGCTTCGGACTGCAGGCCGGCGAGTTCGACGTACTGGCGACATTGCGCCGTTCCGGCGCGCCCTATGCGCTAATGCCGACCGAGCTTTACGAGGCGACGATGGTCACCTCCGGCGCCATGACCGCCCGGCTCGACCGGCTGGAGAAGGCCGGACTGATCCAGCGCGCGCCGCATCCCAGCGACCGGCGCGGCGTCGTCGTCCAGCTCACCGCCAAGGGCCTTGCCCTAGTCGACACCGCGCTTGCCGCCCACGTCGCCAACGAGCACGAAATCCTTGCCGGCCTGACGGAAGCCGAGCGGGAGATACTGGCGAAACTGCTGGAAAAGCTGATCGTCAGCCTTTGAGCAAAAGCAATTCCAGGAAAAGTGTGTGGGCGGTTTTCCGTCCGGAATTGCGTAAGAACAAAAGGATAGAGCGATTCAGCGTTTCTCTGAAACGGTGAAGCGCTCTATCGATTGGCGGCAAGGCCAAGCCGGTCGGCCATCCGGATGAGATCGGGCAGCGTTGCGGCCTTCATCTTGCGCATGGCCTGCGCGCGGTTGACCTTGACGGTGATTTCGCTGACGCCGAGTTCCGCCGCGACCTGCTTGTTGAGCAGGCCGGTGACGACCAGCGCCATCACGTCGCGCTCGCGCTGGCTGAGCGTGGCGAAGCGTTCCTGAAGCCCTGCCCCGAAAGCCGCGTCGGCCCGCGCCGCCCGGTCCCTCGCCAGGCCGGCCGCGACCGCGTCCAGCAGGTCCTGCTCGCGGAAAGGTTTCAGGAGGAACTCCACGGCGCCGACCTTCATGGCGCGCACCGACATCGGCACATCGCCGTGGCCGGTCAGGAAGATGATCGGAATGGTATCGCCGGCGGCGGTCAGCCGCGCCTGGAAATCCAGCCCGCTCGGGCCTGGCATGCGCACGTCGAGCACCAGACACGATGGCGCCTGCGGGCGTGTGTGCCGCGCGAACGCGTCGACGGAAGCGAAGGCGCGGACCTCATAGCCGACCGAACGCAGCAGGCTGTCCAAGCCGTCGCGAACCAGCGGGTCGTCATCGACCACATAGATCGTCGCCTCCGGCTCCTGCACGATTTCAGTCCTTCGCTTCGCGGATCGGCAGCGTGAAGCCGAACACGGCGCCGTTGGGATAATTGGGCGCCGCGTAGACGGCGCCGCCATGAGCCTCGACGATCGAGCGGCTGATCGCAAGCCCGACGCCCATGCCGCCGGGCTTGGTCGAGTAGAACGCATCGAAGACCTTGTCGGACGAACCCGGAGCCAACCCGACGCCGCTGTCGCGCACGCTGAGCGTGATCTTCTCGCCATCGGTGGAGAGGCTGACCAGAAGATCGCGCTCGTCGGCGCGGCCGGCCTTGATGGCGTCGATGGCATTGACCACCAGATTGAGGATGACCTGCTGCAGCTGCACGCGGTCGCCCGCAACCATCGGCACGTCGTCCGCCAATTCGGTGCGCAGCGCGATCTGGCTGCTGCGTATCTCGCCCTGCGCCAGCGCCAGCGTCTCCTGCACAAGTTCGGCCATGTCGACCGGTCCTTGCGAGGAGGGCGTGCGCGCCGCCAGGTTACGAACGCGGCCGACGACGTCGCCGGCGCGGCCGGCTGCTTCGACGATCCGCTCGAGCGCCAGGCGGGCTTCGCCGTCATTGGGCGGCGAAGCGCCGAGCCAGCGAATGGCGGCGCTGCCGTTCGCGGCGATGGCGGCCAGCGGCTGGCTCACCTCATGGGCGATCGATGTGCCGAGTTCCCCCACCAGCATCACGCGCGACATGTGGGCAAGCTCGGCCTGCGCCTGCCGGGCGGCGATGTTGGCGGCTTCGATCCTGAGCGCCATATAGGTCGTGGCGCCGATCGCCAACAAGCTCAAGCCGCAATTGGCGAGCCCGGATTCGGGATCGCCGAAACGGGTGAGCAGGTAGCTGACGACGGTCAGGACAGCGCAGACCGCGCCGACCAGCATCACCGCGCCGGGGCGGGCCGTTCGCACCGAGATCAGGACGACCGCCACGTAAAGGACCGCGAAGGCGATTTCGAGATCGGTGACGGTGTCGGCAACGAATATCGCTGCCGAAAGCGCGGTGATCACCAGCCATAGCAGGGGCTTTTCGATGCGGCCTGCGGCACCCAGCTTCATCAAATCGTCCTCCGCCCTCGCTCGTCCTCTTATACAAGCGCGAAGGACGCAAAAGGATAGCGGCTTGCTCAGCTCGGATTTTCGAGCGTGAACAGATCCGCCTCATCGTCATAGGCGAAGTATTCGGCGTAGCGCGCGAGGCTGGTGATCGCCCTGACGGTGCTCGCTGCGTAGTCCTCTGACATGTAGTCCTCGAGCTCGTCGCGAAAGCGCCGGGCCGGCGCCTTGTGGCTCGGCCGTTCGTCTAGGATGCGGCGGATATGCGCTGCAAGAGGCACATAGGTCGCCAGTTGTTGCGCGAACAGCCGCTTGCGCTCGTCGACCTCGCTCTCGGCAAAGCGCTTGCCGGCCGCGGTGAGGCGCAGGTCGCCGCCCTCCAGTTCGGCGAAGCGCAGCAGCTGCAGCGTTTCGGCGACGGGGAACAGGTCGTCGATGTCGAGCCTGAGGTTGGCGGCGAGCGGCGGCAGATCCGCTTTGCCTTCATAAGGCTTGGCCGCGACTGTCTCGATCAGGCCGGCGAGTTCGTTGGTCGAGACCCTGGGCAGCACCATGGCGATGCCGGTTCCCGGGAAAAGCCCGTCCTTGGCTGGCACAACGGTGCCGGTCTTGGTCGTCATGCGCGCATAGATGTCCTCGACCAGCGCCCGGAAGGCCGGATCGAGCCGGTTGCGCGGCTGCGGCAGCTCGACCCTGATCTCGCCGATGACATGGCCGGGATTGGAACCGAAGATCAGGATGCGGTCGCACATCAGCACCGCCTCCTCGATGTTGTGCGTCACCATCAGGATCGCCTCGATCGGCATGCGCCCCTCGCACCAGAGGTCGAGCAGGTCGGTGCGCAGCGTCTCGGCGGTCAAGACGTCGAGCGCCGAGAACGGCTCGTCCATCAACAGGAGCTTGGGATGGACGACGAGTGCGCGCGCCAGGCCGACGCGCTGGCGCATGCCGCCCGACAGCTCCTTGGGATAAGCGTTCTCGTAGCCGTCGAGACCGATGAGGTCGATCGCAGCCAGCGCCCGTTTGCGGCGCTCGGCCGACAGGACGCCCTGCGCCTCCAACCCCAGCTCGACATTCTCCAGCACCGTCAACCAGGGAAACAGCGCAAAACTCTGGAAAACCACCGCGACCCCGGAGCACGGACCGGCGACCGGCTGCCCCTGGAACGTGACGCTACCGCCGGTCGGCCGGATCAGGCCGGCGATCACCCTCAGAAGCGTCGACTTGCCCGATCCGGAACGCCCGAGCAGGCCGACAATCTCGGCGGGGCGCAGCGTCAGGTCGACATTGTCGAGCACCAGCAATTGGCCGGACGCGCCCTTGTCGTAGCTTTGTGTGACGCCCTTGACGGCGACGAGCGGCCCAGTGTTGGCTAGTGTGTCCATGGTCTTATCCTCCAGGATCAATCGAGGCGCAGCCGGCGCTCGGCATAGATGTAGAGCGGGCGCCACAGGGTGCGGTTGAAGAGGGTGACGAAGAGCGACATCACGGCGATGCCGAGCACGACGCGCCGGAAATCCCCGGCATCGGTCGCCTTGGCGATGTAGGCGCCGAGCCCGTAGGCCTCGAGCTTGGTGTTGCCCCAGCTCGCCACCTCGGCGACGATGCTGGCATTCCACGAGCCGCCGGAGGCGGTGATGGCTCCGGTGACGTAGTAAGGAAAAATCCCCGGCAGGATGACGCGCCGCCACCATGTCCATGAGCGGATCTGGTAGACCGAGGCCGCCTCCTTGAGATCGGTCGGAAACGCCGAGGCACCGGCAATCACGTTGAACAGGATGTACCACTGCGTTCCCAGCACCATCAGCGGCGACAGCCAGATGTTCGGGCTTGCCCCGGTCGCGACGATGGCGACGACGGCGAACGGGAACAGCACATTCGCGGGAAACGCTGCCAGGAACTGCGCCAGCGGTTGCACGCGTTCGGCGACCGCCGGCCTAAGCCCGATCCAGACGCCGATCGGCACCCAGATGACGCTGGCAACCGCGATCAGGATGACGACGCGCAGCAGGGTCACCAGGCCACCGCCGAACGCCTCGCGCGCATCGGCCCAGGACAGGGTCTCGCGCATGTAGTCGAAGGCAGTCCAGGCGCCCCAGGCCGTCACGGCCAGCACCACGACGAGCCAGAGGCGGTCGACGATACGGCTCGAGCGCCCGGCGCTGGTCGACAGCGCCTGCGTGCTGCCGCCGTCGAAACGGACGAGCATCAGCCGATCCCATACCCAGCCAAAAGGCGCGGTCAGCCGCTTCATCAGCCGGGTGCGCAGCATGATGTCGTAGACCCAGGAGCGCGGCTTGTCCTGGCTGGCAGTCTGCTCAAAGCGGAACTTTTCCGCCCAGGCGACGATCGGCCGGAACAGAAGCTGGTCGTAGAGCACGATCAGCAGCGCCATCGCCCCGACCGCCCAGGCGACCGCGACAAAATTCTTCTGGTCGATCGCCATGGCCAGATAGGAGCCGATGCCCGGCAACTGCACGGTGGTGTTGCCGACGGTGATCGCCTCCGAAGCGACGACGAAGAACCAGCCGCCCGACATCGACATCATAGTGTTCCAGATCAGGCCGGGCGCCGCGAACGGCGCGTCGAGCCGCCAGAAACGCTGCCAGGCGGAAAGGCCGTAGCCGCGGCTCACCTCGTCGAGGTCGTTCGGCACAGTGCGCAGCGACTGGTAGAAGGAAAAGGCCATGTTCCAGGCTTGGCTGGTGAAGATGGCGAAGATCGAAGCGAATTCGGCGCCGAGTTGGCTGCCGGGAAACAGCCCCATGAAGAAGGTGACGGTGAAGGTGAGGAAGCCCAGAACCGGCACCGACTGCAGGATGTCGAGCGCTGGGATGATCACCAGCTCGGCGCGCCGGCTTTTGGCCGCCAGCGTCGCGACGATGAAGGTGAAGACGAGCGAGGCGATGATCGCCGCGAACATGCGCAGCGTCGTGCGCAGCGCGTATTCCGGCAGATTGCCGATGTCGAGCGAGACCGGGGCGCCCGCGAGCGTGTCGAGCGAAGCCCCCATGTCCCCGCTGCCGCGCAGCACCAGCGCAATCGTGGCGATCAGCAGGGCAAAGGCCACGAAGTCATAGCCGTTTGGCAACAGGCGGGTGCTGGTAAGGGCCGCGACGGCGCTTTGCCCGGAGCGATCTTTGGAAAGGAACATGGCGGGCCTCGGCGAGCAAAGGACGGCCGCCCGGACGCGGCAAATCCGCGCCCGCCAGACTGCTCGGGCGGCTATCCGGTTTCTGTTTGCGATTGAGCGATCGCCGACGGCGAAAGCGCCGTCCTTTTGTCACCGCCCCGGCCGGCCGTCAAAGCTGCGGTGGTATAGGCCGCTATACGAAGGTATAGCGGCTGCGATCTCCCTTTAGATGAGATCGTCCGTTAATGGCGGTCGTCGGGAAAGCTCGGTATCGGCATGAACTCGACGCCGTCCTCGGCGAGGCTTTTCGCCTCCTCCGGCGTCGCTTCGCCGTAGATGCCGCGCGCATCGGTCTCGCCGAAATGGATCTTGCGCGCTTCCTCGGCGAATTTGTCGCCAACATAGTCGGCGTTCTCGCGCACCTTCTCGGCCAGCGCCTTGAGCTGCGCCAGCGCCTGTTTCTGCGCCTCGCCCATGGCAAGCGCGACCTTCTCCTGTTTGCGCGAAGTCGAGACGGCCGGCGCCATCAGCGCCTTCTCTATCCTGTGCGAACCGCAGCTCGGGCAATCGACGAAGCCGCGCTTCTTCTGCGTGTCGAAGTCGTCATTGCTGCGGAACCACGCTTCGAACTCGTGCTCCTGTTCGCAGATCAGGGAAAAGCGGATCAAGAGGCCGCACCTCTCAGAAGCGGCCCCTCGCCGGCATTGACAGCAAAATCCCGCGCGTTCTTGAGATTGGGGATCTTGCGCCGCGCGGCGAGCGACTGCGCCGGATCGATCTCGGCGACGATCACGCCGGGCTCGTTATGCGCGGCCTCGGCGATGACGCGCCCCCACGGGTCGACGATCAGCGAATGGCCATAGGTCTCGCGCCCGTCCTCATGCAGGCCGCCTTGCGCGGCGGCGATGACATAGGCGCCGTTCTCGATGGCGCGGGCGCGCAGCAGCACATGCCAGTGCGCCTCGCCGGTCTGGCGCGTGAAGGCGGCGGGCACGGTCAGCACCTCGGCTCCGGCCATCGCCTCGGCGCGAAACAGCTGCGGGAAGCGCAGGTCGTAGCACACGGCAAAACCGAACTTCACCCCTTCGATGTCGGTGACCACCGCTTGCGTTCCCGGCTCATATGAAGCGGATTCGCGCCAGCTCTCGCCATTATCGAGATCGACATCGAACATGTGGATCTTGTCATAGCCGGCAATCGCGGAGCCGTCGGGCGCGAACAGGAAAGCGCGGTTGGCGAGCTTGCCGTCGGCACGCAGGATCGCGGTCGAGCCGATATGAAGATAGATGCCGAGTTCCTTCGCCAGCCGGCGCGCCGTCGCAAAGACGACGTCCTTGTCCTCGGTGGCGAAGACCGCCGCCTGCTTGTCGCGGACCAGCGCTCCGGTCATTTCCGGCGTCTGCACATAGGCGGCGCCCTGACCCGCGGCCTGGCGCACCAGCAATTCCATGTCGGCGGCGTTGCGCTCCGGGCTGGTGCCAGAACGCATCTGCACGGCGGCGGCTTTGAAGGAACCCATCGTCATCTCCCGTTGGCCAAAAGCATGTCGAGCCGGCCCTGCTCCTCCAGGTCATGGAGGTCATCGCAGCCGCCGACATGCGTGTCGCCGATGAAAATCTGCGGAAAAGTGGTTCGCCCACGCGCCTTGGAAATCATTTCCTGGCGCAGTTCCGGCGAGAAGGACGCATCGTGCTCGGTATAGGTCACTCCCTTGCGGTCGAGCAGCCGCTTGGCGGCGGTGCAGTAGCCGCACATCATCCTTGTATAGATCGTCACATCGACCATCCGCCGGCAATCCTTGCTGTGCATGGCGCCCCACGGTTGCGCGGAAGCGGCATGCACCTGAACAAACCCTCGAAGCCTATATAGTCGTGGACTCATCGGCCCGGAAGTCCCCCGGCAGGACGCGCGCGAAGGTGAGCACGTCGACCGCGCCGGCTCCGCCGCGCTTCAGCGCCTTGGCGAGCGCCCTCACGGTGGCGCCCGTGGTGTAGACGTCGTCGATGACCAGCACCCGGCGTCCGGCGATCTCGATCTCGGCCTCCGGCGCGACGCGGAATGCGGCGCGCACATTCTCCTCGCGCTCGTGGCGCTCCAGCCCGACCTGCTGGCGTGTCAGCTTGACGCGCCTGACCGCGGACGGCGAGTAGGGCAGGCCACTCAGCTTCGAGATTGCCCGCGCCAGTTCCGCCGACTGGTTGAACTGCCGCCGGAAGAAGCGCCGCCAGTGCAGCGGCACCGGCACGACCACGTCGGCCTCGGCGATAAGCTCCGCGCCGGCGCGCAGCATCCAGCGCGCCATCCACGGGGCGAGATCGGTGCGGTCCTGGTATTTCAGCCCCTGCACCATCTGCCGCGCAACGCCCGAATAGACCACCGCGGCCCGCGCCCGCTCGAAAGGAGGCGGATCGGCGATCGCTTCCGCCGACAGGAACCCTTCGCCCATGTCGTGGGTGAAAGGCGTGCCCATCACCGGGCACCAAGGTTTCTCCAGCAGTCTCAGCTTCGGCCAACAAGCACCGCACAGCACGCCGGGCTGCGACACATGGCGACGGCAGCCGGCGCAGACCGGCGGAAACAGCAGACGCGCCGGCAAGGCCAGCGCCTGCCTGGCGATATCCTTGACCGCGATGGTCTTGATCTTGTGCAGCGGATCGGCCACGTGAATGAAACCCCGCGCCACCATAGCACCAATGCGCCATGCGCGGACAACAGGAACCCGCCTTTGCAGCCCTTGATCGACACTGAGCTCTGGCTTGCGCACAAGCGCCGGGCGCTCGCCCGCCCGGTCGAGGGCGCCGATTTCCTGATGCGGCGGGTGGCCGAAGACCTCGCAGACCGGCTGGGCGCGGTCGAGCGCAGTTTTCAAAAAGCGGCGATGCTGTTTTGCCAGACGCCGGCGGCATCCGAAGTGGTCGCCGAGAGCAGCAAAGCCATCGAAATCCTGCGCGTGGAAGCCGACAAGGCCTTTCTGGCCGGCGCGGCCGGCATCGTGGCGCCGCCGGAGACGGTGCCTTTCGAGGCCGAGAGCCTCGATCTCGTCGTCTCCCTGCTCTCGCTGCAGGCGGCGAACGACATTCCCGGCATGCTCGCGCAAATCCGCCGGGCGCTGAGGCCCGACGGACTTTTCCTCGGCGCCTTCGCCGGCGCGGGCACATTAGCCGAATTACGCGAAAGCTTGCTCGCGGCCGAGACCGAGCTTTACGGCGGCGCCAGCCCGCGCGTTCTGCCCTTCACCGATGTCCGCGACGCCGGCGCGCTGCTGCAGCGCGCGGGCCTGGCGTTGCCGGTGGCCGATGTCGAAACGGTGACCGTGCGCTACGATACGCTATTCGATCTTGCCGCCGATCTGCGCGCCATGGGCGAAACCAGCCCGCTGGTCGACCGCAGCCGGCGGCCGGGCAGCAGACGGCTGTTCGCCCGTGCCGCCGAAATCTACGCCGAAAGGTTTTCCGACGCGGACGGCCGCATCCGCGCCAGCTTTTCGATTGTCTGGATGTCCGGCTGGGCGCCCGACGCGTCCCAGCAAAAGCCGCTCAAGCCGGGATCGGCCAAGGTCTCGCTCAAAAGCGTCCTTGAGAAACGCTCTTACTGATTGCGGAACTGCCTAAAGCGCGTCGCGTTGAAACGGATTCAGGCGACGCGCTTTAGGTCTTTGTTTTTATGCATGTCGTCCTCCCAAAACCGGGGGCACTTTTGGGCGACATGCATTAGGCCTAGTGATTGGCGAATATCTGGACAAGCCGGCTGTTGTTGTCGCTGAACAGAAATTGCAGCGCGTCCATGGCACGACCGATGCCGGCGACGATGGCGAGCGACAACACGGCGACGATCAAGCCGTATTCGACTGCGGTTGCGCCTGTCTCGTCTTCAATGAATTGCCGCAGCAGGTTCTTCATGATCATCAAATCCCTCATGCAGAAATTCTAATGCGTCATCCGTTAAGAAAGGTTAACGGCAAAAGCTTAATGGCAGGTGAAATGCCGCTGTCCCAAAAAAATCATTAACCATTCAGCAGTCGCCGCTGCGGCTGCCGTCATTGCGGATAACGCAGATCGAGCTCGGAAAAGGCTGCAGCACGCTGCGGCGAAGCGTATACGTATCACGACGACTGATCGATCCGGTGGCGGTCATATCCAGCCCACCGGCGAAGGTGTCACGACCGCTCGAGCGGGTTTCATTGTCCAGGAAAGGCGTTGCGATCAGGGCCAGCGCCACCGCGGCCGACCCGAAAAGCAGCGCGATCCGCAGCACGCCCATGCCGGCATCCACCGCGCGGAAGCTACGATCGGTCCGGATCGAGTCCCAGTCTCTGTCAAGGCTCATGCCGGTGTTTCCCGTTCGGAAAGACGATGTCGCCGCGCGAAACGGCTGCACTCAATTTTCCACGTCGAGATAAATCTTCCATTAACGCTGGCTAAAGCAATTCCGGAAAAAGCGCCGAACGTTCGCCGTTCCCCGGAGACAGCGAACTGCCTCAAGACACGGTCGCCGAATCACAAAAGATCGATGAGGAACTGGATCAGCGGCGCGTCCGCCGGCGGCATCGGATAGTCGCGCATCTGTTTTGGCCGGACCCACTTCAGCCCCTGGCCTTCCTTCGGCTGGGCGATGCCGCGGAAGCGGCGGCAGACGTAGAGCGGCATCAGGAGATGGAAATCGTCGTAGCTGTGGCTGGCGAAGGTGAGCGGCGCCAGGCATGGGATCTCGGTCTCGATGCCGAGTTCCTCATGCAGCTCGCGCACCAGGCACTCCTCCGGCGTCTCGCCGGGCTCGACCTTGCCGCCGGGGAACTCCCACAGGCCGGCTAGCTGCTTGCCCTCCGGGCGCTGCGCGAGCAGCACGCGGCGATCCGCGTCGACCAGCGCACAGGCCGCGACCAGGAGCAGGCGCCTTCCCGCTGTCTTGATCTCGTTCATGCGCCGGGCGGCCTGCGATAGTGGTAGCGGTAGACTTCCTCGAAGCCGAGCGCGCGGTAGAGCGCCAGCGCCGCGACGTTGCCGGCCTCGACCTGCAGCCAGGCTTCGCGCGCGCCGCGCAGCCGCGCCCACTTCAGCGCCGACAGGATGAGGTTGCGGCCATGGCCCTTCTTGCGGACCGACTCTTCGGTGGCGATCTCGAACAGCCCGGCAAGATCGCCGTCATGAACGCAGATCAGCGTCGCCAGCGGCTCGTTGCCGTCCTCGAGCGCAAACAGCCCCGCCTCCGGCTGGATGGCGCCGATGACCTCCGACAGGCCGGGCCGCAGCGAGGCGGCCGAGCCGCTTGTCCTCAGCGACGCGCCGATGAAGCGGCTGATGTCCTTGAGCGGGATCTGGTCCATGGCGGCGCCGAGCTCGGCCTCTTTCAGCGGCAGCCGCATCACCAGCGATTCGTCGAACCGGTTCCAGCCTGCCTCGTCGAGATGTTTTGACAAGACCTGCCCCGACAAGGGCGACATGCGGAAGGTCAATGGCCGTCCATAGGCGTCGAAACGCCGGGCAGCGCGGCCGATGCGTTCCTCGATGGCATGCGTGTCGCCCGGATCGAGCGGATTGACCGAGTTCAGCCGCTTGGCCGGGTGGCCGGCTGTCAGCCGCACCACCCATGTCCCGTCATAATGAACGGCGGCCGCGGGCCAGGCGCGAAACCCCGCCGCCTCGTAGCGGCGCACGACCGCAAGCACGCTTGCCGGATGCCGGGACACGGGCGCCGTCAGCTCCGGTAGTCGCCGTTGATGGCGACATATTCCTTGGTGAGGTCGCAGGTCCACACCGTAGCCTTGCCGCGGCCGATGCCGATATCGGCGCGGATGCGGATGTCGTCGCGCTTCATATAGGCCGAGGTCGCCTCCTCCGAATAAGCCGGATCGCGCTCACCCTCATGCGCCAGCCGGTTGTCGCCGAACCAGATCGACAGCCGGTCGCGGTCGGCCGGCTCGCCGGCCTTGCCGACGGCCATGACGACGCGGCCCCAATTGGCGTCCTCGCCGGCCACTGCGGTCTTGACCAGCGGCGAATTGGCGATCGAAAGCGCGATTCGCTTGGCCGAGCGCGCCGATTTGGCGCCGGTCACGGTGACTTCGACCTGCTTGCGCGCGCCCTCGCCGTCGCGCACCACCTGCAGCGCCAGCGACTTCAGCACCTTGCCGAGCGCCCGGCGGAAGGCGCCGAGCCGCGCATCCTTGGGGTCGCTGATCGCCGGCGCGCCGCGCGCGGCCGCCTTGCCAGTGGCGAAGATGAGCAGCGTGTCGCTGGTCGAGGTGTCGCTGTCGACGGTGACTGCATTGAAGGTCTTGGCCGTGCCGCGCGACAACAGGTCCTGCAGCACCGGAGCCGCGATCGGCGCGTCGGTGGCGATGAAGGAGAGCATCGTCGCCATGTCGGGCGCGATCATGCCGGCGCCCTTTGAGATCCCGTTGATGGTGACGTCGGCGTCGCCGAGCTTCACCGTCGCCGTCGCCACCTTGGGATAGGTATCGGTGGTCATGATCGCCTTGGCCGCCTCGGTCCAGAAATCCGGCTTGCCGTCTTTGACCAGGCCGGCAAGGAGATGGCTGAACTTGGTGGTGTCGAGCGGCTCTCCGATGACGCCGGTCGAAGCCAGGAACACCTCGCTCTCCGAGCATCCCGCGGCCTTTGCCGCCGCTTCGCCCGTCAGCGTCGTCGACGCCTTGCCTTTCTTGCCGGTGAAGGCATTGGCGTTGCCGGAATTGACCACCAGCACCCGCGCCTTGCCGGCGGGCAGGTTCTGACGGCAGTAGTCCACCGGCGCCGACGGGCATTTCGACCTGGTAAAGACGCCGGCGACGGTCGTGGCCGGATCGAACACCATGGCAAGCAGGTCGGTGCGGCCCTTGTACTTGATGCCGGCTTCCGCGGTCGCGATGCGGACACCCTCGATGACCGGCATTTTGGGATATTTCTTCGGTGCGAGCGGCGAAATCGTAGCGGACATCGGAACCCCGGGCGGCAATCAAGCGAAAGGAGGCCGGTTTGCCCGATAGCGCGCCGCCGCGCAAGGGGCGTTCTGGCCGCGCCTTGTCGGCTCGAACGATGGCTTGCAACCTTGGAACGCGGCGTTCCGTTTCATCGACAGGGCCAATATGATTGGCGTGCGACTCACCGGCTAAGGAATACCTCGATGAGTGAAACCGCCGCTCGCGGGCGCAGATCGATCGGCGCCAAGCGCAACCCGGAAAGCGCCGACGCCATCATCGAGGCGGCCGAGGCGGTGCTGCGCGAGGCAGGCTATTCCGGCTTCTCGATCGAGGCGGTGGCGCGCCGCGCCCGGGCAGGCAAGCCGACCATCTACCGCTGGTGGCCGAGCAAGGCGGCGCTGCTGATCGAGGTCTATCAGCGGCAGAAGCGTGTCGAGACGCCCGACACCGGCAACATCGAAGAGGATCTCGTCGGCTTCCTGAGGAACCTGTTCGCGCATTGGCGCGATACCCCGTCGGGCAACGTCTTCCGGTCGCTGGTCGCCGAGGCGCAATCCGATGAAACGGCGGCGTCAGCACTTGCCGACTATTCGAAAGGCCGTCGCGGCCATACCGGCCGCATCATCGAGCGCGCGAAGGCGCGCGGCGAGGTGGCGGCGGATGTCGACGCCGAGATCGTCGCCGACCTGATCGCGTCCTACGCCTGGCGGCATCTCTTGACCAACCGCCTCGACGAGGACGAAGCGACCATCCGTGCCGCCGTCCGCTATGTTGTCCGAGGAATAACCCCAGCCCGATAACGCGAAAGGGCGCCCGAAGGCGCCCTTTGCACATTTTTCAGGTCCGGCCGGATTACTTGCCGGCCTCCATCGTGTCGACCGCGGCTTTCAGCTTCGCGTCCGGGATCTCGACCTTGGCGGCGGCGCGCAGGTCCTTCACCATGGCGAAATACTTGTCGCGGATCACCGCCTGCTTGGCCTGGTCCTTGACGTCGTCGAAGGCCGGCGGCTGCTTGGCGCGCTTGTCCTCGACCTTGATGACGTGCCAGCCGAACTGCGACTGCACCGGCTCCTTCGAATATTTGCCGACCTCGAGCGCAAAAGCCGCCTTGTCGAATTCCGGCACCATCTGCCCCGGGCCGAACCAGCCGAGGTCGCCGCCATTGGTCTTGCCGCTCGGGTCGCTGGTGTGTTCGTTGGCGAGCTTCTGGAAATCGGCGCCGCCGTCGAGCTGCTTGATGATCGCGTCCGCTTCTTCCTTCGTCTTCACGAGGATGTGACGAGCGTGGATTTCGTTGACCGGCGGCGTGTTGGCGATTTCCTGGTCGTAGCGGGCGCGCACTTCGGCGTCCGTCACCTTGTCGACGACTTCCTTCTCGACGACCTCGCCATGCAGGGCGCGCGCCTGCAGGAAGGCCATGCGGCGCTGGAAGTCGGGATCCTTGTCGAGGCCGGCATCGACCGCCTTCTTGGCCATGACGCGGATCTCGATCGCGGCCGAAAGCGCTGCTGCGCGGCGCTGTTCCGGCGGCAATTGCGCGAATTGCTGCGAAAGTTCGCCTTCGGCGAGCTGAAGATCGGCCTCGGTCAGCTTCTCGCCATTGACGGTGGCAACCACGGCATTCGGATCGACAGGGGCCGCGGGAGCGGCGGCGGCGGCATCCGGCTGGGCGGGCGCCTGCGTGTTATCCTGCGCCATCGCCAGCGACAGGCAGAAAGCCGAAAGCCCGAAGGCCAGGCCAAGGCTGGCGAGCGAGGCACGGCGGAACGACAAGGACATCAAGATAAACTCCAATGGGGATTGCCAATAAGGATCGCGTGAGCGGAAGGGTTCCAGATCAGTCGGATTGTGGCGGAATTTGGCGTGGCCCATAGGGCTAACGCAGCGTTGACATCGATTGAGCCCCCTCTTATCTGTCCAACGACTTGGCGTCCAGAACCGTTTTCCGGGCGCTTTTTGCGTTTGTCCGCATTCACGCGGATTTGATGGGCCCGCCAGGCGCCTGTCGCAAACGGCTAAAACTACTATCGAAAGGGCCATTGGATGGTCAGTCTCGGCGCTCTCGCGCGTAAGGTTTTCGGCTCCTCAAACGACCGCCGAGTCAAGTCGACTCGGCCCAGGGTCGAAGCCATCAACGCCATGGAAAACGAGATGCGGGCGCTTTCCGACGCCGAGCTCAGAGGCCGCACGGAAAAATTCCGCCAGGATCTCGCCAACGGCGCTTCGCTCGATGATCTCCTGGTCCCGGCCTTCGCTACGGTGCGCGAAGCGGCCCGCCGTGTGCTCGGCATGCGGCCTTTTGACGTACAATTGATCGGCGGCATGGTGCTCCACAATGGCGGCATCGCCGAGATGCGCACCGGCGAGGGCAAGACGCTGGTCGCCACTCTGCCGGTCTACCTCAACGCCCTGGCCGAAAAGGGCGTCCACGTGGTCACCGTCAACGACTACCTGGCCAGCCGCGACGCCGAATGGATGGGCCGCGTCTATAAGTTCCTCGGCCTCACCGTCGGCATCATCGTCCACGGCCTCTCCGACGACGAGCGCCGCGAGGCCTATGCCTGCGACGTCACCTACGCCACCAACAACGAACTCGGCTTCGACTATCTGCGCGACAACATGAAATACGAGCGCGCGCAGATGGTGCAGCGTGGCCACGACTACGCCATCGTCGACGAGGTGGACTCGATCCTGGTCGACGAAGCGCGCACGCCGCTGATCATTTCCGGTCCGCTCGAAGATCGTTCGGAAATGTACAACACCATCGACGCCTTCATGCTGAAGCTCGGCCCGGCCGACTATGAGGTCGACGAGAAGCAGAAGACGACGATCTTCACCGAGGAAGGCACCGAGAAGCTCGAAAACCTGCTGACCGCGGCGGGCCTTCTGAAGGGCGAGTCACTCTACGACGTCGAGAACGTCGCCATCGTCCATCACGTCAACAACGCGCTGAAGGCGCATCTCCTGTTCCAGAAGGACAGGGACTACATCGTGCGCAACGGCGAGATCGTCATCATCGACGAGTTCACCGGCCGCATGATGCCGGGACGCCGTTACTCGGAAGGCCTGCACCAGGCGCTCGAGGCCAAGGAGCATGTGCAGATCCAGCCGGAGAACCAGACGCTGGCCTCCGTCACCTTCCAGAACTATTTCCGCCTCTACAAGAAGCTTGCCGGCATGACCGGCACGGCGCTGACCGAGGCCGAGGAATTCGGCAACATCTACGGCCTCGAGGTCACCGAGATCCCGACCAACCTGCCTGTCGCCCGCAAGGACGAGGACGACGAGGTCTACCGTACGGTCGACGAAAAATACAAGGCGATCGTCAAGGAGATCCGCGACGCCCGCGAGCGCGGCCAGCCGATCCTGGTCGGCACCACCTCGATCGAGAAGTCCGAACAACTGGCCGAGCGCCTGCGCAAGGACGGGCTGAAGGACTTCGAAGTGCTCAACGCCCGCCATCACGAGCGCGAGGCATCCATCGTCGCTCAGGCCGGCAAGCCCGGAGCCATCACCATCGCCACCAACATGGCGGGACGCGGCACCGACATCAAGCTCGGCGGCAATGCCGAGATGCGCATCGCCGAGGAACTCGGCGACATGCCGGCCGGACCCGAGCGCGAGGCACGCGAAAAGGCGATCAACGACGATATCGAACGGCTGAAGGAAAAGGCGCTCGCCGCCGGCGGCCTTTATGTGCTTGCCACCGAGCGCCATGAATCGCGCCGCATCGACAACCAGCTGCGGGGCCGCTCGGGACGTCAGGGCGACCCCGGCCGCTCGAAATTCTACCTGTCGCTGCAGGACGATTTGATGCGCATCTTCGGCTCCGAGCGCATGGACGGCATGCTGCAGAAGCTCGGCCTCAAGGAAGATGAAGCGATCATCCATCCCTGGATCAACAAGGCGCTGGAAAAGGCGCAGAAGAAGGTCGAGGCGCGCAACTTCGACATCCGCAAGAACCTCTTGAAATATGACGACGTTTCCAACGACCAGCGCAAGGCGGTGTTCCAGCGGCGCATCGAGCTGATGGACGGAGAAGGTCTGGCCGAAACCGTCGCCGAAATGCGCGACGGCGTCATCGAGGACGTCGTCGCCAAGAACATTCCCGAAAATGCCTATGCCGAGCAGTGGAACGTCACCGGCCTCAAGGAGGAAGTGGCGCAGTACCTGAATCTCGACCTGCCGGTGGAGGACTGGGTCAAGGAAGAGGGCATTGCCGAGGACGACATACGCGAGCGCATCACGGCCGCCGCCAACGCCGCCGCCAAGGAACGCGCCGACCGTTTCGGCCCCGACGTCATGACCTATGTCGAGCGCTCGGTGCTGCTGCAGACGCTCGATCATCTGTGGCGCGAGCACATCGTCAATCTCGACCATCTGCGCTCGGTCGTCGGCTTCCGCGGCTACGCCCAGCGCGACCCGCTGCAGGAGTACAAGGGCGAGGCCTTCGAGCTGTTCCAGGCCATGCTTGGCAATCTTGAGCAGGCCGTCACCGCGCAGCTGATGCGCGTCGAGCTGGTCCGCCAGGCCGCCGAAGCGCCGCCGCCTGAAGCCCCCGACATGTTCGGCTCCCACATCGACGGCACCACCGGCGAGGACGATTTCCAAGGCGGCGAGACCGCGGTTCTCATGCGCCAGGACACCAACGCCGTCGTCGCCCCCGAAAACCGCGATCCGAACAACCCTTCGACCTGGGGCAAGGTCGGCCGCAACGAGGCCTGTCCCTGCGGCTCCGGCAAGAAGTACAAGCACTGCCACGGCACGTTTGCCTGACGCCTCTTTTCCTTCTCCCCGTCACTATACGGGGAGAAGGTGCCCGAAGGGCGGATGAGGGGCAGCGCCGGCGTTCCGAAATCCTAGCGAAATACCCTCACAACAGCCCCGAACTCCGCGCGGCCGCCGCCGCCTCGCCGCGCGAGATCACTTCCAGCTTCTCCAGCACCGCCGAGACATGGTGATCGACCGTCTTTGGCGAGATGGTCAGCTGCGCGGCGATCTTCTTGTTGGAAAAGCCGCGATCGAGAAGCTGCAGCACCTCCATCTGGCGCTCCGTAAGACCCGCCTGGTTGGCGCGTGTCGCCTGCCGCGGTCCTCTGGCGATATGGCTGACACCGCTTTCGCGCATGAGGCCGCGGACGTGCTGCGCGACCGGCATCGCGCCAAGTTCCTCGAAGATGGCGAGCGCCTCGCGCTGCGCCGCCTGGTCGCCCTGCAGCAAGGCCATGCCCTGTTCGAAAGGCGCGCCCATGTCGGCCCATAGCGCGGTGGCGCCGCGCCAATCGCCAGCCAATTGCAAGCGATGCGGCTCGGCCATGCCGTCGGTCCGGCCGGGATCGCTGTCCGGCGCCAGCAGCTGCCGCCAGGTCGCCAGCTCGCCGAGCACCGCCGGTGTCGGCGCCAGGCTTTCGGCCAGCGCGATCAGGCGCAGCGCTTCATGCCTGTCGCCCTGGCCGAGCCAGGCCAGCTCCGCCATCACTTCGGCGAAGGCCACCAGCCGCTGCAGCTCCATGCCCTTGTCCAGGAAGCGCTTCATCTCTTCGACGACCGGCTCGGCCGACGGGTCGCCGCGGCGGATGCGCAGCCTTGCCAGCGCCACCAGCGACGGATAGCGCACCAGCGGCGTTGTTGCATCGTCGTCGACAACCTCATGCGCCAGGCTCGCGGCGTCGTCCCACAAGCCGCGCCGGACCAGAAGCTGCGCCTGCACGCCGCGCATGTAGTCGCGCCATGTCGCGAGATCGTTCTCGACGCAATAGGCGATGCCGCGATCGAGAAACGATCCGGCCTCGGCAAGGTTGAAGCTGTTCAACTCGACGCAGGCGCAGTTGGTGAAGGCGCGCGCCGCATGCTCCTGGAAATTTCCCGACAACGCGATGCCGAGGCTGCGGGCGAGGTCGCGTCGTCCTTTACGAAAATCCAGCCACTGCCCGGCGGCGCCGACATTGTTGAGGGCGTGACATAGAATGTCCGGCCGGTTGAGCCGCTCCGCCAGCGCGACAGCCTTGCCGCCCTGGGCAAGCGTCTCTTCGAGCCGCTCGGCCAGCATCGCTAACTGCGACAGGTTGGAATAGGCCATCGCCAATTCCGGGCTGTCGGGCGCCGTTTCCAGGAGCTCCACCGCCTGCGCCCCGAGACGGTCCGCTGCCTCGCGGTCGCCGAGCAGATAGGCAAAGCGCGACAGGCATCTGAGGCTGTCGCCTTCCTTGAGCCGATCGCCCAGCGCCTGGCGCAGTTGGCGCGCCCGGCCCTGCGCCTCCATCGCCGCGTCGATGCGGCCGATCAGATGGCACTCGAAGGCATGGCCCTCATAGAGCTCGGCCCGCTTTTCCAGCGGCAGGATATCGGCGTAGCGCAACGCGACCTCATAATAGCCGGCAGCATCGCGATGCGCGCCGACGCGGGACGCTTCGCGCGCGGCGACCGGCGCGAGCTCGCGCACCACATCCAGGTTCTGCGCCTCCACGGCGTGATGCACCAGCCTTGCGGTGGCGACCTGCGGATTTTCCCGCAACGCCGCCAGCGCCCGTTCATTGTATTCGCGGCGCTTGCTCGGCGTCAGCGCCATCTCGATGGCCGTGCGGGCGATCTCGTGCCGGAAGGCATAGCCGTCGCCGAAATCCTCGAGCAGGCCGTTGGCGACACACTCGGCAAGTTGCCCGGCGGCGGCAATGCCGCAAACCCCGCTCAGCGCCCAGGCATCGGCGCGGCGCGGAAACACCGAGACCGCGTCGAGCATCGAGCGGGCGCCGGACGAAAGCCGTTCGGCGCGCGACAGCACCGCGTCGCGCACGCTGACCGGCAGCAGGCTGTCTTTCTCCGCCGCCAGCAGCTCCGTCACGAAGAAGGCATTGCCCGCCGTGGCGCGATAGATGGCGCCGCCGTCGCGACCGGCGGCCGCGGCAAGCGACAGCACCGCCGTCTCGCTGAGCAAGGGAACTTCGATGCGCTGGATATTGCCGGCCGGGATTTCGCCCAGCGCGCGCCGAACCCGCATCTGGCCCTCGCTGCGGTCGGTCCGCGCTGTCACCAGAAGCAGGATATGCGTGGTCGCGATGCGCCGGCCGAGGAAGCGGACGAAATCGAGCGTCGCATCGTCCGCCCAATGCAGGTCTTCGATGACCAGGACGCTTGGCCCCTTGGTCTCGAAAACGTCGAGCGCGTCGGAAAAGAGCGGCAGCCTTTGCCCCTGCCTGGCGTCGATCGCCTGTGGCAGCTCCCAGCCCGCCTCGCGCGCGAGATCGTAGAGCGCACCGAGCGGATCGGGGATCGAAAGGTCCTCGCAGGCGCTGCGCAACAGCGCGGCGCCCGGCGCCATCCGCTGCATGAACGCCTCGACCAGTGTCGTCTTGCCGGCGCCGGCCTCGCCCGATAGCGCCACGACGCGGCCATGGCCTTGCATGGCGTCGGCCAGCAGGGCTTCCAGTTGCTTCAGCTGCGCCTGTCTTTCCAGAAGCATCGTCACTCTCGCCTATTGGAATGTTGTCGCGGCGGGCGCCGCTCGGATAGCCCGTAAGGCCGGACGGAAATGTGACCTTCCACACATTTGGGTGCCCACTTCCACAGATACAACGCTGCTGAGATAGGGAATCGTCCCGCCAAATATGGGGAAAGGCGCCGATGCGCGGCTTGTCCGAAGCTGGTTTCTGTCGGGTCGCGCTCAAACTCGGGCGCAGCAACGAAAGGAAAACGATCGTGCCTCGTTATCTGATTGAACGCACCTTCCCCGACGGGCTTCACGTGCCGATGAACGATGCCGGCGCAACCGCGATGGGCGGCGTCATCGCCCGCAACGCCGAAAAGGGCGTGACCTGGGTCCAATCCTTCGTCTCGCCGGACAAGTCGAAGAGCTTCTGCATCTATGATGCGCCCTCGCCCGAGGCGATCCGCAGCACGGCGCAGAAGAATTCGCTGCCCGTCGACAAGATCACGGAGGTGCGGGTCCTCGACCCCTACTTTTATCGCTGACCGGACGGATCGTGCCAGTCAGACCATTCCCGTCGCCGGCGGACCTGATGCCATCCCGGACGGCAAGAGTGCATCCGCCGCGGCGGACACCTTGCCACGGCGCGGCTTCATGCGACGGGCCGTGGCGGCGCTGTTTTCGTCCTTGCGAAACCGGCGCCGCCTCCTGCCTCCGCAGGACGACTATTTGAAGCGCGACATCGGCCTCGCGGAGCGGGAACTGCCGCGCGAATACTGGGAATATTGGTGGCATCAGCGCTGATCCAGGGATCGGCGACCATCCCTTTACCGATCGGCGCTGCAGGCGTTCGGAGCTGGCCTTGACCAGCCGGCCAACGCCTGCGCGCCGCAACCGAATTGGAGAGAAGAATGAGCATTCACAGTTTGACCCGAGGCCTCATCGGCGCCTCTGCCTCCGCCCTTATGCTTCTCGCCGGCGCGGCGACGGCGGAGACCGTCAACCCGCTCGCCGAAAAGGTGCGGGCGCTCGACAGCCGCTTCGAGGACGTCGCGGTGGCCAAGGCCGAAGGCTACGCGCCGATCCCCTGCGCCAGCGGCCTGACCGGCGGCGCCATGGGCATCCACTATGTCAATGCCGCTTACCTCAAGGACGACGCGGTCGACGTCGCCAAGCCCGAGGCGGTGATGTACGAGCCGATGGCCGACGGCACGCTGAAGCTGATCGCCGTCGAATACATCACCGCCAAGGGCCCGGCCTCGCTCGAAGGCCACCTGTTCAACTTCAACACCGCACCCAACCGCTACGGCCTCGGCCCGTTCTACGAACTGCATGTCTGGGCCTGGAAACCGAACCCCACCGGCGCCTTCGCCGACATGAACCCGAATGTGTCGTGCGACGCGATGAAGGGGATGTGAAGCTCCCTCTTCCTTCTCCCCGTTTCACGGGGAGAAGGTGGCCCGAAGGGCCGGATGAGGGGCGGCGCCGGCGTTTGCATTTTGCCCCCGCTTGTATCCGACAGACGATGGGCCCTCTGTTTAGGAACCGCCCGCAAAGAACCCTCTTCGACACGTTACTCACCCCAAACCTCCGAAAGCCGGCGCCGCCCCTCATCCGCCTGCCGGCACCTTCTCCCCGCATAGTGACGGGGAGACGGAAGCCCCTCACCCACCCTTTCTTAAGGTGTTTCGGATAGACCCAAACACTGGAAAATGGCGGAAAACGGAGAGTTCTGGGTGCGCTTTTCCGCGGCGACGACTGCCGGGCGGTTTTTGCCGCAGCGCTGGGCGCTGCGCATAAAGCCGCTGCTTGGCCGCATCGATGCCGTGCTGTTCACCGCCGACGAGCGCGGCGAAGCAGGGCGCATGTCGCTGATCGCCTTCTCCATCCGCATCATCAGCGCCTTCATCGCCTTCGTCAGCCAGGTGCTGATGGCGCGCTGGATGGGCTCGTTCGAATACGGCATCTCGGTGCTGGTCTGGGTGACGATGGTGATCGTCGGCAACCTCGCCTGCCTCGGCTTCCACACGTCGGTGATCCGCTTCATCCCCGAATATCGCGAGCGCGGCATGCTGGCCGAATTGCGCGGCATTGTGCTGGCCAGCCGGCTCTTCGTGCTCGTCGCCTCGACGCTGATCGCCGGCCTCGGCGCGCTGGGCGTCTGGCTCGCCTCGGACTGGATCGAGAACTACTACGTCATCCCCTTCATCCTCGGCGTCATATGCCTGCCGATGATCGCGCTGGGCGACCTTTTGCAAGGGCTGGCACGGGCCAATTCCTGGGCGCTGCTGGCGCTCTCGCCTACCTATCTGGTGCGGCCGGTACTGATCCTGGCGTTCATGGCGCTGATGCTTGGCCTGCATTACGAGCCCGACGCCAAGACCGCGATCTTCGCCTCGATCGCCGCGACCTACGTCACCACGCTCGGCCAGCTGATGGCGGTCACCTCGCGCATGGAAAAGAAGGTCCCGGCCGGACCGATGAAAGTGCATTTCGGCCAGTGGATCCTCGTCTCGCTGCCGATCTTCCTGGTCGAGAGCTTCTTCTTCCTGCTCACCAATGCCGACGTGCTGATGGTCGGCGCCTATATGGCTCCCAACGACGTCGCCGTCTATTTCGCCACGGTGAAGACGCTAGCGCTGGTGCATTTCGTCTATTTCGCGGTCAAGGCCGGCGTTGCCCAGCGCTACGCGCAGTTCACCCATGGCGATCCTGACAGGCTCGCCGCCTTCGCCCGCGAGACCGTGTCCTGGACGTTCTGGCCGTCGCTCGCGATGGCGCTGCTGGTGCTGGTGCTCGGCGAGCCGATGCTGGTGCTGTTCGGCCCCGAATTCACCGCCGGCTATCCGCTGCTGTTCCTGCTGGTGCTCGGCGTCGTGGCGCGCGCCGCCGTCGGCCCCTGCGAGAGCCTTCTGACGATGAGCGGCAACCAGAACATCTGCGCCGCCGTCTATGCCATGACGCTGGCGCTCAACATCGGCCTCAACGTCATCCTCATCCCGCTCTTCGGCCTCTGGGGCGCGGCGATCGCCACCAGCCTCGCCATGGTCTTCGAGGCGAGCGCGCTGTCCTTCACCGTCTGGCGCAAGCTCGGCATCGTCATGCTCATCTTCGTGCCCGCAAAGAAGGAAGTCGCCTGATGGCCGCCGCCGTCCCGTTGCTCGAAGAGACCAGCGGCGGCCCCGCCGGCGCCATGGTCTCCAATCTTGCCGGCCTGGCGCGCGAGGCCGACCCCGTCCATGTCGAGATCTTCGCCAACAACCGCCCGGAGCGGAAGCTCGCCATCTATCCGGCCTCGGCCGGCTTCGATCTCGTCGAAGAGCTCGACTATCTCAGCGCCCGCACCATCGAGCCCAACGTCTTCTTCAACCCGCGCTTCCTGGCCCCGGCAATGCCCCGGCTGGAAGACCGCGAGGTCAGGCTGGCCGTGATCCGCGACGGCGACGAGTACCGCAACCGCCTGCGGCTCCTGGTGCCGTTCTCGGTCGAGCGGCCGGCAATCCCGCTCGGCGTTCCGGTGATGCGCACTTGGTCGAGCCCGTTCGGCCCGCTCGGCACGCCGCTGGTCGACCGCGACGATCCGGTCGGCGTCATCGAGGATTTCTTCTCGATGCTGTCGCGGCCGCATCTCAAGCTGCCCAAGGTCTTTGTGCTGCCCGACATCAGGCTGGACGGTCCGGTGGCAAGCCTGCTGACATCCTTTGCCGACAGCCGCGGCCTGACGATGGTGACCACCGGCAAGGTCGAGCGCCCGGCGCTGCAGACAGACGCCGAGGGCGATGAGTATCTCAAAATCTCGCTACGCGCGCATCATTATCGCGAGTTCCGCCGCCTCAAGCGCCGGCTTGCCGACCAGGGCAGGCTGGAGCATGTCGTGGCGCGCGGACCGGACGAGATCCGCCACGCCATCGAAGCCTTCCTGACGCTGGAGGCGGCCGGCTGGAAGGGCCGCGAGCGTACGGCGATGGCTATCGACCGCTACCGCGCCGCCTTCGCCCGCGAGGCGGTGCACCGGCTGGCCGAGCAAGACATGTGCCGCATCCACTCGCTGACGCTTGACGGGCGCACCATCGCCTGTCTGGTCGTCTTCGTCGAAGCCAGTGTCGCGTACACCTGGAAGACCGCATATGACGAGACGCTCGCCGCCTTTTCGCCGGGCACGCTTCTGATGATCGAGGTGACGAAGCAGCATCTCGACGATCCCAACATCGTCATGACCGATTCCTGCGCGGTGCCCGACCACCCGGTGATGAGCCGGCTGTGGAGCGAGCGCAAGCCGATGGGCACGCTGGTGATCGGCCTGACGCCGGACGCCGATCGCCTGGCCCGCCAGGCGGCCTCGCAGCTGCATCTCTACCGCGAGACCCGCAACATGGCCCGCATCCTGCGCAACCGCATGCGAAGCCTGCTGAAAAGGCGCTAAAGCAATTCCAGGAAAAGTGTGAGCGGTTTTCCGTTCGGAATTGCGCAAAAACAAAGAGATAGAGCGGTTCGCCGGTTGCGGGGAACGGCGACCCGCG
>NZ_VFWX01000027.1 GCF_006442965.1 Mesorhizobium sp. CU3 | reverse complement strand
GGCGGCGTCGGCATCGCCACCAGCATCGTCAACTACCTGGTCTATTGCACATTGCTCTTCGCGCTGCCCGCCCTGCCGCCCCTTGTCGCGCTCGCCTTTGCCTCTGTCGTTGCCATGTCGCTGTCCTTCCTCGGTTACTCCAGGCTGGTCTTCGACCGCTGAGTCTCTGCACCAAGCAAGCACGATTGGCAGGAGCCTTCGACTTCCTTATATCGGCGGCAGAGTTCCCGGAGACCGAAGATGCCGCTGAAAATTGCCGTCCAGATGGACCATGTCTCCACCGTGTCGATAGCCGGCGACACCAGCTTCGCCCTTTCGCTGGAGGCGCAGCGGCGCGGCCACAAGCTGTTCCATTACACGCCCGACCGGTTGTCGATGCTGGGCGGCAAGGTGTTCGCCCGCGTCGAGGAAATGCAGCTGCGCGACGAGAAGGGCAACCACTTCTCGCTCGGCGAGAAGGTCCGCACCGACCTGTCGGAGATGGACGTGGTACTGCTGCGGCAAGACCCGCCCTTCGACATGAACTACATCACCACCACGCATATTTTGGAGCGCATCCACCCGAAGACGCTGGTGGTCAACGATCCGGCCTGGGTGCGCAACAGCCCGGAAAAGATATTCGTCACCGAATTCCCGGACCTGATGCCGGAGACGCTGATCACCAAGGATCCGACGGAGGTCGCCGCCTTCCGCAAGGAATTCGGCGACATCATCGTCAAGCCGCTCTACGGCAATGGCGGCGCCGGCATCTTCCACCTCAAGGAGGACGACCGCAACCTCGCCTCGCTGCTCGAGATGTTCGGCCAGCTGTCGCGCGAGCCCTATATCGTGCAGCGCTACCTCAAGGACGTGCGCAAGGGCGACAAGCGCATCATCCTGATCGACGGCGAGCCGGTCGGCGCCATCAACCGGGTGCCTGCCGACCACGATTCCCGCTCCAACATGCATGTCGGCGGCCGCGCCGAAAAGACCGAGCTGACGCAGCGCGAGCGCGAGATCTGCGCCCGCATCGGGCCTTCCCTCAAACAGCGTGGCTTCATCCTCGTCGGCATCGACGTGATCGGCGACTACATGACCGAGATCAACGTCACCTCGCCGACCGGCGTGCGCGAGGTGCAGCGCTTCGGCGGCGCCGATATCGCGGCGCTGTTCTGGGATTGCGTGGAGGACAAGCGGGGGTAATTCTCTGCACGATGCAGGCGGCGTTCCAGGCGTCGGGCTCGTCGATGTCGCCGGATGGGTAGCGGCGAAACCCGCGCATGGAATAGACGATGAGCTATCTGAGAGGCGAGATGCCGATATGCTGCCCATGACCGGGGACGCTCTGGTGCTCGATCAACCGCAGCAGGGCGTGGTTCCCTGTTTCCCTGGAATCGCAGTTTCATGATAATTGTTACCGCAAGCGACAATAATTTTGTGCCCGGACTTTTCTTATGCATTTTTTCCGCTTGGGTTCACAATCGCGAGGCGAAGTTCGTCGTCATCGACGCAGGAATAGAACCCGCGAGCGTGACCAAGCTTCGCCGTTTTTGCGAACGAAATCGAATTGACTGTCAGCTCGTCCAGGCAGACGCCAAGCGGATCTCCGATCTGCCGACACGAGGCAAGCTGCTGACCACTGCGGCATATGCCCGGATACTCATTCCGGAGATATTGCCCGATTGCGACAAGGCCATCTACATGGATGCGGATACGCTGGTGGTGTCCGATCTCGGTGATCTCTGGTCGGCGGATTTGGGCGACAATCTGGTCGCCGGCGTGATTGACGGTTTCGTCGAACAGGAGGAACTCGACGAGATCGAAATGTCCCGCAACGAATATATCAATTCCGGCGTTCTGACGATGAACCTAGCCGCCTGGCGCAGGGAAGGCATCGCGGACAGGATCTTCGCAACAGTTCGGGGGACTGCCAAGTCTCGATACCTCGACCAGACAGCCTTGAACCAGGTGGTGCGCGGACGCGTTCTTTTCCTGGGCAGGGAATGGAATTTCTTTTCGGACCGGTATTTGGAAATCGAACGGCGGCTTCCCAAGGTGATCTACTATGCCGGATCGGCCAAACCCTGGCGCTACAAGCGCGTGCCTTTCGCCGATGTTTTCAATTTCTACAGAACCCTGTCGGGACTGGATATTCCGGAGGGCACGCTGATTTTGAAATCCGCCCGCAGGCGCAAGATGATCCTTGGCCTTATCGGGCTGCGAAGAAAATACTGGTCCGCCGCCCTGGCAAATCACTACTATCGCCGTCGCTTTACCAAACCGCATCTACGAGGCCTGGGTAAGATGTTCTCGAAGGTCCCGTTGCCGCCGCAACATTCGACTGCTGCGCCGTAACGAGATGCGCAGTTGCCTGTGTTCTCGTAATGTTCTTGCCCAAAGCGAAAATCTGTGGTTGTCTGACCTGATCTCGTTCGCGGCCTGATCGCAGGGTGCGGGTGGGCTGATATCCGGGGTGCGAGAAAAACATGGTGGCGCGGGTTCGTACGGTGGCTTTTCAGGGCATCGAGGCCGTGCCGGTCGATGTCCAGGTGATGGTCGGGCCAGGCAAGGTCGGCATGCAGATTGTCGGCCTGCCGGACAAGGCGGTCGCCGAAAGCCGCGAGCGCGTCCAGGCGGCGCTGCATGCGTCAGGCCTGTCGATGCCGTCGAAGAAGGTGACGGTCAACCTCGCGCCGGCCGACCTGCCCAAGGAAGGCAGCCATTACGATCTGCCGATCGCGCTCGGCCTGATGGCGGCGCTTGGCGCCATTCCGGGCGACATGCTTGCCGGTTATGTGGTGCTCGGCGAATTGTCGCTCGACGGCACGACCGCGGCGGTTGCCGGCGCGCTGCCGGCGGCGATCGGCGCCAATGCCGAGGGCAAGGGCCTGATCTGCTCCCACGCCTGCGGGCCGGAAGCGGCCTGGGCCGGCAAGGATTTCGATATCCTGGCGCCGCGCAGCCTGATCGCCATCGCCAACCATTTCCGCGGCACGCAGGTGTTGTCGCGGCCCGAAGCCGGTATCCAGCTGGCGGTGCGCGACCTGCCGGATCTCGCCGACATCAAGGGCCAGGAAAGCGCCAAGCGGGCGCTGGAAGTGGCGGCCGCCGGTGGGCATAACCTCCTGATGGTCGGCCCGCCCGGCGCCGGCAAGTCGATGCTGGCGCAGCGCCTGCCGTCGATCCTGCCGCCGCTGGCGCCGAAGGAACTGCTCGAAGTCTCGATGATCGCCTCCGTCGCCGGCGAACTCGGCGAAGGCAAGCTCACCGACCGGCGGCCATTCCGCGCCCCGCATCATTCGGCCTCGATGGCGGCGATGGTCGGCGGCGGCCTGCGCGCGCGGCCGGGTGAGGTGTCGCTCGCCCATCACGGCGTTCTCTTTCTCGACGAATTCCCCGAATTCTCGCCGCAGACGCTGGATGCGCTGCGCCAGCCCTTGGAGACCGGCGACTGCGCGATCGCGCGCGCCAACCACCGCGTCACCTATCCGGCGCGCATCCAACTGGTCGCGGCGATGAACCCGTGCCGCTGCGGCATGTCGGGCGAGCCCGGCTATCGCTGCCTGCGCGGCGACCGCTGCCGCACCGAATACCAGGCGCGCATCTCCGGCCCGCTGCTCGACCGCATCGATTTGCGCATCGAGGTGCCGGCGGTTTCGGCCGCCGACCTGATCCGTCCGGACAAGGCCGAGAGCAGCGCCGTCGTCGCGCAGCGCGTGGCCCGCGCCCGCACCATGCAGCGCGAGCGGCTTGAGAAGCTGGGGGCGGCCGCCACCACCAACGCGCACTGCCCGCCCTCGATCGTCGAGCAGATCGCCAGGCCCGACGCGGCCGGGCTGACGCTGCTCAAGGACGCCAGCGAGAAACTCGGATTCTCCGCCCGCGCCTATCACCGCGTGCTGAAAGTCGCGCGCACGCTGGCCGACCTCGACGCCAGCGAGACAGTAGGCCGCATCCATCTCGCCGAAGCGATTTCCTATCGCATGAGCGCGGAACGGATGGCGCAGGCGGCTTAGTCGGAAAGCGTTCGAAGCTACGCCGAATCCGCCGAGACCAATCTCGTCTCAGTCGGTTGCAGGATCAGCTTGTTCAGCGTCGGCGTCAGGATCATGCCGAAGATCGATCCATCGCCATAGGCTCGCGCGGAAAGCATTGCGCCGTGCACGGTCGCCATGAAGGCCTCCGCCTCCATGCGCGGCGAAGCGGAAATCGTCAGCGTGCCTTGTTCGGCGCCGCGCTCGATAACGCCGGTCAGCCAACCCGAGAGAAACCGAAAATACGACCGCACTTCCGCAGCCACTTCCGGCGGCAGAACCGGAAGCTCGCTCGCCAGCAGCGCGCACACGCAGAACGGCCTGCTCGCGTCCTCGATGCATTGCGCCCAGAAGCCGGTATAGGTTCGAAGCAGCTCGGCCGGCTGTGGCACATTTCGCTCGAGCTCCGCCATGCCTGTGACCGCGTCCTCGAGGTAGCGCCTGACCAGGGTCCGCACGAGGTCGACCTTGCTGGGAAAATGATGGTGGATGCTGGCCTTGCGGATGCCGACCGCCTCGGCGATGTCCGCATAGCTGAAGCCGTTGTAGCCGCTGGCGACGATGAAGCGTCGCGCGGCGGCCAGGATGTCATCGGCGGTGTTCGAGGGCTTATCCATGGACATGCCTAACCTCCGGTGCAGAAAATCTCAACGCGCGGCCTGCGGCGACTTGCGAAGGATATCGCTCACGGAAAGCCACACGGCGGATACGAGGAAGTAGAAGGCGCCGAACGCCGCATAGGGCGCGACATTGGCAATGCCGATCGCCTCCGTGCCGCCCGCCATCTTGACGAAGAAGAGGCCGGCCAGCGCCGATTGGGCGCCGCTCAGGATCATCGCCCACTGCGCGCCGCTGGTTTTCCAGCGCCGCGCCGCGGTCAAGAGCTGAAAGGCGCCGGCGACGATGGCCCAGATGCCATAGACCGCAAGCACCGCGTTCATGCCGAGCGCAAGCGCGATGGCGATCGCAATCGCGGCAACGAGGCTGACGACGACGTTGAGCAGCTGCGATCTGTTGCGGCCGAGCCCGCCGGCGCGCCGGGCGTCGACATAGTTCGCCAGCGCGTCCCATGCCGGGTAGGCCACCAGCATGATTGCGGCGAGCGGCGGATTGCTTTTCGCGACGGTGAAAGCCAGGGCAACCCAGGCCGCCGATACGGCAAACCGCAGATAGTAGTAGCTTTTGAGCCAAGCGTTCGAAGAAGGGGCGAGGGTTTGGATGTTCATTTGCGCAGACATGATCGGGTCTCTCATTAAGGCTTTGCCTACCAACTAGTAGGTAGATTCTAGAACGTCAAGCCGTCGAAGGCCGATCGACGATCACCTCACCATCTCGTTTATGTGATCGGCAGCTCGCTTGTGCCCGCGCCGCGGCTGATCATAAAAGATGACCACTTTACACAAGTTTTCGGCTTGCCTTGACCGGTGGGCTTCAGGCGGGCGCGACCTTGGGGGGTCGCTCCGCAGCGCGGCTCGGAAAAATGTTGGTACCGTTCCTGATCATGTTTCGCGAGGGCGTCGAGGCGGCGCTCATCGTCGGCATTATCGCGAGCTACTTGAACCGCACCGGCCGCGGCGCCTGGATGCCGGTGGTGTGGATCGGCATTTTTCTCGCCTTGGCCTTCTCGCTCGGCGTCGGCGCGGTCCTGCAGCTTGCCGCGGTCGAATTCCCGCAGAAGGCGCAGGAGCTGTTCGAGGCGATTATCGGCCTGGTCGCCGTCTGCGTGCTGACCTCGATGGTGTTCTGGATGCGCAAGGCGGCGCGCTCGATCAAGGCCGAATTGCAGGATTCCATCGACGCCGCCTTCGCCACCCCCAGCCACAAGGGCTTTGGGCTGATCGCCATGGTCTTCTTCGCCGTTGCGCGCGAAGGCGTGGAGTCGGTGTTCTTCCTGCTCGCCGCCTTCCAGCAGGCCGGCGCCTATGCGCCGCTTGGCGCCTTGGCCGGCGTGGTGCTGGCCGGCTTCGTCGGCTATGGCGTCTATGCCGGCAGCGTGCGGCTCGATCTGAGGCGCTTCTTCCGCTGGACCGGCGCCTTCATCCTCATCGTCGCCGCCGGCCTCATCGCCAATTCGGTCAATGCGCTGCATGAGGCCGGCCTGTGGAACCATGGGCAGGCGGTGGTGTTCGACATCAGCGGCGTGCTACCGATGGACAGCCCGCTCGGCTCGGTGCTCTCCGGCATCCTCGGCTATATCGACGCGCCGACCGTCAGTGAGCTCGCCGTCTATCTCGGCTTCCTCGTGCCGTCGCTGTGGCTGTTCCTGGCGGACCGGACCGGCGCGCCGGCAAAGCCGGCGGAAAGGCCGGCGGCATGAGCGCGTCGACCCAACCACAGGCCTTGCCGCGCGGCGCCGTGCGCGCCGGCCTGGCCGCATCGCTGGCGCTGGTGGTCGCCGCGGCCGCCGCTTTTACCTATGCGACGCTCACCGTGCAGAAGAGCCGCCGCGATCAAGCTGCCTCGACCGTTGTGGCGATCACCGGCCAGGCCTGCGAGCCCAACGAGCTCACCGTTTCGGCCGGGCAAAACAGCTTCCGGATCACCAACCGTTCGGATCGCGCCGTCGAATGGGAAATCCTCGACGGCGTCATGGTGCTGGAGGAGCGCGAGAACATTGCGCCCGGTTTCACGCAGGAGCTCAGCGCCCGGCTCGAGCCCGGCGACTACGCCATAACCTGCGGCCTGCTTTCCAATCCGCGCGGCAGGCTGCATGTGCTCCCCGTCGCCAACGCCACACCCGTGGCGAGGCCGAACCTCACCGCCTTCATCGGCGCGCTGGCCGAATACAAGGTGTTCCTGGCGAGCGAGGCTGATGCCTTCGCCGATGCGGCCGGCGCTTTCGCCGGTGCGGTGAAATCCGGCGACCTGGCGGCCGCCAAAGCGGCCTATCTGCCGGCTGAGACGGCTTACGCCCATATGGCGGCAATCTCGCCGCTGTTTTCCGATCTCGATGCCGCGATCGACGCCCGCGCCGACGCCTTCGGCCGGCGCGAGGCCGATCCGGCCTTTGGCGGGCTGCATCGGCTCGAATACGGACTGTTCAGCCAGCGCAATCTCGACGGCCTTGCGCCGGTCGCCGACAGACTGGTTCGCGATGCAACTCAGCTCAAGGCGCGCATCCACGATCTGCGCATCATGCCCGAAAGCATGGCGGGCGGGGCGGCGGCGATCGTCGAGCGCGTCGCGGCCGCCGGCCCCGCTTTCGGCGACAGCCCCTATGCCCATGCCGACCTGTCATCCTTCGCCGCGACGATTGCCGGCGCGCGCAAGGTCTACGACCTGTTGCGGCCGGTGGCGGCCAAGCCCGAACCCGACATCGTTGCTGCGCTCGACAAGGATCTTGCCGGCCTCGACGCCATGATCGCCGCCCGCCGCGGTGAAGGCGCCGAGCGGCTTGACGATGCCGCCAAGGCCGATCTGGGCAAGAGGGCGACAACGCTCGCCGCCGATATTTCCCGACTGCGCGAAACCATGGACCTCAGCCAATGACGACCAAGTCTATCCTATCCAATGCAACGCGCCGCTCGATCCTGATCGGGGCGGTGGCCGGCGCGCTGGCGCCACAGGTCGCGACTGCCGCCTCTGGCGGCAGCGCTGGCGTGACCGATGCGCCGGAAAGCGACAGCGTCCACCAGCGCCAGCCCTTCTATGGCGAGCATCAGCCCGGCATCGTCACGCCACGGCCGGCCGCCGGCCTCGTCGCGTCGTTCGACGTCCTGGCGCAGAACCGCGCCGGGCTGGAGCGCCTGCTGAAGACGCTGACCGAACGAACCGCCTTCCTGATGCAGGGCGGCACGCCGCCTGCGCTCGACCCGAAATTCCCCGCCGCCGATTCCGGCATCCTCGGCCCGGTGGTGACGCCGGACAATCTGACCATCACCACCTCGCTCGGCGCCTCGCTGTTCGACGAGCGTTTTGGGCTTGCGCCGCAAAAGCCGAGGCGCCTGTCGCGCATGACGTCCTTCTCCAACGACGCGCTGGAGGATGAATTCTGCCATGGCGACCTGTTGCTGCAATTCTGCTCCAACACGCCCGACACCAACATCCACGCGCTGCGCGACATCGTGAAGAACACGCCGGATTCGCTGCTGCTGCGCTGGAAGCAGGAAGGCTCGGTGCCGGTGCGCCCGCCAAGCCCCGGCAAGCCGAAGGAAAGCGCGCGCAACTTCCTCGGTTTCCGCGACGGCTCGGCCAATCCGGATGCCGGCGATACGGATCTGATGAAGGAGATCGTCTGGGTGCAGCCGGGCGCCGGCGAGCCGGGCTGGGCGGCCGGCGGCTCCTATCAGGCGGTGCGGCTTATCAGAAATTTCGTCGAGCGCTGGGACCGCACGCCGCTGCAGGAGCAGCAGACCATCATCGGCCGCCTGAAGGCGAGCGGCGCGCCCTTCGGCGGCGCCACCGAGGCCGATGTTCCCAACTATCCCGGCGACCCGCAAGGCAAGACGACGCCGCTCGACGCGCATATCCGCCTGGCCAATCCGCGCACCGCCGAGGCCATGCAGCACCGTATCCTGCGCCGTCCGTTCAACTATTCGAACGGCGTCAGCAAGGCCAATCAGATGGATATGGGGCTGCTGTTCATCGCCTATCAGGCCGATCTCGAAAGCGGCTTCATCGCCGTCCAGACGCGCCTCAGCGGCGAGCCGCTGGAGGAATACATCAAACCTTTCGGCGGCGGCTATTTCTTCGCCCTGCCCGGCGTCAAGGACGAGAACGATTTTCTGGGGCGCGCGCTGCTCGAGGCGGCCGCGTCGTCCAGCACCCACAGCTGATTACGTTTCCCATGAACAAGGAGAGGACATCCCATGAAACTTCGCCACGCAACCGCCGCATCGTTGATCGCCCTGTCGGCCAGCCTTGCCCCGGCCTACGCCGCCGTCTCGCCGCTCGACCTCGTGCAGCCGATCGCCGACTACAAGATCTATGTCCAAGGCAAGATCGACACGCTGGTGGCGAAGACCAAGGAATTCACCGACGCGGTCAAGGCCGGCGACCTCGCCAAGGCCAAGGCGCTCTATGCCCCGGCGCGCGTCAATTACGAGACGATCGAGCCGATCGCCGAACTGTTCTCCGACCTCGACGGCGCGATCGATTCGCGCGCCGACGACCATGAGCAGAAGGAGAAGTCGGCCGACTTCTATGGCTTCCACCGCATCGAATACACGCTGTTCAGCCAGAACACGACCGACGGCCTCGGCCCGCTCGCCGACAAGCTCAACGCCGACGTCCTCGACCTGCAGAAGCGCGTCGCGGGCCTGACCGTCCCGCCGGAAAAGGCGGTGGACGGCGCCGCCGGCCTGCTCGAGGAAGTGGCCTCGTCAAAGATCTCCGGCGAGGAGGATCGCTACAGCCACACCGACCTGTGGGATTTCCAGGCCAATATCGACGGCGCGCAGAAGATCGTGGCGCTGGTCGAGCCGCTGGTCGAGAAGGAGAACCCGGCGCTGATCAAGACCGTCAACGACAACTTCGCCACCATCGACACCATCCTGGCCAAGTACAAGACCGCCGACGGTTTCGAGACCTTCGACAAATTGTCGGACGCCGACCGCAAGGCGCTGGCCGGCCCGGTGACGGCGCTGGCCGAGGACCTGTCGAAGCTGCGGGGCACGCTCGGGCTGAATTGATCGGTCGGGCCTAAACGACAAGGCGGCAGATCCGTCGATCTGCCGCCTTTGTTTTGTTACTAACCCTGCGCCTTCAGCTCCAGCCTGCGCCTATGCAGCACCGGCTCCGTATAGCCGTTCGGCTGGCTGGTCCCCTTGAACACCAGGTCGCAGGCGGCCTGGAAGGCGATGGAGGTGTCGAAGTCCGGCGCCATCGGCCGGTAGAGCGGGTCGCCGACATTCTGGCGGTCGACGATCGCCGCCATGCGCTGCAGCGAATCCCGGACCTGGATTTCCGAGCACACCTTGTGGCGCAGCCAGTTGGCGATGTGCTGCGAGGAGATGCGCAGCGTGGCGCGGTCCTCCATCAGGCCGACATCGTTGATATCGGGCACTTTCGAGCAGCCGACGCCTTGGTCGATCCAGCGCACGACGTAACCCAGGATTCCCTGCGCGTTGTTGTCGAGCTCGCGCTGGATCTCGTCCGGCGTCCAGTTCGGCCGCACCGCCACCGGCACCGACAATATGTCGTCGAGCTTGGCCTTCGGCCGGCTCTTCAGCGCCGCCTGCACGGCGTGCACATCCACTTTATGATAATGCGTGGCGTGCAGCGTCGCCGCCGTCGGCGACGGCACCCAGGCGGTGTTGGCGCCGGCCTTGGGGTGCGCGATCTTCTGCTCCAGCATCGCCGCCATCAGGTCCGGCATCGCCCACATGCCCTTGCCGATCTGGGCATGGCCGGCCAGCCCGCATTCGAGCCCCGTATCGACGTTCCAGGCCTCATAGGCCGAGATCCAGGCGGCCTGCTTCATGTCGCCCTTGCGGATCATCGGTCCGGCTTCCATCGAGGTGTGGATCTCGTCGCCCGTCCTGTCGAGGAAGCCGGTGTTGATGAACACGACGCGCTCCTTCGCGGCGCGGATCGCTTCCTTGAGGTTGACGGTGGTGCGCCGCTCCTCGTCCATGATGCCCATCTTGATGGTGTTTTTCGCCATGCCGAGCAGGGCCTCGACGCGGTCGAAGATTTCCACCGCGAAGGCGACCTCTTCCGGCCCGTGCATCTTCGGCTTCACCACATACATCGAGCCGGCGCGGGAGTTGGCGCGGCGGCCATTTTCCCCAACATCGTGCAGCGCGATCAGCGCGGTGAGCGCGGCATCCATGATGCCCTCGGGCACCTCATGGCCCTCGCGGTCGATGATCGCCGGATTGGTCATCAGGTGGCCGACATTGCGCACCAGCATCAGCGAGCGCCCGGGCAAAAGCAGCTGGCCGCCATTCGGCGCGGTGTAGCGGCGGTCGGGATTGAGCGTGCGGGTAAAGGTCTTGCCGCCCTTGCTGATCTCTTCCGCGAGATCGCCCTTCATCAGGCCGAGCCAGTTGCGGTAGACGACGACCTTGTCCTGCGCATCTACGGCGGCGACCGAATCCTCGCAGTCCTGGATGGTGGTCAGCGCCGATTCGAGGATGACGTCGGCGATGCCGGCCGGATCGGTTCGGCCGATCTGGTTGGCGCGGTCGATGACGATCTCGATATGCAGGCCGTTTTTCACCAGCAGTACGGCTTCGGGAGTCTCGGCATCGCCGCGATAGCCGGCGAACTGTTTCGGCTCGGCCAGCGTCGTGGCGCCAGCGCCCTCGCCGAGCTTCAGCGCGCCGTTGGCGATTGAGAGCCCGTTGACCCCGGCCCATTTCCCCGAGGTCAGCGGCACGGACTGGTCGAGGAAATCCTTGGCCCAGGCAATCACCTTGGCGCCGCGCGCGGGGTTGAAACCCTTGCCCTTCTCCGCGCCGCCGGTCTCGGGGATGGCGTCGGTGCCGTAGAGCGCGTCATAGAGCGAACCCCAGCGGGCATTGGCGGCATTGAGCGCATAGCGCGCATTCATCACCGGCACGACGAGCTGCGGACCGGCGACGACGGCGATCTCGGGATCGACATGGTCGGTCGAGACGCTGAAGGCCGCGCCTTCCGGCACCAGATAGCCGATCTCCTTGAGGAAGTCCTTGTAGACCGCCATGTCGAGCGGCGCGCCGTTGGCACGGTACCAGTCGTCGAGCTTCTCCTGCATGGCGTCGCGCTTGGCCAGCAGCGCCCGGTTCTTCGGCGCCAACTCATGGACGATCTCCGCAAAACCGGCCCAGAATTGTTCGGCGTCGATGCCGGTGCCGGGGGCGGCTTCCTCGGCCACGAAATCATGGAGCTCCCGGGCGATCTGCAACCCGGCGATCTCGATGCGGTCGGTCATCAGCACGTCTCCAGAAGGGTCCAGGCCGGGGAGGTCGGCCTTAAATTGGCTGGCTCGGGGGCCTTTGGCATGTTTGGGGGGCGAGGGTCAATTCGGCTTAGGGTGAAAGCGTCCTTCTCCCCGTTCTACGGGGAGAAGATGGCGGCAGCCAGATGAGGGGCGGCGCGGCGTTGCGTAAAGTGGCCGTATCGTGAAATCGCATCGGTCGGCGCCGCCCCTCATCCGCCCTTCGGGCACCTTCTCCCCGTGAAACGGGGAGAAGGAAAGGGGCGCCTACACCGCAATCCTTGGCCGTCCCGACGCCACGGCCACCACATGCGCCTCGATGAACATGCGCTGGCCCTCGATGGTCGAGACCTTGAACTCGGTGGCGACGTCGATCTCGGCGCTGTCGGTGCCGGCATCCTTCGCCCGTTCCGCCGCGATCGCCCGCACATCGGCTTGCGCCGCCGCGATTGCCTTCGCCTCGTCGGTGAAGTCGCGCACCGTCTGTCCTGACGCCAGCCTAAACAGCCCTTCCTTGGGCTGGCTGACGCGGGCTTCGGCCGAGACGCGCACCTGGCCGACCACGGCGCCGAGCGCGTTGGCGACGTCGGTGTCTTCCGGCACCACGCAGCCATTGCCGATCAGCGGCGGTAGGCCGGCATAGTGCAGCGGCGCCGAGGCGCCGAGGCCGATGACCGGCCGGTCGAGCGCGACGGTGAAGCGGGCGATCCCGGGATGCGCGTCGACGGCGCGCTGCACCAGCGCATGCGCGACGGTCGCGGCGCCATCCAGCCCGTCCTCGGCGAAGGCGGTTTCGAGGATGTATTCGGCCGACCAGCGCGTCAGGGTGACCAGCACGCGCTCGGCGATCGCCTCGGGAGATGCGGCGATGTTTTGGCCGCGGCCGTCGCGGCGGCGCGAAAACAGCTCGGCGCCGAGGCGCGCGGTGGCGGCGTCCCAGTTGGCCTGTTTTCCGAGCACATGGGCGGCGTCGGACGGGGTGAAGCCGCAGATGTGGACGAGGCCGCGCGCCACTAGCCGGTTCAGCGTCGCGTTCTGGGCATTGGAGGTGAGCAGCTTGTCGAGCGCCAGCGGCACCGAACCGATCGCCTCGTAGAGCTTTGCCTCCGGTGCGGTCAGGCCGGCCGCGAGGCGGTCAGGCACGCCGGTGCGCACGGCGAAGCGCCCGTCCATGCGGCCGGGATTTGGCGCGCGCAACTGCCGCTCGAGCTCTGATGTCACCGTCTCGCCATGCATCAGGCCGGCCAGCGCCAATGGCACAAGGCGGCGCGGCCCGAGCAGGATCTTCGGGTTGAGCGCGCCGTCTTCCAGCGCCACTTCGGAATCGCCGCCGAGGCCGAAAGTGCGCATCGCCACCGCCTCGACCATGGTGCGGAAGCCGCCCACGGTGGCGCCTTCCGGATCGAGCCGCGGCCGGCCGCTGTCGAGCACGGCGACGTCGGTCGTGGTGCCGCCGATGTCGGAGACCATCGCGTCGTCCAACCCGGTCATATGGCGGGCGCCAACCAGGGAGGCGGCCGGGCCGGACAGGATGGTCTCGATCGGCCGCTGGCGGGCGAAGGCTGCGGACACCAGCGCGCCGTCGCCGCGCACCACCATTAGCGGAGCCGCGATGCCGCGCTTGGCCAGAAACCCTTCCGTCGCCGCGACCAGCCGGTCGATCATCGAGATCAGCCTTGCGTTGAGCAAAGTGGTGAGCGCCCGGCGCGGCCCACCGAGCTTGGCCGACAATTCGTGGCTGGCGGTGACCGGCAGGCCGGTCTTGTCGCGGATCAGGTCGCGCGCGGCGAGCTCATGCGCCGGATTGCGGGTGGCGAAATAGGCGCAGACAGCAAAGCCCGACACCGAACCGCCCAGCTCCGGCAGCGCCGCCTCGAGCCCGGAAAGGTCGAGCTTGGCCGCATTGCCGTGCACGTCGTGCCCGCCGGGGCAGAACACCACAGGGTCGGTGCCCAGCGCCGTCTTCAGCCCGTCGCGGCCAAGGTCGGCCTCGCCAAAGCCGATCATGACCAGCGCCACGCGCCCGCCCTGCCCCTCGACCAGCGCGTTGGTGGCCAAGGTGGTCGACATTGAGACGAGCTTGATCGCCGCCGGATCGGTTCTGGATTTCTCCAGCACCGCATCGACCGCGCCGGAAATGCCGACGGCAAGATCGTGCCGTGTGGTGAGCGACTTGGCCTTGGCCAGCACCTTGCCTTTCGGCCCGCCATCGTCCGACCAGAGCACGGCGTCGGTATAGGTGCCGCCGGTGTCGATGCCGAGGAAGAGGGGTTTTGGTTTGGCGGTCATGGAAAGGTCCGGGCGTGGCTTTGTCGCGAAGCCCTTAGCCGATACGAGCGGATGGATAAAGGTAGGAGGGGTGGGCCAGGGGTGCTGGGGTGTTTGTTGAGACGTCGGCGCGAGGCCCCCCTCTCTGGCCTGCCGGCCATCTCCCCCTCAACGGGGGAGATCAGATGTCACGCCGGCTTTCGCCAATCTCCAACGTTCCAAGGAGGGCGCCGTCGGCGAAACCGCCAATCTCCCCCCTTGAGGGGGAGATGCCCGGCAGGGCAGAGAGGGGGGCCTCGCGCCAGCGTTTGTATCTATCCCACGAACCCCACCCTTTTATGGCTCCCGTCGCAAAACGGCTTGTTCTGCGAGTGCCCGCAGCGGCACAGAAACACCTTCGTCGTGCGCGCAATCGTATGCCCCGTGCCGGTGACGATCTCGGCATTGCCTTCCACCTTGAGCGGCCCGTTGACGGTGGGCGTCACCTTCAGCGGTCCGTCCCGCGCCTCCAGCACTTGCGCTTCCTTCAGCGGCGGCTCGCCGGTGGCGGAAAAACCGGACTTGATGTGGCTGTTGTCGCAGAACGGCTTGTTCTGCGATTGCCCGCAGCGGCACAGCGTAGCGCGAAAAGAGGTCTCGTCGCCGAGCACGATCTCGGCATGCACCGCCAGCGGCCCGTTCTCGCGCAGGCGGATGGTGTTGACCACCGGCGGCTTCTCCTGCGGCCCGCCATCCTTGCGGTGGTAGGAGATCGCGCCTGACGGGCAGTTCTCCGCCAGCGCCACCACCTGCTCGACATCAGCCGCTTCCGGGTGGATCCACTCGCCCGGCGCATTGGGCACGAAGACATGCGGGTTGCCCAGCACGCAATTGCGCGAATGGATACAGCGCTTGCCGTTGAAAGAAACGTCGATCTTCTCGCCTTCGACCGTGCCTGCCATGGGGTTCTCCTCTGGTGGGTAGAGCGAGGCTAGGGCGGCGGCGAGAGGCGCGTCAAGCTGACCGGATGCGCAGCCGTGGGAGAATGGCGAAAACGGAGGCGCCGGCTGATCTCCCCCCTTGTGGGGGAGATGTCCGGCAGGACAGAGGGGGGCGCGAAGGAACGCGGCCTTCATGTCTTTCGAACGAGCAGAAGTTTCCCGCGGTCTCAGCGTTGGATGGTGGAGAAGTCGGCGGGACAGCGCCCCCCTCTGCCTTGCCAGGCATCTCCCCCACGAGGGGGGAGATCAGCGGCTTCGGCGTCGCGCCCTACTCCTCCAAATCGATCTCTTCCGTCTGGCCGCCGCTGCAGGTGTAGCAGCAGTCCTCGCAGGTCTGCTGGTTGTTGGGGCCGACGCCCCAATAGGTCTCCTCGTCGCCGTCGACCCAGGCGCCGTAGCAGATCTTTTCGCCGTCATTGCACGAGATCGGCAATTGCTTGGTCTCGCCGTCGTCGAGATAGAAATCCTTGCCATTGCCCGGCCAGACATAGTCGCGGTCCTGGCTGTAGAGCTCGAGCCGCATGGCGTTGGGGTGGTTGTTCTTGATCTGGAAGGTGACGTCGCCGGCGTGAGCGGCGGGCGCGATGAGGATGGCGAGCGAAAGCGCGGCGGCAAGGCGGCGCGCGACAGTGATGGACATGAAAACCCCCGAGGTAGAATCGGCTCCCACGGCCGATTGCGCGATGATGGCACGGTGCTGGCCGGTGCCAAGGGGTGCGGACGAAAAATAGCTGACGGAATTTGGGAAGACTTGGCGAAGGCCGGCGCGACAGCTGATCTCCCCCCTTGTGGGGGTTGAGGAGCGGTCCGCGTAGCGGACGGGAAGCCAATTGCTTGGCTTTCCGAGCGACGAAAGCCGGCAGGCCAGAGGGGGGCGCCTCGCGACAACCTCTCAATTCGATCGGAGATCGAACTCCTTCGAAGGTTTCGCCGTTTCGACAGCAGCAAAGGTAGCGATCCTTCGCGCCCCCCTCTGCCCTGCCGGGCATCTCCCCCACGAGGGGGGAGATTGGCAGCGTCGGCGTCGCGCCATACCTACTCCGCCAAATCCACCGTCTCGGTCGAATGCTCGGTGCAGATGAAGCAGCATTGGTCGCAGGGCTGGTCGTTGTCGGGGCCGACGCCGGCGGTGACATGATCGTTGCCGACCGCCCAGGCGCCCCAGCAGATGTGCTCGCCGGGCTCGCAGGAGATCGGCACCGATTTCTTCGCGCCTGGACGGATCAGATAGACCTTGTCGTCGCCCGGCCAGACCTTTTGGCTGTCGCGGCTGAACAGCTCCACCGCGACATTGTCCGAGCGCTGGTTGCGCACGAAGACGGACATGTCGGCGGCGAAGGCCGGGGTGGACAGCAAGAGGAAGGCGAGCAGAGCGCGAATCATGGTGAGGTCCCCGGCAGGAGTAGAGCACGGGTGGAGAGGCCGCGCGACCTCCCCTTCTCCCCTTGTGGGAGAAGGTGGCCGAGCGAAGCTCGGACGGATGAGGGGTGCCCCAGAGAAAGCCGACGTCTCACTCGGCTGGAACACCCCTCATCCGTCTCGGCGCTGCGCGCCGATCCACCTTCTCCCACAAGGGGGGAAGGAAGAATCAGCGCTTCACCACCACATGCGGCGCAAACTGCCGCACCGCGTCCACCATGTCCTGTCCCCGCACGTCCAGCGAGGAAATCTCCATATGCACGGTCGTCTTGCCGAAGGGCATGATGCCGAAGGCGTTGGCGGCGGAGTATTTGATTTCGTCGGGCGGCTCCTCGGTGAGCTCGAAATTGAGCATCGCGCCGCCCTTGCCGCCGGAGGAAAGCCGCACGCTCCGCACCTTCTTCCACGGCACCAGCACGTCGCCGGCGCGGGTATCGCGGAAACCCTGGCTGTTCAGCGTCACCTTGACCGAACTGTCGAAAGCGCCGCGCGCGATCACGGCGCCGAACCCGAGGCAGGCGACGCTGAGCAGCGCGATCCACAGCACATGCCCGCCATCCGCTCCCGCGGCCACGCCCTGCAGCGCGCCGAAGCCGAAAATGCCGCCGATCAGGAACGGCCCGAGCGCCGGGAAGAGCTTTCCCGTCGGGCTGTTGCGGATTTCGAGCGGCGCGGCCATCGCTTGCCGATTCAACGCTCCGCTTTGAGCAAAGTCCAGATCCAGCCGATGAAGGTCAGCACAAGGAACGGATAGCCGAGCGCCGGCAGCGGCGCCGAGGTGGGCAAAAGCGGCGCGCCCCACAGGATCATAAGAACCGAGACGGCGAACAGCGAAGCGGCGGCGAAAGCCGTGAGCCGCATCCACAGCGCGAAAGTGGCTTGCGCGCTGACCATGACCAGCCCCGCCGCCCACAGCGCAATGCCGCCGGCATAGGAAGGCACGGAGGCCTGCAACCCCGCCGCATTGCCGGCCAGAAGCAGGCTTTCGCCGGCAACGAAGGTGAAGAAGCCGGCTGCGACGAGTTCATTGCCCAGCCGCTGGTATTTCATCGTCAGCAGCGCGGCGGCGACGACGATGCCGACGCCGTCGATGGTCCACAACGTCTCGCGCAGTGCATCGCTGCCGACAAAGGTGCCAGCCATGCCCAGCGCGCCGCCGATGGCGAGGCCGAGAGAGGCGATGGTGTCCGAGGTTGAGCGCATGTGATGTCTCCCCAAGCTGGAGGAGAGAATACAACGAGCTGGCGGGATGTGATACGGCTGAAAAGGAATGTACCGTATACCGACCTAGATCGAAGGTCGGACAATGGACAACTAGCGGCACGGCTAGCCGACGAATATCTCCAAAAATTGCGCCCAGCTGACATTCCTAACCCTGAATTGAAGAACATAGTTAGGCATTGAATACTGCTCAGAGGCATGGACAAATATCGTTTGCTTCTTAAGCTCTGACGCTATCTTAATAGCGTTGTCTACGAGACTATGCTCCTCGCTCTTAGATACGAAACAGACGACCAAGCCAGCCTTGGCGCATTCCTCATCGATAAGAGCGGGGTCGGTTACAATAACGTATTCGCGTTCACGGAATACGCTGGCGTCAATGCGTCGCCGCAAATCACCCGCGTCAACGCGATGGCAAACGAAGACTACAAGTTGCTTCCCTTGAAATGCCCCCTGTATTCGCTGATTGGCCTTCTCAGTAAGTTTGTCGAGATTGATTGGAGGGCTATAGCCTCCGCCTCCACCGCCACCCATGATTAGACTCCTTCGTATTCCTTACAGGCAATGCAAACGCCACAAGGCGGCGTAGTCCCGGCATGACAGGAATAATGGTTTTTTACGTTCAATTCCCCGGCCAACCGAACGACATCTGCTTTGTGAAACTCTCGCAATGGTACGACGATTTCCATCTCGACGCCAAGCGCATCGCTAACCGCTCGTGTTGCCGACAGAAGAAACCTATCACTTTGGTCAGGAAACAACATTGTTGCCTCTGTCAGCAAGCCTAGAACTATCTTGGTAATTCCATTCTGATTAGCAACGGCAGCAGCCATTACGATAAACAGTAGGTTCCGGCAGGGAGTAAATGCGTCTCCAACGATATCCAGGGTTGGCTCAGTTAATCCACTCTTGATGGCCGTGCCATACCCTCGCAAATCAATGGTGAGCGGCGGTCCTAGATCGAGCTTCTCGCATGACGCCTGAAGAGACGCATATTCCTTATTTGCGTTTATCTGGCCGTAGTTGATAAACAGAGGAAGGGGGCGGATGCCGCTTCTTAGAAGAAGGGCCAGACATACCGTGGAGTCTAACCCTCCAGAGGCAAGGCATACTGCGTCTCGCAACTGTAGCTCCTTCGATTCTTTTTTAACTGCTTTACCATGACCCAAATAATACTATCAAGCACACCCATTGGAATATCCAGATCCCTGGCCATTGCCAATAGATGCTGCTCGGCTCTCAAATATTCTTTCGGCGTTAAAGAGTTTATGGCCCAATCTTCTGCGTGATTTAGGTACCACATAATGTGGATATCTACTATTGCAAGGTTCGACGCTACGCCGGTGTCTCTAAGAAACATACTAGATTGCTTCAATCCGAGGCCCGGGAAATTTTCAAAGAAATACTCACGAAGCCGCAGCTCGTCGTCGAACCGTTGCGCAAAGTTTGGTAGCGGGGCACCAAGCGATCGTAAGGCATGGAGCGATCCCCAGAGTTGCCCGGCCTTGGCTTTTGGATATCGACATTTGACGGTTTCGCTCGTCAAAAAACTCTCTAATCCCGAGTAAGTCGGCAGCCTCACGTTCGCTGAGCCTAGCAGGAACTTATCAAAGAGACGATCTGCCGCTTGTGTAGCCCTTTCAAACACCCAATTGCTTGAGAGGATACAAGTGATGAGTATTTTCTCAACAGCGCCGGTATTCGGGTAGGAATACCTCCGTTCTTCAAATGTTCCAAAGGACCCCGAGTGATAGTCATCGACAAGGTCGCGAAGAATCTGATTGATAAGCACCGCCACCGGTCAACCGCAAATGGCGGCCGCATCCGGGCCGAAATTCGCGTTCACGAAGTCTTTCATGGATCCCGCCCTTATGGCCCCAGAAACTTGTTGGGCGAACCCCTGCAGGGCATGCAGGTTCCGAGCAAGCGTTTTAGTCTGATAACTGTCGACCTCATCTCTGATCAATTCGGCCATCGGGTTATAAACAGCATTTTCTGGCTGGGGAAAAAGCTCGGCTTGCTGAAAATGATGGAGGTGAAATTGGGGTCCTACCAATGTTCGGCACCACTCAAGCCCGTCAGCCATTGCGATACCTGCATTTGCCAGAATGGCAAATGACAACGGGTTTCCGCATCCAAGAATGTGGAGTTCTGTACGGCGCCCTTTGGACCGCAGCTTGTCGACAATAGCTCTCACAAGTTCGGCCTTTTGCGCCAACCCGTTTCCAAGTTCTCGCTCGGGAATTGCGATAAACTGAGGGTCTAATTCTATCGCAACTCGATCGACAATATCCACCGCTTCACTGCGCGATAGATAACGAGCGCCAGAAAAGTCTTTCAAATGAACAACGGGGACGAGCTTCCCATCGTCGATAAAGTCGTGATCTCGCATTCCGTCTAGTAATTTATAGGCATAGTCGCCAGCACTCATGGATTCTTCAATGAAGTAATCGTAGCTGGCGGCCAGATCATAAGGGCAAGAAGTCACGGCTTGTCGGAACGCAGCGAAATCCCATTTCTTACTATAATTGTCAACGTATCTCCCAATGCGGGACGATTCATATCCACCGCTATCAATGAAGACCAGTTTGTTATTATCTCGAAATTCTATAACTCTATCGACAAGGTCTTTATTCCCAGCGGTATCGTGGGCCGATACCAACGTTATTGGTTCGTTTAGTGCGTGCTGCAATTTTATGGCCTCGACGGCCAAGCCTTGCGTTTCAAAATTTGAGATTGAAGGTATTAATACCGGGCCATCCAACTTTTGGGCCCCAATAAGCAATTCCATGAAGACCTCTCCCCCAAGTCATTCAGGAGAGAACATGCCAAAACACAACGGACACTGCAACCATTTAGAGTGAAGCTGCATTCCAGCCGCAGCAGCCTCGCCGAGACCGTCACAGCAAAATCGCCAATTTGCTATGGTTCGTATTCGAAACATAGCGGATATGACGCTCCGCGCGCCAACCGCTCCCTCAATCCCCCATCTTCAGCGCCTGGATAAACGCCTCCTGCGGGATATCCACCTTGCCGAACTGCCGCATCCGCTTCTTGCCCTCTTTCTGCTTGTCGAGCAGCTTGCGCTTGCGGGTCACGTCGCCGCCATAGCATTTGGCGGTGACGTCCTTGCGCAGCGCCGAGACGGTCTCGCGGGCGATGATGCGGCCGCCGATCGCGGCCTGGATCGGGATCTTGAAGAGATGCTGCGGGATCAGCTCCTTCAGCTTCTCGCACATCTGGCGGCCGCGCTTTTCCGCTGCTGACCTGTGCACCAGCATCGACAGCGCGTCGACCGGCTCGTCATTGACCAGGATCGACATCTTCACCAAATCGCCCTCGCGATAGTCGGTGAGGTGATAGTCGAAGGAGGCGTAGCCCTTGGAGATCGACTTCAGCCGGTCGTAGAAATCGAACACCACTTCGTTGAGCGGCAGATCGTAGGTCAGCATGGCGCGTTTTCCTACGTAAGAAAGATCAGCTTGGATGCCGCGCCGATCCTGGCAAAGCTTCAGGATGCCGCCGAGATAGTCGTCCGGCGTCAGGATGGTGGCGCGGATCCACGGCTCCTCGATCGAGGCGATCTTGACCACGTCGGGCATGTCGGCCGGGTTGTGCAGTTCCTTCACCGTGCCGTCGATCAGGTTCATGCGGTAGACGACGGAGGGTGCTGTGGCGATGAGGTCGAGGTTGAACTCGCGCTCCAGCCGCTCCTGGATGATCTCCAGGTGCAACAGGCCGAGGAAGCCGCAGCGGAAGCCGAAGCCGAGCGCGGCGGACGTCTCCATCTCATAGGAGAAGGAGGCGTCGTTGAGGCGCAGTTTGCCCACGGCGGCGCGCAAATCCTCGAAATCGGCGGCGTCGACCGGGAACAGGCCGCAGAACACCACCGGCTGCGCCGGCTTGAAGCCGGGCAGGGCCTGCGCCGTCTGGCGCTTGTCCTCGGTGATGGTGTCGCCGACGCGGGTGTCGGCCACTTCCTTGATCGAGCCGGTGAAGAAGCCGAACTCGCCGGGGCCGAGCTCGTCGACATTGACGCGGGTCGGCGTGAACACGCCGGTGCGCTCGACCAGATATTTGGCGCCGGTGCCCATCATGCGGATGGTCTGGCCCTTCTTCAGCACGCCGTCGATGATGCGCACCAGCACGATGACGCCGAGATAGGCGTCGTACCAGCTGTCGACCAGCATGGCCTTCAGCGGTGCCTTGACGTCGCCCTCGCGCGGCGGCGGTAGCTGGTGGACGATCGCCTCCAGCACGTCCGGCACGCCGAGGCCGGTCTTGGCCGAGATCAGCACGGCGTTGGAGGCATCGATGCCGATCACCTCCTCGACCTGCTCGCGGATGCGCTCGGGTTCGGCCGCCGGCAGGTCGACCTTGTTCAGCACCACGACGATCTCGTGGTTGTTGTCGATGGCCTGGTAGACATTGGCCAGCGTCTGCGCCTCGACGCCCTGGGAGGCGTCGACCACCAGGAGCGAACCCTCGCAGGCGGCCAGCGACCGCGACACTTCATAGGCGAAGTCGACATGTCCGGGCGTGTCGATCAGGTTGAGGACATAGTCCTCGCCGTTCTTGGCGCGGTACTTCAGCCGCACGGTCTGCGCCTTGATGGTGATGCCGCGCTCGCGCTCGATATCCATCGAGTCCAGCACCTGCTCCTTCATGTCACGCTCCTCCAGCCCGCCGGTGAGCTGGATCAGCCGGTCGGCAAGCGTGGATTTGCCATGGTCGATATGGGCGACGATGGAGAAATTGCGGATGTGGTCGAGCGGGGTGGTCATGCGGCGCGCTTTAGCAGGGGCAAGGGGTGCGGGCAAGCCGGGCGCCTTTTCCTTCGCCCCGTTTACGGGGAGAAGGTGCCCGAAGGGCGGATGAGGGGTGAGTCCGGAGCGCGGCGAGTGTGCGTCTCGCGCCTCCAATGGCGAAGATTGCCGCCGAGTCGACTCACCCCTCATCCGTCTCGGCGCTGCGCGCCGATCTCCCCGTAAACGGGGCGAAGGGAAGGCTGCGCGCCCCAGAAACATTCAAAACTGCTTAAACTTTCATCCATCGCTTTAGGCCATCATTCGCCCCCGTATGGTAAATCGGCGCAATGCCGTAAGGATGAAGGTCCGCCAGATGTTCAGTTTTGCGCAGAAACTCAGCCCGGCCGGGGCGGCCAGGGTTGCGAAGCTTTTTCTTAGCTCCCGCAGCGGTTCGATGTTGCCGGCGATGCTGATCTTGACCGTTCCGCTGCTGATCGGCGTCGGCCTCTCCGTCGACTACACCCAGGCGGTGACGACGCGCTCCAACATGCAGAATGCGCTCGACGCCGCGGTCATTGGCATCACCACGCTGCCTACCACGACCACCTTGACCGACCGGCAGACGGCGCTGCAGCAGGTCTATGCCGCCAATGCCGGCCAGGGCACCGCGACGCTTACCAGCGTCACGGTCGACAGTTTTGGCACGGCGACCTTCGCCGCCACGGCAAGCTATCCGATGCCGACCGAATTCATGCAGATCGCCAGGGTGAATTCCGTGCAGGTCGGGGTCGCCTCCACCGTGCGCAAGACGCCGGCGCTGGTGCAGGCGACGTTCAAGGTGGCCAAGGTGTCGGGCTATTGGGCCAAGACCATGACGCTTTACGGCACCCAGTTCGGCTCGACCGTCTCCAAGCCGCTGATGACGATCAGCTACACCTACAACGGCTATGGCGATCCGAAAGGCTACGGCACCACGACCGTCAACACCGTCAACGGGTCGACCTCGACGACGGTGCAGAAGCAGGCGTGCACCACTGGAACGCTGAAGAACCTGCAGAAGAGCGTGCCGTCCGGTACGACGATCCAGACCGACAATTACGGCACGAGCTACTACTGCGTCGATACGTACTATCCCGCCAACGGCGCCGGCGCGGTGATCGATGTCAGCCAGATGGACCAGCTCTATCTGCAGATGAGCGTGCCTTCAGGCAATCCAACCGTGCTCAAGTCGAACGACCCGAACACCTCGAACCGGCTCTATATCGGCACCAGCGCCACCAACATGCCCGAAGTGGCGACGGGGCAGAAGGTCGATATCTTTACCGCGGTGCCGTGCGGCACGACGGGCTACCAGGCCTGGGAAGACGGCGGCAACGCGGTGCCGGCCCCGGTCTCCAACGCCGACTTCTTCTACACCGTGGTGGGCAAGTGCGACTACAACCAGCGCCCGTCGGAAACGGTGCTCACGCAGTAGCGCGGTTTTCCCCTTCTCCCTTGCGGGGTAAGCGCGACGTCGCCGCTGCTGATCTCCCCCCTTGTGGGGGAGATGGCCGGCAGGCCAGAGGGGGGCGTAAGGGAGCGCCCAACCTATCGTTTCGTCATTCTAGGGCGGAGCAAGGAGCGAAGCGACGCGCGCAGACCCTAGAATCCATGCCGTTACCTGCGAGCGTTGCAACGGTACAGAATAGCCGCCAATGACCGCGCCGCGTGAGATCGCGGGATCCGGAATGGCTCGAAGTTTTTTCGCGAAGCCGGCTGGTGAATCTTCTCTCATCGCTGCGGCGTTCAGCCGTCACGGAATGGATTCTAGGGTCTGCGCGCGTCGCTTCGCTCCTTGCTCCGCCCTAGAATGACGAAGTGATAGGTTGGCGGGACAGGCGTCGCAATCACAAACCGGTGAAGCCTGTAACGAAGCCCTTCGCCACGGCGAAATGGGAGCATGACCCCACAGTGGAGCCTGCTTCCCATGAAACTATTGAAGACATCGCTCGGAGCCCTGTTCGCCGGCGCCGCCTTGGCCGCCAGCATCGGTGCGGCGTCCGCCCAGCCGCTCACCGTGGTCGAATTGTTCACCAGCCAGGGCTGCTCGTCCTGCCCTCCGGCCAATGCTAATCTGATCAAGGTCAAGGACCAGCCGGGCGTGCTGGCGCTGTCCTTCAACGTCACCTATTGGGACTATCTCGGCTGGAAGGATACGTTTGGGCGCCAGGAATTCACCCAGCGCCAGGTCTCCTACGAGCCGCCGCTCGGCCGTGACGGGCCTTTCACGCCGCAAGTGGTGGTGAATGGCAAGGCCGACGCCGTGGGCGCCGCGCCCGGCGAGATCCAGACGCTGATCGCCAAAAGCGGCCACCCGCAGGGGCCCGATATCGCGCTGTCCGGCGGCAAGGTCAGCATCGGCGCCGGCGCCGCACCTGGCGGTAGGGCCGACATCTGGCTGGTGCGTTACCACCGGGGTGTCGTCGAGGTGCCGGTGGCGCGCGGCGAAAACACCGGACGCACGCTGCCCCATGCCAATGTCGTGCATGCGCTGACAAAGCTCGGCAGCTGGACCGGCAAGGCCACCACGCTGCCATTGCCGGCGGCATCAGGCGGCTTCGCCACCGCCGTGCTGGTGCAGAGCCCGAGCGGCGGGCCGATCCTGGCCGCCGCCGCCAACTGATTTTCTGTCCCTCTTCGCGCGGGGCCGCATGAGAGCGGCAACGCTTAACCAAGGCCCGCTCGCGCGCGCCAAAACCCAAGGAGACTACCCATGACCAAGTATCTGACCCTGCCGGCTCTGGCCTTCGCGCTTTCGGCCGCCGTCTTCGTCGCCGGCGCCCGCGCCGACGACACGACCAACGCGATGAAGCCCGCCAACGCGATGGCGACCGATGCGATGAAGCCGGCGACGGATGCGATGAAACCGGCGGACGCCATGAAGCCTGATGCGATGAGCACCAATGCGATGAAGCCGGCGACGGATGCGATGAAGCCGGCAACCGACGCCATGAAGCCGGCGGACACCACCGCGCAGTGAGGTGAGCTACGGCACGGCCCCTCACCCGGATTGCCAACCGAATTGCGAAGAGCAATTCGGGGCAATCCGACCTCTCCCCGATGGGGAGAGGAAAGGCGCGGCGCCAATCTCTTCTCCCCACCGGGGAGAAGGTGGCCGCGAAGCGGCCGGATGAGGGGGAGCGCCGTCGACGGCTACACGCCGCCGCACATCAAAGTGAGAACCTATACGCGGCTTCCTTCGTATATAGTGGAACAACAAAAAGGAGATCCAACATGAACGGCATGAACAAAAGAGCCGCGCGGCGATCGCCCTTCTTCGCGCGCGGCGCGCTGGCCGTGCTCGGCCTCGCGGCCGTGGCGGCCGCGGCGCTCTGGCAGACGCCGGCCCGCTCGGCCGAAGACGCGGTGGTTATCCCGCCGCCGGCAATGGATGAAAAGGCGGCGACCGGCAGCGAAAAGGCTGTATTCGCCGGCGGCTGCTTCTGGGGCGTGCAAGGCGTGTTCCAGCACGTCAAGGGCGTCAGCAAGGCGGTGTCCGGCTATACCGGCGGCAGCGCCGAGAACGCCGTCTATGAAGTCGTCGGCACCGGCCGCACAGGCCATGCCGAGTCGGTCGAGATCACCTACGACCCGTCCAAGGTTACCTACGGCCAGCTGCTGCAGGTCTATTTCTCGGTCGCGCACAACCCGACGCAGCTGAACTACCAGGGACCGGATTCCGGCACGCAGTACCGCTCGACCATCTTTGCCGAGAACGATGCGCAGAAGAAGATCGCCGAGAGCTACATCGCCCAGCTCGACAAGGCCAAGGTGTTCCCGAAGCCGATCGTCACCACGCTGGAGACCGGCAAGACCTTCTATCCGGCCGAGGACTACCATCAGGACTTCCTCACGCTGAACCCGACCTATCCCTATATCGTCTACAACGACCTGCCCAAGGTCGAGAATCTGAAGGCGCTGTTCCCGGCGCTCTACAGCGAGAAACCGGTGCTCGTCCTGGCCTCCAGCAAAAGCTGACGAACACGGGCCTTTGAGACTGGCCGAAACGGCCCGGCCTCGTCATCCACGGGCGGAGCAAGGAGCGCAGCGACGCGCGCAGACCCGAGGATCCATTCCGTGACGCATGAGCGCTGCCGCGGTGCAGAATTCTGCTCCGATGCGGCCTTCGATCAAGGTCACGGCATGGATCCCAGGGTCTCCGCGACGCCGCTTCGCGGCTGCTCCGCCCAGGGATGACGAGGTTGGGAGGCTTCAGCCAATCCCCAACGTCGGCGCTGATTTCACGGCAAGGAACGGTGAAAACACTCACACGGTTCCCGGAATTGCTCAGGCGGCCTCAAGGTCAGCGTGGAGTGTCGGCAGGCTCTCCGCCCTTTGTTTTGCCGGCAAATAGACGGGAATGTGAAGCGGTTCATAGAATTGTACCGACCGCTGCCAAAGATTGATGTTCGGTCTTCTGCCGCCACAGGGTCTTCGCCGTCACTTCCTTCGATTCTGCTCCGATCCGGAAGCCTGTTCCGGCGCGGATAGCTGTCGGCGCGTTCAGGAAACCGGATCTACCGCCGCATGTGGAAGGTACGGCACATGGTCCTGAGCATAAAGGTTTCGGTCTACACCAATGGCGACGACGCCTTCGTCGCCTGGGCGCCGAGCGACTTCATTCCCGGATGCCGCGGCTTCCTGCTCGAACGCGGCCGCAAGGTGGGTGCGACGGAAAAGATCGATCCGGTGGAAAATCGCGTCGGCTTCAGCAAGGACAAGCCGAAATCGGGCGACCACCGGCCCTCCGATGTCTGGCCGTTCCAGCGCTTCAACTGGACCGACCACGCGGCTGATGTCGGCAACATCGTGCGCTATCGGGTGACGGCGATGGTGAGCGCCGGTTCGGGCAAGCCGCTGACCAAGGGGGTCAGAAGCGACTGGACCGAATGGCACACGCTGTCGACGGATGCCGGCGGCGGCTTCTCCTGCTTTTTCAACCGCGGCCTGGTGCTGTCGCAATTCGTGGCCCGCTATATGGCCAAGAACAAGCTCAGCCCCGCCGCCTTCAAGAAAAGCCTGCAGACCAATGGCGACGCGAAGTTTCGCGCCTTCCTCGAAGGCGATCTCGGCCTGCGCATGCTCGGTCTCACGCAAGGTTCCGGCGACGAACTCCATGCCGCGCTTTACGAGCTTGGCGACGCGACGCTGGAAACGGCGCTGATCGGGCTTGGGCCGCGCCTGCATTTGATCCTCGCCAACGGCTCCGACAAGACCGGCGACGGCAACAAGGATGCGCGCAAGAACCTCAACGACCACGGCATTAAAACCATCGACCGGATGCTGAAATCGAAGGGGCTGGGCCACAACAAATTCGTCGTCATCACCGAGGCAGGCACACCGACCAAGGTGTGGACCGGCAGCACCAATTGGAGCACGACGGGGCTCTGCACGCAGGTCAACAACGGCCTGCTGATCGAGGACGGCAAGGTGGCGGCGCATTTCCGCAAGCATTGGGACCTGCTCAAGGACGCTTCGCCGCCCAAGACCGACCCAGCCAACTTCACCCCGGCGCTGATGGCCGACAATGACGCGTCGAAGACATTTACCGTCGGTGGCGCCAAGGCAACGGTGTGGTTCACCCGCACCTCGAACGGCGCCGACATGGATGCGCTGCGCGACGTGATCAACTCGGCCAAGCAGTCGGTGCTGTTCTTGATGTTCACGCCGGGCAAGCAGGGCCTGCACACGCTGGCCGGCCAGCGCGCCAGGGAAAAAGGCATGTATGTGCGCGGCGTCGTCTCGACGCTGAGCGCCGACGAGGGCGGCAGCGCGCAGAATTTTCTCGACATCGACCTCGTCAGCAGTGACCGGAGCTTCACGCCGGACCGCTACGCTGTGGCGCAGCCGCAAGGCCTCGACGCGCCGCTAGGGCCCTGGATCGCCGAGGTCAACCGCCCCACCTTCCTGTCGCAGATCGGCCATGCCATCGTGCACTCGAAGATCCTGGTCACCGACCCGCATTCAGCGGATTGCGTGGTGGTGACCGGCAGCCACAATTTCTCGGCGCCGGCGAGCAAGCAAAATGACGAGAACCTGGTCATCATCCGCGGCCACAAAAAACTCGCCGAGGCTTACGCCACCTACGCGATGTCGGTCTACAGCCACTACCGCTACCGCTCCTACATCCGCGAGATGCGCGCCCAGGGCAAGACGCCCTGGAGCTATCTCGACGACGACGACCAGTGGCTGAAGACGGAGTTGAGGACCAAGGCGCAGGAGATCGCGTTCTGGACTTCTTGAGTCCTTCTCCCCGTTCACGGGGAGAAGGTGCCCGAAGGGCGGATGAGGGGCAGCGCCGACGTTCGCAATTGGGGTGCTGCTTTACCTGATAGGTCAGCGCCGCCCCTCATTGCCCTGCCGGGCATTTCTCCCCGTAAACGGGGAGAAAGAGGCTGCCTCACTGTCCAGAGCTGTCAGGATCCGCATCGATTTGCGGTTTGCTTGGGAAGCCATCCGACCTATATCAGGTCAACTTTTCCAGCCGGCCGTTTTCAGCATGTCATCCATCATCTCGATCTCCGGTGTCACGAAAACCTATGCCACCGGCTTCAAGGCATTGAAGGAAATCAATCTCGACATCGAGCGCGGCGAGATCTTCGCCCTGCTCGGGCCGAACGGCGCCGGCAAGACGACGCTGATCTCGATCGTCTGCGGCATCGTCAACCGCTCGTCGGGCTCAGTCAGCGTCGACGGCCACGATATCGGCAGGGATTACCGCGCCGCGCGCAGCCTGATCGGCCTGGTGCCGCAGGAACTGACCATCGACGCCTTCGAGACCGTCTGGGCGACGGTCAATTACAGCCGCGGCCTGTTCGGCAAGGCGCCCAATCATGCCTTTGTCGAGAAGGTGCTGCGCGACCTGTCGCTGTGGGACAAGAAGGATTCGAAAGCGATCACGCTGTCGGGCGGCATGAAGCGCCGGCTGATGATCGCCAAGGCGCTGTCGCATGAGCCGCGCGTGCTGTTCCTCGACGAGCCGACCGCCGGCGTCGATGTCGAGCTTCGCCAGGACATGTGGGCGATGGTGCGCCGCCTGCGCGAGGACGGCGTCACCATCATCCTCACCACGCATTATATCGAGGAGGCCGAGGCGATGGCCGACCGCGTCGGCGTCATCAACAAGGGCGAAATCATCCTGGTCGAAGGCAAGGCCGAATTGATGCGCAAGCTCGGCCGCAAGCAGATGACGATGGAGCTGCGCGCGCCGCTCGCCGCGATACCCGACGGCCTGTCGCGCTATGCGCTGGAGCTGTCTGGCGACGGCAACCAGCTCACCTACACCTATGACAACCAGAGCGACCGTCCGGGCGTCGCCTCGCTGATCCGCGACCTCGAGGCGGCCGGCGTCCAGTTCCGCGATCTCGACACCAAGAATAGCTCGCTCGAAGAGATCTTCGTCAGTCTTCTGAGGCAAGAGCCATGAACCTGCGCGCAGTATGGGCGATCTACCGGGCGGAGATGGCGCGCGCCTTCCGCACCGTGCTGCAGAGCATCATCTCGCCGGTCATCTCTACATCGCTTTATTTCGTCGTCTTCGGATCGGCCATCGGCTCGCGCATCACCGAGATCGACGGCATCCCCTACGGCGCCTTCATCGTGCCCGGGCTGATGATGCTGTCACTCTTGACGCAGTCGATCTCGAACGCCTCCTTCGCCATCTATTTCCCGAAATTCGTCGGCTCGATCTACGAGCTTCTGTCGGCGCCGGTCTCCTATCTCGAAATCATCATCGCCTATGTCGGCGGTGCCGCAACCAAATCGATCATGCTCGGCCTGATCATCCTCGGCACCGCGGCTCTATTCGTGCCGCTGAGGATCGAGCATCCGTTCTGGATGATCGCCTTCCTGGTGCTGACGGCGGTGACCTTCAGCCTGTTCGGCTTCATCATCGGCATCTGGGCGAAGACCTTCGAGCAGCTGCAGCTGGTGCCTTTGCTGATCGTCACGCCGCTGACCTTCCTGGGCGGCAGCTTCTATTCGATCCACATGCTGCCCGGCATCTGGAAGACGATCACTTTGTTCAATCCGGTCGTCTACCTGATCAGCGGCTTCCGCTGGAGTTTTTATGGCAAGGCCGACGTCTCGGTCGGTGTCAGCCTCGGCATGACGCTAGTGTTTCTGGCGATCTGCATCGCCATCGTCGCCTGGATCTTCAAAACAGGGTATCGGCTGCGGAACTGAAGCCGCCCTTCATTTTGCAGCATCAGCTAGTGCTGCGAGATGCTGCCGCTGCCGCGCACCTCGGAACGCCGCATGGTCGGATGCCCGTAGAGGTCGACGTTGCCGCTGCCGGAAATCAGCACATCGGCATCCGCCTGCGCGGTGATCTCGGCATTGCCGCTGCCGCGGACGTCGACCGAGGCGGATTGAGCGGTCAGGTCCCTGAGGCGCCCGTCGCCCGAACCCGAGATCCTGAGGTCGACCGTCTGGGCGGTCCCCGAGGCAGTAACGCTACCGCTGCCGCGGATATCCAGCCTGAGCGCCGGCTGGTTGATCCCGTCCAGGGCGAGATCGCCGCTGCCCAGGATCTTCCAGTCCGCTATCGCCGGTCCCGACAGGGTGACGTCGAGCTTGGAGTCGAACCAACCGGGTTCGCAGTCCAAACTGAGCTTGCCACCCTCGATCCGCACATGGTCGACCAGGACGGAATCGCCGCTGACGACGGCTTCGGCCTTGTCTCCCGACCGGTAGCGCACGGCTGCCGGTACGGCGATGGTGAAACTGTCGCCGGCGCTGAAGGGCAGCGTCACCTCCTTTGTCGTCGAGGTGGATTTGCCGCAGGTCGATTCCCCGCCGATCCACGAGCCGCCGGCATGAACCCAGTCCGGCCCGGAAAGCCCGATGCCCACCGCCAGGAAGATGACCGCGCCGATCAGTCCCGCCGTCGCGGCGAATGCCAGTTTTCCAGTCATGGTCCAATTCCTTCAACGTGAAGACAAACAGTCAGGCCTGGTCACGGTCCGGCTGCGCCAGCCGCGAATGCAGGCGCGCATAGCGCCCGAGGACGCGGATGCCGGCGTTGAACGCCAGCAGCAGCAAGGCGCCGCCGCCGACAAAGCCGCACACCAGCCCGGCGCCGATGAACAGGCGGCCGAGCGTCGCCGAGAATGTGCCGGCAGGGTCGAAGATGAGCGTGGAGAAGACGATCTTGACGCCCAGCGCGCCGATGGCGACCAGCGCGATGCCAAGCCCGAGGCCAAGGATGACGGCGGTCAAGAGCAGCGGCAGTAGGAAGAAGATGTCGACGAAGGCAAGGCCGGCAAGCGCCAGCATCGCCGCCAGCATGTTCGACACGCTCCAATGCGCCTCGAGGCGGCGCAGCCCGGCTTCTGCACGCAGCTCGCGGGCAAGCCGCGCCGGATCGCCCAGCGCCGCCGCAACCTCCGCCTCGCTGCGTCCGGATGCATCGGCGAAATGGGCGCTGTAATCGCCGACGATGTCGTCGATCTCATGCGCCGGCAGGCCGGCCAGCCCTTGCCGCAGCGTCTGCAGGAAAGCGTCCCTGGTCATGGCAGATCCTCGAGAAGTTTGTCGATTGCCGCGGCAAGCGAGCGCCAGTCGCGGCGGTGCGCCTCGAAAGCCTGCTGGCCGAGCGTCGTCAGGCGGTAATATTTGCGCGGCGGCCCGTTGCTCGATTCAACGATGCGCGTGGCGACAAGGCCGTCATTCTGCATGCGCCGCATCAGCGGATATATTGTGCCTTCGCCCATGCCGACCGCGGCGACCAGCTGGCTGGCGATCTCGTAGCCATAGCTCTCGCCGCGCGACAGCACGGCCAGCACGGCGAGATCGAGCGCGCCTTTTCGCAATTGCACCTGGATCGAGTCGGTCATGCCTGCTTCCGGTTCGCCGGATAGCTCAGCTTCCGGTTTACAAGACAGATATAGCAAGCTACCTGTTTATGCAAGGTACTGGCTGACGCATCTTACCCACCCGCGAAATGGCCTCCCTCGTCAGGACCGGTCGTTGAATGGGTTGTAAACGGAAAAGCGGGCTGGCTCGCCGGCTCAGATCGCCTTCATCAGGCGCAGCAGGCCGAGCATCTCCACAAAGGTCCCTTTGCGGAAGGCGATGTAGGTCGGCTCCTCGACGCCGTGGAAGCGGCGTTTGAAGGCCGCCTGGCCCTGCAGGTTGAAGCGCGAGCGGTTGACCCAAGGCGAGTTGTAGGCGCGCTGGAAGGCGCCGCGCCAGAAATCGGATTCGGCAAAGCCGCTGGGCTCGACGTCGAGCAGCGGCGACAGGCCGAGCGTCACCTGCGAGATGCCTTCCTCGCGAAAGCGGTCGACGGCGAATTTGGTCAGGCCGACCTCGGCATGCGGGGTGGCGTCGACCTGCTTGCGTTTGAAAGAGGTGGTGTAGCCGATGACCTTGCCGTCGCGAAACAGCGGGTCGAAATCGAGGATGGCGAGCAGCCGGCCTTCCGGGCTGTGCAGGAGGAAGCGGCGCATGTCGGGGCCTATCTCTTCGGAAAAGCGACGGTTGAGGAAGCCCATCTCCCAGCGCTTGATGATGCGCTCTTTGCGCCAGGCGGCCGACAGCTGAATGATCTCCTCGTGCAGCCCTTCGCCCCTGTCCTCGGTGAGGGTAAAACCTTTCTTGGTCAGCCAGCGCTCGGAATAGCGCACGGTCTCATTGCGCTTGCCGGAAAAATCATGTGCCGGCAGATGGAGCCTGGTGTCGACGCCGAGGCGGTTGACCAGATAGCCAAGCCCGGCCAGCACCTTCGCCGTCTCGGCGCCGACCTGCACGAACCAGGGGCTGCCGGCAGCCTCGACGAAGCGCTTGATGTAGCGGGATCGGTCGGCCGGATCGGCCACCGGATCGCCCAGCGCGAAATGATGGCTCATCTTGGTGCCGAAGGCGATGTAGCCTTCGTCGTCGCTGAAATAGGACAGTTTCTGCTGCGCGGCGGTGGAATAGGCAAGCGAGAAGTCGCCATGGCGGCGCACCAGCGCCATGCGCTCGGCATCGCTCAGCGCGCGCCGCGGCACCTTGGGCGCCGCGGCCTCGAGAAGCCTGTCGAAATAGATGCGCAGGGGCGCCATGAGCTCCGCATGCCAAGAAGTGAAGACCTGCCGCCCCTCAGGTCGCGAATCGTTGGCGGCCGATGCCGGCCGCGTCGCGTCAGCGCGATATAGGATGCAATCGGTGGCGAATGAAGGGCAAACATCCGCGACGATCCGGCGCGCGCTTCGCTGGCGGTGGGCAAGCGGTTTCCGGCGACCATCTTGATTTTCCATATGACGTTATATATCAAGTTATGGTTATTGTTCAGGTGGCCCCGATGGAAGACATCTTGCGATCGCTTGGCTTCGTCTGCCTCGGCAGCAGGTTGAAGCGGATCGGCGAGCAACTGCAGGCCGACACGCAGCGCGTGCTCGATCGCCTGGATGTGCGCATCCAGTCCAGCCAATACCCGCTGCTGGCGGCCTTGGACAGGCTGGGGCCGCTTCCGGTCGGCGAACTGGCGCAGTCGCTGGGCATTGCCCAGCCGGGCGTGACGCGCAGCGTTGCGCTGCTTGTCGAGCTCGGCGTGGTCGAGGTCAGCGCGTCCGAGGACGACCAGCGGCGGCGCATCGTCTCGCTTTCGCAGAACGGCCGCCGACTGGTCGCCGAGGCAAAGCGCGACGCCTGGCCGCGCATCGAAAGCGCCGTCGCGGAACTGTGCGCCGATCTTTCCGGGCCGCTTCTCGGCCAGCTGGCAGCCATCGAGGACCGCCTCGCCGAGACCTCGCTCGACCGCCGCGCCGAAAAGGCCACGCCATGAAACACATGCTCGACCGCCCCGTCTGGAGTGCGCTCGAGACGCGGCAGAGGGCTTTCGCCGAAGGCGGCGATCTCGCGCGCCGCTTCCGGCCTTCGATCATCCCGTTTGCCGCCACGGCAGTGGATGATGCGGAAAACCTGCATGCGCTGGGATCGCTCATTCCGGCCGGCGAAAGCGCTATCCTGGCTCAGGCCGATGCGATCGTCCTGCCGCCGGCGCTTGTCGCGACGATGACCGCCGATGCCGTGCAGATGATTGCCGAGCGACCCTTGCAGGCCGTCTCCGATCCGCGCATCGAGCAACTGACGCGGCAGGATGCGGCAGAGATGCTCGCTCTGGCTTCGCTGACGAGGCCTGGCCCGTTCACGCTGGAAGCCTTGAGTCTCGGCGACTTCTGGGGCGTGAAGATCGACGGCAGGCTGGCCGCCATGGCCGGCGAGCGCATGAAGCAGCCCGGCTATACCGAACTCAGCGGCGTCTGCTCGCATCCGGATTTCCGCGGCGGCGGCCTCGCCCGGCTGTTGTCGCTGTTTGTCGCCAACCGCATCATGGCGCGCGGCGAGGTGCCTTACCTGCACGCCTATGCCAGCAATGCCGCGGCGATAAAGCTCTACGAGTCCATCGGCTTTCGCTTGCGCAGCGCGATGAACATCGCCGTGGTTCAGCGGGCGGGATAGCGGCTGCCTGGATCAATGCATGTCGCCCAAAAGTGACCTCGGCTTTGGGAAGACGACATGCATAAAAACAAAGACCTAAAGCGCGTCGCGTGGATCCGTTTCTACGCGACGCGCTTTAGGCGGATCTCGAGTCCGGCCGACGGAAGCAAACCGTCTCCATCAGCATCTCTTCGTCGACCATGCCGGCATTGTAGAGCGCAAGCACGGTCAGCGCGATCTCCCGCGCCTCGGGCGATTCCGGATGCGCCTCGCGCTTCCGGCAGGCTTCGTCGAACACGCGTTGCAAGGTGGCCACTTGGGCGGGTTTCAGCAGGCCACGGTCATAAATGGACTTCGGCATGGCGGGTCTCCCGGATAAAGACCTAGGGCACCCAGTGTAAAAGCCCAGTCTTTCCCAAGGCTTGAGCAGGCGACAGAGGAGCTCGGTCCGCCGAGCCCCTCCGCGATGCCACATCTGGCGCGTCAAACCGCGATCTTGCCACCGCCCTGCTTGGTGATGGCCACGACCGACGGCCGCACCGGCATGTCCGGCTTGAAGTCCGGCCAGCGGGTCGACGGATCCTCGTAGTAGGACGGGCGGCCAAAGCCTTCCCAATCCTCGCCGCCATCGCCCGGATGCTGGACGGCGACGAAGGCGGTCTGGTCGTCCGGCGCGAACAGCGGGCCGCACATTTCGGCGCCGATCGGCACGCGGAAGAACAACTTCGACGTCGCTCGCGCGGCACCTTCGGTGTCGACGGCCCACAGACCGTCGGTGCGGCCGGTTGCCTTCGGGCCCTGGCCGTCGGTGGCGACCCAGAGCCGCCCGGCCGAATCCACCGCGCAATTGTCCGGCATGCCGAACCAGCCATTGGCGGTCGTCGCGGTCGAGAAGGTGGCGCCGACATCGGCGACCGATGGATCGCCGCATTTCAGCAACACTTCCCACTTGCCCTTGGTCGCGGTGAAATCGCCGCCGTCCTCGACGATCTCGATGATGTGGCCGAAGGCGTTTTCCGCGCGGGGGTTTGCCGCATCGACCTGCTCGGCCTTGCGCTTCGAATTGTTGGTCAGCATGACATAAACCTTGCCGTTGCCGGCATTGGGCTGGATGTCCTCGGGCCTGTCCATCTTGGTGGCGCCAAGCAGGTCGGCGGCGCGCCGCGTCTCGATCAGCACGTCGGCCTGGGACGCAAAGCCGTTCTCGGCCGTCAGCGGGCCTTTCCCGAACACGATCGGCATCCATTCGACCGAGCCGTCCTCGGCGAATTTCGCCACATAGAGCGTGCCCTCGTCGAGCAGGTTCATGTTGGCCGCGCGGTCATTTGGGTTGAACGTGCCGGCGGTGACGAATTTATAGGCATAGTCGAAGCGCTCGTCGTCGCCGAGATAGAAGACGACACGGCCGTCCTTGGCGACGATCGATTCCGCGCCCTCATGCTTGAAACGGCCCATGGCGGTGCGCTTCCTCGGCGTCGAGGCCGGGTCGTTGACGTCGACCTCGACGATCCAGCCGAAGCGATTTGGCTCGTTCGGCTCCTTGGCGAGGTTGAACCGATCGTAATGGGCGCCCCACTCATAGGCGCCTTCCGGGATGCCGAGGCGCTTGTAGTTGGAGGCCTCCTTGTGGCCCTCCGGCAATTCGCCCGAGAAATAGCCGTGGATGTTCTCCTCGGCCATCACATAGGTGCCCCAAGGCGTGACGCCGCCGGCGCAGTTGTTCATCGTGCCGATGACCTTGGTGCCCGAAGGATCGGCGTTGGTCTTGAGGCGGTCATGGCCGGCGGCCGGGCCGGAGATCGCCATTTCGGTGGTCGACATGATGCGGCGGTTGAGCTTGCCGTCGCGCACCACCTGCCACTTGCCGCCGTCCTTGCGGATCTCGACGATGGTGCCGCCATGCGCGGCCATCTCGACATCGACCTGCTCCTTCGAGAGCGGCGCCACCTCGGCCTTCCTCTTCCCGTCCTTCTCGACGACCGAGACGATGCCGGGGAACATGAGATGCGGGTTGGTGTATTCGTGGTTGACGACCAGCAGGCCGTGCTCGGCCGAGCCGTCGATCGCGATATAGCCGACATAGTCGTTGTTGTAGCCGAACTGCCGGGCCTGGGCGGCGGCCGATTGTTTCGTAGGGTCGAACTCCGGCGAGTCGGCGAACAGCGGATCGCCCCAGCGCAGCAGCACGTCGGCGTCATAGCCCGGCGCGACATGGTGCTTGTCGTCGATGCCGGCCTCGATCTCGTCGAATTTGAAGGCGGAGCCCTCTGCGGCTCGCGCCTCGTCGGCGGCGATCAGCGCCAGCGGGCTGACGGTCGCGGCAATGGCCGAGACGGCCAGCGATCCCATCAGGAAACCGCGGCGCGAGAAGCGCGCGGCAATGATCTCGCCCATGGTGCGGTTGTCGCTCGGATTGACGGGCGGGCCGTCATTCTCCTCAAGCTGGCTGGTGCGGAAGCGGGTTTCGGGCAAGTCGGACATCGGCTGTTCCTCTGGCTTCTTGAGATGGCTGGAGCTTTGACCTTTGGACCCGTAAAGCGTGCCGATCACATTTTCGTGACATCGCCGTGATCGATCGTGGACAATTGTTTGCCGGCTGGTCAAGGCGCGGCCGGTCCAGGCACCTTTTTCGCTAAGGGATCAGCTTGACGGTATCGCGCGCTTCGGGAACAAGAGCGCCGGCGACAGCCGGCAGAGGGATGGCAAAAGTGAGTTTCTGGGGACTGGGGCAGCTCGGCCTGTCGACGGTGATGTTCCTGCTGGCGGCGATGGCGGCCAAGCAATGGGGGATGGCGCCGAGCGCCGCCAAGCTCCTTTTGACGCTGGCGCTCTACACTGCCGGCAACCTCATCATGCTGAGGTTGGTGCGCGAGTTCGGCATGTCGGTGTCGTTCAGCCTGTCGGCCGTCATCCAGCTTGTCGCGGTCAACGTCGTGGCGCTGGCCTTCTTCGGCGAACGGCTCAATGCCTTGCAGGCGACCGGCGTGGTGCTGGCGATCGCCGCGGTCGCGCTGATCACGCTCGGGCCCTATATGCAGCGCTTGTAGCTGAACCGAAGGCCTGGAATGAAATCGACCGCCACCGCGCTACTCAACAAGCTGGAATTTCCTGTCCTCATCGCCGGGCTGGTGATCGCTGCGGCGTGCTGGGGCTTCGTCGAGCTGATGGAGGTCGCGCGCGCCACCACGCCGCACGCCTTCGACACCGAAATCCTGCTCGCCTTCCGCCATGCCGGACAGCCGGACAGCCCGATCGGCCCGCTCTGGCTGCAAGGCGCGGTTCGCGACGTCACCGCGCTCGGCAGTTCCGCTGTGCTGATCCTGATTACGACGGCGACGATCGTCTATCTGCTGTTGATCCGCAGGCCGGCGACGGCGCTGTTCATGTTCGCGGCGGTCGCCGGCGGCCAGGTTCTGTCCAGCGTGCTCAAGCTCGAGGTCGACCGGCCGCGGCCCGATCTCGTCTCGCATCTGGTCAACGAGACCTCTCTATCCTTTCCGAGCGGCCATGCCATGCTGTCTGCGGTGACCTATCTGACGCTCGGCTCGCTTGCTGCCCGCTTCCTGCCGGACCGCCGCACGAAGATCTTCGCGCTCGGGCTTGCCGTGCTCATCACCTTGCTGGTCGGCTTGAGCCGCGTCTATCTCGGCGTTCACTGGCCGTCCGACGTGCTTGCCGGCTGGTGCGCCGGCTTTGGCTGGGCCATGCTGTGCTGGCTGGTCGCGCGGTTGTTGCAGCGGCGCAAAATGGTGGCGGACAGTGAGTGACCCATGTCTCATCCATGCTTAATGATGCTTGAAACATCACTATGATTGTATTATACGTTGATACAGCAGACTCAGACATGGGCTCTGGCCGATGATCACCGCCGCTCAGATGCGCGCCGCGCGGGCGCTGGCCGGCATCGACCAGAAGACGCTGGCCGAGCGCGCCGGGGTTTCGCTTCCGACGATACAGCGCATGGAAGCGAGCGACGGCGTCGTTCGCGGCGTGGTCGATACGCTGATGAAGGTCATCCAGGCTCTCGATGAGGCCGGGGTGGAGCTGATCGGCGACAACCAGACCAGCGAGCGCGGCGGCCGGGGCGTGCGCCTCAAGGCCACCACGCCGCAGAACCCGCAAGGCTGAGACCGCAACCGCATCGACCCGAAATCGTCTTCGATTTCGGAAAAGTACGATGCGGCGTCGTAAGGGTTTCGCGACGCGACCGCCGACATCAAGCCGACGATCCCGCCGCTTTGGGGAGCGGGTTCAGTCCATGGATCAGGCGAGGCGGGCAATCCACCATCAGGCGCGGCCGACCTTCGCCGAGTTGTTCACGCCCAAGCTGGTGACGGTGCTGCGCGAGGGCTATACGGCGGCGCATTTCAGGGCCGACGCCATCGCCGGGCTGACCGTCGCGATCGTCGCGCTGCCACTGTCGATGGCGATCGCCATCGGATCCGGCGTCACGCCGGAGCGCGGCCTCTACACCTCGATCGTCGGCGGCTTCATCATCTCGGCGCTCGGCGGCAGCCGCTTTCAGATCGGTGGGCCGGCCGGCGCCTTCATCGTGCTGGTGGCGGCGACGGTGGCGCGCGTCGGCGTCGACGGGCTGCTGCTCGCCACCATGATGGCCGGCATCTTCCTGCTCGCCATCGGCTATCTGAGGCTCGGCACCTACATCAAATTCATTCCTTATCCGGTGACCGTCGGCTTTACCGCCGGCATTGCCGTCATCATCTTCTCCGGCCAGATCGTCGAACTGCTCGGGCTGAAGCTGGCCGGCAAGGAGCCCGGACCGCTGGTGCCCAAGCTGGCGGCGATCGGCGAGGCAATCGGCACGGTCAATCCGTCGGCGGCTTTCGTGGCCGCGCTGACCATCGTCACGATCGTCCTGATGCGACGCTGGCGGCCGAGATGGCCGGCGATGCTGATTGCCATCGCCGCCGCTTCGCTGTTGGTGGCGCTGCTCGCGCTGCCGGCGGAAACGATCGGCACGCGCTATGGCGGCATCCCGCGCAGCCTGCAATGGCCGGCGCTGCCGCCGGTCAGCATCGACAGGATGATCGATGTCCTGCCGGACGCGATCGCGTTCGCTCTGCTCGGCGCGATCGAATCGCTGCTGTCGGCAGTTGTCGCCGACGGCATGAGCGGGCGGCGTCACCGCTCCAATTGCGAATTGGTGGCGCAGGGTTTCGCCAACATCGCCTCGGCCCTGTTCGGCGGCATCTGCGCCACCGGCACCATTGCCCGTACCGCCACCAATGTGCGAGCCGGCGCGCATGGGCCGGTCTCGGGCATGCTGCACTCGGCGGTGCTGCTCGTGCTGATGCTGGTGGCCGCGCCTCTGGCCAGTTACATCCCGCTGTCGGCGCTCGCCGGCGTGCTGGCGGTGGTGTGCTGGAACATGTTCGAGAAGCAGGCCTTCGCCACGCTGCTCAAAAGCTCGCGCGGCGATGCGCTGGTGCTGTTGGCGACGTTCCTGATCGTCGTCTTCCGCGACCTTACCGAAGGCATCGTCGTCGGCTTCGCTTTGGGCTCGATCCTGTTCATCGACCGCATGGCGAGATCCATAGCCGTCGAGGCCGATCAACCGCTGGTGCCGGAGGATGTCGCCGACCGCGCCGTCGCTTATGATTCCAACGAGGCGGCCGACAGCGACACCGTCGTCTACCGCATCTCCGGCGCCTTCTTCTTCGGCGCTGCCTCGACGGTCGGCGCCGTGCTCGACCGCATCGCCGACCAGCGCAGGAACTTCATCCTCGACTGCTCGGCCGTGCCGTTCTTCGATTCCACCGCCGCCAACGTCATCGAGGGCGCCGCGCACAAGGCCGAGCGCGCCGGCGTGCGCTTCATCATCGCGGGCGCGGCACCATCAATAAGACGCATGCTGATCAACCACGGCGTCAAGCGGCCGCTGGTGACCTATGCCGCATCGATCCGCGACGCGCGGGCGCAGCTGAAGGGAAAACGGGAGACGGTTTAAGGTGTGTTGATATTCAGGTGAGGCCGGCCTGACCTGAATCTCAGCACACCTTAGAGCGTCTTCAAACCGCGGCTTCGATCGGCTCGGCCAGCTTCGGGTTGGCGCGCGCGGCGATCAGGCAGCCGGCGACGATCAGGGCGGCGCCCGCCAGCGTGGTCCAGGCCACGTCCTCGCCGAAGAAGAACCAGCCGAACGCGATCGCCCAGATGAAGGCGGAGTATTCCGTCGGGATCAGATACTGCGCTTCGGCGCGCGCATAGGCCCAGCTCATGAGGAACTGGCCGGCGAGCGACAGCATCGCCACGCCGGCGAGCGGAAGCCAGAGATTGGGCGGCAGCGCGACGGCGAGCCAAGGCGCCGCGAGGCCAAGAATGATGGCGACGCATAGGTTCTGGAACAGCATGATCTCGACCGGTTTGGCCAACAGCGCCTGCTGCCGGGCAAGCACCAGATTGTAGCCGTAGAACACTGTCGACACGAGCACCGACGCGGTGCCAAGCAAAGCGTCCTGCGAATAGCTTTCGCGCCCGAACTGGCCGAACAGGATGATGGCGACGCCGGCGATGCCGGCAAGCGAGGCCCAGATCGCCTGGCGCCGGATGCGTTCGCTGAGCAGAAGTGCTGCGAGGAAAAGCGCGAACAGCGGCGCGACGAAGCTCAGTCCGATCGCCTCGGCGAGCGGCAGCCTGCCCAGACCCCAGAAGAAGGACACCAGGACGACGCCGACGATCGCGGCACGCAGCGCATGCAGCCGCAGCACCGAAAAACTCGGCCATGCGCGCGGCCCTGCCGACCACGCCGCGCCCGCGACCACGGTCGAGACCACGCTGCGCCACAGCAAGGTGTTGTAGACGCCGATAGCGAGGATCAGCGACTTCATCGCCGCGTCCATTCCGCACAGCAGGAAGATCGCCAGCGCGCAGGTGAGCACGGGTATCGTCGCGGTGCCACTCAGGCTGGGTGTCTTCACGGCTTGGTTCATCGGAGCCGGATATCCGGGAGCGAAGCACGGAGCCAGATGGCAGCGCCGCCGATATGCCGGTCCAATACCGATCGACGGCGCCGCGGGCAACGACAATCAGTCCATCTTAAGCGCCACGACTTCGCCTTCATTCATCTGCGGCACGAAGATGCGCTTGCCATCAGTGTCGATATCGGCGCAGCCGGGCTTGAGAGTGGCAACCACTTCCGGCGTGCCGCCGACGCGGTAGCGATAGAGTTTTCCGACCGGATTGGCGGTGGCATAGATGGTGTCGCCGATGGCGACGACGCCGTCGAGGTCGCCGAACTTCTGCGCGCCGGGCAGCGGCGTGATTGTCTTCGTGGCGAGATCGATCGACAGCAGGCCGCCGGGCTCGGCCGTGCTGAAATCTGCCTTGATACCCTTGCCCCAGGAGGCGACGATCAACCGGTCGCCGTCGGCGAAGACGCCGTTGGGCGAGGCGAGCAGCGGATCCTTGACGAACAGCTCCGGTCTGTCGCCGTCGATGCGGTAGATCGTGTCGGCCAGCATGTCGCTGACATAGACGTGGCCTTCGCTGTCCTGCGTCATGTCGTTCAGGAAGACAGCGCCCGGTATGTCGATGCTGGAGACCAGTTTGCCGCTAGCCAGATCGACGACGCGGACCTTGGTGATGTCGGCGGCATAAAGCTTGCCGCCCGAGATCGCCATGCCCTTGGGCGCGTCCATGCCGTCCACCCAATGGCGGGTGATGATCTTGCCGTCCATCGACAGCAGCGACAAATAGCCATTGCCGTCGGCCTTGCTTGGGTCGCCGACCATGTTGGAGACGACGATGCGGTTGTTGGCGGTGTCGACAAGCGCCGATTCCGGCTGCTCGAAACCGGTGGCGCGCCAGATTTCGCCCGCCTGGGCGGCCTGCGTCGGGGCGACTGCAGCGATGGCGGCGAAGGCCGCCGAAGCGATGAAGATTTTCATGGTGCTCTCCTGTGGTGATGGCGAAGAGCTAAGTTTTTCGATACTTTTCTGGAAGACGCTTTGGCGCTAGTATCGAATATCGATACGAAATCAGCCATGCGAGGTGCATTCCATGAACGGTCCGATCTTCGAGGCGCTGAAACGGACGCTGAAGGCCAAGGGCCTGACCTATCGCATGCTGGCCGACCGCATGGGCGTTTCCGAGCCGACGGTGAAGCGCATCTTCCACGAACAGAACTGCAAGCTCGACCGGCTGATGGAGATCTGCGCCGCGGCCGAGGTAGAGCTGGAGAATGTGCTGGGCGCCATGAATCGCGGCCCCGGCCCGGCGAACCGCGTCGGACCGGAGATCGAGCGCCGGCTGGCGGCGCGGCCGGCGCTGTTGTTCGTCTTCATCATGCTGTCGGAAAAATTCACGCCGCAAGGCATCATGCGATCGCAAGGCCTGAGCGAAGCCTCGATGTTCCTCTATCTGCGCGATCTGGAAGAGCTCGGGCTGGTGGCGCTCGGGCGCGGTCTCTCGGCGAGGCTGCTGGTCGAGACGCCGATCCAGTGGGATTTCGAGGGCCCGCTGAAGCCGCATTTCGAGATGACCAACAAGAATTTCATCGGCTGGGCGATCGGCCATATGGAGCGGGAAGCGACCTTCGTCAGCTTCTCCAGGCGCATGCGGCCGGAAACGGCGGAGATGTTGCGGCGCGAGGCCGACGAACTGGCCGACCGCGCAAAACTGCTTGCCCATCACGACCAGCACACCACGCCGGAGGAACAGTTGGTCGGCTGCAAATGGACCTTTGCCTTCGGCGCCACGCCGTTCCCGGCGATCATGCCGATCGGACCGCATCCGCGCGATGCGGGCGCAAGGGCCGGTGCCGAGAAGCAGCCGCTGCCGGCATAACCCGCCGCTGGAGGAACTTACTCGGCGGCCCTTTCTTCCGAATCGGTCGCGGTGTCCTCCCACGCGACCGTCCGGTAGTCGAAACCATACTCAAGTGTCGGCTTGACGATGCGGAAATAGGGCGACAGGTCGAAGTCGCGCGGCGTGTAGAGCGAATGGTGGCGGATGTGCAGGATTTCCCGTTTCATATAGCTGGACTGCGCCGAGGCGCGGCCGGGCGCACGGGTGATCTCGGGCAGGATCGGATAGCGGACCTGGCCATAGGCTTCGGCGATCAGCGTGGAGCAGATCGCCCGAGTCGGATCTCCGGAGCCGAAAGCCAGCATGCGGCGGCGCCAGCGCACCGGCACCGGTGGAGCCGGCAGGAAAAACCGCAGCATGTCGAAGATGTTCTTGAGGTCGTATCTGAGGCCAAGCTTGCCGATCATGAAGGCAACGACCTTGTCGCGATCCTCGGGCGTCAGCCCATTCGCCCGGCAGATGCGTGTGTTGTAGGTGCGGTAGCGCGAGAGCGGCACGGCGACGCAACCTTCGCCGAGCGTGACCTCGATCAGGCGCGGCCGCTCCGAACCGTCCTCGGGCTGCGGCAAGGCATCGCCGATATAGAAGGCCGCATGCGACCAGGTCGACTGGGTGAGATACTTGATCACCGCCGAGATCTTCTGGTTGCCTTCGATGAGTAGGATATCGCCGGGCTGCAGCGTGCGGCGCAGCGTTTCGGCATCTGATGGCGTGTAGGGCTCATAGCCCGAAGATTCATCCTGCAGCCGGCCGGCGAGCCAGCGGCCAAGTCGATCCAGAAGGGTTTCGGCCGGCGCAGTCATGCCAGACGCCGATTAGCACAGACCCGCAATTTAGACCATGATCAGGCCGCTTTGGCTTCTTCCTGCGGCGCGGCGAGATCGTCGCGCGCCTTGCGCGCAAGCCTTTTGGCCGAGCGCTTGGGGCTGTCGCCGAAGAGTTCGGCCGCATCGGAAAGGCAGCTCTTGCTCAGGCTCTTTTCCGAGCGCTTGAGAAGCTTTCGCAGGAGCTTCGTCTCGTCCGCCGCGCCGAGCGGCTCGCCGTCGGCATCGAGCAGCGCGCGCATGACAAAGACGTCGTGCAACTCGCCGAGTTCTTCGCCGAGCTTGTCGACCGCCTTGCGGCGCGCCTTGATCGGCGTCGGCCACAGGCGGCCGAGCAAAGATAGGTGCATGGAATGGCTTTTCGCCGCCTTGCGCAGGTCGTGGAAATCCTCGGCCTCGCCGCGTGACGCGGCCTTGTCCAGCGCCTTCTTCGCGCGCCGCAAGGTGGCGCGGGCGCCCTCGGCCAAAATGTCGGCCGCCTGCTCCGGCCGGCCGGGCAAAGCGAGCTTGTCGACGCGCTCCAGGCCTTCCCGGCAAGCGGCGATGGCCGCATTGACGGCGGCGTCGAGGCCGGGGCCGGCATGAAGCTCGTGCTGGCGCATCACCAACCGCTCGCGCACTGGATCGAGCGCGCCGCCGGCACTCTGCTCCGGAAAGGCGGCGGCCAAGCGGTCGACGGTCTCGATCAGCGCGGTCGCCTCGCGCGGGCCGGCGAGCAGCGCCGACACCTGCCTGTAGCACTCGTTTTCGGTCTGGCAGAACGGTTCGTCTCCGGATCGAACCAGGCGCAGCAAGGCACGCACGCTCTTCAGCCGCTTGCGGCACTTGTGCAGGCCCTGCTCCGGGCTCTCGCGCGCCGTTTCCAGATGCGAGATCGCCTTGCCGATTTCGTCGGCCAATATGCGCCGGACCTCGCCGGTCAGCGGCAAGCGCGGATCGATGCGGAAGCTCATGCGGCGATCTCCGGTAACCCCCCGAGGGCCAGCGACGCGTTGTAAAATCTCGACTCGCCGGTCACCTCGCGGCCGAGCCAGTCGGGCAGCATTTCGTCAGGCACGTCCTCCGGCGTCTCCAGCTCCGCGATCGTCAAACCCACGAGCTTTCCGCCGAACACATCGACTTCATAAAGATAGCCGCGGTGTCTAACATGGTGACGTGTCTTCTCGATGACACGTCCGATGGCAAACGCCATCAGTTCCTCGGCCTCGGCCAGCGGGATGGGATATTCGAATTCGTCGCGCTCGCGGGCCCGTTCGCCGAATTTCAGTGTCAGCTTGGCGGAGCGCCCATCGCTGATGCGCACGCGCACCGTGCGGCCGGGCTGGGCGGCAACGTAGAATTGGCGGATGCGAATATGCGCTTCGACCCGGTCTCGCCAGGCGGAACTGGCGACCAGGAACTTGCGCTCGACTTCCTTGACCATGGCCGCGCACTAAAGCCTGCGCAAATCGAGATGGCAAGCAGAGTCGCGATTCAATTTGACTTTAATCAATCGATTGATTAAACGAATTGCATGAGCAAGCAAACGAACGCCAAAAAGCTGCAACGCGAAGCCTCTCCCGCCGATCAAACGCGCGCCGCGCTTGTCCATGCGGCGCTCAAGCTGTTCGGGCGGCAAGGCTTCGACGGCACCTCGACCCGCGAGATCGCCGCCGAGGCCAAGGCCAATATCGGCTCGATCGCCTATCACTTCGGCGGCAAGGAAGGCCTGCGCATCGCCGTCGCCGACTTCATCGTCGAAACGATCCAGGGAGTTGCCGGCCCGGCGCTCGGCGCCATCCAATCCGCGGCGCCATCGACCCGGGAAGCGGCTCGGGCTCAACTCTTCAACGCGCTGGAGCAAATGGCGAGTTTCGTCGTAGCCAGCCCGCAGGCAGGCGAGGTCGTACAATTTGGACTTCGGGAGCTATCGCAGCCGACCGCCGCGCTCGACCGCATCTATGCCGGCGTGTTCGAGCCGACGCATCGCCGGCTTTGCCATATCTGGGAGCAGGCGACCGGCGAGCCGGCCGAAAGCGAGGCCACCAGGCTAACGGTTTTCACCATGATCGGCCAACTCATCTATTTCCGCATCGGCCGCGAGGTGGTGATGCGCAGGATGGGCTGGCGCGAGATCGGCACGGACGAGGCCGCCAAGGTGGCGGCGGTCGCAACCGGCAATTTGAAGGCCATGCTGACCGCGCGTGATGCGGTCCGCAAGGGAGGCAAATCATGAGCTTCTTCTGTGCGCTGCCGCTCGCGGCCCAGCTGTTCGGCGCCTGCGCGCCAGCGGCGCCGCTCGCTGTCGGCTATGTCGAGGGCGACTACGTGCTGCTGGCGCCGATCGAGGTCGCGCAGGTCGACACGGTGGCAGTGAGGCGCGGCGACCGCGTCGAAGCCGGCAAGCCGGTGGTGACGCTGGAAAGCGCCGACGCCAAGATCGCCGTGGCGCAGGCCCAGGCCGCGCTGGCGCAGGCCCAGGCCCAGCTTGCCGATCTCAAGGTTGGCAAGCGCCCCGAGGAAATCGACGTGCTGAAGGCCGAGGTCGACATGGCCAAGGCCCAGGCCGCCGACGCCAAGCGCAAATATGATCGCGCCAGCGACCTCTACAAGCGCGGCACCGGCACGCAGGCCGACTATGACACCGCGTCCGCCTCGCTGGAGACCGCCACCGCGCAGGTCGGCCAGGCGCAGGCCAATCTCGCCGTTGGCAATCTGCCGGCGCGTGCCGAAACCATCAAGGCCGCCGAAAACCAGGTCCAGCAGGCGCAGTCGGAGCTGGAGCAGGCAGAGTGGCGGCTGTCGAAGCGGGTGCTGACCGCGCCGTCGCCGGGCCGCGTCAACGATGTCATCCGCAACCCCGGCGACACCGCCGGGCCGACCGCGCCGGTGATCTCGATGCTGCCGGACGGTGCCGTCAAGCTCAGCGTCTATGTGCCGGAGACGGCGTTTTCCTCGGTCAAGATCGGCACCATGCTCGACGTCCATTGCGACGGCTGCGGCGACGGCGTGAAGGCGCGCGTCAGCTATGTCTCGCCGGACCCGGAATTCACCCCGCCGGTGATCTACTCGCTCGAGAACCGGCAGAAGCTGGTCTATCTGGTCGAGGCGCGGCCGGATGGCGACGCGGGCATCCTGCAGCCCGGCCAGATCGTCGACGTCGAGCTCGCGGATCTCGGAAAATGAACGCCATCGACGTGCGCGGGCTGGTCAAGCGCTTCGGCGACAAGACCGTTGTCGACCATGTGACGATGACGGTGGCCGAAGGCGAGATCGTCGGCTTCCTCGGGCCGAACGGCTCCGGCAAGACGACGACGATCCGCATCATGTGCGGCCTGCTCACCCCGGACGAGGGCGAAGGCACCGTGCTCGGCTTCGACATCCGCACCGAGGCGCTCAGGATCAAGCGCGAAGTCGGCTACATGACGCAGAAATTCTCGTTCTACGAGGATTTGACGATCGGCGAGAACCTCGAATTCGTGGCGCGGCTCTACCAGCTGAAGCCGGTCGAGGATTATGTGGTGAAGACGCTGGAAGAGCTCGGCCTGACCAGCCGCCGCAACCAGCTGGCCGGCACGCTGTCTGGCGGCTGGAAGCAGCGCCTGGCTTTAGCCGCCTGCATCATGCACAAACCGAAGCTGCTCCTGCTCGACGAGCCGACCGCCGGCGTCGACCCGAAGGCGCGGCGCGAATTCTGGGACGAGATCCATCACCTCGCCAATGGCGGGCTGACCGTGCTGGTCTCGACCCACTACATGGACGAGGCCGAGCGCTGCCACCGCATCAGCTACATCTCCTACGGCAAGATGCTGGCCACCGGCACCGTGGCCGAAGTGGTGAAGAATGCGGGGCTAACCACCTTCGTCGTCCAGGGCCCGCGCCTCGACAAGGTTGCGGCAGCACTTCAGGGCCGTCCCGGCGTCGACCAGGTGGCGCCGTTCGGCGCCACGCTGCATGTCGTCGGCTCCGACAGGGACGAGCTCGAGAAGGCGCTCGCCGATGTCGAGAAGGAGCATGAAGGCGTCACGGTGAAGCCCGGCGAGACCAGCCTCGAGGATGTGTTCATCCAGTTCATGTCCGGCTCGAAGGACAACATGGCATGAACGCGGTCTTTTCCTTCGCGCGGCTCGGCGCGCTCTTGATCAAGGAATTCATCCAGATGCGGCGCGACCGCATCACCTTCGCCATGATGCTCGGCGTACCGCTGCTGCAATTGGTGCTGTTCGGCTTCGCCATCAACAACGATCCGAAGGGCCTGCCGACGGCGCTGGTGGCGATGAGCAACGACCAGTACACGCGCGCCATGGTCTCGGCCCTGCAGACGACCGGCTATTATCGCTTCGACCATGTCGCGCAGAGCGCCGAGGAGGCCGAGTTCCTGATGGCGCGCGGCGATGTCTCCTTCGTCGTCACCATCCCGGCCGATTTCGCCAAACGCGTCGAGCGCGGCGACAATCCGCAGATCCTGATCGAGGCCGACGCGACCGACCCCTCCGCCGCGAGCGGCGCCATCTCGACGCTGAGCACGGTGGCGAGCCAGGCGTTGCTGCGCGCGCAAGGCATGCAGGCGGCCGCCGCCGAGAACGCCAGGCAGCAGCTGCAGGTCGTGGTGCATCAGCGCTACAATCCCGAAGGCATATCGCAATACAACATCGTGCCCGGCCTGCTCGGCGTCATCCTGCAGATGACCATGGTGATGATGACCGCCATGGCGCTGACGCGCGAGACCGAACGCGGCACGATGGAAAACCTTCTCGCCATGCCGTCGAGCCCGGCCGAGATCATGCTCGGCAAGGTGCTGCCGTTCCTCGTCGTCGGTGCGGTGCAGGTGGCGGTGGTGCTGGTGGCGGCGAAGCTTCTGTTCGACATCCCCTTCGTCGGCAGCCTGACGCTGCTTTTGTCGTCGGTGCTGGTCTTCGTGCTGTCGCTGGTGCTGCTCGGCTACACCATCTCGACCATGGCGCGCTCGCAGATGCAGGCCATGCAGCTCACCTTCTTCTTCTTCCTGCCGTCGCTGCTTCTGTCCGGCTTCATGTTCCCCTATCGCGGCATGCCCGGCTGGGCGCAGGCGCTGGGCGAGATCTTCCCGCTGACGCATTTTTTGCGCATCACCCGCGCCGTCATGCTGAAGGGCGCCGACCTCCATGCCGTGGCCAGCGAGATCGGTTGGCTGGCGGTGTTCGTCGCCGTGTTCGCCGGCACCGCGCTGCTGCGCTTTAGGCGTACGCTCGATTGAGCCGGCAAATTATGCCGCGGTCATGATCCCGGCATAGGTGCCGAAATCGACATTGCCGCCGGAGAGCACCACGGCGACGCATTTGCCGGCGAGATCGATCTCGCCGGACGACAGCGCGGCCAGCGCGACGCAGCCGCCGGGCTCGACCACCAGCTTGAGATGCGCCATTGCGTCGCGCATCGCCTGGGCCACCGCATGGTCGGAGACGGCGATGGCGCCGGCGAGGTTTTTGCGGTTGATCTCGAAGGTGATGATGCCGGGCTCGGCGGTGAGGATGGCGTCGCAGATCGAGTTGTGGCCGGGTTCGTTCGATACCCTTTCGCCCTTGGCCAACGAAAGGCGCGTGTCGTCGAAATGCTCCGGCTCGACCGCCCAGACGGCGGTCTTCGGCGAAGCATCCTTGACCGCGACGGAAATGCCGCTCGACAGCCCGCCGCCGCCGCAAGGGATGACGACGGCGTCGAGGCTCACGCCGAGCGCCTTGGCCTGGCGGATCAGTTCCAGCCCGATCGTGCCCTGGCCGGCGATGATGGCCGGATCGTCGAAGGGCGGCACCAGCGCCATGCCTTTTTCGATATAGGGGCGCACGACCGTCATGCGGTCGTCCTTGAAGCGGTCGAACGGCACCACTTCGGCGCCCATCTTGCGCACATTGCCGATCTTCAGCGCCGGCGCGTCGGCCGGCATGGCGATGACCGCCTTGACCCCGAATAGCGCCGCCGATGCCGCCACGCCTTGCGCATGGTTGCCGGACGAGAAGGCGACGACGCCGCGGCTGCGCTCTTCTTCGCTGAGCGACGAGAGCTTGTTATAGGCGCCGCGGATCTTGAACGACCCGGTGCGCTGCAGCGTCTCCGGCTTGAACAGGATGCGTCCGCCATAGCGCTTGTTGAGCTCCGGCGATTCGATCAACGGCGTTTCGACGATCAGGCCGGCAAGCCGCGCCGCGGCGGCGTGGATGTCGGAAATGCCGGGTGGGGTGGTCATGGTGGAGGCCTCGCTGAGAATGGGTTGCGCCATGCTGCACGGAAAATACGATGGCGCACCAACGAAAAAATGTCATGGCGACAAGGTTACGGCGGTGATCCATCGCAGCGTTGTCTAATGTAGCGCTGATCGACCCCCACTCCGTCTCGGCGCTGCGCGCCGAGCCACCT
>NZ_VFWX01000026.1 GCF_006442965.1 Mesorhizobium sp. CU3 | reverse complement strand
GGGGGGGGGCGGGGCCCCCGGCGGGCGACCTGCAATGCGCGGCGACCACCGTCGAGACCTGGATGGTGTGGAACGCCAGCGGCGTCACCACCAAGCAGATCTTTCAGCTCGACAAGTCCTATGGCGCTGACGGCATCGTGGTGCGCAACGACATCAAGACCGTCGCCGACCTCAAGGGCAAGAACGTCGCCTCGTCGGCGCCAGGCACCTCGCCCTATTTCCTGCTGGCCTGGGTGCTCAACAAGAACGGCATGTCGACCAAGGATGTCACCGTCGTCAACCTGGAGCCGGACGCGGCGGCGCAAGCCTTCCTTGCCGGCCAGAACGATGCCGCCGTGACCTATGAGCCGTTCATCTCGGCGGTGCGCGACAAGGCGGACCAGGGCCATATCCTGGCCACCACGCTCGACTATCCGATGGTGCTGGATACGGTCGGCTGCACGCCGGACTTTCTCAAGGCCAATCCCGACGCCGCCAAGGCGCTGGCCGACAGCTATTTCGACGCGCTCGACCTGATCAAGAAGGACCCGCAGAAATCCTACGAGATCATGGGCGCCGACGTGAAGCAGTCGGCCAAGGAATTCGAGGACTCGGCCAAGTACCTGAAATGGGCCGACAAGGCGGACAACAAGCAGTTCTTCACCAAGGACTTCCAGGATTTCTCCAAGACCGCGGGCGACCTGTTGCTGCAGATGGGCCTGATCAAGGAAGCGCCGGACGTGACGACGCTTGCCGACACCAGCGCGGTGGCCAACTGATCGCGCATCACCCGATCGGCGGCGGCGACAAGCCGCCGTCGTTCCTCTTCAAGGACAGATACTGATGCCGCGCCCCTTGCATCCTGTATCGCCGGGCACGCGAACCGTGCTCGGCGTTTCCTTCTTCGTGCTGTTCGTGGCGTTCTGGGCGTGGATCACGCTCGGCGGCCATGTGAACCACATCTTCCTCGCCGACCCGCTGTCGATGCTGAAGGATGGGTGGCGGCTCTTGGTCGAAGATCGGTTCTGGCTCGACATATTAATCACCATCTGGCGCGTCTTCGGCGGCTTCGTGCTGGCCTCGATCGTCGCCGTGCCGATCGGCATCGCTATGGGCGCCTGGAAGCCGGTCGAGGCCTTCCTCGAACCGTTCGTGTCCTTCGCCCGCTATCTGCCGGCATCGGCCTTCATCCCGTTGCTCATCCTGTGGGCCGGTATCGGTGAACTGGAAAAGCTTCTGGTGATCTTCGTCGGCTCGGTGTTCCAGATCATTTTGATCGTGGCGGTGAAGGTCGGCAGCACCAGGCGCGACCTGGTCGAGGCGGCCTATACGCTTGGCGCGACCGACAACGGCATCGTCAAGCGCGTCATCATGCCGGCCAACGCGCCGGAGATCGCCGAGACGCTGCGGCTGGTGCTGGGCTGGGCCTGGACCTATGTCATCGTCGCCGAGCTGATCGGCTCGTCGTCGGGCATCGGCTACATGATCATCAACAGCCAGTCACGGTTGGCGACGGGGCAGATCATTTTCGGCATCATCGTCATCGGCCTGATCGGACTGCTGTCCGACTTCGCCTTCAAGGCGCTCAATCGCTGGCTCTTTCCATGGAGCCTGGCGTGAGCAAGCTTCTGATCGAAGGCGTTTCGCGGACCTTTGCCGGGGTGAGGGGCGGACAGCCTGTGCAGGCGCTGCAGCCGATCGACCTGTCGGTCGCGGCCAACGATTTCATCACCATTCTCGGACCTTCGGGCTGCGGCAAGTCGACGTTGCTGAGGATCGTCGCCGGGCTGGAGGCGCCGAGCACGGGCCGCGTGCTGCTCGATAGCAAGGCGGTCACGCGTCCTGGCCCGGATCGCGGGATGGTGTTCCAGTCCTACACGTTGTTTCCCTGGCTGACGGTCGCCGAGAACATCGGCTTCGGCCTGCGCGAACGCGGCATGGCGCAGAAGGAGCGGGATGGCATCGTCGCTTCCTATCTCGATCTCGTCGGGCTGAGGGGTTTCGAGAACCATTGGCCGAAGCAGCTTTCGGGCGGCATGCAGCAGCGCACCGCGATCGCGCGCGCCTTGGCCAACGATCCGGAGATCCTTTTGCTCGACGAGCCGTTCGGCGCTCTGGACAACCAGACGCGCGGGCTGATGCAGGAATTGCTGCTCGGCATATGGGAACGGCGCAAGAAGACGGTGCTGTTCGTCACCCACGACATCGAGGAAGCGATCTTCATGGCCTCGCGCGTGATCGTGATGAGCGCGCGGCCCGGCCGCATCAAGTCGGACGTGGCGGTCGACCTGCCGCATCCGCGCCACTACACGCTGAAGACCAGCCCGGAATTTTCCGCGATCAAGGCGCAACTCACCGAGGACATCCGCGTCGAGGCGATGCGGACGGTGCAGACGCAATCGGCGTAGAGGTCTGTGCCCGCCTACGCAGCCAGTAGCTGCTTGCGGTCGACGCGTTCCTGCTGCGGCGAGCGGGCGTAGAGCTCGCGGTAGCATTTGGAGAAATGCGAGGCCGAGACGAAGCCGCAGGCGACCGCCACCTCGACCACCGGCATCGACGACTGGATGAGCAGGTGCCGCGCCCGGTCGAGGCGGATCTCCAGATAGTAGCGGGCGGGCGAGCGGCCCATCTCGGTGCGGAACAAGCGCTCGATCTGGCGACGCGACAGGTCGACATGGTCGGCGATCTCGATCAGCGATAGCGGTTCGGACAGGTTCGCCTCCATCAGTTCGATGATGGTCAGCACCTTGGAGTTCTGCACGCCGAGGCGGGCTCGCAGCGGCAGGCGCTGGCGGTCGGTCGGGCTGCGCACGCGGTCGGTCAGCACCTGCTCGCAGACGCGGTTGACCAGGCTCTCGTCGAAATCGTCGCCGATCAGCTTCAGCATCATGTCGAGCGCGGCCGTGCCGCCGGCGCAGGTGTAGACGTTCTGGTCGATCTCGAAGAGATCGGCAAAGACATTGGCCTTGGGGAAAGCTTCGGAGAAACCCGGCAGGTTCTCCCAATGGATCGCGCAGCGCTTGTTGGACAAGAGTCCGGCGGCGGCCAGGATATGCGCGCCGGTGCAGAGGCCGCCGACGGCGACGCCGCGGTTATACTCCTCGCGCAGCCATGCGAAGGCCGACTTGTTCTGGTAGCGCTCGACATTGACGCCGCTGCAGACGATGGCCATGTTCGGCCGGTCGGGGCCCGCCATCTTCTTGCGCTCTTCTTCCAGCGAGGTGTTGACCGCGCATTCGACGCCGTTCGAGGCGCGCACCGGCTTGCCGTCGATGCTGGCCAGGCGCCAGCGATAGGCCTCGTAGCCGAGCATGCGGTTGGCCGAGCGCAACGGGTCGAGCGCCGTCGCGAAGGCGATCATGGTGAAATCGGGAACAAGGAAGAACACAAACGATCGTTTGATCGGATGCTTTACGGCATTCACGGGGAAACCTCATGCAGCCATGACGCGAACAGGATGTCGCGAACAGCATAGCGACAACAGGAAAAGCCATTCCTGTCAATCGGGTAGGGCTCCACGTGAAGAATAAATTTGCGACACGGGTCGCAAATGGGCAATTCATCAGGGCATAAAGTACCGCAGCCCGGGTTATGCAGCCTCGGCGCCTATGAAAACGCCGCCACGGCGGGGCCGGGCGGCGTCGAATTCAGCTTTGGATGCCGATAGTCTCAGGCGATGAAGCCGAGGCGGGCGGCGTTCATGGCGCCGGTCTGGCCGGGCATGGTCTTGGCGAGACGCTGACGCTCGAGAGCGGTCGTCAGGTTCATTTCGCGACGGGTGAACAGGCGGGCAAAGAGCTTCATTGTCATCTCCATTTGGTTGCTCAGACGGGTCGCCTTCGCTTGATGGAGTGGGGCAGCTCGTTTTTGCTGGCGCTGATATAGGCTTGCTTCAGTAAAAACTAAATCGCAAAAACGAAGCGGTTGATAGGAAAAGCGACATCGTTTGCGACATTTTTGGGCAGAGTGCCCGAAATTTACGATTGTTTACAAGGCATTAGTCTGAAAATTAACCCGCTATGCGAATGCCTCATATGCGTCATGCAGCGGCAGCATGGCTGGGAAAGTCGTTTGAATGCAAACAAAAAGGCCTAAAAACAAAAAGGCCTGCCGAGCTGACGCGGCAGGCCTCTAGCATTTGTCGTTCACTGCGTTACTTCGCTCCGGCCCAGTTTCCGACGCCGTAGCGCAGGCCGGTCTTGGCGTCGGCGGCTTCCGGCCAGCCGATATCCTTCTGCAGTTCGACCGGCAGCGCATGGATGGCGCGTTCAGTCTGATAGCGGGCGCGAGCCGCGCTGAATTCGGTCGCCAGGCGACCAATGGATGACAGGATAGACATGTTCGTTCTCCTTGGAGTGGGGGCGGGGAGGCGCCCGGCAATGCGTTACGTCAGGTATGTCGATTGCAGGTCTGTGTCATGGTCGTTTCGTGGCTGTGTTTGGCAGCAGCCTGCTTCGATGGAGTTGACTATCCTCCTAAACTGATGTTCAATCAAACGAAATGGAATGATCGTTCGCATCAGAAAAATTGAAGGCTGATCCCGATGAACGCCCCACTCAATCATCCGCTGCCACTGCTCGACCTCGACGTCCTGCGCACATTCGTGGCGATTGCCGAGACGGGCAGCTTCACCACCGCCGCGACCGCAGTGTTCCGCACGCCGTCGGCCGTTTCCATGCAGATCAAGAAGCTGGAGGATATTCTCGGCAGGTCCGTCTTCGCGCGCGACGCGCGTTCTGTAACGCTGACCACCGATGGCGAAATGCTGCTCGGCTATGCTCGCCGGCTGTTGTCGATCAACCGCGAGGTGGTGTCGAAATTCATCATCCCCGATATCGTCGGCGTTGTGCGGCTGGGTTCGCCGGACGATTATGGCGAGCGCGTGCTGCCGCATGTCCTCAAGCGCTTCGCTCAGTCGCATCCCTCGATCGCCGTCGACGTCACCATCGACCAGAGCATCAACCTGCGCCGCCGCATGGACGACCGCGCGCTCGACATCACGCTTCTTACCAATTCCTACAAGACCAGCGCCATTGGCGCCGAGGTGCTGCTCACAGAGCCGATCGTCTGGGCCGGCGCCAAGGGCGGCTGCGCGCATCTGCGCGAACCGTTGCCGGTGTCGCTGTGGGAAGAGGGCTGCGCCTGGCGGGCCGGTGCGCTTGAGGCGCTCGGACGCGAAGGCCGCAACTACCGCATCGCCTATATGAGTGCCCACACCGCCGGCCAGCGCGCTGCCATCATGGCGGATCTCGCGGTGGCGCCGCTGCCGAAGTCGTTCCTCGGCGACGAGATGGTTTCGCTCGGCGCCAAGGACGGCATGCCGGATATCGGCACCTACAATCTCGCCATGGTGGTGGCGCCGGACGCCAGCGCGCCGGTCAGGGCGGTCGCGGACCACATTCGCGCGACGTTCGAGTTGTTCCGCGAAACCGGCAAGTTCTGAGTTATTCTGCGGCCTGCGCGGCGCGCGCCGCAAAAGCGGGTCTTGTGCCGCGTCTCGCGTGAGCGCGCCGCGGTGCCGGATCGGCGAGGAAGGCGACGATGCGGTCGCGCGCGCGGCGCGCTTCCGGCATCTCGATCAACGGCCAGACGTGGAACATGCCTTCCTCGTAGACCATTTCGACCTCGACACCGGCGGCGCGCGCCTTTTGCGCAAAGATCAGATTGTCGGGCGTCAGCATGTCGCGCGATCCGGTCAGGAGCAGCGTCTTCGGCAACACCGAGAGGTCGCCATAGAGCGGGCTGATGTGCCAATCGTTGCGGTCGAAGCCGGCACTGTAGAGCCGGACGGCCTCGAGCCCGCCGGGGATGCCCAGCCACGGATCATGCCGTTCCGCCTCGAAAACTTCGGGATTGGCGAGCGAGACGTCGAGGCCGGGCGAGATCAGCACATGGCGTGAGGGCAACGGCAGGCCGTCCTCGGCCGCCATCATGGTCAGCACCACGGCCATGTTGCCGCCGGCGGAATCGCCCATGAAGACGATGTCCTCGGGATCGGTTTCCTCGAGCATGCGCCGGTAGACGTCGCCGACCATGCCGAACATATCGTGGAAATTGTGCTCCGGCGCGATCGGATAGATCGGCACGGTGATGCCAAAACCCAGCCGCTCGGCCATCTCGGCGATCAGCCCCCAGTGATAGGATGTGATCTCGAAAACATAGGCGCCGCCATGCATGTAGAGGATGCGGCGGCGCTCGCCCTTTTTCGGCGCGATCTCGTAGACCGGAAAGCCGTCGACGTTGGTCTCGGCGATGTCCAGGCGGGCCTTGAGCAGCGCCGGCGGATGGTAGTCCTCGGTCTTGCGGGCGTAAGCGATCCAGCGCTGCAGGTTTTCCGGGCTGGAAAAGGCCTTTTTGCGGCTGTGCCTGAGCACGAACGAGACGACGTGGCTTTTCAAACTGGGCATGCGGATACACTGATTTCGGCAAAGCCGACTAAAAGAGTTCCCCCACTCTTCGGAAGATTTGTACCTTGGTTAAAAATGTCAAGGTTTGTGCCGCATCAAGCCCCTAATGTGGCCTAGTCCCTAGGAGCGTTTCATCGGACCGATGACCGCTTTATCTCTTTGTTTTCAAGCAACTCCGGACGATAACCGCTACGCTCTTTTGCTGGAATTGCTCCAGTCACCGCTGCGGCAGCAATGCCGCGCGCAATTTGTTGTCGCTTGCAGCCGGGGCCGCGTTCTGGCCCCGGCGCTTGCCGAGCAGCTTGCATTTGTCGGCAAAGGTCATCAGCGCGCAGTGCCCAACAGCAGCTGATGCAGGGCTGCCTGCGGGTCGCTCGGCGGCGAGGCCGGCCAGCCGATATCCTTCTGGACATGCGCCGGCAGGCTGTTCAGCTGGCGGATAGCCTTATTGCGCGAATGCGCCTGCCTGATGGTGACACCGAAACGGCTGAGGTTGTCGAACATCGACATTTGCTTCTCCCTTGAAGTGCAGCGGCGGCCGAGGGTTATTCCTGGCCGCCGTTCGATGTCCGTTAAATGGCTCACGCATGTATCGGATCAATTTCACGAAAACAGCGCTTTGGTTTCCGGATCGCGCGCATTCGGAAACATTTGCATGCAAATGAGTTGATCCCGGAGGGTACCCCAAGATTTTATCCGGAAGGCAGCCTTCAGCAGTTGACAGCAGTAGGCAGCTGTACTGTTATTGTGCAATGCGATATCGACTGTATGCGCTGCAGCATTGCGCGAGTTGGGTCACAGCACCGTGACGAGCATCCACAGTATCCAATATTTGCGGGGCCTCGCCGCCTGCGCCGTGGTCGGCTTTCACGTCAGCGAGCAGTTCGGCGGCCCGTTCCACGTCGGCGCAGCCGGTGTCGATGTCTTCTTCGTCATCAGCGGCTTCATCATGTGGGTTACGACGGCCGGCAGGACGGCTGATCCGTGGCGTTTCATGTGGCGCCGGATCACCCGCATCGTGCCTCTCTACTGGATCGTCACGCTGCTGACCGCGGCGGGCATCCTGATCAAACCGCAATTCTTCTACGGCCATATCTTCAGTGTAGCGAATTTCGTCGGATCGCTGTTCTTCCTGCCAGTCCTGCAGGAGGGTGCGCTGCATCCCGTCGTCATACAGGGTTGGACGCTTTGCTATGAGATGATGTTCTATCTCGTTTTCACCCTGGTCCTGTTCCTTGGGGGGCGCTGGCGGCTCGGTGTTCTCGTGGGCGCCCTTGTGGCCATCGTCGCGCTGCATTTCGTCTTGCCCGCGGGATATGCGCGTGCCTTCACCGATCCTGTCGTGCTCGAGTTCGCGGCCGGCGTCGTCGTAGGTCGCTTGTGGCTCCAGGGCGCCAGGCTCCCGCTCTGGGCGGGGCTGGCAATGGCCGTCACGGGATTTCTGCTCCTTGCGGCCAGTCCGCTGTTCGATGCCGACGTGGCTCGCGTCTTGCGTTGGGGGCTTCCGGCAACGCTGATCGTGGCGGGCGCGGTGTTCGCCGAGCGGGCGAGGCCGTTCAAGCCCGGAGCCTTGCCCAGCTTTCTCGGCGATGCGTCCTATTCGATCTACCTATGGCATGTCGTCGTCGGCGTTCTGGCAACGGGCCTTGTCCTGAGGACCGGCCTGCCGGCGATCTTGCAGCCGACAACGATCCTAGTCGTCACCCTCGCCCTCTCGTCCGTGCTTTATCTGATCGTCGAAAAGCCGCTGATCGGGCTGCTGCACCCGAAACGTGCCGAGGTGGCCGTGAAGGCAGGCAAGGCCGTGGCCGCAGGGGCCGCGGAATGATGCCGCAAAATCAGTCGCGGCCGCGGCGCGCCGCGCGTTCCTCGCGTGAACGCCGGCGCGGGGTGGCGTCGCCGACAGCTCCGTCCTCGCTCATCGCCTTGCGCGGCGGCAGCTTCACCGCGGCCGCCAGCTTCGGGAACGGATCGACCTTGTTGGGCAGCGCCATGGCGTAGACGAAGTGCTCCTGGAACTTGGGCTCCAGGGCGGTTTCGATCTTCTCGATACGGCTCACCGTCTCCTCGATCTCGCGGCGGTAGCCGCGATTGAGCAGCGCCATGCGCGCTCCGGCGCCGGCGGCGTTGCCGACGGCCGAGACCTTGTCGAGGTCGCAATCCGGGATCAGGCCGAGCACCATGGCGTATTTCGGATCGATGAAGGAGCCGAAGGCGCCGGCGAAGTGGATGCGGTCGACATGCTCGGTGTGCTGCTTTTCCATCAAGAGCTTGGTGCCGGCATAGAGCGCCGCCTTGGCGAGTTGGATGGCGCGCACGTCGTTCTGGGTGATGGTGATCCTCGGTTCGCCTTCCTTCAGCACATAGGAGAAGGTGCGGCCGTTGGCGACGATGCGCGGCGAGCGTGCGGCCAGCGAGCCGTCGACGACGCCGTCTTCGGAGATGATGCCGGCAAGGTACATTTCCGCAACGATCTCGATAATGCCGGAGCCGCAGATGCCGGTGACGCCGGTCGCCTGCACGCTTTCGGCAAAGCCCGGCTGATCGGACCATAGCTCGGAGCCGATGACGCGGTATTTCGGCTCCAGCGTGTCGGGATCGATGCGGACGCGCTCGATCGCGCCGGGCGCGGCGCGCTGGCCGCCGGAGATTTCGGCGCCCTCGAAGGCCGGGCCGGTGGGCGAGGAAGCAGCGACGACACGCGTCGAATTGCCGAGCACGATCTCGGCATTGGTGCCGACATCGACGATCAGCATCATCTCGTCCTGGCGATGCGGGCCTTCCGACAGCGTGACGGCGGCAGCGTCGGCGCCGACATGGCCGGCAATGCAAGGCAGCATGTAGAGCCGCGCGCCCTGGTTCAGCTTCAGGCCGATGTCTGAGGCTTTGATGCGCACCGCACCCGAGACGGCGAGCGCGAAGGGCGCGCCGCCGAGTTCGGTCGGATCGATGCCGAGGAACAGGTGGTGCATGATCGGATTGCCGACGAAGACACTGTCCAAGATGTCGGCGCGCTGAACGTTGCCTTCGGCGCAGACCTTGTCGACAAGGCTGGAAACCGCCTCGCGCACAGCCACCGTCATGCCTTCGCGGCCGTCCGGGTTCATCATCACATAGGAGACGCGGCTCATCAGATCCTCGCCGAAGCGGATCTGCGGGTTGGACGTGCCGGAGGAAGCGGCGACGCGGCCCGACAGCAGCGACACCAGATGCATGGCAATCGTAGTCGAGCCGATGTCGCAGGCAAGACCATAGGCCTCGTTCTTCAGGCCCGGCCACAAAGCGATGACGCGGGCGATGTCGCTCTCCGCGTCCTTGTGGATGGCCGCGGTGGCGGTCCAGTTGCCCTTGCGCAATATGCCCTGGACCTGCGGCAGCAGATAGAAATCGAATTCGAGGTTTTTAAAACCCCAATCCTTCATCAGCGCGATCTTGAGGCGGTCGAGATCGCCGAGGGGCTTGTGCATGTCGGGCTCTTCGATCTCGACATAGCACATGCGGATCGCGGTATCGCGAGCGATGACCCTGGTGTCGGCGTCCTTGCGGATGGTCTGAGCGTTGATGACCGTGTCCTGCGGCACGTCGATGACGAGATCGCCGAGGATCTGGGCCGAACAGGACAGGCGCCGCCGTTCGGGCAGGCCGCGCACGCGCTCGTAGCGCTCTTCCTTGGCGCCCTTGGGCGAAATGTGGTCGTTGGAGGAGACGATCTTGTGCTTGGCGAAATTGCCTTCCTGCACCTCGATCTGGCAGCGCCCGCAGGTGGCCCGGCCGCCGCACACGCTTTCGACATAGACGCCGAGCTGGCGCGCGGCATCGAGCACCGGCGTGCCGACGGGGAAACGCCCGCGCTTGCCGGACGGCATGAACAGCACGAGTGGATCGGTGATGTTGGCAGGCGGGTTCATGCTGGCACGTGTCTCGATGGCAATTGCCGATGCCGTTTAACGGATCGTTTTACTGTTGGGTGGAGAGTCTGCTGGTCCAGGGACCAACCATGTCGGAATTGCTGCTCTCCGCCGTCTTCACCGCGTTCACCGTTGTGCGCGTGATCAAAGGCCCGTGGCTGCGCAACCCGCAATATCTGGCGACCGGAATCCTCGGCGCAATCGTCGGAACGCTGGTGCTCCACGCCTACTGGCCCGCCTATGACGATGATTTCATCGTCGGTGGCGTGACCGGCATTTTCGGGTCGTGGGCGGGCATGGCGCTGTTCGACGCCATAGTGGGCATCGCCTGAACGCAAAGCAGACCTCTCCGACCGCATCCAAGATGCGGTCGGATCGGCGCTGTTTGCGATGCGGCTCACGATTGCGCGCTTATCCCCTGGCCATGCGGGCTTCGCGGCCGCCGCGGCGACGACCGCCGGCGCCAGCGCCGTCGCCAGGTGCTGTCACCGCGACCGGCGCGGCAACGGCATGGCCGCCTTCGGCCGGCTTGTAGTCCTTGTAGGTGCGGATCCAGTTGGTGCAGTTCTCGTCGGTGCCGTTGAGCACGTTAGCGCCGCGCACGGCCTCCATTTCCTGCGGACGCACCGGGTTCATGATGGCCGAGGTCATACCGGCGCCGATCACCATCGGGATGAAGGCGGCGTTGATGCCGTGGCGGTGCGGCAGGCCGAAGGAGATGTTGGAGAGGCCGCAGGTGGTGTTGACCTTGAGCTCTTCGCGCAGCCGGCGCAGCAGTGCGAAGACCTGGCGGCCGGCATCGCCCAGCGCGCCGATCGGCATCACCAGCGGATCGACGACGACGTCATGCGCGGGAATGCCGAAATCGGCGCAGCGCTCGACGATTTTCTTGGCGACGGCAAAGCGCACGTCCGGATCCATGGAGATGCCGGTCTCGTCGTTGGAGATGGCGACGACCGGGACGTTGTATTTCTTGACCAGCGGCAGGATGGCCTCGAGCTTTTCTTCCTCGCCGGTGACCGAGTTGACCAGCGGCCGGCCCTTGGCGACCTTCAGCGCTGCCTCGATGGCGGCGGTGACCGAAGAGTCGATCGACAGCGGCAGGTCGACCAGGCCTTGCACGATTTCCAGCGTCTGCACCAAAAGCGCCGGCTCGGTGGCGTTGGGGTCGACAGCGGTGACGCCGGCATTGACGTCGAGCATGGTGGCGCCGCAGGCGGCCTGCTCCAGCGCGTCCTTGATGACGGTTTCGAAATTGCCGGCCACCATCTCGGCGGCCAGCTTCTTGCGGCCGGTCGGGTTGATGCGTTCGCCGATCACGCAGAAGGGCTGATCGAAGCCGATGATGATTTCTCGGGTCGCCGAGGCGACGATGGTGCGGGTCATGCGATCTCTCCGTCGGGATATAAAGAGTTCTTTATATCGTTATCTGATTTCGTTCAAGCAAATGGTCGCCGCTCGCGCCGTCAATGCGCGGTCTTCACCATGTCCACCTGGGTTTCGGTAATCTCGTCGTGCAGAATGTGGTCGAGCCGGTCGGCGACCATCTGGTCGTCGCGGCGGATTTCGCGCTTCCACGGCTGGCGGCCCTTGAGCACGCCCGATTCATCGACGATCTCGGCGACGTACTCTTCCTGGCGGTAGGCCATCACATGGATGCCGGCGACGCCCGGGATTTCCTTCACCTCGTTGATGATGTCGATGCAGAGCTGCTTGCCTTCCTTCTTTTGATCCTGCGCGCCTTCCAGCCGCTTGATCACCGCGTCGGGGATGTGGATGCCAGGTACGTTGGAGCGGATCCATTTCGCCGTCTTGGCGGAAGCCAGCGGACCGACGCCGCAAAGCAGGAAGAGCTTTTCGGTGTGGCCGAGGTCGCGCGCCTTCTGCATGAAGGTTTTGAACATCGGCACGTCGAAACAGTACTGCGTCTGCGCGAACTGGGCACCGGCGGCGATCTTCTTGCCGAGATGGATCGGCCGGAAATCGTAAGGCGGCGCGAAGGGATTGACGGCGCAGCCGAGGAAGATCTGTGGCGGCGTCGTCAGCTTGCGGCCGGACAGGAACTTGCCGTTGTCGCGCATGATGCGGCAGGTCTCAAGCAGCGACATGGAATCGAGGTCGAACACCGGCTTGGCGCCCGGCTGATCGCCGGCCTGCACGCCGTCGCCGGTGAGGCACAGCATATTGGCCACACCCATGGCGGCGCCGCCCAGCACGTCGCCCTGGATGGCGATGCGGTTCTTGTCGCGGCAGGCGATCTGCATGATCGGCGCATAGCCCATGCGGGTCAGCAACGCGCAGATGCCGACCGACGACATATGGCAGTTGGCGCCCGAGGCATCGACCGCGTTGATGGCGTCGACCCAGCCGTCGAAGATCTTGGCGCGGTTGTAAACGTCTTCCGGATCGGCGCTGTCGGGCGGATTGAGCTCGGTGGTGACAGCGAACTCGCCGCGGCGCAGCACGCGCTCCAGCCGGCCGCGCGAGGAATGGCCGGGCAGGGGATCGAGCGGCAGATGGATGCCGGCCGGGTTCTCGTCGCGCTGGCGTCCGGTCATGCCGAAGCTCCGGGATTCTGCGCGACTTCACGCGCCGCGGCCGACTGAGCGGTGACCCTCAGCCATGCGGAGGTCTCGCGCAGCGACTGGTCGACCGGCTTCTGCACGGTGAGGATCTTTTCGTTGTGCACCATGTTCTGCGAACCTTCCCAGGCCTTGACCCAGACACAGGGCATGTCCGGCTCGACCTCGCAATTGCCGTTGGCGCGCACGCCGCCGCAGGGGCCGTTGCGCAACTGCTTCGGGCAGTTCATCGGGCACGACATGCCGGTGGAGGACAGGATGCACTGGCCGCACATGCGGCAGTCGAACATGAAGCCTTTCACGCGCTTTTCGACGAACTTGACCGGCGCTTCGACGCGACCGTAGCCGATGCCCTTCCACAGCGGATGCAGCAAAAGGAACATGTCGGCGAAGCGAGCGTAGAACCATTCGAGCAGGCGCGAATGGCGGATCGACCACAACCGCACCGCAAAAGTGCGCTGGACGCGCCGCTGCGGCGACACGTCGGCAGGCTTGTAGTCGGATTTCGGCGCTGCCTTCTTGACCAAAGTGGCCTGGGTAACCGCCGGCTGTTTCTCAGACATTTTCTTTTCCGCCCGCCTTGACGAGGGCCACCAGCCGCTCGCGGTCATATTTTGCATCGAACTCGTGGAAGGCCTTCTCGACCTCGGCTTCAAGATCGTCGCCGACCGGAACGGGGTCGGCCTTGCGCCATTCGGCGAGATAATCGTCGGTGCCGCCGGCGCCAGTGCGCATGGCGCACATGTCTATCGCCTCGGTGAAGCGCAGCGGCAGTTCGCGCTTGGCGTTCTGCCGGCCCTTCTTGACGATGACCTGGGCAGGGATGTCGCGCCAGTAGACGACGATCAGATCGGCCATGAATTCTCAACTCCTCGAAGTTGTCGAGCATTGCCGCATGCGCCGCTGAGCCGCTTGTTATGGGACGACGCGCGCGCCTTCAAAAGCGACGCTGTCGGAGGTCGCAAAAAGAAAGGTGTGGCTATCGGGAATGGCTGATTACCAGACCCGCTTGGTCAGGCCCGTCCAGAGGTAGAACCAGATCGTCGGGTGATACCATTGCTTCGACGGCAGGCCAGGCTCGATCGTATCGAGTTTACCGGCCAGCGCATTCTGAACCGACTCGACGCAGATATCGCGCGAAAACGCCGCCTGGCGCAGCGCGTAGCTGGCGATGGTGTCGCCGGGTTTCGAGATGCCGCGCGCCTGCTTCAGCACGCCGCCGGTGTCGACACCGGCATCGACCAAATGCACCGTTGTGCCGAAATTCTCCTGATCCCCGGACGCCAACGCCCAGTAGCCGCCATTCATGCCACGATATTTGGGCGCAATGCCGGCATGATAGTTGAGCACCGGGCAAGGCATTTTTGCCAGCGTGCCCTTGGACAAGAGCCGGCAGCCGGCGAGTAGCACGACGCCCGGCTTGATCTTGCCGATCGCCTCGAGGCATTCCGGCCCGTTGGCGGACGGCACACGGACGATCGCCTGGCCTTGCCGCGGTTCGGTGTCGAGCTTCTCTTCGGCAATCAGCTGGGCGGCATGACTGGCCAAGGCGCGCTTGCCGAGCCTGGTGAGCACCATGGTGCCGAGCTGGCCGACGGCCGAGATCCAGCCTTGCCGGCGGGCGCGGCCGAGCAGCAATCGCTTTTTGGATTCAGGCTCTTCGAGGACGACGCTGACGGAGCCGACGCGGTCGGCAATCGCATTGATGATAGCCCAGATATGCGGGCCGCCTTCAGTCACGACGACGATCGGTCGCGCACTTGATTCCGACGCTGCCATGGCAAGCACCCGCTTTGGAGACCGGCGGATGCTATTTGGCGCGGGTTAACCCTTGGTGTGCCAGCAGCCTTAACCAGGCGTGCTCAGCGCTTGAATTCCATGATGTCGAGCTTCGATTCGTAATAGGGCGCCGGGAATTCGATGCGCCATTGGGTGGCGCTGTTGCGGAAGGCGTAGCCGACCTGGTCGCTCTCCGGGCCGCTGCCATAGGGCTTGGGCTTGTCGTCATTGACCGAGAAGGCGCCGAGATAGATGGCGCGCTTTTCGTTGTCGTCGAAGAAGCGGCCGGTGGTGCGTTGCGAGCCGGTGGTCTTCTCCAGCTTCCAGCCGGAACCGTCGTCGCTCACCTTGCACTTGAACCAGCCATAGATGATCAGCGGGCTCAAGCCGCCGACCTTGATGGTGCGGCATTTCCAATTGCCGGTGAGGTCCTTGTCGGAGAAGGCGACCAGGGGCCTCGCGAGCAGCTCGTCCAGTTGCTTGACCTCGGCCGGATCGCCGGCCTTCGCCTCGTCGAGGGCCGCCTTGCGCGTTTCGCCATATTTGTCGAGCCGCGACTTGTCGGCGGCGGTGATGAGCTTCTGCACCTCGCCATCGGCATGTGCCGGCAGGGCGAAGGCGAGGCTCGCGCAGAAAGACAGAAGCAAAAGCCTGGCGGACATCGAATTCCCCTCTGTTGGCCGGCACCTCAGCCGGTGGCCGATGCCCGCGCCAACTCGCTCGTCAGATCGCCATACCCGGTAGAGCGGCGCTCATAGGCAAGGCCAAGCAGAGCCGCGGCCTTCTCGGCGACCTTGTCGAGTTCGGGATCGTCGGTCTGGGCGAGATAAATCAGCTTCTCGTAATTGCCGAAATAGTCCTTGATCAGTTCGGGGTGCCTGTCCAAGCCGAGCGGCTTGATGAAGAAGGCCTCGAACTGACGGCAGAGGAAGTCGGTCATATAGAACGACATCATGTCGTCGTCAGCGACCTTAGCGTAGGCGTCCATACCCTGGTAGAAGGCGAAGCAATGCGGCCCGGCCATGCGCTCGACGCCGTGCTTCTCGATCACGCGGTCGAGCAGGCCGCCGGTGCCGCAATCGGCGTAGCCGACGAAGATGCGCTCATAGCCTTCGGTCCTGGCCTTTTCGATTGCCTTGTCCATCGCCGGAACGATGCGGTCGGGATAGAAATGGAACTCCGCCGGCAGGCAGGTCAGATCGAGATGGTCGAGCTTCAGCTGCTGCTTGACGGCCAGAACCTCGCGCGCAATCATTCCGCAGGCGATGACGAGCAGCCTGTCTGTTTGATTCGGTTCGGTTTTTTTCGTCTTGACCAAGTCGGGCCGGCTTTCGCTGCGGGGCTAATATCTGTCGAGGGAGACGCTATCCATGAAACTGCTACGCATCGCGCCTGTAGCGATCCTTGCCTGCGCGCTTGCACTTACCGCCTGCGCCAACACCATTCGGGGCGTCGGCAAGGACGTCAAATCGACGGCAAGAGCGGTCAAAGACACTGTCAACTGATCTCCAGCCTCTTCCATCATCTGGGAACAAAAAAGCCGCGCTGCAAGGCGCGGCTTTTTCGATCCATCCTGATGCCTCGGGTCAGGCGGAAGCGCGAACGTTGTGCTTGCGCTTCATGAAATCCTTGGCGGTCTCGACGGCCACGGCCGCGTCGCGGCAATAGGCGTCGGCACCGACGGCCTTGCCGAATTCCTCGTTGAGCGGCGCACCGCCGACCAGCACGACATAGTCGTCGCGGATGCCCTTTTCCTTCATCGTGTCGATGACGACCTTCATATAGGGCATGGTGGTGGTGAGCAGCGCCGACATGCCGATGATGTCGGGCTGGTGCTGTTCGATGGCGTCGAGATATTTCTCGACCGCGTTGTTGATGCCGAGATCGATGACGTCGAAGCCGGCGCCTTCCATCATCATGCCGACGAGGTTCTTGCCGATGTCGTGGATGTCGCCCTTGACGGTGCCGATGACCATCTTGCCCTGCTTCGGCGCGCCGGTGGCGGCGAGCAGCGGACGCAGGATGGCCATGCCGGCCTTCATGGCGTTGGCAGAGAGCAGCACTTCAGGAACGAACAGGATGCCGTCGCGAAAATCCTCGCCGACGATGCGCATGCCTTCGACCAGCGCCTCGGTCAGAACCTTGTAGGGCGCCCAGCCGCGCTCGAGAAGGATGTTGGTGCCTTCCTCGATCTCTTCCTTAAGCCCGTCATAGAGGTCGTCGTGCATCTGCTGCACAAGTTCCTCGTCGGAAAGCTCGGAAAGGATGATCTCGTCGTCGGACATTTTTCTCGGGCTCCTTGCCGCTCGGAGTGACCGCGGCAGCTTAAAAATCAACGCGCCAATACCTAACCCGTCAGCGCCTCGCATCCATAGCTGATTTGCGACTTCCCGCAAAAGGAAAGCGACTGAAAAATTAGCGCTTTTCTTGTCGATTTTGCGACAGGCGTTGGCGCTGGCTGGCCGTTTCCAATAGGGTGCATGGCTACGATCCGGCGAACAAGCGGCAGCGACGGGCCGCGAGCCAATCCAGGCCATGTTTATAGGAAGCACGATCATGAGCGATAACGCGGCAGTCGACCAGGAAGCGACGGGCGGAAGGCGCGGGCGCGGCGCCGGCAGCGGAGCGGCGGCAAGGCGCGCGGCCCGTTCGGGCGGCGGTCCGGGCACCCAGCTCACCTACATCAAGCGCAAGATCAACGTTTACGAGGTCCTCAACGAGGAGGGCCTGGCGCTGATCGAGAAGAACACCGACACGGTGCTCGAAGAGATCGGCATCATCTTCCGAGACGACGCCGAGGCGCTGGCGCTGTGGAAAGAGGCGGGCGCCGACGTCAAGGGCGAGCGCGTGCATTTTCCGAAGGGGCTCTGCCGTTCGCTGCTCAAGACCGCGCCTTCGATCTACACCCAGCATGCGCGCAATCCCGAGCGCTCGGTGCAGATCGGCGGCAACGCCACCGTGTTCGCGCCGGTCTACGGCCCGCCCTTTGTGCGCGACCTCGACGGCAACCGCCGCTACGCCACGATCGAGGATTTCCAGAATTTCGTGAAGCTCGCCTATATGGCGCCGTCGATCCACCATTCGGGCGGCACGGTGTGCGAGCCGGTCGACGTGCCGGTCAACAAACGTCATCTCGATATGGTCTACAGCCACATCCGCTACTCGGATAAGCCGTTCATGGGCTCGGTCACCGCGCCGGAGCGGGCCGAGGACACGGTGGCGATGGCCAAGATCGTGTTCGGCGACGACTTCGTCGAGAACAACACCGTGCTGACCAGCCTGATCAACGCCAACTCGCCGATGGTGTTCGACGAGACCATGCTCGGCGCGCTGAAAGTCTATTCGCGTCACAATCAGGCCTGCATCGTCACGCCCTTCATCCTTGCCGGCGCGATGAGCCCGGTGACGGTTGCCGGCACGCTGACGCAGGTGCTGGCCGAAGTGCTCGCCGGCGCATCGTTCACGCAGCTGATCCGGCCCGGCGCACCGGTGCTGTTCGGCACTTTCGCCTCGTCGATCTCGATGCAGTCGGGCGCGCCGACCTTCGGCACGCCGGAGCCGTCGCTGGTGTCCTACGGCGCCGCGCAGCTGGCTCGCCGGCTCGGCCTGCCGTTCCGCACCGGCGGCTCGCTCTGCGCCTCGAAAATCCCGGATGCGCAGGCGGCCTATGAGAGCGCCAACACGCTGAACTCGACGATCCTGGCCGGCACCAATTTCGTGCTGCATTCGGCCGGCTGGCTCGAGGGCGGTCTCGCCTCCTGCTATGAAAAATTCATGATGGACATCGATCAGCTCGGCATGCAGCAGAAGTTTGCCGAAGGCGTCGACCTGTCGGAAAACGGCCAAGCGATGGATGCCATCCGCCAGGTCGGTCCGGGCAGCCACTATCTCGGCTGCGACCACACCCAGGCGAATTTCCAGACCGCCTTCTACCGCTCCAACATCGCCGACAACAATTCCTTCGAGCAGTGGCTGGCCGAAGGCGAGAAGACCGCGCCGCAGCGCGCCAACGAACTCGCCCGCCGTTGGCTGGAAAGCTACGAAGCGCCGCATCTCGATCCGGCGATCGACGAGGCACTGAAGGACTTCATCGCCAAGAAGAAGGGCTCGATGCCCGACGCCTTCACCTGAAAGGAGCCCGATTCAGGCCGGGCTAAAGTGGCCAACATCATCCACAAGGAAGTCTGGCGGAGCGCGTTCTCCGATCCGGACCGGAAGGGATGATTTTTTCGCGCGGCACGATTGATGAGATCGCGGACGCGCTCGCGGCCAACGGGCTGATCCTGCGTGGCGGATTCAACTTCGGCGGTGATGAAGCGCCTGCAGGCCTTTCCGGTGTTGCCGCCAAGTCTGCGCTGCTGGTCGGGCAGGCGGGTGCCGCGCCCTGGCCGTACTTCGTGAAGTGGCGAGGACAGCAGGCAAAGGATATCGCCAATCCGCTCGACACCTGGTCACGCGAGGTGATCGGCGCGGTGGCGGATGAATTCGGCGCACGCGCCGTGTCGCCTTCCGACCGGCCCTATCTGCCGTTCCAGCAATGGGCGATGTGGGCGGAGGGGCTGAAGCCGTCGCCGCTCGGCATCCTCATGCATCCGACCTACGGGCTCTGGCATGCCTATCGCGGCGCGTTGCTGTTCGAGCATGAACTTGAGATCGCAGAACCTCATGCAGTGATTCATCTTTGCGACGCATGTGTCGATAAACCCTGCCTGAAATCCTGCCCGGTCGACGCCTATTCCGGGCAGGGCTTTGCCCATGAAGCCTGCCTTGCGCATGTGCGCGGACCCTGGGGCGAGCCTTGCCGGAGCGGCGGCTGCCTCGACCGTAACGCCTGCCCCTATGGCACGGATCATCGTTATCCGCCGAATGCGCAGGCTTTTCACATGGCGGCCTTTGCCAAGCTGTAATGGGAAGGCCTCCGCTCGCACGAAATCTTGAACATCGGGCCCCGGGATTGTCTTGTCGAAACGGACTGTGCCGATATCTATCGCGCGACAGCCAACGGAGAACATCATGGCGGGAAAGCAGATCGAGATCGAAACCAGGGACGGCAAGGCGAAAGCCGGGCTTTTCCGACCGTCCGGAACGGCCAAGGCCGGCGTCATCCTCTATATGGACGCGTTCGGGCCGCGGCCGGTGCTGGACGAGATGGCCGAGCGCCTTGCCGGCCATGGCTATGCCGTGCTGGTGCCCGATCTGTTCTATCGCAACGCGCCCTATGGGCCGTTCGATGCCAAGACCGCCTTCACGGTCGAGGAGACCAAGACCAGGCTGATGGCGCTGGTGACCGGCACGACGCAGGAGATGACGATCCGCGACAGCGAGGCGTTTCTGGATGCGCTGAAGGCCGAAGGCATTGACGGGCCGGTCGGCTTGGTCGGCTATTGCATGGGCGGCGCGCGGGCGTTGAACGCCGCCGCGACCTATCCCGACCGTATCGCCGCCGCGGCAAGTTTCCACGGCGGCAACCTCGCCAGCGATGCGGCCGACAGCCCGCACCGCAAGGCGGCCTCGATCAAGGCGCGCGTCTATGTCGGCGTCGCCGGCGTCGACCGCAGCTTTCCGCCGGAACAGTCGGCGCGGCTGGCGGAAGCGCTGCGCGTGGCCGAGGTCGACCATGCCATCGAGAATTATGTCGGGTCCGGCCATGGCTGGTGTGTGGCGGATCATGGCGCCTATGACGAGGCCGGCGCGGAGCGGCATTGGAAGCGGCTGACGACGTTTTTTGGCGAGACGTTGGGCTGAACCACCATCTCGGGGCGTCGGCGCCGCCCCTCATCCGCCCGCAAGCGTGGAGAAGGAAGATAGCGCCACAAAAAAATCTTTCCATCGCCCCAAGGATTGGCCATTAGCCTTCGTCCAACAGGCAAATGATGGCGATGATGCTGGACGACAGCGAAGCCTCCGATGCCGAGTTGATCGGGCGGGCGAGGGGCGGAGACAGAGGGGCTTTCGGCGCTTTGCTCGAAAGGCACTATGGCTTTGTCTATCGCGCCGCCTATCGCTGGTGCGGAAAAAAGGCCGATGCCGAGGACATCGCCCAGGACGTCTGCGTGCGGCTCGGCCGCGCCATCCGCGACTATCAGGGCAGCGGCGCCTTCACCACCTGGCTCTATGCGATGACATTGAACGCGGCGCGCGACATGATGCGCAAGCGCGCCCGCGACACCGCCAAGACCGATGCCTACGGCGCCTATGCGCTGATTTCCGGGGACGGGGCGGCGGAGGCTGAGGATCCGGCCGAGGCCCTGTGGGCGGCGGTGCGGATGCTGCCGGACAAGCAGCGCGACGCGGTGCTTCTGGTCTATGGCGAAGGGTTGAACCACGCGGCGGCGGCGGAGGTGATGGCAATCTCGGAGACGACGGTTTCCTGGCACATCCATGAAGCGAAGAAACGGCTGAAAGTGCTGATGCGCTCAGCCGGGGAAGTGTAACCATGGTCGACGACAACGAACTCGAAAGGCTGCGCGACATCGCGGTACCGGCGCCGGACGGCGCAGCGAAGGCGCGCGCGTTGGCGACCGCCATGCAGGCCTTCGACATGGATGAAAAAAAATCCACGGCGGCCCAAGGATCGGCAACAGGCCGTCGTCTCACCGAGCGAGCAAGAAAGCTCTGGAGAGACATCATGCAACGCAAACTCATTGCCACGCCGGCGATCACCGCGCTGGTCGCCCTGCCGATTGCCGGTTACGCCACTTTGCAGCTTCTGAAGGAGCAGCCGCCGGTTCCCGTCAACAACGGCAAGATCACCGAGACGCTGGCCGACAAGCCGTTGGCCCAGAAGCCCGCGCCGCAGCAACCGGCGGTCAACGAGCCGCTGGCCGCGGCGCCGGCCAAGGAGAAGAAGACCGACGCCGACAGTGAACGGCGTGTCGAAGATGAGGCACAGGTTGCGCCGGCGTCGCCGCCAAAGACCGAGGCCCCGGCAACAACCAACCAAACCGAGTACGCTACGCTGCAGACCAACAAGCAGTCCCCCGACGCGCTGCCGGCACCGGCGCCGGCGGAAAGCGACCAGCTTGCTGCCGGCGGCAAAGACGGGGTCGGGGTAATTGCGGGCTATTCCCCGAAGCGGAGCGCCGACGCGTTGGAGCGAGCCGACAAGGCGCCCGCGGGAGCAGCTGCCGCGATTCCGGCGTCTCCGCCGGCTGTCGCCGATTCCAAGCTGATGGCGCAACCTGCGCCCGTGCCGGCCGACCAGATGCAGCCGCAGGAGGAAAACCGCAATCGCATCGAGACCTTCAAAACCAATCCGGTGCACGAGACCGCGCAGGATCCGGTCTCGACCTTCTCGATCGACGTCGACACGGCCTCCTATTCCTTCGTGCGGCGTTCGCTCAAGGAAGGCGCGCTGCCTGATCCGGACACGGTCCGCGTCGAGGAGATGATCAACTACTTCCCCTATGACTGGAAGGGACCGGATTCGGCCAAGACGCCGTTCAACTCGACCGTCACCGTCATGCCGACGCCGTGGAACGAGCACACCAAGCTCATGCATGTCGCGATCAAGGGTTTCGACGTGAAGCCGGCCGAGCAGCCGAAGGCCAATCTGGTGTTCCTGATCGACGTGTCGGGCTCGATGGACGAGCCGGACAAGCTGCCGCTCTTGAAATCGGCCTTCCGGATGCTGGTCAACAAGCTCAAGGCCGACGACACCGTCTCGATCGTCACCTATGCCGGCAATGCCGGCACGGTGCTGATGCCGACCAAGGCGACGGAGAAGGAGAAGATCCTTTCTGCCATCGACAATCTGTCGCCGGGTGGCTCGACGGCCGGCGAGGAAGGCATCCGCGAGGCCTACAAGCTTGCCCAGCAGTCCTTCGTCAAGGGCGGCGTCAACCGGGTGATGCTGGCCACCGACGGCGACTTCAATGTCGGCCAGACCGATGACGGCGACCTCAAGCGTCTGATCGAGAAGGAGCGCAAGACCGGTGTATTCCTGTCGGTGTTCGGCTTCGGTCGCGACAATTTGAACGACCAGATGATGCAGACCATCGCCCAGAACGGCAACGGCACGGCCGCCTACATCGACACGCTTGCCGAGGCGCAGAAGGTGCTGGTCGACGATGCGTCCTCGACGCTGTTCCCGATCGCCAAGGACGTCAAGATCCAGGTCGAGTTCAACCCGGCGACGGTGTCGGAATATCGCCTGGTCGGCTACGAGACCCGGGCGCTCAAGCGCGAGGACTTCAACAACGACCGCGTCGATGCCGGCGATATCGGCTCCGGCCATTCGGTGACGGCGATCTACGAGATCACGCCGAAGGGCAGCGGCGGCGAGCAGGTCGATCCGCTGCGCTACGGCCAAGCCAAGGTCGACAATGGCGGCGTCGCCAATGCGGATGAATATGCCTTCGTCAAGATCCGCTACAAGCTGCCGGACGAGAACGTCTCGAAGCTGATCACCACGCCGGTGACACCAGCCAATGAGGTCAAGTCCTTCGACGAGGCCGGCGCCGACCAGCGCTTCTCGGTCGCTGTCGCGGCGTTCGGGCAGAAGCTGCGCGACGAGGACCAGACGGCGAATTTCGGCTACGAGCGGATCGCCGAGATCGCCAACGCGGCGCGCGGCGCCGATCCGTTCGGCTACCGGGCCGAGTTCCTGTCGCTGGTGCGGCTGGCATCATCGCTGGGTGGCAGCAAGTAGGACATCTCATGTGAAAAAGGCCGGCGGGAAGGAATCCCGCCGGCCTTTTTGCAATCGTTAAATTGCGTGGCTTTTCCTGAACCTCATCGCAACGACCCTCTGTTAGTCCATGCTGACAAAGGGTGAGGGATAAGCATTGCATATCAATACGACTGGGAACGTTGGCGCGACGGTATATGACATGCCGGTCCGGGCAGCTTCTGCTCCCACGGCGGAATCCGCGCGCATCAGGGACGATGTCGACGCAGCGCGCAACACGGCGCGCTCGGCCCTCAACAATGACCGCTTCTGGTCGATGCTGGAGCAGATCAGCGATCCGAGCGCTTCCGGCGCGCTGATGACGATGGGCTCAAACAGCCAGAACGTCGTCGATTTCAACACCGCGCTGTCGCGCTACGACGAAAACAGCAAATAAAGGAAAGCGTCAGGCGCGGCCGCGGCGACGCTCGCGGCGGCCTTCGCTGGTCTCGGCGGTATTTGCCGTCGCAACCTTGTTGCGCATCGGGCCGATGCGCTCGACGATCGTCTCGATGGTCGGGCGCGTAGCCTTGGTGTGCGCGTCGAGCGCCTTGCGCATGGCGGCGAGGTGCGCGAACGAGGTGCCGCAACAGCCACCGACGATCCTTGCGCCGCCGTCGACCGCCAGCCGCACATAATCGGCCATCAATTCCGGCGTGCCGGAATAGTGGATCTCGGTGCCGCGGAATTCCGGGATGCCGCAATTGCCCTTGACGATCACGGTCGCCTCCGGCTTCGCGTCGGTCATGTCGAGCAGCGAGGCGAGGATGTCGGAAGCGCCGACGCCGCAATTGGCGCCGACGCCGAGCGGCGCCTGCGACAGCCCGTCGACGACGCCGTGGATGTCCTTCGGCAGGAGACCCATCATGGTGCGGCCGGCGGTGTCGAAGGAGCCGGTATAGGTGTAGGGCAGGCCGACGCGGATCGCGGCTTCGGCCGCGGCGCGGATCTCGTCGGGCGCCGACATGGTCTCGATCCATGCGACTTCTGCGCCGCCAGCCTTGAGGCCTTCGATCTGTTCGGCGAAAGCCTCGACCGCGTCGTCATAGGTCAGGGCGCCAAGCGGCACCAGCAACTCGCCGGTCGGGCCGACCGAGCCGGCGACGATGACCTTGCGGCCGGCCTTGTCGGCGACGGAGCGAGCGATCTCGGCGGCGCGCTTGTTCAGCTCGAAAACGCGGTCCTGCGCGTGGTGCAGCTTCAGCCGGTGGCGGGTGCCGCCGAAGGAATTGGTCAGGATGATGTCGGCGCCGGCGTCGACGAAATTCTGGTGCAGGCTGGCAATGGTCTCTGGAGCCGTCTCGTTGAGCAACTCGGGCGCTTCGCCGGCCTCTAGCCCCATGGCGAACAGATTGGTGCCGGTGGCGCCGTCGGCCAGAAGCACGCCCTTTTCGGCAAGCAATGCGTCGATCGGGTTGGTCGCGGTCATGGGAGCGGCTTTCATCTCTGGATTTCGAATAACGATATAAAGAAGTCTTTATGTCCAGTCAACGAATTTGCGGCACCATTACCCGGCCGGCGTGATCTCGACCTCGATCTCGGTGCAGGCATCGCCATTGGTCGGGTGGTGGTCGACCGAGCAGGCGGTGACGACGAGCAGAAGGTCCTGTTCGGCGCGCAAGGTCACGGAGCCGCCCGGCGGATTGATCGAAGCCTCGACCACCAGCGTGCCGTCCGGTTGCGGCATGGAGTTCTGGAAAAGGTCGACCGGGTCGGGCGTGAAAGGCAGCTCGATGCCTTCGCCCCTCAGCGCCTTCATCAGATTGTCGCGGCAGTTCGGGTGGTTGAACAAGCCGGCCCGCTCGTAGAGCGCACGGTCGCAGGCCGGGTAGAGCATGTCATGCGGGCCTGGCGAGGCGTCCTCGACCAGCGTCAGCATGATCTTGCCTGTGGCGCTGTAGAAATGGTCGCCTGGTTTCGGGAAAAGTCGCTCGACGATGTCGCGGGTTTGCGACGTGCTTAGCCAGTCGAGTTTCTCACCCGTCGAGAAAGCCCAGAGGTCGGAGACCTGCTGGCCCCGGGGATCGATGATGCGGATGAGATCGCCGCGCCTAACGCGCATGGCGCGGCCCGACTGCGGCGGAACGACGATGCGCGTTTTGTCGTACATGGGTTTTCCTGAATTCCGCTCAGCGGAGTTCCTGGGCCAATCCGATCAGAATGCCTTCAGGCCCGCGGATGTAGCATAGCCGGTAGGCGTCCTGATATTGGACGACTTCGCCGACGAGCTCGGCGCCGCGCTTGCGGAGCCTTTGAATCGTCTCGTCGACGTCGTCGACGGCAAACATGACGCGCAGATAGCCCAGGGCGTTGACCGGGGCGTTGCGGTGATCCGCGACGACAGCCGGCCTGAGGAAGCGGGAGAGCTCGAGCCGGCTGTTGCCGTCCGGCGTGCGCATCATGGCGATCTCGACATGCTGGTCGCCCAGTCCGGTGACGCGTCCGGCCCATTCACCCTCGATCATGGCCTGTCCTTCGAGCTCGAGGCCGAGCTCACGAAAGAAATCGATCGCCCCACCGAGGTCTTCGACGACGATGCCGACATTGTCCATCCGCTTGAGCGCCATGTATCCGTCCTCCGTTTGAGCGGTATTCCTGCAGGATTACCCGAGATCGGCGACTCTCAGGCAGAGCCTGAAGGGAAGGACATTGCGGCCAGTTTCTGCGCGAAGCTCGCCGCCTCGTGCGCGTTGATGTCGGCGGCGCGGATCAGATTGTCGAAATGGCTGGTCAAGGTACGGATCGGCTGGGTGGCGTTCAGCACCAGATACATGTCGCCGACATAGATCGCGGCGCGGTAGGGGCCGAAGATAGTGTAGGGGATCGAATAGCGCATGCGGCCGTCATAGAGGAACAGGCGGAAGGTCGGGTACAGGTCATCGAGGAGCGTCGCCATGTGCAGCAGCTGTTCGCGGCGCTCGGCTTCGGGAAAACGGTCCCATACACCCAGGCCGCGCGCGAAGATCTCGAGCGTGTGGCGCGGCATGCAGACCTCCATGTCGGTCTCCGGCCGACGGTTGTAGTCGATGCGGTACTGCGTTTCGCCGGCCTGCGCCTCGCGGCTCTTGTTGGTTATTCCGGCCTCGTATTCGACCAGGGCTTCGGTGCGCAGAAGGTCGGGGATACCCGCGGGCACGTAGCGGATCTTGGTGCCCGCCGCCTCTGAATGCCATTTGGCAAGCAGCGTGCGGTCGAAGCCGTCCGGCGCTTCCTCGATCTCAAGGCTCTCGCGGATTTCGCCGGTGACGCCTTCGTCCTGGGAGAGCCCCAGCAGCCAGTCGAGCGAGACCTTGAACTCGGCGGCGATGTTGAGAAGCGTTTCGGCGCGGGGCAGGCGGGTCGAGGCGCCGGACAGCAGCTGCGACAGCGCCGAGCGATCGATGCCCACCGCCGTGGCGAAGGCCGACTGGTTCAAGTCGGAGCGTGTCAAGAGCATTTTCAGGCGCTCTCGAAAGGTCGTCGACAGATCGCGCTTGTCCATCACGCCGCTCCCGCTTCGGAGAGGAAAAATTTGCGCCGGAGCCGTATTGAACATGGCTCAGGCGGAAATGAATCCCCATATTTGTTTACAATGCATAACATATGCAGCCAAAAATGCGCATTCGCAACAGTTTGTGCGCATTGTCGCGTTGCGGCAACGGAAGGCTCCTGACACAATGCTGTCAGGAATCAAACGGGTTCCGGCGACTGGAAGGCAGTGGTCGATAGCATGGCAAGCATGAATCCTGGCATGAACAAGAGACGCAGCAGTGCACCGGCCATCGAATGGCCGACGGTCTTTGTCACACTCTTCTGCTACGGCGCTTGGCTTGCCACCGGCTTCCTGCTTTGGCCCTCTTACCCGCTTCTGGCGCTCGGCGCCCTGGCGCTTCTCGCAGCGCTGCAATCCTCGATCATGCATGAAGTGCTGCATGGCCATCCGACTCGCAACGCGCGCATCAACGAGGCCTTCGTCTTCCTGCCGATCGGCCTGGTCTGGCCGTTCCGCCGCTTCAAGACCATTCATCTGCGTCACCATGCCGACGAGCGGCTGACCGACCCGCTCGACGATCCGGAAAGCTACTATCAGGCGCTGTGGATGCATGAGGAATTGCCGCCGGCGATGAAATTCCTGCTGAAGCTCAACAATACCATGGTCGGCCGTTTCATCCTCGGCCCATGGCTCTCGTCGGTCGGTTTCTTCATCGACGATGCCAAGCAGATCGCCGCCGGCGACAAGGCGATCCGCAACGCCTGGCTGCTGCACGCCATCGGCATTGCGATCGTGGTCCCGATCGTGACCTTCGGCTTCGGCATCCCGCTCTGGCTCTACATTCTGGTGCCGGTGTGGCTCGGCCAGTCGCTGATCTCGATCCGCACCTATGCCGAGCACCAATGGTCGGAGCATCCGGAAGGGCGCACGGTTATCGTCGAGCGTTCGCCTTTGTCCTTCCTGTTCCTCAACAACAATTTGCATTTCGTTCATCACAAGAGCCCGACGATTGCCTGGTACAGGCTGCCGAAGCTGTTCCGCGAGCGCCGCGAGGAGTGGCTGCGGATGAACAACGGTTATGCCTATCCGAACTACTTCGCGCTGCTCAAGGCGCATGCCTTCAAGGCCAAGGAGCCGCTGGTACATCCGGTGCTGCGGCGCGCGCCGGAGCCGGGCCGCGCCTTCAAGCCGCGCATCCGGGCGCGCAACGTCAACGGCCTGGGCACGGCGCCGGTGCCGGCCGAGCCACCGAAGGAATGAACTCCGCAGCGGCCTGCGGCGTCGAATATCTGTGACCCGATGCCGTGTTTCAGCGCTCCTTTTTCAAGACATTACGGTTGGATACCGGCATGAGTGAATTCGTTGCGGCTCTGCCGATGTATGACTGGCCTGAGGTGCGCGAAGACGTCGACGCGCAGTGGGCCAGGCTTCGCGACGCCTTCCGGCAGAGAGGCATCGATGCGCCTGAGACGGTCGTGCGGCGCAATGGCGACCTGCCGGCGACGCCGGGCGGAATTCGCGATGCCGCAGGCGCCATCATGGCGCCCGATCCGGCAACGCTGCCCCCGGACGAGTTCGATTTTCACGCGTTCTGGCTGAGCCCGGCGCTGCTCTTCGGGCAGACCTGCTGGGGACCGATGGAACTCGGCCTTGCCCGGCATGTGCAGGTGATCGCCCAACCCAACTACTATGCGTATGAGGGCGGACAAGGAGAACTTTACTCCAGCGCGCTGGTCATGCCTGCCGATGGCGGGCCCTCGACCCCTTCGCCCAAGGATGGCAAGGCCCTGATCCCGCTCGATCTCATCCGCGGCAGGCGCTTCGCCTTCAACAATCCGGATTCGATGTCGGGATTGCTCGGCTTGACGCGTGACCTCGAAGCGATGGGCGAAAGCCTGGACATCTTTTCCTCGCGCAGCGAGAGCGGCGGCCACCGCGCCTCGATCGTCGCGGTCGCCGAGGGCAGGGCTGATATCGCCGCCATCGACTGCGAGAGCTGGGCGCTGGCGCGGCGTTTCGAGCCGGCGGCGAAGGGCGTGAAGGTGGTCGGCTGGACGGCAAAGCGCAAGGGCCTGCCTTACATCACCGCCAGGACGACACCGGCGAAGATCGTTGCCGCGATGCGCGATGCAGTCGCGGCGGTCGAAGGCGGCTCAGAGCAGCCGCTCATCCAGCGGATAGGCTGACAGCTTCTCGTTGCCGGTCCCGGTGATCAGGATCTGCTCCTCGATCTTGACGCCCTCGCGCCCGCCCAGCCTGCCGATATAGCTTTCGACGCACAGCACCATGCCGGGCTCGAGCACGCCGTCCGGCGTGTCGGCGGTCCAGTCGGCGGCATGCGGCAGCGTCGGGTATTCGTCGGCCAGGCCGACGCCGTGATAGAGCACGCCGTAGCGGGTCGGGAAGCAGTCGCCCGGCGGCACGGCGGAGCGCTCGACAAGATCGCGGAAAGAGACGCCCGGCTGCATCAATTCGGTGTTGTGGGCGATCTGGTCGGCGGCGATGCGGAACAGGTCGCGCTGCTCGTTCGATGGTTTTTTGTCGCCGCAGAGCCAGGTGCGCGAAAGGTCGGCGCAGAAGCCATAGGGACCGATCAGGTCGGTGTCGAAGGCGACGAGGTCGCCATTCTCGATGATGCGCGAGGAGCATTCCTGGAACCAGGGATTGGTGCGCGGACCCGACGACAGCAGCCGCGTCTCGATCCACTCGCCGCCGCGCGCGATGTTGCCGCGATGCAGCTCCGCCCACAGCTCGTTTTCGGAAATGCCGGGCTTGAGCGCCGTCTCCATCTCGCCCATCGCCACCTCGCAGGCGACGATCGAGCGGCGCATGGCAAGGATCTCGTCCGGCGACTTGATGAGGCGGGCGTTCTCCATCACCGCTTCGCCATTGCCGACCGTGATGCCGCGCCGGGCGAGTTCCTCGACGCCTTCCGGATTGACGTGGTCGATGGCGATGCGGCGGTTGCCGCCGCCATGTTCGGCGACAAGCTCGGCGATGCCGCCGGCCCAGCGGCGCACCTTCTGCTCGGTCAGCTCGCCGCCGTAAAGATACATCCACGAGACGGCGGGCCGCACCTCGTCGACGACGCCGGAATGGTCCGACAGGTGCTCGCAGGAGAAATAGTCGAACAGGACCACCGGCCCTTCCGTGGCGACGAAGCAGTGGCGGGTCGGATTGTGCGCGACCCAGAGCTGCATGTTGGTCGAGTCGGTCGCATAGCGGATGTTGACCGGGTCGTAGAGCAGGGCGCCGGCATAGCCGCGGCGCTTCAGTTCGGCGCGGATGCGCTCCAGCCGGTATTTGCGCATCGCCGGCAGATCGGGCGCGCCGATGCCGGCGGCCGCCCATTCGGCTTCCGCTTGCGCGCCATAGCCCAGCACATGCTGGTTGAGCGAGGCCGCCTTCTCGCGTGAGGCCTCGCGCAGCGCCTCGACCGAGCCCGGCTCGAAGGGCATGATCTTGCGGTGGCGGCCGAAGCCTCCCTTGGGCGCTGCGCCGTCCATGGTTAGACCTCAGGTTCGCATCTTCTCGCCGCTCGGATCGAAGGGTGGCTCGACATTGATGCGGGCCGGGCGGCGGTGGCCGAGGATCTCGATCTCGAACAGGCCCGCACTTTCGTCCTCGGCAAGGGCGGCGGGCACATAGCCCTGCGCCATCGACTTCTGGACGTAATGCGCATAGCCGCCGGACGTCACCCAGCCGACCACGCGCCATTCGCCGTCGACGATACCGCGCACCGCGGACGCGCCTTCGGCGGCCTTGGAGCCGCGCACTTCCTTGCCGGAGGTGTCGAAGCGCGGCGCGCCATAGCCATGCGGCTTTTCCACCGTGCCATAGTCCTTGCCGACCTTGGCCCAGATCGGCTCGTCGCCCATCACGTCGGCGTCGGCTGCATCGACAATGAAGGAGACGCGGCGCAGTTTTGGCCCCTCAGCGTGCTCCTTGGCGGATGCCTCGCGGCCGATGAAGTCGTTCTTCTCCAGCTTGATGAAGCGGTCCATCGAGCCCTCGAACGGGCCGTAGATCGGACGCAACTCGCGGAACCAGGTCGGGAAGTTCTTTTCGAGACGCATCGAGAGCAGCGCGCGCATGCCGAAGTCGACCAGGCCGAATTCGGCGCCGGCATCCTTGATCGCCTTGTAGACCAGGCGCTGATAGGCCGGCGCCATCCAGATCTCGTAGCCGAGATCGCCGGTATAGGTGATGCGGTTGACCATGCAGGGCGCGCCGCCGACCGCCATCTCGCGGAAATCCATGAAGCGGAAGGCCTTGGTCGAGACGTCGACATCGACGAGTTTCTGCAGCAGGTCACGCGACTTCGGACCGGCGATCGACAGGCCGACCAGCGTCTGGTCGAAGCGGTGGATGCGCACCGAACCGTCCTTGGGCAAATGCTTCTCGAACCAGCGCATATGGTATTTCTGCGCTGCGGAAGAGCCCCAGATCATGAAGCGGTCCTCGCCCGACTTGGCGATGGTGAAGTCGCCGATCAGCTTGCCGAATTCGTTGACCATGGGGGTCAGCACGATGCGGCCGGCCTTGGGCATGCGGTTGGTCATCAGCCGGTTGAGGAAATCTTCGGCGCCCGGTCCCGACACTTCGTATTTGGCGAAGTTGGCGATCTCGGTGACGCCGACGTTTTCGCGCGTGGCACGCACTTCCTCGCCGATCGGGCCGAAATCGTTGGAGCGGTGGAAGGAGACGATGTCCTTCGGCTCCGAGCCCTTGGGCGCGAACCAGAGCGGGGTTTCCAGGCCCCAGGAGTCGCCCATGACCGCGTTGTTGGCGAGCATGGTGTCGTAGAGCGGCGTCGTCTGCGCCGGACGGGCGGCCGGCAGTTCTTCGTTGGGGAAACGGATCGAGAAGCGGCGCGAATAGTTTTCGCGCACCTTGGCGTTGGTGTAGCGCAGGCCGGCCCATTCGCCGAAACGGGCGACGTCCATGCCCCAGACGTCGAAGCCCGGATCGCCATGCACCATCCAGTTGGACAGTGCCAGACCGACGCCGCCACCCTGGCTGAAGCCGGCCATGACGGCGCAGGCGCACCAGAAATTGGTCAGACCCTGCACCGGGCCGACCAGCGGGTTGCCGTCCAGCGCGAAGGTGAAGGGGCCGTTGATGATCTGCTTGATGCCGGCCTTCTCGATGCCGGGGAAATGCTTGAAGCCGATCTCCAGCGACGGCGCGATGCGGTCGATGTCGGGCTGCAGGAGTTCGTGGCCGAAATCCCAGGGCGTGTTGACCGGCGACCACGGCTTGCAGGCCTTCTCATAGGTGCCGAGCAGGATGCCGTTGCGCTCCTGGCGGGTGTAGATCTCGCCCTTGAAGTCGAGCACGCCGATCATCTCGCGGCCGGTCGACTTGTTGAACTCCTCGACCTCCGGCATCGGCTCGGTCAAGAGATACATGTGCTCCATCGCCAGCACCGGCAATTCGACACCGACCATGCGGCCGATCTCGCGCGCCCACAGGCCGCCGCAATTGACGACATGCTCGGCATGCACCGTGCCCTGTTCGGTGACGACGTTCCAGGTGCCGTCCGGCTGCTGGGTGAGATCAACGACGCGGTTGCGCAGCACGATCTCGGCGCCAAGCTTCTTCGCCGCCTTGGAGTAGGCGATTGTCGTGCCCGACGGATCGAGATGACCTTCGACGGGATCCCACATGGCGCCGACGAAGTTCGTCTCGTCCATCAGCGGGAACATAGCCTTGGCTTCCGAAGGCGTGATCAACTCGGTGTCCATGCCGAGATAGCGGCCCTTGGCATGCGCCAGCCGCAGGAAGTCCATGCGCTCCGGCGTATCGGCCATCATCACGCCGCCGGTGAGATGCAGCGAGCAGGACTGGCCGGATAGTTCCTCGATCTCCTTGTAGAGCTGGACCGTATAGGCCTGCAGCTTGGCGACATTGGGATCGCCGTTCAGCGTATGGAAGCCGCCGGCCGCGTGCCAGGACGAGCCGGAGGTCAGTTCCGAGCGCTCGATCAGCATGATGTCGGTCCAGCCGGCCTTGGCCAGATGATAGAGCACCGAACAGCCGACGACGCCGCCGCCGATGACAACCGCTTTTACGTGGGATTTCATGAAGATAGGTCCGTCTTGTGCAATGTGGAGTCAGAAATGAGGGTCGGGCGGCCACCCAACCCAGATGATCAGAAATCCGTCGGCGCGCCGCCTTCGGCACGGCGTTTTTCGACGAAGTCGTTGAGCTCCTCGCGGATGGCGGGGTCCATGTAGGGTTCCTCGTAGGAGGCAAGGCGCTCCTTCCAGACCTTGTTGGTCCGTTCCATCGCCGTCGGCGAGCCGGCTTCGGTCCAGCTCTCGAAATTGCGCCAGTCGGAGACGATGGGCGAATAGAAGGCGGTCTTGTAGCGCGCCTGTGTGTGCGGCGTGCCGAAGAAATGCCCGCCCGGACCGACCGACTGGATGGCGTCGAAGCCGAGCGCGTCCTCGGACATGTCGAGCGGGGTCAGGAACTCGGCCACCATCTGCAGAAGGTCGATGTCCAGGATGGTCTTTTCATAGGAGCAGCGCAGGCCGCCTTCCAGCCAGCCGGCGCCGTGCATCATCAGATTGCCGCCGCCCTGGATGGCGCCCCACAGCGAGAAGACGCTTTCATAGGCGGCCTGCGCGTCGACCGTGTTGGCGGCGCAGGTGTTAGAGGTGCGGTAGGGGATGTTGTAGCGTCGCGCCAACTGGCCGCCGACGAGTTGCGCCTTCATGTATTCGGGCGTACCGAAGGCCGGTGCGCCGGATTTCATGTCCACATTGGAGGTGAAGCCGCCATAGCCGACCGGCGCGCCCTTCTTCACCATCTGGGCAAAGGCGATGCCGGACAGCGCCTCGGCGTTCTGTTGCACCAGCGCGCCGGCGATGGTGACCGGCGCCATGGCGCCCGACAGCGTGAACGGGGTGACGATGACGACCTGGCCCATGCTCGACATCTGGATGATGCCTTCCATCATCGGCACGTCGAGCTTGAGCGGCGAGTTGGTGTTGATGATGGTGAAGACCGACGGCTCGGCCATCAGTTGCTCGCGGCTGATGCCGCGGGCGATGCGGGTGATCTCGATGCCGTCGACATTGCGCTCTTTGCCGAGCGAATAGATGTGGAAGACTTTGTCGGTCAGCAGGCTGAGGTCGCGGATGCATTCCAGGTGCCGCACCGAGGGATGGATGTCGATCGGCTCGACCGGATAGCCGCCCGTGCAGTTCAGGATGTTGTGCATCTGCGTCAGCCGCAGGAAGTTGCGGTAGTCGGCCTGGTTGCCGGGCCGCCGGCCGCGGTCGAGGTCGGAGCAGTTCGGCGCCGAGGCCATCATCGACAGGATGACGTTGTTGCCGCCGAAGCGCAGATTGTGCGCCGGGTTGCGGGCATGCAGCGTGAATTCGGACGGGCAGTGCGCGATCAGCTCGAGGATCATGTCGCTGTCGAAGCGCACGCGCTCCGAGCCTTCGCGCACGTCAGCGCCATGCGCCTTCATGATGCGGCGGGCCTCGTCATGCAGCACGTCGACGCCGATTTCCTTCAAGACGCGCAGCGAGGCGAGGTGGATCGATTCCAGCTCGTCGTCGGAGACCAGCTTCGTCGGCGTCAGCGGGTTCTTCAACTGCCGGAAGGCCGGCTGCTCGAAAGCGGCCGAGCCGCCGGCGCGCTTGCCCGCGCGGCCGCCACGGCGGGCGCGATCGGTTGCCAATGCCGGCTCGGCGGGATGAAGGGCGGCGGTCATGAAATGCCTCGTGAGGGTCCGAATTTGGCGGCATAATGGACCGGCGGCAATGCAGCCGGTAAGGAGGCGGCGACCACTACAGCGAGGGAAGCGACATGCCGGAAGGGCAGCCGGCTGGCTTGCCGAATTGCCTTTGCTGAGGCATCCGGCGGGGCTTCGGCGCTGATATGGGCGGTGACCACGACCCGCGAGCCACGATGACCGCTTCCACCCAGACCGCAGAAAAATCCCCGCAATGGGCAGCGCTTGCCGGCGTCACGGCGGCGCTTGCCATGTTCGGCGCGGCGCAGGGGCTTTCCTATCCGCTGTTCACGCTGCTCATGCAGCGGCAGGGGATTTCGCCGGCGCTGATCGGGCTTTCGGCGGCGATGATGCCGGTCGGCCTCATCCTGTCGGCCTCTTTCGTGCCGGTTGCCGTGCGCCTCTTCGGCGCGCGCAATCTCGGCGTCGGCTGCGCGCTTGCCGGCGCGCTCTGCTTCCTTGCCATCGGTTATCTGCAGAACTGGGCGGCATGGTTCGTCATCCGCTTCCTGGTCGGCTTTGCCATCAATCCGCTCTATGTGCTGGGCGAAGTCTGGGCGCTGTCGCTGGCGCCGCCGTCGCGACGCGGCCGGGTGATGGGCGTGTTCAATGCGCTGATGGGAGCCGGCTATGCAGCCGGTCCGATAATCCTGATTGCGGTCGGCAGCCGTGGCTGGCCGCCCTTCATCGCCGTGATAGCGGGTTTTCTGCTCTGCGCGCTGATCCTACGCGCCGTCTCCGCGAAGCTGACCGGCTTCGAGGATGACGGGCAATCGTCGGGCGGAGTCGCCGGTTTTGCCAGGCTGGCGCCGGCGCTGCTGTTGGCCGTGCTGGTGTCGGCGGCGGTGCAGCAGAGCACCTATTCGCTGATCCCGGTCTTCGGTTCCGGTTTCGGCCTGCCGGAAGCCAGGCAGGCGGCGCTGGTGACGGCGCTGTCGCTCGGAAACATCATCCTGCAGATTCCGCTCGGGCTGATGGCCGAGCGTTTCGGCGGCCGGGCGATGATCATTGTCTGTGCGCTCGCGACCGCCAGCTGCGCCATCTCGCTGCCGCTGCTGATCGCCACGTCCTTCGTCTGGCCGGTGCTGGTGGTGATGGGGGCGGTCGGCTACGGCGTCTACACCATGGCGCTGATCGAGCTCGGCAACCGCTTCAAGGGCACGACCCTGGTCGCCGGCAATGCCGCCTTCGCCCTGATGTGGGGCGTCGGCGGCATCGTCGGCCCGCCGGGGGCAGGCGCGCTGATGCAGGCGATAGGGCCGCTTGGACTGCCCGTGGTGATCGTTGGCCTCGACGCGCTGCTTGTCAGCTTCGCGCTGTATCGATCATTCCAGCGCCGCCGCTCCTGACGCGTCGCTGGCGACCGAGCCGATCTCGCCTGGCGGACTTGAATATCCGCGCGGCGGACGCGATGTAGGCAACAACCCGCCAGACGATAATCCGGAGACCCGCATGACCAGCAAGATAAGCAAAGCCCAGCCCCAATCGGCGGCCGATGATCCTTTCCTGTGGCTGGAGGACCGCAACGGCAAGGAAGCGCTGGACTGGGTCCACGGCCAGAATGAGCTGACGGTCGGCGAATTGCAGGGCGACCCTGCCTATCAGGCCGCGTTCGAGACTGCGCTCGACCTGATGACGGCCGAGGACAATATCGCGGTCGGGGCCGCACTTGCCGGCTACGTCTATAATTTCTGGCAGGACAAGACCAATGCTCTTGGACTTTGGCGGCGCACGACGGTCGCGTCCTACAAGACCGACAAGCCGGACTGGGAAACGATCCTCGACTTCGACCAGCTATCGGCCAGGGAGGGCGTGAAATGGGTGTTCGGTGGGGCGAGCCGGCTCTATCCTGATTTCGACCGCTGCCTGCTCTACATGTCGCCGGATGGCGGCGACGCCAGCGAGATGCGCGAGTTCGACATAGCGACAAAGTCCTTCGTCGATGGCGGTTTTTCCGCGCGCGCCTCGAAGTCGGGCTTCTCCTGGCTGGACAAGGACACGGTGATCGTCTCGGCGGCCTTCGAGGAAGAAGACAAGACCCAGTCCGGATATCCGCGCGTGATCAAGCTTTGGCGGCGCGGCGCCAAGCTGGAGGATGCGACGCCGATCTTCGAGGCCGGGAAGCAGGACCTCGCGGTCGGTGCCGGCGTCGAATATGACGGCGACAAGCGGCATGTGCTGCTCGGCAGGACGATCGACTTCTTTACCTCGCACAGCTTTCTGCGGCCGGCCTCGGGTGAGAACAGGCGCATTCCGCTGCCCGACGACGCCAGCGACACGGCGATCTTCAAAGGGCAACTCGTTTTCGGGGTGCGCAGCCCATGGACGGCGCCGGACGGCACGCATTGCCTGCCGGACGGGCTTTACTCCGTCGATTTCGACCGCTGGATCGAGACCGGCGAATTCGGTCCTTTCGAAACCGTACTGACGCCATCGCATCGCGTTTCGGTCGCCGGGCTTGCCAGGACGCAGGACCGGCTGTTCATCAACCTGATGGACAATGTGCGCGGCAAGGTGATCGCCTGCGACCGCACGGCCGGGGGCTGGTCGTTGAAGCCGATTGCGCTGCCCGACAACGGCAATGTCGGCATCAGCCATGCCGAGCATTTCGGCTCCAGCGTGTCCTTCTCCTTCACCGATTTCCTAACGCCGAGCTCGATCATCTGGTCGGACGACGATGGCGAGACGCTGGCGACGGTGAAGTCGCAGCCGGCCCGCTTCGATGCCTCGCCTTTTGTTTCGGAACAGTTCGAGGCGCGCTCGAAGGACGGCACGATGATCCCGTATTTCGTGGTCAGGCGTCGCGACCAGAAGGGACCGGTGCCGGCGCTGCTCTATGGTTATGGCGGCTTCGAAGTGCCGCTTTTGCCAGGCTATGCCGGCGTGCGCGGCCGGCTTTGGTTGGAGAAGGGCAACGCCTATATCCAGGCCAATATCCGGGGTGGCGGCGAGTTCGGTCCGGCCTGGCACCAGGCGGCGCTGAAGGGCAAGCGCCAGAACGCCTATGACGATTTCGCCGCGGTTGCCGAGGATGTGGTCACGCGCGGCATCACCACGGGGGCACAGCTCGGCATCCAGGGCGGCTCCAATGGCGGCCTGCTCACCGGCGTGTCGCTGACGCAGCGGCCGGAACTGTTCGGCGCCGTCATTATCGACGTGCCGCTGCTCGACATGCTGCGCTACACCGAACTGCCGCCCGGCGCCTCGTGGATCGCCGAGTATGGCGATCCCGCGAAGCCGGAGGAGGCTGCCTGGCTCAGCGCCTATTCGCCTTATCAGCATGTCGTGGCGAGTGTTGCCTATCCACCGGTGCTGTTGATGACCTCGACCGCCGATGATCGCGTCCATCCCGGACATGCCCGCAAGATGGCGGCGAAGCTGCAGGAGACGGGCCATGCCAGGACGCTTCTCTATGAAGAGACCGAGGGCGGTCATGGCGGGCGCGGCGACCGCCTGCCGCAAGCGGCGCAGACGGCGATGCGCTATATGTTCCTGAAACGGGCGCTAGGAGGCGATGCCTGACCGGCATGGCTTGAATTTTGGGCCTCAGGCGGCATAAGCTGCCTGCATGGTCCGCATCAGCATACATAGCGCCTTCGGGGGCGCGGTGACGCCGTCGCCGCGGACCCTTCGCGCCGAGCTTTTGCGTCTATGCGCCCGAATAGGCTATTCGCCGCCTCGCTGCCTCTGACGAATCCGCCCCGGCCGTTGCCGGATTGATTCAAAGAGGAAAGATCAAATCCATGACCTATCAGAACTATTCGCTGAAGCAGCTTCAGCAGATCGACGCCGCGCATCACCTGCACCCCTTCACCGACCACAAGGAACTGCGCGAGGCGGGCTCGCGCATCATCACGAGCGCCAAGGGGCCGTTCATCTACGACGCCGACGGCACCGAAATCCTCGACGGCATGGCAGGCCTTTGGTGCGTCAATGTCGGCTATGGCCGTGACGAGCTGGCCGAGGCGGCTTACGCGCAGATGAAGGAGCTGCCTTACTACAACTCCTTCTTCAAATGCTCGACGCCGACGCCGGTGCTTCTGTCGAAGAAGCTGGCGGAGCTGGCTCCCAAGCATGTCAGCCAGGTTTTTTACGGCTCGTCGGGCTCGGAGGCCAATGACACCGCGCTCAGGCTCGTGCGCCACTACTGGGCGCTCGAAGGCAAGCCGGAGAAGAACCGCGTCATCTCGCGCAAGTCGGCCTATCACGGCTCGACGATCGCCGGCACGTCCCTCGGCGGCATGGAGCCGATGCACAAGCAGCTCGGCGGGGCGGTGCCCAACATCGTCCATGTGATGATGCCCTACGCCTATGAGCTGGCGCTGCCCGGCGAGAGCGACCATGATTTCGGCATCCGCGCTGCCAAGGCGGTCGAGGACGCCATCCTCGAAGCCGGCGCCGACAAAGTCGCCGCCTTCATCGGCGAGCCGGTAATGGGCGCCGGCGGCGTCAAAATCCCGCCGATGAGCTACTGGCCGGAAGTCGAGCGCATCTGCCGCAAATACGACGTGCTGCTGATGCTGGACGAAGTCATCACTGGCTATGGCAGGACGGGCGAATGGTTCGCCGCGCAGACCTTCAGCATCGAGCCCGACACCATCACCACCGCCAAGGCGCTGACCTCCGGCTACCAGCCGCTTTCGGCGCTGCTGGTCGGCGATCGTATCGCGAAGACGTTGGTCGAGAAGGGCGGCGAGTTCTATCACGGCTACACCTATTCCGGTCATCCGGTGGCCTGCGCGGTGGCGCTGAAGAACCTCGAGATCATCGAGAAGGAAGGCCTGGTCGAGCGCGTCAAGAACGATACCGGTCCCTATTTCGCGCAGGCGCTGCAGGAGCGGATCGCCGGCCACAGGCTGGTCGGCGAGGTGCGCTCGATCGGCCTGATGGGCGCGATCGAGATCGTCAAGGACAAGGCGACCAAGGAACGCTATCTGCCGTCCGGAAGTGCTGCCGTCGTGGTGCGTGACCATGCGATCGCCAACGGCATGATGCTGCGCGCCACCGGCGACACGATGATCCTGTCGCCGCCGCTGATCTGGACTCGCGACACGATCGACATGGCCTGCGAGCGCATCGCCAAGGCGCTCGATCTGGCTGATGCGGATCTGCGCAAGCGATAAACGAATCACTTCGGGCGCTCATCGATTGGGCGCCCGGTCCAATTTCTGGCTCTCTTGCGGGATGCTTCTAAAGCAAAAACCGCGTCCCAACGGGAACGCGGCTCTGCCAGAATACGCTTGGCATTTCGCTACAAGATACTTGCGAAACTTACGGGCTCCGGTACGCGAGACCTGATCCGGAGCGCCGGGCGGCGTGAATGTCCGCCTCGCAGTCCGTTTTAGAGGCACATCGTTACCGGTGCGTTAGCGAGACCTTAAGCAAATCTAAATTTGCCGGCTTCATGCCCGCTAACTCTAAAAATAATCTTTTGAAAGCAGTAGCTTATGCCCGGTTGCCGCGCAGGAAATTAATAATGCCGGAAAAATCGACGCCGGCGTGGCCCTGCGCGTTGAAAAGCGCGTAAAGCTGCGTCGCCTCGGCGCCGAGCGGCGTTACGGCGCCCGCGCCCTCGGCCGCTTCCTGCGCCAGTTTCAGGTCTTTGAGCATGAGCGCCGCGGCAAAGCCGGGCTTGTAGTCGCGATTGGCCGGCGAGGCCGGAACCGGGCCCGGCACCGGGCAATAGGTGGTGAGCGACCAGCATTGGCCCGATGAAGTCGAGGCGACGTCGAACAGCGCCTGGTGCGAAAGCCCAAGCTTTTCGGCGAGCACAAAGGCCTCGGCGACGCCGATCATCGAGATGCCGAGGATCATGTTGTTGCAGATCTTGGCCGCCTGGCCGGCGCCGTCGCCGCCGCAATGGACGATGCGGCCGGCCATCGGCTTCAGGATCGGCTCGGCGGCGGCGAAAGCTGCGTCGGACCCGCCGGCCATGAAGGTCAGCGTCCCGGCCGTCGCACCGCCGGTGCCGCCGGAGACGGGCGCGTCGATCGAGGGCAAGCCGTGCTTTGCTGCAATCGCGTGGGCCTTGCGGGCCGATTCGACGTCGATGGTCGAGGAGTCGATGAAGAGAGCGCCGTTTTTTGCGTTCGGCGCAATGTCCTCGTAGACAGAGAGCACATGCTTGCCGGCCGGCAACATGGTAATGACCACGTCCGCGTCCTTCACCGCGGCGGCTGCGTTAGCCATAACCGTTACGCCGTGTTCACGAGCGACGGTGAGGTTTTCCGGCATCAGGTCGAACCCGAGCACCGCATGCCCCGCTTTTACCAGGTTGGCAGCCATGGGATTGCCCATGTTGCCCAAGCCGATGAAGGCGATGGTTGCCATCGTTTTCTCCCAAATGTTGTGTCAGCGGCCAATCAGCGTGCGCGCGATGATCACACGCATGATCTCGTTGGTGCCTTCGAGGATCTGGTGAACGCGAAGATCGCGCACCAGCTTCTCGATGCCGTAATCGTGCAGGTAGCCGTAGCCGCCATGCAATTGCAGCGCCTGGTTGGCGATGTCGAAGCCGATATCGGTGACGAAGCGCTTGGCCATCGCCGACCATTTGCCAGCGTCGGGCGCCTTGCGGTCGAGCTTCGAGGCGGCGGCATAGAGGAAGATGCGCGCGGCCTGCAACTCCGTTTCCATGTCGGCCAGCCTGAATTGCAGGGCCTGGAACTGGTTGATCTTCGAGCCGAACGCCTTGCGCTCACCCGTGTAAGCCAGCGCCTTGTCGAGCGCCGATTGCGCGCCACCCAGGGAGCAGGCGGCGATATTGAGCCGGCCGCCGTCGAGGCCGGCCATGGCGATGCCGAAGCCGGCGCCTTCCGCGGCAAGCAGGTTGTCGGCCGGCACCTTGCAGTCCTCGAAGATGACCTGACGGGTCGACTGCATGTGCCAGCCCATCTTGTGCTCGTTAGCGCCGAAGGAAAGGCCCGGCGCATCCTTCGGCACGACGAAGGTCGAGATGCCTTTCGGCCCATCGGCGCCGGTGCGCGCCATCACGACATAGAGGTCGCTGTCGCCCGCGCCGGAGATGAACTGCTTGGCGCCGTTCAAGACATAGTCGCCGCCGTTTTTCACCGCGCGCGTCTTCAGCGCCGCGGCATCGGAGCCGGAGCCAGGCTCGGTCAGGCAATAGCTGGCCAGCCATTCCATCGAGGTCAGCTTCGGCAGGAAGCGCCGGCGCTGTTCGTCCGAGCCGAAGCGGTCGATCATCGAGGCCGCCATGTTGTGGATCGAGATGAAGGAGGAGAAGGCGGGGTCGGCATGCGCCAGCGCCTCGAAGATCAGCACCGCATCCAGCCGGCCAAGCGCCGAGCCGCCGACGTCGTCACGCACATAAATGCCGCCGAGCCCGAGCGGGCCGGTCTCGCGGATTACATCGGCGGGAAAGTGCTTTGCCCTGTCCCAGTCGAGCGCGTTGGGCGCGACCCGGTCGGCGGCGAACGCCTGGGCCATCTCCTGGATGGCGCGTTGTTCCTCGTTGAGTTCGAATTGGCCAGCGCCCGCATCGACTGCCGCGTCCATGGCGTGCTCCCTGATGTCTCGGCCTGCCTGTCGCTGGCCTGTCGTTTTTGGCTATGCGCGCGGCCCAATCTAGACCAATGATGCCGCCGCGCAACCCGGCCGCCCGCGGACCGGCTGTGCACGGATTGATAAACGGAGCCGTCGGTGCCGACAATTTTCGATGAGTTGCTGGACCGGTTCCACGCCTATCTGGCCGGCTTTGGCGACGCTCTCGTCAAAGATGCCGTTGCCCGGATCGACTGGAAGATGCCGGCGCGTCCGCTCGAACCGCATCGTCTTTCCTGCCTTCGCTATCTCGACCGTGTCGCCGACCTTGCGCCGCCGGACGCCGGACCTCTGGCGCGCTTTGTGGCGACGCATGGCGGCGACCTGCGCTGGGGCCAGACCTACAATGCATCCGATTTCGGCGCGGACTTCCTGACCCGATACGGGTGGCTGGAAGTGTTCGGCGCGCGCGGGCATTTCGTCAATGACGAGGTCGCCGGCGGCCTGCTTATTCTCGGACCCGAAATCGTCTATCCCGACCATCATCACATTGCCGAGGAAATCTACATCCCGCTGACCGGCGGTACGGAATGGCACAAGGGTGACAGCGGTTTTCATGTTCGCGCGGCGGGCGAGGTGATCCATCATCCGTCCAATGTCAGCCACGCCATGCGCACCGGCAAGGAGCCGCTGATGGCGCTCTATCTCTGGCGTGGCGGGCCGCTGGCGCAGAAGTCGACCATTCCCGGCACCGTCGCACAGGGCAGGGCGTAGGCGATGGCCAAAGCGATCATGCTGCAAGGCACCGGTTCGGATGTCGGCAAGACGGTGCTGGTGGCCGGGCTGTGCCGTGCCGCCAAAAAGCGTGGACTGAACGTCCGGCCGTTCAAGCCGCAGAACATGTCGAACAACGCCGCCGTCGCCGATATCCCCGGTGACAAAAGGCCGGGCGGCGGCGAGATCGGCCGCGGGCAATGGCTGCAGGCGCTGGCCTGTGGCGTGAGGCCGACGGTGCATATGAACCCGGTGCTGCTGAAGCCGCAAAGCGACATCGGCTCACAGGTTGTGGTGCAGGGCAAGGTCTTCGGCGAGGCCCGCGCCCGCGACTACCAGGCGATGAAGGTCGGGCTGATGGACGCGGTGCTGGACTCCTGGGCCAAGGTCGGCGAGGGCGCCGACCTAGTCATCGTCGAGGGCGCCGGCTCGCCGGCCGAGATCAATCTGCGCAGCCGCGACATCGCCAATATGGGTTTCGCTACGCGCGCCAACGTGCCGGTGGTGCTGGTCGGCGACATCGACCGCGGCGGGGTCATCGCCTCGGTCGCCGGCACGCATCTGATCCTGCCGGAGGAAGACCGGCGCATGGTCGAAGGCTACATCATCAACAAGTTCCGCGGCGATGTCTCGCTGTTCGACGACGGCATCAAGGCGATCGAGAACTTCACCGGCTGGCGCTGCTTCGGCGTCGTGCCATGGCTGAAGGCCGCCGCCCGGCTGCCGGCCGAGGATTCGGTCGTGCTGGAACGCCTGGCATCCGGTGGGAAGCGGGCGCTGAAGGTCGCGGTGCCGATGCTGGCGCGCATCGCGAATTTCGACGATCTCGATCCGCTGAAAGCGGAGCCGCAGGTCGAGGTGGTCTTCGTGCCGCCAGGCCAGAGGCTGCCTGCGGATGCCGGGCTGGTGATCATCCCCGGATCGAAATCGACCATCGGCGACCTGATCAAGTTCCGCGAGAATGGCTGGGATCGCGATCTCGCCGCCCACCGCAAGCGCGGCGGCCATGTCGTCGGCATCTGCGGCGGCTACCAGATGCTCGGCCGCATGGTGCGCGATCCCGACGGCATCGAGGGCAGCGTGCGGGAGACCGAAGGCCTCGGCCTGCTCGACATCGAGACGGTGATGGAGCCGGAAAAGACGGTGCGCAATTCAAGCGCTCGTTCTGTGCAGTTCGATCTGCCGCTGGACGGCTACGAGATCCATCTCGGCCGCACCACCGGTCCCGACACCGCGCGGCCCTCGGCGATCATCAACGGCGTCGAGGACGGCGCGGTATCCGCCGATGGCAAGGTGATCGGCACCTATCTGCACGGTCTGTTTTCCGCCGACGCTTTTCGCGCCGCCTATCTGGAGAGCCTCGGCGTCAAAGGCGGCGGCGTCGACTATCGCGCCGAGGTCGAGAAGGCGCTGGACGAGGTGGCGGCTGAACTGGAAGCGCATCTCGACTGCGACGCGATTTTCGGGCTGGCGCGCTGATTGGTCGGTATAGACGCTTTGACGGCGACTTTGCTTCCCCTGATTGAACCTCTGTCTTGGCGATTGGCCGAAACGTATGTCCCGTCGTCATCCACGGGCGGAGCAAGGAGCGAAGCGACGCGGCGCAGACCCGAGGATCCATTCCGTGACGCTGAGGCGTTGCAACGATGCAGAATTCTGCTCCGCTGCGCCCTCCGATTAAGGTCACGGAATGGATCCTCGGGTCTCCGCGTCCGCTTCGCTGCCGCTCCGCCCGTGGATGACGAAGTTGGGATGCTTTCGCCAACATCGAGCGCCGGCGAAGACCTACGCCTTCTCACCCGCCTTCGGCCAATAGGTGCCGAACGACCAGACATTGCCCTCGGGATCGCGGCAGATGAATTCGCGGCTGCCGTAATCGCGGTCGACCAGTTCCTGGATGATGGTCGCGCCGGCCTTCTTGGCGCGCGCGTAAGCGGCGTCTGCATCGTCGACGGCGATGTAGATCGACTTGCCGCCGCCGCTGCCTGGATCGCCGACCATCTTGCCGTAGTCGTCGTCGCGGGCACTGCCCAGCATGATCATCGAGGAACCGAAGGTCAGTTCGGCGTGATGGATGACGTCGCCCTCGCCATAGCGGGCGTGGACTTCGAAACCGAAGGCATCGCAGAGCCAGTCGATCATCTTGGGTGCATTCCTGTAGCGCAGGGCCGGGTAGATGCGCGGTGCTTCCGTGGGCATGAGAACCTCCTTGTTCGGTCGATGAGCCCAGTCTCGACCAAGGCCGTTCCGGCGTCTTGAAGAAATGTTACCTCGCGAGGCCTACATCAAAGCGGCAAGCGCCGTCGGCGTTTCGCCGGCGAGCTGGCGGAACTCGCGCACCAGATGCGCCTGGTCGGCATAGCCGCAATCGGCGGCGATGCCGGCCCAATTGTCGTCTTGCCGCTTGGACAGGGAGAGCGCGCGGTTGAAGCGCACGATGCGCGACAGCGTTTTCGGGCCGATGCCGATCGCGTCTGAAAATCTTTGCGCCAGATGCTTGCGGCTCCAGCCGATCTCGCCGGCGAGCGCCGAGATGCGCGTGCGTCCGCCCGAGGCGATGACCGTGCGATAGGCCCAGGCGATCTCGGGCGACAGCCCGTTGGCTTCCGCGAGCCGGCCGGCAACAAAGCCTTCTGCGATGTCGAAGCGGCTGTCCCAATCCCGCGCATCGCCCAGTCGCTCGCGCAGGGCCACGCCTTCAAAGCCCAGCGCATCGTCGAGGCCGACCATCCGGTCCCGCAGTTCGCTCATCGGCAAGCCGAAGAACCGCCTGGCGCCGAGCGGAGTCAAGTTCACTTGGACGCAACAGCAACCGCCGAAGGATTCGATCATCACTGGGCCGGCGTAGAGCCCGGCGGCGAAGCTGGCGTAGCGGTCATTGTCGCCCGGAGCGCGGCCGAGACCGATGGCAAAGGCGTCGGCGAAGCTGATCACCAGCGGCACGGTCAGCGAGGCATATTCGACGATGCGGAAATGGCCGGGCCAGATTTCGCGATAGCCGCAGATATCGGTGACGACGCCGGCCAGCGCAGCCGCGGGCTTGCGCCGGACCATCTCGAAATGGAGGGCGGGTGAGCGATTGTCCTGTCGATGGCGCTCGGTCTCGTCGGACATGGGCCAAGTCTAGCAGGAGATGCGTTCACACACCAATCAGCTGGCGCAAGGGGTTGGCCGGGTCGGCGAGCAGCTTGACCGCCAGCGCCAGGCAAACGACGACCAGCAGCGGCTTGATCAGCTTGGCGCCGATCCTGATGGCAAGGCCCGAGCCGACGCGGGCGCCGAGGAATTGCGCCACGCCCATCATCAGGCCGATCTTCCAGTCGATGACGCCGACGGCGGCGAAAACGATGAAGCCGCCGATGTTGGAGGCGAAGTTGAGCAGCTTGGTGTGGGCGGTCGCCTTGAGCACGCCATAGCCTGCGAGGGTGACGAAGGCGAGCATGTAGAAAGAGCCGGCGCCGGGTCCGAAGACACCGTCATAGAATCCGACCAGCGGCGGGATGATCAATCCGAACAGGAAAGGCGACAGCCGCTCGGCGCGGTCGACGTCGTCCATGTTGGGTTTCAGGGCGAAGTAGAGCGCGATCGCGATCAGGAGCAGCGGCAGGATGGCGCGCAGCACATCGCCGGGCACGACCGTCGCCAGCAGCGCGCCGATCGCGCCGCCGGCAAGCGCCAGGGCGGCGGACGGCAGTTGGTGGCGCAGGTCGACCTGGCCGTTCGCCGCGTAATGGATGGTGGCGGAGCCGGAGCCGAACATGCCCTGCAATTTGTTAGTGCCAAGCGCTGCCACCGGCGAGAAGCCGGCGATAAGCAGGGCCGGGATGGTGATCAGTCCGCCGCCGCCGGCGATCGAATCGACAAAGCCCGCGGCAAAAGCGGCGCCGACGAGGATAAGGACAGTCTGCAGGGTAAGGTCGATCATCAGGGAGGGGCGGTTTGGAAGGAAACTGGAGCTTCCACCACGCTGGCCCTGTTTGCGCAAGGGCGAATCCGAGCTAACAATCTCACGGAATCGCGAAGGGGAAGCCGATGGCAATGGCGCTGCTCGATCAGATACGCTCGATCTTCGATGGAGATCCGGGCGTGCGCAAGGTAGCGGACGATCCGGTGCTGTCGGCGGAACTCCTGATGCTGTTCCGCATGATCCTGGCCGACGGCTCGGTCTCGGAGAGCGAGATGGTCGTCTTCCGGCGCATCTGCAAGGAAGCCTTCGGCATCCCCGAGAGCAGCATCGACAGCGTCATCGAATATCTCAACGACTATGGCTACGAGACAAACGGCTCGCAGGCGATCGCGCTGTTTCGCGACCTCGATGTCGAGCGCCGCAAGCTGCTTGCCTATCATATGGCCGAGATCGCCAAGGCGGATTCCAAGCTGGCCGAGAACGAGATCCGGCTCTTGCGCCGCACGCTCGACTTGCTGGACATCAGCCCTGTCGACGCGGTGAAGCCCGAAGGCTGAATAGGGCGAACAGGTTTATCACCCCTGTTCCTGCATGCGCCGCGCGATGGCGCGGTGCAGATCGGGCGCTGCCGAGACGAGCGCCTTGGCCGCTTCCGATTGGGGATGATCGAGCACCTCGCTCGCCTTGCCGCGCTCGACGATCCGCCCCTCATGCATCACCAGCACCTCGTCGCCCATGGCGCGGGCGACCGTCAGGTCGTGGGTGATGAACAGATAGGCGATGCCGAGCTTCTGGTTGAGCTCGGCGAAAAGGTCGAGGATCTGGGCGCGGATCGAGACATCCAGCGCCGAGACCGGCTCGTCGGCGACGACAAGTTTCGGCCGCGTGATGATGGCCCGCGCAATCGACAGGCGCTGTCGCTGGCCGCCGGAGAATTCATGCGGGTATTTGTCCATGTCGCGCGGCCCTAGGCCGACTTCCTGCAGCGCATGCGCGACCATGTCCCGGCGCTCGGTCCGGGTCGGCTGTTTCTCAAGGAGATGCAGCGGCTCAGCGACCAGCTTCTCCACCTTCTGGCGCGGATCGAACGAGCCATAGGGATCCTGGAAAACCACCTGCATGTCGCGCCGCGCCGGTTTCAGCTCAGCCTCCGCCTTGCCGGTGACGGTCTCGCCGCGGAAGCGAATCGCGCCGGCCGTCGGCCTATCCAGCGCCAGGATCATGCGGGCGAGCGTGGACTTGCCGCAACCGGATCGGCCGACCAGCGCCACCGATTGCGCAGGCTCGATGGCGAGCGAAACATTGTCGACGGCGCGGACCGGCGGCGCCCGCCGGAACAGGGATGTGCGCCGTCCCGGATAGTCGCGGCTGACGCCTTCGACCTCGAGCAGCGGCTTGGCCGAGCCCGCCTGGTGAATTTTCGGGCGTGCCGGCACATGCATGGAGGCCAGCGCCAGCTCGCGCGTGTAGGGGTGCAGCTGTTCGGACAAGGTGCGGGCGGTGTCGCCGGCCTCCGTCACCTCGCCGCGGCGCAGGATGGTCAGTCGGTCGGCCATCTCGGTGACGACGGCGAGGTCGTGCGAGATGAGCAGCAGGCCCATGCGGTTCTCGCGGACGAGGTCGCGCAAGAGGTCAAGGATCTGCGCCTGCAGCACCACGTCGAGCGCCGTCGTCGGCTCGTCGGCAATCAAAAGCTTCGGCTTCAGCGCGCAGGCAATGGCGATGACGACGCGCTGGCGCTGGCCGCCGGACAGTTCATGCGGGTAGCGCGACAGCGGGAATTTTGTCTCCGGCAAACCGACCCGGTCGAGAATCTTCCGCGCACGGTCTTCGGCTTCGGCGCGGCTCGCCTTGGTGTGCCAGCGGATGCCTTCGGCAACCTGTTCGCCGATGGTCTTCACAGGATTGAGCGCCGTCATCGGCTCCTGGAACACCATGCCGATGTCGTCGCCGCGTAGCGCGCACATCTGGTCCTCGGTGGCGGCGAGGATGTCGATGCCGTCGAAGGCGACACGGCCTTCGGCGCGCGCAAGATGCGGCAGCAACTGCATGATGGTGAGCGCCGTCATCGATTTGCCCGACCCTGATTCGCCGACCAGGCCGACGACTTCGCCGGGCGCGATTGTCAGATCGACGTCTTTCAGGATCGGCGTGGCGCCGATCGTCAGCGACAGGTTCTCGATCTCGAGCAGGGTCATCGGCGCCGCCGCGATTTCGGGTCGAGGATGTCGGCGATGCCATCGCCGAGCAGGTTGAGGCCCAGCACGGTGATGACGATCGCCATGCCGGGAAAGATCGCCATCCAGGGCGCCGTCACCATCCGGGTCTGGGCGTCGAACAGCATACGACCCCAGCTCGGCATCGGCGGCTGCGCGCCCAAGCCCACATAGGAAAGCCCGGCTTCGGCGAGGATGCCGAGCGCGAACTGGATCGTGCCCTGGACCAGGAGCAGCGTCGCGATGTTGGGCAGGACGTGCTCGACGGTGATCTGCGTGGCGCCCTTGCCGGCGGCGCGCGCGGCGAGGATGAATTCGCGCGGCCAGATGGCCAGCGCGCCGGCGCGGGCGACACGCGCGAAAACCGGGATGTTGAAGATGCCGATGGCGATGATGGCGTTGACGGCGCCGGGGCCGAAGATCGCGGTGATCATGATCGCCGACAGCAGCGCCGGGAAGGCGAAGACGAGGTCGTTGAGGCGCATCAGCGCCTCGTCGGCCAGTCCGCCGCGCGCCGCGGCGAAGGTGCCGAGCGGCACGCCAATCCCCATGCCGATGCCGACCGCGACCAGCGCAACCGCGATCGAGTTGCGAGCACCGACCATGATCATCGACAGGATGTCGCGGCCGAAATGGTCGGTGCCGAACCAGTGCGCCCAAGAGGGCGGCTGCGTCTTGTCGGCGATCACCAGTTTGGTGACGTCGTAGGGCGTCCAAGCGAAGGACAACAGCGCGATGGCCGCCACCAGCAGCGTGATGGCGAAGCCGATCAGGAACGATCGGTTGCCGAAGGCTTTTGCCAGGACGCCAGCCAGCGTTTCCTCGGGGAGGTAAATACGCGCCGTCATTGCCGGCCTCTGAGGCGCGGATCGACGATGGCGTAGGAGAAATCGACGAGGAGGTTGATGAGGATGACGGCGGCGACCAGCAGCATGACCACGCCCTCGACGACGATGAGGTCGCGCTGCGTGATCGCCTGGAACACCAGCCGGCCGAGGCCGGGCAGGTAGAAGACGTTTTCGATGATGATGGTGCCGGCAAGCAGGAAGGCGAATTGCAGGCCGAGGATGGTGAGAACCGGGATCATGGCGTTGCGCAGCGCATGGCGCCAAAGCACTGTGCGATAGGGCAGGCCCTTGGCGCGGGCGGTGCGGATGTAATCCTCGTTCAGCACCTCGATCAGTGCCGAGCGCGCGACGCGTGCGAGGATCGCCGCCTGCGGCAGGGCAAGCGCGACCGCCGGCAAGATCAGGGATTTCAGCGCCGGCCAAATGCCGGCGCTCCAGCCGAGAAAGCCGCCGGCCGGCACCAGTCTGAGCCAGACGGCAAAGAGATAGATCAGCATCAGCGCGAACCAGAAATTCGGCACGGCGACGCCGAGCTGTGCCGCGCCCATGGTGAGCGTGTCGCCGGCGCGGCCTTGCCGGCTGGCGGAAAAGACGCCGACCGGAATGGCGATGATCGTCGACAGCGCGAGCGCAATCAGCGCCAGCGGCAGGGACACAGCCACCCTTTCGCGCACCAGATCGATGACTGGCACCGAATAGGTATAGGAGCGGCCGAAATCGAGGCTGAGCAGCCCGCCTGCCCAGTGCAGATAGCGCAGCACAAGCGGCGCATTCAGCCCCATCTGGTTGCGCAGCACCTCGACCTGATCGGCGCTGGCATTGAGGCCAAGCATCAGGCGCGCGGGATCGCCGGGCAGGATTTCCATCACCGCGAACACCACCATCGAGGCCAGCACCAAAGTGAGGGCCGCTATGATCAGGCGTTTCAGGAGGTAGGCGGTCATGGGAGGCGATCGGCCGATCGCGCCGGCCTCAGTCCGTCCACTTCACCTTGGTCAGGTCATCCGCCTCTATCGGCCAGTTCGTCCACATGCCCTGCAGCTTGGCGTCCCAGACGCCGATCTTCGGCAGCTCGAACAGGTAGACGGCGGGAACGTCGTGCGCGAGGATCTTCTGCGCTTCGCCCAGCAGCTCCAGCCTCTTGTCCTTGTCGACCGTGCTGCCGAGCTCCTTGATGACGTCGTTGAATTTCGGATTCTCGTACTGGAAATAGTAGTCGGGCCGCGAATAGATATCGATGTCGTTCGGCTCGACATGGGAAACGATCGTCAGGTCGTAGTCCTTGTTGGTGAAGACCTGGCTCAGCCACTCCGCCCATTCGACCGGAATGATCTGCAGGTCGACCCCGATTTCCTTCAGCTCGGATTGGATAACCTGGCCGCCGTCGCGCGCGTAGGGCACGGGCGGCAGCTTCAGCGTGGCCGAGAAGCCGTTCTCCAGCCCCGCTTCCTTCAGATACGCCTTGGCCTTGGCGATGTCGTGCGGATAGACGCCGGTCAGGTCGACATAACCCGCATCGCCAGGCGAGAAATGAGAGCCGATGGGCTTTCCAAGACCGTTCGAGGCTGCCTCGATGATGGCACTGCGATCGATCGCCGAAGCGAGGGCCTGCCGCACCGCCAGCTTGTCGAAGGGCGGCTTCTTGTTGTTGATCGACAGGATCGTCTCGCCCTCGGTCGCGCCGATCACGACGGTGAAGCGCGGATCGGACTGGACCTGGGCAAGCGCGTCCTGCGCCGGCATGTTGGCGAAGGCCTGTATGTCGCCCGAGAGCAGGGCGGGCACAGCCGCGGCGGCGTCGGGAACGATGCGGAATGTTGCCTTGTCGAGCGCGGCTTGTGTCCCCCAGTAATCCTGGTTCTTGACGAGCGTGATCTCGGACCCCTTGGCCCAGTGATCGAGCTTGAACGGACCGGTGCCTATCGGCTTGTCCTTGTTGCCGTCGGCCGATGCCTTGCCCACGATCACCGCCGCAACCTGGCCCATGTCATAGAGGAAATCGCCCTGCGGACCGTCGAGCGTGACCTTCACCGTCGCCGGATCGACCGCCGTGACATCGGTGATATGCGCAAAGAGCGGCTTTTGCGGATTGAGCGAATCCTTGGCGCGCGCCCGGTCCAGCGAGAATTTCACGTCGTCGGCGCTGAAGGCCGAGCCGTCGTGGAACTTCACGCCGGAATGCAGCTTGAACGTGTAGACCTTACCGTCGTCGGATACGGCCCAGCTCTCGGCGAGACCAGGCTGAACCTGGCCGTTGTCGTCGATGCGTGTCAGCCCTTCGAAGACATTGGCATAGGTGATTTCGCCGATGGCCGCGGCCGCACCGGCGGTCGGATCGAGATGCGGCGGCTCGAGCACGATGCCGAGCGTGAGATCGGTGCGCGCGGCAAAGGCCGAGGTGGCGGCGGCAAGCGACAGAACGCTCGCGGCCAGGATGGTCTTCCACAGTTTCATCGCTGAACTCCCATTGCTCAACTCAGCTAGGCGTGGCGGATAGAAGCGTGATTTTGCACGCGAGTAAATTGCGTTTCGTGCTGGCTTGGCGCGCCGGGGGAAATGTTTTTCCCACGGTCGATCCGCTCAGTCCGTCGTTCCTCTCAAAAGCACGTTGAGGCCGATCGCCATCACCTTGGCCGATTCCACCATGTCGGCGATGCCGACCCATTCGTCGGGCCGGTGCGCCAGATCGAGAATGCCCGGGCCGTAGGCGATGCAGTCATAGAGATGGCCGATGCGCGCGATATGCTTCTGGTCGTAGGTGCCGGGCGAAATGACATAGTCAGGCTCACGGTCGAATACCTCCATGATGCCCTTGGCGACGGCCTTGACCACCGGCGCGTCGCGCTCGGTCATCAGCGGCAGCACCTCCATCAGGTCGCGGATCTCGTAGTCGAATTTTTTGCGCTCGCGTTTCAGCCGCTCCAAGATCGATGTGACCTCGCCCTTGACGGCGCCGATATCCTCTTCCAGCAGGAAGCGGCGGTCGATGGTCAGCCGGCAGGAATCCGGCACGTTGGGCGAGGGCAGGCCCGGCCGGAAATCCTCGGTCTGGCCGCCATGGATGGAATTGATGTTCATGGTCGAACGCCGCGCACCTTCCGGCACCACCGGCATGCGCGTCATCTTGCGGTCGAGCGCCGGGAAGAGCTCATCCTCGAAGGTCTGCAGCACGGCGCCCATGTGGCGCACCGCATTGTCTCCGAGGAAGGGCATCGAGCCATGCGCGATCTCGCCCTTGGTCTCGATCTCCGCCCACCAGACGCCGCGATGGCCAAGGCAGATGCGGTCCTTGTTGAGCGGCTCCGGAATGATCACGTGGTCGACCCTCGGCTTGGAGAAATAGCCGAGCCGGGCCAGATGGGCGACGCCGCCGAAACCGCCGGATTCCTCGTCCGCCGTGCCGGAAATCTCGATGGCGCCGGGGAAGTCGGGATAGGCCGCCATGAAAGCCTCCACGGCGATGATCGAGGCCGCCAGCCCGCCCTTCATGTCGCAAGCGCCGCGGCCATAGACGCGGCCATCCTTGACCACGCCGGCAAAGGGATCGACGGTCCAGCCTTCGCCGGCCTCGACCACGTCGATATGCGAATTGAAATGCACGCAAGGTCCCGGCGAACGGCCTTCACGGCGCGCGACGACATTGATGCGCGGGTAGCGGTCGGTGTCGCCCGGCGTGCCTTCGGCGCGGATCAGTTCGGTCTCGAAGCCAAGCTTCCTCAGCCGCTCGCCGACAAATTCGGCGCAAGGCCCATAGGCCTCGCCTGGCGGGTTGACGGTCGGGAAGCGGATCAGGTCGGCGGTGAGCTGGACCAGGTCGTCGACCCGGTCATCGACCGCCTTGAGGAGGCTTTCATTCATTCGGCGGATTGAAGAAGCAACGCGAGGGTTTTGCAAGCAGCCTCTCGCTGATTGCCAACCGGCCATACGTCCATGGCCCAATGCCGCGCCTATACTTCCAGATGGCGCGTGTTGCAGTGGCAACTATGGCGGGAAAATCGTTCAAATTCGCGGCATTGGATTGGCGAAATTGTCAAGGAGTGTGTGGTACTTAACGCATCTGCCGACAGAAAGATGGAAAAACCGCGCGAATGGCAGGGGCAATCAAAGGGGTTTGATCGCATGAAAAAAATCGTTCTCATGGCAGCCGTGCTGGCAACCACGCTGCTCGGCACATCTCTCGCAAGCAGGGCGGCCACGCTGGTCGCCAATATCGACGTCTCCACGCAGACCATGACCGTCAGCCAATACGGCCAGGTGCTCTACCGCTGGAGCGTCTCGACCGCGCGCAAAGGCTACTTCACGCCGCGCGGCAGCTACCGGCCGCAATGGACGGCGCGGATGTGGTATTCGCGCAAATACGACAATTCGCCGATGCCTTATTCGGTGTTTTTCCGGGGTGGCTATGCCATCCATGGCACCGGCGCGGTGAAATATCTCGGACGTCCGGCCTCGCATGGCTGCGTGCGCCTGCACACCGCCAACGCCGCGACCTTCTATTCGATGGTCAAGGAAGCCGGCTACGGAAACACGCGGATCGTCGTGACCGACTGAGCTCCGGTAGGATCGGTGATCAGGAAGGCGCAGGTGGCGCTGTCCGCCTGCGCAACGTGTCGAGCGTTGCAGCAAAACCTCACAAGCTCTGAAAAACAACGGCTTAGGCCTGCCGGACCTCGACAAAGGCTGGTTTGTCCGGTGCTGCAATGTTAAGTGCGAGTTGTTTAGTGCAATGGCTTGGGGATTAAAAATGTACCGACTTTTTCTAGGCGCCGCGCTCGCCGCAACAGCGACATCGGCTTTCGCTGCCGACGCGCCGGTCATTCTGGATCAGGAACTCGCACAGCCGCATATCTCTGGCTATGGCGAGCTTTATCTCGGCGGTCTCTATTTTTCAGTCCCCGGCGATCATGAGACCGGCACCGGAGCTGGCGGTGCCGTTCGCGTCAATTTCCCGATCGACGCCCGCTGGAACATCCAGACCGATGCTGTCGTCGATTCGCTTTGGGTGCAGGGCACAAATATCTACAGCTATGGCGGAGCCGTGCATGCCTACTGGCGCGATCCGAGCTCTTATGCGCTTGGCGGGTTTGCCACGCTTAACGGATATGGCGGCGACGAAGGCCTAAGTGACGCGAACCTCTACAGCTTTTCCATCGGCCCGGAAGCTCAGGCCTATTTCGGCAACGTGACCGTTTACGGTCAGGTTTACTACGGCCAGTTGCGGGCCAGTGGCGAGTCCGAGCATTTCGACAATTGGGGCGGCCGCGGCGTGGTGCGCTTCTTTGCCCAGGACAATCTTCGCTTTGATGGCGAGCTTGGCTTCTCCAGGCTGTCGGCAACAGGCGGACATCTCGACACCGTCACCGGCGCCTTGCAGGCGACATACAGGTTCGCGGGCACGCCCTGGTCCGTGTTTGGCCGCTACCAATGGGATCACCTGACGATATCCGAGGCGTCGGGTAGCGTGAACGTCCATAAATATGTCGTCGGCTTAAGTGCCAGCTTCGGCTCGGATACCTTGCTTTCCCAGGATCGCAGCGGCGCCACGATGGACACCTATCGCCCGAATTTTGGGGTGCCGCTCTTCTGAGATCGACGCGCAACATTCCAATAATCGAGGCCGCGGAGACCAATCTTCGCGGCCTTCTTTTTGGAGGCGAGCACCGCGTATTTCCTGAGCGCGATCCACTACAGCGCGTCGCGTTGAAACGGGGTCAGGCGACGCGCTTCAGGTCCTTGTTTTTATGCATGTCGTTCTCCCCAAAACCGAGATCACTTTTGGGAGACATGCATAAGGCCCTATTGAGCGTCCTGGCTGGTTTGTTTCGCCTGGCCGCGCTTGCGGCGGCGACGGCCGCTGATTTCCCAGCGCTTGTGGAACCACATCCACTGTCCGGGGTCCTCGCGCACCCAGCGCTCGACGACGTCGGCGAGAAGTTGGGTGGTGGCTTCGACGTCGACGCTGCCACCCTCGGTGCGAGGTAAAGTAAGCTTGTCCTCGATTTCCAGGCGGAAGCGGTTGCCGGGCAGCCTGACGCAGCGCGCGGGATAGACGTCGCAATCATAGTGCCGCGCCAGCATGCCGAGCACGGGATTGCTCTGGCAAAGACGGCCGAAGAAATTCGTCTCGACGCCGCCGGTGAATTTCTGGTCGACCAGCACTCCGATATTGCCGCCGTTTTCCAGGATGGCGGCCAGTGCGAAGGATGCGCCGGTGGAGGAGGGCAGCAGCCCGCCCATCGAGGAACGGCGCGTCGAGTGGATGTAGTCGGCAAGATAGGGATTGTTGGGCGGGCGAAACAACGCGGTGATCTGCATGCCGAAGGTGGCGGCGGCCACGGGCAGCAGCTCGAAATTGCCGAGATGGCCGGTGAACAGGATATGCGGCTTCTTCTCGCCGGCGATCTCGACGAAATGCTCGATACCGCGCACCTCGACCCGGCCGGGCTTGGCCGCGTTCGGGTCGAAGTCGAAAAGCGCATCGAGGAAGATGTATTCGGCGGCGAGGCGGGCCATGTTGCCCCACATGTCGAGCGCGATGGCCTCGATCTCGGCGTCGCTCTTTTCAGGGTAGGCCAGGCGCAGATTGTCGACCGCCACGCGGTGGCGCCCGACCTTCGGGCCGACGCGGCGGGCGACGCGGTCGGCAAAGTTCAGCGCGCTATCCGCCGGCAGAAGGCGCAGCAGCGAGAGCAGCACGATGGCCAGCTTGGCGACCAGCCAGTGCTCCATCTGGCGCAGCCGCCGGCCGTAGCGGAACATGAAGTCCCGGCGGGCTTTCTTGAACACCTTGCCGACCATCCGCTTTTCCCGGAATTGCTCAGGAAACGCGCAGGATGATCTTGCCGAAGACGTCGCGGCCTTCCATGCGCTTCAGCGCGGCATCGATGTCGTCGAAACCCACCTCGGTATCGATCACCGGAGCGACGAGGCCGGCCGCCATCTTCTGCATGGCATCGGCCATGTTCTCCATGCGGCAGCCGAAGGAGCCGAGCAGCTTCAACTGCTGCTGGAAAAGCTGCATCAGATTGACCTGCGTCGACACGCCGGAGGTCGAGCCGCAGGTGACGAGCCGGCCGCCGCGCTTCAGGCACAGCATCGAGCCGGCGAACGTGTCGGCGCCGACATGCTCGAAGACGACGTCGACGCCCTTTTTCTTGGTCAGCTTGCGCACGACGCCTTCGAAACGGTCCTCGCGGTAGTTGATGACATGGTCGGCGCCGAGCGCCTTGGCCTTGTCGATCTTGTCGTTGGAGCCGACCGTGGTGATGACGGTGCAACCCATCTTCTTGGCTAGCTGGATCGCGGCGGTGCCGATGCCGGAGCCGCCGGCATGGACGAGGATGGTCTCGCCGGGTTCCAGCTTGGCATTGTCGAAGAGCATGTGCTCGACGGTGCCGAAGGTGACGGGCGCCACGGCGGCGCCGATTTCGGAGACGCCGGGCGGGGCCGGCACCAGAAGGCGGGCCGGCAGGTTGATCTTCTCCTGCGCGAAACCATCGAGATGGAAACCGTGGACGCCGGAGACGTGCTCGCAAAGATTGTCGCGGCCCTCGCGGCAGGCCCGGCAAAGCCCGCAGGTACGGGCGCCATAGATAGACACCAATTGTCCGGGCAAGAGGTTGGAGACGCCGGGTCCGACGGTCTCGACCTCGCCGGAGGCTTCGGCGCCGACGACCAGCGGCAGCTTGCGCTTGGCGAAGGCCATTCCGCGCCAGCCCCAGACATCGATGTGGTTGAGCGCCACCGCCTTGATGCGGAGCGTCACTTCGCCGAGCGAAGGCGGCGGGGGAGGCGGCAGGTCCACCGTTTCAAGACGGCGGTCCTCGATAAGTTGCAATGCGCGCATTGGGCCTGTCGGTTCAGTGGGGCTGAAAAAGGTCGCTTAGACCGGTTCCCGCGCCATGACAAGGCAAGTGTTCTGGCCGCCGAAGCCGAAGGAGTTCGACAAAACCGTGCCGACCTCTGCATTGCGCTTCTTGTTCGGCACCACGTCGAGCACGATCGCCGGATCGGGATTGTCGTAGTTGATGGTCGGCGGAATGACGCTTTCGCGCATGGTCAGCAGCGAGAACGCGGCCTCTACGGCGCCGGCGGCCGACAGCGTGTGGCCGATCATCGACTTGTTGGACGAGATCGGCATCGAGCCGATGCGCTCGCCGAAAACGGTCGACAGCGACAGATGCTCCATCTTGTCGTTTTCCGGCGTCGAGGTGCCGTGGGCGTTGACGTAATCGATCTCGTCTTCGCCGAGGCCCGCATCGGCAAGGGCGGCGCGCACGGCGGCGATCGCCGGCGAGCCGTCGGGCTTGGAGCGGGTGCGGTGGAAATCGTCGGCCTTTTCGCCACAGCCGCGCAGGATGCCGAGGACGGTGGCGCCGCGGGCAAGGGCCGCCTCCAGCGATTCCAGCACCAGCGCGCCGGAGCCTTCGGCGAGGACGAAACCATCGCGGTCCTTGGAGAACGGCTTTGATGCCTTTTCCGGAATGTCGTTGTGGGTCGACAGCGCCGAAAGCAGCGAGAAGCGGATCAGCGCTTCGGCGGTCGCCGAGCCGTCGGCGCCGATCGACAGCGCCTTGTCGCATTCGCCGCGGCGGATCGCCTCGACGCCGAGCTGGATGGCGGTGGCGCCGGAGGCACAGGCGGTCGAGAGCGTGATCGGCAGGCCGCGCGTGCCGAAGCGGTCGGCGAGACGATCGGCGATCGAACCGAACTGCGTGGTCTCGAAAACGTCGAGCTCCTTCAGCGCACGGGCCACGCGCAGCAGCCGCTCGGCGCCGGCGTCCTTGTTGTCGGAGTTATAGAGCGAGAAGCGGTCGGCCCAGTCGAGCTCGACCGGCGGCGAGGCCAGGAACAACGGACCGCCGAAGTCGCTCGAATCGAGGCCTGCCTCAGACACCGCTTCCTGCGCGGCCGTCTCGGCCAGCTCATAGGTAAGGGGGCTGGCGCCCTGCGTGCTCGACGGCAAGAAGTCGACCATGCCGGAGATGCGGGTGTTCAAGTGATCGACCGGAAAGCGGGTGATCGGATGGATGCCCGACTTGCCGGAGGTCAGCGCTGCCCAATTGTCCTTTTTGCCGACGCCGAGCGAGGTGACGACACCGATGCCGGTCACGGCGACGATCGGCCTGCCCATGTGGTCGCGGAGATTGGCCATGCTTTATCTCTTTCTAAGCGGCTTTAACCAGCCCGAGGCCCTCGAATTGGTGATAGCCGATCGCCGTTGCAAGGACGGAAGTCGGGGCGCCTGCAAAAGCCCGCTCCACTGTGGCATCGAAGACAGGATAGGCGGCCTTGCGATCGACGGCCAATGCCGCCAGCGCCACGGCGAACGGGAACTGCGCCTCCTTCATATGGCCGGTCAACGTCGAGAAGGCGCGCACGGCCAGGGCCGGGTTGGCATCGAGCGCGGCCTTTTCCGCCGCCGTCGCGGCATGGGCGCCCGAGGCGCCGGAAATCGTCAGCAACTCGCCGCTCGGCAACGCTGCCTGCTTCAGCAGCGTGGCGATCTCGGCGTTCAACTCGCCGCGCCGGCGCCGGGCGCGGCCGGAGGCCACGGGGCCGAGTTCAGCGTAGATCTTGCGGCCGCGGCTTTGCGCGTGCTCTCGCTGCTCGAGGACCAGAAAGGCGCCGCCCGAACCGGTCACCACGCCGCCGCCTTCGCCGCCCTGCCTTTGCCAGACCGGCTTCCACGGGCCGCGATGCAGATAGCCGGCAAGCTCGTAGCCGAGCAGCATGTCGGAATGTTCGGTCTGGAAGGCGCCGCCGACCAGCACGTGGGTCGACTGCCCCGAGCGGATGCGCGCGGCGGCGGTCTCGACGGCCGAGACGCCCGCGCCTTCCTCGCCCATGAAGGTGCGCGAGGAACCGGTGACCTTGTGGACGATCGAGATGTTGCCGGCGAGCAGGTTGGAAAGCTGCGCCAAAAACAGCGTCGGCCGCAATTCCGTGGTCAGTTTTTCGTTGAGCAGCACGTCGCGGTCGTTGCGGGCCTCGGAAGCGGCGAGGATCGCGGCGTCGACCGCCTCGTCGCGCTCGCCGCCGCCGGCCGCCACCACCATGTCCATGGTGGCGCAAAGCTCGTCATTGCCCTTGATGCCGGCATCGTCCAGCGCAAGGCCGGCGACATAGGTGCCGAGCCGCTGCCAGGTCTCCATCTGGCGCTGGTCGCCGCGCTTGGCGATCTGCAGGTTCCAGTCGATCTCGGGTAGCGGATGGATGGTATAGGGCGCGAAGCGCGTCGCCTCCAGCACCGGCTCCAGGCCGGGCTGGGTCAGCTTTTGCCAATGCGCGTCCGGACCCTCTCCAAGCGAGGAGACAAGGCCTATGCCGGTGATGACGACGTCGTGCGGGCTGCTCATGGGCGGCTGTTTTGGGTCAGCAGGCCGGGCGCGTCAAGGTGCGCCCGACTGCCTCAGGCGTTCTTGGCCGCGACCAGCGCGTCGATCTTGGCGCAGAGGTTCTTCATGACGAAGTAGTCGTCGGTCGAAGCCTTGCCGTCATTGACTTCCTGCGTCCACTTCTCCAGCGGCACCTTGATGCCGAATTCCTTGTCGATGGCGAACACGATGTCGAGGAAATCGAGGCTGTCGATGCCGAGATCGTCGATGGTGTGGCTCTCGGGCGTGATGGTGTCGATATCGATCTCGCTGGTGTCGGCAATGATCTTGGCGACTTTCTCGAACGTGGTGGACAAGAGGCTCTTCCTTCGGTTGCGGGCGGAATCTGTCCGCATCTTTGATTGTTGGGCGCTGTCTAATCGGTTTTTCCCGGCAGGAAAAGGCCTGATAAGCCGGGCGCAGATGGGTAGGGGGCCAGGCAAACGCAAGAAGGGCGCCCCGGCGCACACCCCG
>NZ_VFWX01000025.1 GCF_006442965.1 Mesorhizobium sp. CU3 | reverse complement strand
CCGCCAGTCGCGCGGGCGGATGGCAGTCTATCCAGCGTTCGACACTTTGCCGCCCTTCGGCGCGGCAAGCGCATCCAACTGCTCCTGGAGATACCCGTTGAGCACGATCATCTCCTTCAATGCCTTCACGGCGTCGCCCTTGTGCCGGGCAATGAATCTGTCGGCGATCGCCTGAAGCGACGTTTCCTGCCGGCTGTCGAGCCTGACGATATTGTCCATCTTCGTTGCTCCTCTCGCTTGCATTGGAAAGTGAACAAAAAGAGAACAAAAATGTCAAGGTGCGAATTGACTCGACGAGGAATGCGTTCCTATTTTGTCAGGAGATGGGGCGGTTGCTCGGGATCGGGGAGAGCCGCGTTGAGCAGACAGAAAAGCCGTTATGAGAGATTTTTCCGGCCGTGCGAAGGCAATGTCGGCCGGATATGACAAATGGCCGGACCCATGGACAACGTCGGCCGGGCGGCGAAGGCCAACATGCTGCTCATCGTCGAATGCCGCCATTGCTACCACGCCGGCCGCTTCAAGGCGAACGATGTGGCCAAGGTGGTCGGCTGGAACAAACCGCTGGAAGCCATTCGCTTCCGCTGCAAGCGCTGCGACCGCAAGGACACGGTGGTGAAGACCCAGTTCATCGACCAGGACCATCCGCCCAAGGGCTATATCTGGGTTCTGCAGAAGGCGAGGGGGTAGCGCTCTTCCTAGAGCAATTCCAGGGAAAGTGTGATCGGTTTTCCGTCCGGAATTGCGTAAAAACAAAGAGATAGGGCGTTTCACCGGTTCCGTGAAACGGTGAAACGCTCTAGAACAGCGACCCCTGCGCTGGCGGCTCGGCCGGAAATTTGATCTGTGTCGCCGGCTTTTCGACGATTACCAAGGCGTCGTCCGCAGCCGGCCGCTGCAAGGCCTTTGCCTCGGACCACGGCGCGCTCAGCCAAAGCTCGGTTTGCTCCTGTGTCGTCAGGATCACCGGCATCGCCTTCTCATGGATCGGCGTGATCAAGGCGTTCGGCCTCGTCGTCAAGAAGCCATATAGCTCGTGGTCGCCAGGACCTTCCTTCACCTTGCGCACGCCATGCCATGATGTCCAAAACCCCGCAAAGAAGAACAGCGGTCGTTCGTCCTTCAACGCAAACCAGAAGTTCTTCTGCACCCCGGTTTCAGGGTCCTTGTCGCCGGGCGTGGGCGAGGGTTCGGCGAAACTTGTCACAGGCACGAGGCATCGGTTCTCCACGCCGAGATAAGGCAGCCAGTGGCCATATTGCGGGTTACGGATGTTGGTGGTGCCGGGATCGGCATTGCCGCGCACGCGCTCGGCCGGCGTTGGCATGCCCCAGCGCAGGTTCGCGAGTTCGCGGCTGCCGTCGGCGGCGTTGCGTACAACCGGCGCCGGCTGGTTCGGGTAAATGTCGACCGAAGGTTCGAGATTGCCCGAAATGTCGCGTAACGCGCGCGTCCATTGCCGGATCGCCTCCTGGCTCGTGGTGATGTTGTAAAGATTGCACATCGGCAGCGCTCCCGTCCGCCGATTGTTATCCCCATAACCGCGCTAGGAGCAAATTGCTCAGGCAGGGCCTGCCTTAGGATGATCCGGCCCGTGCTGAAGACTTCACCGCGCGCTACCCCTGCGCCGCATCTCGGCCGGCTCCGCCGCCGGCGGCTCGCCGGGCAATCCCAGCCGCAGCCGCTCCTCCTCGGCGAAGCTTTCGGCTTCGGCGTGGATGTCGAACACCTGCTGCGTCAGCCTCCCGCCTTCGACGATGCGCACGATCCACTGGCCGTTGATGGCCTTTACTCGGACACTGTCTGGTTCTCCCGACACCATGCACAGCTCCTGCTCTTTGAAGGAAGAATTGTATCCCCTTGTCCGAAATACGATCTAGAGCGGGGCGAGTTGCCGGAAAGCGCATTAGCTTGGCCTTTAGTACGAGGCGGTGGCCGACCTCCTATATATTTGCACTATCTAATGAAGAAAAACGATATACAGCTCGACTGGCGCATTTTTGCGCCATACTTCAGCAGAACTCGACTTCAATGCGCCGCTCGGTCTGAGAGACGATGCGGCAGCGCGCTTCGAAAGCGTCCGAGCGGATCGCCAGGCTGAATGTATCGGGCACCCCGATCGAGCTCGAAACGTCGAGGCCGGCGCCATCGTCGGCAAGCGTGCGCACCGTGCAGTCGATCGATGACGTGCGGTTGTTGAACAGGATGCGTCCTGCCTTGAGCACACGCCGGCGCGGACCGGCAGGCTTGTCGTTGGCCGGCCGCCAGGTAACGCAGCGGTTGCGGCCGGCGGCCTTGGCTTCGTAAAGCGCGGCATCGGCATTGGCGAGCAGTGCGTCGATATCGGGCGTGCGTGCGTCGAGCGCCGCCAAGCCGAAGCTGGACGTCACCGGCACGTGGGTTCTGCCATTGCTGACGGCAAGGCGCGAGATCGCTTCGCGCAGCTTCTCGGCGACGCCGCCCATATGCGCGCTGTCGGTATGCGGCAGGATCAGCGCGAACTCCTCGCCGCCCAGCCGGCCGAACAGGTCGCTGCCGCGCAATTCGGCACGGCAGGCCTCGGCGACCGCGGCCAGAACCTTGTCACCGGTGGCATGGCCATGGCGGTCGTTGATCGATTTGAAATGGTCGAGGTCGAATGCGATGCAGGCAAGGCCGTGCTTGTGGCGCTGCGCCAGCGCAAGGGCCTGCGCCGCCTGATCCTTGAAGGCGCGCCGCGACAGCGCTCCGGTCAGGCTGTCGATGGAGGCCTGCTGGCGCAATTCCAATGCATCCATGGCGAGTGCCGCGAGATCGGTGAGGATGGCGCTTTCGCGCGGGGAGAAGGCGCGCGGCTCGAAACCGATGGCGCAGACCGTGCCGATATTCTGGCCCTCATTGGTGCGCAGCGGCGCGCCGGCATAGAAGCGGATCTGCGGGCCGGCCGTGACCATCGGGTTCTGCGCGAAACGCGAGTCGTCGCGCGCATCCGGCACTATCAGCGGCGTCATGTCCTGCAGCGTGTATTTGCAGAATGTTTCGTCGCGGGCGACCTCGCGGTTCTCAAGCCCTTCATAGGCCTTGTACCACTGCCGGTGGCCGTCGATCATCGAGACGATGGCGATTGGCAGGTCGAAGATGTTCTTGATCAGCCGCGTTATGCGGTCGAAAGTCTCTTCGCGCGGCGTGTCCAAGACGTCGAAGCGGCTAAGCGCCTCGAGCCGCTCGGCTTCCGCGAGATCGTCCATCGCCAGCGGCGGGGTGTCCATAAGCATCCGATGCATCGACCTCAGTCCTGTCCGCCCCCGGCGGCGCAGGATGGGAGGCATCGTTGAAGATTAGGTAAAGGGATAGCCGCCGTTTGCGCTGGCGCCTTGGCAGTCAGTATCAGAAGCCGAAGAACTGCCGGCCGACGACATAGCCCAGCGCCACGACCACCAGCGGAAACAAGGCCGGCGCCGCTTTGCTGAGCAAAGAGGGGTTCGTATCCTTCGCCGGGGCGCTGGGTTCGGCGTTGCCAAGGTTCTTGGTCATGAGGCTCACGGGCGGTTAGAGCCATCACATTAGAAATCCCTTATTAATTTTCCGAGAACGCCGATGGCGCAATTTTTACGGTTTCAAAGGGTGTTCCGACAACTGCGTGCGCTCGGCAGGCGCGAAGGCCTGCAGGTCGCGCGACTTGCAGGGATCCGCGTCGGCATTAGCGATGAGACCGTGGAAGCAGGCACGGGCGATGTCCTTCTTCCTCGCTTAGGGGAGCTCCTTGCGAACCGTCTTGACCAGTTCCTTCGGCATCATGTCAGGGGTCACCAGGCGCATCAGCGCATCCCTCGGGGCCTTCAATTCCCTGGTGTCCATGCGATGAACGCTATTTTGCCTATCAAATCCTGGCGTATACTTCGCCGGCCATCGCTTTTGTGATTTCGCCGTTCGAAATTGCTGGCGCGGCGGCGGTCCAGAGGCGATCTTGCGTTGCCCGGCACTCGTCTGGCCGTAGGTTGGTCCACAAGATTTCCAACCTCGCCGCTCGGGATTCGTCGCAGGGTCGCAATTTGACCCAAATCGCTTACTACGCGGCAAAAGTGCATGCGGTTCCAGCCTTCACGTTTTCTTGACAGAGGCCGGAAAAACGGGCAGCAAGTCGGGTGAGGGAGAGCATTTCTACCGTGGCGAAGACCATGGAGGGCTCTTTTTTCGTGTGGACCGTCGCCAAAATGGCGATTGGTGGAGGGATTGGTTAACCAACTTTGTCCATCTTTTGAATCAATCGGCAACAGACGCGTGAAGGTGCAGGGGGCACCGGCGAACTGTGATCGTGACGGATGCACGGCCCGCAAGCCTGCATGCCGATTGAGAGTGGTCGTATGGCGTTTTTGCGTTTGAAAAATCGGGGTGACGCTCCTCATGGGGAGATGAAGTCCAGGAAATCCGGCCATCGCTGGGTGGTGGTGCCCGCTGTCGGCGCCGCTGTCGCCCTATGGTCGGTGGCCACCTTGGCCGGCCTCTACTCAGTCAGCACCTCGCTCAACGCCGCCTCCGACGGATTGCCGAGCCTGCTTTCGCCGCGCGATATCGCGCTGGGCGACCAGCGCCGCAAACTCGCCAATGCCTGGGCGCCGCGGCTTGCGGCGGCCAGCGGCTACAAGACCGGCTCGCTCACCGGCGGCTGCGATGCTGGCTGCTTCAGCCTCGCAACCAGCTTCATGCATGACGGACAAGTCTCTGATAAGCTGAAGCAAACGCTGGATGAACTGAAAGGCGGAGTGCTGAAGCCGGACGGCAAGATGGCCCGCCTGAAGCTGCCGCGGCCCGACAGCGTCACACAAGAGAAGGTCGTCGTTGTGGCTTCGGCCGCCGGCGTGGCCGACCAGTTCGATGTCGTGGTTAAGCGCGCGGGCTTGTCCCAGCAGAAGCTTGCCGATGCCTTCGCCCGTGCCGAGAATGCGCCCTTCCTGATGGCCAGTCTGCCTACGGCAAACCGCTTTGGCGGCGCGCTGACGGGCGCGCCGAACGCGGCCCGCTTCGGCCCGCAGCCGACCGGCGCAACAGCCGATGCCTCCACGCTGGCGCTGGCACTCGCCAACATTGCGCCCGAGGACACCGCCGACGTGCCGACCGCTGTCGCGCTTGCCAATGGCGCCGCGCCCGACGTCGCCGCCAATTCGGACAATGGCCAGGACGGCGAGTATCAGGTCGCCTCGCTGCCGCCACAGGGTGATTTGCCCGACTCGATCGACGTGCCGGGCCTCCGACCGCGCACGACGCTCCAGCGCGCCACCGACTCGGCTGAGGAAAACACCGCCAAGCCCGACAAGCCCTCCAGGCCGCAGGCTGCGAGGGCCAAGCCCCAGCCCGCCGCCGACGACGACAGCGCCGACAGCACGCCAACGATGATGTCGCCGCGAAACGGCGTCCAGGCGCTGCCGGGCGTGCCGAACTCGAAGCCGCTCGTGGCGACCTCCAAGCCGACGAAGAAGACCAAGGCGCAGGCCTCCGAGATGCTTGCCTATGCCAAGCCGGACACGCCGGAGAGAGGCGGCCTCGGCAGCGCATTCAGCAACCTCTTCAACGGGCCCTCGACGGGCAACGGGGTCGCCGTCTATGACATCTCGGCCAAGACCGTCTACATGCCGGACGGCTCGAAGCTCGAGGCGCATTCCGGACTTGGCTCGATGGTTGACCAGCCGCGCTTCGTCGACCGCAAGAATGTCGGCCCGACGCCGCCCGACACTTACAATCTGACGCTGCGGGAATCGCGCTTTCATGGTGTCGAGGCGATCCGCCTGACGCCGACCAGCGGCAACAACAAATACGGCCGCAACGGCCTGCTCGCGCACACCTATATGCTGCGCGGCGGCCGCGCCGAGTCCAATGGCTGCGTCGTCTTCAGGGACTACCACCGCTTCCTTGCCGCCTATAAGAAAGGCAAGATCAAGCGCCTGGTCGTCGTGCCGCGACTGAACAAGCCGCTCACCCAGGTCGCCCAGGAAGGCCGCTCGGGCTAATTTGTCGGCCGGCGGATTGCCGGCTTTCAGAAATTCGACCGAACTTTTCTCACCCCGTCAGGACATCAGGTTCCGGCGGGCGCGCGCATTCGTGTGGGTTGCGGCAAGGCAGGGAGAAGGAAACTCCTCTTCCCAGAGTGTACATATGGCGCACCCCGGGCTTGCGGCAAGACCCCCGGTATCGCGTATTGACGCTGCTCCGATCAAACGACAACGGAGCACGGCATGCGGATCTTACTGACGACTTATGGCTCGCGCGGCGACGTCGAGCCCCTGGCGGCGCTCGGCGCGGCGTTGCGGGCGCTTGGCGCCGATGCGCGGGTAAGCGCGCCGGGCGACGAGGAGTTCGCGGCCCTGCTTGCCCGCGCCGGCGTGCCGCTTTTCCCGGCCTTTGCGCCGGTGCGCGAATGGGCGAAAGAGATGATACGCATTAGAACCAAGTCGGCGCCGGACGACATAGCCGCACTGATCTCGAGCCAGGCCGCAATCATCGTGGGGCGGCAATACGAAGTGCTCTCCACCGCGGCCGAGGGCTGCGATGCCATCGTGGCGTTCGGCCTGTTCCCGTCCTGCGCTGCCGCGCGGCTGGTCGCCGAGAAGAAGGGCGTCCGCTATATGCTCGGCACCTTCTGCCCGATCTGGCTGCCCTCGGCGCGCAACCGGCCGCATGAATATCCCGGACACCCGCTTCCGGCCGATGTCACCGACAACCGGGCGCTGTGGGACTTCGACATCGCCACCAAGAACGCGCTGTTCGGCGAGGCGATCAACGGCCTGCGCGCGAGGCTCGGCCTGCCGCCGCTGGACGATGTTCGAGCCTATGTCTACGGCAATCCCGTGCTGCTCGCCTGCGATCCGGTGCTCGGCCCCTGGCAGCCGTCAGACCTGATCGAGGCCGTGCAGACCGGCGCCGCGATCTTGCCCGACGAGCGGCCGCTCCCGGAGGCGCTTGAGGCGTTCCTGCGCGACGGCGCGCCGCCGGTCTATGTCGGCTTCGGCTCCATTGCGGTCGCCAAGGAGGCGGCGCGCGTGGCCGTCGAGGCGATCCGCGCCCATGGCCGGCGCGTTGTCATTGCTCGGGGCTGGGCCGAACTCGTGCCGATCGACGATTGGGACGACTGCTTCGCCGTTGGCGAGGTCAACCAGCAGGCGCTGTTCCGGCGCGTCGCCGTCGCCATGCACCATGGCGGTGCCGGTACCACGGTTGCTGCCGCGCGGGCAGGGGCGCCGCAGGTTATCGTGCCGCAGATCGGCGACCAGCCCTATTGGGCGCGTCGCATAGCCGAGCTTGGCATCGGCGCCGCGCATGACGGGCCGAAACCGACGACGGCGTCTTTGGCGGCGGTGCTGGAAAAGGCGCTCGCGCCCGAAACCCAAGCCCGGGCGAACGCAGTTGCTCGCCTGATCCGCGCCGACGGCGCCGAGGTGGCCGCAAAGCTGTTGCTCGAGACGATGGATCGCGTGAGCGTTTGAGGCGATCAACTGGTGACGGACTATTGCGTCATTTCTGCCAGCGCCCTTTGCAGGGGCGCTGGCGAAACCTGGATCGGGCCTGAGAAGGGCGAGTCCATATCGATGATCAGGTAGATCGCCGCGGCCACGAGCGTCCCGGAAGCGAGGCATGTGAAGACGATCGTTCCATTGCGGGGTGCCCGGAAGCCGAAGCTGGCGAAAATCAGCGTCAGCCAGGCGACAAGCAGGACGATTAGCGGCGCAGGAATGGCGCCCTCGGACTGCTCGGCAAGTATCCAGCGTTGCTCGAGCACCTTCTGCAACTGCTGTGTCGCGGCCTGCTGGGCGGCGATCTGCTTGGCATCGGCAGGCGTCAATCCAGCAACGATGTCGCCAACCTGATTGAGCAGCAGTTCCGACAGCCTGTTCGGCACCACGGTCGTGTCGCTGTCGGCGGTGGAGGTTTCGACGACACGCTGCACATAGGCGGTAAGCGACTGCCGGGCGCTGTCCGTCTCCGGTCCGTAGTGCCGGAGCGTTCGGTCGAGCAGGATAAGGTCGGTGGCGAAGGTATGGACGTTGCCGTTGATGGATTCGAACGTGTTCTTGGCCGAGTTGATCATGAGGCCGAGCACCAACGAGGACATCACCACGAAGAGGTTCGCGGCGAGCCGCACCACCCCGCTAGTGTCGTCCCCGAGATGATGAGCGGGGAAGCGCTCATGCACCATCAGGCTGACCAGCGAGGCTCCGGCCAGACAAGCAAAGATCGCTGCTCCTATAAGCACTTCGCTCATGGCTTACATTTTAGCCAAGGCGCGGCGCTTGCCAATTGGGCATGCTGCGGTTGAATCAGGCCGGCAACATATGGGCGTATGTCGTTGTTCGGAACAGCACTTTCGCCGCGGCGTCGAAAACCGCTTCCAATAGCGGCCGAAGACGCTATCTATGGCGCGGGGCGGCTCCACCTCACACATCGCACGAGGCTATCCATGACAATTCGCGCAGTCGTCTGGGGCGAGAACATCCATGAGCGGACCAACGAGGTGGTCGCCGGCATCTATCCGGAAGGCATGCATGCCACCATCGCCAAGGCTTTGAACGCCGGCAAGGGTATCTCCGCCTCGACCGCGACACTGGAGCAGCCGGAACACGGCCTGCCGGAGACGCGGCTTGCCGAAACCGACGTGCTGGTCTGGTGGGGCCACAAGGATCATGGCGCCGTCGCCGACGCGGTGGTCGAACGCGTCGCCAAACGGGTCTGGGAAGGCATGGGATTGATCGTGCTGCATTCCGGTCATTTCTCGAAAATCTTCAAGCGGGTGATGGGCACGCCCTGCACGCTGAAATGGCGGGAGGCCGGCGAGCGCGAGCGGCTGTGGGTGACCAGCCCAAATCATCCGATCGCCGAAGGCGTCGGCGAGTTCTTCGAGCTCGAGAACGAGGAGATGTATGGCGAGCAGTTCGCCGTGCCTGAGCCGCTGGAGACGGTTTTCATCTCGTGGTTCCAGGGCGGCGAGGTTTTTCGCTCAGGGCTCACCTACCGGCGCGGCGCCGGCAACGTCTTCTACTTCCGGCCCGGGCACGAGACCTATCCGACCTATCACGACGCCACCGTGCAGAAGGTGCTGCGCAACGCTGTGAAATGGGCGCACAATCCGCAGGGCAGGAACGCCGCCATTCTCAACGCGCCCAACGTGCCGGTCGAGAAGGCGCTGGAGCCGATCGAGGAGCGTGGTCCCAAGCTGCACGCGCATGGCGAGGCCGGCTTCCGCTAAAATCGTCCGTCTGGAATTGCGTCACGATAGCGCTTAAACCTTCCCATCATTGAATCGAACCAAATCGCTCGGAGAAGCTCAAAATGCGGCTTTTGATACTCGGTACCGGTTGGATGGCGCAGGAACATGCCCGCCGCTTCGGCGCCATCGAGGGCGTCGACATCGTCGGTGCCGTTGACGTCGATCCTGCTCGTGTCGGCGAATACGCAGATGCTTACAAGATCCCCAAGCGCTTCACATCGTTGGAAGCCGCCCTCGACTGGGGCGACTTCGACGCGGTCGCCAATGTCACGCCCGACCGCATCCACCACCCGACCACCATGGCGCTGGTAGCCGCCGGCAAGCCGGTGCTGTGCGAGAAACCGCTGGCCGAGAATTTCGGCAAGGCCAGTGAGATGGCCGACGCGGTGGAAGCCGCCGGCATCGTCAACATGGTCAACCTCACCTACCGCAACGTGGCTGCGCTGCAGAAGGCGCGCCAAATGGTGCAGGCCGGCGAGATCGGCACGGTGCGCCATGTCGAGGCATCCTATCTGCAGAGCTGGCTGGTGTCGAAATTCTGGGGCGACTGGCGCACCGATCCGAAATGGTTGTGGCGGCTGTCGCGCAGCCACGGCTCCAACGGCGTGCTCGGCGATGTCGGCATCCACATCCTCGATTTCGCCAGCTATGGCGCGGCGCTCGACATCGACCATGTCTTCTGTCGCTTGCGCGCCTTCGACAAAGCGCCGGGCAACCGCATCGGCGAGTACGACCTCGACGCCAATGACAGCTTCGCCATGACGGTGGATTTCGCCAACGGCGCCGTCGGCGTGGTCCACGCCAGCCGCTGGGCGACCGGCCACATGAACGAGTTGCGTCTGCGCATCTATGGTGACAAGGGCGGCATCGAGGTGGTGCACAATCTCGAAGGCTCGGCTCTCAAGGCCTGCATTGGCGAAAATATCGAGACCGCCAAATGGGAGGAGATCGACGCCGGCACCGTGCCGACCAACTACCAGCGCTTCGTCGAGGCGGTGAGAAGCGGCGTGCAGACCGAGCCGAGCTTCCGCCACGCGGCGGGCCTGCAGAAGGTGCTGGACCTTGCGGTCGTGTCGGACGAGAAGCGCGCGGAGTTGAGGGCCAACGCGGATACGCAGTGAGACCGGAGCGCCAATCTCCCCTACGCCCTGCGATAAATCCCTACCGCCGCCGCCACCAGCGTGGCATTTCCCGCCGCTACACTCCCGTCCGACAGTTCCTTGCCGTCCTCCAGCCCGACCCGCGTGGAAAACTTCCGCGCCGCCGCTCGCTTGACAAAAGGCCACACTGTCGCGTTCTCGCCATGCAATAGGATCGAGCGCCTGATGCCGGCGCGCTGCAGCACGTGTTCGATGCCGTCGGCGACGGCGAATGCTTCGTCGAGCGCCTGCTCGGAAATCTCGATCAGCACGCGCAGCACCCGGCCGCCATGATCGAGACTGACGAGGCGTTCGGCGTCGGCAACGGACGCCAGCCCCGCTTCGATGCCGATGCCGCGCTGGCGCAGGCTTTCCATGACGACTGGCGCGGCCGTCTCGCTGAGATTGACCGAGGCATAGTCGGGCAATTCGCGCCAGCCTGAGATGGCGATCAGCGTGCGCAAATCGTCCTTCTCGATCCAGGCGCCGGTGGAGACGCCGATCAGCGTGCCTGGGCAGGCGCGGCGGATGGCGGCCACCGTCTCGTCCATCGCTTCCGGCGCCAAGCTTTCCCGGCGATCCGCGCCGCGCGCATGGACATGCAACTCGGCCGCGCCCGCCGCGATGGAAGCGGCGCCGTCGCGCGCCATGGCGTCAGGATCGAGCGGCAGCGCCGGGTGGAAGTCGCTGGGACGGGCGCCGTTGATGCAAGCCTGGACGATCATGGATGGGCGATCCTGTTGCGGGGTTGCAGGAGCCTAGCAAAGGGTGGAGTGAAGGGGGAGCGGGGAGGGCGAAGACTGTTGACAGCGTTGAGGGGCCAATTGCCGGCGGCAGCGGCGCCTGGCGCTAACTCGGCGCGCTCGCCGCCCTATCACAACGCGGCTACCCGCAATTTCGCCAATCGTCGACCTTGTGAGCTCGCTCCGCCCTTGGCTGTCTGAATCAATCCGGCAGCTTGCCGCTTTAACGGCCTGTTCGACTGTGCTTTTCCCGGGCCGGGGACGCGCCACTGGCGCTCGGCCACACCAGCACCAACCGTGCGGCGGGCCGGCTGCGCCGCGGTGCGTCATCGTTGGCGACGGCTGCGAACCAACTGGCCTCGCGCAAGGTCAGACCGATAAGCACGCGACCGCCATATTCCGCAGGCGCGTCATTGATCGTATCGACCACCGCCCAACTGTGATGGGGCGGTTCCTGCACCGCGACGTACCTCATTCGAGCCCCCGCTCTGATGAAGTGCTAATATAGCAGTTGTTGCTGGATGTTCCTATGACCCGGCCCACACATTATGGCTTAGTCCACACAGTTGGGCCCGGCGGGAAGGCGGTCGCGCTACTCGATCAGAAGCAGCCCGCGCTTTTGACCGCCATCGCTGTCGACCGTATCCATGGCCGAGAACAGTCGCTCTCGTTCGACCAGCCAGGGCTTGTAGCGTTCATTGACATCGAGGACGAACACCATGTCCTCGGCTTCCAAATATCCGCCGATCGGCGAGAAATGACCGGCCCCAGCGCCGAAGATCGTCTTGCGCGTGAAGTTGATGATGTAGCGGCGACCCGGATCGTTGGCGTGCATCATATGCTCGCGAAATTGCGCCGCCGTCAGGTTGCGCAACAATGTCACCTTACGACCGGTCTTGGCCTGCGCCAGTTCGGCAACCTCGTCCAACGTGAGCCCGATAATGCAGAAGCCGGTCCAGCACTTACCCGTTCCGTCGAGGACTTCGGCTTCGGTTGTCGCCTCCTCGCCGATCGAGCGAAACATGTTTGCAAGGCTCGCCGGACCGCATCGTGACGAATTGGATTGCCAGTCGAGCTCGGAATTGAACGTTGCGGCCACCGGCAGCTTCCAGGCACGGTCGATCAATTCCGGCGTGCGTATGACCGAAGACCGGATCGCTTCCGCGGGGACAGAAGTTTGAGCGACGACCAGGAACGCGGCGCCGCAGAGCAGGCCGACGCAGGCAATTACGGCGATAGCGAGTCTGCGACCCATGCCGGCCTCCGAGGCCATGCGATTGCAAAAAGGATCGCAGAAGCGGCCCTCCGCCGTCAATCGATCAATCAGTCGACCGTCACTGCCCCGCCTGGTCGGCGTCGGTCAGCGTGCCGAGGAAAGCAACGATGTCGTCGACTTCGGCATCGGTCAGCGCCGGCTTGTCGCCTGGCTTCTTGCCGTTGAAGGGCGGATCGGTATTGAGGTTCGGCCAATAAGCCTTCGGCAGATCGTCATATTTCTTGATCGCGCCGTCGGCATTCTTCGGATACCAACGGCCGGGATCGGTGTCGCGGCTGGCGTAGAAGGCCACCGCCTCGCGCAGCGTGTGGAAGCGGCCGTTGTGGAAGAAGCTTTTGCGCAGCGCCACGTTGCGCAGCGTCGGTGTCTTGAACAGGCCGCAATATTCGGTGCGTCTCTTGAAGTCGGTGCGCAGCGGTCCACACAAGCCGAGGTCGAAATAGTTCGGATCGGCATTGGCCGGGATTTCCGGATTGCGCGGCACGGCAATCGCGATCAGACCGAAATCGGTGAACTGTGGCGGTTCGCCGTCATTGGCGGGCTCACTCAGGTGGCAGCTGGCGCAATTGCCCTTGCTCTCGTCCTCGAACAGCGTGCGACCATGCAATTCCTGCGCGCTGAGTTGCGCCTTGCCGGCGAGGAAGGCGTCGTAGCGGCTAGAATAGGGGTAGAAATCGGCGCTGCTCTGCTCGAAGGTGCCGAGCGCCTCGACCGCGGCGTCGAAGGCATCCTGCGGGTGGTCGAAGACATCGGCGCCGAAGGCCGCCTTGAAGGCGTCGGCATAGGGCGCCTTGCGCAGGCTCGCTGCCACTTGCGCCGGGTCCTTGTTCGCCATTTCGAAGGGTGAAAGCAGCGGGATCTTCGCCTGGTCCTTGCCGTGGTCGGCGCGACCGTCCCAGGTCAGCCCCCCGGTCGGGCCGTTGTCGACGCTCTCGTCGCCTTCGTCCTCGGAATCGTAGAAATGCTCGGTGAAGGCAGGCGACGCCTGCAGATAGCGCAGCGAAGGCACCGCGCGCTGTCCAGGCAGGTCGAGGCTAGGCCCGCCCATCTCGACCGGCGTCGCCGAGGCCGGCCCGAAGGCGTGGTTCGGATCGTGGCAGGACGAGCAGGCCTGCTTGCCGGATGCCGAGAGCGAAGGGTCGAAGAACATCTGCCGGCCGAGTGCCGTCAGCGCGTCGGCACGGGCGAAGGCTTCCTGGCGCGACATCGGGCCCGGATGGACGCCATCCTGCCCGGCGGTGTTCGCAGGCGCAGCCAAGCCGACCATCGCTGCAGCGACGACCGCGGTAGTCTGACCCTTCCATCGTCCTATCGTCATCTTTCCATCCGAATTCGCTCGCGAGTAGGGACGCAGGATTGATGACTGGTTGGCTTGCTTACGAAACCGTGTTCGGCGCGCCGGCAAATGTCACAAAGCTGATAAGGCGCCGAAGTAGCTGCATCCATGTCGGTTTATGCGTTGCCGTCCTCCAGCCATTCCCAGCCACGAGGCATCTCACCATGTCCCATTCGCCCGCGTCCAGGTCTCTTTTACGACTTGCCGGTGCTGCAGGGCATCGTAGTTCGCGACAAGGCGCTGGCCGCCAATGGCAACGCCGATGGGCGATTTGACCGCCGCGATCGACCTGACGAAGTGACTCGCCTTTCCTCTCCCTCCACAGATGGGGAGGGAGAGGAAACGCCCATCGCGCAAGGCCGGCTTTTCCACTCGCGTGGATGAATCAGTCCGGCAGCCCGTGCCGCCATCTCTTTGTTTGCCGGTGATCTTTCGCAAGTCGAGGCGCCGACTTCTCACTCCGCTTCGTCTACCCAGATCAGCCTCAGCAGCCGCAACAGCGTCGCCCGTTCGTTCCGGCTGAGGCGCTGCAGGAAACGCTCCTCGTGCCGGCGCACCTTGCGCCGCCAGGCGGGCATCGCCGCCTTGGCCGACTCGGTCAGGTTGAGCTCCTGTACGCGTTTGTCCTCGGCATGATCGTCGCGCGCGATAAGACCGCGCTCCTCCAACTCGCCGAGCAGCGGCGCCATGTTGGCGCTCTTCATGCCGAGCAGCCGGCAAAGCTCGGCGGCACGGACGCCGGGCCTCTCGTCGATCAGCGCCAGCATGGCATAGGTAACCGGCCGTAGTGACGTTTCCGCCATCTCGACGGAAAAATCGTTGAGCGCCAGCGCCGATGCGCGCCGTAGATTGTAGCCGATCTGCGCGTCGAGAGCGTCCTCGGCGGCAGCGTTACGAACTCTAGTCTCGCTCATGCCTGATCGATCGCCGCGATCCATGCCCTTGTCAAGGTAAAAATACTATGCGACATAGCAAAGATAAAGGCTATGCAGCATAGCAATATGGGAGGAGGCCGCCATGACCGGGAAGACCAGCGAAGCCGAGGACACGGTTGCCTTCGAGGTCGAGCGCGGTATCGCCTGGGTGCGCTTCAACCGGCCAGCCAAGCGCAATTCAATGAGCCCGGCGCTCAATCGGCGCATGATGCAGGTTCTCGACGAACTCGAGTTCCGCGACGATGTCGGCGTTCTGGTGCTGTCGGGCGAGGGTGCCGCATGGTCGGCCGGCATGGACCTCAAGGAATATTTTCGCGAGACCGAGGCGAAGGGTCTGGGCGCAGTGCGCAAGGCGCAGTCCGAGGCCTATGGCTGGTGGCGGCGGCTGCGCTGGTACAGGCTCCCGACCATCGCCATGGTCAATGGCTGGTGCTTCGGCGGCGGCTATGGCCCGCTGTTTGCCTGCGACCTGGCCTTCGCCGCCGACGAGGCGCAGTTCGCGCTTTCGGAGATCAACTGGGGTATCCTGCCCGGCGGCGGCGCCACCAAGGTGGTGGTCGATCTCTTGTCGATGCGCGATGCCATGTACCACGCGCTGACCGGCGAGCTGATCGATGGCCGCAAGGCGGCCGCCTGGAAGCTGGTCAACGAGAGCGTGCCGCTCAGCGGGCTCAAGGCGCGGGTCGCCGAAGTAGCAGGTATCCTGCTGCAGAAGAACCCGGTCGCGCTCAAGGCGACCAAGGACGCGATCCGCCGCGTCGCCGAGATGACCTACGACAATGCCGAGGATTATCTGGTGCGGGCGCAGGAGGCGGCGAATTCCTTCGACAATGAGGGCCGCAAGGAAGGCATCCGCCAGTTCATCGACGAAAAGAGCTACAAGCCCGGTCTTGGCGCCTACGACAAAGCGAGATGACAACAGCGAGATGACAAGGGCGAGTTAGGGCGAGAGCATCCGACGCAGTGCCGGGTGCTGACGCTGGGCCAACAATTGTTGCGGCGCGTGACACGGGAGGAGAACACGAATGCCGGCCTGGACGACACCCGACCCTGTCGCCTTGCATGCCCGGGCAGTGCCGGAAAAGCTCGCCTGCATCGATCTCGCATCTGGGCGCGGCTGGACATACTCGGCACTCGACGCTGCTATCCAGCGCGCCGTCGCCGTGCTCGAAAACCATGGCGTAGGGCAGGGACAGCGGATCGCCACGCTCGCCCGCAACGGCGCCGACCTCGTCATCCTGCAGCAGGCGGCGATGCGCCGCGGCGCCATTTTCGTGCCCGTCAACTGGAGGCTTGCGGCGCCCGAGCAGCAGGCGATCCTGACCGATTGCGCCCCAGTGCTTCTGGTGCACGACGCCGGGCTGGACATCGCGCCGCCGCCCGGCTGCGCGCCGGTCGAGGTCGCGCGCTTCGCGGCGGCGGTGGAAGAAGCGGCGCCCGCGCCGCGCCGTCCATTGCCGGAAGCCGACCGCCCCTCGATCATCCTCTACACCTCCGGCACATCCGGCCGACCCAAGGGCGTCATCGTGACGGAAGCCAACGCCTTCGCCACAGCGGTCAATTTCGGCGTCGTCGGGCGCGTCGGCCATGACAGCATCTTCCTTTGCGACGCGCCGATGTTCCATGTGATCGGCCTGATCACCAATCTTCGCCCCGTGTTGCTCCAGGGCGGCACGGCGCTGATCTCCTCCGGCTTCGACGCCGGCGTCACCAACAACCGGCTGGCCGACCCGGCGCTTGGCGTCACCCATTATTTCTGCGTGCCGCAGATGGCGAGGATGTTGCGGGAGCATGCAGGTTTCGCGCCCGCGCGCTGGACATCGCTCAAGGCCGTCTTTACCGGCGGCGCGCCGAACCCTGCCGCGGATGTGCTCTGGTGGCTTGAACAGGGCGTGCTCATGGCCGACGGCTACGGCATGACGGAAGCCGGCACCGTGCTCTGCGTGCCGCCGCAGGCGGACCGCATCGCCGGCAAGGCGGGTTCGTCCGGGCTGCCGGCGCCGTCGGTTTCGCTGCGCATCGTCGATGACGCCGGCAACGACGTCGCGCCGGGCGATACGGGCGAGATCTGGCTCGCCGGCCCCAACGTCACGCCGGGCTATTGGAACCGGCCGGAAGAGACGGAAAAAGCCTTCAGCCGGGACGGCTGGCTGCGCACCGGCGACATGGCGCGGCTCGACGACGACGGTTTCGTCACCCTTGTCGACCGGCGCAAGGACATGTTCATCTCCGGCGGCGAGAACGTCTTTCCGGCCGAAGTCGAGGCGGCGCTGCTTGCCCACCCCGACATCGCGGAAGTGGCGGTGATCGGCATCGCCGACGGGCGCTGGGGCGAGGTCGGCCGCGCCTTCGTTGTGCTGCGGCCCGGCCGCTCGCTCGATCCGGCGGCGCTGGCCGGCCACTGCGCCGCGCGCATCGCCCGTTATAAGGTGCCCAAGGAATTCCGGGCGTTGGAAGCGCTGCCACGCACCGCCTCGGGCAAGATCCAGAAGCATGTGCTGCGGGAATTGAAATAGAAATACTGCAGCAGGGGATCGCGGCGCCCTGAGGCGATTGGCTCTCCGGTGCGGGCGTGCGCCCGCGTTACCTCTCTTGAGCGCGGTGTTGCCCTGTTGAATTTCATGCTCGCTATGGCACATCTGTGAGCCAAAACCGCTGGAAGGGGTTGCAATGAGCGAGCTGAAGATCAGAACCCGAACGACTGGCGCGCTGGCTGTCCTGCCGACGAGTGGCCTGCCTGCCGTCATTACCCCCACAGGCGGCGCGGTCGATGTGGTGACGCAGGTCAGCGCGCCCGGTTTCAGTCCGCTCGACCTGCTCTACGCCTCTCTGGCCGCCTGCATGGTGCTCAGCGCCCGCATCGCCGCCAGCCGCCTCGGCGTCGCCGACCGGTTGGGCGAGGTGAAAGCCGATGTCACCGGCGAGAAGGCCAAGGACGAGCCCTCGCGCATCGCCGCCTTCGCCGTCAGGCTCGACATCGCCGGCGACCTCGATGCTGCCACCAAGGCGCGCATCCTGGCGGATGCCGAGGACATCTGCACCGTCTCCAACACGCTGCGCGGCGCGCCACAATTGCACGCGACGCTGGGGTAGAGCGGTGGCGCATCTTTCCCCGATCGACTACGCGACCGCCTCGGACGAAATCCGCGCCGAGCATGACCGCGAGCTTAAGCTGCGTGGTCGCATGACCAACATGAAGCGCATCCTGCTCCATTCGCCCGCCGCGCACCGCATCTACGCCGAATGGTTCACCCTGCGCGACCTGCTCAAGCCGACGCTGGACGACCGTGCAATATGGCTGTTTTGCACGGCGATCGCCGAGACCATGCGCGCGGAGATCCCGGTGACGTTCTTCCGCCGCGCGCTGATCGACAATGGCTTCGATCCCGAGAAGATCCAACCCTCTGCCGAAGAGGCGCTGCTGATGTCTTTCGGCAAGACGGTGGCCATCGATGCCAATGCTGTTCCCGACGAGACCTGGACCGCGCTCAAATCGCGCTATGACGAAACACTGCTCGTCAACCTCACCGCATTCGCCGGCATCATGATGGCGACCTGCATGTTCACCAATGCGGTGAAGGTGGACCTCGATCCGGAGCTGGAAGCATATCGCAGCAAGGCTTAGGCCGCGTTCCTTCGCGCGCCCCTCTGGCCTGCCGGCCATCTCCCCCACGAGGGGGGAGATTGAGCTGTCGTCCGCGCTTTCGCCAATCGCCAGCGTTGAAGGGAGGGCGCCGTCGCCAAAGCTGCCAATCTCCCCCCTCGTGGGGGAGATGCCCGGCAGGGCAAAGGGGGGCGCTGTCCCGCCGGCGCCTCCTATGACATCACAGCCAACTTGCCCGGAATCGGGTGGCTCCGTTCCGTCGCGCGTCCGATCCTCGGCGCAAGCAAGGAGCTGTCCCATGACCATCCATTCGCTGAACAACAAACGCGCCAGCCGCTCGGCCGAATCCCGTGTCGGCGCGCAGGACTGGCGCCTTCTCGTCTCCGACCTCAACGCCCATGGCTCGGCCGTCATGCCGGGCCTGCTGTCGGCGGAGGAATGCGCCGATATCGCCGCGCTCTATCCGCATGAGGCGCATTTCCGCAGCCATATCGTGATGGCTCGCCACGGCTTCGGCAAGGGCGAATACCGCTATTTCCGCTATCCGCTGCCCGATCTGATAGACGGTCTGCGCACCGCGCTCTATCCACGGCTGGCCACTGTGGCCAACGACTGGAACGAGAAGATGGGTGTCGCCTTGCGCTATCCCGTCGACCATGCCGGCTTCCTGAAGCGCTGCCACGACGAGGGCCAGACCAGGCCGACGCCGCTGCTCCTCCAATACGGTCCAGGCGACTTCAACTGCCTGCACCAGGACCTTTACGGCGCGCTCGCCTTTCCGCTGCAGGTGGCGATCCTGCTGTCGGAGCCGGGCGAGGATTTCACCGGCGGCGAATTCGTGCTCACCGAGCAGCGCCCGCGCATGCAAAGCCGCGCCGAGGTGGTGCCGTTGAAGCGCGGCGACGCAGTGGTTTTCGCCGTGCACAACCGGCCTGTGCAGGGCGCGAAGGGTTTTTATCGGGTGAATTTGCGCCATGGCGTAAGCCGCCTGCGTTCCGGCCGGCGGCATACGGTGGGTATCATCTTCCACGACGCCAAATAGCCCCGCTCGCCCGGCGCCGCTCCTTCTTTCCGCCTGCTGCCGCAGACCCGTGACGGCTTACACTTCGTCGACCTCGAACAGCAGCATCGTAAAGTCGTCGTCTCCCGGCGCGAGGATCCGGCGGTCCGCGGCACAGGCAATGCCGATTTCGGTGGCAAATGCGCTCTGCATATCGGCGAGGCTGTCGAAATAAAGCGTCCCCACCAGATACGGCATCTCGCCCGCCGAGCGCTTGATGATGGGCCGCCGGCTGACGTCGTAGCGCCGCAGGCCGGGAAGCTTCTTGGCCAGTGGTATATGAACCTCGAAATAGTGCCGGTCGAAGGCCTCCGGATCGGTCGGAGTTTTGTAGATCACGAGCATCTTCGCGGTCATCGTATTTCTGTCCTGTCGCTGTTGCTGGTCGGGCTTTGCAGGCCTCCACGCCAATGTCGTTCGGCTAGGGCGGATTTCGACGCTTTCCGAATTTTATTTTCGCGAGCGGTGACCAGGCGGGGTCTTCGCCACGATCTGCGGCGCTTCGGCCTCTTCCATAGCTGGCGCCATTCGCGTATTGCCCCGGACAAATCCCGCCACATCAGCGCATTTGCCCGGACCGCCCTATGATCCGTCTCGAAAATATCGGCAAGCAGAACGGCCGCCAGATTGTCTTCATCGAGGCCTCGGCCGCCTTGCAGAAAGGCGAGAAGGTCGGTCTCGTCGGCCCGAACGGGGCCGGCAAGACCACTTTGTTCCGCATGATCATTGGCCAGGAGCAGCCTGACGAGGGCCAGGTCTCGGTCGATCGCGGCGTCACCATCGGCTATTTCAGCCAGGATGTCGGCGACATGGAAGGCATGAGCGCGGTGGCCGAAGTCATGGAAGGCGCCGGGCCGGTCAGCGCGGTGGCCGCCGAGATGCGTGAGCTGGAGCACGCCATGGGCGATCCGGACCGCGCCGATGAGATGGACCAAATCATCGAGCGTTACGGCGAGCTGCAGCATCGCTTCGAGGAGCTCGACGGCTATGCGCTGGACGGCCGCGCCCGCGAGGTGCTCGACGGCCTCGGCTTCAGCCAGGAGATGATGGACGGCGACGTTTCGAAACTGTCGGGCGGCTGGAAGATGCGCGTCGCGCTCGCCCGCATCCTTTTGATGCGGCCCGACGTCATGCTGCTGGACGAGCCGAGCAACCATCTCGACCTCGAAAGCCTGATCTGGCTGGAGAAATTCCTCAAGGATTATGACGGCGCGCTGCTGATGACCTCGCATGACCGCGAGTTCATGAACCGCATCGTCACCAAGATCATCGAGATCGATGCCGGCGCGCTCACCTCCTATTCCGGCAATTACGAATTCTACCAGGAGCAGCGCGCGCTGGCCGACAAGCAGTTGCAGGCGCAGTTCGAGCGCCAGCAGGCGATGCTGGCCAAGGAGATCGCCTTCATCGAGCGCTTCAAGGCACGCGCCTCCCATGCCGCCCAGGTGCAGAGCCGGGTGAAGAAGCTCGACAAGATCGACCGCGTCGAGCCGCCGAAGCGGCGCCAGACGGTGGCTTTCGAGTTCCAGCCGGCGCCGCGCTGCGGCGAGGACGTGGCGACGCTGAAGGGTATTCACAAATCCTATGGCAGCCGCAATATCTATTCCGGCCTCGACTTCCAGATCCGCCGCCGCGAACGCTGGTGCGTGATGGGCGTCAACGGCGCCGGCAAGTCGACGTTGCTGAAACTGGTCGCCGGCGCTTCCAAGCCGGACGAGGGCTCCGTCGCCCGGGGTCCCAGCGTCAAAATGGGCTATTTCGCCCAGCACGCCATGGAAGTGCTCGACGGCGAGCGCACCGTCTTCCAAACGCTGGAGGACAACTTCCCGCAGGCCGGCCAGGCGCCGCTGCGCGCGCTTGCCGGCTGCTTCGGCTTCTCCGGCGACGAGATCGAGAAGAAATGCCGCGTGCTGTCGGGCGGCGAGAAGGCGCGGCTGGTGATGGCACTGATGCTGTTCGATCCGCCCAACCTTCTGGTGCTCGACGAGCCGACCAACCACCTCGACATCTCCACCAAGCAGATGCTGATCGAGGCGTTGGCGCAATATGAAGGCACCATGCTCTTCGTCTCGCACGATCGCCATTTCCTGGCGGCACTGTCCAACCGCGTGCTGGAACTGACGCCGGACGGCGTCCACGCCTATGGCGGCGGCTATACCGAATATGTCGCCCGCACCGGCCAGGAGGCGCCGGGGCTGAGGGGCTGAGGTTTACACAGCCCGATTGCTCTGGAAGGTTGAACTGTCGGCTGGCGCAAAGACGGCCGACGGCGGGCGTATCGCTGCCCTACGATGCGCTTTCGCTTGACGTCTGCGGCCGTTCGGCCGGCCCCTCCCGAGATTTCAAAGGCACTTACCGCGCTTGCCACAGGTAACGCTGATGGAACGTCACGCAAGCATCTGGAAAAGCCCCGATAACCCCGAATGCTCCACCATTTGGGTAGGGTTGCCCTTGGGGCACGTAAACATTTATATTAGCGGGTCGTTAAGGATGAAAATGCCTGGGAGTGAGTAAGGGGTAGTGCGTTATGAATTTCAAATCTCTGATCAAGCGGGCCGAGGACGTAGACAAGGAATATCAGGAGTTTCAATCGGATCTGGCGGAAGCCTTCGAGGATTGCCTGGCTACTGACGAGCAGGATCCAAAGGCGGGCGCCGCTGTCGCGGAAATCTCGGCAAACGAAGCGGCTCCGCCGGCGGAAGGCCAACCCGAAGCGCCGGCCTCGCGGCTAACGCCGCACACGCAGACCCGGCTAGCCGCCCTGGAGGCCGTCTCCGGGCTGTTCCACGATGGGCAAGGCCATCTGGAAGAGATCGACACGAGACTGGCGGAGATCGCCACCGCGCATCGCATGACGCGCGAGATCTTGAACGTCTTGCATCGCGACACGCTGCGCGCCAACGAATTGGAGCTGGCCAATGTCGCTTTGACGACGGACCATAAGACTTCGTTGGAACAATTGGCCGACGCCGCCCGCAAGCTCCGCGAACGCGACGGCGCCGCCGAAGCCTGGCAACAGCGCGAGACGAGCCTTGTTCAGGACCGCGAGCAGCTGCGCTCGGCGCTTGCGGCGGTGCGGCTCGAACTGGTGGAAGTCAACAATGAGAGCGCCAGGCGCGAGACGCAGTTCGGCGAGATCGTCAAGGCGCTGACGGCCAAAACTGTCGAAGTCGACAGGCGCGCCAGCGAGAACAAGCTGCTGCGCGAGAAGCTGGTCGGCCTTTCCGTCGACCTGGAGCAGGCGCAAAAGCAGGAGTCCGAGGCCCGGCATAAGTTGGACGAGTTCGCGGCCACCCACGCCACCGAGACCGCCCATCTTGCCGACCTGTTGGTGCAAGTCGGCAAGCACGAGAAGGAAGCAGCCCGCCTGCAGAAGTCGCTGGATGCGACGCATGTCAAGCTCGCCGATGCAACCGAGACGGCCCGCATCGCGGAGAGCGACGCAGCGTCCGAATTGGCCCGCAACAACGCGGAAATGCTTGGGTTGCGTTCCGAGATACAGGGATTGCAGTCGAGGCTGGAGAAAGCGTCCAGCGACAGCAGCGACACGGCGGCTGAGATCGCAGCCCTCAGGGCCCAGATGAACGATGCCGTCACCGACCGCCAGATCGCCGAGGAAAGGCTTGATGCTCTCAGAAATGAGAGCGAAGCCGACAAGAAGAACCTGTCGGCGGTCAGCACCAACCTCTCGGAGCTCTCGCTGCAGCTCGCGTCGGACCAGATACAGCTCGATATCCAGAAGCAGGAATGCGAGGATCTGCGCGCCGAGATCGTGACGCTCAACGAGCGCATCAAGGAGTTGCTGCCCTATGAGCGGCTGCATCGGGTGACGGACGCCAGATCGCGCAAGGATGCCGTACCCCCGACAAATGGGCATGTCGTCGATGCTGCGCCGCGGGTCACCGCGAGGCGAACGTCTCGACGCCACATGCGCGCCAACGCGGGGTAGGGCCGTTTCCGGAAACCCGTTCAGCGGGTTTCCGTCAGGATGCGAACCGCCAGGAGCACACGGCTTCAGCCGAACAGCTTGCTCACGAAGCCGCTGAACCAGGCAAACTGTGCCGAGTGGTGGGCCTGCATCAGCCTGTCCTGCTCGCCGCGCTCCTGCGCGCCGGGCGTTCCGTAGGGCGCGCCTTGCCTGTCCTGCCAGCGGCGAAAACCGGCCGGACCCTGTTCGGCGTGGAATTGCAACCCGTATATCGTATCGCCGATCCGGAACGCCTGATTGGGAAAAATCTCGCTTGAAGCGAGATGCACGGCGCCCACAGGCAGGTCGAACGTATGGAAATGGTTCTGCGGCAGGAACAGCGGCCGGTCGAGGAAATCGCCGGCGTCATCCGTGGGGGCGATCTCGAAATAGCCGAACTCCCTGATGCCGCTTTCCACCGGCCCGACATTGGCGCCCAGGTGCCAGGCGATCTGCTGCGCGCCTTGGCAGATGCCGAGCAGCGGCAGGCCGTTGTCCAGGCAATGCCCGATCAACCTCGCCTCGTCGTGGAGGAAGGTATGCTTGTCGGTATCGAAGACGTTGAACGGGCCGCCATAGATCACGGCGCCGTCGACGGCGTCGAGATCGATCGGCTCGCCCTTGAACGGCATCACCGTGGTGACCGCATGGCCGTTCGCCTTGAGCGTCGTCTCGGCATGATCGTCGCCCGGCTCTTCCGTATGCCTGACGAGAAGGATGCGCTTCATCCCCACCTCGCGACTACTTGCCCGCCATGGCGTCGGCGAGGTCCTGCGCCTGCTTGAGCAATCCGGCGAAGGCCGGATCGCCGGGCAGGCGCTGGGCCATGCAGGCGCGATAGTCGGCGTCGCCCTTTTCCCAAAGCGCGTTGGCGGCATCGGTGCCGCTGGAATCGTCCTGGTCCGCGCCTTGGTCGGCCTGCTGCGTCTTCTGCGCGGCGGCGTCGGCCGCGGCCCAGATGGAATCGCAGGCGGCGATCTTGGGAACGGCCGGCGCGGCGGGCGCCTCGGCGATCAGAACGCGGTCGCCCTTTACCACCGCGACGACGACATGCTGGTCGTAGATCGGCCCGACATCCTGCGTCCAGCCGCCGAGCCGGGCAACCGCCACATCGGCGCCGGCGGGCTTCGTCACCTGGAAGTCGAGCGTGCCGGAGAAGGCCGCATCGCTGCCGATCGCCTGGGTGTAGAAATTGTCGAGTTTAAGCGCATCGCCGATGGCGGCGGGCAGCTTGAAATCGGCTTCCGTCTCGTCCGATTTGGATTTCAGCCAGCGCTCGGTCAGCCCGCGCGTCGAGGCCACGATGCTCGGGCCGTCCTCGCTCTGGGCGTAGCGCAAGCCGTCGAGCATGCCGTAGCCGATGTCCGAGGAATTCAGGCTTTCGATGTTGTTGGTGCCGGTCGTCGGAAAGCCTTTGACCGAAAGCGGGCCGAGAATGGCGGAGAGCCGCTGCTGCAGGTCGGCCAGCGCCTTCTCGTTCTGTGCATCGATCGTCTCGATCGCCGTGTTGGCGCTTTCCTGGGCGGTGATGTCGGCGATCGCCTTGTCGCGCGTCGCGACATAGTCGTCCTCCGGCGAGGCCGCGTATGCCGCTCCGGCCGAAAGCGTCAACAGAAGTGTCAAGACCAACCGCATTGAAGAATCCCCGCTAAGCCCGAGCCAATGACATCCCGATGTTTGGTGACAAGATCAGGCTAAAACAAGGCCGAAAGCGCCTTCATGCCTTCCGCTTCTCCACCTCCGCCTTGCGCAGCAAGAACCGCTGGATCTTGCCGCTCGGCGTCTTCGGCAGCTCGGCCACGAACTCGACCTCGCGCGGATAGGAATGTGCCGAGAGCCGCTTCTTCACATGCTGGGCGAGTTCCTCGGCCAATGCCTCGCTGCCCTTGAAGGCGGGCGAAAGCACCACGAAGGCCTTGACGAATTCGGTGCGCTGCGGGTCGGGAACGCCGATCACCGCCGCTTCGTTCACTGCCGGATGCTCGATCAGCGCGCTTTCGACGTCGAAGGGTCCGATGCGGTAGCCGGCCGAGGTGATCACGTCGTCGGCCCGGCCGATGAAGGAGACCGAGCCGTCCCGCTCGTACTCCACCGTGTCGCCGGTGCGGTAATAGCCGCCGGCGATCGCCGGCGTCTCGGCCTGGTGGTAGCCGTCGAACCAGCGCAGCGGCGAGTTGGCGATGTCGACCGCGAGAATGCCCGGCTGGTTCGGGCCGAGCTCGTTGCCTGCGTCATCCAGCACAACCATGCGGTAGCCGGGCATGGCGAAACCGGCCGAGCCGGCGCGGACGGTATGCGTCAGGCCATGATGGTTGTTGACCATCATGCCGTTTTCGGTCTGGCCGTAATGGTCATGTATGGGGGCCGCGAGGTTGGCGTCGAACCAGCGGATCACTTCCGGGTTGAGCGGCTCGCCGGCGCTGCTCACCACGCGCAGTTTTCCTTTCACGCGAGCCGCCGCTTCCGCGCCTTCCGCCATCAAGAGCCGATAGGCGGTGGGCGAGCCGGCAAGGCTGGTGACGCCGAGCCTCTCGATGATGTCGTAGGTCGACCTGGCGTTGAAGGCGCCTTCGTAGAATGTCGTGGCGATGCCGAGCTGCAATGGCCCGGTGATGGCGTAGTAGAGCCCATAGGCCCAGCCGGGATCGGCGATGTTCCAGAAGACGTCGTCGCCGCGAAGCCCGATCGCGTCGCGCATATAGGCGCCGAAGGCGAGCAGAGCGTTGAGCGGCACCGGCACGCCCTTGGGATGACCGGTGGTGCCGGAGGTCGACATCATCATGAACAGGTCCGAGCCCTTGCGCATTACCGGTTCGCAATCGGGCGAGGCGGCGGCAAGTGCTGCGCGAAAATCGATATCGCCTTGGGGCAGGGCGTCGCCTCCGCCAAGGATGGTGGCGATGCGCGGACGGGTTTCCACCTCGTCGAGCTTGCCGCGGTTGGCCGGGTTGGTCACCACCAGCCTGGCCTTGCTGTAGCTCAGCCGATGCTCGATCGCCTTCGGGCCGAAGGCGGTGAACAGCGGCTGGTAGACCGCGCCGACGCGCCACGCGCCGAGGATCAGCGCCACCAGCTCCGGAATGCGCGGCAGCATGCCGGCCACGACATCGCCGGGGCCGACGCCGAAACCCTTCAGCATGGTGCCAACGCGGCCGGACATGTCGGCGAGATCGTCGAAGGAGAATTCGCGCAGCTGGCCAGCCGACGAGATCGCGCGCAGCGCCAGGCGGTTCTGGCCGGTATAGCGGCCGCAGCATTCGACGTAAGCGTTGATCCCGGTGGCCGGATCGCCGTGAAGCCGCGCGATCTCGTCCTCGATGCGGAAGCGCGCGACGGTGTCCTCATAGCGCGGCAGCGCCGGCCTGTCGGTCATGGTGATCCTCCCTTGCAAAGGAGATTGCCTGAAAAGATCGCGCCGGTCGATTGAAACGCGCTAAGGCAGCCGCAGCCCCTGCGCCTCCATGTAGCGCTTCCAGCGGCTGCGCAGCTCGCCTGGGCGCCCGAAGCGCTCGTCTAGGAACTCCGCGGCGAAAATCCTGTCCGTGCGGAAATGGCGGAAATCCTGGCGCAGCTCGCACCAGGCGGCGATGAGCCGTACCGTCTCGGCATAGCCGATCATCGTCGGCCAGATGACGCGCTCGCTTGTCCTGTCCAGCTCGTCGCGGTAGCGGATGCGGATCTTGTGGCCTTTGCGGATCGCGGCCCGGGCGCGGGCGATGTCGAGCCCGTCCGCCGGCGCCTCGGCCCGTGCAAGCGGCGCGCCGACGCTCGGATCGCTGACGAAGGGGCGCAGCCGCTCCGGCACGACCGTGGCAATCTTGGCGATGAGATCGCGTGCCGCCCCGGCCAGCACGGCATCGCCCTTGTCGGCGACCCATTGCGCGCCGAGCACCGCGGCCTCCAGCTCGTCCGGCGTCAGCATCAGCGGCGGCATGTCGTAGTCGCGGTCGAGCACATAGCCGAGGCCGGCTTCGCCCCGGATCGGCACACGCTGTCCGATCAGGTCGGCGATGTCGCGATAGACGGAGCGCCGCGAGGTCTCCAACTCCTCGGCGATCTGGCTGGCGGTGATCGGCCGGCTCTCGCGCCGCATGATCTGGATGATCTGGAACAGTCGGTCGGCGCGGCGCAAGGCATGTCTCCTGTTGCCACTATGCTGGCAACAGGAAGGGTCCACAAGGCGGGTATGGCGCCTCAACTGCCGCCGCTGACTCAAGGAGAAGACTCAATGAATTTCGTTTCGACCCGCATCATCACCGCCGACGTCAAGCGTCTCGTCGATTTCTACGAAGAAGTCATCGGCGCGAAGCTGACGCTCTACACCGAGGATTTCGCCGAGCTGATCACCGCGGCCGGCACCCTGGCGATCGGCAGCACGCGCACCCTGCAGCTCTTTGGCGGCGACCATGTCGCGCAGCCCGCCGCCAACCGCAGCGCGATCATCGAATTCCGCGTCGCCGATGTCGATGCGGAATACCGACGGCTCGCCGAAAGTCTGGACGAGGCGGTGGTCCAGAGACCGACGACCATGCCGTGGGGCAATCGCTCTCTGCTGTTCCGCGACCCGGACGGCAACCTGGTCAATTTCTTCACGCCGGTCACCGCGGAGGCGATCCGCAAGTTCGAGAGGTGAGGCTCTCTGGCAAAGGCTTGGCCGCTAAAGCGCCGGCCTGTACAATCGTGGGGTGAATGCAGGGAAGGGAGGAGGCGCGTGATGCGGCTTGATCGGAATCTCTGTCATTTGACGATTGCCGCCTTCGTCGCCCTGCTGGCGCTGTGGCCGCATGCGGCCCAGGCCGATCCCGTCACGCCCGAGCGCGTCGCTGCCGCCTTGCCCGAGCTCGAGGCGCTCGCCAAGGCCATCGTCGCGGACGGCGGCGTGCCGGGTCTCGCCATCGCCGTCGTGCATGACGACAAGGTGATCTATCTCAAGGGTTTCGGGCTTCGCGAGGCCGGCAAGCCGGAGACCGTCGACGCCGACACGGTGTTCCAGATTGCCTCGCTGTCCAAGCCGGTCTCGGCAACCGTCGTGGCGGCGCTGGTCGGCGAAGGTATCGTGTCCTGGGATTCCAGGATCGCCGACCTCGACCCTGCCTTCCGGTTGGCCGATCCCTATCCGACCAGCCAACTCACCATCCGCGACCTGTTTGCGCATCGCAGCGGTCTGCCGGGCACCGCGGGCGACGATCTCGAGGACATCGGCTACGACCGCGCCACAATCCTGCACCGGCTGCGCTTCGTGCCGCCTTCGTCGAGCTTCCGCGCCGGCTATTCCTACTCGAATTTCGGCCTGACCGAGGGCGCCGTCGCCGCTGCGATGCCGACCGGCAAGCCGTGGGAGGATGTTGCCGAGGAAAAACTCTATCGCCCGCTCGGCATGATCTCGACCAGCTCGCGTCTGGCGGACTTCGTCAAGCACGCGAACCGTGCCGCGCTCCATGTCAGGGTCGACGGCGCCTGGGCCGCGGAGATCAAGCGCGATCCGGATGCGCAGGCGCCGGCCGGCGGCGTCAGTTCCACTGCGCGCGATCTGTCTCAATGGATGCGCCTTGTGCTCGGCAACGGCGTCTACGCCGGCAAGACGCTGATTGCCGCCGATGCGCTCGACCAGACGCATGTGCCGCTGATGACACGTGGCAAGAACCCCGTCTCCGGCGGCGAGTCCTTCTACGGCCTCGGCTGGAACGTCGAATTCGGCCGTCACGGCTTGAGCTGGGGCCATGCCGGGGCCTTCAGCGTCGGCGCGCGCACGGTGGTGACGCTGTTCCCGAAGGAGAAGCTCGGCATCGTCGTCCTCACCAACGCCTTCCCGACCGGCGTGCCGGAGGGGCTGTCCGACAGCTTCGCCGACCTCGTCTTCGACGGTTCGGTAGGCAAGGACTGGGTCAAGGCCTGGGACGCGATCTACAACGGCATGTTCGGCCCGGTGGTCGAGGCGGCCAAGGCCGCCTATGCCAAGCCGCCGTCGCCGGCGAGATCGGCTCGACCGGCCAGCGCTTATGCCGGCCGCTACACCAACGACTTCATCGGCGGCGCCGTCGTGTCGGGCGCGGGAGACGGCCTCATGCTCAAGGTCGGGCCGTCAGGCGCCCGGTCCTATCCGCTGAGGCATTACGACGGCGACCTGTTCCTGACCAATCCCGACGCCGAGACGCCGGACCGGCCGACAGGCGTCAGCTTCGTCGTCGACCCCGACGGCAAGGCGCAAGCGATGACGATCGGCTTCCTCGATGACAATCATCTGGGCACCCTGCAGCGGGTAGGGGATTAACTGCCACCGGGCGCCTGGCCGTAGTGCAGCAGCCTGAAGCAGTCGCCGCTGCCGGACTTCGTCTGCGTCAGCAGCGGTCTGGCGCGGTCGATCCATTCCTGCTGCGATCGCGTATCCGGCTCGATCTCGGCGGCGGGGGCGGCGGTGACGAAGCCCTTGCCCTTGCTGAACAGCCAGCAGGCGCGGGCAAGGAAGCGCCGGCTGCGCTGTCGTAACAGGTCGGCGTCATAGAAGATGTCGAGCACCTCCTTCTTGATTTTCTGCGCCTTCTCGGGATTGGCGACCGCAACCTCGGCAGGCTCGCCGCCGATCGAATCCTGCAGATCCTTGTAGTCCAGCGCGAGCTGGGTGGTGGCGTATTTGATCTCGCTCTCGTCGCGCACGATGTTGAACCAGAGCGCCGGATCGAGCTCGTTGACGACGAAGGTCGTTTCGAAATCACGCGACAGGTTGAGGATGTCGAAGTCGCGCAGATCGACGTCGCGCTCGACCAGCAGGATCTTGGCGGCCTGCTTGCCGAGCGCCGCGCCCTGCGCGCTGACCGCGGTGTTCTTGCCGCCGAGCTCGGGGTCGACATAGCCGCCGCCTTCGTCCAGCACCTCGTCGAACTCGCTAAGCGTCTCGATCACCGGCGCGCCGCGGGCCAGGCGTGCCGCCAGCTTGGATAGCACCTGCTGCAGCTCTGTCTCGCGTCGGCGCTGGTCCTGGTAGTTCTGCTGGAAGAAGAAGATGAACAGCGACACGCCGATGCCGATCAGGATGACGCCGAGCTGCGAAAAGATGTTGCGGTAGTACTCAAGGAGCTTTTCGCGGTGGCGCACGTCGTCACGCACGCTGTGCGCCACGCGCAGATTGACGATCAGCGAAATGATCAGCAGCCCGGCGCCGACCAGGATGAGGCCGCCGATGAGGAGATAGCCATGGCCTGCGCTGAAATCCATCTGTATCCGCTGAAGCTACTGACGATGCACAATAATGCCATTCCGCTAAAACAACCACTCGAAGCGTCGGTGCGCGCGGAAGCGCGACTTTCGCCTGTCTGCGCGGCCAACGGTTGACCCCGCCGCTCGTTCGGCCGATACCCCGGCGCAAACATCGTCGAGCCTCCAATGACCACAGACCTCAAGCATCCAGTCACCAGCCCCGACGCTATCTGGCAGGACGATGTCCGCGCCGGCGTGCGCCATGTCCGCGACCTGGCTTCCCTTCCGCTCTCGCCCGCCGAGCGCGAAGCCGCGCAGGAAGCTGCTGCCGCCCACAAGGTGCGCGTGCCGAAACCCTATCTCGACCTGATCGACTGGAGCGACCCCGACGATCCGATCCGCGCCCAGGTCATCCCGTCGCCCGACGAGCTGGTCGCCACCGAGGGCGAGCTCGACGACCCGATTGGCGACCACGCCTTCAGCCCCGTGCCGCGGCTGACGCACCGTCATGCCGACCGGGTGCTTCTGTTTCCCACCTATCAATGCGCCGTCTATTGCCGCTTCTGCTTCCGGAAGGAGTCGCTGACATCGATCGGCCGCGGCTATACGCGCGAAGCCCTGGAGCCGGCGCTGGCCTATATCGCCGAGCACCCGGAAATCCGCGAAGTGATCCTGACCGGCGGCGATCCGCTGTCGCTGCCCGACAAGGCACTCGCCGAAATCCGCGCCCGCCTCGAAACCATCCCGCATCTCAGGCTCCTGCGCATCCACACCCGCGTGCCGGTGGCGCTGCCCTCGCGCATCACCGAAGGCCTGGTCGCGGCGCTGCAGGGCCGGCTGATGGTGACGGTCGTCACCCACTTCAACCACCCGCGTGAGCTGACGGAAACGGCCGAAACGGCCTGCCGAACGATGCGCCAGGCCGGCTTCGTGCTGCTCAACCAGAGCGTCCTGTTGAAGGGCGTCAACGACCGCGTCGAGGTGCTGGAAGAGCTCTGCCGCGAGCTGATGTATCGTCTCGGCGCCAAACCCTATTACCTGCACCATGGCGACCTGGCGCGCGGCATGGCGCACCGCCGCACCACGATTGCCGAAGGGCAGGCGTTGGTCGCCGAGTTGCGCCGCCGCCTCTCCGGTATCTGTAACCCGACCTATGTGATCGATCTCCCCGACGGTGGCGGCAAGGTGCCGCTCAACGCAAGCCATATCGAGGGGCGCGACGGGGAGGTCTGGAGTATTCGCGGGCAGGACGGGGAGGTGCGGGAGTATCGAGAGGTGGTTGGTTAGGCCAATCGCCGCAGTCGCCGTCCCGCCTTCCGGGAGCTTTCTCGCCGTGAACGGGGAGAAGGCATTGCCGCCACGCTAATTCAGCACCCGTCCATCGATCTCCGCGATGCTTCTCGTCCCCGTCAGCGCCATGGTGACCGACAGTTCCTTGCGCAGGATCTCGATGGCCGTCGCCACGCCGGCTTCGCCACCGGCGCCGAGCCCGTACACATAGGCGCGTCCGACCAGGCAGGCGCGGGCGCCCAAGGCCAGCGCCCGCATCACATCCTGGCCCGAGCGCACGCCGCCGTCGAACAGCACCTCGATTTCGGAGCCGACCGCCTCGGCGATCCCGGGCAGCATCGAGATGGTCGAGGGCGCGCCGTCGAGCTGCCGGCCGCCATGGTTGGAGACCACGATGGCGTCGGCGCCTGTCCCGGCGGCGTTGCGCGCATCGTCGACGTTCAGGATGCCCTTTATGATCAGCTTGCCCGGCCACAGGCTCCTGATCCAGTCGACGTCGCTCCAGTTGAGCGCCGGGTCGAACTGGTGCGACACCCACTCGGCCACCGCCTTGACGTTGTCTTCACCTTTGAGATGGCCGGCGAGGTTGCCGAAAGTCCAGCTCTTTGCCGTGGCCATCCTGGCAGCCCAACCGGGATGGCTGGCAATGTCGAGGATCGTGCCGAGTTTCAGCGCCGGCGGTACCGAAAGCCCGTTCCTGACATCGGCGTGGCGTTGCCCCAGAACCTGCAGGTCGACGGTCAGCACCAGCGCGCCGCAACGGGCGGCGATGGCCCGCTCGATGAGCGCGCGCACGAACCCTCTGTCCTTCATCACATAGAGCTGGAACCAGAACGGATAGCCGACGGCTTCAGCCACGTCCTCCATCGAGCAGATCGACATCGTGCTCATCGTGTAGGGAATGCCGGCGGCCTTGGCGGCCCGGCAGGCGAGGATCTCGCCATCGGCCCATTGCATGCCGCCGAGGCCGATTGGCGCCAGCGCCACCGGCAGCGACACCTTTTCGCCGAGGATCGTGGTTGCCGTGTCGCGCTGCGAGACATCGACCAGCACGCGCTGCTTCAGCGCAATGCGCTCGAGGTCGGCGCGATTGGCGCGCAGCGTCTGCTCGGCATAGGAGCCGGCTTCGAGATAGTCGTTGAAGACGCGCGGCACGCGCCGCCGCGCCGCCTGGCGCAGATCCTCGATGCAGGTCATATCGGTCATCAGCTTGGGCGTCGCCGGCGCTGCCCTGATTTCGTCGGGCAAGGTCGCAATGCCTGTCGGGACACTGAACGCTGTGGGGACCACTCGTTCCATCGTCGTCCTCCCTACGAATATTGGCGATTGCCGGGGTCATTGAATGCCTCGCCTGCGCTGATGTAAATTCACTTGCGAGTATACTTTCCGACCGGCGGCGCCCATGCCCAGAGCATCCGACGCGACCAGGCCCGTGATCTTGCAGGCGGCGTACAAGCTGTTCCGCCGCCGCGGCTTCTTTCGCGTCGGCATGGAGGAGATCGCGGACGCCGCCGGCGTCACCAAGCGCACGCTCTATTACCACTTCGACAGCAAGGACGCGCTTTTGACCGCGGTGCTTGCCTCGCAGCACGAGCGCACCTTCGCCGACTTCCAGAGCTACGGCATCGACCTGTCGGGCGGCGCCGACGCGCTGGTCGACAAATTGTTCGAAGGCCTGGTCAAATGGTCGTCCAAGCCGCGTTGGGCCGGCTCCGGCTTCACCCGGCTGGCGATCGAGCTGGCCGACCTCTCCGGCCATCCCGCGCGCACGATCGCCCGCCAGCACAAGGCGCTGATGGAAGCGCAGTTGGAGGCGCTGCTCGCGCAAGCCAACATCCCGGCGCCGAAAGCGCGGGCGCGCGAGCTTGCGCTGTTGATCGAAGGCGCCATGGTGATGATCCTGATCCATGGCGATCAGAATTATTGCAAGGCGGCGGCAGAGGCGGCGAAGAGGTTGATGGCGGGCGGTTCCTCCATTTCGTGAGGAACTGGAACCAGGCTGTAGCAGCGTCTTCTTCCTTCGCGCCATGCATATGCGGTTGTCGTCGCCCTTCCACAACCTGATACCCAACCGAGACCAGCCTGAAACACACCTTGCCTACAACCGCCATGCCCGCGAAACGCTCAGGTCGGATGGTCGTGCAGATCCAAATCCAGGAGCGCGTCGATGACACCCGACCAGATCGAGCTTGTGCAGAATAGTTTTCGCGAGGTCGTCCCGATCAAGGATGCGGCTGCGGCCTTGTTCTACGAAAAACTGTTCGCCATCGACGGCAGCCTCAGGGCGCTGTTTCGCGAGACCGACATGAAGAAGCAGGGCGCCAAGCTGATGGCGGCGCTGGGCTTCGTCGTGCACGGGCTGTCACGCGCCGAAACCATCCTGCCAACCGTCCAGGATCTCGCCCGGCGCCATGTCGGCTATGGCGTCGAGGAACATCACTACGCCATCGTCGGCCAGGCCTTGATCGAAACGCTCGAGGCGGGCCTCGGCGAGGCTTTTACGCCGGATGTGCGGGAGGCCTGGGCCGCAGCCTATGGCCTGCTCGCTGGCGTGATGATCGCCGCGGCGCGGGACGTGCAACTGGCGGCCTGAACCCAGCGCAGTTCCTCGGCATCGAAAGCGCCGCCTCACATCTTCACCACCTTCCCCGGATTCATCACATTACCCGGATCGATCAACCCCTTGATCATCCGCGCCAAATCCCGTTTCACTGGATCGGCATGCCGCTCATACGCCTCGCGCTTTTCGAGCCCGACGCCATGCTCGGCCGAGAATGAGCCGCCGGCTTCACGCAGCCCGTCGTAAAGCACGTCCTCGATGGCTTCGTGCCGATCGTGTGGCACCGGCCCGGCGCAATTGATCGAGATGTGCAGATTGCCGTCGGCGAGATGGCCGTAGACATAAGGCGCATAGGTGGCGTCGAGTGTCTTCAGCCCGGCCTCGATGCGCGCCACATAGGCGTCCAGCCCGCCGCCGGGCACCGAGACATCAAACGAGGGCGCCATGGGATGCGCGCGCTCGATCTGCTCGGTCTCCTCGCGCAACCGCCAAAGCGCGGCGGCTTGAGCCTCCGAACTCGCGACCAGCCCGTCGATGACGCCGGCCTCTTCCCAGATCGCCGCCAGCCCATCTTCGAGCGCTGCCCGCGCCGCTTCCATCGTGTCAGCGCCGAGGCCGAGCAGCAAAAGGCAGGGCGCGTCGAGCGGCAATTGCCCGGGCGCGTAGCCAAGCCCGCGCTGCATCAGCGAAGCGAAATTGCGCCACAGGATCTCGGCGGCGGCAAGCCGCGTGGAGGTCTGGCCGAGGAAATGCCGCACGATGCGCTGGGCGCTTGCCGCATCCGGCACGCCGACCAGCGCGGTGGCGCTGGCCCCGGCCACCGGATCGAGCCTGAGCGCCAGGCGGGTGACGATGCCGAGCGTGCCTTCCGCGCCGATGAACAGGTGCTTCAGATCATAGCCGGCGCTGGTCTTCAGCACCCGGGTGAGGTCGGAAAAGACGCGCCCGTCCGGCAGCACGGCTTCAAGGCCGAGCACGCGCTGGCGCATCGTGCCGTTGCGAAACGCCATGATGCCGCCGGCATTGGTGGAAACCATGCCGCCGATGGTGGCGCTGCCGCGCGCCGCAAGGTCGATGCCCGGGTCGAGCCCATGCAGGGCGCAAGCCTCCTGCAGCGCGCCCAGCGTCACGCCGGCCTGGACGATCGCCACCCGCGCGAACGGATCGATCTCCTCGATCTTGGCGAGCCCGCCGAGGTCGCAAATGATCTGCCCGGGGGAAGTCGCCGCCCCGCCCGCCAGCCCCGTGCGCCCACCCTGAGGGACAAGCGCGATGCCGCGCTCCGCGCAGAACGTCACCAGCGTCGAGACGCTCGCGGTGTCGGCGGGGCGCACCAGCGCCGAGGCGCCGAAATTGCGGGCATCGAAGCCGGGATCGCGCGAGGCGAGCTCGCCGGCGTCCCAGATGGGGGTGTTGGGGAGGAGGGTGCGGAGGGATGGGAGGAGGGGCATGGGATGGCTCGTGGCACAAGGGAGCCAATCTATAGAGGCGGTGGCGGGTTTGAGCCACGCCTTAGCCGAAAAAGAGATTGGCACCCGGCAACACCGCGCCGCCCACGGCTGTCCACACCACCCTCAACCCACCCAAACCGAGCACCCCACCGTCTGCCCGCTCGCCGGATCCCGCACGACCTTCGCGGCAACCCGCTTCAACCCCACCCGGTTCGCCCGCACTTCCTTGCTCGCGAGATAGGTGGGATCGCCGACCTCCCAGTGGTAGCGCGCGTTTGCCGGGGCGCGTTTCCAGGTGAATTTCGAGACATAGGCCACCTGTCCGGGGGTGGTGTCGGCGAAGCGGCAGTCGATGGTTGCCGGGATCATGCCTTTCGCCGCCATCTGGTTGACGACCACGTCGGCGTCGGCCGTCGCCAGCCACTGGTCCACGCTGCTCGCCCGGTATGCGATGCTGCTCGTTTGGTCTCTGGCCCCCATGCTCATGCAGCCGCCGAGCAGCAGCAGTGCGCCGATTGCCGCGCCTGCCTTGCTTGTCCACCGAATGACCGCCCGCTTGCTGCTGTTGCCACCTGCCTGATCGATACGCATGCTCCGTCTCCTTGCGCTGGAGGAATTAACCATGCCGCAGGGTGCCGGTGTTGACCGTCCCGGTATATTAGCAATTTCACATGCTTAGGCCGTCCGGGATCGTTCTCGGTCGGGATCGCAACGCCCGCCGGCCCCCTGTGACCGCGCCGCCACAGAACTTAGCCGCGTCATCTCTTAACGGCCCAAAACCTCAAAATTAACCTTTTGTTAACCATTGCGACTCCACCCTTTAACCATTGAGTAAGGATTCGCTTCGACGTGACCTTCGCCGCCCCTTTGCACAACAAATCCATCCGCTTTCGCGCCCGCTCTTTCGTCGCTTTCACGCTGACGCCGGAGGCCCCCATCGCCGACTGGCTGGAGGGGCTGGATCGCTGGATCGGCAACTCGCCGGGCTATTTTGCCGGGCGCCCGGTGGTGCTGGATCTGAACCTCCTGCAACCGGGACCGGAGGAGATCGGCGCACTGGTCGGCGTGCTTTGGTCGCGCGGTATTCGCGTCTATGCCATCGAGCTCGAAGGCGCGGAGCTCGGGCCGGACCTGCCGCCGCTGCTGTCGGGTGCCAAGGAGGCGACCGCCGAAGGGTTGCTGGGCCGTGCCGGACGCAAGGCGCGCGCCGAGGAACTGGAAGCCGCCGCCGGGGAGCGGGCCCAAGTGGCCGCAGAGGTGGTCAAGGCTGAGGTTGTCGTCCACGAAGCGCCGGCCGAAGCGCTAGAGGCCGATATGTCCGGCGATGAGCCGATCGACCCGGAACTGGCAAGGCTCGAAGCGGTCCGGATCGAGCCGGCGCAGACCGAATCTACCAAATCCAAGTCGGCGAATGCGGGGCAGGGCGCCGGGGAAATATCGCCCGCCGCCGGCACGCTGATGATCAAGGCGCCGATCCGCTCCGGACAGTCGGTGTTCCATCCGCATGGCGACGTCATCGTGCTCGGCTCGGTCGCGTCCGGCTCCGAGATCGTCGCCGGCGGCTCGATCCATGTCTATGGCACGCTGCGCGGCCGCGCCATCGCCGGCTCGGAAGGCAATATTTCGGCGCGCATCTTCTGCCGCAAGAACGAGGCCGAGCTGCTCGCCGTCGACGGCTGGTACACGACGGCCGAAGAGATGGAGGGCGTGTCGCGCGGCAAGGCGGTGCAGGCATTCCTCGACAATGATGCGCTGTGCGTGGTGCCGCTGGGCTGATCCGGCGGCGCAAGCTTCGGACCGGTTTCGCGTGCAAAACTAGTTAAGAGTCGGCCGTAACCCAGATGGCCGGACCCAAGATAAGAATCGCCAATGGAGGCTGGATAATGGGCAAGGTAGTCGTGGTCACTTCGGGCAAGGGAGGCGTCGGCAAGACGACCTCGACGGCCGCGCTAGGCGCCGCCGTGGCCAAGACCGGCAAGAAGGTAGCGCTGGTCGATTTCGACGTCGGTCTGAGGAACCTCGACCTCATCATGGGCGCCGAGCGCCGCGTGGTGTTCGACCTCGTCAACGTCATCCAGGGTTCGGCGAAGCTCTCGCAGGCGCTGATCCGCGACAAGCGGCTGGAGACGCTCTATCTCTTGCCTGCCTCGCAGACGCGCGACAAGGACGCGCTGACCGAGGAGGGTGTGGCCGAAGTCATCGCCAGGCTGCGCTCGGTGTTCGACTATGTCTTCTGCGACAGCCCGGCCGGCATCGAGCGCGGCGCCCAGCTCGCCATGCGCTTCGCCGACGAAGCGGTCATCGTCACCAACCCGGAAGTGTCGTCGGTGCGCGACTCCGACCGCATCATCGGCCTGCTCGACGCCCGCACCATGAAGGCCGAGCAGGGCGAGTTGGTCCAAAAACACGTGCTGGTCACGCGTTATGACGCAGCGCGCGCTTCGCGCGGCGAGATGCTCTCCATCGACGACGTGCTGGAGATACTGTCGACGCCGCTGCTCGGCATCATCCCGGAAAGCCAGGATGTGCTGAGGGCCTCGAATCTCGGCTCGCCCGTCACGCTCTCCGAACCGCTTAACGGTGCCGCCAAGGCCTATCTTGAAGCGGCAAGACGCCTTGAAGGCGAGGACCTGCCGGTGGTCGTCCCCTTCGAACGCAAGGGCTTTCTCGACCGGCTTCTCGGAAGGAGGGCCGCATGAGCATCCTCGACCTCTTCAAACGGCGCACCAGCGCGCCGGTGGCGCGCGAGCGGCTGCAGCTGCTGCTCGCTTATGAGCGCCAGAGCCGCGGCCAGCCCGATCTCGTCTCCATCCTGCGCGAGGAGATCATGGCGGTCATCGCCAAGCACGTGCAGATCGACCAGGATTATCTTCAGGTCTCGATGGACCGCGGCGCCACCATGTCGACGCTGGAGATCGATATCCAGATCCCCAACAAGAGCGCCGCGCCGCTCGCCATGGCTGGGTGAGTTTACCCTCCCTCTTGTGGGGAGGGCCGATCCGCAAAGCGGATCGGGGAGGGGCCTGCATCCCAGACGCTTCGTCATCCTCGGGCTTGACCCGAGGATCCATTCCGTGACCTTTGCCATGGAGTTCGGCCGTGCAGAATTCTGTAACCGTTGCAACGCCTTAGCGTCACGGAATGGATTCTAGGGTCTGCGCGCGTCGCTTCGCTCCTTGCTCCGCCCTAGAATGATGAGGCCAATGCGCCGCTGCTCCCCCTTGTCCCAGCCCTCCACCCGCAGCTGCCTCACGACAGCGTGAGCGCGGCGCCCTATCTGCATCCGCGTAGGGATGGAGCCAGGATTGTCCACGACGCAAACCGCCAAGCCGGATGCTCACATGGGCGCGCTCCCGGTGCTCGGGCTGCTCGGCGCCATCCTGTCGGTGCAGGTAGGGGCTGCCTTCGCCAAAGGGTTGTTTCCGGTGCTGGGCTCGCAAGGCACCACCATGCTCAGGCTCTTGATCGGCGCGCTGATGCTGGCGGCGGTGCTGAGGCCCTGGAAAGTGCTGCCGTCGCGCAGAACCTTGCCGTGGCTTGTCGCCTATGGCGTCACCGTCTCGGTGATGAACCTTCTGTTCTACGCCGCGCTCGAGCGCATTCCGCTCGGCATCTGCGTGGCGCTCGAATTCACCGGCCCGCTGTTCGTCGCCATGTTGGGCTCGCGCCGCCGGCTCGATCTGGTCTGGGTGGCTTTCGCGGTCGCCGGCATCGTATTGCTCTCTCCCTTTGCCGATGTCAGCCTCGGCCTCGATCCGTTCGGCGTGCTTTTGGCGCTGGCCGCCGGGGCCTGCTGGGGGCTTTACATCATCTTTGCCCAGAAGGCCGGCGCCGAGCTCGGCGCGCGCACCTCGGCCTATGGCATGGCGATCGCCGCGCTGGTCGCGCTGCCCTTCGGCTTTTCGGCGGCGGCGCCCCATCTTACCGATCCGCATATCATGGCGGCCGCGGTGGTCGTCGGCCTGTTCTCCAGCGCGCTGCCCTTCTGGCTGGAGATGATGGTGCTGGCCCGGATGCCGGCCAAGGTCTACGGCATGATCGTGTGCCTGGAGCCGGCCGGCGCGGCGCTGACTGGCTTTCTCTTCCTGCATGAGAAGCTCACCATGCTGCAAGCCGTCGGCATCGCTGCGGTCATCGCCGCTGCTTTCGGCGCCGCCGTCACGGCGCGGCGGGCGGTGCCGTCGCCTGCCTGAACGCTCTGTCGGCCCGGCGCGTCTACGGGGACGCGTCGCTCACCTAAAGGCTTGCCGAACTTGAACAAAACCGCTCTGTGGCGAAAATGTCAGACTACATCCAGTGGTTGAGGTAGGACTTAGGTCTGATCAGATTGCGGTAATAGGTCCGAGTGGACAAGACAGGGGTCGTGGGCCACTTCCTTATGGGGAGATGATTGGGGATGCTTATGATGCGACTTTGCCGGTGGGGTAGTTCGGCCGACGGGCTGAATGACTGGCATGGGGAGAATGGGATGTGCGCCTCGCGCAGGAGCTGCAGGCTAATCGTGCCGGCGCTGACTGTGATTGCGCTTGTTGTCGCGCCTTTCAATCTCTCCATCGACGGTCCCCTGATTGCCAAAGCCTATGCCGGCAAAGGCGGCAACGGTAACGGCAATGGCGGGAACGGTAACGGCAACGGCGGCGGCAACAACGGCAACGGCAACGGTAATAGCGGCGGCAACAACGGCAACGGGAACGGAAACAGCGGCGGCAACAACGGTAACGGCAACAGCAGCGGGAATAGCAGCAGCAGCGGGAATAGCAGCAGCAGCGGGAACAGCAGCAGTAGCGGGAACAGCAGCACAAGCGGCACAGGGACGAGCACAAGCGCCAGCACGGCAAGCACCGCCGATGTCGACGATCATGTGAACCCTGCAACCGGCGACAAGGTCGAGGTTAGCGGCAAGGGCATCCAGGTCACGCACCGCAACGGAATGAAGGAGAAGATCGAGAACGGCCGGTTCAGGATGGAAGACAAGTACGGACGCACCATCATCGACCGCAAGGCTACCATGGCCGATCTCAATCGCCTGAAAAGTTTGTAAAACAGAGTTTGTGATAGCGAGGTTTTATCCGGATTAGATCTTAAAGGGACTGAAGGTCAGCGCTGCAAAATCAGGTTGCCACCTTTTGCCTCGTCTCTACGGTCCTGATCGTCTTGCGGTAGAACTTTGCTACTCACCTTACCCCCGCCTTCGTGCGGGGGTAATTTTTTGAGCTTCGGCCGTGGCTGCCGGTTCCGACATTGGTCAGCCATGGCGGCAAAAATGGTCCGACCGGGCAGGGCATGGGTCGTGGGCCGCTTTCACCGCGACGCCTGAGTGTGATCCTTGTTCTGTTAACCTATCCGGTTTCCTTCAGGCCGATGCCCTTTAGCGGAGCTTTGGCCCATGCCGAGATGGAGCCGGCACGAAAAGGACAGGATGAGCCAACCCGCCCGCACAAGGCTTGCCAACCTGACGCTGCGCGCCGCTGCCGTGCTGGCGCTTGTCACCGCGCCCTGTCTGCTGGCGCCTGACAGCGTGACCAGGCTCACGTCCGTCGCCTATGCCGGCGGCAATGGCAATGGCGGCAACGGCAACGGCAATGGCAATGGCAACGGCGGAAACAACGCCGGCGGCAATTCCGGCAACAGCAACGCCGGCGGCAACTCGGGAAACAGCAATGCCGGCGGCAACAACCCCAATGCCGGCCCGGGCAACAACAGCGGCAAGGGCAACACCAATCCCGGCGGTAAGAACAGCTACACCAACGCGGCCGGCGACACGCTCTCGGTCGACGGCAAAAAGATCACCGTCCTGCATCGCAACGGCATGAAGGAGCAGGTTGAGAACGGCCGCTTCCAGATGATGGATGCGCAAGGCCGCACCATAATCGAGCGGCAGGCGACGGAGGAGGATTTGAATCGTCTGCTGAGTCTGTGAGGGCCTGGAAGAGCTACCCCCTTTTTCCCGCGCCCCCGCGTGTCACCCCCGCCTCGAGAGGCGGGGGTGATTGCGTTTGGGGAGGGGAATTGGGGAATTGGGGAACTGAAGAACTGAAGAACTGGAGAACTGGAGAACCGGAGAACTGGAGAAAAGGATGCAGCGCTCCCTGTCCGCCTCAATTCCTCAGTTCCCCAGTTCCCCAGTTCCCCAGTTCCCCAGTTCAGTTCTTTTCCCTCGCCTCGTGCATCAGCAGCGCCGCTTCCGTCCGGTTGCGCACGTTGAGCTTGGCCAGCACCCTGGTCATGTGATGCTTGACCGTCTTTTCCTGCAGTGACAGCCGGGCGGCGACCTCCTTGTTGCTCAGCCCTTCGGCCACCAGTTTCAGAATCTCGGCTTCTCGGCCGGTGAGTTGGCTGAGTGGATCGGGCTTGCTGCCGCTCGGCTGCAGAAGGTCGGAAAGCAGCCTGGCCGAAAGGCTCGGCGATACATAGCTCTGGCCGTTGGCGACATCGCGCAGGATTTCGGCCAGCGCCTTGGAGCCGACGCCCTTCAGCACATAGCCGCGCGCGCCTGCCTTCAGCGCCTGGGCGACGTCGGCATTGGTCTCCGAAACCGTCAGCATGACGACCTTCTGGTCGGGCACAACCGACAGGATACCGGCGAGCGCGTTCAGGCCGCCGCCCGGCATGCTGATGTCGAGCAGAAGAATATCGGGGGTGCTGGCGCGCACCAGCCTTCCGGCGTCCTCGGCGCTGGCGCCTTCGCCGATAAGTTCGAAGCCGCCTATTTCACTGAGGCTGCGCGCCACGCCTTCGCGAAACAGCGGATGATCGTCGACTATGGCGACGCGGATGGGTGTGTTCACGGTTGCTCCTCGACAGACAAGGTGATTACCAGTCTGGTTCCTCCCGGACCGGTCAGCGTTTCGAACTGCCCGCCTATGCTTTCGATACGTTCCCTGAGGCCGGCAAGCCCAAGCCCTTCGCTCCGGCCCGGATCGAAGCCGGGGCCGGCGTCCAGAACCTCGACCAGCAGCTTACCGCTTTTTGTCGTGGCTCTGACATGCTGGCCCTTGCCCTTGCCATGGCGGTAGGCATTGTTCAGGCCTTCCTGCACGAAGCGGTAGATGCTGATCTTTTCCGAGGTACCGAGTTCCGGCAAGCGCTCGGGCAGCGTCAGCAGCACATTGGTGCTCGTGCGCCGTTCATGCTCGGCCACTGCCAGCCGCAAGATGTCGGCGACTGCCTGGGTTTCGATCTGCGGCAGCACCAGGCCGTTGCAGATGCCGCGTATCTCGCGCATCGCTTCGCCCAGCGTCTTGTGAATGCCGGCGATCTCGGCTTCGCGCAGCATGCTCGATGTGCCTGGATCGACCAGCACGGGGCTGTCCATCCTGAGCGCGGCGAGCGCCACCAGTTGTGCCGGCCCGTCATGCAAGTCGGCCCCAATGCGCCGCAGATACCGTTCGTTGATGGCGGTGGCGCGCCGCGAGGCGCGCTGGACGCGCTGCCGCAGCGACGAGTTCTGAGCCAAAGCCGCCTGCAATTCGGAGACCTTGGCCTCGAGTGCCGCCTGCTGCGTGACGATGGTGCGGCTGCCACGGAAGACGATGCCCGAAAGCAGCGCAAGGGCTGCTGCCGTGGCGCCGGCCACCACCAGCCATGTCCACCACAGCGCCGAGGTAAGCGAGTCCTTGAACTCGTCGGCCGTTTCATAGAATTCCGAGACCGCGACAACTTCGCCCGACCAGGGCTCGCGCACCGGATTGTAGATTTCCAGCACTGGCACGTTGAAGCCTTCCTCTTCGCCCGCCGCGATGTCGTCGTCGAGATCGTTGTATTCGGCCACGACATTGCCGGCGAAAGCGGATTTGAGGTTGTGGTTGAGCCTGAACTGCCGGCCGATCTGACGGGAATCCTTGGCGTATAGGATCGCACCGTCCGGCCGCCACAGCTTGAACGACAGCAATCGCTTGCCGAGCGCGCCCTGGCCGAGCGTCTCGTCAAGCGCGCGCTTGACGGAGTCGTCGAGTTCCTGGCTCTTGCGCATGTCGGGCAGCAGTGGCGCGATCACGCTGTCGACATAGAGCGCCGTGGAGACGGCCGAATTATGCATGACGCCGTCGCGAATCTGCGAGGTCACCCAAAGCCCGACCACGAGCATGACGGCCAAAAGGCCGATGCCGCCAGCGATCACGAACTGCCAGGCCAGCGAGAGCCCGCTCCAGACCAGCGCAAGTTGCTTCAAATACCGCCCGAACATCGGCACCGTTCACCCACCCGTCCGGCAGAGTATAAGCCAGGGGAGGCAATTGCGACACCGACCTTGGTCCGTGCCCCTAGGGAAGGTTAATGAAGAACGCTAGCCGACGCTCGGTTCCGATTCGCAGGCGGGAAGAATGCTTCACCGCCGGATGGCAAAAACCCGCGCCGCCCCTTTTGAAGGAGAGCACGCGGGCCGGTTGCCACCTGAACTGCAGGTCATTCCTTACCTACAACGCCACACAAACCACCAATCGAGCCTCGGGTCTATAGCAAATGACATATCGCGGCATATACAGCGCCGTGACCAATCGGCCCTTGGTCATAAGCTTCTTTTGGTCGATCGTTGTAAGCGCCAATATATAGCGATGGAGGCGCGTTTCGTGGAAAGAGCCGCCCAGGCCTGTCGATGCTGATCGCTAAGACACTGGTGTCGCAACGGAATTGCCCCCAAAAGAAGTCAGGGCCAAGCTCTTGATGAGCCAAACACCACGCGCTTATGCTACGCGTCTCACCTTGCTGTTCTTGGCAACGCAGTATGGACGCCGGCGTAAAGAAACTTAAAAGAAACCAGCGGCTGTCGATTTTTGAGCTCGAGGCATTGCGGGAAGCTTTCAGGCAGTTCGTCCGCGAGAACGACGTCGCCGAAGCGCAATGGGCCGAGCACGCTGAGCTTTTTGTGCAAAAAACGCTGAAAAAACGCAGCCGCCTCGCGCGGGCTTGAGTGGCCTGGAGCGCTCGAAAGGCGATTTCGGTTCGAATCACCTGAAACCGAAGCCCTGTCCAGCCGATCGGGCATTATGCCGCCTTACGGCTGGTCCGTATCCTGCGATCATGTTCCGATCGCTGGGACCATTGCGCCGCCGCATAGGACCTCAGCCACAATTGCGGGCGCAACCGGAAACGGACACTCTGTCCTCACGCCGGCTCCCCCCAAGGAAACCCAATAGCCGGCCTTAGCCCGGCTTGCCTGTCAAAGGGCCTTGCTCTTTTACCGCCAAAGGCAAGCCGGGCTACCTACCTCGCTGCTGATCCCAGGCCATGCTCGTTCGTCATCTGGCGCCGAAGGAACACGCGCTGCCGGCAGCCCTGGCCGATACCCGGGCATCACGATGAGAAGTGTTCTCTGGTGCCCGTCAGCGGAGCAGTGAAGACGCGGAGCACGAAGACATCGGGCGAGGTGCGTGTGATCGTCCAATGTCGACGGAACGAAAAGCCGAGTAAGCGCGTTTTCCGCCGATGTCGAGGATCCCTCACCATCACAAGGTGGAAAGGTCGTACCAGGCGTCGGTTACTGAAGCCGATCGTTTGGCGCGCGAGCAAAAGAACGCCAGGCTCAGGGACCTGCGCACCCATGCTTCGTGGCTGGTGCTCGATCCGAACGCGCTTTTCCACGACGAGATCGACTGCTCGGCCCTGCTCGGGCGACGGCCTGCCGATCCGCAGGGCCGTCCGTGACCGCTGAGGCAATTCGAGGAAAGACGTTAAGCGCCTTTCGTGGGAGGAGTATTTCAGCGCGTGGCCTGAGACGGTTCGCCGGTTCGGTTGCTCAGGCGCAATCCTTCAACTCGACCACCTGGACGCCGAGGCGGAAGGCCTGGCCATCGGCATAGGAGCGCGCATATTGCTCGGCCTCGAAGGGGAAGGTGAGCGTCGTGCCATAGGCGGTGACGCGCACCGTCCACTTCCGGCCCCTGACGAGTTCCACGCCGTGAAGCTTCGCCGTCGCCATATCACCCTCCTCCGATCCGGCCGCTCGCGACCCTGACATAACGTCGCGGAAGTCATTTGAGTACAAATAATTCGACCTAATTGTGTCGCTGCGGGGTCGATTCCGACATTGTGTCGCTTGCGTCCGTGAAATGGTTCACGCTGGCCGCTTCGCAAATGCCGGCTGCCGGAACCTGGACGACGGCGGCGGGTTGGCCTTTCAGGCCGCAGGGAGGTCGCCATGATCCGCAAGCTGAAATCAGGCCAATACCGTCTTTATTCGCGCAAGCTCGATCCGAGGACCGGCAGGCGCCGCAATCTCGGCACCTTCAAATCTCGCAAGGCAGCCGAAAAACACGAGCGGGAAGTGCAGTATTTCAAGCGACACTAGAAGCCAAATGCGCCGCGGCAAAGGTTCGACGGCTTCCACGCCGATTATCCGCCTCAGCGGTGGCTGCTGCCGTGCGGGTGGGCGGGTGTCCTGGGTCTTGAGTGGCCGGGGACGTTGGAACCGATATGATCCATATCGCGGCGCCTCGCCACCATCTCGACGGAGGTGCTGTCAACCGTGACGCGCCCAAGCACCTGCACCGTGATCCGGTTTGAATCCTCGTCGATATGCACGACCTCGCCCTCAAGCCGCAGCTTGTCGCCAGCCTTGGCGTTGGGGGCCACCATGCAATAGCTGTGATCATTGCTGGGCAGGCTTATCACCACGCGGTCGTTGATACACTCGGTAACCGTGGCGACCAGCGCCACCCTGTCGCCTATCTCGACTGCTGGCCGTGTCATTGCGGCCTCCTCCCTGTTTCGCGTGGTTTGCCGCCGAAACCAACGGCTATATGGCGCGAGACATGCTTTCCGCGGCTTAAACAAACGCGAAAACAACCGTTTGGTTGCGAACGCGCTAAACCGCAGCCAGCGCCATCGAATCGGCGCCAGCGGGAAAACGCAGCGTTCCTGTCGTGTCGTTGACGGCACGCCACACGCCTTCGGCGACGTCGATTTCGCGCGTGGTCAGAGGCGCTGCCATGGCTGGCTCGTCCAGATCGCCGAAGATCGCCTTGGCGAAATCGGCATAGGCCTCGGGGATCAGGTCCTGGACGCGGACTTCCGTGTTTTGCGAGAACCGCGTCGTCGGGCCATAGCCGGGCTCGACCAGCTTCGCGCGAATGCCGAAAGGTGCGAGTTCGAGCGCCAGTGAGCCGGTGAAACCTTCGATCGCCTGCTTGCTCGCGGTGTAGGGCGCCGCCAACGGGAAGGGCGCCAGCGTGGCGCTCGATGTCACGTTGACGATGACGCCCGAGCCGCGCTCGCGCATCTGCGGGATCGCAGCCTGCGTCATCGCCATGACGCCGAACGTGTTGGTCTCGAAGATTTTGCGGATATGCGCCATCGGCGTGGCCTCGAAGGCGCCGGCGATACCGATGCCGGCATTGTTGACCAGCGCATCGATCGGTCCGGCGGCATCGATCGCCGTTGCGATGCTGGTCTCATCCGTCACGTCGAGCGGCAGGACGCGCAGCGCCGGCGAACGCGGCAGCAGATCCTCGCGCGGCCTGCGCATGGTGGCGATGACGCTCCAGCCATTGGCCAGGAAGTGACGGGCTGTTTCCAGGCCGTAGCCCGAGGAAGCGCCGGTGATCAATATGGTTTGCATGGGATCGTTTCCTTGTTGCTGGGTTTGCGGCGACAAGGTATGCGCGATGGGCAGGACTATCTATAATTGACAGTCCATAGTTTGTTTGCAAGAGTCCGGGATATGGTCGACCCGCTCTCTGAAGTCATAGGGCTGCTCAGGCCCCGCGCGGTGTTCACCAAAGGCATCAGCGGCGCCGGGCGCTGGGGTGTGCGCTACGCTGATTTCGGCCATCCGAGCTTCGCCATCGTCATCGAGGGCTCATGCCGCCTGGCCCTGGACGGGCAGCCGCCCTTGACGCTCGAGGCGGGCGACTTCGTTCTGCTGCCGACAACGCCGGGCTTCACCATGTCGGGCTTCGAGCCTGCGGTTCCGACCTTCATCGATCCCGATCTTGCCACGACAGCCGATGGCGAGGTGCGGCATGGCAGGCAGGACGGCCCACCCGACCTGCGCATGCTGGGCGGCTATTTTCTCTTCGACGGCGAGGATGCCGGCCTGCTGGTTTCGCTGCTGCCTGCCCAAGTACATGTCCGCGGCGTCGAGCGGCTGTCGGTGCTCGTGAAACTGCTGATCGAGGAGGCCGCCGGGCAGTATGCGGGGCGCGAGCTGGTGCTGACCAAGCTGATCGAAATCCTGCTGGTCGAATCGCTCCGGCAGACGCAGACGCCCGGCGCGTCGGCCGGGCTGCTGCGCGGCCTGGGCGACGCCCGGCTGGCCGAAGCGATCCGCAAAATGCACGCCGACCCGGCGCGGCCCTGGACGATTGTCGAGCTGGCCGGGGTGGCGGCGCTGTCGCGCTCCGCCTTCTTCGACCGCTTCCTGCGCAGCGTCGGCATGCCGCCGATGGAGTATCTGCTGTCGTGGCGCATGGCGTTGGCCAAGGACATGCTGCGCCGGCGGGAGGCCGACATCGCCGAGGTCGCAGAGCGCGTCGGCTACGGCTCCGCTAGCACCTTCAGCACCGCCTTCAGCCGCCATGTCGGCCAACCACCCGGGCGCTATGCCAGGGCGGCGGCGCATTAGTCGAAGGCCCCACTGTTGGCCGCGCTTGGCATCATTCATCCAACTGTTTGTTGCGTTCGCGTCGGCGATGCGGTTAGATCGCGGCAAGGGGTTGATCGCGATTACCCCGTGAGGCGGCAGCCCAAGTATCGCGTCCACACATCCCGTCAGGGAGGGACGCTTATGCCGTCGAACAGTGAAATCACCGCCAATCAGCTTATGCGCCTTATGGGGCTTCCCGATGCGCCCGTCGTCGTCGATGTGCGCACCGAAGAAGACTATGCCGCCGACCCGCGCCTTCTCCCGGCAAGCGTAAGGCGGCCTTTTGCAACGACCGACAATTGGGCCGGCGAGTTCGCCGCGAGACATGTCATAGTCGTCTGCCAGCGCGGCCAGAAGCTCAGCCAAGGCGCCGCGGCCTGGCTCCGCCATCACGGCGTTGCGGCCGAGAGCCTGGAAGGCGGCTTCGAAGCATGGCGGCAGGCCGAGGGACTTCTCGTGTCGCCTGGCCAACTGCCGGAGCGTGACGCAAACGGCCGTACGGTCTGGGTGACGCGCGCGCGCCCGAAGGTCGACCGCATCGCCTGTCCGTGGCTCATCCGCCGCTTTGTCGACCGCAACGCCGTCTTCCTGTTTGTCAGCGCATCGGAGGTGCCGCTTGTCGCCGAACGCTTCGGCGCAACGCCTTTCGACATCGAGGGCGTGTTCTGGAGCCATCGCGGCGAGGGCTGCACCTTCGACACGATGCTGGAGGAGTTTGGCCTGCGCTGCGCCGCCCTCGATCGCCTCGCCATGATCGTGCGGGCGGCCGACACGGCAAGGCTTGACCTCGCGCCGCAGGCGGCTGGCTTCCTCGCCGCCTCGCTGGGCTTGTCGCGCATGTATCGTGACGACCTCGCGCAACTCGATGCCGGCATGCTGCTTTATGATGCCTTCTATCGCTGGTGCCGCGACGCGGTGGAGGAAACCCACAACTGGCCGGCCGGCAAGCCGGGCGAGGCGCGCGCATGACGGCCTCGATCGCAAACAATGACGGCCCGGTCGCGATGCCGGACGTGCCGTCGCTTGGTCAGGCGACGAAAATCTGGACGAAAATCGGCCTGCTGAGCTTCGGCGGGCCGGCCGGGCAGATCGCGCTGATGCACAAGGAACTGGTCGAGGAGCGCCGCTGGATCGGCGAGCAGCGTTTCCTGCATGCGCTCAACTACTGCATGCTTCTGCCTGGACCCGAGGCGCAGCAGCTTGCGATCTATATCGGCTGGCTCATGCATCGCACCGCCGGCGGTCTCATAGCCGGCATCCTGTTCGTGCTGCCGGGAGCAGTGGTGATGCTGGCCCTGAGCGCGCTCTATGCCGCCTATCGCCAGGTGCCTCTGGTCGACGCGCTCTTCTTCGGCGTCAAGGCAGCGGTGCTTGCCGTCGTCGTCGAGGCGGTGATCCGCATCGGCAAACGGGCGTTGAAGACGCGCGCCATGCTGGCGATCGCCGCGCTCGCCTTTGTCGGCATCTATCTGTTCCGCGTCCCGTTCCCGCTGATCGTGCTCGCCGCGGGTCTCATCGGCTGGCTCGGCAGCCGCGTCGCGCCGCATATGTTCAGCACGGCCGGCCATGCCGGTGCGAAGAGCTGCGGGCAGCACAGCGTCGGCATCATCGACGCCTTGTTCGAGCGCGGCGAATTGCGCCACACGCGGCCGACGCGCTGGCATCCTTTGCGCGTACTGGCGATCTGGCTGCCGGTCTGGCTCGGTCCGGTCGCCTTGCTTGGCCTCTTCACCGGCTGGTCGAGCCTCTGGACGCAGATTAGCGGCTTCTTCAGCCTGATGGCCGTCGTCACCTTCGGCGGCGCCTACGCCGTGCTTGCCTATGTCGCGCAGGCCGCCGTCGGCACCTTCCATTGGCTGACGCCGGGCGAGATGCTCGATGGCCTGGGCTTGGCCGAGACCACGCCCGGACCGCTGGTCATGGTGCTGCAATTCGTCGGCTATCTCGCCGCGTTCCGCGCGCCCGGAACACTGTCGCCCTGGCTTGCCGGCGGCCTTGGCGCGCTGCTCACCACCTGGGTCACCTTCGCGCCGTGCTTCCTGTGGATTTTCCTCGGCGCGCCCTACATCGAGATCCTGCGCGGCAACAAAGCCCTGTCGACGGCGCTCTCGGCCATCACCGCGGCGGTCGTCGGCGTCATCTTGAACCTCGCGCTGTGGTTCGGCCTGCATGTCGTGTTCCGTCAGGTGGTCGAGATCGATATGGCGGGGATGCGGCCGGACGTTCCGGTGCTGACTTCGATCGACTGGCGGGCCGCCTTGCTGTCGGCGCTCGCGATGCTCGCCTTGCTGCGCTTCAAGGTGGGGATGATCCCGACGCTGATCGGTGCCGCCCTGGCGGGGTTGGTGCTGGCCCACCTGTAGAGCAGGCTCACCTCAAGCTGATCAGCGCCGTGCCGGCGATGGCGAGAAGCGCGCCGGCCCAGGCGGCGGCTGTCGGTCTTTGGCCGCTGCGCAACCACACCATCGGCAGGATGATGACCGGTGTCATCGAGGACAATGTCGAGATGATGCCGACATTGCCGGTGCGCAGCGCCGCCATCAGGCAGGACATTCCGAGCGAGGTGCCGACGAAGGCGGAGAGCACGGCAAGCCCGACCGTGCCGAACTGGACGGCTTCGCGCTTGCCCCTGCCGAATGGCGTCGCGGCCAGCGCAATGAACAGGATCACGGCGAGGCCGGAGCGCAGCGCCATGGCCGTGAACGGCTCGACGCCGGCGGCCATGGCCGGCCGCGCCAACAGGGTGCCGATCGCCTGGCCGATCGCCGTCGTCACGCCGAGCAGGACGCCCGGCCACAAGCGTCCTGTCAGCGGCGGGGCAGGGGCGGTGCTGACCGGTACGGCGGAAGGGGTGACGACGGGCATGGCTGGCGCCAAGTCGCCGCGCCTGAGGAAGCGCCGCGGCATGCCGATGGCAAGCACGATACCGGCGAGCACCAACGCCACGCCCAAGGCCTGCCCGGGACGGATGGTCTCGCCGAGCACGAGATAGCCGAGCGCCAGCGCGAAAGGCGAGGTGAGCGAGAAGAGCAGGGCCGTGATGCGCGGGCCAACCGAATAGATGGTGGCGAAATAGGCCGTGCTGGCGATGGTGATGCCGGCGAAGCTCGATCCGGCAAGCAGCCAGAACTCCCTCGGGCCGATCGTGTGCCAGCCGCCGAGCGCCAGCGACACCGTGCCGGTCATCGCGAAGGTCGCGAGCATCTGCCAGCGGGCAAGCTGGAGCAGGGGAACGCGACCCCTGAGCTCGCTGAGGAACATGGAGCTCAGCGCGCTGCAGCAGGCGGCGGTGACGGCGAGGACTTCGGAGAGGGACATGCTCGGTTGCAGCGACTCAGGAATGCCGCAGGGATTGCTGATCCTTACGCCAGCCTAGGCTGTTCCGCTAGGCGGAGGCAGGCGACGCATCGCCGCTGGCCCAGTCGTCTTTGCGCTTCGCCGATGTCGCTTTCCGATGGACGACCATCACCTGCGGATGATTAGATCGCTTGGTTCAAGGTGCCCTTCGGCCTGAGTCGGCCTGAGGGATAATTGGGAAGCCGGTTCAATGCCGGCGCTGCCCCCGCAACGGTAGCGAAGCTTGCGTTCCGACGAGCAGCCACTGGGCGATACGCCCGGGAAGGTGTCGGAACAGGTCCGAGAGGACGGCTTCGAAGCCCGGAAACCAGCCTGGAACAGAGTTGAACTCGACTGATCGCGGTGGGCGATCAAGAGGCAGATGCGGATCGGCCACAGGCCTCCGTGGCTTTCCTCCATCACCACCAGGTTCAGTCCTCATCGGGAAGGACGAACATGGATAAGCACAACGACGGACTTGCTCCCGGCCGGCCGGAACGCCGCCGCAGGGCGCGCCGGGTCACCGTGGCGACAATGCGCGCCGTCTCGCCGCTGCCGCCGCCGGAAGAGGTGTTTGCCGACTGGCTGCTGTCGGTCCCGCATGACGCCGATCTGGAAACGGCGGCGCAGCGCAAGATCGCGCTGATAGACAGCCGGGGTGCGTTGCATCCCGATGTGTTGCGATTGCGCACCTTGCTGGCCGTCGTTGCAGGCACTGGCACCCAATCGACCCGCGCCGGCAATCTTTAGCTAAGCCGCGCGGGCTCGAGATGTGCCGAAGATCGACCATGCGGCGGCGATCAGTGCCGCGACCGTAGCGACCAGCACCGCCAGGCTCGGCATATGGAAGACCATGTCCCGCCATTTGGGCTCGACCACTGCGCCGGTGCCGAAGCTTTCGCCGCTGAACTGGCACAGGATCCATGAGGCGCCGCTACGCACCATGTCGGCGTCGATGGCGGAGATCAGCGCCTTGGCGTCGCGCTCGGCGGCGGGCATCGTCGCCATGTAGGTGAGCAGCGCCTTGGCGGTGGCCAGATAGGCGTGGCTGCACTCGTTGAATGGGCTTTCCTCGTCGCCGAGACTGCCTGGCATCAGGCCCCACAGACAGTAGGTGAATTGCAGGTTGCCGTGATTGTAGAGCCGCCGGAAGGTCGGGTCGGTCGCGGTCTGGCGCTGGGCCAACGCAAGGATGTCGCTGCGATAGCGGTCGATCACCGCCATCTGGCCATGGGTCAGGCTGGGGATCTGGATGCCGGGAGGAGGCGGCGCCGAGGAGCCGCTATGCGCCTGCGCCGGTGCGACAGCCGCAAGAGGTGGCCAGAGCGCCAGAAACACGACGGCCGCCAGTGCGCGGGACCTTGGCGGCCGATGCATGGGATATTCAGGCGTAGCGGCGTGCCGGGCTGCGCTGGTCGCGCGCCGCGACGACACGCTCGGCGACCGCGCCGAAGCCGAGCCCGACGACAGTCCACAACACCAACTGGATGCCCAGCGACGCGACACGGAACTGCCACAGCACGATCGCCGAGAAGTTCTCCGGCACTTCGTTGATGTCGGGCAGCGCCGCCTTTACCAGCGCGAAAACGACCAGGAAGGCCAGGCCCGCCACGATCGAGGCGTTCCAGCCGCCGAGCCGTGTCCACAGCCGTTGCGCCAGACCCACCGCCGCCACCATTGCCGCGATCGAGATCACGATCATGATGAAGAACAGTTCGGTCCGGTAGGCGATGGTCTCGGGGTTGCCGACCGCCGGCGGGTTCGCCGGATATTTCAGCCCCGGCACCACGATGACGGCGAGGAAGCCGAGTACGGCCAGCAGCGCCGACGTGCCGCGCGGCCCGAGCGAGCCCATTCGGCCATAGGCATAGGCGAAGACCAGCGAAAACAATCCGCCCAACGCCGCGCCATAGACCAGAACGCCGGTGGCAAGCCCGATGCCGGCCTGCGTGGCGCGGCTGACGATCTCAGGCTCCGGCGCTTCGCCGGCGGCCTGCGCCTGTGATTCTTCGAAGGCGATGGCCTTGTCGACCTGCGGCTCGCCGTAGACGCGCGCGAAGGCGAAAGCCAGAATCCCTGCGACCAGCCCGACAAGCATGCCGCGCAGCAAAAGTTTTCCAACCATGTCACTAACCCTTTATAGAAAACGAGTTCAGCTATGCTGAACCGTTTTAGTGGCAGGGGAAGCCGAGCAGGTGGCGACCGTCATGCACGAATTCGTGCACCGCCGTGCCGCGGATAAGCGACGTCGCGCCTTCTTCCGCGCCGACGAAATAGATCATCAACATCAGCAGCAGGCCGGCGAAGATGGCCCAGGGCAGAAGCTCGCGGACCGGAATCGCAACCGGACCGTAGCTTGGGGCGAAGGTGGCGTCGGACATATTGACCTCCTGAGGGATACTGCGTCCCGTTGTTCGACAGATGCTGCGGGATAAGGCCTGACTTTCGGCTTTCGCCGATCACAGTGGCGCGACCGTGCCGGACTCGCACCGGCTTCCAATCCCGTATCACGCTAAAACACTTGTCAGCACTTCGTTCGCCTGTCAACGACATGTGCGGTCGGCACGGCGTCGTGAGGCCGATTTTGACTAGGCCACAAGGGTTTTCATGCCGATACGCCTGACGATGATTGCAAGCGCGGCGACGCCCGGCATGCGCAAGGGCCGCTTTCCGAAGGACGAGGCGCTGGAGCCGCAGGCGCTCGAGCGCGCCCGCGCGCTTGCCGCATCGCTGCGCCGCGCCGACCGCGTCTGGGTAAGTTCGGCGCATGCCGCGCGCCAGACGGCTGAGGCGCTCGGCCTCCAGGCGACGGTCGAGCCGCTGCTTGCCGAGCAGGATTTTGCCCGCTGGGCCGGCAAGAGCTTCGAGGCGGTGCAGGCGGAGGATCCGGACGGCATGGCGGCCTGGTTCGCCGACCCCGAGGCCGCGCCCCATGGCGGCGAGCCGCTCGCCGCCGTTGCGCAACGCGGCGCGGCGCTGATCGAACGCCTTGCCGGCGAGAGCGGTCACACCATCGTGGTTTCGCATCCCGTCCTCATCCGTGCCGCCATCGTCCACGTTCTCGGCGCGCCCATCTCCTCGATCTGGAAGATCGACATCGAGCCGCTCTCGCTCACCGATCTGCGCAGCGACGGCCGCCGCTGGGTGCTGCGGGCCAGCGGGGTCACGGCCGATTGACCGCAATCCAGGCCGCGACGATGGGCGTTTCGCGGCAGGCGCGCCTCTCACGCATATACGGGTATGCTGATTTTAACGGCCGGCCGGAAAATCGATAACGGAACCGAAAGCTGCGGCTGCTATTGCATGCAGGTCAAAGCTTGTTGAAAGCATCCGGATCGCGCAGGACATGACCAGCTATCCCAAGGTCGAACGCCGCCTTCATGCACGCGAATTCGTGCTGAAGGACGCGACGATCGTGGCCGACAATGTCAGGATCGCCTGCTCGGTCAGGAACCAGCACGAGCACGGCGCGGAATTGCGCGTCGACCCGAACGCGCTGATCCCGGAACGCTTCCTGCTCGACGTTCCGGCCGACGCGATCACCTATCGCGCCGTCGCGCGATGGCGACGCAACGAGCGCCTGGGCGTTCAGCTTTACGCCAACGCGGTCCGGCTTACGCCGCAGGGATAGGCGTTTCGCTGGTTCCGTGAAACGGGTGAACCATTCTTGCGCGCGGTCTATTGCCTCAGCAGCACCCGCTGGCGCCGCAGCAGGCCGCGGTCACGGTCTTCTGTTCCTCCAGCCAGCGGTCGCGCGGTTTGCAGCTCGCCGGTCTTGGCGACAGCTCGACCTCGATGACTTCGCCGCAGAGCGAGGGGATGCCTGCCCGGTGCAGTTCCATGGGCCGGACGCCGTCGCTGACCTCGAAGGTCAATTTGGCAGACTGGTCGAGCGCCAGATGCTCGGTCACCTTGCGGATGATGGCGGCGAACCTGCCGGCCGGCATATGGACCGGGCCGCCTTGGTCGACATCCCACAGCTGGATGAAGATTTCCGTCCAGGATTCGGGATTGGCTCCGCAATCCAGCCCCGAGAAATGCCCGGCCTTGACCTCGGTGACGTGATAGCCCGGCCTCACCGGCCGGCCATCATAGCGGAACACGAGCGGCCGCTCCTTGTGGTCGGCTAGAGCTCCGAGCAGATCGCCGATTGTCAGGTCGAAGGGGTCCGTCGGCTGGGGATGCAGGATTTTCCGGTTGTCAGTGGAAAGCATGTCGGCTATTCCTCATTTCAACATTTCAAGGATTATTGAAATATGGACGAACGTCAAGCCCTCATCGCCTTTGGCGCGCTGTCGCAGGAAACCCGGCTGCGCTTGCTGCGGTTGCTAGTCATCGCCGGACCGGACGGCATCGCCGCCGGAGCCCTGGCCGAGAAAGTCGAGGTCTCGCCCTCCAATGTCAGCTTCCATCTCAAGGAGCTTGAACGCGCCGGCCTCGTGACGACCAGGCGAGATGCCCGCTCGATCGTTTACAGCGCCGAATACGACGCGCTGTCCGGCCTCATCCGCTTCCTGATGGAGGATTGCTGCTCGGGCCGCCCGGAGATCTGCGTGCCGGCGCTGGCGGCACCTTGCTGTCAGCCTAGCGACGGTGGTTGCCAATGACCTCTTACACGCTTTCTCGGCGCATCGCTGCCGAGGCCCTGGGAACCGGCCTGCTGGTCGCGACGGTGGTCGGCTCTGGCATCATGGCCGAGACACTCACCCACGACATCGCCCTAGTGCTGCTCGGCAACACGCTGGCGACGGGTGCCATGCTGGTGGTTCTGATCACCATCCTGGGACCGATCTCCGGCGCGCATTTCAATCCGGCCGTGTCGCTCGTCTCTTGCCTGAACAGGACGCTCGCGCGCAGCGATCTTGCGCCCTATCTGGCCACGCAATTTGCCGGCGGCATCGCCGGCACGATTGCCGCGCATCTGATGTTCTCGCTGCCGGTGCTCGATTTGGCCATGAAAGTCCGCGCCGGCCCGGCGCAGTGGTTCTCCGAGGCGGTCGCGACGTTCGGCCTCGTCGCGGTCATCCTCGCCGGTGCCCGTTTCGAGCTGAAGGCCGTACCCTGGCTAGTCGGCCTCTACATCACGGCCGCCTATTGGTTCACGGCCTCTACCTCGTTCGCCAATCCGGCTGTCGCAGTGGCCCGCGCGTTCACCAACACCTTCTCAGGCATAAGGCCGGTCGACCTGCCGGGCTTCATCGGCGCCGAATTGGCGGGTGCGCTGATCGCCATGATGCTCATGGGTTGGCTGCTGCGGCCGCAAACTCTTCTCCAGTCTAAGCCAGCGAAGGCCCAGCCATGACCGTCACCATCTATCATAACCCGGCCTGCGGCACCTCCCGCAACACGCTGGCGATGATCCGCGCCAGCGGCGAGGAGCCAGTCGTGATCGAGTACCTGAAGACGCCGCCAAGCCGCGATCACCTGAAAGAGCTCATCGCCGCGATGGCAATCCCGGTGCGCGGCCTGCTGCGCGAGAAGGGGACGCCCTATGCCGAGCTCGATCTCGGCAACGCCAAATGGTCGGACGAAGAACTCGTGGGTTTCATGCTGGCGCATCCGATCCTCATCAATCGCCCGATCGTCGAGACGCCCAAGGGAACCCGGCTTTGCCGGCCCTCGGAGGCGGTGCTGCATCTGCTCGACAATCCCGTGCGCGAATTCATCAAGGAAGATGGCGAGAAAGTCGCCTATGTGCCCGGGTAAGCTTGAGTGGAAGCATCCGCGCCGCCGATCGTCCAGGCAGTGCCTGCCTGGTTTCGACGGTGCGCCGCTGACTTCTACTTATCAGTCGCCAGCGTCTCGTTGAGCACGGCCGCCAAGTGCAGGCCGCCGAGCGCCAGCTGTTCGACGGCCACCGGCGAGAACTGGTCGAAATAAGCCTGGTCGAGGATCACCGCATGCGGATTGTCGGATTTGATGACCGTGCCCTTGGGCAGCGCGCGGTAGGCGTCCTCGGCCCTTTCGTGGCATTCGGCCAGCCATTTTTCCGGCGTCTGTTCGGCGGCGGGCAGCGGCGGAAGGTTCGGGATGATGTCGGTCTCGATGTCCGAGGCCACATTGCCCCAGTCGTAATATTTGAACAGGATCAGGCTTGAATCCCACACCGCGTGGAAGGTGGTGAGATCGCGATAGGTCGAGCCGTCGGGCTTGGGCCGGTAGACGTTGAAGGTCACCGTCAGCGCGTTGCCGCCCTGGTCGCCCTGGGTGCCGTCCATGCGCTCGACGCAATGCAGCGGCTGCGACAGGTCGCCGACCAGATGGATGACGAAGGCCAGCGCCATCCAGCGCTCCTCGTCGCTCTTGGTCAGGTCGGCGAGAATCTTCTCCTGCGCCGGCAGCGCCTTCATCAGGCAGGTGCCGAAACTCGCATTGTCCTTGCAGTCGCGCGCCGGATCATAAGCAGTGGCGCCGGCGCTCGCGTCGCCCGGCTTAGACGCCAGCGGAATGTCGACGAAATGCCAGTTCGACGTTTCCTTATGGGCGGAACGGTAGTTGTCGGCCCAACTCGCCACCGAGGCCAGAGAGACGGTCGCCGGTTCCTCGAGTTTCAAATGGGTGCGCAGCAGGCGCTCGATTGCCTCATAGGCGTCCTTGTTCAGCCGGTGCTGCGCAATTTCGGCGACCACCGCATGGCCTTCTTGGCCCCATGCCTGCGCCTGTCCGCACATAGCCGCGCTGAGAAGAAAAAAAGCCGCCGCAATCTTCCAGCCCATCGCCTTGCCTACTCGCCCTTGTCTGGGAAGTACAATACAGCATAATGTCACGAACAAGCAGATTCTGACCGCGGATTATGCGGAGTGCCATGTTTGCTTGGTCGGAAAATTTGTCAATTGATGCCGTTCGAGCAAAAATTTGTAGAATATTCACTTGTAGCTGGCGGCGGCAGCGCGGCTGCAGCAAATGATTTACCAAACAAGGCCGGCTGTTGAACTTTTTGCCGGGTTAGGAGTTTCGCGGAATGGACAGGTCGAGCAAACTACGAAACCTGAAGTTCGCGCAAGGCATGTTGCGGGAACTGCGCCAGCGGACCGAGGCCGACGGCGAGAAGCTGCTGACCTATTTGATCGACATGGCCTATCTCGAAGCAAGCGACCGTGTTCGGGCCAACTGGTCGCAAGACGGTGACGTCGACGAAGACACTGGCCAGGTGCAAAGGCGTGCCGCTCAAGGCTGAAGACCGGTGCCGGTCGCGCTGGTCGTCTTAGTTGCTGTTTCGCTGATGGCGAAAGCTGTTTGCGTCAAGAACTCCTTCGATCAGCTTCAAGCACGATGCCGCAACGCCTCCACGATCACCGCCAGCGCCGGCGAGATCTGGCGCCGGCTCGGATAGTAGAGGTGGTAGCCGGCAAAGGGCGGGCTCCAGTCGTCGAGCACAAGCCGTAGGTTGCCCTCGGCGATGTGTAGGCTGACGAGGTTCTCCGGCACATAGCAGATGCCGTAACCGCTGAGCGCCGCGTCGATCATCGGGATGGTCGAATTGAAGGTCAGCTGGCCGTCCACCCGCACGCGCAGCTCACGACCGTCGCTGGCGAACTCCCAGGCGTATAGTCCGCCGACGGTGGTCAGCCGCAGGTTGATGCATGTGTGCCCGACCAGCTCCTGCGGCGTTTGCGGGACGCCATGGCGGGCAAAATAGTCCGGCGATGCGACCGCCACCAAGCGCCAGTCCGGACCAATCCGCACCGCGATCATGTCCTTGTCGATGCTTTCGCCGAGCCGCACGCCGGCGTCGAAGCGCTCTTCGACGATGTTCTTCATGCCGTTGTCGCTGTAGAGCTCGACGCGCAGATCGGGATAGTCGCGCAGCGCCGGCTCCAGCTTCGGCCAGACGGTCGAACGCAACGCATGGTCGGAGAGTGTGAGGCGCACGGTGCCGCTCGGCTTGTCGCGAAAGGCGACCAGGCTGGCGAGGTCGGCTTCGATCTCCTCGAAGCGGGGCGCAAGCGACTGGTAGAGCCGCTCGCCGGCTTCGGTGGGCGCCACGGAGCGCGTCGTACGCGTCAACAGCCGCACGCCGAGCCGCGCTTCCAATTGCTTGATCGTCGAGCTCAGTGTCGATTGCGAGGTTCCAAGCAGCGCCGCTGCCTTGGTGAAGCTGCGTTCGCGCGCGACCGCCACGAACCACAGCAGATCCTTCATGTCGTCGCGCAGCATGGCGGCACCTCCAGTCGTCATTCATATCACAATCCGATAAGTCCATGCGGATTATTGGGCCTAATCGAATGTGCCGCGCTGCAATATGTTTCTCGCAACTGGCGCCTTCGGGCCGGGCTGCCGCCTGGCGCAGGTCGGAACGGTCGTCCCCGACTCCCGCAGGGTGGGCTGCCGCCATGCATGCATACCCGCCGGATCCGCGCCGCATCGAACGCATCTGCAGTTCAAGGAGACTACCCATGGACATTCTTCGCGCCGGCACCCGGCCTTCCGCCAAGGGGCCAGCAGACTGGTTCACCGGCACGGTGCGGGTCGATCCGCTGTTCAACCCCTTCGACGCCCAGCGCGTGCAGGGCGCGCAGGTCACCTTCGAGCCCGGCGCCCGCACCGCCTGGCACACGCATCCGCTGGGACAGACGCTGATCGTCGTCTCCGGCGTCGGCCGTGTCCAGCGCGACGGCGGCCGGGTCGAGGAGATCAGGCCGGGCGACGTCGTCTGGATCGCGCCGGGCGAGAAGCATTGGCACGGCGCGTCGCCGCAAACCGCGATGACCCATATCGCTGTCCAGGAGGTCAAGGACGGCAAGACCGTCGACTGGATGGACCATGTTTCCGACGCCGACTACGGCGCCTGACAATCCAATCCCGACAAGGAGAAAAAGATGCTTGCAACCGTTCTGCACAAGCCTGGCGACATACGCTGCGAGGAAGTCGCCGATCCAAAAATCCTGAAGCCGACCGACGCCATCATCAAACTGTCGGCGAGCTGCATCTGCGGCTCGGACCTGTGGCCGTTTCGCGGGCTGCAGCCGGTGAATGCCCCGCAGCATATGGGCCATGAATATTGCGGCATTGTCGTCGAGGTGGGCTCAGAGGTGCGCACCATCCGCCCCGGCCAGTTCGTCGTCGGCTCGTTCTGCCTCTCCGACAACACCTGCCCGCATTGCCGCTTCGGTTTCCAGTCGTCCTGCGAGCAGCGCGAATTCATGTCGGGCGCGCAGGCGCCTTATGCGCGGGTGCCGTTGGCTGACGGCACGCTGGTGGCGACGGCGGAAATGCCGCCGGCCGAGCTGGTCGCGGATCTGCTTGCCGTTTCTGATGTGCTAGGCACCGGCTGGTATGCGGCCGACGCGGCGCAAGTGCGCGAGGGATCGACCGTCGTCGTGGTCGGCGACGGCGCCGTCGGGCTGATGGGCGTGCTGGCAGCCAAGGAGATGGGTGCCGAGCGCATCATCGCCATGAGCCGTCATGAAAGCCGCCAGAAGCTGGCGCGCGAATTCGGCGCCACCGACATCGTCGCCGAGCGCGGCGAGGAAGGCATCGCGCTGATCAAGCAGTTGACCAAGGGCGTCGGCGCTGACTCGGTGCTCGAATGCGTCGGCACGGCCGAGTCCTTCGACCAGGCGCTGGCCGTGTCGCGCCCGGGCGGCACCATCGGCTATGTCGGCGTGCCGCATGACGTATCCCTCGACGGGCAGCGCCTGTTCTTCGGCCAGAAGCGCATGCTGGGCGGCCCGGCGCCGGTGCGCCGCTTCCTGCCCGACCTGATGGACCGTGTGCTGAAGGGCAGGATCAAGCCCGGCAAGGTGTTCGACCTGACGCTGCCCTTGGCTGAGGTCGCCGAAGGCTACCGCGCCATGGACGAACGCCGCGCCATCAAGGCCATGCTCGAAGTGTGAGTGGCCGTCCTATTTGCGAGGCCGGCGCATGCCCCGTTGCACATTGCGCCGGCAGCAGCTATCGGTCTGTTATTTCACTTGGATATGTCTCTCGGGATGCATCGCCCAGGTTGCGCAGATTATACTTTGACCGGGATAGTCCCAGGCCTCGACGATCGGCCGAACCTTGATTTGACTGTAAGCGATCGCGAAGTTCACCCGGTCTTCCGCGAGGCAGGAGAATTTAGCATAAGCATTGAGGTTCCATTGATCCGGGTATTGCTTGATAAGATCACGAAACCCCGAATTGATGTCTGTCCATTCCAGACCGAGATTTTCTACAACCTCTTTGCCGTATCTGGAGGCAACCCAGTATCCACGAGCGATGAATGATTTACCGTCATGAGATTTCGTGTGGTTGGTTATTCTAAATATAAGATCTTTCAGTTTGGATGGCTCTCCGCCCCATTTACTTTGGTAATGCGTGAATAAATTAAAGTAAGTTTGATAATAGTATGGTTCTTTATCGATTGCTTCAGAGATAAAAGCGTCAATGGATTCGTCGTCCCATCCCTCATATACGGCAGCTGTGCTCATTAGAGCATACCATTGTGGGTCAGCGGATGTCTTATTCTTTATATCTATCAGATAGTAGCGAAATCTCGTGTGGTATCGCATGTAGTCACGACGCTGTTGTTCGGTCAGGTTGGCCCAGTAGTCGTCCCCTCGCAAAACCCAGGCGTGATCATTAAGAAGCTGCGCATAGGTCAACTTGGCGGCAATTGAATTTGGCCTTGCATCTATCCAGGCCGATGCCAGGTTCTCAAGTTTGGCATAGGATTTTTCGTCCAGCCGTACGGTGGAACTGAAACTGTCGTAAAAGACAGTCAATTTCCAGATGCCGCTACTGGTTCTCTCGCGGGAGGTTCGGAATTCGTCAGCCATCGCATCGAGTGCGTCAAATTTCTCCGCCATGAACAGGTCAATCACGGATTTCTCCATTGCCCTTCGGTCGGCGAAATCATCAGCCTTGGCGAATTGAAGTCCTAAAAGAACTGCAAGAAATGCAATTGCCGGGAACAGACGCACTTCTTCCTCCGATTTTTACAATTGACCGAAAGTCCTCCAATCCAGTGGAGATCGTCTTAGAAAAATCGGAAAAATTGAAGATACAAAGAAAGTCCTGAAAACTGGGCGAAGCCGTTCAGTAAAGCGCGGTCCGTTCCGTCACAAGCATGAGGGTGCATCTGGCGATACACCTGGATGAGTTGGCCATCTATCTGCATAGCGGTACCGCCGCCAAGGGCGACGGCGCCGGTCACACCCCCACCTTCATCGCCGAGGATCGCCAGGGCCGCATCGTCGTCGGCTCGAGCAAGGATGCCTTCTTCTCGCTCGACCGGCTGGCGACCTTCCTGCTCGGCGCCGGGCTCGACATCAAGACGGCGCTCAACCTTGATGGCGGCCCCGTCGCCGGTCTCAGCGTGCGCTCCGGCAGCTACAGGCTGAAGCACTACACGAGGTGGGAAGCCCAGGTCGCGGACGGCAAGGTCTCGCTGCTGCAGGCGCCACGGGATGTGCCCTGGGGGATGCCTGTCGTTTTGACGGTGGGGCGCAGGTAGGGCGGGTCAGCTCCGCCGCTTCACCTTCAAGCTTCTCGCGGCTTGCTCGATCGCCACGCGATCATTGCCCAGCCGGTCGAGCAGTTCTTGCGCCTCGTCGCCGGAAATGCCGGTGCGCATGGCGAGCGCCTCGACCGTCAGCACATCCGCGCTGTCGATCTCGCCGGTTTCGGGCAGCACGTCACCTGCCGTCAGCGGCAGAGCCGCCTCGCGGTCGATCTCCATTTCGGCCTGATGCCAGTGCCTGTCGTGATTGCCGAGGATACCGCCCTCGCGCTGAAAGATCTCATAGGCACGTTGCTTGATCTTCTCCATCCGATCGTCGTCCATCGCCGTTCCTCCTTGCATGCCGGAAGAACGCAGGACAGGGCGGAACGATCCGCGTCGTTCGCGAAGTGATCGATCAGGCCTACGGCCCGTAAATCGCCACCGGCTTGCCGAACATCCCAGGCTCCGGCTTCACGCCCAGCCCCGGCCGCTGCGGCACGGCGATGTGACCTTGCTTGATGACGACCGGGTGCTTCGCGTCGAAATACCCCTTGATGTATTCCTGCGCGATCCAGGCGCCTTCCATGCGGCGCGGCTCGACGGTGGCCGCGAGGTGCACGCAGGCCGCCGCGATGATGTCGCCGCCCCAGGCGTCATCGCAGCTATGCGGCAGCGAGCGGATGGCGCAGAGGTCGCGCACCGTCGTCATCTTGGTCAGCCCGCCGAGACGCGTCACCTTGAAGCCGAAACCGTCGGCGATGCCGAGCGAGATGGCGCGCAGCACGGCGTTCTGGTCCTCAGTGCTTTCGTCGAGATAGACCGGATGCGTGACGCGGCCTTTCAGCGTCGCGATCTCGTCCATTGTGTTGCAGGGCTGCTCGAAGACGAAGGGGATCGCCTGGCAGAGCCGGTCGAGATGGATCGCGGAGGCCACCGTCAGTCCCCGGTTGCCGTCGACCGCGATCCGCGCTTTGTAGCCGACCGCTTCCCAGACCTTGTGGACGACGGCGACGTCCTCTTCGAGGTTGCGCCCGCCGATCTTCACCTGCAGGCGCGGATATCCCGCCTTCACCTTGTCGGCAGCGATCTTCGCCGTCTCGTCGGGCGGCCCGACGATCAGCGAATAATAGGCCGGCACCCGGTCGGTCAGCGCGCCGCCGAGCAGCGTCGAAACGGGAACGCCGAGCTTCTGTCCAAGCAGGTCGAGAAAGGCCATGTCGAAGGCGGCTTTGGCGTAGCCGTGCCCGTTCAACCGCTCGTCCATGCGCTTGGCCAGCAGCCGGATCGAAGCTATCTCCGCGCCGATCAGCCCCGGCGCGATTTCGGCGATCGCGGCACGCGCGCCGAGCGCATGATGCGGCTGGTAGACCGGGCCGATCGGGCAGGTCTCGCCCCAGCCGGCAAGGCCGTCATCCGTGACGATCTCGACCAGCGTCGAATCCAGCGCCGTGACATCGGCGCTGGCCATGCGGTAGACGCCATTTTTGACCGGCAATTGCGCCGAATAGACGTTGATCCGATCGATGCGCATGGCGGCTACATCCGAACCCTGGCCGAGGTCGGATCGTAAGGCGAATCCGCAATGATCTCAGCGACCTTCCAGTCGCCGAGGATCGCGACATCGAGCTTGGTGCCGGGCTTGGCGAACCGCTCCGGCAGCAGCGCCAACGCGATGTCATGGCCGAGTGCGTAACCATAGCCGCCGGAGGTGATGCGCCCAACCAGCGAGCCGTCGACATACAGCCCCTCATTGGCAAGAGTGCTTGCGCCGTCGGTCTCGATTTTCAGCGTCACCGAACGGCGCTGGTCGTTGCGTTCCTTGTATTTCAACACCGCGCCGCGCCCGACGAACTCGCCCTTGTCGAGCCGGACAAAACGCTCCAGCCCGCTCTCAAGTGCGTTCAGTTCCGGGTTCATGTCGCGATACATGGCGCGGTAGGATTTCTCGAGCCGCAGCGACTCAAGCGCATGCAGCCCAACCAGCCGCATGCCGTGCTTCTCGCCTTCTTTCAGGATCGCATCCAGCAACTGGCGCTGATAGGCGAGGGGATGGTAAAGTTCCCAGCCGAGCTCACCCTCATAGTTGACGCGCAGCAGCCGCACGTCGCTGGCGAGAGCCACGCTGCCGGTCTTCACGCCGAACCAGGGGAAGGCCTCGTTGGAAAGGTCGATCTCGGTCAACGGCTGGAGCACGTCTCGCGCTTTCGGGCCGACGATGGTGAAGCAGCCGCGATCGTTGGTGGCGTTCTTCAGGCTCACGCTGCCGTCGGCGGGTAACAGCCTGGAAAGATCGTCGAAGTTCCAGCGCTCGGCGCGAGGCGTCGAGATCAGGTAAAAACTGTCCTCGCCGAGCCGCGCCACCATGTACTCCGCCTGCACGCCGCCGGCCGCCGTCAGGTGATGCGCCAGGACCGCCTTGCCGACCGCCGGGAGCCGGTTGGCGACGATCCCATCCAGCCATAGAGCCGCGCCCGGTCCCGACACTTCGAATTTGGTCATCGGCGTCATCTCGACCAGGCCGACGGCGTTGCGCACCGCCAGCACTTCCTCGCCGACGAGGTTGCCTTTGGGTGTCCAGCGCCAGCTATACTGATCCTTGGCCTCGACCCCGTCGCGCGCGAACCAGTTCGGCATCTCCCAGCCATTGAGCACGCCCCAGACCGCACCCAGCTCCGTCAGCCTGTCGTATGACGGGGCGGTCTTCTGCGGCCGCGCGGCGGGCATGTCCTGTCCCGGATATTTCTGCTCCGCATGCGTGCCCCAGGCCTCGCGCACTTTTTCGCGCGTCCATTCCTTGTTGGCGTAGTCGCCGAAGCGGCGCGGATCGAGGTCGGAGACGTCGATGCTGTTGGCGCCCTCCACGATCCGCTCCGACAGATAATAACCTATTGTCCCACCCCACAGGATGCCGCCCGGCACGCCTTCGGCGAGCCATGCGTTAGGCAAGCCCCAGGCCGGTCCCATCAATGGCAACTCGTCCGCCGTCATCTGGAAGGGTCCGCGCACATTGGCCTTGATGCCCACGCGCCCAAGCGCAGGCACCAGCTGCAGCGCCTGTTCCCAGTTCCAGGCCACGGCATCGAAATCCTCTTCCAGCAGATCGGCGCCGAACCAGGCGGGCACGCCGTCCTCGGCGAACAGTTTCAGGTGTTCGGTGCGCTCGTAGGGCCCGAACATGAAGCCGTCGCCTTCCTCGCGCAGATAGCCCTCGAAACCCTCGTCGCGCAGGATCGGCATTTCGGGCCGCCCGGCGCGCTTGCGCTCGATCACCTCCGGCACCGCCTCGGTGATCCAGTACTGATGCAGGATCGGGATCGCCGGGATATCCAGGCCGAGCATCGCGCCGGTCTGGCGCGCGTAATTGCCGGTCGCGCAGACAAGGTGCTCGCAGGTGATGTCGCCCTGGTTCGTCTGCACCAGCCATTCGCCGCCTGGCGTCCGCTTGAAGCCGGTGACCTCGGTGTTGAGATAGATTTTCGCACCCAGGTCGCGCGCGCCCTTGGCCATGGCATGCGTCACGTCGGCCGGCGCGATATGGCCGTCGTCGGGATGATAGAGCGCGCCGAGCATCTCCCTGTTCTCGAGCAGCGGCCAGAGTTTTCGCGCCTCGTCCGGCGTCAAAAGCTGCGCCCGCATGCCTTGCACCGCGGCGACGCTCATGTAGCTTTTGTATTCGTCGAGCCGGTCCCTGGAATTGGCGATGCGCAGCTGCCCGCATTTGTGCCAGCCGACCGGCTGTCCGGTTTCGGCCTCCAGCCCCTCATAGATTTCGATCGTCTTGTTGATCATTCGCCCGACATTGATATTGCGGGCATAGGAAGGGATCAGGCCGGCCGCATGCCAGGTCGAGCCGGCGGTTAATTGGGTGCGTTCGAGCAGCGCCACATCGGTCCAGCCGCGCTTCGCCAGCCCATAAAGTATACCCGCGCCGACACATCCCCCGCCAACCACCACCACCCGCGCATGTGTCTGCATCAAACCACCAAATCCGTACTATTGTTGAACGAGCGGTGCCGAAGCTACAGACGGCACATGACCGTGTAACCTCTTCAAAAACTGGGGGTCACGATAAATCGGGCTTATGCAGCCACTTGCCGGATCGGGCCGATTGGAGAGCGCGGGCGGAGAAGGTTGGCTGCAACTTCAAGCTATTTTCACGTGTACCGTTAACCAAAAAACAACTTGGGCGCGATAGGGCTTTGCGATTTCCTGTTCGAATGGGGTTCAAGATGCAGTCTCTGATAAAGCGATTTTGTGTCGACGAGTCGGGTGCAACGGCAATTGAATACGGACTGATCGCGGCGCTCATTGCGCTGGCCATCTTGGTGGGCGCGGGAGCGTTGGGCACCGCGCTGAACAGCAAGTTCAAAAACATCGCGACCAGCGTGAACGGCGCCGGCTCGTGACGATACCGGGGCGTTGAGCGCTGCCCCGACGGTCGGAGCCGCTCCCGGCAGCTTTGGTGCGGCGGTGATATTGCCACTGCCTGACCCGCGGGTGACGGCGCGAGGCTATGCCTCGGCCAACCGGCCATGCGCATGGGTCGTGTCGGCCAACGTCTCGATGACGCGGCAGTCGCCGATCTTGCCGCTGGCGCATTGCTTGACCATGCGCTTGAGTTCCTCGCGCAGCGCGTTCAGGCTGGCGATGCGCCTCTCGACTTCCGCGAGCCTGGCCTTGGCGATGGCGTCGGCGGCGGCGCAGGACTGGTCCGGATTGTCCTGAAGCGTCAGCAGCGTGCGGATGGCCTCGACCTCGAAGCCGAGCTCGCGCGCATGGCGGATGAAGGCGAGGCGGTCGAGGTCGCGGCGATCGTAGAGCCGGCGATTGCCCTCGGTGCGCGAGGCGGCCGGCAACAGGCCGATCTGCTCGTAGTAACGGATGGTCGGCACCTTGACGCCGCTTTGCCTGGCGGCCTCGCCGATGGCGAAATCGACTTTGGTCATTTTTCTCTTGCTCCTCTAGTCGCTAGAGGATGTAGCACCGGTTTCAAGCAAAGCAAGGAGCTTGAAAATCATGGGCGTCCAAGAGACCCGCTATCGCGTCACCGGCATGGACTGCGCCGCTTGCGCGGCCAAGGTCGAGACGGCGGTGAGCCGCCTGCCGGGCGTGGAGCACGTGTCCGTCTCGGCCACCGCCGGCATGATGCGGATTGGTCACGCGGAAGACGCAGCCCTGCTGCCCGCCATCAAGGCGCAACTGAGCAAGCTCGGCTACGGCGTCTTTCCGGCGGATAAGGGGAAGGCCGGAGTCGATACCCAATCGCGGCCACATTACCACAACCATGATCACGGGCACGATCATGACCACGACCATGCGTCCGACCACGGCTCGGCCGGCGGCCACGCCCATGCGGAAACCGCGGGCGACGGGCAGGGCGCCTGGTGGCAAAGCAAAAAGGGCGTGCTCACCATCGGCTGCGGCCTGGCGCTTGGGCTGGCCTACGGCGTCGGCCGGCTCTATCCGCCGGTCGAATGGTGGGCGTTTCTGGCAGCCCTTGCGATCGGCCTTTTGCCGATCGCCAACCGCGCCTTCGCCGCTGCCCGTGCCGGCACGCCGTTCTCGATCGAGACGCTGATGACCATCGCCGCCGTCGGCGCCGTCATCATCGGCGCGGCGGAAGAAGCGGCCGCCGTCGTCTTCCTGTTCCTCGTCGGCGAGTTGCTGGAAGGCGTCGCCGCGCGCCGCGCCCGCGCCAGCATCCAAAGCCTGGCAGGCCTCGTCCCGAAGATCGCCCTGGTCGAGCGCAACGGCGCGGTCGAGGAGGTGCCCGCCGAAAACCTGTCCGTCGGCGCGGTCATTCTCATTCGCCCCGGCGACCGGATCGCCGCGGACGGCCTGATCGTCGAGGGCGACAGCGCTATCGACGAGGCGCCGGTCACCGGCGAAAGCGTGCCTGTGCGCAAGAAGGCCGGCGATGCCGTCTTCGCCGGCACCATCAACGCCGATGCGGTCCTGCGCGTGAAGGTCACGGCGGCCGCGGCCGACAACACCATCGCGCGTGTCGTAAAACTGGTCGAGGAGGCGCAGGAGAGCAAGGCGCCGACCGAGCGCTTCATCGACCGTTTCTCGAAAATCTACACGCCGGCCGTGCTGGTGCTTGGCGCACTGGTCGCGGTGCTGCCGCCGCTGGTCATGAGCGCGAGTTGGAGCGAATGGATCTACAAAGGCCTCGCCATCCTGTTGATCGGGTGCCCTTGCGCGTTGGTCATCTCGACGCCGGCGGCGATCGCGGCGGCCTTGTCGGCCGGCGCGCGGCGCGGCCTGTTGATCAAGGGCGGCGCAATTCTCGAAGCGCTGGGCTCGATCGATGCGATGGCGCTGGACAAGACCGGCACGCTGACCGAGGGCAGGCCGAAGGTCACCGACATCGTCGCGTTTGGGCGTAGCGAGTCCAATACGCTGTCGATGGCGGCGGCGCTGGAGACGGGCTCCAGCCATCCGCTGGCGCTGGCGATCCTCGACCGCGCCAAGGCGGACAAGGTCCCTGTGCCTCCGGCGTCCGAAGCTTTCGCGCTCGGCGGCAAAGGCGTTTCCGGCAAGGTCGGCGGCAAGGAGATCTTCCTCGGGTCGCCGGCGGCCGCCGGCGAGCGCGTCGCTCTTCCTGCCGATATGCTGGCGCAGATCGCCGCCTTCAACGATGCGGGCAAATCGGTCGCGGTGCTGATTGCCGCCGGCGTGCCGGCCGGCATCATCGCCATGCGCGACGAACCGCGCGCCGATGCAAAAGCCGGGCTGGCGGCGCTGCGCGCGGCCGGTGTGGAGCCGGTGATGCTGACCGGCGACAACAGGCGCACGGCAGCCGCGATCGCTGGCGACCTCGGACTTGCCGTGCATGCCGAGATGTTGCCGCAGGACAAGCAGCGCATCGTGCGCGACCTGCAGTCCTCAGGCAAAAAGGTCGCCAAGGTCGGCGACGGCATCAACGACGCGCCGGCGCTGGCCGCTGCGGATGTCGGCATCGCCATGGGCGGCGGCACCGACGTCGCGCTGGAGACTGCCGATGCGGCGGTGCTGCACGGCCGCGTCGGCGACCTCGCAGCGATGATCGAACTGTCGCGCCGCGCGCTGGGCAACATCCGCCAGAACATCACCGTTGCGCTCGGGCTGAAGGCTGTGTTCCTGGTCACCACGCTTGTCGGCGTCACCGGCCTGTGGCCGGCGATCCTGGCCGACACCGGCGCGACGGTGCTGGTCACCGCCAACGCCATGCGCTTGCTGGCCTGGCGGCCGCGGGGAGTCGGGGAATGAGGCCGGGCGTCGCCCGCCGGCACCCTTCTGACTGATGGCGTTTCCGGCGGAACGCTCATATACATGACGCTTGAATGAGCAGCGCCTCGGTCGAGGGATGCCATGCGAAGGGTCGTCGTCACAGCCATTTGCCTTGCCGCCGCGACAGGCGCCCATGCCCATGACTGGTACGAAAACAAGGTCGACCCGGTCACCAACTTCAAATGCTGCGGCGGCACGGATTGCCGTCCCATACCGCAATCCTCGGTGCAGGCCAGGGCAGACGGCGGCTATGTCTACCTGCCCGACGGCTTCCACATCCCGCCGGACCGCGTGCAGGAATCGCCGGACGGCCGGTACCATATCTGCGAGAGCCATTACGTCATAACCAACCAGCCCTATCTGCGCTGCTTCTTCGCGCCGCGCCTCAAGCTCTCCCTGGCGCGCTGAGGGAAACATCGCCCCAGACCGGCCTCAGCGCTTCGGCACCTCCACCCAAAGCTTCGTCGCAAAGCCGCGCTTGTCGAGCAGCCAGTTCGTGCCGCTCACCACTGCCTTGCCGCCCTCGCATTTATAGGCATAGACGGCGTCGTGGCCGGTCGCGAAGGCCGGCACGGAGTCCGCGTTCGCATTGGTTTTGCAGAATTCGTCGGCGCCGGGATTGTCGCGCGCGGCGTTCATCTTGGCGCAGGGTAGATTGGCGCCGACGAAGCAGGCGAGCAGCTTGCCGTCCATGCAGCGGTAATTGGCCTGCGTCTCGAGCTCGGCTTCCTGCGGCATGCCCTTCGCGTCGGGAAACAGCTCTTTGAACGCCTTGACCGTGCCGGCATGGAGCGCGTGCTGATAGGGGCGCACCGTGTCGTCGTTCTTCACCTGGCTGCAGAGCTTGTGGAGATCCGCAGGCGCGGCCGCAGCCTTGCCGGCCCACAGGGCGACGATGGCCAAAAGCAGCGCGATGGCAGCCAGGCCAACTGTCGAACCGCGAAATGCAGTCATTGCGACCTCCTGTGACTTGTGGAGCCAAATCCGCATTAAACCGTTAGAGCACGATCGCGGGAAGGGGGAGGCGATTTTCGGACCCCGACCGAAAGTCGACGATGCCGACTGCACAAGGAGGGGAAAATGGCGCAGCGCGTCACCAGGCAGGTTGAGCCGCTCGCCTTCCGCTTCGCCGATGACGGCTTCGTGCCCAACCACCCGCGCTGGCCGATGCTGGTGTATCCGGGCGCCGTGATGCTGCCGGACGACGGCGACCCGGCTTCCGTGTTCGAGGACATCTTCGCCGCCAATGGCTGGGGCGAGAGCTGGCGCAACGGCATCTATCCTTTCGTGCATTATCATTCGCGCATCCACGAGGTGCTGGGCATCGCCCGCGGCTCGGCCGAGGTCCGCTTCGGCGGCGAGCAGGGCAAGGCGCTGCTGGTCAAGGCCGGCGACGTCGCCATCCTGCCGGCCGGCACCGGCCACCAGCGCCTGTCGTCCTCCGCCGACCTCCTGGTCGTCGGCGCGTATCCGCCTTCCGGCACATACGATCTTTGCCGCGATGGTGCCGACCACGCCGGGGCGCTGCGCAGCATTCCGAAGGTCCGTCGTCCCGACACCGACCCGGTCTATGGCGGCGAGGGCCCGCTGCTCGGGGCTTGGCGGCAAGACTGAACGGCGAAAGCCTACGGATACTGCGTCTTCTTCGGCGCGTAGATCGCCGGGTCGAAATCGAGGTCCTTCGGCAGCGGCTGGCTGGAGCACTGCAGATGCACCTGACGGGCGAGCAGCCGGCGCTGCTGCCGTTCATGTTCCTTCACCGCCGCCACCATGCCCATGCTGTAGGGCCCGAGCAGTACGCCGAAACCCCAGCCGGGATGGTCCTTCTCGCGCTGGGCATAGTCGGAAGCCGCCGTGCGCGCCTGCTGGCATTCCGGCGACGCCCATTTCGGATCCTGCTGGGGTAGCGCAGCGCCAGTGTCGACTGGCGAGGAGACACATCCCGCCACTGCCGCGCAAAGCGCGACGATTGCTGCTGCTCTCATCTGTTGAGTCCCCGCTAATTTAGGCCGGCACACTACACGGAACGCATCATCCCGCAACTGCGAAGGCTGGCGCTCGACGGCGCGCTTCGGCCATGAAGGCCGATCGCATAGGCTAGCGCCGCCCTGTGCGATCATCCCGCATCCGTATGAAGCGCACGCGCCGCCCGTCAAAACCGCCGGCTCAAATAACGGGAGCCGGCGAGCCCGAAGCGCCACTCCAGCTCCACCGCCTTGGTGAGCCCGATCCTGCGCCCGCTGACCACCGCCGCCGGATCGATCCGCGTCGGCGCGAAGGCGAAGGGGAGAGCACCGAGCGAAAGCCTGTTGTGCGAACCGTCTATGCCGAGCGCCTGGCAGAGTTTCCCCGGGCCGGAGCAGAGCAGACGCTCGTCATCCGTGCCGCGCCGCGCCCGCATCGCGGCGATGCCGGAGACAGGCTGCAGCGCGCGGATCAGCACCGCGCTGCCCGGCAGGCAGACCGCATTGAGGCACCAGTGCAGGCCGTAGCTGCGATAGACATAGGCGCTGCCCGGTTCGCCGAACATCGGCGCGTTGCGCGGGGTTAAGCCGCGAAAGGCGTGCGAGGCCGGATCGTCCGGACGATAGGCCTCGGTCTCGACGACGATGCCGCCGACGCCGCAGAGCGTCAGCGTCGCGCCGAGCAGCGCGCGGGCGACGACGACTGCATCGCGTGCGAAGAAATCATGCAAGGCGTCGGCGGTCATCTCGTATCAGCCAATCTCACCCGCGCTTAAGGACGTCGATGCTGAACAGACAGTGCAGCGCTTCGCCGTTTCCATGAAACGCCGAAACGCCTAGAGTTTAGCCTGCCGCAATGGTTGGCAAGGGGACCCACGCAATGAACGAAGTCAGGCCGCTCGGCGAAATCGCCAGCTATCACGCCCACATCTATTATGGCGATGCCGCCGAGCGCCAATATGCCGAATGGCTACGCCTGCGCATCGGCGAACGTTTCCGCGTGCGCCTGGGCACCTGGCGCGACGCGCCGGTCGGCCCGCATGCGCAGGCCATGTACCAGGTGTCCTTCGCCACCGAGATCTTCGCCTCGCTGGTGCCCTGGCTGATGCTGAACCACGGCGGCTTGAGCATCCTCATCCACCCCAACACCACCAACCCCAAGCGCGACCATTTGATCGACCCGCTCTGGATCGGCCGCGCGCTGGAGGTGCATGGCGAGGTGCTGGGCGAGGAGGACGAGGCGGAGGAGGCGCTGGAGGTGAACACGGCGCCGACGCTGGCGGTGTGACCTGAGCGGTAGGTGGAATATGCCGATGGTTCAGGCTCGTCCTGACTTGGCAGTCGAGCCACTCGCTGACCCCGAGCCAGGCCGCCCTGGCCACGCCCCACATTAGGCTTAACTAATTATACATCCCGCTGTCCCATTGTGGAACAGCGTGGTCCATGCCGCACCGACCGCGCGGGCGGCTCCGGCTCTCAGGCAATACCCCAACCCGCGCCGGAGCCGCCACCTTAATAGCAGCAACTGTTGAAGCGTCGCTTAAGCAGGACCGTTACCGCTGCGTCACGACGATCGTTAAAACTGCGAATAGATTAGGGGATGCTTATGTCCCCAATTGGGCGGCTGACTGGAAAAGGCTGCTTACCCGAGGAGCCGGCAAGTCCTTACGCGATCACACCATGTCAGAAAGAGCTACCTTAGCCATTTTGCATATGCGGCGGCCCTAAAAGACCGCCGGGCCGGCGCTCCGGATTGCGCCAATCCACCCCAACGCGGGCGCCGGCCACTGTTTTAGGACGAGCAAGAATGCCCAAGGTGAAAGATCGGGGGATTGAGCTTGCCCAGGAACTCGTGAAGGCGGCCGACAATCTCGACCTCATGCGACGAGAGGATATCTTCGCCTTGCTGCGGATCACCGCCGTTGTCCTTGGCGAGATCGTCAAAGAGGATCCACGCGAGCCAGGTGACGATCCTGGATCGAAGGCGCCCTGAATTGGTTTAGTGAGGCGTGCCGGTCATGTGGATGAAGAGGACAATCCTACCGGTCGATGGATGCGGTGAAACCGGGGTCGGCTGCTCGCGGTGACGTCCGGTCGACGATTGCCACAAGTGCGAACAGCGCTACCGTCAAAGCGAGGGGCGCGAGAAGGATTGCCACGCAAACCGGGTCGACTTTCTTCATGCGAAGACAGTCGGCGCAGCTATTTAATCAAATGCGAATGAAGACGGTTAACGCAGCCGAGGAGGGCGGCACTTCATTCAACTATGATTTCACCCTGTCACGCGAAGCCCCAAATCGGTGAAGTCAAGCGCACTCCAGCTGGGTTCGCCGCCTGCTTGCTTCAGATCGGACGGAAGCTCCTCAAAAGAAAAACCCGCCGACCGAAGTCGACGGGCTATTCCCTCATATTGCGCCCCTAGTTCCCGAACACTCCGCCCGTATCCGGGACACCCCTACGCGGAAACCACCATAGGCCTAACCCGCCCGGGGCGCTGTAGCTTTGCTGCAACATTAGAGATTTGTGTTTCGTTTCGGCACAGAATTCCCGGCGCCGCTATTTGACTGGCAAGTGCCGACACGCCGCATGGCCGCGCCTTCGAAACGCGACCGCTGCGCCGAACCTAATCCTTATGGCTGGGGTGTCTAAGCCGAATTGGCTGGCCCTGCCTGCACGCATGGCGGGAACAATCGAGACAAGTTTACGTTTTGCGTCGATCGAAGACAACCGGCGGACGAGGAGAACCATTCAGCGCGTGCTTTCGTGTCTTAAGGAAGTGCGCTGGCAGAAGGAGCGGGGCAGTGACATTCAGCGATGGATCATCCGCGAAGTTCCAGGGCGAAAGGCGTGCCGTGGGCGCGCAATCGGCCATGCGTTACTGGAAGTGGGGCGCAATCCCCTTGTGCATTGCCGGGCTGTGGCTGATCTCCCCGGCAGACGACGGCGACGCGACGCGCGAGCAGCTCGCCGCCGCGCAGCACCGTCTGGCGGCGGCCTATGCCGAGCTCGACGCGATGCGGCGCGACACCAGCGATCAGCTGCACGAAGCCGCCGACACCGCGGACAAGCAGGCCCAGGCCCTGAAAGCGGCCGGCCAGAAGCAGGATGCGCTTGCCAGCGACCTGGAGACGGCGCAACGCGCCATCGATAGCTTCAGGTCCAAGGCCACACTGTCAGACGAAGCGCGGAGCGCCGTGGCCGCATCGCTCGCCCGGGCAAACCGCGAGCTTGAGGAGGAGCGGCAGCGGCTTGCGCTCGTCCAGGGAGAACTCACCCAGGCCAGCGATGCCGGCAACGCCGACAAGGCAAGGGCCGACCGGGCAGAGGCAGCACTTGCCGGTGCGGCAAAAGCCAGGCAGGTAGCCGAGGCCGCACTCGCCGATCAGGCAAAGGCCAGGCAGGCGGCCGAAGCGGCGCTGGCCGATCAGGCAAAGGCCAGGCAGCTGGCCGAGGCGGCACTCGCCGACCAGGCAAAAGCCAGGCAAGCGGCCGAGACGGCGCTGGTCGATGCGGCGAAAGCCAGGGAAACGGCCGAGGCCGGCTCCAGGCAGGCCGCAGACGGCTTGAAAGACGCCTTGAAGCTTGAGAGTGCGCGGGCCGAAGCGGCCACGCGCGATGTCGACAGCGCCCGCCGCGAACGCGATGCGGCAGTCAAGGCTTCCGCCGAGCTGACAGCTGCGCTGGAGCAGGCGCGCGAGAAGGTCATCGACATGGCCGTCAACCTCACCGCCGCGCGCAAGGCGATCGACCTCGTCAAGGCGCGCGAGGAGCGTCGCTCGGCGCGCATCGTGCAGACGCCGGCGGCGCCTGCGGTGGCCGCGAGCTCCGGCAACCAGCCGGCCCGTCAACGGGTGGCGCGCGGGGAGGCGCGGACAAAGCCCAGGGCGGTGGTTCAGAGTTCGCCGAAACGGGTTCAGGTGGCGACGACCATCACGCTGCCCGACGCTTTGCTGCCGAGCCAGCCAAGCGATTGATGACGCAGGCAAGGAGCACGCCGCAAGAGGAGTTTTGTAATGCGTAACCGCTCTCTAATGCGTAAGTGCCTGGCAACCGCCTTGATCTCCGCCATCGCCATCGGGCCGGCCTCGGCCTTGGACGTGGGTGTCGGCGGCAATGTCGGCGGTATCGGGGTGGGCGCCGGCGTCAGTGCCGGCAGCAAAGGCGTGTCCGCGGGCGTGAGCGCTGGCGTCGACGGGGTCGGCGGCGCTAATGTCGGGGCATCGACCGGCACCGGCAACACATCGGTTGGCGCAAGCGCCAGCGTCGGCGGCACGAGCACGGGCGTTTCGACCGGCACCGGCGATACCTCAGCTGCCGGCGGCGTCGCCACAAGCCAGAGCGTGGACAAGGCTGCCGTTGTCTCGGCCAGTGGCGCGGCGCCCGCCATCGGCCTGCCATCCTCCCTCATGCCTGTTAGGGTCAATGGTGACGGCTCCTCCAAGCGCCTTACGGAGGGCTATCCCTTCGGGCCGCTGACCTCGCTCAAGGCCATGCCCGGAACGCCGCCCGCGATCGTCAGTGCCTGTCGCGCCGCGATCAAGTCCGCCGCGGCTCGGCTCGGCGCCAGGCGCGTCAACGCGGTGAGCGCCGGCCCGATGCGCCCCTACCAGGCCGGGCTGCAGGCGCCGATCTATGTGCGCATAGAATATGCGCGCCAGGTGCGCGAAGCGAAAGTCACATGCCGCCTCGACGCGGCGCGGCGGGTGACTGCGGTGATATAGCGGCTGGCGGAGGTCGCTTCCTCGCCCCGTCGGACCGCGACAGATGGCGCGGGGGCCGGGTTGCAGCGGGCGGCGCCATAGGTGACCGCCCTCCTGGCCGGTTGAGGCAAGCGCGCTACTTGAGGGATATGAACACGCTCTATGTGCTTCTGCTTTTCGCGGTGGTCATCGGGATGATCTATCTCGCCGGCACCTGGAACACGTCGGATACCGACCACTATATGGGCTTCGACAATTTGCGCCGGCCTCGCAAGAAGAACGCTTCGGCTGCGAACGAAGATAAGCCGGGCGACCGTTAGGCCCGAGACCAGTCGAGCGCGACTCTCAGGCCGGCATCTTGCTCAGGGCTGCTGCGTCCGGCATCACCGCCTCCTCGACGATGACGTTGCCCAGCGGCGCCGACAGCGTCCAGCGCACGAAGCCGGGCTGACGCTCCAGCGAGGCGCTGCCGGACAGGCTGGTGGGCACCACGCGCTGCAGCACCACGCTGCCGAAACCGAGCCGCGGTTCCGCCTCGGGCGGCTCGGGAGCCAGCGCCGTGCGCTCTTCCCACACCAATTCGAAATCGCCGCGCTCCTCCGTATCCGTCGGCACGCGCCAGCTCACCCGGATTGTTCCCGTGTCGGCCGCGAGCGCACCGTATTTGGTGGCGTTGGTGCCGAGCTCGTGCAGCGCCATGCCGATGTTCTGTACAGCGGCGAGGCGCAGCGTCACGTCCGGTCCGGAAAGTTCCACGCGCTCTTCATGCGCGAAGGGTTTGAGATGCTCGCGCACCAGCTCGGACATGCCGGCGCCGCGCCAGTCGTTCGCCACCAGAAGGTCGTGCGAACGCGATAGCGCCATGATGCGCTCGCGGATCTGTTGTTCGAACAGGCGCGGGTCGGTCGCTCGCTTGACCGTCTCGCGGATCATCGACAGGATCACAGCATACTGGTTCTTCACGCGGTGGTTCACCTCGCGCATCAGAAGCTGGATGTGCTGCTCGCTCGCGCGCCGTGCCGTGACGTCCGCCGCCATGCCGAACCATTCGCGAATGCCGCCATCCTCATCGAGGATCGGGATCGCCCGCGACAGCGTCCAGCCGGCGGTGCCGTCGGCGCGCCGCACGCGGTGCTCCAGTTCGAACACGCCGCGCTGTTCGATGGCGCGGTCAATGGTCGCCTCGATGCCCGGCTGGTCCTCGGAAAATAGATAGGCCTCGCGCCAGCGCACCGCAGGCCCCTCGGTCGTCGACAGGAAGCCGCGGCCGTCCAGCTCGTGCATTTCCTGCCAGTCCGGGCTCATGCGGTAGATGACATCGGAGCTGGCATTGACCAGCGCGCGGAACCGCAGCTCGCTTTCGCGCAGCTTCGCCGCCGCCAGCACCCGCGCCGTGGTTTCGGAAACGATGCACAGCACTGCTTCCACCGAGCCGTCCTGCGCCCGCACCGCGGAATAGGAAATGTCGAAATAGACGGTTTCGCCGACGCCGCCCGAGCGCTCGATGTAGAAAGGCCGGTCCTTGGCCGAAAACGTCTCGCCGGTCGTGAGCACGCCGCTGAGCAGCGGCTCGAGGTCGTCCCAAAGCTCGGCCCAGTTCTCCCGCGCCGGCCGCCCCATCGCGCGCGGATGCTTGTCGCCGATGGTCGGCGCATAGGCGTCGTTGTAGAGCGCGACAAATTCCGGCCCGCAGAACAGCACGATCTCGGCTTGAGCTGCGAGCAACATGTCGACGGTGGTGCGCAGGCTGGGCGTCCACGCGGAGGGCGGCCCGAGCGGACTCGAATCCCAGCGATGGTCGCGCATCAGGGCGGCCACTTCGCCGCCGCCATGAGGCCATGCCGATGTCAATTGCCCGTCCACCATAGGCGCAATAACGCGCGACCTTGATTAAATATCCGTGGGTTGACCAGGAAATTTCGCGTGGACGTTGTAGGGCAGGGCCGCACCGCCGAGGTTGCCGATCAGCGCTGGTTCGACAGCCGCTCGAAGTTGCGCCGCACCCGTTTGGCCACAGGCCGCAGCGCTGCCGCCCCGGCGTCTCGCGCCGCCCTGCCGTCGAGGAGTGACGGGCTTTTGCCGGCAAGCACCTCCGGCCAGAAACGGAGCGCGGCCGCGAGCGTAGCGGCCTGCGCCGCGCAAATCCCTTCGGCCATCGCCAGCGCCTTTTCCTGCACGGCCAGCAGCGCCTCTCGACCGTTGGGCGCGCCGCTCGCCATATCCAGCGCCATCAGCGGCAGCCGCATGCCGATGACGGCCGGCGCCAGCAGAAGATCGCTGCCGGAGGGCTTCCTGCGTGTCTTGCGGGCCGGCATGAACGATCTCGCCAATGGGTTGAGGTGCAACCCACTACGCGCCGACTGGCCTTTTGGTTCCCGGCGGCCGCGCGAGGTTTCTCAGCTACGATGGCGAAGCAGAAGAGACGCTGAGCTAAAATAGCGAGCCGATGCTGGGCGTGGGGGGTGGTCTGGGCAGTCTGCTAACGGCACACTGCGCCCAAAAGGAAAATCAGATGCTAACCGACACATTGCTGGAAGAGTTGCGCTGCAGAGGAGAGGGGGCCGACTTGGACTACAAGGTCGAACGCTATCCGTTTTCCAATGCCAGCGACGAAGAGAAATCGGAAATTCTGAAGGACATTCTCGCGCTAGCCAACGCGCATAGGGAAGGGACCGGTTACATCTTGATTGGGTTCAAGGAGAAGTCACCCCATCCGGCAGAAGTGGTTGGATTGTCCTCACAAGGTGTCATTGACGATTCCCGTCTCCAAGAATTCGTAAACGGGAAATTGGAGAGCAAGCTGGAGTTCCGTTACGAGGAAAGATTGTTCGAAGGCCGACACATCGCAGTGATTTCCATACCGAAACAGCAACGACCATTCTACCTCAAGAGGGACTATGGCAAGCTGACCAAGCATGCAGTTTATCTCCGCCGAGGGAGCGCAACTGCAATAGCTTCTCCGCGAGAAATCGCGATGATGGGAGCGGCCAACACTGCGCGGGGCGAAGTTCGGGTTCTGCTGTCGTTCCAGAGCCCGGAGAATCAGCCTTTGCAGTATAGGTTCGAAAGGGAGTTTTTGATTTTCCCAGAGAAGTTGCCTGATTTCGCTGAGAGTCGAAACGAAATGTTCGACTTCCCGAGAATTCCTTCGAATAAGAATTATTGGAGAGATGGCGCTTACTATTACTCAAGCTGGCGACGGGTGATACAGGTTAGATTCATATTAGATAACAATTCAGAATTCTCCATTGGAGATGCCCATCTCGAAGTGACTTGCCATTGCCCTGAAGGAGAGGCTGTGTCGCTGCTGCGCGCCGACTGCATGCCCGAAGTGCCGGCCACCTCGTACTTAGCCCACGTCAGGCCAGAGCGCGCCAACCAACTCATGGTTGTCGATAACCGGGGCTCCAAGCCCGTCGCCCATGTAACGTTAGGAACGATACGGCCTGGCCAAACGGTTCGCGCTGAAGATGACCTAGCAATCTTGCCCTCGGCCCCGGGGCGCTATCTTCTTCAAGCTCGCATCCTAGCCAATGAAATCCCGAACCCGCTACTGATAGAACATGAGTTTGAGTTGGTTGGTTCGGCGACGAAGGTCGGTGTATCGGACTTTTTGGCTTTGATGGACGCCCTCGCCGACGAATAGCATTCTCCCCAACCTATATCCCAGTCTTGACCTATTACCATCACTCAATATTGACTCTGTCCAACGAACCCTCTTTGTTCATAAAACCAGATTGGGAGGGGGCAATGAAATTCGACGTGCTCGGAAGAATAAGGAATATGCAGTTGCCCGATGGTCGAACGGCGCTGCTCTATTCCGTGTATGAAGCAATAAGTAACGCTATCCAGGCAATCGAAGAAAGGTTCGGAAAGGCTGAATTCGCCAAGCGCGGGATTATCAGCATAATGGCGCAAACAAATCCAGACAAAACTCTGAAATACCTGGCAATTTCTGACAACGGTATTGGCCTAAATTCCGCTCATTTAGAAGCGTTCGAGACATGTGATACCCGCCAGAAGTATGCATTGGGCGGTAAAGGCGTAGGGCGCCTGGTCTGGATAAAGGTGTTCGACAAGATTGATGTCGAAAGTTGCTACGAGGTGGGCTTTCATGATTTTGAGAAAATCAATTTCCGTTTCGACCCACAGAGGGAAGATTCTCTGGTTAACCCAAAAAAGGGAAAAGGATCCGACGGAGAGGTCGGCACAAAGATAATACTGTCTGAAGTAAAGGGCGACCAAAACGCCGCTATAAGCCCAACGATTTTAAGCAGATATATTTGTCATCATTTCTTCCCGTACTTTATAGCTGGAAGTATGCCTCGTCTCTATGTGCAGTTTGGTCGCCGTGACATAAACATTTCTGAGTACTTGGATTCAAAAATTGATAATAGGGGCGAAGTCACAGTCGATGTCATTGTCGGTGCCGTTGGGCAGATACGTATTTCACATGTGTACGTCGACAAATCGATCTCACAAGATCTATCAAATTCTATATTGCTAACTGCGCAAGGGCGTGTCGTTCAAAGTGTCGCTATCGAGAAGAAATTTGCACTGAGAAGTCTCGAAAACGGAAAGGCATACGTCTGTGTCGTTAAGGGTGCTTTCTTGGACGCTCGTGTCGATCAAGAGCGAACAGGGTTCAAGTCTTTGGAGAGCGAGATAGAGGCAATAAAAGAGGCTGCCCTGGAAGCCGCAGAGCAATTTCTTGAATCTCACATTGCGACGGTGCGCACGGTCCAAAAGCGGCATGTTATAGAAGTGTTGGAGGAGCACCCCCAATTGGCGGTTTCCGTCAAAAATGTGGATGAATATGTATCTAGCTTATCTCCGGGTATGGCTGAAGAGGACATAGGTAAAACGCTATTCACGCTTCTATATAGGCATGAAAGAAAATTGAAACATCAGATAGATTCTATATCGAACAGCGAAGCGCCGACTAAATCAGATCAAAAGCAAGCCATAGAGGCTCTGGTCGACAAGGTTACGGATGATGCAAAGCGTCGATTGGCTGAATATACGATCAAGAGACATCAAATAATACAGATCGCAAGGTCGCTTCTCCGGTACAGAGACGAAGAACGCCGTAGTTATCATTGGGAGAGAACGCTTCACGATTTAATTTGCCCGATGGGAAAAATGCTGTCTGCGAAGGACTACGATGAGCATAACCTCTGGCTGATTGATGATCTTCTATCATACTACAGTTTCTTCGCATCCGACAAAGCGATGTCCGCTTTCGGCATATCGGATGAGCGGAAAGAGCCAGACCTTATATTCCTAAACCCGCACGGCTTTAGACGCGAAGGCACCAACGACCCAGTTGTCATCATAGAGTTCAAGCGGCCCGGCGATGAGAACCTTTCGAGCGATCCCGTCGACCAAGTACTCGACTACATTGAAAGACTTAGAACGCATACGGTCAGGGATGTTCAGGGCCAAGTCGTTTCAGACATTAGCCTGGTGACACCATTTGAATGCATCGTGATCTGCGATTTGACCGAGTCGGCTCGGCGAAAATTTGAGAGGAGTGTAGCTCAAACACCGACGCCTGACGGCCTAGGGTACTACGGATTTTCTCCAAATCACAAAGCTTCTATCAGAGTGATGAGCTATTCGAAATTATTTCGTGACGCTGAAATGCGCAACAAAAGCTTCTTTGACAGACTCGGGTTGGTGCCAGAAGAGGTAAGAAAATCGCTATCAGCCGCTGCCGAAGCAGCTGAATAGGGAAGTCGAGTGATCTTGCTGCATTGCGGGAGGGGTTCGAGCCTCGTGAGGCGCTTGTTGGCGCCGCTGGCAATCTCACTGCCGAGGGGCATGTCGCTGGTAGCCGCCGCCATCAAGCTGCCTGGGTCGTGAAGTCTAGCATTCCCAAAAGACCCGCTAAGGGTTCAAGTCGGCGCACTGGGACTAAGCATCGCCCCCCACTCACCCACCAGCCAACCGCGGCAGCAAAAAAATCTCCGCCCCCTCCGGCAACCGCTTCCCCCACGTATCGCGATAAATCACCCCGTCGATCGAGACGGCGATACCCTTCTCGATCCAGGGCTCCAGCGCGGGATACTGTTCAGCCAGTTTCCTGAACAGCTCTCGGATATCCTTGGCCTCGACCTCGACCTTGCTTCGGCCTCCGGCAAGCTGGCCGAGCGCACCCCACAATGTCACCTCGACCATGGGCTCGTCACTCGGCCATTGCGCCAGACCCTCATAGGGCCGTGGCGTCAGCTGACAACCGCTGCGCGCTTCTCAGCATTACCCTTTCCGTTCCGCCTCGATCGCCGCCAGGATCCGCGGCGGCGACATCGGGATGTGCGTCATGCGCACCCCTGCCGCATTGGACACCGCGTTGGCGATCGCTGCCAGCGGCGGCACGATCGAGGTTTCGCCGACGCCGCGCACGCCATAGGGGTGGTTGGGGTTGGGGATTTCCAGGATCTGCGTGTCGATCATCGGCAGGTCGGAGCAGACGGGGATGCGGTAGTCGAGGAAGCCGGGGTTCTGCAGCCGCCCGTCCTTGCCGTAGATATACTCCTCGTTGAGCGCCCAGCCGATGCCTTGCGCAGCACCGCCCTGGTACTGGCCCTCGACATAGGTCGGGTGCACCGCCTTGCCGGCGTCCTGCACCACCGTGTAGCGGATCACGCGGGTGGCGCCGGTCTGGGGGTCGACCTCGATGTCGCAGATATGGGTGGCGAAGGACACGCCCGCGCCGTCGGCGACCAGCTCGCTATGGCCGGCGATCGGCCCGCCGGTCTTGCCGGATTGCGCCGCGATCTCCTTCAGGGACAACGGTGACAGGTTGCCGTATTTCTCGCCCTTGGCGATGGCGTGGCCCTTTTCCCAGATCACGTCGTCCACCGGCACGTCCCACATCTGCGCCGCGCGATCGCGCAGGATCTTGATCGCGTTGCGGGCGGCCGAGATGGTCGCCATCGAGGAGGAGAAGGTGCCGCGGCTGCCGTCGGTCATGTCGTTGTAGCCGAGCGAGGAGGTGTCGGCGACGATCGCCTTGAGCTGGCTATAGTCGATGCCGAGCTCCTCCGCCGCCACCAGCGACAGCGAGGCGCGCGATCCGCCCACATCCACCGTGCCGACGGCCAGCGACACCGAGCCGTCCATGCCGATGTTGAGGTCTACGCAGGTCTGGCCGCCGAAATTGAACCAGAAGCCGCAGGCCATGCCGCGCCCCTGGTTTGCCTTCAGTGGAGCCTTCATGTGCGGATGGTTTTTTGCTGCCTCCAGCGTCGGGCCGATGCCGATCGGGCCGTAGACCGGGCCGTAGGAGGAGCGGGTGCCTTCCTGCGCGGCGTTCTTGATGCGGAATTCGACCGGATCGATGCCGATCTCCTTGGCGAGCTCGTCGATGGCGCTTTCCACCGCGAAGGCCGCCATCGGCGCCGAGGGCGCGCGATAGGCCGCGGTCTTCGGCCGGTTGACCAGCACCTCGTAGCCGACCGTCTTGACGTTATCGAGCTTGTAGCAGGCAAACGCCGTCATCGCGCCGATCTCGGCCCAGGTGCCGGCATAGGGGCCGCTGGTGTAGCGCAGCGTCGCTTCCGCCGCGGTGATCGTGCCGTCCTTGCGGGCGCCGATCTTGACGTCGATCGAAGTGGCGCTGGTCGGGCCTGAGGCGCGAAAAACCTCGTCGCGGGTCATGACCAGCTTTACCGGACGTCCGGCCTTGCGGGACAGCGCCAGCGCCACCGGCTCGGCCCAGACATGGGTCTTGCCGCCGAAGCCGCCGCCGATCTCGGAGGAGGTGACGCGCAGTTTTGAAGCTTCCAGCCCGAGCAACTGAGCGCAATGCTGGCGGTAGACGAAATGGCCCTGCGTGCACACCCAGAGCTCCGCCGTGCCGTCGAGATTGACGCTCGCAACGCAGGCATGCGGCTCGATATAGCCCTGATGCGTCTGCTCGGTCTTGAAGGAGCGCTCGATGATGTGGTCGGCGTGCCCAAAGCCCTGGTGGACGTCGCCATGGCCGAACTGGCTGCGCTTGGTGACGTTGGAAGGCTTTACCGGCTTTTCCTCGAGCCCTTCGGTGAAGGTCGCCTCGTTGATCAGCGGCGCGTGATGCTGCATCGCCTCGTCGACGTCGGTGACGTGCGGCAGCACCTCGTAGTCGACCTCGATCAGCTTCAGCGCCTGGCGCGCCGTGCGGGCATCGACGGCCGCCACGGCGGCCACCGCATGGCCGTCATAGAGCGCCTTGGTGCGCGCCATGCAATTGTCGAGGACGTCGTACATGCCGGCGTCGCCGTCGGTGAGGTCGGGCAGATCTTTGGCCGTGATCACCGCCTTCACGCCCGAAAGCTTTTCGGCCTTCGAGGTGTCGATCTTCTTGATGATGGCGTGCGCATGCGGGCTGCGCAGCACGCGGCCGACCAACTGTCCGGCCATGTTGAAGTCGGCGCCGTAGCGGGCGCGTCCCGTGACCTTGTCGACGCCGTCGGGGCGGACCGGCCTTGTGCCGACGGAGGCGAATTTACGGCCTGAAAAGCGCGGATCGAAATTCATCTCAGGCTCCCTTCATCATGGTGGCCGCGTCCTGGACGGCGCGCACGATCTTGTCATAGCCGGTGCAGCGGCACAGATTGCCGGCCAGCCCGAAGCGGATTTCTTCCTCGGTGGGCGAGGGGTTCTTTTCCAACAGGTCCTTGGCCGCGATCAGGAAGCCGGGCGTGCAGATGCCGCATTGAAGCGCCGCATGCTCCAGGAACTTCTGCTGCAGCGGGTGCAACTGTTCGCCATGCGCCATGCCTTCGATGGTCTCGACCTTGCGGCCCTCGGCCTCGGCGCCGAGCACCAGGCAGGAGCAGACGAGACGGCCGTCGACGATGACGCTGCAGGCGCCGCAGTCGCCGGTGCCGCAGCCTTCCTTGGCGCCGGTCAGACCGAGCCGATCGCGCAGCACGTCGAGCAGCGTCTCGTCGGGTTGGCAGAGATATTCGACGCCGTCGCCGTTGATCGTCGTGGAAACCGCTATGCCGGCCATCATTTGCCTCCTGCGCGCTTGTAGGCGGTGGCGGCGACGCGTTGCGCCAGCACGCCTGCGACTTTTCGTCTGAATTCGATGGTGCCGCGCTTGTCGTCGATCGGACGGCAGGCGCCTGAACAGATTTTCGCCAGCCGCTCCAGCGTGCCGTCGTCCAGCGTGCGGCCGATCAGCGCTTCCGCCGCTTCCTCGACCAGAAGCACCGTCGGCGCCGCGGCACCGAGCGCCACACGGGCGGTCTTGATTATACCCTTGTCGTCCAGCGTCAAATTGATGCCGGCGCTGACCACGGCGATGTCCATCTCGGTGCGCGGAATGAAGCGCAGATAGGCGTCGCCCGCATGGGCAGGGCGCTTGTCGAGCAGGATCGCCTCGATGATCTCGCCCTTGGCGAGTGAGGTGCGGCCCGGCCCGGTCGGCACGGTCTCGACGGCGATAGTTCGCTTGCCCGAGGGCCCGGCAACCACCGCCTTGGCGCCGGCCGCCACCAGCGCCGGCACGCTGTCGGCGGCCGGTGAGGCGTTGCAGAGATTACCGGTTATCGTACAACGGCCTTGCACCTGCTTGGAACCGATCAGCTTCGCCGCTTCGACGACGCCCGGCCAGGCCTTTTTCAGCGCCGCATGCTCGCCCAGCACCGCGCAGGGCACGGCGGCGCCGATCCTGAACCCGTCCGCCGTCTCGGTGATGTCGCTAAAGCCGCCGATGCGCTTGATGTCGACGATCAATTCCGGCTCGACGAAGCCGCCCTTCATTCTGACCAGAAGGTCGCTGCCGCCGGCCAGGATCGCGGCTGGCCCAACCGCCTTGGCGAGCTCGCCAACGGCATCTTCGATTGAAAGCGGACGTATGTAACGCATCGTCTCCCCTTGATATCAGCAATGGCGCCGGCCGTTATGAGGGGCCGGGTGATAGCGACCGTTATAAAGCCTCTGGTTATAATGACCACCCGCTTCGTGTCCCGCCGCGATTGGGCCAGAGGCGCCAACGAGCGGGCCAGGAGAAGCGCGGCGCGTCCAGCGGTGTGCGGGTTTGAGCCAGGCAATGTCTGGCTCGCGCCCCCCCTCGAAGGCGCGAGCCAGCCGGATCGGTGTGAGAGGTAAGAGGCCCTGACACCGAGCCTGTTCGGTCGGACATGTTGCCCGTGCATCAGGGCGATGTGTCAATCGCCGCAAGGTCCTAGATATTTGGGGCTATCAAGCGCGGTCGTTGCGCTACTGCTGGCGCGCCAACCTGCCGGCGACCGCTAGAACCATTCTTCCTATCGCAATGCCGACCAGGCCTGCCACGGCCTTCAGCAGCGCATCGTGGAGCCTCGCGTGACGGCCCGGATCGATCGCCTGCAGCAGTTCCAACACGCCAGCCACGGCGCAGACAAAAAGCATCGTCTGCATCAGGCGGGCGGGGTATCCCAGCGCCAAGGCCAGCCCTAACAGGACATAGGCCAGCGCGCGCTCCATATTCGCACCGCCCATGTGCGGGCGCATCTCGATGGGAGAGAGCGTTGCAAAGATGATCGAGGCAAGCAGAGCGAGCGCGGCAAGACGGGAGATCGATCTCATCGCGCGCTCATACAAGCGCCAAGCCGGCATAACAATATGGACATCGAGCGGCCGTGCAGGCGAAAGCTCAACAGTTGGTAGAGTGGCCACGGCCGGCCTCTCCATTCGGTTGCGCCGCTGCAACCAAACGGCTGAATTGAGGGGTAGCCTCCCCAGGGAGCATCTTAAGCGGGCCAGAGATGGTCCTCGGCCCGGCTGCTCGGCGTTCCCCATGCGGGCTCGCGCAGTCGGGCCACCCGTCATACGAAACCAAGAGCACGGGGGGCAGCGTTGAAAGTCATATCCTTTTCCCATCCGGTCAATGTGTTCGTCGGGCTTGGCTTCCCGTATGAGATTTCGTCGTTGATCGAAGCTTGCCAGGTCCTGGACGAGTGGTCGGGCAGCCGTACGTCAACCCACGCAGCCACCTCCGCCGCCTGTCGGGCCGCGCTGGCGGGCAAGAGCGATGTGGAGTCGGCGCGGCTTGCCTTCGAAGCTTTCGCGCGTGCCGGAGGCATCCTTGCGCCGGATGCGCCGGGGCCGCTGGCGATACCCGGCTGACCGAACTGGTCTTGGGCTCGATTGCTGTCGTAAACGGTGGCTTCTGCGAAGCTTGGCGTCAGTTCGCCCCGTTGTCCGGCGCCAGTTCCCAGTCATACGCCATCACCGCCTTGGCAAAGGCCGAGATGGCGGGCGATGGCAGGCGATCGGCGACCGAGACCAGCGATACTTCGCGCACGATCTCGGGATCGACGACCAGCCGGTGGCACACGCCCGGCTGGCTGGCCGAGAATTCGGCGATGAAGCACACGCCCATGCCGGCCGCCACCATGGCCAGGATCCAGTCCTCGCGCTCGCTGCGATAGGCGCTCTTGATCTCGAAGCCGAGGTTTTGGCAGAGCGCATCGATGTGATTGCCATATTCGCAATTGATGCGCTCGAGATAAGGCTCGCTCTGCACATCGCTGAGCTGCAGCGTGTTGCGCGTCTCGAACGGATGCCCGGTCGAGAAGGCGAGCCCGAAGCGCTCGGCATAGACCGGCTCGGCCTTCAGCCTGTGGTCGAAGGGCTGCGGCCGCGCCAGAAGCGCGATGTCCAGCTTGCCCTGCAACAGAAGCGCGCTCAGATGATCGGCCGCGCCCTCGATCACCGTCACCTCGATGCCGGGATAGCGCTCGCGAAAGGTGTTGAGGAAACCGATGAAGCGCAGCGGCCCGATGGTGCACATGACGCCCAGCGTCACCGGCGCCGTTTCCAGCGACAGGAAGTTTTTCGCCGTGCGCTTGGCATGCTCGGAGCGCTGCAGGATCTCATCGAGATGGCTGCGCATCAGCCGGCCGAAATCACTGAGCTGGACATGGCCCTTGTCGCGGTGGAAAAGCATTCCGCCAAGCTCCGCTTCCAGCTTCTGGATGGCGCGTGTCAGCGCCGGCTGGGTGACGTGGACCTGATCGGCCGCGCGGCGGAAGTTGAGCGTCTGGCAGGCTGCCAGGAAGTACCGGATTTCGTGCATTTCCATGGAACACCCCGCTTGGCCCTGATGTCCGGCATGCATCGCCGCAATGAGAAGTCGGCATTAGCGGCGCTCCCTATCCTTAGGTAAACTTTCCCCACTGTCCATGGCGGGCCGCCCCGGCGGTGGATCGCCTTGGATTTCCGTGGGATCGAGCCGGAGGAAAAAGCCATGCTGGACCGCAATCGACAAAAGCAGCCCGACCAGGAGAAGCTCGAGGCGCTGCTGGGAAAAATGGTCGGCGATCTCGGCGCCATCACCACCGGCGCCGCCGTGCTTCTGGGCGACAGGCTGGGCCTGTTCGCGGCCTTGAGCGAGGGCGGCAAGATGACCGCGGGACAGCTCGCGAAAAGGACCGGCACGCAGGAGCGGCTGGTGCGCGAATGGCTCTCGGCCCAGGCGGCGGCCGGCTATGTCGAATATGACGAGGCCGCCGACAGTTTCTATCTCAGCCCCGAGCAGGAGCAGGTCTTCGTCAACGAGGACAGCCCCGCCTTCATGGCCGGCGCCTTCGAGGTCGTCTCGACGCTGTGGCTGGACGAGGAGAAGGTGCGCCAGGCGTTCCGCACCGGCAAGGGGCTGGGCTGGCACGACCACAGCGCCTGCCTGTTCCGCGGCACCGAGCGCTTCTTTCGCCCCGGCTACAACGCCAACCTGATCGGCGCCTGGCTGCCGGCACTCGACGGCGTCGTCGACAGGCTGGAAGCGGGCATCGACGTCGCCGATGTCGGCTGCGGCCATGGCGCCTCGACGGTACTGATGGCCAAGGCCTATCCCAATTCGCGCTTCACCGGCTTCGACTATCACGCGCCCTCGATCGAGCGCGCGCGGGCCGCGGCGAAGGAAGCGGGCGTTGCCGCAAACACGCGCTTCGAGGTGGCGGCGGCCAAGGATTTTCCCGGCAGCTACGATCTCGTCGCCTTCTTCGACTGTCTGCACGACATGGGCGATCCGGAGGGAGCGGCCCGGCACGTCCACAAGGCGCTGAAGCCGGACGGCACCTGGATGATCGTCGAGCCCTTCGCGCAGGACCAACTGTCCGGCAATCTCAATCCCGTCGGCCGCATCTACTACGCCGCCTCGACCTTCATTTGCACGCCCGCCTCGCTGTCGCAGGAAGTCGGGTTGGGGCTCGGCGCCCAGGCCGGCGAAGCCAGGCTGCGCAAGGTGGTCACTGGCGGCGGCTTCAAACGCTTCCGCCGCGCCGCCGAAACGCCGTTCAACATGGTGCTGGAAGCCCGGCCCTAAGAGGCGGCCAATGGGCCTGTCCTTAAAAGGCGGGCTGAAAGCCCTCCTTAGTCGGCCGATCAACATTCGCAATCAGGAGAAAGACATGACCGCCTACAATGTCGTCCGGTTCCGCACCAGGCCCGGCAAGGAACAGGCCTTCATCGATGCCCACAAGAAGGCCAAGCTGGACGTCAAGGGCTTCCGCAAGTTCGCGCTGATCAGAACCGGCGAGCGGACCTTCTGCGTCGTCGGCGAATGGAACGACATGGACAGCCTGGCGGCGGCGCGGCCGCAGATGATCGGCCTGCTCGATACCATGCGCGACATGCTGGAGGATCTTGGCGGCGATCTGGGCGTGACCGATCCGGTATCCGGCACGGTGGTTGTCGAGATCGCGGGCTGACGGCCGATCAGCCCAAGAGATTACGCGCGGCGCGCATGAAAATGCGCGAGCCGACCGGGATCAGATCGTCCGGAAAGTCATAGTCGGGATTGTGCAGCGCCGGGTATTTTTCGCCAGCGCCGAGGAAGAACATCGCCGATTTGGCGTTGTGGCCGAAGATGCCGAAATCCTCCGAGGCGCGCATCGGCAGCGCCGCCTCACTGCGCACCACACCTTCCTCGTCGAGCGCGCGGTTGAGGTGCTCGACAGCATCGGGCGCATTGACGCTGGCGACGAAGATCTCGTGACAGTCGAAAGCGACCGTAAGACCATGCTTCACTGCTATGCTTGCCGCCAGCGCTTCGGCGGAGGCGACCAGTTCGGCCATGCGCTCGTCGCGCCGCGTGCGCAGCGTCGCCCACACCTGTGCATGCGCCGGCGCGATGCCGAACACGGCTTCGCCCATCTCGCAATGCGTCACCGTCACCATGCCGAAATCGTCGTCGGCGAAGGTGCCACGGCCGAGCGCGGGCAGGGCCGGCATCAACGCGCTTATCGCCGGCATCGGCGAGATGCCGGTCTCGGGCATCGAGGAATGCGCGGTCTTGCCTTCGAAGATGATACGCATGCCGCGCGAGGCGCAGTTGACCACGCCCTCCTTGAGCCGCACCTCGCCGAACGGCACGCCGGGCAGATTGTGCAGCGAGAAGGCGAAGTCCGGCTGGATCTGCGAAAAACGCGGATCGGCGACGACGCCGGCGGCGCCATTGCCGGTCTCCTCCGCCGGCTGGAACATCAGCACCACGCGTCCGCGCGCCGGCCGCTCGCGCCCGAACTGGCGGCCGAGCGCCGCCAGGATCGCGGTGTGCCCGTCATGCCCGCACATATGCGACTTGCCCGGCACTTGCGAAGCATGCTCGACGCCCGAAAGCTCCTCGATCGGCAGCGCGTCGAGCTCCGAGCGGAACAGAACCGTCGGCCCGTCCCGGCCGCTGTCATAGACCGCCGCCACGCCATGCCCGCCGAGCTCGGTCAGCACCTTGTCCGGCCCCGTGTCGGCAAGGAAGGCGACCACCTCCTTCGCCGTCTTCTCCTCCTCGTTGGAAATCTCCGGCTGCCGATGCAGCTTGCGCCGCCATTCGGTGAGCTCGACGAGGTCGCGGTTGGTGAGGGTCATGGGTGGGCTCCGGTTGGCGCTGCCAATCACACAAACACGATAGGGTTTTTCTCGCGCCGTGCCATGCCGATCAATTCGGATAGGCAATCGGCGAATTCGCGAACCCATTCGTCGGGACTGGATTCGATCAGCTTCAATTCGCGTTCGAGTTCGGCGAAGCTCGGCTCCTCGATCGCATCTCCGCTGTGGCTGCCGGAATAGAGGACGATCCGTTCCAGAGCCGACCCGTCGCCCAAATGGCCGGCAATCGTTTCTCGAAGTGCGGCGACGTGCATGATGTTTCCGACCCGCCATGAGCGGGCCGTGACGGCGTCCCAGTCGAGATTCATTCCCTCGGGATCGATGACCCAGCATTCGCCTGTCATAGGCTCTCGTTGAAAGCTATATTCGGGGAATTCGCGCTCCATCGTCGAGACACTTTTGAAAACTGCTATGTCGAGGCCCATGCCGCTCCTCCCGCCGAGCCGGAGCCATCTTTACATTCGGCGCCGTCGGAAGGTCAAACCTGACGCGGGCCGAGCCGAACCGTCCGGCCATTGCCGGAGATAATCGCCGCGTTTCGGAACGTACGCACCGAGGAGCGGTCACCGCTGGACTGGGCGGAAGCGAAGAAGAACCTGGCCAAGCCGCTTCAGGATCTCGGCAGGCGCCAAAGCGCGTCGCCGAGGCCGGCGGAGCCCTCCCTGCCTTGATCCAGCAACTCGACGACGGTCCAGGAAACGCGATAGGTTTTCCATCAGCAATTGCATAAAAACAAAGAGATCGAGCGGAGTTTTCGCGAGCGGTGAGCCGCTCCACCCCGCTAGCTGACTTTGAACTGAGGAAAGCAAATGAGCGACGCGGAGGAACAGCTCGATCTGACGGAGATTGCCGCCATCCGCGCCTTGTTGGCGTCGAGGCCGCGTCCGGTGGGCTGGGCCGAACGGCGGGCGCGGCTCGACGAGGTCGGCTCGTCGTGGCCGGTTGCGGGCGATATAAGATGCGAGCCAGTGGTCTTCGACGGCCTTGCCGCTGAGTGGTCCCTGGCGCCTGGAAGCGTCGCGGACAAAGTGCTGCTCTTCTTCCACGGTGGCGGCTACTGCTCCGGCTCGATCACGAGCCATCGTCGAATGGTGACCGAGGCTGGCCGGGCAATGGGATTGCGCACGCTGGCGATCGACTATCGACGCGCGCCGGAACATCCATTTCCCGCGCAGCACGAAGACGCGCTCGCGGCTTGGCGCTTCCTTGCCCGGCAAGGCGTCGCGCCGGATCGTATCGTGGTCGGCGGAGACAGCGCGGGCGGCAATCTCAGCCTGTCGCTGGTCGGCCGGTTGCGCGCGGCGGGCGAACGGTTGCCGCACTGTCTTTGGCTGGTCTCGCCCTGGACGGACCTCTCGATGTCCGGGGCGACCCTGGCAACCAGGGAAGCGATCGATCCCATCATTCACCGCGCCTATCTGGAGGAACTGGCGCGCGCCTATCTCCCTCGTGATTTTGACCGCCGCGATCCGCTGATCTCGCCCTTATATGCAGATTTGCGCGGTTTTCCTCCAATGCTGATCCAGGTCGGCTCCGCCGAGACGCTGCTATCGGATGCGACACGGCTCGCCGAGGTCGCCGGCGCGGCCGACGTCAAGGTTCGCCTCGAGATCTGGCCGCATATGATCCACGCCTGGCCAGTCTGGAATGCGCAATTGAGTGCCGGTCGCCGTGCCCTTGCGAGCGCCGGCAACTTTGTCCGCGACTAACGATAAGGCATTGGCAGCGGGATCGTGCATGTCATCGATCTGTGGCCAACTTGATCTGTGGCAGGTCGCGGCTGATCGGGCGGAATACAGGTCGCGAGCGGCCGGATGCGCCGGCGCCCCTCGGCAGGCGACCAGCATGCGCTTGGCGCCAGTCGCTTTGGCGCCCGGGCTTTGCTTAGCTTGGACAAGTGACTTCAGGTAGGGCGCTCGAAAATAGCGGGCCGCATTGTCGGAACCGCCGCCGCTCGTCCGTCCTTGGTATGAATGGCGCAAGCCGTCGGCAGCATACCCAACCCGGAGCCTCCCAATGACCCCTACCATCACCGCCTTCGAACGTTCGCCCGATCGCGGCAGGGGGCAGTCGCGCGACATGCGTGTTCGCTGGGCGCTGGAGGAGGTGGGTCAGCCTTACGATGTGCGCCTGGTTTCGTTTGCAGCGATGAAGCAGCCGGCGCATCTGGCGCTTCAGCCTTTCGGCCAGATTCCGACCTATGAGGAGGACGGCCTCGTCCTGTTCGAGACGGGCGCGATTGTCCTGCATATCGCTGAGCGCCACGCCGGTCTCCTGCCGGACGATGCAAACGCCCGGGCGCGAGCCATCAGCTGGATGTTCTGCGCGGTCAACACCATCGAGGGGCCGATCCTCGAACTGCAGACTGCAAAATTCGCGGAGGCCAACGAAAGCTGGACCGAGCAGCGCTTGCCGATGGTCAAGAATCGCATCCGCCACAGGTTGGGTCAGCTTTCCACCTGCATCGGCGACGCTGAATGGCTCGACGGCGCCTTCAGCGCCGGCGATCTCATGATGGTCACGGTGCTGCGCAGGCTGACCATCTCCGGCCTGCTCGACGAATATCCGAACCTCGCCGCCTATGTCGCGCGCGGCGAGGCGCGGCCGGCTTTCCAACGCGCCTTCGACGCGCAGTTCGCGGTGTTCGAAGCTTCGGAAGAAAAATGAGGACAGTCGGCGCGATGCGCCGACCGTCTGAACAAAGGACGGCTTACCGCTTCAGCGCGATACTGATGCCACTGAGATCGGCATTGACCTGCAGGCCGACCTGCCGGCCCGTAAGCTCGAGCTGAGCGCCCTTGTCGTTGGTCATGATGATCACTTGGGCGCCCTTGCCGATGGCGCCACCGCCGCCGGCAGCGCCATAGACGCCGGTCACGTCGCTGGCGCGACGAATATGGGTTACCCTGCCCTGGAAATAGGTCTTGGACGCGCCGAAGGCCAGCCCGCCCGAAACGCCGCCGACCGAGATCGGATAGCGTTTGCCATGGAAGGTCAGCGTGCCTTCGCCGCCGGAGCCGCCGATGAAGAAGGCCGCCTTGTAGACGGAAAAGCGGATCGTGCCCGAGTCGGCATGCGCGGCGCTGGCCATGCCGACGCTGGCGGCGGCGATCGCGGCGAAGGCGACGGAACGGAATCCGGACGAAATCTTCATGATGGCAACTCCTCAAGATGGCCGCTTGCCCGGTCGTCCAGGCAGGTCAGCGTAAACAATTCTGGCCCGTCATTGGTTCCAGAAACACGGACCGATTCCGACTGCGGAAAGCCTTGAGTCGGATGTCGGACATGGAATGCTTCGTCGCCCCGATCTCAAGACAAGAATGTTTGCCGGTCGCGTAACGTAGCCGTGATCGCGGCAATGCCGTTCTCGATCTCACGCTTGTTGGCCAGGATCGCGTCGCCGGCGGTGCCTTCGAGCATCGAGCGCAAAAGCTCCGCCTGGCCGACGAGCACCGCATCCTTCTCGGCAAGTGCGGCGAGCGTGTTGCCTTCCTGCCGGTAGCGCTGGTTCATGCGGTCGTTCTCCGGCACCGGCTGATGGCGGATCTGCCCTTCCAGCGCGCCGACCTCGCGCCCCAGCCGCTCCAGCGCCTGGGCGTTGGCGACGACGGCCGGGTCGGGGAACGGATTGGCCCGCGTCGGCGGGGCGATGTTGTCGCGGCGGTAGCGGCTCTCGGCGTCGTCGATAGCCCCCCGTGCCCGCCCGAGCAGCGAGCACGCCATCTGGCGCACCCGCTGGTCGTCGGCGCGGAACTGGTTTTCCTGCCGGTAGAAATTGTAGCCATAGCCGTAGAACAGGTTGATCCCGACCTGCGCGAGCGGGCCCGCCTCGTAGAAGCGGCTCATCTGGTCGCCCCCACCTCGTCGCCGAGCGGGTAGAAACCGGTCGGCTGGCCGCCGATCTGGAAGGGCACGCCGGCCGCTGCGTTGGGCGCCGAGACCAGGCCCTTGTCCGCCATGCGAAGCGCCAGATAATAGCGCACCGCCTCGATGGGAGTGAGCCCGATCGCCTGCAGCGAGATCAGCTCGCGCATGCGCTCGTCGCGCGGCATGATCAGCACCTTGAGGTCGTTGAGCATGATGCCGTAAACCGCGAGGAAATCGGTGAGATGCGCCTTCACCGCCTCGCGCACATCGCTGATGCGCTCGTTGACGTTCTCCATCTTGGTGATTTGGATGATCTGATTGATCGCCTGCTCGATGGCCGGCCCCGCATAATCGGCGATTTCCTTGGTGTCGATCACTGCGCCGGCGAACGGCATGTGGGTGATGAGGTCGAGCGCCTCTTCCTTGCTGTCGATGTGGATGTAGTAGTCCACGACATAGGACATCTCCGCCATCTCGGCGCTGGTCGCGACGCCCTCGTTGCGCACCAAAAGCTTCGAGCGGTTGATGTAGATGACCTCGTAGACCCAGGGCGAGGAGCCGCCGAAGAAGCCCTGCACCACCGAGCCGACCAGCGGCTTGTCCGGCGTCTGCAGCGCATATTGCCCGGTCTCGTAGACGTTGAGCACCGCGCCGCGCGACTTCAGGATGCAGAAATGGTTGCTTTCCACCGTCAGCAGCGAGCCCGAAACGATGCTCTCGTCGACGATCTTCATCGCCACTGTCCTGGTGCCGAGCGCGTCCGTGCCGTCGCGCTGCAGCGACGTGATGACCTGTCTGGTGATTGCCATTTTCTTCCCTCGCTTGGTTGGAGGCTCGCCCCGCGCGCGCCTCATGGATTTACGATGCAAAACAGATGGTTGGAGCGGATAGGCGATTCAGAAGAAGAGCCGCGCTAGCGCGGCGAGCAGAGGCCCTTGCCTCTGAAGGATTGCTCGAGCCGAGCGGTGCGGTCGCTGCGCTGCCGGAAGCCGCTGTCGCCGTCGAGCAGATATCTTGTCCGCCGCTTGTCGCGCGCCGACGGCGCCGTCCTTGCCGACGAAACCGCTCGCACGATCTTTTCTATCGCCTCGTTGGGCGGGGGGCGGGATGCAGCCTCGGTCCTGGGATCCTGGATCGCCCGGCTGACGGCCTGCTCGATGAAGTCCCGACCCTTGTCGCCGAACAGGTTC
>NZ_VFWX01000024.1 GCF_006442965.1 Mesorhizobium sp. CU3 | reverse complement strand
TCAGGCAAGCACCTGGTCCGTGGCACCCTCAACAATGCACGATTCCAAACACACAAGGGGTGTTCCAGCGGAGTGAGGCGTTGGTGTTCCCTGGAACACCCCTCATCCGTCTCGGCGCTGCGCGCCGATCCACCTTCTCCCACAAGGGGAGAAGGGAGAGGCCTCAGCTCACCTCCGCCGTTCTTCTGCGCACAATCACGCCAAGCTCGTCGCTCTCGCGGGCGATGCGCAGGCGCTCTTCGGCTTCGGTCGCTTCGCGCTGGCGGTCCCACATCGAGGCGTAGAGGCCGTGCTTGGCGAGCAGCGCCGCATGGGTACCGCGTTCGGCGATCTGGCCGTCCTTCAAGACGATGATCTCGTCGGCCGAGACCACCGTCGACAGGCGGTGGGCAATGACGATGGTGGTGCGGCCTTTACTGACCTGGTCGAGGGCCGCCTGGATCTCCTGCTCGGTGTGGCTGTCGAGCGCCGAGGTCGCCTCGTCCAGCATCAGGATCGGCGGTGCCTTGAGGATGGTGCGGGCGATCGCCACGCGCTGCTTTTCGCCGCCGGAGAGCTTCAGGCCGCGCTCGCCGACCATCGAGCGGTAGCCTTCGGGCAGCTTGTCGATGAACGGACCGATCTGGGCGAGCTCGGCGGCCTTGCGCACGTCCTCCTCGCAGGCGCCGACGCGGCCGTAGCGTATGTTGTAGGCAATGGTGTCGTTGAACAGCACCGTGTCCTGCGGCACCATGCCGAGCACCGCGCGCAGGCTCTCCTGCGTGACATCGCGGATGTCCTGGCCGTCGATCAGCACCTGGCCGGACTGCACGTCGTAGAAGCGGAACAAAAGGCGCGAGATGGTCGACTTGCCGGCGCCGGACGGACCGACGATCGCCACCGTCTTGCCGGCCGGCACCTCGAAGGACACGCCCTTCAGGATCTTGCGGTTCGCATCATAGGAGAAATGCACGTCGCGGAACTCGACCTTGCCGGGGCCGACTTGCAGCGGCTTGGCGTCCAGCTTGTCGACGATCTCCTGCGGCACGTCGAGCAGGTCGAACATGTGCTCGATGTCGGTCAATCCTTGCCGGATTTCGCGGTAGATGAAGCCGATGAAGTTGAGCGGCACCGAAAGCTGGATCAGCATGGCGTTGATGAAGACGAAGTCGCCCACCGTCTGCGTGCCCGCCTGCACCTCCAGCGCCGACATGCACATGACGACGACGGTGCCGAGCCCGAAGATGAGGCCCTGGCCGAAATTCAGCCAGCCGAGCGACGTCCAGGTCTTGGTCGCGGCGACCTCGTAGCGCGCCATCGAGCGGTCGAAGCGCTCGGCCTCCATGGCCTCGTTGGTGAAGTATTTGACCGTCTCGAAGTTGAGCAGCGAGTCGATCGCCTTGGTGTTGGCGTCGGTGTCGCTGTCGTTCATGTCGCGGCGGATCGAGATGCGCCAGTCGCTGGCCCTGACGGTGAACCAGACGTAGAACCACACGGTGAGCGCGACCACGGCGACATATTTCCAGCCATAGGTGAAGGCGAAGATGCCGGCGGTCAGCGCGAATTCGAGGATGGTCGGCGCCGTGTTCAGCATGATGAAGCGCACGATCGTCTCGATGCCCTTGGTGCCGCGCTCGATGATGCGCGACAGGCCGCCGGTGCGGCGCTCGAGATGGAAGCGCAGCGACAGCTGGTGCATGTGGACGAAGGTGCGGAAGGCGAGCTGGCGCACGGCATATTGGCCGACGCGGGCAAACAGCGCATCGCGCAACTGGTTGAAGCCGAGTTGGACCAGACGCAGCACGTTGTAGGCGATGACCAGCGCCACCGGCGCCAGCAGGAAGGAAGGCAGCGGCGGCGGCGTTTTGGCGGCGTGCGCCAGCGCGTCGGTCGCCCATTTGAAGAAATAGGGACCGGCGACCAGCGTCAGCTTGGCGACGACCAAAAGCAGCGTCGCCCAGGTGACGCGTGCCCGGAGATCGGCGCGCTCGGCCGGCCACATATAGGGCCACAGGTTGCGCAGTGTGGTGAGGGTGCCGGCTTCGGCGGATACGGTCTTTTCGGCCACTAGTCTTGCCTTTTGGGTGAGAAGCTGGGGCAGCAGGAGTTGACGAGGTCGGTGAGCGAGGCGGAGACGCCGGCAAGCGCGGAATGGTCGACCGCATAGCGCGAGCGCTGCCGATCGGCCTCGAAGCGGACCAGCCCGGCATCGACCAGCACTTTTAGATGCTGCGACACGGTCGACTGGGCAAGGTCGAGATGGTCGACCACCTCACGGCAGGAGCAGCAGGCGCTGGCCGAGAGGCGTTTCAGGATCTCGATGCGCGCCGGATGCGACAGCGCTGCCAGGCGCAGCGCCATGGCGCGGCTTTCGGGGGATTCGGTCATCGTCCATCGGCGATAGACGATGAAACGGGATGGGGCAAGCTAGGCGGATGGGTAGATTGAGATGTCGGCGGGACGGCGCCCCCCTCTGCCCTGCCGGGCATCTTCCCCACGAGCGAGGAGATTGGCTAATCGCCAGTCCCTACTCCGTCTTGGTCGGCGCCGTGGTCATCTGCTCGCCCATCGCCTTCATGTCGGCGTCCTCGCCCTCCTTGGACTTGGACGGCACCTTGAAGACCTGGCCCGGCCAGATGCGGTCCGGGTCGCGGATCTGGTCCTGGTTGGCGAGGTAGATGGTCGAATAGCGCACGCCATGGCCATAGACGCGGCGCGAGATGCGCCAGAGCGTGTCGTTGCGGCGGATGATGACGGCGCCGTCGGCGTGCTCGAGCTTCGGCGCGACCGTCTCGGGCACGTCGGCCGCGGGCGCCGCTTCCGCAACCTTGGCCGGAGCCTCGGCGGCAGGAGCGGGCTTGGCGGCTTCGGCGGTCGCGGCAGCCTGCGCAGTGGTGTCGGAGGGCTTGGCCTCAGCGGCAGCCGGAGCAGCGGTCGCGGCAGCAGGCGCTTCGGCCGGCTTGGCATCCGCTGCCGGCGCGTCCGCAGGCTTGGCCTGCGTTGGCTGCGTGGCGTCGGCGGTCTTGGTTTCAGCAGGCTTGCTTTCAGTCGGCGCGACGGCGGCGACCGATTCGCCGGGCTCGCGCTCGAACGGCACGGCGGCGCGTGCGACAACCTTGACGCCGTCACTGTCGAGACCATCGACATGGATGGTGTAGTTGCCGACCGGGATGTCGCGGTTCGCCTCGATCAGGAAATGGCCGTCGGGCGAGGTCTTGGCATCGCCGAGCAGGATGGCGTCGGCATAGGCGCGCACCTTGCGGCCGGGATCGGCGGTGCCGGCGACGAAGATCTTGCTGCCGTCGATCTCGACCGCCTCGACGGCAATCTTGGGCTCGGCCGCTGCGGCGGGCGCAGTCGCGGCCGGAGCGGTTGCAGCCGGCGCTGCCGTGGCTGCGGGCGCCGCTGCAGTGCCCGATGCGACCGGGGTCGTCGTCGCCGGAGCTGTCGTTGCCGGAGCCTGGCCAGCCGGCGCGGCCGCCTGGTCGGTGGCAGCCGGCGCGGCGGGCTTGGTCTCGGCCTGCGGGACGGTGATCAGTTGCGAAGCCTTGCCCGGCTCCTCGACCATGGCCAGCACCTGACCGGTCGGGCTCTGCGGCACCGAGACGACGGCGGTCTGGGCCGAGGCGATGGCGGTGCCCCCGACCGTCTGACGCAAGGTGATTGTGTAGTCGCCGGGCTTCAGCGGATCGTCGAGCACGATGGCGAAGGCGCCGTCGGGGCCGGAATCGGTCGAGCCGAGCACGGTGCCGCCGTTCAGGATCTCGACCTTGGCGTTGGGCGCGGCCGTGCCTGCAACCACGATCGAACCGTTGCTTTCGACACGCACCACGTCGAAGGTCGGCAGCGTTGGGCCGACTGCAGCGGCAGGCGGCGGCGCGGCTGAAGCCGTCTCGCCATTGGCCGGCGCCACCGCGGGTTTCGCCGGCGCCATGGTGTTTGCGGGGGCCATTGCGTTGTTTGCGGGCGCCATGGTGTTGTTGGCCGGCGCCATCGTGTTCGCGGGCGCCATCGTGTTGGCCGGCGCCTGAGGCAGGCGCGCCTCGGTCGAGGTGCTGGCGGACTGGGCCGGTTTCGTGTCGCCTTGCGGAAGTGCCGCGATCTGCGCCGGCCTCTGGTTGATATACGGATCGAGCGCGCCGGACCCGTAGGCGACCGCCGCGACGACGACAACGCCGCCTGCCGCGAACAAAAACGCCTTAGAAGGATTGATAGCCATAATTCTGTGTTGCCCCCTTAGCCACCTAACGCCGGTCTAGCGTGTTTTGCTGAGTCCGACAAGAAAAAGCCCTTGCCCGTACTTGACCGCGCCAACCAGCGCTATAACCAATCATCGCCATGAACACGATTCGATCCGTCTGCGTCTATTGCGGTTCGTCTCCCGGCCGCGATGAGGCTTATATCAAGGCCGGCCACACCCTCGGCCGCTCTCTCGCCAAATCCGGACTGCGCCTTGTCTATGGCGGCGGCACAAAGGGCATCATGGGCGCCGTCGCCGAGGGCGCGCTCAAGGCCGGCGGCAAGGTCACCGGCATCATCCCGCGCTTCCTGATTAACAAGGAAGCGACCGAGAATGCGCTCGACAAGCTCGACGAGTTGCTGATCACCGACAACATGCATGAGCGCAAGCACATCATGTTCGAAAAATCCGACGCCTTTGTGGCGCTGCCGGGCGGCATCGGCACAGTCGAGGAGATCGTCGAGATCATGACCTGGGCACAGCTCGGCCACCACCGCAAACCGATGGTCTTCGCCAACGTCAAGGGTTTCTGGGATCCGATGCTGGCGCTGATCGAGCACATGTCGGCCGAGGGCTTCATCCACACCGCGCAGCGGGTGAAACCGCTGGTGGTCAACGACCCCGAAGCCATCGTCGCCACCATCATGGTGGCGGGATCGTCCGTCGATGCGCCGACGGAGGGGGTCAGGGCGGTGATCGATAAGATGTGAATTAGGGGAGTAAGGGAATAGGGGAGTAAGGGAGTATGTTTGGGAAGCCGTAAAACAGCACTTGGAAATGCTTTCCCCTACTCCCCTACTCCCCTACTTACCGCCCTCCGCAAATCCCCAATCACCGCCCGCCGATCCTGCCTTCGCCACGCCAGATGGATCGACACGCTGCGCTTGAACCAGGGCAGGTCGCGGAAGACCACGCCGGGGGGCGCCGCGCTGCGCAGGCTCTCCTGCACCGTTGCCAGGCCGAGGCCGGCGCTGACCAGGCCGAGCGAGGTCAAGGGGTCGTTGGTCTCGTAGGCGATGTCGGGCACGAAGCCGGACTCGACGCAGGCCGCCAGGAACTGCGCGCGGTTGGTGTCGCCGGGCTGGCGCACGACGGTGATCCAGACGCGACCGTCGAGGTCGCCGGGCGCGATTTCGGCGACATCGACCAGCGGATCGGCCTCGGGCATCGCCAGCACCAGCGGCTCGCGCCGCACCAGCATGCTTTCAAGGTCGGGGTCGCCTTCCGGCACCGAAGCATAGATGAAGCCGAGATCGAGGGCTCGCTGCCGCAAATCTTCGAACTGTGCCGCCGTTCGGCGGCTGCGCAGTTGCAGATGGAAATCCGGCCGCGCACGGCGAAAATCGCGCAGCATCTGCGCGACCAACCCCGAATGCACCGCGCCTTCGACATAGCCGATGGCGAGGCTGCCGGCAGCGCCGCTGGCGAGGTTGCGGCCGAGTTCCTCCAGCCGCGCGGCGTTGGCCAGTAAGTCACGAGCTTCGGCAAGGAAGGCCCTGCCCTCGGCGTTGAGATGGACGCGCTGCTTCGCCCGCTCGAACAGCGTGACGCCGAGCTGCTCCTCCAACTGCATGATCTGCCGGCTCAAGGGCGACTGCGAGATATGCAACTGCTCGGCCGCGCGGCCGACATTGCCTGCCTCGGCGACGGCGACGAAATAACGGATTTGGCGCAGGTCCAGCATCTTTTTCCCAATCAGTCTCGATAGGTCTCAACTATAGCCTAATCAGTCTTGGACAGTCTGGCCAGACGGCGCGATATCTCGGGCATCAACCCGGCCAAAACAGGAGACCGCCATGCAGTTCTTTGCTCTTCTCACCCGCAACACCCAGAAGTTCAGCGACGCCGATTTCGCGCCGCTGCTGCCCAACGAAGCCGAGCAGCGCAAGACGCTCTATGCGCAAGGCGCGGTGCGCCAGATCTGGAACCGCGGCGACATTCCCGGCAGCGGCATGATGCTCGAGGCGGCCGATGAGAAGGAAGTGCGCGGCCATCTCGCCACCCTGCCGTTGATCGAGGCCGGCATGATGGACATAGCCGCGGTCGTGCCGCTCAGCCCCTATCCGGGCTTCGGGCCGAAGCACTGAAGCCTGAAGCGAGGCCGTCGTGGCAGGCGTCGCGACGGCCTTATGGCCAGGCATCCTGCATCGCGTTGACGGATAGCCAGGCGATCGAGGGCAATGCAATCAGCAGCGCCAGCCGCAGTCCCGCGGAGCGCGCCTGGTCGGGTTCCTGGCGTTGAAGCCGACGCCAGATCTGGAACGCCGCAAAGACGACGAGCAACGCATAAAGCCCGCCCAGCATCCACAAGGCCGCCTCGCCGGATACCGGAACGCCGGCATTTTCAAGCAGCTTGCCGATCAGCATGACCGGCCCGGCGACGAAGAAGGCGATGGTGATGCCGAACAGGAAGCCGATCAGCGCGCCTGGAAAAGGCGTCGCCGACAGTGCGACAAGCACTGCCAGCAGGACGAGCAAAGCGATGAAGGCGCGCTGGCTCACGGCCACATTCCCCCAGTCGGACGCGGCGTAATGTATCGGCCCGTCCTTAACTGCACGTAACGACGTGGCGGCCTTCGAGGCGCGATCCGGGTCGAGACCTACCCTCCCCTTGCCGGCAACGGAACCGTCGCTATTGTCGGCGGCAATTCGAAACAGGGGCGAAACTTCCATGAGACTTGGCTTTGTCGGCACGGGCGCGTTGAGCTCGGCGATCGTCACCGGGCTGAAATCGCTGCCGGGCGAGACGACGCCGGTGGCGGTCTCACCGCGCAACGAAGAGATCGCCGCCGACCTCGCCCAGCGCTTTCCCGATGTGCGCGTCGCCGCCGACAACCAGGCCGTGCTCGACCAATGCGACACCGTCATGCTGGCGGTGCGGCCGCAGATCGCGCGCGAGGTGCTGGGGGAATTGCGGTTCCGGCCGGGCCATCACGTCGTCAGCCTGATCGCCACCATCTCGCGCGAGGAGATCGCCTCCCTGGTCGCGCCGGCGGCGCGTGTCGGCAAGGCGCTGCCTATGCCGATGATCGCGCGCCTGCAGGGCGCGACGCTTGTCTGCCCGCCGGACCCGATCGTGGCGGCTTTCTTCAGCCGGCTGGGCGGCGTGATCGAGGTCGAGGATCAGAGCGAGTTCGACGCACTCACCGTCGTCACCGCGACCTACGCCAGCTATTTCAAATATCTCGATACGATCCATGCCTGGGTGCGCAGCCAAGGCGTGGCTGGCGACAAGGCCCGCGACTACATCACCAGCATCTACAAGGCGCTGGCCAATGCGCCGGACACTATGCCGAACGCCGACTTCATGCATCTTGCGCAGGATTATGCGACGCGCGGCGGCATCAACGAGCAGGTGCTGCGCGAACTGACCGAGCGCGGCGCGTTCGAAGCCTTCGCCGAGAGCCTCGGCCGGGTGCACCGGCGCATCGCTGGCGGGTAGCTATTCTGCCGGCGCGAGCCGCAGCGAGGGTTTGCGGACGCTCAGCCGGTCGAGATAGAGGTAGACGACCGGCGTGGTGTAGAGCGTCAGCAGTTGCGACACGATCAGGCCGCCGACGATTGCCGCGCCGAGCGGCTGGCGCAGTTCAGCGCCGGTGCCGGTCTCGATCGCCAGCGGCAACGCGCCGAGCAATGCGGCAAAGGTCGTCATCATGATCGGCCGGAAGCGCTGGACGCTCGCCTTGTGGATGGCCGCGCGGGCCGAGAGCCCCTCCTGGCGTTCGGCCTGCAGCGCCATGTCGATCATCATGATGGCGTTCTTCTTGACGATGCCGATCAACAGGATGATGCCGATCAGCGAGATTACGTCAAACTCCATGCCGGTGACGATGAGCGCGAGCAGCGCACCGATGCCGGCGGAAGGCAATGTCGACAGGATGGTGATCGGATGCACATAGCTTTCGTAGAGCACGCCGAGCACGACATAGATCGTGGCTAAAGCCGCGGCGATCAAAAGCAATTCGTTGAGCAGGTTGGCACGGAAGGCGAGCGCGGTGCCGGCCAGCGCGCCGTGGATCGTCACCGGCATCTTCAACTCGGCCATGGCGCGGTCGATCGCGGCCGAAGCGTCGCCGAGCGTCGCGCCGTCGGCGAGGTTGAAGGAGATCGTCGTGGCGACGAAATGGCCCTGGTGGTTGACCGACAAAGGCATGGTCGCCGGGCCGTAGGTGCTGAAGGCGGAGAGCGGCACCATCGTCTCGGATGACGTGCTGACGGCGGCGCCGCTGGAGGCGCTGCCATGGCCGGTGACGGCAATGGCATTGTTCGCCTGGTTCTGCAGCGAACTGTTCAGGCTGCCGGCCAGCGCGTTGGTCTGCTGCGTGCCGCTCGCCGTGGCGCCCGCGGTGCTGACATAGATGCCGTTGAGCGCGCTCGGGTCCTGCAGATAGCGCGGCGCCACCTCCATCACGACATGGTACTGGTTGCGGGCGTTGAAGATCGTCGACACCTGGCGCTGACCGAAGGCGTCGTAGAGCGTGGCGTCGATGCTGGCGGGCGTCAGGCCGAGCCTTGCGGCGCTTTCGCGGTCGACGGTGATGTTGGTCTCGAGCCCGGCCTCGTCGCGGTCCGAATTGACGTCGGTGAGCTCCGGCGCCTGCTTCAAGAGATCAACCAGCTTTGGCACCCACGCGTCGAGGTCGGCGACGGCGTCGGCCTGCAGCGTATACTGATAGGTGGCGAGGCTCTGGCGTCCGCCAACCCTGATTTCCTGACGCGGGTTGAGGAAGAGCTGGGCGCCCGGCAATTGCCCAAGCTGCGCGCGCAGCCTGGTCAGCACGACCTGCAGCGGCGCGCGCTCGCCCTTCGGCTTCAGCGCGACCTGGACGAAGCCGGAATTGGTCTGCCGGCCGCCAATATAGCCGACGACATTCTGCACCGCCGGATCGGCCTTCAGGATCGCTTCCAGCTGCTCGAATTTCTGCCGCATCAGCTGGAAGGAGATCGCCTGGTCGGCGCGCAAGCCGCCGATCAGCTCGCCGGTGTCCTGCTGCGGGAAGAAGCCTTTCGGCACGATGGTATAGAGATAGACATTGAAGACGACAGTGGCGAGAAGCACGACAAGCATGATGCCGCCATTGTCCAGCGACCAGGCGAGCGAACGGCCATATGCCGCGCGAACACGTTCGAAGACGCTTTCGCCGAAGCGGGCCAGGACGGAGCGGCTTGGCGAAGCGGCGGCGCCCTTGCGCAGGAAATGCGCGCACATCATCGGCGTCACCGTCAGCGACAGCACCAGCGAGATCGCGATCGACAGCGAGAGCGTCAGGGCGAACTCCTGGAACAGGCGGCCGAGTATGCCGCCCATCAACAGGATCGGCAGGAAGACGGCGACCAGCGAGGCGCTCATCGACAACACCGTGAAGCCGACCTCCTGCGCGCCGACCAGTGCCGCCTTGCCGCGCGGCATGCCATCCTCGATGTGGCGCATGATGTTTTCCAGCACCACGATGGCGTCGTCGACGACGAAGCCGGTGGCGATGGTGAGCGCCATCAGCGACAGATTGTCGAGCGTGAAGCCGAGCAGGTACATCGCGCCGAAGGTGCCGAGTATCGACACCACCAGCGCGACGCTGGGGATCAGTGCGGCGCGCCAGTCACGCAGGAAGCAGAACACCACCGCCACGACCAAAAGCACCGCCAGCACCAGCGTCAGCTCGGTGTCGTGCAGCGAGCCGCGAATGGTGGTGGAGCCGTCGGTCGCGATGCTCAACTGCGCATCGGCCGGGACCGAAGCCTGCAGCGTGGGGATCAGCGCGCGGATGCGGTCGACCGTGTCGATGATGTTGGCGTTGGGCTCGCGGTAGAGCACGAGCAGCACCGCCGGCACGCCATTGGCGAGGCCGAGATTGCGCACGTCCTCGATTGAGTCCTCGACATCGGCGATGTCGCGCAGCTTGACCGCCGCATTGTTGCGCCAGGCGATGACCAGGTCGCGGAAATCGGCGGCATGGCTTGCCTGGTCGTTGGTGTAGAGCTGGTAGCGCAGTGCGCCGTCTTCCTGAAAACCTTTCGGGCTGCGCGCATTGGCCGAGGCAAGGGCGGCGCGCACATCCTCCAGGCCGATGCCGTAGTGGAACAGCGCGCCGGGGTTGAGTTCGACGCGCACGGCGGGCAGCGAGGAGCCGCCGAGATCGACATTGCCGACACCCTCGACCTGTGACAGCCGCTGCTGCAGCACGGTGGCGGCGGCGTCATAAAGCTGGCCGGGGGTGAGCGTGCGCGAGGTCAGCGCCAGGATCATCACCGGCGCGTCGGCGGGATTGTATTTGCGGTAGGTCGGGTTGCTGCGCAGGTCCGACGGCAGGTCGGCGCGCGCGGCGTTGATCGCCGCCTGCACGTCGCGCGCGGCGCCGTTGATATCGCGGTCAAGGTCGAATTGCAGTACGACATTTGTCGAGCCGGTGCTGGAGCGCGAGGTCATCTCGGAGACGCCGGCGATCTGGCCGAGATGGCGTTCGAGGGGTGCGGCGACATCGGTCGCCATCGTGTCCGGGCTGGCGCCCGCCATCGAGGCCTGCACCGAGATAGTGGGAAAGTCGACCTTGGGCAGCGGCGCGACGGGCAGGTTGAAATAGCCTATCAAACCGGCCGCGGCGAGGCCGATCGCCAGAAGCGTGGTGGCGACCGGACGCGCGATGAACGGCGCCGAGAGGTTCACGGGAGAAGCCTGCTCGGGCGCGGCTCGATTTCGCCCATATCGCGCCGCGTCAGACGGTCGAAGGCAAGGTAGATCACCGGCGTGGTGAACAGCGTCAGCACCTGGCTGACGATCAGCCCGCCGACGATGGTGATGCCGAGCGGCTGGTGCAGTTCCGAGCCGGCGAGGCCGCCGACCAGCAACGGCACCGCGCCGAAGAGCGCGGCAAACGTCGTCATCAGGATCGGGCGGAGCCTCAGCAGGCTCGCTTCGTAGATCGCCTCGCGCGGCGACAGGCCTTGCAGGCGCTCGGCCTGCAGCGCGAAGTCGATCATCATGATGGCGTTCTTCTTGACGATGCCGACGAGCAGCACGATGCCGATGATGCCGATGATATCGAGGTCGTGGCCGGCCAGCATCAGCGCGACCAGCGCGCCGACCGTTGCCGAAGGCAGCGTCGAGAGAATGGTCAGCGGATGGATGAAGCTCTCATAGAGAACACCGAGCACGACGTAGACAGTGGCGACCGCCGCCAGCACTAGGAGCAGCTCGTTGGAGAGCGAGCTCTGCAGGGCAAGGGCGGCGCCCTCGAAGCCGGTCGTCAGGCTGTCCGGCGGCTGCATGTCCTGCTCGGCCTTGGCGATGGCCGCGGTGGCGTCGCCGAGCGAAGCGCCGGGCGCGAGATTGAAGGAGATGGTCGCGGCCGGAAACTGTGCCAGATGGTTCACCAGCAGCGGGGCCTGCCGCACCGTGATCGTGGCGATGGAGGACAGCGGCACCTGGCCGGCGCTCGACGACGGCAGGTAGATCGAACCGAGCGAGGCCGGCGTCTGACCGACCGACGGATCGGCCTCGAGGATGACGCGGTACTCGTTCGACTGGGTGAAGATGGTCGAGATGATGCGCTGGCCGAACGCGTCGTAGAGCGCGTTGTCGACGGTCGCCGGCGTGATGCCGAAGCGCGCGGCGGTGGCGCGGTCGATGGTGACGTCGACGGCAAGCCCGCTCTGCTCGGCGTCGCTCGCCACATCGGCAAGCTCGGGCAGCGCCGCGAGCCGGTCGGTCAGCTTCGTCGTCCAGGCCGCCAACTCGACCGGATCGGAATCCTGCAGCACATACTGGTATTGCCCGGCGCTGATCGTGGAATCGACGGTGAGGTCCTGCACCGGCTGCATGTGCAGCGCAATCCCGGTGACTTGCGCCGTCTCCTGCGCCAGCCTGCGGATGATGGTGCTGGCGTCGTCGCTGCGCTCGTCGCGCGGCTTCAGATTGATCAGCATGTGGCCGCTGTTGGCGGTCATGTTCTGGCCGTCGACGCCGATGAAGGACGACAGGCTGGCGACATCGGGATCCTTCAGGATCGCGTCGGCCAGCGCCTGCTGGTGCGCCGCCATGTCGGCATAGGAGGAAGACCCCGCAGCCTCGGTGATGGCCGAGATCGCGCCGGTGTCCTGCACCGGGAAGAAGCCTTTCGGCACGACAATGTAGAGATAGACGGTGAGCCCCAGCGTCGCGACCGCGACCAGCAAGGTCAGCGCCTGGCGGTCGAGCACCCAGCGCAGCGCCGCGCCATAGCCATTGGCGACCGCCTCGAACGCGCCCTCGCTCCAGCGCGACAGCGCGCCCGGCTGGCGCTCGGCCGGTGGCTTCAGCAGCCGGGCGCATAGCATCGGCACCAGGGTCAGCGAAACGATTGCCGAAATCACGATGGCGATGGCGAGCGTAATGGCGAATTCGTGGAACAGGCGGCCGACCACATCGCCCATGAAGAGGAGCGGGATCAGCACCGCGATCAGCGAGACGGTGAGCGAGATGATGGTGAAGCCGATCTGGGCCGAGCCTTCGAGCGCGGCGGTCACCGGATCGTCGCCATGCTCGATGAAGCGCGAGATGTTCTCGATCATGACGATGGCGTCGTCGATGACGAAGCCCGACGCGATGGTGAGCGCCATCAAGGACAGATTGTCGAGGCTGAAGCCCCACAGATACATGACCGCGAAAGTGCCGACCAAGGACAACGGCACCGACAGGCTGGGGATGATCGTCGCCGGGATGTTGCGCAGGAACAGGAAGGTGACGAGCACGACCAGAAGTGCCGCAATCGCCAGCTCGAACTCGACGTCGTCGACCGAGGCGCGGATGGTGGTGGTGCGGTCGGTCAGCGGCTCGACGCTGAGCGCCGCCGGCAGGCCGGCGCGCAGTTGCGGCAGAAGCGCCTTCACCGAATCGACGACACGGATGACATTGGCGCCCGGCTGGCGCTGGATGTTGAGGATGATCGCCGGCGTGCGGTTTTCCCAGGCGCCCAGCTTCGAATTCTCCGGCCCCTGGATGATGTCGGCCACCTCGCCCAGCCTGACCGGCGCGCCGTTGCGATAGGCGACGACCATGTCTGCATAGGTCTTGGCGTCGCTGACCTGGTCGTTGGCGTTGATGGTGTAGGAGCGCGCCGGGCCGTCGAAACTGCCCTTCGGCGTGTTGACGTTGAGCGTGCCGATGGTGGTGCGCAGATCGTCGATGTTGAGGCCCATGGCGGCGAGCGCCTTGAGCTTGACCTGCACGCGCACGGCCGGCCGCTCGCCGCCGCTGATCGAGACCAGGCCGACGCCGGGAAGCTGCGAGATCTTCTGCGCCAGCCGCGTCTCGGCATAGTTCTCGACTTGCGTGAGCGGCAGCGTCTTGGAGGTGATCGCCAGCGTCAGGATCGGCGCGTCGGCTGGATTGACCTTGGCGTAGATCGGCGGCGCCGGCAGGTCGGCGGGCATCAGATTGCCGGCGGCATTGATCGCCGCCTGCACCTCCTGCTCGGCGATGTCGAGACTGACGTCGAGGCTGAAGCGCAGCGTGATCACCGAAGCGCCGGCGGAGGAGCCCGACGACATCTGCTCAAGCCCAGGCATCTCGCCGAACTGGCGCTCGAGCGGCGCCGTCACCGAGGTGGTCATCACGTCCGGGCTGGCGCCGGGATAGAAGGTCTGCACCTGGATCGTCGGGTAATCGACCTCAGGCAGCGCCGACAGCGGCAGGAAGAGATAGGCGATCATGCCGACGATCAGGATCGTCGCCATGATCAGCGTGGTGGCCACCGGCCGCAGGATGAACGGCCGCGACGGGTTCAGCCAGCTGGAAACCAGGCCGCTCGGCGTGCTCATTGGCTGTCGCCGGAATCGCTGCCGTTGCCGCCGCCGGCATTGCCGCTGCCGTCACGGCGGTGGTGGCGATGGTGCTTTTTGCCCGAGGCGTCGCCCGACGCGTCCGCGCCCTGCCCTGCCGAGCCATCGTTCTGGCCGCTCGATGCTGCGGGCGCGTTGCCGCGATTGGCGGGCGCATTGGCCGTATTGGCGGCCGCAGCGCCGGCAGGCGTGCTGCCCGAGCCCGCTTGCGGCTGCGCTGGGGTGGCAGTGCCCGCGGCCGGTGCTGCATTGTCGGGCACCGTGACCTTGGCGCCGTCCTTCAGCCGGTCGACGCCGTCGATCACCACCCTGGCCCCTTGCGGCAGGCCGGAAATGAGCTGCGTCACGGTGGCATTGCCCGGTCCGAGCGAAACGGTCTTCACCGAGACGGTGTTGTCGTCGTTGAGCTGATAGACGAAGGTGCCCGGCGCGCCATGCTGGATGGCGGCGTTGGGCAGCACGGCGACGCCGGTCAGCGTACGCACCAGCAGGTGCACATTGACGAACTGGTTGGGATAGAGCGCGCCGTCGGCATTGGGGAAGACGGCGCGCAGCTTCACCGTGCCGGTGGTCGGGTCGATCTGGTTGTCGATCGTCTGCAGCGTGCCTTCGGCCACCTGCTTGGTGTCGTCGCGGTCGAACAAGGTGGCCTTGAGCGTGGCGTTGCCGTGCGTCTGTTCCAGCACCTCGGCCAGGCTGTCCTCGGGCAGCGAGAACAGCACCGAGATCGGCTGCATCTGCGCGATCACCGCGATGCCGGTGGCATCGCCCGGCGTGACGTAGTTGCCCTGGTCGACGAGACGCAGGCCGATGCGGCCGTCGGCCGGCGCGGTGATGTGGCTGTTGGCGATGTTGACCTGGACGGACTCGATCTGCGCCTGGTCGGACATCACCGTGCCTTCCTCGGACTGGACGGTGGCGCGCTGCAGGTCGACCGCCTGCTGGGTGATGGCGTTTGAGGTGAGCTTGAGGTCGCGGTCGAGGTCGAGCTTGGCGTCGGCGAGCAGCGCCTGGTCGTGCTCAAGCTGACCCTGCCACTGATGCAGCGAGGCGTTCAGCGTGCGGTCGTCGATCTGGGCGAGGAAATCGCCCTTCTTGACGTTCTGGCCCTCGGTGAACCCGATTTGGGTGATCTGGCCGCTGACCTGCGCGCGCACAGTAACAGTCGACAGCGAGGTGACGGTGCCCAGCGCTTCAAGCACGATCGGGATATCGGCTTGCGTCACCGGCGCCACCGCGACCGGCTGCGCCTGACCGCCGCCGCCGAAACGGCCGCCACCGCGATGGCCGCCTTGCTGCTGCAGTTGAACGGGGTGCAGCCAGTAGGCCGCGCCGGCCGCCGCCACGACGAGGAGCAGCACGACGATCCAGCCGCGCCGGGAGCGGCGCGCGACCGGTGACCGGACCTCGATCACAGGCTCGCTCGGGGGCACTGGCTCGCCGCGGGCCTCGGACTCGCGGCGGCGCTTGCGCCGGCTGGCGACTTCGTCGTCCACTTCTCTCACCTGCTCTTCGAACCGCATCCACGAAGGCTCGCAGCACGAAACCGCCGAACCGTCGCCGATCGCGCCGAACGACCTGCCAAGGCAGGCACAGAGGCCGCGATCTTGACGAAAGCATAGGAGCGCGGATTTTGACGCGCAATTCCGGGGCACATTAAATTCCCGTAAGAAATTGAATAAGTTAGGCAAGAATTCGCATATCTGATCGCAACCCGAAACGCCCCCGATCCGCAGTGAAATCCGCCCACGGATTCGACGATGCATTGCTACCTTTAGGCGAATGCCGACAAGGCTTTACGCTGCTCGGCGGGCCCTCGCGGAGCTAACCGCAGGCGCGTTGCCCCAAGAGGCCGTCACGGCCGATGCGAGGCGTCGCCGACGGCCGCCGGCAGGTTAACTCCGCTCGCGAAGATGTGAACGCTTGCGAAAGTGGGAACAAAGCCCGCCTGTTGGCGTTGCCTCACATAACCAGATTTTGGAGATCGTCATGCTGCGAGGCGGATTGCTTTGGCTTATCGGGATTCCTTTGCCCGTCATTCTCATTCTGTGGCTGCTGGGCTATTTGCACTAGCTGTCGGACGCGGAGGATTCGGGCACCCCGGCCGACGCCAGAAACGGGCGTAGAGTCGGGTTCATATTGCCGTCGCGCCAGGCAACCACATGCGCGACGGTCGGTGCTTGCTCCAAGGGGCGGAACGCCAGGCCGGAGAGCCCGAGTTTCCCCATCGAGGCGGGCACCAGCGCAACGCCCAAATTCTCCGCGACAAGGCTCACGATCGTCTGCTGCAACTGCGCTTCGAGCCTGAAGACAGGCACGATGCCGGCAGAACGGAGATAGCGCAGGATCGCGTCGCGCAATGTCGGTGCCACGTCCGGCGGCGTCGCGATCAGCGGCTCGCCGGCGAGTTGCTCGGCGCGGACGATCGGCAGTGCCGCCAGGCGATGGCTTGAGTGCGCGACGAGACAAAGCTGCTCTTCATGGATCCGGTCCGTGGAGAGGCCCCTGATGGCGCCGGGATCGAAGGTGACAGCGGCGTCGAAGCGGCCCGTCAGGATGGCATCCGGCAAAAGGTCGGGGACCATTTCGCGCAGTTCGACATGGACATCCGGGTGGTCGTTCATAAATTGCCGCGTCAGACGCGGCAGCACCGTATGGGCGGCATGCATCATGAAGCCGACGGTAAGCGTGCCCAGTTCTCCCCTTTCGGCCAATTGCGCGTTGCGGCAGGCCTGCTCGAAGGTCGCCATCGCCAAACGGGAATCTTCCAGGAAGCGGCGGCCGGCATGGGTCAGTCCGGCATGGCGGGAGTTGCGCTCCAGCAGCCGCACGCCGAGCTCGCGTTCCAGCGCCGCGATCTGCCGGGTCAGCGGCGGCTGGCTAATGTGCAGGCGCTCGGCGGCGCGGCCGAAATGCAGCGTTTCGGCGAGCGCCACGAAATAACGCATCTGGCGAAGATCGATCGTCATGATACCGAAAAGGTATTGATAGCCTCGCAAATCGGCATTGGAATATATCAATCGCGAGAGCTAAGCCAGATCGAAACCTTGCTGTCTGGCTCATCATGCTCTCGACGCTGACCGTCGTCCTGCCGATTTTCGCGCTGATCTTCGCCGGCTGGCTTGCCCGGCGCATCGGCGTGCTCGGGGCGCACGCAACGACGGAGCTCAATCGCTTCGTGGTCTATCTCGCCTTGCCGGCGCTGCTGTTCGGCATCGTCGCCAAGGCCCGTCTCTCCGACATCTGGCAGCCGGCTTTCATCGCCGTGTTCGGCCTGGGCATCGCCGTCGTCTTCGCTCTCACACTGGCGATCCGCCTCAGCGGATCCCGCCATTTGGCAGACGCCGCGATCGACGGCCTGAACGCCAGCTATGCCAATGCCGGTTTCATCGGCTTTCCGCTGGCTCTCGTTGCCCTGGGCGGCGACGCCATGGCGCCGACCCTGGTCGCAACGCTGCTCACCGTCTGCGTGCAGTTTGCCATCGCGATCGTCCTGATCGAAATAGGGTTGCAGGCCGAGGCGCGGCGACGCTCGCTCGTCATCAAGGTCGGCGCGTCCCTGCTGCGCAACCCGCTGGTCGTCGCGCCGGCGCTTGGGGCGGTCTTCCCGCTCTGCGGCCTGACCGTGCCGGCTGCCGCCGACACGTTCCTGAAGCTGCTGGGCGGAGCGGCATCGCCCTGCGCGCTGGTGGCGCTCGGTCTTTTCCTCGCCAGCGAAGGACAAAACAGCGCGAAGGATACCGGGGCAGCCGCACTTCTGGTCAGCCTGAAGCTCATCCTCCAGCCGGCGGTCACCTGGGTGCTGGCGACAAGCGTCTTCGGCCTCACTCCCCTGCTCACCCACACGGCCGTGCTGCTTGCCGCACTGCCGACCGGCACCGGCCCTTTCATGCTAGCCGAGTTCTATCGCCGCGAGGCCGCCATCACGTCCAATGTCGTGCTTGCCTCGACCGTGGTGTCGATCGCGACCATCAGCGCGTATCTGACTGTCGCGCTGTAGCGGCGAAGGTCAGCGTCAGCACGTTAAAAGCTGGGAATTTATCCGCCCGATATCCAGCGGATGATGTTGGCCATCAGCCGGCCGTAGAGTGGCCATGCCAGGAAATCCTGCGACAGCCAGTGCGGACCGATGTCGGTCGTCCAGGCGGCGGTGCGGCCCCTGCCGTGCTCGCGCACCGAAAGCAGCGGCCAGTCGGCGCCGCGATAGTGGCAGGAGGCGAGCAGGCGCGAAGAGCCGTCGCGGCGGAAGTCGGTCTTGTTCATGCCGAGGACCGGCGGCAGCGGGCCTTCGATGCCGGCAAAGACCGGATGCGAGAATTGCAGGATGGAGGCCTGCAGGCCCTGCGGTACCTCCAGCCCGTCGCTGAAGGGCATGCAGCGCACCGGCAGCACATCCTCGACCGGCGTGTCGTGGAAGCGCGCCGTGCCGAACATGCCCTGGAAACCCATATAGCCGCCGGCCAGCATCAGCCCGCCGCCTGCCTCGACATAGGCTCTCAGCACATCGAGGCGGTTGACGCCGACGCGACCCGAGCGGGCTTCGGGCGTGACCAGCAAGCTCAGCGCGCCCACATCGGAGATCACGACCGCCTTGTAAGGCGCCAGCGCGTCGAGATCGTGGGGGAATTCGGCCGGGCAGCGCTCGCCGCCGATCTGGGTGACCGAGATGCCCTCGGCGGCCAGAGCGGCGTTGAAGGCGGCAGCGCCGTTGATGTATGCGGCGCTGGTCAGCACGTCGGCGCCGGAGGCCACCGCAGTCGTCGCCGAAAAAGTTTCGCCCGCCAGGCCTTGGGAGGCTCAGAATTTGAATTCGGCCAGGTTCTCCGGCGTCACGATCTTGGCCGGGCCGAGCACCAGCTCGCCGCCGGCGCCGATCGTGTATTCGCCGAGGCGGCCGGCCTTGAATTTTTCGCCTTCCTTGCCGGTGATCTTGCACTGCGCCAGTGCCTGCGCCGCCTGATAGGTCAGGTAGCCGAGGTCGGAGACGTTCCACCAGATATCCTGGGCGGAGCCGTCCTTGATGTATTTCGAGATCAGCGTCGCCGGCGCCAGGCCCGTCAGCTTGACCTTGCCCATCAGGCCGGCTTCCTCCAGCGCACGCGCCGCGGCCGGCAGGCCGATGCCGGCCGGAACGATGATCGCCTTGAGATCGGGGAAGGCCTGGACCAGCGCCAGCGCCTGCTGCTGGTTGACCTGCTCGCTCTCCTCGCCATAGGCGACCTGGACCAGCTTCATCTTCGAAAATTTCGGCTCGGCCGCCATCTTCTTCTTCATGAAGTCGATCCAGGCGTTCTGGTTGGTGGCCGTCGGCGTCGACGACAGGATGGCAAAGTCGCCCTCACCGCCCATCAGATTGTAGGCGCTTTCCAGCATCATCTCGGCCAGGCTGTCGCCCTTGGCCTGGTTGGCGAAGACCGCGCGGGCGTCGCCCGCGACGTCGGAATCGTAGGACACCACCTTCACGCCCTGCTGCGCCGCGCGCTTCAGCGCCGGCGCGACGGCATTGGCGTCATTGGCCGAGATGGCGATGACGCCGACCTTCTGGGTGACCAGGCTGTTGATGAAATCGATCTGCGCTTCCGCGGTTGCCTGCGACGGCGCGACCTGGATCGCCTTGCCGCCGATCTCCTTGGCGGCCTCCTCGGCGCCCTGCTGGGCGACCTTGAAATAGGGATCGGTGTCGAGCTTGGGCAGGAAGCCGACCGTCACCGGCTCCTTGGCGCATTCGTCGGCGACGGCCAGCGAAGCAGGGGCAAGCAGAATGGTCGATGCGAGCAGGGCTAGTCCAAACGCTTTCATTGTACACTCCTCCGTTAATTCGGGCTTGCAGGAAGGGGCCCGAGATCACCCCTGGGTTTCGCGCAAGGCGCGCGATCTTGAGAGGCGCTCCTCCAGGGAGCGCCAGTAATTGCCGATGAGCAGCGAGCCGATCAGAAGCAGGCCGATGATCATGCCTTGGGCGTCGCCGCCGATCTGGTTGAGCGCCAAGACGTTGCGGATGATGGCGATCAGCACCAGCGCCAGCATGACGCCGGTGAGCTTGCCCTTGCCGCCGAAGACGCTCACGCCGCCGAGCAGCACGATGGTGATGACGTCGAGCTCCATGCCGAGCGCGTTGTTGGCGCGCGCATTGGCAAGGCGCGCCGTGTAGACGATGCCGGCGATGGCCGCGACGACGCCGGAGACGACGAACAGCGAAAGCACCATGCGGCGCGTGTCGATGCCGGAGTAGCGCGCGACTTCGGGACTGCCGCCCAGCGCATAGAGGCGCTTGCCGGTCGCGGTCTTCTGCAGCACGACGGCGAAGACCGGCGCCAGTATGAGGAACGGCACGATGGTCCAGGGGACCTGCGTTCCCGGCAGATTGTCGATGCCGAAATCGACGATTTCCGGCGGAAGGATGTTCACCGAACCGGTGCCGAGCAGGATGTAGCCAATGCCGCGATAGAGCGCCATCGTGCCCAGCGTCACCACCAGCGACTGCAGGCCGAGGCGAGATACGAGGAAGCCGTTGAAGGCGCCGAGCAGCGCGCCGAAGAGCAACGTCAGCGGGATCGCGGCCAAAGTCGGCATGCCGGCCTGGACGGCCAGGCCGAAGATCACCGAGGTCAGCGCCAGCACCGAGGCGATCGACAGGTCGATCTCGCGGCAGATGATGAGCAGCGTCATCGGCAAGATCAGCAGCGCCTTTTCCGACGCGCTGGCGGCGAGCTGCGAGAGGTTGAAGCCGGAGACGAAGTTCGGCACGAAGATCGCGGCGTAGAGGAAGACGGCGAGACAGGCGGCGGCGAGCAGCAGATCCCAGAAGTCGATCGAGCGGAGGAGTTTCGTCATCTCATCCTCGCTTGTCTCGCCTGCTCGGCGCGCCGCACGATGAAGGTGTCGATGCCGATGGCGACGAGGATCACCAGGCCGTAGACGCCCTGCAGCCAGAGCGGATCGACACGCACCAGGGTCAGCCCGTTCTTGATGACCAAAAGCGTCAGCGATCCGAGCACGATGCCGAGCAGCGTGCCGGAGCCGCCGCGGATGGCGACGCCGCCGACCACGGCGGACGCAATCACCGTCAGCTCGAAGCCGAGGGCGACGCGGGCATCGATGGTGGCGTAGCGCGAGGCCCAGAGCGCGCCGCAGAGGCCGCCGAGCAGGCCGGCCAAACCGAAGGCCATCAAGATACGCCGGTCGACGGGGATGCCGATGAGGCGCGCGCCGTCCGGATTGGAGCCAGTGGCGAAGAGCTCGCGGCCGATCGCGGTGCGGTAGAGCAGCACATAGCCGGCGCAAAGGATTAGAACGGCGATGGCGACGATCAACGGCACGCCGGCGAGCTTCAGGCCGGTCATGTCCAGCCAGCGCTGCGTCACCTCGTCGGCGCTGACCTGGTCGCCGGCGGCCCAGATCGAGTTGAAGCCGCGGAAGATCGACATCGAGGCCAGGGTGACGACGATCGCCGGGATTTTTCCCCGGGTGACGACGAGGCCGTTGATCAGCCCGCAGACAGTGCCGACGGCGCAAGCGGTTGCGAGGCCGATGGCGATGTCGAGACCCGGATAGGCCTGCACCATGCTTGCCGCCATATAGGCCGACAGGCCGATCACCGAAGCAATCGAGAGATCAATGTTGCGGGTGATCAGCACCAGCATCTGGGCAAGGGCCGCGACCACCAGCAGCGCAGCGTCCATCGAGACGGCCGTCACATTCGCGGTGCTGACCATGCGCGGGTTGATGATGGTGACGGGAATGGCGACCGCCAGCATCGCGGCAAGCAGGCCAAACTCGCGGCGCTTCAGGAGATGCGCTGGCCCCTTGCTTGCTTCCTCGAGCGCGGCCTGCGCTGCCTCCGTCGCCGCACCGGCTTGCTCGACCGTGCGGGTCGCGGCCTCGAGCACCTTCTCCTGCGTCGCCTCGCCACTCGAAAACTCGGCCGTGCGATGGCCCTCGCGCAGCACGACGACGCGGTCACACATACCGATCAGCTCCGGCATTTCGGAGGAGATCAGAAGGATCGCCATGCCTTGCGCGGCGAGGTCGGCGATCATGGCATGGACCTCGGCTTTGGTGCCGACATCGATGCCTTGCGTCGGCTCGTCGAGGATGAGCACACGCGGCTCGGTGCGCAGCCATTTGGCCAGCACCACCTTCTGCTGGTTGCCGCCGGAGAGTTCCTTGACCGGCTGGCCGTAGCCGGCGAAGCGCAGCTTCATGCGCTTCAGCCAGTCGGCAACGAGGCCGATGGCGCGGTCGGCGCCGTAGAGGCCGAAGCGCGAGGCCTTGCCCAGCACCGGGAGCACGGCGTTGTCGAGAACGCCGAAATCCATGACCAGGCTCTGGCCCATGCGGTCTTCCGAGACATAGGCGATGCGGGCATCCATGGCGTCGCGCGCGGAAGCGAAGCGCACCGGCTTGCCGTCGATCAGAACCTCGCCGGCGTCGGGCTGGTCGATGCCAAAGAGGACACGCGCGATCTCGGTGCGGCCGCTGCCGACCAGGCCGCCTAAGCCCACCACCTCGCCGGCATTGAGCTTGAGGTCGATATCGGCGAAGGCGCCGGCGCGCGACAGGCCCCTCGCCTCCAGCACCAGCGCGCCGGGCTTTTCGCGGCGGTCGGGATAAAGGTCGCTGACCTCGCGGCCGACCATCATGGAGATCGCCGCCGCGCGGCCGAGCTCGGCCTTTGGCTTGACCCCGACCAGGCGACCGTCACGCAGCACCGCAATGCGGTCGGCGATGCGGAAGATCTCGTCCATGCGGTGGCCGACGAACATCATCGCGACGCCGTGTTGCCTGAGATCGGCGACGACGGTGAAGAGCCGCTCCACCTCGCGCTGCGAGAGTGCTGCGGTCGGCTCGTCCATGATCAGCACGCGCGCGTCGAGCGACAGCGCACGCGCGATCTCGACCAGCTGCTGTTCGGAGGTGCGCAAGGCGCCAAGCCTGGTGTCGGCCGGCACGGCAAGGCCGACGGTCACCAGCACTTTTCGCGCGCCGGCGAGCATGGCGGCGTTGTCGATGCCGCCGAAGCGGCCGCGCGGCATGTGGCCGAGATAGATGTTTTCCGCCACCGAGAGATCGGGAAACAGACCGGGATGCTGGTGCATGACCGCGATGCCGGCGGCCTGGGCATCATGCGGGGAGCGGAAGGCGGCGGATTTGCCGTCGACCTCGACATGGCCGTCGGTCGGCGAATAGACGCCGGCGAGCAGCTTCACGCAGGTGCTCTTGCCGGCGCCGTTCTCGCCGAGCAGCGCCAGCACCTCGCCCGAACGCAATTCGAAGGAAACGTCCTTCAGCGCAACGGTGCCGCCGAAGGCCTTGGTGGCGCCAACCAGCGCTACCGGAGCAGCCTTCCCCTGCGCCGTCGAGACGGCTTCACCAAGCGCGCCTTGCTGCAGCACGTTTCCTCCCTGGTTGTAGTTATTTTTTCAGTTTGCTATATTAAATGCCTCCAAGCCGCAACTGGAAAATTGACTTCCTGGCGCGCAACGCGCAGTGTCCGGCCACGCTTCGTCGCGATCCGGCGGCCCCACAACTCCGATCGCAGATAGAGCCGGCCGCATCCGCGGCAAGACCTGGGAGATGGCGTTTGTCGGGAAAAGGCAGCAATTCGGTCAAGGTTCGGCACTACAACGAGCGTTTCGTGCTCGATGCCGTCCGCCGCCTGAAGGAAGCGTCCAAGTCCGACCTGGCGCGCGCCGCCCATCTTACGCCAGCCGCGGTCGCCGACATCGTCGACGGGCTGGAGCAGGCCGGTTTCGTAAAGCAAGTGGGAAAAAGGTTCGGGCAGCGCGGATCGCCGTCGATCCTTTATCGGCTGGCGCCGGAGCGCATCTACAGCGTCGGCATCAAGATCGGCCGGCGCGCGCTGGAGGCGGTGCTGGTCGACTTCGCCGGCGAGGTGCGGGCGCGCGCCTCGCACGAGTACCGCTATCCGGACCCGGACCTGGTGCGCAAGGCCGGCAACACCTCGCTCGCTAATTTCGAGGCGCTGGTCGACGGGCTCGACGATGCCTCGATCGTCGGCGTCGGCATCGCTTCGCCCTATTTCCTCGGCGGCTGGAGCGAGGAACTGGGTTTCCCCGACGATCTCGGCGACCGCTGGGAAGCCATCGACCTGGTGACCTTCTTCGCCACGCCGGCGAAGGCGCCGGTGTTCATCGAGAACGACGCGACCTCCGCGGCGCTGGCCGAGCTGGTGCAAGGCGCCGGCGCGCGCTTCCGCGATTTCATGCATATCTCGATCGACACATTTGTCGGCGGCGGCCTGGTGCAGAGCGGCAAGGTGCATACGGGGCCGCACGGCAACAGCGCCGCGCTCGGCCCGCTGCCGGTGTCGCCGTCAAGCCTCGATTCGGTGGCGGCGAAACCGGCGCGCTACCAGAGCCTGCTGCACCGCGCCTCGATCTATGTGCTGGTCAATCATCTCAAGTCGCGCGGCATCGAGATCGTGCGGGTGCGCGAGCTCGACCCGATGCCGCCCGGCGCGCGCGAGCCGCTGTTCGAATGGATCGAGGATTGCGCCAGCGCGCTGGTCGAGGCGATCATCGCCATCACCTCGGTGATCGACATCGAGGCGATCGTGCTGGACTCGATCCTGCCGCGCTCGATCCATCTCGAATTGCTGGCGAAGGTGCAGAACCAGTTCAACCGGGTCAGCGCCATCGGCATCGTCGCGCCGGAAATAATACCCGGACAGTTCGGCCCGGAAGCCTCGCCGATCGGCGCCGCCATGCTGCCCTTCTCGGCGCTGCTGGCGCCCGACAGCTCGGTGCTGATGATCGGCAAGGACCGGCCGAAGCTGTTGAGCAGCCTTTCGGCGCTCGCCGGCCAGGGGTGAACCGCAGCAGCGGTTCGTCGACGCTCACACCGGCAGGCTTGTGACACCCGTCGACAGATGCGGCTCGACCGGAGCGGTCGCAGCGTCGGCCTTAGCGCTCGCGCCACCCCTGCCCTTCAGCACAGCGCCCAACACGCGGTCGACGGCCAATCGTCCCGCGCCGCTCAGCGCCAGGATGAACATGCCCCCGGCAATGGCGAGATCCTTCTCGAAATGCAGGAGTTCGTTCTGGCTGGCGAAGTTGGTGTGAAACATGCTTGCCGTCATCAGGCAGAACAAGCCGAGCCCAAGCGCACCGAGCCTCGTAAGGATGCCGAGCGCGACCGACAGGCCAGCGCCGAGTTGCAGCGCGATGACGGCGAGAAGCAGCGGCGTGCCGACGCCCTGCGCGGCCATCGCTTTCTGCGCGCCTTCGAAATGGGTCGCCAGCACGACGCCCTCATGCACGAAGATCAGCGCCAGAAGCAGGCGGCCGGCAAGCAGGACGATATCCCTGGCGTGAAGTTTCTCGGCGAGTTCGATCGGTGTCATGGTCGGTTCCAGTCTTTGGGAACAGGCAGAAGCCACGCATCCTGACTGGCGCGTTTTGCATTGCCTGAGGTTGAAAAGGTCGGAGCCGGCGCGAGGGAGAGTGAACGCCGGCTCCGGTTTTCGGGCGCTACCGCCGTGGCGCCCAAAAGTCGGCCCATTGCGGGCTTTGTTGTTGGGAGCGCGGAGCCGGCGCGGGGGAAGAAGACGCCGGCTCCGCTTCAGGACACCCGCCAGCGCCCTATTTGGTCACCTTGGTGTCGATCGCCCGCTTGAGGTCGGAAAGCTCCTCGCAGCCGGCCGGGCAGAGTTTTTGCAGCGAGGCAAGTTGCTCGTTGGCCTTGGCCATTTCGCCGGTCTCGACATAGAGCTCGCCCAGATATTCATGAGCGGCCTTGTGGTCGGGCTGCAGCTCCAGCGCCTTGTTGTAGTAGGTCAGCGAGGTCTGGTAGTCGCCGGTCTTGCGCAGCGTGAAGCCGAGCAGATTGTAGACGTCGGCCTGCTGGTTGTCCTGCGCCAGGTCGCGCAGATCGGCCAGCGCGCCCTTGTAATCCTTGGCGTCGATCTTGGCCTTGACGGCCGTCAGGTCGGGCGCGTCGGCGCCTTCGATGTCGTCGACGGCATAGGCCGGAACGGCGATGGCGAGAGGCGCCGCGGTCAGCACCGCAACAGCGCCGAGCACCGCGAAAAGTGCGTGTTTCATGGGAGTTGTCGCTTTCTGTTCAGGATCCGATTCAAAATCAGATCTGGGTCGGGGTGAAGGCGTAGGCGTTGCCGTCCTTGACAAAGCTGCCGGTGCCGGGGAACGGGAAGTGCGAGCCGCAGATACGGACATTGTCGGCGATCACCCGGTCGATAATCCGGTGGCGCGTGGTGATCGCCATCGGCCCGTCCTGGTCGTAGCTGCCCTGCCATTCGGGATGCGGGGCAAGCAGCGCCGGCACGTACATGGTGTCTGCCGAGACGAGGAACTGCTCGGAGCCGGCATCGACATGGTAGACCGAGTGTCCGGGCGTGTGGCCAGGCGCCGCCATGATGCGGATGCCGGGCACCACTTCCGTGCCGTCGTCGACCAGCTTCCAGTTCTTCCATTTCGGGAAGTTTTCGGCGATGCGCTTGCCCGCCGGCTTGCGGCCTTCGGGAAGCTTGGCGAGACGACTGGGATCGGTCCACCAATTGTATTCGGTGGCGTTGACGATCAGCTCGGCATTCGGGAACACCGGGTTGTTGGTGCCCTTCTCCATCAGGCCCCAGACGTGGTCCGGATGGAAATGCGAGATCATGATGGTGTCGATCGCCTTATAGTCGATGCCGGCGGCCTTCATGTTGGCCGGCAGATGCGTGGCGTTGGCCTGCCACTGGCCGACGCCGGAGCCGGCATCCATCATGATGGTGCGGCCGTTCATCTTGAGCACGACGACGGTGAGCGGGATCGGCATGAACTCGGTGGTCTGCCCCGCCTTGGCGAGCGCTGCCTTGGTGTCGTCTACCGACACGTCCTTGATGAAGGCCGGGTCGTGGGGCTTGCGCCAGATGCCGTCATAGATGGCGGTGACCTCGAGCGAGCCGACCTTGTATTTGTAGAAGCCGACGAGCGGCTCCACCGGGGTTTCGGCGTGAGCCGCCGGCGCGAACTCCAGCTTGCCGGCGATGCCGAAAGCGGCAGCTGCGGCGGCCGATCCGAGCACCATGCGACGCGTCATGTTGAACATCAGGAATCTCCTCTTGTGGGTGCGAGTGGCTGCAGGTTCAGGCTATGCGGGAGGAAATGGCGGAGGGCCCGGTGCGGCCCTCCGCCAGCTGCGGAACCGGAGCCGGCCGGTCCGACTGAAGACCGACCGGCGCCGGGGAGCCGAACCTCGGGTCATGGATTCCGGTCGAGGCGTGCCTTCCCCGCCGGGATCCGGACCTTCGGTCCGTCTCCGAGCCTAGTGGCGACCCCAAATGCCCTGGCCGGGCTCATCCGCAGCAATCTTGCCCGCCGGCTTCATGTCGTGACGGGCCATGCCCGGCATCACGGTGGAAGCGGTGGCGGTGGTGTCGACGGCAGCGGCCTGCTGACCGGCATTGTTGGGGTCGAAGTGCTCGCTACCGGCGAAAGCGCCGCCGGTGGCGACGAGGATGGCGATCGCGGCGAAGATGGCCTTGTTCATGTGAGTATTCCTTCCGGGTTGGTTGATGCGTGCCTTGGGAGGATGGCCTCGCTGAACATCAAGACCCGGAAGTCCGGGGCTTTATTCCCGGGGCTCGGAAGATTTTTTTCGAAAATATCAAGAAACCTGCGATTGCAGCGGTTAGCCGGCATTAAGCATGGTTTCAGTTTGCGGCCCGAAATGCAGGTTGCGGACTTGCCGACGCCGAAACTTTCACCCCCTGTGGAAGCTTTAACTTAAGCACTTTCTACTAGACTCGTTCGATGTACCGACTTCCACTAAAGGCGATCGGATCGAATTGACCGGAACGAGATTCAATATAGGCCGAATTAGGCAGGCCATTTTCTCACCCGCCAACTTGCCGGCGGCGATAGCCGTCGTCGTGCTGCTGATTTGCGCGCTGTTTGCGGATCAGCAGAACAGGAACGTCTCCGATCAACTGGCGCGCGCCGATGTGCTGGCCAAGGTCAACATCATCCGCGCCAAGCTGGAAGGCAACGTAAACGGCAACCTGCAACTGGTGCAGGGCCTCGCTTCCGCCGTCACGACCGAGCCCTATCTGGGACAGCAGAGATTTGCCGCGCTTGCCGCCAATCTGTTCAAGCAGAATTCGCAGTTGCACAACATTGCCGGCGCGCCCGACCTGGTCATCTCGCTGATGTATCCGGTGGAAGGCAACGAGAAGGCGATAGGGCTCGACTACCGCAAGAACGAGGCGCAGCGTCTGGCCGCACTGCGCGCACGCGACCAGCGCGCGCTGGTGCTTGCCGGTCCCGTCGACCTAGCGCAGGGCGGCCGCGGTTTCATCGGGCGGATACCCGTCTTCGTGCCGACCGCGGGCGGCGGCGATCGTTTCTGGGGCATCATCTCGGCGGTCATCGACGTCGACCGGCTATACGCCGCGAGCGGGCTCACCGACCCGGAGCTCGATATCGAGGTCGCCCTCACCGGCAAGGATGCGTTGGGCGGCGGCGGCCAGCGTTTCTTCGGCAGCGAAGACATCGTCAACGGCAATCCGGTGACGGCCGTGGTGCAATTGCCGCTTGGCTCCTGGCAGATATCGGCGGTTCCAAAAGGCGGCTGGCCGACCACGCCGAAGAACGAGGCCGTCCTGTTGGCCACGATGGCGCTGGCGGGCACGATGGTAGTGCTGCCCATCGTGATCGCTGGCTGGCTGTTCGGCGAAAGGCAGAAGAACTACGCCGAGCTCAGGCGACTTTCGCAGCGCCTCGAACTTGCGCTCGATGCTTCGAGCATCGGCGTGTGGGAGCACGACCTCACCACCGACCAATTGATCTGGGACGAACGCGTCAACGAAATCTACGGCAAGGTAGCGGACGGCGGGCCGCGCGGTTACCACGACTGGGCAGGCACCATCCATCCGGACGACATCGAAAAGGCAAGGGACGACTTCAATGCGGCGGCCGCGACCAAGGGCCCCTATTCCTCGCAGTACCGGCTGCTGCTTCCGGACGGTTCGATCCGCCACGTGCGGGCACGTGCGAAATTCCTGCAAGACATCGGCGACACCCCGAAAATGATCGGCGCTGAGTGGGACGTCACCAGCGACGTGCTTCTCAATGAAAACCTGATGCGCGAGCGACTTCTGTCGGAATCGAAGAATGCCGAGTTGCAAGCCGCCAAGGCGCGCATCGAACATGTGGCGCTGCACGATTCGCTGACGAGCCTGCCCAACCGCCGCTATCTCGACGAGATGCTGGCCGCGAGCGGCGCCTCGGACAATCGGATGGCGCTGCTGCATCTCGATCTCGACCGATTCAAGCATATCAACGACACGCTCGGCCATGCCGCGGGCGATGCCATGCTCATCCATGCGTCCAACGCCATAAAGGCCAAGGTCGGCGCATCCGATTTCGTGGCGCGCATCGGCGGCGACGAATTCGTGGTGGTGGTTCACGGGCGAAGCGACGATGAACTCGCGAGGCTCGCGGACCAGATCATCGAGGAAATGCGGCAGCCCGTCGACTATCAGGGTCACCAATGCCGCTTCGGCGTCAGCATCGGGATCGCGGCCAACAGCGATGCCGATGCCAAGCAGTTGCTGATCAATGCCGATCTTGCGCTCTACCGAGCAAAGAGTCGGGGACGCAATCGCTACGAATTCTTCAACGAAGACCTGCAGAGCGAGATCATAAGGACCAAGCAGACCGCCGACGAGATCCTCAGCGGATTGGAGCGCAACGCGTTTATCGCCTACTACCAGCCGCAATTCGACGCCAAGACGCTTCAGATCGTCGGTGTTGAGGCGCTTTCGCGCTGGCGCCATCCGCGGCGCGGCATCCTTGCGCCCGATATCTACCTGAAGGTAGCCGAGGAACTCAACGTCGTCTCGCTGATCGATCGCGCAGTCCTCGAACAGGCGCTGGAGAACTTCGAGCAGTGGAACAGCGACGGTCTCGCCATTCCGCGGATATCGGTCAATGTCTCGGCAAGGCGTCTTGAGGACAAGGATCTCATCGGCAGCCTGCGCAAGCTCGACATCAAGGCCGGCACCGTCTCCTTCGAACTGGTGGAATCCATCTTCCTGGATGAAAACGACGACCTCGTGAGCTGGAACATCGAACACATCAAGGAACTCGGCATCGACATCGAAATCGACGATTTCGGCACCGGTTACGCTTCGGTCGTCAGCCTGCTCAAGCTGCAGCCGCGCCGCCTCAAGATCGACCGCCAGCTGGTGACGCCGATCACCGGATCGAAGGCGCAGCGCAGGCTTGTGTCGTCGATCATCGAGATCGGCAAGTCGCTCGGCATCGAGGTGGTGGCGGAAGGCGTCGAGACGATGGAACATGCCCGCATCCTGAAGGAGTTGGGCTGCGATATCCTGCAGGGCTATGCTTTCGGCCGTCCGATGGATGCAAAGACCTTCAGGACATTCGCGCAATCCCGCAAATGGCTGGCCGCCGGATAGGCGCCGACATCAGGAAGCGCAACGCCGCCTTTCCGACCAGAGGTTACTGAACTGTCACACGAAGGCAGCGGCCGCGTGTTAGATACACTGCCCGGCGCTCCCGCGACCCGAACGCTTAAAGACCGGCGAAGCCATCATGAACATCGCCCTCCCTTCCGAAGGCACCGACCTGTCGCCCTATCTGCCCGACGAGCACGGGCTGTTCTTCATCTATCATTTCAAGGCCGACGGTTCACGCACCAATGACCCGGCCGAAGCGCATTGGACCTGGCGCAGCTATCAGATCACCGACATGCGCGCGCGCCAGGAGATCGGTGCCGAGCAGGCGATGCCGGCGCCGGTGCGCGACGCTTTCCTGTCGCCCAGCCATGGCTGCCAGATCGATTTCGAAGACGACTTCCTCTATGGCGACCTGCCCGACTTGAGGCACGACTATGCCGAGGCCCGCGGGCTCATCCATTTCCGCTTCGCCTTCAACGACAGGATGCTGGTCGGTGCGCGCAAGCAGCCGCTGGAATCGGTCGACAAGATCCGCAAGCTGGTGGAGAGCGGCACGCGCAAATTCCGCTCGCCGTCCGAGCTGATCGAGGCGGTGATGGGCCAGTCGCTCGACGGCATGGCGGCCGAGCTCGACAAGATGGGCGACGCGCTGGACGGCATCGAGGATCGCATCGTGTGCGATGCCTGGCACAGTGAGCGCCAGGCGCTGGTCGACGCGCGCCGGCAGCTGGTGCTCATCCACCGGCAGATGGCGACGCTGACAAACCTCTTCCGCCATCTCGACCATTCGCATCGCAACGACCTGCCGGACCCGATCAACGACATGGCCGCACGCCTGTCGCACCGGGCGCATACGCTGCATCATGACGGCGAGCAGTTGCAGGCGCGCACGAGGCTGCTGCAGGACGAGCTGATGGCGAAGCTGACCGAGCAGTCGAACCACCTGCTCTACATTCTCTCGGTGATGACGGCGGTGCTGCTGCCTATGACCATCATCTCCGGCCTGTTCGGCATGAATGTCGGCGGCCTGCCGCTTGTCGACACGCCGTTCGGCTTCTGGACGGTGACGGCGATTTCGGTCGTCGTCGCCGGCATCGTCTATAAGATCGTGCGGCGCTTGGGACGTGTTTAAGCGAAGCAAGCCTCTGCAACCTCGATGCCGCGGTGATCGGCAAACCTGAGCCACAGGATTCCGGCGCGCAGAGCCATCGTAGAGATCCAGTAATCAAACCGGCGCTGCCGGCAATGCAGCCCGCGCGTTGCTCGGCCGATGCGGTCCGGCAACCAATTATGCTTCACGACTATTCCAATGTGGTACGCAATGCACAAAGCCGGATCCGGGGCAGAGATTCGTTGGTCCGGACGAAAGGGTGCCATGGGATTCGCCAGAAAACTTCGGACCAAGCTTGGGCTTCGCCAGGACAGAGAGACACCAAAGTTGCCGCAATTTGCTTCAGTCGGCCGTTGGACCTTCGAAGTCTTGCCGGGCATGATCTACCGCTGCGAAGAACACTCCCCGCTGCGGATCGGTGCCTTCTGTTCGATCGCCAAGGAGGTGGTCTTCCTATGTTGCGCGAACCATCCGACCTCTTTCGTTTCCACTTTCCCGTTCAAGGTTGTTATGACGAAAGAGGAGCCCGACGGAGCCGACCTGCTCAAGGCCGGGCCTCTCGAAATCGGCAATGACGTGTGGATCGGCCGACGCGCCATCATCATGCCTGGCGTTCACATAGGAGACGGCGCCGTCGTCGGCGCGGGTGCAATCGTTACCAAGGACGTGGCGCCTTATGCGATCGTCGCGGGCAATCCGGCAAGGCTTATCCGCTACCGGTTCGACCCGGACCAGATTGAAAGCCTGCTTGCGATCCGTTGGTGGGACTGGAGCGACGACAAGATCCGCTCCGAACAGCCTGCCTTCTTTGATCCCATCGACGAGTTCATAAAGCGTCACTCGACCCAGCGGTCACCCGAATGACAGTGTGCGACCCTAAGCTGTCGCCCGCAGGTCCTCGACGAGGGCGCCGGCAGCAGCGACCTCCGCCTCGTGACCCGGCTCGCGCCAGGCCTCGGCGAGGCCGGCCGCGTACCACTCAACCATCGCCGGCAGGTCGAGCAGCCGCTTCGGATAGGAGGCAGCGGCGCCTTCGAACACCAGCCCAAAGGACTGCGCCCGGAAGGCGACCGGAGCAAAGAACGCATCGACCGCGGTGAAACGATCACCCGCCAGGAACGGCCCGCCGAAACGACCAAGGCCGTCGTTCCAAAGGTCACCGAGACGAAAAACATCGTGTTTGAGCGCAGCGGACATGCGCGACAGCGCGACGCGCACGCCGCAGCACATCGGGCAGTCGTTGCGCAGCGCCGTGAAGCTCGAATGCATTTCGGCCGCGGCCGAACGCGCCCAGGCGCGCGCCCTCGCATCGGTCGGCCAAACGCCCTGATGCCGCTCGGCGAGGTATTCGACGATGCCGAGCGAATCCCAGACCGTCCAGCCGTCATCGACCAGGCAAGGCACGCGGCCGTTGGGCGAGAACGCCCTGTAGAAATCGAAGCTCGGCCCGCCCGGGAACGGCGTCAGCCGCTCCTCGAAGGGGATGCCCAGGGCGCGCATGAGGACCCAGGGGCGCAGCGACCAGGACGAATAGTTCTTGTTGCCGATGTGCAGAACATACATTGGCCGTCCCCTTTATCTAACGCAATTCCGGACGGAGAGCCGTCTGGCGCTATTGTTTATCTCGCGGGCGCCGGCTGGCGGATGTCGCGGCCCTTGAACATAGACCAGCTGTACATCGCCAGGGCCGCCCAGATGAGCGCGAAGGCGACCGCCTCGGTGGCGCCGAAAGGCTCGTCGAAGATCAGCACGGCGATGAGGAACACCATGGTCGGCGCGATATATTGCATGATGCCGATGGTGGAGAGGCGCAACAGCTTGGCGCCGAAGGCAAAGAGCAGCAGCGGTATCGCGGTGACCGGACCACAGCCGAGCAGCAGCGCGGTATCGCCCGGCGTGCTCGATATGAAATGGTCCTGGCCGGTGGCGATCAGGTAGACGATGTAACAGAGCGCCGGCGCCGAGAGCAGCAGCACTTCGAGCAGGAAACCCTGGCTCGGACCGATCGGCAGCGTCTTGCGGAAAAAGCCGTAGGCGGCGAAGGAAAAGGCGAGCGCCAGCGACACCCATGGCAGCTTGCCGGCATCGATGGTCAGCACCGCGACGGCAATAGTCGCCAGCGCCACCGCCGCGATCTGCAGGCGGTCGAGCCGTTCGCCGAGCAGAAGCGCGCCGACGACGACGCTGACCAGCGGATTGATGTAGTAGCCGAGCGCGGTCTCGACAGTGCGGTCGACCGAGATCGCCCAGACATAGATGCCCCAATTGGCCGAGATCAGCGTCGCCGTCAGCGCCGCCATGGCCAGGCTCTTCGGCGAGCGGATCGCGGCCTTGAAGTCGGCGGTGCGGCCGGCCCAGACGAGCACGCCGGCCGCAATCGGCACCGACCAGAGAATGCGGTTGGCGATTACCTCGGCAAGCGGCAGATGCGCGACCGCCTTCATATAGAATGGCAACAACCCCCACAGGAAATAGGCGCCGAGTGCCAGGATGAAGCCGCAGCGAGCCTTTGCGTCTTGATCGCGTGGGTCTTGATGGGGCTGGACGATTTCGCTGGCCATGGCCCAACGCTATGGCCCAGCCAGTCGGTCAAGACCATCATAAAATTATGATGGATCAATGGAGTTCCGGTGATGGTTCAAGCGGGGCGCGCCCCCTTCCCCTGGCGCCGGATCGCTTCGCCGATCCGGCAACCCCATCATAGAACTTTCCGTTTGCCATGAGCCGCTGGTGGCAATAGCCTTATTTTAGCGCTTGAGGGAGCTCTAATATGAAATAACTCCAGGATCCCTCATGTCACGCCTGAAAAGTGCGATAAAGAATAGAAAATACACTTTCTTCCGAGCACAGCTTAGCCTCAGAGGCCATCTTGGCGAATCAGTCGCCTATCGCGTTTATCGCGCAACGACGGACATCAACTACTTCTTCCATGTGTTCCCGGACCGAAAGTTGATCTATGTGGAGGTGCCCAAGGCCGGCTGCACCACAATCAAGCGACTGCTCTCGGTCTGCGCCTATGGAATCAATCATGATGACGATCCCGAGGCATATCATTCACGTCGACAATCCGGACTGCTCGCACCGAGCGACGTCGGCGTAAGACTGTTCGAATCGCTGCTGCGCGACCCGGAGACGCTGATTTTCTCCGTCGTGAGAAATCCATTTTCCAGATTGCGGTCGTGTTATCTCAACAAATTCTACGACCTCAAACTATCCGACCCGGGAAATACTGGACTGATCGAGCAGTTGATGGGCGACATACAATCTTTGCCCTCGTCTGACATCGACCGAGATCAACTGTCTTTCGACAGCTTCGTCAAAGGCGCCTGCACAACGGCTGCTCTCGGCAAGAACGGCCATTGGAGCCTGATGTCGGCCATAATTCCGGACTCAAGCGACCTCAGGATCGAGATCATAAAGCTCGAATCTCTGGCCGAGGGTTTGGATCCTGTATTGGCCCGATTAGGCGCTTCGGAGGAAATTCGAAGCTCGCTGGCAAAACCGCTCAACCAGTCTGCCCCGAAGCCGGGAATCAAGTGGACGCGACCGCTGGCTGAGGCGGTACGGCGAGCCTATGCGGAGGATTTCAGACGGTTCGGTTACGACTCAGACTATCGAGCCGCCTGACGATCCACGCCCTCTACTCCGCCGCCACCAGCCCCGCCATCTCGCGGTTCTTCATCAGCTTGTAGATGATCGAATCCATCAGCGCCTGGAAGGAGGCGTCGATGATGTTTTCCGAGACGCCGACCGTCCACCAGCGGGCACCGGTGGAATCGTGCGATTCGACCAGCACGCGGGTGATGGCCTCGGTACCGCCATTGAGGATACGCACCTTGAAGTCCGCCAGTTCCAGATCGACGATCTCGTTCTGGTATTTGCCTAGGTCCTTGCGCAGCGCGATGTCGAGCGCGTTGACCGGGCCGTGCCCTTCGGCAACCGACATCTTCTCCTCGCCGTCGACCTCGACCTTCACGATCGCCTCCGAAACCGTCTTCAGATTGCCGTTGGCGTCGAAGCGGCGCTCGACCATGCAGCGGAAAGAGGTGACGTTGAAGAATTCCGGCAGGCCGTGCAGCATTTTTCGCGCCAGCAGCTCGAAGGAGGCGTCGGCGCCTTCATAGGCATAGCCTTCGGCCTCGCGTTCCTTGACCACCGCGATCAGGGCATCAAGCCGATGATCGTCCTTCGGCACTTCGATGCCGCGACGCTTCAGCTCGGCGAGGAAATTGGCCTTGCCGCCCTGGTCGGAGACCATGACGCGGCGGCGGTTGCCGACCGTTTCCGGCGGCACATGCTCATAGGTCGCCGGTTCCTTGGCCAGAGCCGAGGCATGGATGCCGGCCTTGGTGGCGAAGGCGGAGGCGCCGACATAGGGTGCCTGCGCTTCCGGCGCGCGATTGAGCAATTCGTCGAAGGCGCGCGACAGCCTTGATATGCCGGTCAGCGCTTCGGCCGAAATGCCGGTTTCGAAGCGATCGGCGAAGGCCGGCTTCAGCGACAGCGTCGGCACTATGGAGATCAGGTTGGCGTTGCCGCAGCGCTCGCCTATGCCGTTCAGCGTGCCCTGGATCTGGCGCACGCCGGCTTCGACCGCGGCAAGCGAATTGGCCACCGCCTGTCCAGTATCGTCATGGGCGTGGATGCCGAGATGGTCGCCTGGGATGCCGCCGGCGATGACCTTCTCGACGATGGCGCGGACTTCCGAAGGCTGCGTGCCGCCATTGGTGTCGCAAAGCACCACCCAGCGCGCGCCGGCATCATAGGCGGTCTTGGCGCAGGCCAGGGCGTAGTCCGGATTGGCCTTGAAGCCATCGAAGAAATGCTCGCAATCGACCATCGCTTCCTTGCCCGAAGCGACCGCTGTTTCGACCGAGGCCTTGATCGATTCCAGGTTCTCCTCATTGGTGCAGCCGAGCGCCACGCGCACGTGATAGTCCCAGCTCTTGGCGACGAAGCAGATGGCATCCGACTTCGACTGCACCAGCGCCGCCAGCCCCGGATCGTTGGAGGCAGACACGCCGGCCCGCTTGGTCATGCCGAAGGCGACGAATTTCGCGCGCTGCGTCCGCTTCTTCTGGAAGAAGGCGGTGTCGGTCGGGTTGGCGCCGGGATAGCCGCCCTCGACATAGTCCATGCCGAACTCGTCCAGAAGCTTGGCGATCGCGATCTTGTCCTCGACGGAAAAGTCGATGCCCGGCGTCTGCTGGCCGTCGCGAAGCGTGGTGTCGAAGAGGTATATTCTTTGTTTTTTCATGGCTGTAGCTCGAAAAGCCGCGATCCTTCGCGCCCCCCTCTGCCCTGCCGGGCATCTACCCCACAAGGGGGGAGATCAGACCGCGCTTCCGCTTTCGCCAATCTCCAGCGTTGCAGGAGAAGCGGCAGGGCCGAAGCTGCCAATCTCCCCCCTTGTGGGGGAGATGTCCGGCAGGACAGAGGGGGGCGCCGTAGAGCACGAACCTGCATGGTCATTTACCCGCGAACCTGTCCGTTGCCCGGATCAACTGATCGAGAATCCCAGGCTCCGAATAGGCGTGCCCGGCGCCTTCGATCAGGTGGAAATCCGCCTTCGGCCAGGCCTTGTGCAGCGCCCAGGCGTAGTGCGCCGGGCACGGCATGTCGTAGCGGCCGTGAACGATGGTGCCGGGGATGTCCTTCAGCTTCCAAGCATCGCGCAGCAGTTGCCCCTCCTCCAGCCAACCGGCATGGACGAAATAATGGTTTTCGATGCGGGCGAAAGCGACGGCATAGTCGTCCTGGCCGAAGGGCGTGCTGGTCTCGGGTTCCGGCAGCAGCGTGATCGTCTCGCCTTCCCACAAGCTCCAGGCGAGCGCCGCCTCGAGCTGCGCCTTGCGGTCGGAGCCGACCAGCCGCTTGCGATAGGCGGCCATCATGTCGCCGCGCTCGGCCTCGGGGATCGGCGCCAGGAACCGCTCCCACTTGTCGGGGAACATCTCGGAGACGCCGAACTGATAGTACCATTCGAGCTCGGCGCGGGTCAGCGTGTAGATGCCGCGCACGACCAGTTCGCTGACGCGTTCGGGATGCGTCTCGGCATAGGCGAGCGCCAGGGTCGAGCCCCAGGAGCCGCCGAAGACCAGCCACTTTTCGAAGCCCGCCATCTCGCGCAGCCGCTCGATATCGGCGACGAGGTGCCAGGTGGTGTTGGCCTCGAGCGAGGCGTTGGGAGTGGACTTGCCGCAGCCGCGCTGGTCGAACAGGATGACGTCGTAAAGCTTCGGGTCGAACAGCCGCCGGTGTTTCGGTGAGATGGTGCCGCCCGGGCCGCCATGCAGGAAGACCGCCGGCTTGGCGCCCCTGGTGCCGGAGCGTTCCCAGTAGATGGTGTGGCCGTCACCGACATCGAGCGTGCCCGACTCGAAAGGCTCGATCTCGGGATAGAGCGTGCGCAAGGAAGTGCTGTGGACAGTCATAGTTTCAGGCCCTGTTGCGGCCAGTTGGCCGTCTCGTGATCGGGATGCTGGAAGGAGATGATCTGCTCCTGCTTACGGTAATAGTCGGGGTCGTCATGGACCGGCGCCACGAAAATCTTCTCCACCCAGGGCAGCCGCACCGCGTAGTTGACCTGTATCTGCGGCGCAAGGTCCGAGCGGTCGTCGAAAGCGCCGATGGCGATCTCGAGCGACCCCGGCTGTCGGTAGGTCAACGGCGTGCCGCAACGGGCACAGAAGCCGCGATCGATGTTGACCGAGGACTGGAAATAGCTCGGCTCCTCATGGGTCCATTCGACGCCGTCCTTCGGCACCGTCACCAGCGCGCCGAAGAAGGAGCCGAACTGTTTCTGGCACATGCGGCAATGGCAGATCGAGGGGCGCCCGAGCTTGCCGTGCACGCGAAAGCGCACAGCGCCGCACTGGCAGCCGCCGGTCCTTATGTCTTCGGTCATGGTCATTTCTCCGGCGGCCATTGTTCAGTGTCGTGATCTGGATGCTGATAGGAGACGAGCTCGGCCAGATAAGGCGCCGAGCCGACATCGGCCATCGTGTCCTCGCCCGGCAATCGCGGAATGGAATCGACGTATGGCAGTTTTGCTTCCGTGCCCCATTGCACAGTCGGGGCGATGCCGGTCGGATCGTCGAAAGCGGCAATGGCCAGCGCCATGCCGTCCGGCGCTTCAAAGGTCAGCGGCGTGCCGCATTCGGCGCAGAAGCCGCGCCAAGCCGCGCTGGAGGAGCGGAAGCGCTTCGGCTCGCCTCGCGTCCAGTCCAGCCTGGCGCCACGCACCGAAACCAGCGGCAGATAGAAATTGCCGCTCGCCTTCTGGCACATGCGGCAATGGCAGATCGAGGCATCGCCGAGCGTGCCCTCGACGCGAAAGCGCACGGCGCCGCACTGGCAGCCGCCGGTATAAATCGGCCGGTTGTCTAGGCTCATGGCGCGCTCCGGATCATGTGTTCACTCAGGGTCATGGCAGACCGCCTCGACATTGTTGCCGTCGGGATCGAAGACGAAGGCGCCGTAATAGTTGGGGTGGTAGTGCGGGCGCAGGCCCGGCCCGCCATTGTCTTTGCCGCCGGCGGCAAGGGCTGCGGCATGAAAAGCGTCGACCTCGGCGCGGCTGCGCGCGGTGAAGGCGACATGCTGTTGGGTCCTCGGCTCCTCGGTGCTCGCCTGCAGCCAGAACACCGGCCGGTCGCGGCCATAACCGCCGACCTTGGCGCCGCCGGTGTATTCTTCCGGCACCATATAGAGCAGCGAGGCGCCGAGCGGCGCCATCACCTTGTCGTAGAAAGCTTTCGAGGCTTCGAAGTCGGCGACGTTGATGCCGAGATGGTCGATCATGGGACAAGCTCCTCCAGTGGTGGCGCATCGGCCAGCCCGGCCACGATGACGATGTGCTGGCAGACATTGTCGATATCGCGGATGACGTCGTCGTTCCAGAAGCGCAGGATGGTCCAGCCTAGCGCTTCAAGCTGCGCAGTTCGCGCGGCGTCAGACGCCGATATCTCAGGCGAAGCATGTTGCGATCCGTCCAGTTCGACGATCAACTTCTTGCTGGGGCAGGCAAAATCGACGATGTAGCCCGCTATCGGCATCTGACGCCTGAACGCCATTCCCATCAGCCTATCAGCACGCACCTCATTCCAAAGTTTCAGCTCGGCATCGGTCATCGCTTTGCGCATCTTGCGCGCATTGCCGCGATTGGCCGGAGATACACGATGATGGGTCATCGCGAGGCCCCCCTCTCTGCCCTGCCGGGCATCTCCCCCTCAAGGGGGGAGATCAGCAGCTTCGCCGACGGCGCCCAATCTTCAACGTCGGCGATTGGCGAAAGCCCGCGTGGCATCCAATCTCCCCCCTTGAGGGGGAGATGTCCGGCAGGACAGAGAGGGGGGCCTCGCTCAAACCTCTCCATCATGAGAGCATCCAGCCTCACCGCTTTATCTCCCAGGTCGTCACGCGCTCACCCGTGACCGCGTCCTTCCCGTCTTTCAACTGCACGCCCTGCGCCAGCAACTCATCGCGAACCCGATCCGCCTCGGCCCAGTTCTTGGCCGCGATCAGCGCAAGCCGATCCGCGATCGCCTTGCCAACCGCTTCCTCGTCCACGGCCGTCGCGCCGACGTCGAAGCCAAGGAACGCGAGCGCCGCCTTCAGTGACGCGGCAGGTGCATTCTCGCCGGCACCACCGAACTCGCCCGCTTCGCCGGCGAGCTGCGTCAGGCGTTGGAACGCCGTGTAGGTGGCGAGGTCGTCGGACAGCGCCTCCACCACTTCGGCCGGCGGTTCCTTCGCCGCCGCGGGCGCAAGGTCGGCGGCGCGCTTCCATTTGCGCAGGGTGTTTTCCGCTTCCTCCAGCTTGCGCACGGAGAAATCGATCGGCTCGCGGTAATGCGTCATCAGCATTGCCAGCCTGAGCACCTCGCCCGGCCAGGTGCGGCCGCCAAAGGTCTTCGTCTCCAGCAGTTCGTGGATCGAGTAGAAATTGCCGAGGCTCTTCGACATCTTCTGGCCCTCGACCTGCAGGAAGCCGTTGTGCATCCAGATGTTGGCCATCACCTTGGTGCCGTGAGCGCAGCGCGACTGGGCGATCTCGTTCTCGTGGTGCGGGAAGATCAGGTCGAGGCCGCCGCCATGGATGTCGAAGACCTCGCCGAGATAGGCGGCAGACATGGCCGAGCATTCGATATGCCAGCCGGGACGGCCCCTGCCCCAAGGGCTTTCCCAGCCGGGTTCCTCGGGCGAGGACAGTTTCCACAGCACGAAGTCGCCGGGGTTCTTCTTGTGCGCGTCGACGGCGATGCGGGCGCCGGCCTGCTGTTCGTCGAGATTGCGCTTCGACAATTCGCCATAGTCGGGCATCGAGGCGGTGTCGAACAGCACCTCGCCGCCGGCGACATAGGCGTGGCGGCGCGCGATCAATTGCGCAATCAGCGTCAGCATGTCGGCCTTGCCGTCGGCGCGGGGCGCGACGAACTCGGTGGCGCGCGGCTCGTAGGTCGGCTCGAGGCAGCCGAGGGCGGCGACATCCCGGTGGTACTGGTCGGCGGTCTTTTCGGTGACCTTGCGGATGGCGTCGTTGAGCGACAGTTTTCCGGCCGCGATGTCGTCGCCGAAGTCACGCAGCGCGCGCGCGTTTATCTTGTCGTCGACATCCGTGATGTTGCGCACATACGTGACATGCGTTTGCCCGTACACTTGGCGCAACAGACGGAAAAGCACGTCGAAGACGATCGCCGGACGCGCATTGCCGATATGGGCAAAGTCGTAGACGGTCGGGCCGCAGACATACATGCGCACATTCAACGGATCGATCGGAACGAACGGTTCCTTCGCCCGCGTCAGCGTGTTGTAGAGGCTGAGGCCCTTCGATGCGTCAGACATGCGGTCCCGGTCCTTGGTTTGGGTTCACTGGAACCGGGTCCGCGCCGAAGGCGCAAATCAGGCTCCAGCCTGCTGGCCGGGGCGTTTTTTCCGATCTGGGGAAAGATGAGGCGAAAACGTCCGGACCAGCGCGAGGCTAGCCAATAATGCAGATGCCACAAATGGCGAAAGACGTTTTCATGGGCGGCTTTATCGCCTTCGACGGTGTTGCCGTCAAGTCGCTCACGTCAGGAAAGATGTCGCTGGATCACAGGTAAAGACGGGACGAAACATTTTATTAAACATGTCGGCACAGTGATGAAACATTCGCCGGCTAGACCGCCACCACGTCACGATTTGGTCCGAATCGACCGGCAAACGCTGAACACGAAACCGTTACCAGGGAAGAGAAAGATGTCACGAAGCAAACAAGAACAGGCCCGACAAACGCAGCCCGCACTGGCCAACCACTACCGCGCGATCGGCCCGGCGGCCATCGTCGCTGCCCTTCTTCACACCGCGAAGAAGAAGAAGCCGGCGCAGAAGATCGTTTCGCCGCGCGCTGCCTGACAGAGCACGGCCGGCACCGGTCCCCAATGGGGACGCCGGCGATGAGGGCGCCTGTGAGCGCCCTGGAGATGACGGCCCCTAAGCAGCCTTTCGAGGCTAGCAGCCTTCGCTAGAACAAGCTCATCTGGTTGTCGTCCGCGCCGGGTCTCTGGCGCCTGGGCTTTTCGGCTTGCGGCTCGACTATGCCGCGTTCCTGAATCTCCGGCCCGGTGTTGGCGACTTTGTTGACGAGGTCGGAAACCGGGATCGCCTCGAAGAAATCGGGCTCGGCCGGCTTCAAGAGATCGAGCACATCGCGCGGCTCCTGCGTGCGGCAATCCAGCCAGCGGGCGAAATCGCGCTCGTCGATCACCACCGGCATGCGGTCATGGATATGGGCGATGGCGGTATTGGCCCGTGTCGTGATGATGGCGCCGGTGTCCATCTCGGAGCCGCCCGGCTCGGAGAAAGTCTCGATCAGGCCAGCGAAGGCGACCATGCCGCCGCGCCGCGGCCGGATCCAGTAAGGATGGGCTTTGCCGCCGCCACCTTGCTGCCATTCGTAGAAGCCGGAGGCCGGTACAAGCGCGCGGCGATGGCGCATGGCGGTCTTGAACGAGGCCTTTTCCAGCACGCCTTCCGAGCGGGCGTTGATCAGCAGCGGAAATTCCCGCGTGTCCTTGACCCAGGCCGGGATCAGCCCCCAGCGCAGCAACATCGCCTGGCGGTCGGGCAGATTGGAGCCCGGCTCGCGTGGCGGACCGGCAAGCGCCATCAGCACCGGCTGCGTCGGCGCGATGTTGTAGCGGGCTGGGAATTCCTCCAGCTCGGCCAAGCCGAGGAAGGCGGCGGTCTGGTCCGGCGTGGCGGTCAGGGCAAAGCGTCCGCACATGGATCGGGCTCTTCGGTTGTCGCCCGGTGAAAGTGGCGATGGAAGCGCGGCACCGCAACGGCTAAAGCTTGATCGGGCCGATCGGTCCACAACAGGCTGCAGGAAACATCCGTCCATGGAACCGCGCAAGATCGTCCCCGCCGTTTCCGTCGCCGTCGTGCGCGGCAAGACGGTGCTTCTGGTCAAGCGGGCGCGGGCGCCGTCGCAAGGCCTTTATGCCTATCCCGGCGGCAAGGTCGAACCGGGCGAAACGTTGGAACAGGCTGCCGCCCGGGAATTGCTGGAAGAAACCGGGCTCGAAGCGACGGGATACCGCCCCCTGCGCGACATCCATATCGACGGCAGTGGCGAGAACCACGCTGTCGACTATCTGCTGACGGTGTTCGGCGCCGCCTATGCCGGCGGCGAGCCGGTGGCCAGCGACGACGCCGAGACGGCCGCTTTCTACACGCTGGCGGATATGGCCGACATGCCGCTTGCCGGCGACGTGTTTTCGGTGGCGGAGGAATTGCTGGGGCCTGGCTAAGCGCCCGCAAGAATCGCCTTGCGGGCAACAGAATGTTTGGTCACAAAGCCCCCATGAACCGCGCCTACCCAGTCCTTGCTGCGTTCCTTGCCATCAGCATCGCTGTTTCGGCGCGCCCGGCGCTCACCGCCGAGGCGCCGTTCGAGCCCGGTTTGATGCGGCTCGCCGAAGTGCTGGGGTCGCTGCATTTCCTGCGCAACCTCTGCGGCGAAAAGGGCGACCAGTGGCGGGGCGAGATGGAAAAGCTGCTCGAATCGGAGAACCCCGATCCCGAGCGGCGCGCCCGCTTCATCGCTTCGTTCAATCGCGGCTATCGTTCCTTCAGCGGCACCTACACGCAATGCACGCCTTCGGCGACGGAAGCCATTGCCCGCTATATGCGGGAAGGCGAAACGCTGTCGCGCGACATCGCCTCCCGCTACGGCAATTGACGCCGGACTCCGGCAGTCTCGGCATCTACGACTATTTTCTGGCGATAATCGGTGCCTGTGTGACGTGCCTTATTGTCTCTTGTCCCGCTATGGTGCAATCATGTGTTGCACTTACGCAACAGTATTAATGAAACGTTAGCACGCAATTGTGGAATTAACTCAAACTGAAGGTTTTGATGCCGCAAGCCGGTCTAATGGTCTAAGCTCGAAACCAATTGAGAGCAGTCTCACTCACTTCGTAGGTATTGACCCTAAAAATGTCGTATTTACAATAACTTAATCGAGACTGCGGACGGAACTGACAGGTCGAGCCCGATCCATCCTCCCCGGATCGAAGCTGACAAAAGGTGGAAATCGCAATGGAACATGGTGTCAGCGACATCGACGCGTTGGTCAGGGAAGAAAAGCGCCTGACCGCCGTGGAAAGCCACAGCGAAGCCTGGGCCGAAGGCCTGTCCGCCGGCATCGAACCGGAAATCATCGCCGAGGCAGCGCTTGAAACCGCTTTCGGCGAGATGCTGCGCGCCAATGGCGAGACTTCGGCGCTCGCGCTCCTCGACCGGATGCGGGAAAAGGTGATCGCCGGCGCCTTCGAGCCGGAGCGGCTGAAGCACTAGTGCGTTTCACGGAAACGGTGAAACGCCCTATCTCTTTGTTTTTACGCAATTCCGGACGGAAAACCGCTCATACTTGTCCTGGAATTGCTCTACCACCTGTTTCGATAGCTATCTTTTGACGAAGGCCCGCCATTTGGGCATCATGCCGGTGCGCTTGAACCGTTCGAAGCGCCGGGCCCGATAACGATTGAGAGGCAAGCGGTGAAATTTTCGATGTCAGGCCGGCCACGCGGGCTGGCCCTCAACATCTTGACCGCCGCCTGCTGCCTTGCGTTGCCTCTGTGTCTTGTCAGCACGCCCAGCTACGCATTGAGCGAGATCCAGCGGCAGGACCTGCCCTCGCCGGCCACCCCTCCCGCCACGACCGCGCCGGGAGCAACCGTGCCGATGCCGAAGGCGCCCGGCAGCAGGCCATCGGACCAGCCGGCCGACGACACCGACAAGAGCGAGCCCGATGCGCCGCCCAATGGCGGCATCACCAGCCCGCGCGCCGATCCGGACGTGCCGCCGCCGCCCGTCGTCTACGACCTCAACACGCTGCCCGAGCCGGTCAAGCGCATGCATGGGCTGCTCATCGAGGCCTGCAAGACCGGTGATATCGAAAAGCTCCGGGCGCTGATCGGCACCGGCGATGCCATGACCCAATTGTCGCTCGGCGACATCGACGGCGACCCGATCACCTTCCTGAAAGGTCTCTCCGGCGACGGCGACGGCCAGGAAATCCTCGCCATCCTGGAAGAAGTGCTGTCGGCCGGCTACGTCCATGTCGATACCGGCACGCCGCAGGAGCTTTACGTCTGGCCGTATTTCTTCGCGCTGCCGCTCGACAAGCTCGACGCCAGGCAGCGCGTCGAGCTGTTCAAGCTGGTGACCGCCAGCGACTACGACGATATGAAGCAGTTCGGCGCCTACATCTTCTACCGCGTCGGCATCACGCCGACGGGGCAGTGGCTGTTTTTTGTGGCTGGGGATTAGACCGGCAGCGCCTCGGAAAACTCCACTGCCCTGCCCTGTCCGGGCGTGACGATCTCGCCTTCCCACATGACGCGCGTGCCGCGCACGATGGTGCCGACCGGCCATCCGGTGACTGGCTTGCCGTCATAGGGCGTCCAGCCGGCCTTGGAGCCGGCCTGGGCGTTGGTGATGGTCTCGCGGCGCTTCATGTCGACGATCGTGAAATCGGCGTCGTAGCCGGCGGCGATGCGGCCTTTCCTGGCCATGCCGAAGATGCGCTGCGGGCCATGGCTGGACAGGTCGACGAAGCGCTGCAGCGTCAGCCGGCCGGCATTCACATGGTCGAGCATGATCGGCACCAGCGTCTGCACGCCGGTCATGCCCGACGGCGAGGCTGGATAGGGTTTTGCCTTCTCGGCCAGCGTGTGCGGCGCGTGGTCGGAGCCGAGCACATCGACGATGCCTTGCGAGATGCCGTGCCACACGCCGTCGCGGTGGCGCGGGGCGCGCACCGGCGGGTTCATCTGGATCAGCGTACCGAGCCTCGCATAGTCGTCGGCCGTCAGCGTCAGATGGTGCGGCGTCGCCTCGCAGGTGGCGACATCCTTGTGCTGCTCGAGGAAGGTGATCTCCTCGGCTGTCGAGATGTGCAGGACATGGATGCGCGCGCGGGTCTGCCTGGCGATGCGCACAAGGCGTTCGGTGCAGCGCAGTGCCGCGATCTCGTCGCGCCAGACCGGGTGTGACGACGGATCGCCCTCGACGCGTTCGCCAAGCCGCTCGCGCAGGCGGAACTCGTCTTCCGAATGGAAAGCCGAGCGGCGGCGGGTGTTGCGCAGGATCGAGGCGACGCCCTCGTCGTCCTCGACCAGCAGGTCGCCCGTCGAAGAGCCCATGAAAACCTTGATGCCGGCCGCGCCTGGCAGGCGTTCCAACTCGCCGACATCGCCGGCATTGTCGCGCGTGCCGCCGACCCAGAAGGCGAAGTCGCAATGCATGCGTCCGGTGGCGCGCCGCACCTTATCGGCAAGCGCGGCCTCGCTGGTGGTCAGCGGGTTGGTGTTGGGCATTTCGAAGACGGCGGTGACGCCGCCCAGCACCGCGGCGCGCGAGCCCGTCTCCAGGTCTTCCTTATGCTCCAGCCCCGGCTCGCGGAAATGCACCTGGCTGTCGACCACGCCCGGCAGGATGTGCAGGCCCTTGCAGTCGATGGTCTCGCCGGCCGAAGCCTGGCCGAGATCGCCGATGGCCGCAACGCGGGCTCCCCTGACGCCAATGTCGCGAAAACCCTCGCCGTCATGGTTGACCACCGTGCCGCCTGTCAGGATGAGGTCGAAGGTGGTTGCCATGGGCAGGTCCAATCTCTTGCGGGGGGAGTGTGGCCGGCTTACGTAATGACCGACCATTTTGCAAGATCAGGCCGCCCATGCCCTTTGCCCAGCTCGACGACCGCGCGCTCATTTCCGTCTCCGGCCCGGATGCCGAGCATTTTTTGCAGAACATCCTCACCACCGATCTCGACGCGCTCGGGCAGGGCGAGGCCAAACCCGGCGCGCTGCTTTCGCCGCAGGGCAAGATCCTGTTCGATTTCCTCATTTCCCGCGCCGGCGAGAATGGTTTTCAGCTCGAATGCCGGGCCGACATCGCCGACGATTTCGTGCGCCGGCTGATGCTTTACCGACTAAGGGCAAAGGCGGAGATTGCCAAGCAGGATCAGGTGCTTGTCACCATCGCATGGGATGATGATTCAAGCGCTTCACTTCCTGATTCAACCGCGCTTGCCGACCTGCGCTTTCGCGATATCGCGGTCAAGCGTTCTTATGACATTGCGGCAAAGGTCGGGAGTGACACTGATAGCTGGTTGGCTCTGCGCATCGCCAATGGCATTGCCGAAAGCGGTTCCGATTACCAGCATGGCGACGCCTTCCCGCATGACGTGCTGCTCGACGAGACGGGCGGCGTCGGCTTCAAGAAGGGCTGCTATATCGGCCAGGAAGTGGTCTCGCGCATGCAACATCGCGGCACCGCGAGGCGGCGCGTGCTGATCGTTTCGGCCGATGGCCCCCTGCCCGCTCCGGGAACCGAGTTGACCGTCGCCGGACGGCCGGTCGGCACACTGGGCTCGGTCAATGGCAGGACCGGCCTCGCCATCGCCCGCATCGACCGCGTCAAGGCGGCGCTCGATGCCGGCGAGGCAATCTTGGCGAACGGAGTTCCGGTGACTCTCGCCATTCCGGCCTGGGCGAAGTTCTCCTTCCCGCAGGACGCGGTCAGCGCGGAGGAGGCCTGATGGCGGCCGACCGCGCCGGGGCGCCGCCGCGCGCCTGGCAACGCATGCTGTCGGGACGGCGGCTCGATCTGCTCGACCCCTCGCCGCTCGACATCGAGATCGCCGACATCGCGCACGGGCTTGCCCGCGTCGCCCGCTGGAACGGCCAGACCAGCGGCGACCATGCCTTTTCCGTCGCGCAGCATTCGCTGCTGGTCGAGGCGCTCTATGGCGAACTGGCGCCCCAAGCTTCGGCCGAGGCGCGCCTAGCGGCGCTGCTGCACGACGCGCCGGAATATGTCATCGGCGACATGATCTCGCCGTTCAAATCGGTGATGGGCGGTTCCTACAAGGATTGCGAACTCAGACTGCAGCGCGCCATCCATCTGCGCTTCTCGCTACCGGCCGAGCTCGCCGCCGCCCTTCGCAAGGACATCAAGCGTGCCGACCAGATCGCCGCCTATTACGAGGCGACGCTGCTCGCCGGCTTCTCGGCGGCGGAGGCGACCGAGTATTTCGGCCGCCCGCGCGGCTTTTCCGCCGACCGCTTCGACTTCACGCCGCGCTCGGTAACCTGGGCGCAAGCGGCGTTCCTCAGGCGGTTCAAGACGCTCGAAAGCAAGCGCAAGTCGTTTCTGGCCGTGAATAGTTTGTTGTAAAAGAACGCTAAATTAACCTGCGACCGTGACAGTATCGCGTTCGGTCACGGTCGGCAGGCGCGCTCATGCCCGTCTCTCATCTCAAGGCTGGTTCGGCTGCCGGCAGGCGAAAAGCTTCCGGCACCGGTCCCGCGCGCCTCATAGCCGAAGAATTGCGCGCCCAGAACGAGCGGTTTTCCGCCGCGGTAGAGAACATGTCGCATGGGCTGTGCATGTTCGACGCCGACGAGCGCATGATCATCTGCAACCGCAACTATCTCGATATCTTCTGCCTCGACGCCAAGGTCGTGAAGCCGGGTATACGCTTCTTCGATATCCTTCAGCACAGCGTCGATATTCAAATCGCCTCGCAAAGTGCGGAGGAACTCTACGCCATCCGCAAGCCATACATTGATGGCGCAAGACCCTCGACCTATGAGGAGACTTTGTCGGACGGCCGCGTCATCGTCATTTCGCACCGGCCACTGGCTGTCGGCGGCTGGGTTTCGATCTATGAAGACGAGACCGCGCAGCGGCGCGCCGAGGTGGAGCTGAAGGAACAGCACAGGCTGTTCGACGCGGCTTTAGCCAACATGTCGCAAGGCCTGTTGATGTACAGCTCCGAAGGCCGGCTGATCGTGCGCAACCAGCGCTTTCTCGACCTGTGCAACGGCAAGGCGTCGGATTTCGCGCTTGGCATGACGCATCGCCAGATGCTGGAGACGCTGGTCCGCCTTGGCATCTTCGTGCCCATCGATATCGATGCAGAGGTGGCAAAGACCAAGGCGACGCTGGAAGCCGGCCAATCCCGATCGAGCCATCGCGAACTGATCGACGGCCGCACGCTTTTCGTTTCGCGCCAGCCGCTTGCCGGCGGCGGCTGGGTGGCGACCTTCGAGGACGTCACGGAGCGCCGGCGCACCGAAGAGCGCATGACGCATCTTGCGCATCACGACACGCTGACCAACCTGCCCAACCGCTCGATGTTCCGCGAGCGTCTCGACCAGGCTCTGACTGGACCAAGGGTCGCGCCGATGGCGATCTTCTCGGTCGACCTCGACCGCTTCAAGGCCGTGAACGATACGTTTGGGCATCCGGCCGGAGACTGGCTGTTGAAATGCGTGGCCGAGCGTTTGCAGCTCTGTCTGCGCAGCGAAAACGATGTCGTGGCGCGCTTCGGCGGCGACGAATTCGCCATCGCGCAGTTCGACATAAAATGCACGGCCGATGCCGAAAAGCTCGCCAAACGCATCGTTGAGGTGGTCGGCAAGCCCTATCGCGACAAGGGCCGCGAGATGCATGTCGGCGTCAGTCTGGGCATCGCGCTCTATCCCGGCGACGGCGCGGATGCCGACACGCTGCTCACCAATGCCGACCTTGCGCTCTACCGGGGCAAGAGCGAAGGGCGCAATGTCTACCGCTTCTTCGAGCCGGACATGGATGCGACGGCACGCGAGCGCCGCGCGCTGGAGGCCGACCTCGATGTCGCCCTGTCGAAACGCGAGTTCGAGCTCGACTTCCAGCCGATCCTCGACATCGCCTCGGGCGAGGTCGTCGGCGCCGAGGCCTTGATGCGCTGGCGCTCGCCGGCGCGCGGCCTGGTGTCGCCGGAGAACTTCATTCCCGTGGCCGAAGAGACGGGGCTGATCGTGCAACTCGGCGACTGGGCTTTGCGCAAGGCCTGCAGCGCCGCGGCGGGCTGGCCCCGGGACATCCGCATCGCCGTCAACGTCTCGGCGGCGCAGGTCAAGAGCGGCGGCTTCGCGCGCAGCGTGATCTCGGCGCTGGCTCATTCCGGCCTGCCTGCCGCCCGGCTGGAGCTGGAAATCACCGAGACGGTGATGATGGATGAAAGCGACACTGTGCTGAAGACGCTCAGCCAGTTGCGCGGGCTCGGCGTGCGCATCGCGCTCGACGATTTCGGTACCGGCTATTCCTCGCTCGGCTATCTGCGACGCTTCCCGGTCGACAAGATCAAGATCGACCGCTCCTTCATCCACGATCTCGACAGGCGCGACACGGCGGCGATCGTGCGCACGGTGATCGGGCTCGGCGTCGAACTCGGCATCACCGTCACCGCTGAAGGCGTAGAGACCGAGGCGCAGCTCGACATGCTGCGCAAGGCCGGCTGCGGCGAGGCGCAGGGCTATCTGATCGGCATGCCGGCAAAAGCGGCGGACGTCACCCGGCTGCTGCATTCGCAGGCGCTGCTGCGCCAGTCGGCCTGACGTCGCCGGTCAGTGAAGCGTCTCGATGTACTTCTCGTGGAAGCTGACATAGCCGGGCTCGACCACTTTGAGATGGCGCTCGACCAGCTTGTGGAACTCAGGCAGTTGATGGAACGGCACACCGGGATAGGCGTGATGCTCGGCGTGGTAGGGCATGTTCCAGGCGAGCTTGCGCACGAACCAGTTGGTCAGCGTCGTGCGGGTGTTTTCCAGCATGTTCGCGACGAAGGGGCAGCGGCCGTGCTCGGCGAGCAGATAAAGCCGTAGGAAGGGCTGGCCGAGCAGCGCCGGCACGATCCAGACGGTGAGCAGCACCGTCGCCTTGAACCAGACGGCGAGCGCCAGCAAGACCAGATAGAAAGCGATCATCGCGCGCGCCTCGGCCTTTACTTTCGGCAGTCCCTTTGGCGGCACGTAGCTGTCGCGGCAGCGCCCCATCGCGTTAGTGTAGAGCGTTAAGAAATGCCCGCGCCAAACCGGCAGGCCGGAGACATGGACGATGTATTGCCGCACCGTCTCCGGCTTTGGGAAGGCGAGCTCCGGATCGTTGTCAGGGTCCTGGGTGAAGCGGTGATGGGCAAAGTGGAAATAGCGGAACCAGTCCGCCGGCAGCGCGATCGCCAGGCTACAAAGCCGCGCGACGGCATCGTTCAGCCACTGGGTTTCGAAGGCGGTCCGGTGCACCGTCTCATGCAGCAGCGTGAACAGGAAGACGATGAGGATGCCCTGCGGCAGCATCAGCACCGGCCAGTAAGGCACTTTGGCCGCAATCAGCGCGCCGAGAAAGATGATCGCGCCGAAATCCAGGCCGAACTGGATGAGGCCCGGCGCATCGGACTTGCCGGTCAGTCGGCTGCGCTGCTCATTGGTCAGCGAGGCGATGATTTGGCGGTGGTCGACGGATTCGGCGTGATCGATTGTGCTCATGGCGCGACCGTACTGCGAAAATAAACCTTTCGGAAAACGAGTATTTCTGCAAAATAGATAAGCTGAACTTATCTATTGGCATCACATGGCCGCCCTTCCCTCCTTACGCGGACTTCAAGCCTTCGAGGCTGCCGCGCGCACCGGCAGCTTTGCCGCGGCGGCGGACGAGCTGTCGGTGTCGGCGGCGGCGGTGAGCCAGCTCATCCGCACCGTCGAGGAGCAGCTCGACCGCAAGCTGTTCCACCGCGTCAACCGGCGCGTGGTGCTGACCGAGGCCGGTGTCGAGATGCTGCCCAGGCTCACCATGGCCTTCCAGGAGATCGGCAGCGTCGCACGCGATGTCGGCGGCGACGCCTTCCGCCCGCGCCTCGTCATCTCGGTGCCGCCCTCCATGGCGATGGGCTGGCTTTCCGAGCGGCTCGCCGGCTTCGTCGCCGGCCACGGCGCCGCCGACATTTCGCTCAGGGGCGACGACGATCCGGTGCCGTTCGACCGCGAGCTGATCGACATCCGGCTCTCCTACGGTCCGCATTATCGCGAACATCCGACCGAGGAGATCGTTCGGGACGCCGTCTATCCGGTCTGCGCTCCGAAGCTCGCCGGGAAGATCAAGCCTGGAAGCGAACCGCTCGTTGGCCTGCCACTGATCCACACCGACTGGGGTCCGACCGGCGCGTCCTTCCCGTCCTGGCGCAACTGGTTCGAAGCGGCGGGCACCGAGCCAGGCCGGACGGCGCAGCGCGGCCTGTCGGCCAACTCGTCGCGGGCAGCGCTAGATCTCGCCGTTTCAGGTCTGGGCGTGGCGCTGGCGCAAGGCATCTATTGCGCGCAGACACTCGAGGATGGCAGGCTGGTCCGGCCCGTGGCCCGATCCGTGGTGCTGCGCCAACCCTATTGCCTGACTATCCCCGAACGCAGCGCAAGACGCGACGTTGTGGCGGCCTTCCGCGAATGGCTGATCGAGGAATGCCGGAGCGCAATCAGGTCGCCGGCGCTCGGTGCCTGACAAGACCGGTGATCGCCAGCGCGGCGACCACAAAGGTCTATTTCAGTCGAACAAGCAGGAGATTTTTATGTCGCTTGAGCTCATCAACCCAGACGATCTGCCGGTTCCGGAGATGTACACGCAGGTTGTCGTCGCGACGGGATCCAAGCTGGTCTTCATCTCAGGTCAGCAGCCCGAAGACATACACGGCAAGCTGGTCGGGCAGGGAGATTTTGCGGCGCAAGCCCGCCTTGCATTCGGCAATCTCGGCCGAGCGCTCAGGGCGGCAGGCGCACGGCCGGACCAAGTCTGCAAGATCACGATCTACATCGTGGACTATGACCGCGATAAACACCTTCCGATTCTCGAAGACGCGCAGATTTCGGTGTTTGGAGATCACAAACCGGCGAATGTGATAATCGGGGTAGCCGTAATGTCCCCAGGCTACCTGATTGAGGTCGATGCGATGGCGGTCATTTAAGGCGGAGCACCGACCCTACGCGCCATGAATTTCTTCAAAGATGCCTGGCCAGCGCCGCGACCATGTCCTTGTTGGTCGCCACCGGGACGATCTCGAACTCGACCAGGTCGTTCCACTCGATCGCCCAGCGCTGCAGGATCGTGACGTCATCGGTCTCGACCAGAAGGAAGCAGCGGCTCATGTCACCGGCGATCCAGCTATGATGGACGACGAGTTCGTCGGGCTTCAATCGCCCCTTGTCGTTAAAGCGTCGGTAGATCTCCTTACGATCGCAGCCACGGTAATCCTCGATTACGAAAAACAGCATTCTGTTCCCTCGGTTTGGGAACTGTGGAATTGGGGAATTGGGGAATTGAGGAATTGAGGAACTGAAGAACTGGAGAATGGAGCGGCTAGGGGAGCCATCCATTCTCACATCCTCACATCCTCACATCCTCATATCCTTCCTCAATTCTTCAGTTCCTCAATTCCCCAGTTCTCCAGTTCCCCTATCCGCCCGCTACTTGTCCGGCCGCTCCAGGCGATTCAGGAACCACTGCGTCAGCCGCACCCACAGCTCGTCCTTCTCGCCGGAATCCTCCCAGCCATGGTCGAGATTGGGGTTGTCGTTGACCTCGATGACGAAAACGCCATCCTTGGTCTCCTTGAGGTCGACGCCGTAAAGACCGTCGCCGATGCACTTGGCTGCCTTGACCGCCGTCTCGACGACATGCGGCGGCGTCTGCTTCAGCGTGAAGGTCTTTATGCCGCCCTGGTCCGGCTTGCCGTTGGCCTTGTGGTTGACGATCTGCCAGTGCTTTTTCGCCATCAGATAGTGCACGGCAAACAGCGGCTGGCCGCCCAGCACGCCGACACGCCAGTCATATTCGGTGGGGATGAATTTCTGAGCGATCAGAAGATCGGAATCCTCCAGCCACTCGGTCGCGAGCTTGGTCAGCTCGGCCAGGCTCTCGCATTTCTTGACGCCGCGCGAGAAGGAGGAATCCGGGATCTTCAGCACCAGCGGGAAGCCCAGCGTCTGCGCCGCCAGCTCGAAGTCGGAGGTGCCGGCGATCATCACCGTCGGCGGCACCGGCACCTTGTTGTAGGTCATCAGCTCGTTCAGATAGACCTTGTTGGTGCAGCGGATCATCGACAGCGGGTCGTCGATCACCGGCATGCCTTCCTGCTGGGCGCGGCGCGCGAAGCGGTAGGTGTGGTTGGAGATCGAGGTCGTTTCGCGGATGAACAGCGCGTCGTAATTGGCGAGCTTGGCCAGATCCTTCCTGGTGATCGGCTCGACCTCGACGCCCATCTTCTCGGCGATCCTTGCCCAGTAGCGCAGGGATGAGATTTCCGAGGGCGGCAATTCCTCATGCGGATCGACCAGCGTCGCGAAGGTATAGCGCGCCGGCGTGCGGCCCTTGGTGTCGCGCCATTCGCGGTTTGTGTAGGTGTCGAGGCACTGCAGGAAGAATTTTTCTTCTTCCTCGCTCATGCGCGCCAGCGGCAGGAAACCGATCTTGCGGATCGAAGCCCATTCGGCGCTGTCCTTGATGTGGACCTCGAGCGCCGGCGCCCGGAACCAGTCGAAGAGCAGCCTGGCGAAACGATCCCAGACCTTCGAGGGGCCGATGCCGAAGAAGATGGCGACCTTCCCCGGGAAAACACCGCCTAGATCCTTGCGGCACTTGTTCAGGGCGAGCTCGAGCTCGGGCAGCGCATGCTCGTAGAGCTTGCGCTCCGACAGGTCGATCATCGTCTCGACCGTGGGGATCACCCTGTGGCCGCGCGAGCCGGCAAGCAGCGAGGCATAGTAGCCCCGGCTCTGATAGCCGTAATTGTTCGACAGGTTGATCACCTTCGGCCGCTGGCCGCTGAATAGCGCCGGATGGGCGAGATAGTCGCGGTTGGTGATGATCTTGTGGGGCGTGGCCACCTGATCGATGTCGTTCTGCCTGCCCGTGAGGATAACCCAGGTCATTGTCTCAGCGTTTTCCCAGAGTGATGGCGGCCCGCAACCCGTCGCGGCCGAACTGCGCCATATTCATGAAAATGTCGTAGGGCACTGGAATGTTCGCGGCATCGAGAATTGTTTCCTGCCTCTCATCCTCGACCCATGGGTCGTGGATCAGGATATGGTCGCCGTCGTCGCCGATGGCCAGCACCCAATGCGGCACTTTCTTGCCGAACATCAGGAAGCCGCTGACCAGTACCACGACCAGCTTGCCCTCACCCAAGGCTGAGCGGATGTCGTCGATGCCGAAGGGGCGATAGTTGACGGGGATGCCGTAGAGCTCGGCGCGGCGGCGGAAATCGACCTGGGCGAGTTCCATCACCCTGCGCTTGTCCTCGCTCCTGACCGATTGCAGGAACAGCGCGCCGTAGAAGGAAACGAAGATCTCCGCCCCGAGCCCGCTCTCGTAGCCGGCGACGGCAAGGCCGAAAGGTTCGCAGCCGCCTGGGCCCGACATCATGAAGACGGTGGTCGCCTCGCGCCACAGGCGGATTTCCATCACCGGATCGGGGACGAAGCCAGAATCGAAATTGGCCATCGCCATCATAAGGCAGCACGGGCCGCAGGTGAACTCGCAGGTCTGCTGGTAGAACGGCACCTCGGTCGCCGTCGGCGTGTCGCCGCGCAGCGTCTTTTCGTAGCGCAGCGCGGTGGCGCCATCCTCGTAGTAGTCGGGCTCGCGACCGATCTTGCGATAGCCGGCCTGTTCATAGATGCGGATGGCGCGGTCATTGTCCTCGCGCACTTCGAGACGCAGCAGCAGCCGGTCGTGCTCGAAAGCCGCCTCCTCGGCGGCGTCCAGCAATTGGCGACCGATGCCAAGCCGGCCGAAGAACGGACTGACTGCGATGGAATAGAGCCGCGCCACGCCGCTGCCCTTGCGAAACAGCACCACCGCGTAGCCGGCGACGCGGCCGTCGTTTTCGGCCACCAGCATCTTGGCCGTCTCGCGCTCGATCAACTGACGAAAGGAACGGCGCGACAGGCGATCGCTGGTGAAAACAGCCTTCTCGATGGCGGCGAGGTCATCGACGTCTGACGCGCGGGCCTTGCGGATCTCGGCAGGCATGCGGGCTTGGGAGAACCTCGATTGGATTTGCGGAAAACGGCCCCGGTCAAAAGCGGATAGCGACCGAAACACCACTATCCCATCAAGCGCTATCGCTCCTTGAATAGGGCCGAATTGTGACAGGTTCCGCCACGGCGAGAAAGCGTGAAATGTTTGAACAGGATTGCGGTTTCGAGGCGAAGCCGGCAGCGCAAAAAGCGCAGCCGGTTCAGCTCGATATGCCGGCCAGAAGCTGGCCGTATGCGCTCTTGGCGACCGCCGACAGGCGCTCGGGCGGCAGCGAGCCGACGACGGCGCAGGCATAGCCCTTGTCGAGCCAGTAGACCGCCTCCGGTCCGCCGGTCTCGGCCATATAGGTGCCCTTCGCTGTCTCGGCAGATTCGGCGGTGACGAAGAGCGAGATACGCTCGCCCTTGGCGTCTTCGTAGAGCAGCATCGCCGCCTTGCCCTGGCTGCCCGCCGGCAGCAGCCGGCCGCCGACAAGTTCAAAGCCCTCGGACGCCAGATCCGGCGCCACCAGCTTCAGCCCCACGCGGTTCGACAGCCAGGTCTGCAGATGATCCTTGTCGCTTGCCGGCACTTCGACAGCGTGGCGCTTCTCCGCGGCATAGATGACATGGGCGGCGATCGCCTGCTCGGCGATCTGGTCGTCGTCATTATCCGTTTTGCCGATGCCGTCGATGCCGGCGACATAGCCGCTCAACCCGCCGACCGCCAACACCACGGCAGCGGCGGCCGACAGCCACCAGCGCGAGCGCCAGGCAGTTGCCTTGACCGACGTCTCGCCGAGGAGCGCTTGGCGCAGCCTGGCCGGCACGGGCTCGTCCAGCACGCCGGCAAAGGCCGAGCGAAGCGCTGCCCGATCGGCGGTGTAGCGCGCGGCCTTGGCCTTCATCTCGGCATTGGCTTCCAGCCAGGCGTCGTAGGCCATGCGTTCCTCGCCCGGCAATTCGCCGTCGAGGGCCATGTGGATATCGCGTTCGGAGAAATCGCGGCGGGTCATTTCTCAACAATCCTGATCGAGCGTCGGCGCGCCGAATCGTCGAGCAATCCACGCAGTTCCTCGCGGCCGCGCGCGATGCGCGACATCAGCGTGCCGGCCGGCACGCCAAGAATGTTGGCGGCCTCGGCGTAGGAAAAGCCCTCGATGGCGACCATCACCAATGCCGCGCGGCGATCGGGGCTGATCGCCTGCAAGGCATCCATGATCTCGCGCGAGGCGATGGTCTCGACCTGATCGGCGGGTGCGGCTTGGGCTTCACCGGCTTCGAGAGGCAGGATCGCCGCCTCGCCGCGCCGGTTGACCTTGCGCATCTGGTCGATGAACAAGTGATGCATAATCGTAAACAGCCACCTCCGGGGGCTTTCTCCCGTCTGCCAGTTGTCGAGCCGCATCAGCGCCCGTTCCAGACAGTCCTGGACAAGGTCGTCGGCGGAATCGCGGTCGCGCAACAGCGAGCGCGCGTAGCGCCGCAACCGCGGTATTTCGCTCAGGATCGCTGCCTTCTTGTCGTCCATGACCGCTTGTTTCGAGGTCGCTTTCCGTCCCGATAAAACGCGCGTTGCCGGCGCGGCGCAAGCAGTCAGCGCGAAGCGGCGCATCCGCTCCGGTTGCCCAAGCGATGAGATAACGCCAGCCGATGGGGATTTATTCCCGGCTATCCAGTTGTTTCCTGCGGGGTTTCGACTTTTTCCCTCGCCGCCCGCGTCAGCAGCCGCTGGTAGAACAGACCGATGCCGATCAGCACGGCGCCGAGGCCGATGAAGGAGAGCGCGCGCAGCACGCCTTCCAGCTCCGACATGTCGAAGAGGAAGACTTTCAGCACCGCGGTGGCGATCAGCGCGGCCGAGGCGATGCGCAGCACCTGCGATTTCAGCCAGACGCCGGCGGTGAGCAATGCGACGCCGATGACCAGCCAGAGCGCCGAATAGGTGTAGGTCTCCAGTTGGCCAAGCCCGCTCCACAGCGCGATGAACTCGCCCTTGAACAGGCGGCGCACCGACAGCGTGGCATAGGCGAAGGCAAGCAGCGCGGCGACCAGCGCCAGCATCGCGGCATACCATTTCGGGCGCTTGTCGCGGACATAGAGCGCCAGCGCGCCGGCGGCAATCGCCGGCAGCAGATAGGCCAGGAACAGAAGGTTGAAGACCGGGATCGTGCCGGTCGATTCATCCGTCAGCAGCGGGTTCAGCACCACGAAATGCTGGACGGCGATGAAGCCGGCCGAGGCGACACCGGCCGCCATTGAGCCATAGCGCAGCACCGAGCTCGGTGAGCGCCTGTCGAGGGCGACCAGGATGGCGCCGGCGCCGAGCGCGATCAGCGTGTAGATCGCCTGTTCGGCAAGCGTCACCGTGCCGGTATCGATGACGCCGCCATGCATGGCGTGACGCACCAGCATGGCAATGGTGAGCAGCGCGAACAGCGCCGATGCCGCCTCCATGGCGAGGCGCGGCCTGCCGTCGGTGGTGCGGGCGAGTTGCCAGCCGGCGAAGCCGAAGGCCAGCGCCGGCACGCCGTAACCCAGCAGCAGCCAGTTGAACACCGGCGTTTTCGACAGCGCCGCCGCGCCGACAATGGTCGGGTCGAAGGCGACGCGGCCGATCACGGCGACAGCGGCACCCACCGCGATCCAGCCTAGTATCGGATAGGAGCGCCAACGCGTCGCCAGCGCCGGGACGACGGCCGCGGCGCCGAGCAGCACGGTGGTCCAGCCGGAGCCGAAGGCCATGTGCAGCATCAGGAGGCCGGCAAGGCCGGCGCCGGCAAGCGCGAAGGACACGGCCGGCCCGCCGCCGAGCGGCGGTTCTTCGCCGCGCGCAATCCATTCGCCGCCGGCCGCGAATGCGAGCAGCAGGAGCAGTGCCGGCAGCGCATAGCCGAGGTCGCGGTCGATATCGCCGAAGGTGAGCCACAGCGCCGTCAGCACAACCAGCGGCACGACCACGCCCCAGGCCGTCCAGCAGGCCGCGCGCATCGGGGCAAGGACAACAAAACGGCGCGCCGCCCAGAAGCCGGCCGCAAGGAAGACCAAGGCGAGCACGATGCCGATGCGGAACGTCAGCGCGCCGGGCGAAGCCAGCGAGTGGGCGTCGAGGCCGACATCCAGCGCATCGGCACCGACGGTGGTGGGCGGGATGATGCCGAGATAGATCATCGCCGTTGCCAGGCCGGCAGCGAAGACTACGGGCATTGCGCGCGGCCGGTAGAGCGCAACGGCGACCAGCGCAACCAGCAGCACCGCGCCGTGCAAGCCATCGCCTGCCGGGGCAAAGACCGGATCGACCGACAGGCCAAGCGCGCACAACGCAATGAAAAGACCAGGTACGATCGAGGGCCAGTCGAAACCGGGCTCGGCATCGTCGCGTCCGGCGAGCCAGAGGAAGGCCAGCACGGCGAGCGTGGCCAGGCTGATGAACAGGATGGCGGCGAGGTTCGCGGCCGGCGCATCGCTCATGTAAAGGATAGTCCAGATGCCGCAGCCGGCGAAAGCCACCGCGACCAGCACCTTCCAGTCGCGGATGCGCGCGACGGCGGCCGTCGCGGCAAGTACTATGGCCAGATAGACGAACAGCGCCCATGGGTTTGGCGCCTCGGAGGAAACCAGCGCCGGCGTGACCATGGCGCCGACAAGGCCGATGCCGGCTAGCGCCAAGCCATGCACGAGGGACGCGGCAATGGCCGCCACGCCTATGGCTCCGAGCAGACCAAACGCTAGCGCCGGGCCGATGAAGCCGTAGATGCCATGCGCGGCATAGACAGTGCCGAACAGGATGAAAGCGCCGGCCCCAGTCAGGATCGCCGGGATATAGGCGCCGGCGGCGCCCTGGACCGGCACCTTGAAGCCGGTGCGGCGGATGAATTCGGCGCCGGCAATCAGCACAAGGCCGAGGATAGCGGCCATAGTGAGCCGCACGCCGGGACCGAAAATGCCGGCTTCGATGGTGTAACGGATCAGGAACAGGCCGCCCAGCGCCAGCGCGATGCCGCCGACCCAGACCGCCCAGCGCGTGCCCAGCGCCGTTTCGACGTCGGACCGGCTTGCGGCTTTCTCGGCGGCCTCGGATCGGGTGAACGCCGCTTTGGCCTCGGCTGAAAGTTCCGGCACCGGCTCGGCTTTGCCGGGCTCAGCGGCGCCTGCCGCTGCCGCCTCGCCTTTTTTCCAGGGTCCGGCTACGATCTCGGCTTCGGCGGCCGTTGCCGCCTCCGGCTCGGACGCGATCGCCTGAGTCGCTGGCGCGGCGGCGATCGCCACGGCTTCTCCCGCGTCCTTCGACACGCCCTCGGCGATCGCATCCGGCTTGGGTGCGGGCAGTGCTGCGCCGGAAAGCACCAGGCTGCGCAACGCGCCCAGCTCGCGCTCGACCAGCGCAATGCGGTTCTGCTGGCGCGAGACGATGACGAACAAGGCGATGACGGCGGCAATCGCGATCAGGCTGAAAAACATGGCGGTTTCCCCTCAAAACCGAACCAGTTGTCGCCGGCAAATACGGCAATGAGACGGCTATCCAAATCAGCGCTTTGCCGGCTGGTAAGATCGAGCATGTTTCCGCGCCGATTGCCAGCAAGCGCGCGCGTTATCCAACGATGACACGGCGAGACCATCCGCAATTGCTGATGAAATTACCTGCGGCCGGCGGCGAAATACTCGTGCTATGCTCGAACGCTTGCGGGACTTGCCAAGAGGACTACCAATGCCGCAACGAAGCGCGGGCCTGCTGATCTACCGGCGCACCGCCGGCGTCTTCGAATTCCTGCTGGTCCATCCGGGCGGCCCGTTCTGGGCGCGCAAGGACGAAGGCGCATGGTCGATCCCGAAAGGCCTCATCGAAGACGGCGAGGACGAATTTGAAGCCGGCCGGCGCGAGGCGGAGGAGGAACTGGGCGTTCGCATCAACGGTGATTTCCGGCCCGTCGGCAGCTACAGGCAAGCTGGCGGCAAGATCGTGATCGCGTGGAGCGTCGAGGCCGATCTCGATGCCGGCGCGATCAAGAGCAACATGTTCACCATGGAATGGCCGCCGAAATCGGGAATCATGAGAGAATTTCCCGAAGTGGATAAAGCCGGCTGGTTCACGCTGCCCGAAGCCGGCCTCAAGATCCTGCAAGGCCAGCGCGCCATCCTCGACGATTTCCTGGAGCAGCGGCGGGGCGCGGATTAGACGCCGGCGATTGCCTTCACCGTTGCATGATGCCGGCGAAGCGCAGCCAGGAAGCCGGCGCGGGCGTCGGGCGGCTCGAGGCCGCGCGGCTCGTAGACATGGCGGAAGAAGAAAAAGCCGGTCAGCTTGAAGGCGTCTTCAAGGGCTGCCGCGTCGGCGCGCAAGCCGGCGCCGCGCTGCAGGAAGGTGGGCAGCTTGAGCATCTTGTCGCGCCAGGGCTCTCCCGCGCCGCGCGAGACGGCGCGGCCCGATTTCGGCGAGACATAGGCGAGGTCCTGCCTTGTGCCGGTGGCCGCGCATTCGCTGAGATCGAGGCCGAAACCGAGCTCGTCGAGGATCAGCAGCTCGAAGCGCGCCACCAGCTCGCCCGCCGCATCGGCATCATCGAGATGCGAGATCATCACGGCCAGCGCCTCATAGAGGCCGCCATGCGCGTCGCGCTCGGGTAGGAGCCTCAGATGCGCGGCCATGGTCTGCAGGCCGTAGACCGCGACCGCGGTGTCCATCAGGCGGGCGGCGTTCATCTCGATCGCCTCGGCCTGGAAGGTTCCAAGATGTTCGTCGAGCCGCGCGCGCCATAAAAGGTCGACGCGGTTGCCCGGTTGCAGCACCGGCTGCTGTTTGCGCGAACGGCCGCCGCGCACCAGGCCGAGATGGCGACCATGCGCGCGCGTCATCACCTCGAGGATGGCGCTGGTTTCGCCATGCTTGCGGGTGCCGAGAACGATTCCCTCGTCGCGCCATTCCATTGGCGGAGCTTTTCACCTGTTGCGCGGCGAAATCAAGATAAGGCTTGGCGCATACCGTAAGACTGCTGCCACGCCAAATATCGGAATTTTCTCAGAAAGCGTTCGGGATTTCCGGACCAGGCAGGCGCCAAATACAGACGCGTTGACCGGGTGGCCGGCGCAGACCGCCGAACGGTTCGGCTGGCCTTTCCCGAAGCGTCGACCTCACGGGCGGGCGACCTTTCGCAATCATGACCCGACGAGAGATCCGACATGACTTCCTTCCTGAACCTGGTGTGGAAGCACCGGCTGACTGCCTTCTTTTCGCTGGCGCTTGGCCTGACCTGGCTGGCGTTCATTCCCTTTTACTTGTCCAACGGCGAGAGCATTCCCTGGTTCACCTTCGGGCCGGCGGTTGCAGGCCTCATCGTCGCGGCACTTGCCGGGGGCTGGAGCGCGGTCAAGGCGATCCTCGCCTCGATGGTGAAATGGCGCGTTCGGCCGATCTGGTATCTCGTCGCCCTTGGCCTGCCGTTCGGGGCGCAGCTCGCCTCGATCCTGATCAATCCGGTCTTCGGCTCGGCGCCGCCGGCCTGGGGCGATATCCCGGCCTTCTCCGAAATCCTGCCGATCGTCGCGCTCTACGCCGTCTTCAGCGGCCCGCTGGGCGAGGAACCCGGCTGGCGCGGCTTTGCCACGCCTCGCCTGCTGGCCGGCCATTCGGCGCTCGCCGCCAGCCTGATCCTCGGCGTGATCTGGGCCATCTGGCACTTCCCGCTCGGCCTGGTCGGCGACCTTTCGCTCTACGGCACGATCAATGTGGTGTTGGCCGCTATCGTCTTCACCTGGCTCTACCAGAACACCGGCAGCGTGCTGCTCGCCATCCTGATGCATGTCACGCACCAGAACAGCGTGCGCTTCCTCGGCAAGGTGTTTGTCGATGCCGACTATGTGCAGCAGCAATGGATCGCCGTCGCCATCTGGGCAGTCATCGCGGTCGCGATCGTCGCCTATTACGGCACCGAAAGCTTCGTACGCCGGCCGAAGGCGCGGCCCGTCATTGCCGGTGCGGTGTAAGCGCCCTCATCCGACAATGATTGCGGCGCCCGAAGTCAAGGGCGCCGCAACTGTTGAATCGCAATCTCAGCCTACCTAGCCGCTCCAGTCGGGAGTAGCGGTACCTCGGAGAACTCGACCTCGAAATCGTTGAGCATGACGACCGAGCCGCGGCGCAGATTGCAATCGACCAATGTGTCGAGGGCACCGCTGTCGGCTGCGGATTCTTCCCGACTCTCAATCTTTTCCATGCGTTACCGTTCGCCGCGAGAGCGCCTGCCGTCAAGAAAAAGACTATGACAGATAGCAACTATATGCTATGCGCCATAGTAATAATGCTATTTGACATAGCGAATTGGCGCGAAGGTGGGGAGGAGCCGGCAGTGCGACATGCATTAGTCGATCACGCGGCATTGCCTTGCGGACTCGGGCTGATCGGCATCGTTTCCAACATTGGGATCAGCGCTTCCACAGCGTCCAACCGCAGCCGCACCACATCGACGTCCTGGCCACGCTAGCTAGTGGGGAAATTCCAGCCCCATTTCGCGATAGCGCTCGGGGTCGTCGCCCCAGTTCTCGCGCACCTTCACGAACAGGAAAAGATGCACCTTCTGCTCGAGGATGTCGGCGATCTCGGTGCGCGCGGCCTGGCCGATGGCCCGGATCGTCTCGCCCTTGTGGCCGAGCACGATCTTCTTCTGGCTGTCGCGCTCGACATAGATGACCTGCTCGATGCGCACCGAGCCGTCCTTCTTCTCTTCCCATTTCTCGGTCTCGATATGCGAAGAATAGGGAAGCTCCTGATGCAGCCTAAGGTACAGTTTTTCGCGGGTGATCTCGGCCGCGAGCTGGCGCATCGGCAGGTCGGAAATCTGGTCTTCGGGATAGTACCAGGGACCGGCGGGCAGCGTCTCGGCGAGATAGTCGAGCAGATCCTTGCAGCCGGAGCCGGTCAGCGCCGAGACCATGAAGGTGCGCTTGAACGGCACTCTCTCGTTCGCCGTCGCGGCGAGCGCCAGGAGCGTCTCCGGCTTGACGCGGTCGACCTTGTTGAGGACGAGCAGCATAGGCTGGCGCACATCTTTCAGCCGATCGAGGATGGCGTCGGCATCGCCCCTGATGCCGCGCTCGGCATCGATCAGCAGCACCACCACATCGGCATCCTTGGCGCCGCCCCATGCGGTGGTCACCATGGCGGTGTCCAGCCGGCGTTTCGGCTTGAAGATGCCGGGCGTGTCGACGAAGACGATCTGCGCATTCTCATGCGTGGCGATGCCGCGCACGATGGCGCGGGTGGTCTGCACCTTGTGGGTGACGATCGACACCTTTGCGCCGACAAGCTGGTTGACCAGCGTCGACTTGCCGGCATTGGGCGCGCCGATCAGCGCGACGAAGCCGGAGTGCGTTTGAGGCGTTTCGATAGATTCGATTTCGGTCATGCCGCGTTCCATACGCCTTCGCGCAGCAAAAGGGCAGCCGCAGCCGCCTGCTCGGCCTCGCGCTTTGAACGGCCCCTGCCGGTGGCCGGCGCGAAAACGCCGACCTCGACGCTGACGGTGAACAGCGGATCATGGTCCGGTCCTTCGCGGCCATCGACCCGGTAGGCGGGAACGGCACCGGCCGCGGCCTGGTGCGCCCATTCCTGCAATTCGGTCTTGGCGTCGCGGCGTGCGGCACCGATCGCCTGCGAGCGCGGCTGCCAGTAGCGATGGATGAAGGTCCGAGCTGCCTCCAGCCCGCCGTCGAGATAAAGCACGGCTATCAGCGATTCCAGCGCGTCGGCACGCAGATTGGTGCGTTTGCGGCCCTCGAGGTTGCGTACGTCGGAGCCGGCGCGGACAAGGTCCGGCAGGCCGATTTCCTCGGCTATTCCGGACAGCGCCTCGGCATTGACCAGCGCGTTGAGGCGCAGCGACAGTTCGCCCTCCGCAGCATCGGGAAAGGCGGCGAGCAGCATGTCGGCCACCACGAGACCCAGGACGCGGTCGCCCAGGAACTCGAAGCGCTCGTAGTCGACGCCGGCATGGGTCGAGCGCGCGCTGGCATGGGTCAGCGCGCGCTGCAGGCGCTGGCGATCGGCGAAGACGTGGCCGGTGCGCTCTACAAGCGCTTCGGCAAGGGCATCGGCGGTCAGGCGCTTGTTGGCCATCACCTAGTGGACGAAATTGAACAGGCGCCCGACGCGCATCAGCGACGGCCACTTCCAGACCTCGAGCGGGCTTGCCTTGCCGGCGATCGAGAAGAAGATGATGTTGGCGCGGCCGACAAGGTTCTCCGCCGGCACGTAGCCGACGCTGAGGCGGCTGTCGGAGGAGTTGTCGCGGTTGTCGCCCATCATGAAATAATGGTCGGGCGGAACGTCGAACTCACGCGTGTTGTCGGCAATCGAGTCCGGCGACAGGTCGAGCGTGTCGTAGCTGACACCGTTGGGCAGCGTCTCGCGGTAGACATCGACCGGCCGGTTTTCCTCGGTGACATCGGGATTGTCGATCTGACCGACCTTCACGCGCGGCACGCCGACGCCGTTGATGAAGAGCTGACCGTTCTTCATCTGGATCTTGTCGCCGGGCAGGCCGACGACGCGCTTGATGTAGTCGATCGACGGATCCGGCGGGAACTTGAACACCACGACGTCGCCGCGCTTAGGCTCCGAGCCCCAGATCCGGCCCGAGAACAGGTCGGGTCCGAACGGCAGCGAATAGCGCGAGTAGCCGTAGGCCCATTTGGTGACGAAGAGATAATCGCCTTCGAGCAGCGTCGGCCGCATCGAGCCGGACGGAATGGAGAATGGCTGGAAGAGCAGCGTGCGGATGACGAGCGCGAGCAGCAGCGCCTGGATGATGACGGATAGCGTCTCGCCAAGCCCGCCGGATTTCTTCTGCGATTTTTCAGCCACGCTCATGTCGTCCTCGATTGTGCGTTGGTTGGTATAGAGTCTCGGCGCGCGCTGGGCAACGTCATGCGTGGGTGGTCAGATGGAATCAATGTGGCGCTTGTTCGACGGGCACCGCCTCGATGATCACAAAGGCTTGAGCAAGCGGAAAATCATCGGTGATGGTGAGATGGATCAGGGCGCGGTGGCCCTTGGGGAGTATCTTTTCGAGCCTGGCGGCGGCGCCGCCCGTCAGCGCCATGGTCGGCGCGCCGCTGGGCAGGTTGATCACGCCCATATCGCGCCAGAACACGCCCTCGGCCATGCCGGTGCCCAGCGCCTTGGCGCAGGCCTCTTTGGCGGCAAAGCGCTTGGCGTAGGACGCGGCGCGGGCCGCGCGCTTCTCGGACTTCGCCTGCTCGACCTCGGTATAGATTCGCTGGACGAAACGTTGGCCATGCCGCTCCAGCGATTTTTCTATGCGTCTTATGTCGATCAGGTCGCTGCCGATGCCGATGATCATTGCGCCGGCACTTCCCGGCCGCCCTGCCTGGCCTTCTTCTCGGCGCGTTCGGCCATGCGCTTGATGCGCTGCTTGCGAAACACCGTCATGCCCCAGCGGGTGATGGCGTAGCAGACAAGCCCGAAGACAAGACCGAGTGGGACGGCGCCGATCAGCATCGGCTCCAGAACCGGGTGCCACAGCTTGGCAAAGGAGAGCTTGTGCATCATCTCGCCGAGATGCTCGGGTGGCCCATGCTTGGGCAGGCGTTCATGCAACAGCAGCTTGCCGGTCTCCCAGGACGCGCCCCACAGCAGCGGGGAGGTCAGCGGATTGCCCACAAACACTGCACCAAGTGCTGCCGCGACCAGATTGCCGGCGATTACCCAGCAAAGCACCGCGGCAACGACGAAATGGACGCCGAGCGGGAAGAAGGAGGCAAAGACGCCCGCCGCAACGCCGGCGGCGACGGAATGCGGCGTCGCCTTCAGCCGCAGGATGCGTTTGGAGAAATACTGAACGGAACGCGAGAACGAGCGGCGCGGCCAAAGATAAGTACGCACCCGCTCAATGAGGCCATCAGGCTCTCGGCGTCGAAAAAGCACTCTGTTCCAGTTCCCGGTCCAACACCCGCCGGCCTGCCACCTGGGGCGGGCCACGAATACTTATCTTGCGCTTCGAGGGCGCAGAAAGGCAACAACCACTTTGATATAGCGACACCCCGGCCATGCGACAACGAAAGGCCGCCGCGATGGTCTGCCGCAGGCGGTAACAATATCGCTATTGGGGCGAAACTGAGGAAAAGGCCGACAAGCGAGACTTATGATTACCATTCGACTGGCAAGATCAGAGGATGCCGATGCATTGCCCGGCATCGAGCAGTCGGCGGGCCTTGCCTTCCGCGCCATACCCGAGCTGGCTTGGCTCGCCGACGGCGAGAATGTCGGCTCCGAGCGGCACCGGGCGCTGATCGCACAAGGCGCATGCTTTGTGGCGGTGGACGATCGCGACCGCCCTATCGGCTTCCTGAGCGCGGCAGCAGAGGGCGACGCGCTGCATATCTGGGAGCTCGACGTCCATCTCGATTGGCAAGGCCGCGGCATCGGCCGCGCGCTGCTGGAGAAGGGGATTGAGAGGGGCAGATCGCTCGGCTTTGCGGCAGTCACACTGACCACCTTCCGCGATGTCGAATGGAATGCGCCTTTCTACCGCAAGGCCGGATTCCGTATCCTGAATGCCGATAAGATAGACCACCGGCTGGCGACGCTGCTCGGCGAGGAAGCCTCGCACGGCATGCCGTCAGAGCGGCGGTGTGCGATGCGGCTCGAGTTCGATTAGCCCGGCTGCGCTATGTCAGATATTCGCTGACCTCGACGAGATTGTCGTCGGGATCGCGGAAATAGACCGACATCATCCTGCCCCTCGCACCAATGCGTTCCACCGGGCCGACCTCGATTGCCACGCCATTTGCCTGGAGGCTGGCCCGGATTTCGGTAAGCGGCACCGCGGCAACGAGACAGAAATCGCCTGAGCCGGGTGTCGGCGACTTCGCCTTCGGCTCGAAGGTGCGGTGGACCTCGTGCAGGTTGATCTTCTGGTTGCCGAACAGAAGCGCCGTCGGCCGGTTCGGCTCGTCGAGGCGCCGCATACCCAGCACGCGGGCGTAGAAGTCGAAGCTTGCTTCGAGCGAGCGGACCGTCAGCACGAAATGATCGATGCCGGCGATCATCTTTTGATCCCTAAATGTTGCGGCTGCCGGGCTTAACGGCGGGAATCGCGGCGAGTTCCGGCGGCAGGCGGTCGGCCGGATAGGCCGGCACCTCATATTCGGCGAGCGCGATCAGCGGCACACCGACATCGGTCTTGCCGGCGGACCGGTCGATTATGCAGGCGGCGGCCACCACCTCGGCGCCGATCTCGCGCAGGCAGTCGATGGTCTCGCGGATCGACAGGCCCGTGGTGACGATGTCCTCGACGATGACGACGCGCGATCCTCGGGCGATCTCGAAGCGGCGCAGCCGGAATTCACCCCCTTCCCGCTCGACCCAGATCGCCGGCGCGCCAAGATGGCGCGAGGTCTCGTAGGCCGGTATCAGGCCGCCGATCGCTGGGCCGACGACATAGTCGATGCGGCCGGACACGGCTTGGCGGATCTTTTCGGCCAAGGCCTTGCACAGGCGCTCGGTCTTGTCGGCATGCATGAACACGCGCGCCTTCTGCAAAAAGATCGGGCTGCGCAGCCCGGACGTCAGGATGAAATGCCCTTCGAGCACGGCGCCGGCCTCGCGGAAAATGCCCAGCACTTCGTCGGTGTTCATTTCATTCCCCATTCTTTTTGACCATGGCCTTTACCGAAAACCGGTTCCCACTTTTCGGGGTCATGGTCTATTACTTTGTCAGCCGTTGACGCGCCGCGCATCGCTGACGCTCGAATTGTCCTTGAGCTGCGACAGCAGCCGGTTGAGATGCTTCAGATCCCAGACTTCGAGATCGATCAGCATCTCGGTGAAATCCGGCGCCGTGCGCACCATCGACAGCGTGTGGATGTTGGCGTCATTGGCGGCGACGACCTGGGCGATGTCGGCCAAGGAACCCGGCGCATTGATGGCGGTGACCGAGATGCGCGCCGGAAACCGCTCCTTGGTACGCTCGTCGATATCCCAGCGCACATCGATCCAGCGCTCGGGCTGATCGTCGAAGGCCTGCAGCGCCGGCGACTGGATGGGGTAGATGGTGATGCCGGTTCCCGGCTGGACGATGCCGACGATGCGGTCGCCGGGCACGGCGCCTTCGGGCGCGAAGCGCACCGGCAGGTCGCCGCGCACGCCGCGGATCGGCACCGCGCCGTCGCGCGGCTGGTCCTTGCCCTTCTTGGCGGCACGGGTGCCGGGCATCTGGAAGATCATGCCGGCAGCATTGCGGATCTTCGACCAGCCTTCCTCGCGCTGCTTGGGCGCCGTGACGGTGACGCGCTCGTCCTTATAGTCGGGGAAGACCGCCTTCATGACATCGCTGGAGGCGAGCTCGCCGCGGCCGACGGAGGTCAGCACATCCTCGATATCCTTGCGGGCCAGCCGATGCAGCACCGGCTTCAGGCTTTCCTTGGTGTAGGTCTTGCCGGCGCGCTCGAAAGCCCGCTCGAGGATGCGGGCGCCGAGGCCGGAATATTGCTTACGGATGGCGTTCTTGGTGGCGCGGCGTATGGCGGCGCGCGCCTTGCCCGTGACGACAACCGATTCCCAGGCCGCGGGCGGCACCTGCGCCTTGGAGCGGATGATCTCGACCTCGTCGCCATTCTTCAATTCGGTCATCAGCGGCATGATGCGGCCATTGACCTTGGCGCCGACGCAGGTGTCGCCGACGTCGGTGTGGACGGCATAGGCGAAGTCGATCGGGGTAGCGCCGCGCGGCAGCGCGATCAGCATGCCCTTGGGCGTGAAGCAGAACACCTGGTCCTGGAACAGCTCCAGCTTGGTGTTTTCAAGGAAATCCTCCGGATTGTCGCCCTCGGCCAGTTGCTCGATGGTGCGCCGCAGCCAGGAATAGGCGTTGGTCTCCTTCGAGATCGCGTGGCCGGCGCCGTTGGCCTTGCCGCCGGTGTCCTTGTAGATCGAATGCGCGGCGACGCCGTATTCCGCTATCTTGTTCATCTCCTTGGTGCGGATCTGCAATTCGACACGCTGGCGCGACGGGCCGACGATGGTGGTGTGGATGGACCGATAGTCGTTCTGCTTCGGCGTCGAGATGTAATCCTTGAAGCGGCCGGGCACCATCGACCATGTGGTGTGGATGGCGCCGAGCGCGCGGTAGCAATCATCGACATTGTCGACGACGACGCGGAAGCCGAAGATGTCGGAAAGCTGCTCGAAGGAAAGCGCCTTGGTCTCCATCTTGCGGAACACCGACCATGGCTTCTTCTGCCGGCTTTTCACGCTGGCCTTGATGGCGTGCTTCTCGAACAGGGCCGACAGCGCCTTCTCGATCTCGGAGAGCACATCCTTGTTGCGCTCGAAAATCTCGGCAAGCCTGGCGGTGACGGCGCGGTAGGCTTCCGGGTTGATATAGCGGAAGGCGATCTCTTCCAGCTCCTCGCGCATGCCCTGCATGCCCATGCGCCCGGCGAGCGGCGCATAGATGTCCATCGTCTCCTCAGCGATGCGCAGGCGCTTGGACTCGGGCATATGGTCGAGCGTGCGCATATTGTGCAGGCGGTCGGCGAGTTTAACCAGAAGAACGCGGATATCCTCGGAGATCGCAAGCAGAAGCTTGCGCAGGTTCTCCGCCTGCTCGGCCTTTTTCGAGACGAGGTCGAGCTTCTTCAGCTTGGTCAGGCCTTCGACCAGCTTGCCCATTTCGGGGCCAAACAGCTCGTCGATCTCGGCCCTGGTGGCGCTGGTGTCTTCGATCGTGTCATGCAGCAGCGCAACCGCGATGGTCGCCTCGTCCATATGCATGTCGGTGAGGATGGCAGCGACTTCGAGCGGATGCGAGAAATAGGGATCGCCTGAAGCGCGCTTCTGGTGGCCATGCTTCTGCATGGCGTAGACATACGCCTTGTTGAGCAGCGCCTCATTGACGTCAGGCTTGTAGCGCTGGACGCGCTCGACAAGCTCATACTGACGCATCATGGGCGGGATCTCGCACAGCTGAAATGATTGATGCGCCGCACCAAGGTGCGACGCATCTCATAGATAGCCACGAAACGTCAGATACGGAAGTGCCGGATGCTTGATCCAGGCAGGTTCCGGCAAGCTTAGTAGTCGTCGCTCTTTTCCGGCGGTACCAGGCCTTCGATGCCGGCGAGCAGGTCTTCCTCGGTCATGCGGTCGAAAGCGATGTTCTCCTCGGCATCGTCCGCATCGGCGGTTGCCACGGCGGCACCGGTCTGGTCCGCGATCGCCTCGCCCTCGGCTTCCGGCTCATCGACCTCGACATGCTTCTGCAGCGAGTGGATCAGGTCTTCCTTGAGGTCGTCGGGCGACAGCGTCTCGTCGGCGATCTCGCGCAGCGCAATGACCGGATTCTTGTCATTGTCGCGCGGCACGGTGATCTGCGCGCCCTGGCTGATCTGGCGGGCGCGGTGGCCGGCTAGCAGCACGAGCTCAAAACGGTTGTCGACCTTGTCGATGCAATCTTCAACGGTTACGCGGGCCATGGACTGCCCCTTTCATGCGATGGATTTGATGGAAAGCTGGCGCGCTCCATAACGCGGACGCCGCCGAAATACAAGCTTTATGGCGCCGGCCCCGCCCGGCGGAGCTTGCCAGGCTCAATATCGCGCGCCACGCCATGAAGCGCCTCACATAGCGGCGATCACAATTGCTTGCGTTGGCCGCCGCGCCCTTGGATATCCGTGAATCTCGCGTTATCTCGGACAAGACGGCACAAAAGGCCCATTTGTGGGACCTATTCGTCAAACGCTTTTAGACGACAGACATTTTCGAAAGGACAATTTTCAATGTTCGATCCCCGTGAAAAGATCGCTCTTTTCATCGACGGCGCCAACCTCTACGCCACCTCGCGGGCGCTCGGCTTCGATATCGACTACCGCAAGCTTCTGTCGAGCTTCCAGAAGCGCGGTTATCTGCTCAGGGCCTACTACTACACCGCGCTGGTCGAGGATCAGGAGTATTCCTCGATCCGGCCGCTGATCGACTGGCTGGACTATAACGGCTTCAAGGTGGTGACCAAGCCCGCCAAGGAGTTCACCGACTCGACCGGACGCCGCAAGATCAAGGGCAATATGGACATCGAGCTCACCGTCGATGCCCTGGAGCTCGCCGATGTCGTCGACCATTATGTTATCTTCTCGGGCGACGGCGATTTCCGTACCCTGGTGGAAGCGCTGCAGCGGCGCGGCCGCAAGGTTTCGATCATCTCGACCATGGCCTCGCAGCCGCCGATGATCTCCGACGATCTGCGCCGCCAGGCCGACCATTTCATCGACCTGATGACGCTGAAGAGCGAGGTCGGCCGCGATCCGTCGGAGCGGCCGGTGCGTAGGCCGGAACCGGCCGAGGTCGACGAGGACGACTATTGAGAGGCGGCGGCCTTGACCGCCGCGCCCTCCCCCCAACCTGGTTCCTCTGCCGAACCTGGGCGCGACTGCCCGCTATGCCCGCGGCTGCATGATTTCATCGCCGGCTGGCGCCAGCGCGAGCCGAGTTGGTTCAACGCGCCGGTGCCGACCTTCCTGCCGCCGGAAGGCGAGGCGTCTGTCCGGCTGCTTGTTGTCGGCCTGGCGCCCGGTCTGCGCGGCGCCAACCGGACCGGGCGCCCGTTCACCGGCGACTATGCCGGCGACCTGCTCTACGGCACGATGATCGCGCAGGGATTGGCGCGCGGCGAATTCAAGGCGCGGCCCGATGACGGGCTTCAGCTTGTCGGCACGGCGATCACCAATGCGGTGCGCTGCGTGCCGCCGGAGAACAAGCCGGTCGGCGCCGAGATCTCGACCTGCCGGACCTTCCTGAAGCCGACCATCGCGCGCTTCCCCAATTTGCGCGCCATCCTCACGCTCGGCTCGATCGCGCATCAGTCGACGGTGCGGGCGCTGGGCGAACGCGTCGCCGCCATGCCGTTCCGCCATGGCGGCCGGCAGCAAGCCGGCGACATCACGCTGTTTTCCAGCTACCACTGCTCGCGCTACAACACCAACACGGGCGTGCTGACGGAAGAGATGTTCGTCAGCGTGTTCAAGGAGGTAGCGGCGTTCCTGAAGAATTAGAGTCAGGCAGCGGCGCAAATAGCTCCGCCAGCGTCTGGCGGTTGCCTTTCAGCACGTTGAGATCGACATCGCCTTCGATGCCGTCGACGCGGCCCATATTGTGATACTGCCAATAGACCCAGTCGTTCTCGGCTGGCCGGATCGCCAGCGAGCGCAGCCAGCGCTGGCGGACGATGATGCTGGCGGAATAGGTGTCGGCCGCCTCGTCGGTCAGATAGAAGATCGCCTGCTTTCCGAAGGCCGTTTCGACGGGGCCGAGGAACGCGGCGAGTTCGGTGTTCAACTGCTCGGGCGACGGCCGTTGCGGGCAATTGCCGCCGAACTCGATGTCGACAACCGGGGGTAAAAGCGGCCCGTCGCGCGGCACCACCGAAATGAAATTCTTCGCCTGGTCGGCGCCGGGCCTGCAGAAGGTGAAGAAATGATAGGCGCCGACCGCCAGCCCGGCGGCGCGCGCCTCGCGCAGATTGGTGGCGAACAGGGTGTCGACATGGGTGCCGCCTTCCGTCGCCTTGATGATGGCGAAGGCGACATCGTCGACGGCGACGCGTGGCCAGTCGATCTTGCCCTGGTGATGGGAGACATCGATGCCGCGGATCGGGAACTCGGCGCGATCCGGCGAAAAACCACGGAACCAGAAGAAGGCACCCGCCGCGACGGCGCTGGCGACAAGGATGCCGGCAAAGCCCCAGAAAACAATCCGCTTTCCCAAGACCACCCCCGTCGGAAACGCTGTTCGGTTCGAACCAAGAGAACGCGGCAGTGGCTTTTTTCAGGCCGGTTTGTGCAGGCAAAGATGAAAGGCTAGCCGCGCTCCTTGAGCAGCCGCCCCTTCTCGCGCGACCAGTCGCGCTGCTTTTCCGTCTCGCGCTTGTCGTGCAGCTTCTTGCCGCGCGCGATCGCCAGCAGAAGCTTGGCGCGGCCGCGATCGTTGAAATAGATTTTCAGCGGGACCAGCGTCATGCCTTCGCGCTCGATGCTTTGCGAGAGCTTTGCCATTTCGCGCTTCGAAACCAGCAATTTGCGGCGGCGGCGCGGCTCGTGATTGAAGCGGTTGGCCTGCAGATATTCCGGCAGATAGGAATTGATCAGCCAGATCTCGCCGCCCTCGGCGGAGGCGTAGCTCTCCTGGATGTTGGCCTGGCCCTGGCGCAGCGACTTGACCTCGGTGCCGGTCAGCACCAAGCCGGTCTCGATCGTGTCGAGCACCTCGTAGGAAAAGCGCGCCTTGCGATTTTCGGCGACCGTCCTGTTGTTGGGGTCGGCTTTCTTGACTTGATTCATAGCGCCTAGAGTCCGTTTCGAAACTCGCTCCTGCGAGTCAGATGACGGTGCCATCGAGAACCGGAGCGGAGCGTACATATAGGTACGTGAGCACCGGAAGCGCAGATGACGCAGTCAGATGGTCGCGGGAGTAGAGTTTCCAGACGGGCTCGTCAATTAATCAAGCCGGCGTGCTTCATCGCCTGGTCGATCTTCTCGGCCGTCGAGGCCTCGATCGTCACCAGCGGCGAGCGCACCACATTTTCGACCTTGCCGAGCTTCGACAGCGCATATTTCGCGCCGCACAGGCCGGGCTCGATGAAGATCGCCTTGTGCAGCGGCAACAGACGGTCCTGCAGCTCAAGCGCCTTGGCGCTGTCGCCGGACAGCGTGGCCTCCTGGAATTCGGCACAGAGCCGCGGCGCGACATTCGACGTCACCGAGATGCAGCCGACGCCGCCATGGGCGTTGAAGCCGAGCGCGGAGGCATCCTCGCCCGAGAGCTGGATGAAGTCCTTGCCGCAAGTAGCGCGCTGTTCCGACACGCGCTCGACCTTGCCTGTCGCGTCCTTGACGCCAACGATGTTCTTGAAGTCGTGGGCGAGCCTGCCCATCGTGTCGGGCATCATGTCGATGACCGAGCGCGGCGGGATGTTGTAGATGATGATCGGCAGCTTGGTCGCCCGGGCGACGGCCGCGAAATGCTCATAAAGGCCGCGCTGTGTCGGCTTGTTATAGTAAGGCGTGACGACAAGGGCAGCGTCGGCGCCGGCCTGTTCGGCATACTTCACCAGCCCGACCGCTTCCTCGGTGTTGTTGGAGCCGGCGCCAGCCACGACCGGAACCCTGCCCTTGGCCACCTCGATGGTGACCTTCACGACATGGCGGTGCTCTTCATGCGAGAGCGTCGGCGATTCACCCGTGGTGCCGACCGGTACGAGACCCGTCGTGCCCTCGGCAAGCTGCCATTCGACAAATGAGCGAAAGGCTTTCTCGTCGAAGCGCCCGCTCTTTTCGAACGGTGTAACGAGCGCGGTGAGCGAGCCTCTCAGCATATCGTCCAAACTCCTTGGGAACTATCAGGAACGTATCGGTTTTTAGTGATCGGTTTTGTTTGCGCGCCTTCTAACCGAAAGCGAGGTCGCGCACCATAGTCTCGACATGGTTTAGCGGCAAGCATCGCCATAGGACCAGCAAGCGCAATTCGAACGGCCTCGATAACCTTTTGTTTACGAGCCCTTCACGACCTACCTTTAGGCTTTGCATCGGGTTTTGAGCGCCCGCGCCTGCTGACGATGTGCTAGGATTGTAATATGCCGACGACGCGGCCCCATCTCTTCGCGCTTTTGAGCGCGATCGTCGCGCTGGCGCCGACCGTGGCGATCGGCGGCAGTGTCGATGCGCGCGCGACAGCCTCGATCCCTGCGCCGGATCCGCCCCAGGCGCCCGGCCCTGTCGCTCCGGCCTCAGACATTGCGCAACTGAAAAGCGGACTCGACGCGCTTGCCGCCAACAATATCGTCGGCGCGCGCAACGCGCGCGCCACGCGGCCCGCCCCCACGCGCGCCCCGCGACACGCTGCCCGCCACCTCGCTCGACCGGCACATTCTGGCCTGGGCGATCGCGCTTTACGGCGGCGACCAGGTGCCGAGCGGCGAGATTGCCGATGCCGCGAAAATGCTGCCTGGATGGCCGGGCACGATCGCGCTGCGCAAGAACAGCGAGCGCGCGCTTTATCGCGAGAACCCGCCGCCGCAAGTGGTGGTGCAGGCCTTCGGCCGCAGCCAGCCGCTGACGCCGGAAGGCGTGATCATCCTTGCCCGCTCGCAAGTGGCGCTTGGCAACCCGGCCGCGGCGCGTGCGGTGCTGATACCATTTTGGCGAACGGAAAAGCTGGAGGCAAAGGACGAGGCGACCGTCATCAAGGAATTCGGCACGCTGATCCCGGCGGCCGACCATCGCTATCGCATGGAGCGCATGTTCTATGCCGACCGGCCCGCCTCGGCGCTCCGCGTCGCAGGCCTGGCGGGCGCGCAGCCCCTGGCGGATGCCTGGGCGGCGGCCGACAAGGGCGACAAGAACGCCGCCAAGCTGTTGAATGCGGTGCCGGCGGCGCTGCGTTCGGCCGGCTATTTCTTCGCCGAGGCCGAATATCTGCGCAAGCAGCAGAAATTCGCCGATGCCGCCGCGATCGTCATGAAGGCGCCGACCGACCGCGATTCGCTGGTCGACCCCGATGCATGGTGGGTCGAGCGCCGCGTCTTGTCGCGCGAACTGGTCGACCAGGGCGACATGAAGACCGCCTACAAGATCGTATCCATGCATGCCGCCGAAAGCCCGCTGAACGCCGCCGAGGCCGAATTCCATGCCGGCTGGTATGCGCTGCGCGGCCTGAACGATCCCGCGACCGCAGCCAGCCACTTCACGCGGATCACCGAATTCGCTCAGGGACCCGTGTCGCTGTCGCGCGCCTATTACTGGCTCGGCCGCGCGGTGGAAGTCGGCGGTCCAGGCAACGCCAAGGATTATTTCACCCGCGCAGCCGGATACGGCACGACCTTCTACGGCCAGCTCGCCGGCGAACGTGTCGGCTTAAGGACGCTCAACATAGCCTACCCGAAGCCGAGCACCGCCGACCGCCAGAGCTTTGACGGCCGCGAGGCGGTGAGCGCGATCAAGCGGCTGCAGGAGGCCGGCTACGATCGCTATGCCGAGACGCTTTATCGCGACCTTGCCGGACAATTGACCAGCCCAGGCGAACTCGCGCTGCTTGCGGTGCTGGCGGAAAAGCAGGGCAATCATTTCATGGCGCTCAAGGTCGGCAAGATCGCCGCCCAGCGCGGCATCGATGTCGGCGCGCTGTCGCATCCGCTGGGCGTCATTCCAGATTCGGCCAATATTTCCGGCTCCGGCAAGGCGCTCGCCTATGCCATTGCGCGCCAGGAAAGCGAGTTCAATGTCGGCGCGGTTTCCAGCGCCGGCGCGCGCGGCCTACTGCAATTGATGCCGGGCACCGCCAGGCAATTGGCGAAGAAGGCCGGCATGAGTTTTTCGCAGGCGCGGCTTACCAGCGATGCCGGCTACAACGCGACGCTGGGTTCGGCCTTCCTCGGCGAGCAGCTCGACCGCTTCGGCGGCTCCTATGTGCTGACCTTCGCCGGCTACAATGCCGGCCCCAACCGCGCCGCCCAATGGCTGGCCAAATACGGCGACCCACGCGGCAAGGACGTCGACGAGGTGGTCGACTGGATCGAACGGATCCCCTACACGGAAACAAGAAGTTACGTGCAGCGCGTGATGGAGAATTACGAGGTCTACAAGATGCGTATTTCCGGCAAGTACGACATCGTGGGAGATCTGGTGAACGGGCGGAGCTGAGGGCGCTGTCCGCGAGGCGGCCAAGGTCGAGTTCCTGCGCGCGCGCCCTCTGTCCTGCCGGACATCTCCCCCACTTGGGGAGACATCAGCTGTCGGCTCCGCTTTCGCCAATCTCCAAAGTTGAATGGGATCCGCCGCGCGCGAAACTGCCAATCTCCCCCCTCGTGGGGGAGATGTCCGGCAGGACAGAGGGGGGCGTCGTAGAGCGCCGGGCATTCGAGATTTACGCGCGGCGCCCATTTGACGATCCCTCCCCTCGCCTGTAGCTGTCGCTCTACCCGGTGAGGAGCGGCATCCCGACAATGAGCGAAGGTTTCTCCGACTTCTTCTATGCGTCACCTGACGGGTTGAAGCTCCACGCCAGGATCTATGGCGAGGCGAATGTCGGTCTTCCGGTCGTCTGCCTGCCCGGCCTGACCCGCAACAGCCGCGACTTCCACGAGCTTGCGCTCCACCTCTCGAGCGAGGCGCGGAACCCGTGCAAGGTCGTGGCCTTCGACTATCGCGGGCGCGGGCAGTCCGATCACGATCCCGATATCGGCCATTACAATGTCGGCGTCGAAGCCAGCGACGTGCTGGCCGGGCTGTCGGCGCTCGGCATCGACCATGCCGCCTTCATCGGCACTTCGCGCGGCGGGCTCATCATCCACGTGCTCGGCGCGCTGAAGCCGGCCGTGCTGAAGGCTATCATCCTCAACGACATCGGCCCGGTGATCGAAACCGAAGGTCTTGCCCGTATCCGTGCCTATCTCGATCGCGCGCCGAAGCCGAAGAGCTTCGCCGAGGCGGTGGATGCGCAGCGGCGGGTGCACGGCGCCGACTTTCCGGCGCTTGGCGACGCCGACTGGGCGCGTATGGTGGGCGCCATCTGCCGTGAGACGGAATCCGGATGGGTGGCGGATTTCGATCCGGCGCTGGTCGACACGCTGGCCGGCGTCGATTTCTCCAAGCCGCTGCCCGACCTGTGGCCGCAATTCGACGCATTGGCTGCCGTGCCGCTGCTTACGATTCGTGGCGGCAATTCGAAGCTTCTGTCCGTTGCGACGCTTGAAGAGATGCGCAGGCGTCATCCAGGCATGGAGACAATCACGGTCGAAGGCCAGGGCCATGCCCCCTTCCTGGAGACCGGCGACCTGCCGCGACGAATCGCGGAATTCCTCGATCGAGCCGACGACAAGTCGAACAAAAGTAACGCCTGAGACAAAATTAGCCTCAGGCTTCTCGCTGAAATATAGATTCGAGACCTTTCTGGCAGTCCCGGCGAACCGCTATTTGCCCTTCGAGCGCTTGCGGGGCGCCTTGGCAGGTTCGGGTCCACCTTGCTTTTGCGAAGCCTGGGCCGGCGACAGCGTGGTGAGAGGCGAGGCGAACATCGAAGATTCCGCGGTACGCGAGGATTGCTCGCCACGCGGTTTTTCGAGAACGGTGACACAGCCGTCGAGGTCATTGGTGGCGAGATGCGCGTAACGCATGGTCATCGACAGCGTCTGATGACCCAGCCACATCTGCACGCGGCGGATGTCGATGCCGCCCTGGACGAGTCGCGAGGCGCAGGTGTGGCGCAAAATGTGCGGCACCACCTGCTCGTCGGCGCCGAGACCGACTTCCGCCTTCGCCTCGTTCCAGATCGCGCGATATTGCGGCTGGTTCAGCATGGCGAACGGGCCTTTCGGCCGTCGTCCTTCGGTGGTCGGCGGCAGCTTGATCACTTCCTTGACCCGTTCGGTCATCGGAATGGTGCGGCTGCGGCCGGATTTGGTGATCCAGAAGGAGACGCGATGCTCCTGGATGTCGTTCCAGATCAGGCCGAGCGCCTCGCCGAGGCGGCAGCCGGTATCGACCAGGAAGACCGAGAGTCGGTAAGCGTCTTCGCTGCGGCTCTTGATGGCGGCGAACAGCCTCGCCTCTTCGTCCCTTTCGAGGAAACGAATCCGTCCCGCCCGCTCCTTCTGGCGGCGGAACTCGGGCAGGCTGTGGATATCTCCCATCTTGTGTGCCTTGCGCAGCAATTTGCTGAGGGCAGCCATCTTGCGGTTGATGGTTGCGTTGCTGTTGCCGCGCTGGCGCAATGTACCGATAAGATTGTCCAGGGTGTTCTGGTCAAAGGTGCTAAAACGTTCTCCGAGGAGGATCTCGTCTATTTCACCGATGAAAGAGCTGACATTGTATTTATGCCGCCCATCATCCCAGAGTATATCTCGATAAGCTGCGAAAAGTTCACCGATTCGATACGACTTTACTTCTCTGATCTTGTTAAACGTGTAGTTGAACTTCGAATTCTGAGAAGAAAATACCGCAAAGTGACCGGAGGCTTTGGCCTCTTGAACCGCTTCGTTCGACATTTTTAGCCACACCCCCGTGGTTAAAGGCCCAGCCCTAACCCTTCGGAGATGTCCTTTCAAGAGTTTTGATCACGTAGCCGTGATTTCATCCACCGAGAGGCAGACCCCACGAAACCATCCTACGGGATCATCAGCTTACCGTTTCACCCCCATCCTTTCGTTAGCATTGACCCAATCGCGAAACAAAAACGGCCCGGGCATGGAAGCGCCCGGGCCGGATTTCAATTATATCGAACCAGCCCTTAGAAGTCGCGCTGGAAGCGGAGGATACCGCCGACGGCGTTCTTCTTGCCGGCGTCGATGCCGGTCCAGTTGCCATAGAGGGAATGATCGGTATGAGCCCAGTCAACTTCGGCAGTGACGGTGAGGCCCGGAACAACCGTATAGGCAACGTTGGCAGCGAGGCCAAAGTCCTTCGAGTCGTCATAAGACGCCTGAACGTTGAACGACGTCTTCTCGTTGAACTTGTAGGTGCCGCCACCCCACACAGCCCAGTTGCCGCCCCACAGCTTGTACATGCCGCGATCGCCAGCCGGGAGAGCATAGCTGGCATCCTTGTAGTTGCCGTCGGAGCCGTAGCCGGCCATGATGAACAGCGACAGGGCGTCGTTGACATTAACGTCCAAGCGAACTTTGCCGGCCACTTCCTCGTAGTTGCTATCGTAAGCGACGACACCGGTGATGGCGCCCCAGCCCTGCGTCCACTTCAAACCGCCGACGATATGCGGAACATAGCTGTCGATCGTATACTTGCCGTAACCTTCTTCCAGCGAGACCACCGCCGAGAAGCCGTTACCAGCGTCGAAGTAGTACTGAACGACGTTGGTGTCGAAGCCACCGTACGGGACTAGCGTATCCTGGATGACGTTGCCAGCGTAGCCGATGAATGTATCGAAGGCCGATTCGTCCTTACCGACGCGAAGACCGCCGAGCTGGATCCAAGCGAAATTCAGCGAGATACCCTTGTTGGCCGCGCCGGCATTAAAGGCGCCGGTGTACGGATTGTAGCTATAAACACCGCTCGTCTTGGTGTTGCCGAAGTTGATACGAGTCTCGGTGTAGGTCTTCAACGTGCCAAGCTCGGTTTCCTGGCCGGTCCAGGTCTTCAAGGTGAAGCGGGCATTCTTCTGCCACGTACCCTGCTCGGACCCGTCCTTGACATCGGTAGCGCGCGCAGCGTCGAACGAACCGACTTCACCAGCGCCGATGTCATAACGGACATAGCCGCCGATGCGCAGGCAGGTCTCGGTGCCGGGGATGTAGAAGTAGCCGGCGCCGTAGACGTCGCAGATCTTGACGTATTCGGCCGGTTCCGGCTCGGCGACGGTCACAGCGTCGGCGGCGCGAGCACCGGAAACTGCGAGCAGAGCCGCAGCTGAGCCGAGAAGAAGGCTCTTGATGTTCATTTTCTGACCTCCAGTCAAAAGTTAAAAAACGGGTCTGGGTATTCTTTGCTGAAGGACAGCGTTCCCTGCCCCATCCCCACTACCGAAAAAGATGCGCACCGCGCCGCTCCTTCGAAGCTGACATTACCCATGAGGCGGCGGCGTTCAACAAGGATCGTGTCGGCAAAAGGGCTGTCCGGGCGCTATCGCCCCGGGTTGTTGCACAAATGACACGATTTGGCCTCACTCAGAAAGCTCTCATTAACCATCGACGCCTGGTGACGGCTGAATCCGGGCGAATCCGGCGACCGGCCGGCCGAATTGCGGCGGCCTGGCGAGTCGCCCTGTCCGGTTGTTGCCGCAGAATCGTCGCGCAAGGACAGGTTTGTAGCGCACAGTGCGGGGGAAGATGGCGGAGAGGATGGGATTCGAACCCACGAGAAGCTTTTGACCTCTACTCCCTTAGCAGGGGAGCGCCTTCGACCACTCGGCCACCTCTCCGTCGCGCCGCTGGATAAAGAAAAGCGTGGGCACAATCAACAAGCCGGCGCCATAATCGCCGAAAAATCATTTGGCCGGCAGCTCCGGAAAGCGGTGGAGCATAGGCATCGCATCAGGCCAAACGTGGCGAATCGTGACTTGTGCGGCCTTTTTGGGCCAGGCAAAGGCGCCTTCCTGGAGCACCAGCGCGGACCGGAAACCGGACACGCAATCACCGGCAGACGCCCTTCGCTTGGGTGCCGGAGGGCGAAAAAGAGCGCAATAACAAGGCATTGCCTATAAATTTGGTCGAGAGCCCGCATCGCTTGCGTTCGATTCTGACTGGAGGTCAGAAAATGAACATCAAGAGCCTTCTTCTCGGCTCAGCTGCGGCTCTGCTCGCAGTTTCCGGTGCTCGCGCCGCCGACGCCGTGACCGTCGCCGAGCCGGAACCGGCCGAATACGTCAAGATCTGCGACGTCTACGGCGCCGGCTACTTCTACATCCCGGGCACCGAGACCTGCCTGCGCATCGGCGGCTATGTGCGCGAAGACATCGGCGTGGGCGATGCTGGTTCCTTCGACGGCGCCAATCACGTCCCGGATCACATGAACGACAGCGACCACTCGACCTACTCCAAGAATACGCGCTTCACGCTGAAGACCTGGACTGGTCAGGAAACCGAGCTCGGCACGTTGAAGACGTTTACCGAAACCCGCTTCAACTTCGGCAACAACTACGGCGACTATGGCAGCCCGTTCCTGGCCGGAGGGACGGAGGTCAACGGTAAAAGCGGAACGACCGGCTGGACCGCAAACAACAAAACGCCTTTCGCTCTTGAGTTCGCCTATATCCAGCTGGGTGGCTTGCGCGTCGGTGCCGACGAATCGGCCTTCGATACGTTCATCGGCTATGCCGGCAACGTCATCAACGACACGATCGTCCCCTATGGCGGTTTCCAGACCAACGTGATCCAGTATTATTTCGACGCCGGCAATGGCCTCTCGGCCGTGGCTTCGTTGGAAGAAGGCTCGGGCTTCGACACGATCGACAGCTACGTTCCGCATGTCGTCGGCGGCTTGAAATGGACTCAAGGGTGGGGCGCCATCACCGGCGTCGTCGCTTATGACAGCAACTACGAGTCGGTCTCCGGCAAGGTTCGCCTCGATGTGAACGTCAACGACGCCTTCTCGCTGTTCGCCATGGTCGGCTACGGCTCTACCAGCAACCTGGACAAGACCTACCCTGTCGGCGGTGGCATCAACGCTTTTGGGCGCGGCTTCTATAAGCCATGGGGCGGCAGCTGGGCTCTGTGGGGCGGCGGCACCTACAAGTTCAACGAGAAGACCTCGTTCAACGTCCAGGCTTCGTATGACGACTGGAAGGACATCGGTCTCGCGGCGAACGTCGCCTACACTGTCGTTCCCGGCTTTACGGTCACGGCGGAAGTCGACTGGCAGCGCGTCGGCCAGGGCGCCATCGACAACTCGTCGGTGTGGGTCGGCGCCACCAAGAAGAACAACGTTGGCGGCATCCTCCGCTTCCAGCGCGATTTCTAACAATATCGACTTGTCGAAAATCGAAACCCGGCGGGCAACTGCCGGGTTTTTTGTTGGAACTCACGGCATCGTCGCGCCGACACTGTCAGACGCTTGTAGGGATCGCCGCGATGTGAGCCGCTCAGTCCCGTGCCAGCCAGCGGTGAATAGGCGCTCAAGACCCCGCGAGATCACCCAGGGCCTCGATCAGCGGCTCGATTACTTTGCCGTAATTCTTCCAACGGTTCATCGACGAGGTGTAGATCGGCTGCCGGACCTGCCAGCGGCTGAACGTATTAACCGACCCGCCCTTGTCAAAGAAACGCAGGCAGGCATCGTCCCATTTCAAACCGAGGTGATCGATCAGGCGGCGCGACTGCCCTTCCTGATCCGACACGAGATCTTCATAACGATTGTGCAGAATCTGCTCGGGAAAAACCCGGTCCCAATGACGCATGAGTCTATCATATTCGCGATAATACAGCCCAAGCGATCTCAGATCGGCGTTGTAGGCGTTGTCGTCGTTGAAGTTCAGAAAATAGCATGAGATGCAATTGTCGACGGTATCGCGGCGGCAATGAATGATGCGAGCCTTGGGAAAAAGCAGCCTGATCAGGCCTACAAGCTCAAAATTATGGGGCAGCTTGTCGATGATCCTCGGAGCATCCCGCGATTTTTGCCTGATGTGAGCCAGATACTCATCGGCGAGTGATCTCGACTGATCGGCCGTCATAGCAAGGATCGATCTGCGCAATTCGTCAGGAGAGCGTGTCGTCGGCGCCAGCCTGTTCGTAATGCGCCTAAGTTTCGTCAATTCGCCGGCACCGTGGACATCGGGATGGCTGGCGCAGATCTGCTCGGTCAAGGTGGTGCCCGAACGCGGCATGCCGATCACAAAGACAGGCACTTCCGAAGCGCTTCCATACCCTACCCTTGCGGCCAGCATCTCAGGGCTGAACAAGTCGATCATGAAATCGACGCTGCGGCGGTATTCATCGATATTGAGCCGCGGCAAGAGCTCTTTCGCCTTCCGCGCATGAAACATGGCTTCTTCGTACCGTCGAAGATCGTTGAGGATTTTGGCCGCCGCGTAGTGGAGCAGCCTTATTGTTTTGCCATCAAGCGCCGGCTTTTCGATTTCAGTCAAAATGGACTGCAGTTCTTCCGGCTCTCCGGAGAATTTTCGGATACCGACCAGGCTATTGTAAGCAGCGCCAATATTCTGACGACGACTGATCGCCTCCCTAACGTATTTTGCCGCTTCCTCCATGCGGCCGAGACCGACAAGCGCATTGGCCAATTCCACTCTGGCAAGCGGGTGGCTGTCGTCGATTTCGAGAGTCCTCCGATAAAGAGGTATCGCAATGTCGGCCTTGCCGAATTCCGCGTTTGCCTTGCCCAGCGCACAAAGCGCATCGGCCCAGCCGGGTTTCAGTTCGCAGGCGAGTCCAAAATGTCTGACTGCGTCCGGATGTTCTCCGACTTTCAAATAGGCCTCGCCCAAGGTGAAATGATACTGGGGATTCCGCGGCGCTTCCTTCAGTGCCCGTTCGAAACAGCGAATGGCCATTTCATCGTCCAGACCACTCGCAAACGTTCCCAGCAGATACAGGGCAAGATGGTTCCGGGGCGACTGCGCCAGAACACGGCGACACAGGGCTTCCGCTTCCAGCACCTTGTTGTCACGATACAAAGTGAGCGCCTGCCTGAGCAGCGTGTCATTTGCCTGCTCCAGCGATGGTTGACTGACCTTTGGCTGCGTGGTTTTCGGCGGCTGGTTTCCTGATGCCGACCGGGCTTTGAGGTGTTTTGACCAAGCGGGCGGCAGTCGGTTGCTCATTACTTCTGGCTAGCAAAAACAGGCCTTGGAATCCAGCATGACGGCCCGCCTGCGATCATCTCTCGAGCGCCTTTCGCTCAAATATCCGCGAGATCGCCAAGCGCCTGTATCAGCGGCCGGATTTCGTTCTCGTAATTCTTCCAGCGTTTGACGGACGACTTGTAGATCGGCTGACGAACCTGCCAGCGACTGGGAGTTGTGACCGAGCCCCCCCTGTCGAAAAACCGCAGGCAGGCATCGTCCCACGGCAAGCCGAGGAAATCGACGAGCCGGCGGGACTGGGCTTCCTGGTCCCCGACGAGCTCCTCGTAGCGGCTTGCCAAGATACGACCGGGGAAGAGCTTCTCCCAGTGTCGCATCAACCGATCATACTCCCGATAGTAGAGCCCGAGTGTGCGCAGATCGGCGTTGTAGCCATGTGCTCCGCGGAAGATCTGGGTAAAGCATGAAACGCAATTGTCGATGGCATCGCGGCGGCAGTGGATGATGCGCGCGTTCGGAAACAGAATTCCGATGAGGCCGATCAACTCGAAATTGTGGGGCATCTTATCGACGATACGAAGGGCCGAAGGCGCCCGCTCGCGCAGATAGAACAAATGCTCATCGGCCAATGTCTTGCACAGGTCGCCAGTGATCGACGAGACCGAGCGGCTCAACTCCGCCGCCGAGGTGTTGGTGAGGCCGAGCCCGTTTGCCGCTCTGCGCAGTTTGCTGAGTTCGCCGGCGCCATGCACATCGGGATGGCTGGCGCAAATCTGCTCCGTCAATGTTGTTCCCGAACGCGGCATGCCCAGAACGAAGACGGGCACTTCGGACGGGTTTCCGTGACCTGCCTTGGCAGCCAGCATTTGCGGACTGAAAACGCGGATCGTGGCGTCGACCCAACGGCGATAGGACTCCAGATCATACTTGTGACCCGCCGCCAGCTTGGCCTTCTTGAAATGATCCATGGCGTCCTGGTAGCGCCGAAGATCGTTCAGCACCTTGCCGGCGGCATAATGAAGGTTCTCCGCCCCTTCCGGATCGAGCCGCGGATCGTCGAGTTCCCTCAGAATGGCTTTGAGTTCGGCCGGCTCTTCGGAATATATGCGCGTGTTGACCAGACTGTTGTAGGCAGCCGGCATCGCGACGCGAAGCTCGATCGCTTCTTCGAGATGGACCTTGGCGTCATCCATGCGGCCGAGACTGGTGAGCGCGCCGGCCAGACCCGTACGAATCTTGGGGTAATCGCGGTTGATGCCGAGCGCTTTCTCGTAAAGCGGCAAGGCCAATTCAGCCTTGTCGACCCTGACGTAAGCACGCCCCAACGAGCAAAGCACCTCGACCATGTCGGGCTGGAGCTCGAGGGCGTGCTGAAAATGCTCTATCGCGGACGAATGTTCCCCGACCATCGAATAGGCTTCGCCCAGGCCAAGGTGGAAGTAGGGGTTGTGAGGGTTTTCGCCGATCGCCCGCGCGAAATACCGCAACGCCAGCTCGTCATCGAAGCCAAGCACCAGCGTGCCCATGACATAAAGGGCTACCGGATGATTTGGCGTCCTCTCCAGCACGCGAAAGCACAGTTCCTGAGCCTCTGCAAACCGTTTGAGTTGCTGGAGCTCGACCGCCTGCCTCAGGAGCACGTCGTCCGTCTGCGCAGGGGGTGACGGCTTTGCTCTCGGCAAGGGCGCGGCCACTGGCGCAGCCGGCGCTTTCAGATGTTTGGACCAGGCGGGCGGCAGTCGGTTGACCATCATCCCGGCTAACAGAAAACTGCGCGGAATCCAGCAAGAGACCGGCTGTGCCAGCGTCAAGGAACGATCACTTTTCCGTCGTCGCTTCGTGAAGTCATATTCAGACAATTCGGCGTGAGCGGAACCAGCGCACGCAGGCGGTCGCGCTGGCGGCAAAGTCCCGTTACCGCTTCCCACGCGACCTTTGCCGCTCGACGGCGCCCATCGCACTCCGCTTCCCGGCGCGACAAAATCATACGGCCCGATCAGGTCTCGGCCAAATCGCCCAAGGCGTCGATCAATGGTTGGATTTCACTTTCATAGTTTTTCCATCGCTTGACCGACGAACTGTAGATCGGCTGGCGAACCTGCCAGTTGCTGTAAGTATTTACCGATCCCTCTCTATCAAAAAATTTCAGACAAGCATCGTCCCAAGGGAGCCCGAGATAGTCTATCAGGCGGCGCGACTGCTCTTCCTGATTTTCAATCATTGCCTCATAGCGGTTTTGAAAGATGCGCCCCGGAAAAATGCGGTCCCAGTGGCGCATCAGGCGATCATACTCCCGGTAGTAAAGCCCGAGCGTCTCAAGATCAGTGCTATAGGCATGCCCATCATTGAATTTCAGAATGAAGCATGAAATGCAGTTGTCGATGGCATCTCGACGGCAATGAATAAAGTGCGCGTTGGGAAAGAGAATATCGATCAGGCCGATCAACTCGAAATTGTGGGGCATCTTGTCGATAATCCGAAGCGCGTTCGGATCCCGATCTCGGAGATAGGCAAGGTGTTCCTTGGTCAGCGTCGAAGAGAGTTCAGGCGTGATCGAAGCGGCCGCTTCGCTCAAACTCGCGAAAGATCCGTATCCGAGCCCGATTCCATTCGCTATCCGCCTAAGCTTGCTGAGTTCGCCGGCGCCATGAACATTGGGATGGCTGGCGCAAATCTGCTCAGTCAGTGTCGTGCCTGATCGAGGCATGCCCAGTATGAAAACAGGTACGTCAGATAGATTCCCATAAGCGGCTTTTGAGGCCACGAGTTCCGGCGTGAAAGTTTCGATCATGGCATCGACCCATCGGCGGTAGTTGTCCAGATCGAATTTGCGGCCGGTTTGATTTCCTTGCTTGAAGTGGTCGATCGCCTCTTTGTAACGACGCAGGTCGTTGAGCACCTTGCCCGCAGCGTGATGAAGCTCCTGCAATCCGTCAGATCCATGGTTCGGCTGTTGCAGTTCCGCCAAGATTGCTGCGAGTTCCGGTGGCTCTTCCGTGAATTTGCGGGCGTGCATAAGTACATTGTAGGCTGCTGGCACCTCAATACGCCGCTCTATGGCGTCTTTCAGATGAACCACGGCTTCGTCCATACGACCAAGGCTTGCGAGCGCGTTGGGCAGCCCCAACCGAGCCGATGAGTGATCTGGATTAATCTTGAGCGCCCTCTCGAAAAGAGGCAGCGCCATTTCCGACTTGTCGGATGCTTTGTAAGCATCGCCCAAGGCGCAAAGCGCCTCCACCAAATCCGGCTTCAAGGCCAGGGCGCGTTCGATGTGTCTGATTGCCGGCGTAAATTCGCTGAGCTGCAGATAAACTTCGCCAAGGGTAAGGTGGAAGTAGGGATTTTGCGGCTCTTCACCGACCGCCCTAGCAAGATAGCGCAAGGCCTTCTCGTCGTCGTATCCTATTCCAAGTGTACCCAAGGTATACAGAGCCAGCGGATGGTTTGGCGTACGCGCCAAGACGCTGAGACATAGCTCCTCGGATTCTTGCAGCCGCCCGGCCTTCTGCAGTTCGTAGGCCTGCGTCAGTAGCCTGCCATCAGCTTGATTGCGGGGCGGACCGGCGTGGGGCTGAACTTTCAGTGGGGCTTTCGGTGCCACGACCTTCGCCGAAGTTTGGGCCTTGAGGTGTTTGGCCCAGGCGGGCGGCAGTCGATTGACCATCATTCCGGCTAACAGAAAATTCAGGCGAATCCAGCATGAAACCATCCGTTTCGGCTGGAGGAAATGATCACTTTTCCGTAGTCGCCACGTGAGAAGGCCGCCTCAAGTCTAAAGCTTGACCCGGATCAGTGGCAGTCTCTGACTCATCTGCTGTCTCGGGCAAAAACAAGAGGCCGAATTCAACTCGGCAGAGCCGCGCGCTATGTTTCGGCCAGATCGCCCAGTGCTTCGATCAACGGTTGAATCTCGCGCTCATAGTTCTTCCAACGCTTTACCGACGATTTATAGATCGGTTGGCGAACCTGCCAGCGGCTGGGGGTATTGACCGAGCCATCTCTGTCAAAGAAGCGCAGGCAAGCATCATCCCAGGGTAGCCCGAGATAGTCGATTAGGCGGCGGGACTGTGTTTCCTGATCCTCAACCAAAGTTTCGTAACGATTCTCGAAGATGCGACCCGGAAAAACGTCGTTCCAGTGGCGCATCAAGCGGTCGTATTCGCGATAATAAAGGCCGAGCGCCCGCAGGTCCGAGTTGTAGCTGTGCGCCGAACTGAAGGGCAGGACATAGCATGACACGCAATTGTCGATGGCATCGCGGCGGCAGTGGATGATGCGCGCGTTGGGAAAGAGGAGAGTGAGGAGGCCGATCAGTTCGAAATTATGCGGCATCTTGTCAACGATGCGCAGCGCGGTTGGCGCACGTTCCCCCAGATAGGAAAGATGCTCCGCGGCCAAGGTCCTGGACAGGTCTTCGGTGATCGTCGCCACCGGTTTGCTTAAGTCGGAAGCCGATGTTTGCAGCCCGATCGCGTTGGCCACCCGTCTCAGCTTGCTGAGTTCTCCGGCACCATGGACCCCGGGATGGCTGGCGCATATCTGCTCCGTGAGCGTCGTCCCCGACCGGGGCATACCGACCACGAACACAGGCGCTTCGGACGGGTTGCCATAGCCCGACCTTTCGGCAAAGAAGTCCGGCGTGAAGGTCTCGATCGTCGAGTCGATGAAACGACGATGCCTGTCAATGTCGAACTCGTAGCCTTCGGCCTGCTTGGCCTTGCTGAAATGGTCGAACGCCTCTGCGTAGCGCTTGAGGTCATTCAGCACTTTGCCAGCTGCGTAGTTGAGACTCGCCTTGCCCTCAGGTTTGAGTTCCGGACTTTCCAGATCGCGCTGGATCGCCTGTAATTCCGGCGGCTCCTCGGTGAATTTTTTTGTCTGCACGAGGTCATAGTAGGCGGCCGCCACGTCAATGCGTCGTTCGATTGTCTCCTTGAGATAGGACGCAGCGTCATCCATGCGCCCGAGGCCGGTAAGGGCTGCGGCCATTCCGATCCGTGCTTTGGGGTGGTCGCTGTTGATCTTCAGCGCCTTTTCATAAAGCGGCAAAGCAAGGTCGGGTTTGTCGAACTGGGTGTAGACGCCACCAAGGGCGCAAAGCGCCTCGATAAGGTCGGGCTGCACTTCCAGGGCATACTGGATGTGCTTGATCGCGGCCGAAAACTCGCTCTGCTTCGCATAGGCTTCGCCCAAGCTGAGATGGTAGTATGGATTTCTAGGCTCCTCGCCAAGCGCTCGAGCGAAATACCGCAGCGCGACCTCGTCGTCGTAGCCTAGACAAACGGTGCCCATGATGTAAAGCGCCAGCGGATGGTTCGGAGTACGCGCCAGCACCTCAAGGCATAGATCCTGGGCCTCGGCCAGTCGCTTGGCCTGTTGATGTTCGTAGGCCCGCATCAGCAATTGATCGTCAACACGCGCCTGCGCCGACGGATTCGCCTTGTTGGGACTTGGCTGGGGCAAGCGGGGTTTCGGCGCGGGACCGGACTTGATATGCTTTGCCCAGGCGGGCGGCAGACGATTGTTCATCCAACCTCGCTAGCAAAAAGCCACGCAGGAATCCAGCCTCCGACACGCCGCGCCAACCTTGCGCCCATCCCGCCGCCACGCTAGCAAGAAGCTCCTCATTCCACGCGAGCTTGCCATGCGTCTTCGCCCTTCCCTCACGCCGGTGGTCGGCGCGCTTCCCACCACAGTGCCGTTCGTCGGACCGGAGGCGCAGGAGCGCGATCGCGGGCGGCCTTTTCGCGCCCGCATCGGCGCCAATGAGAGCAGTTTCGGGCCCTCGCCGCGCGTCATGGCCCGCATGGAGGCCGTCGCGCGCGACCAGTGGATGTATTGCGACCCCGACAATTACGAACTGAAGGTGGCGGTGGCCGCGCATCATGGCGTGGGGGTCGAGAACGTGGTCGTCGGCGAGGGCATAGACGGGCTGCTCGGCCTGGTCGCGCGCATGTATGTCGCGCCGGGCGAGGCCGTCGTCACCTCGCTCGGCGCGTATCCCACCTTCAATTTCCACATCGCCGGCGTCGGCGGCCGCCTGGCGACGGTGCCCTATGCCAACGACAAGGAAGACCTCGAGGGGCTTCTCGCCAGGGTCGCGAGCGAGAAGGCGCTGCTGGTCTACCTTTCCAACCCCGACAATCCGATGGGCAGCTGGTGGGAGGCGCCGGACGTCACGCGCTTCATCGAGGCGTTGCCGCAAACCACCATGCTGGTGCTCGACGAAGCTTATGGCGAGTTGGGGCCGGCCTCGGCGCTGCCGCCGATCGACGTGTCGCGGCCGAACGTCATCCGCATGCGTACCTTCTCCAAGGCCTATGGGCTGGCCGGCATACGCTGCGGCTATGCGGTGGCCGAAGCCGAGGTGATCCGCGACTTCGAGAAGATCCGCAACCACTACGGCGTCAGCCGCATGGCGCAGATCGTCGGCCTCGAGGCGCTGGCGGACCAGGATTATCTGCGCTCCGTGGTGGAGCGCGTGGCCGCCGGGCGGCGGCGGATTTCGGCGATCGCCGAAGAGAACGGCCTGAAGCCGCTGCCGTCGGCAACCAACTTCGTCACCATCGATTGCGGCAAAGACGGCGCCTTCGCGCTCAAGGTGATGCAGGGCCTGTTGTCGCGCGACGTCTTCATCCGCAAGCCGATGGCGCCGGGGCTCGACCGTTGCATCCGGGTCAGCGTCGGGCTCGACCACGAACTCGACATCTTCGCGCAGGAACTGCCGGGCGCGCTGGCGGCGGCGCGCGGGAATTAGCGGCAGCGCCAGACCTCGCTCGAACCTTGTTGTCTTTTGCGGGCGCCCTGCCAGATTCTGCGTGGCATAGAGCCTGACGGAGCACCAATGCAAGCTGAGCACAGAGCAATCCAGGCTCGCATCTCGGGCAAGGTGCAAGGCGTCGGCTACCGGGTCTGGGCGCGCGGCGAAGCGATGCGCCTCGGGCTTACGGGGTGGGTCCGCAACGAACCCGACGGTTCGGTGTCGGCATTGATCGCGGGGAATAGCGACGCCGTGGCGGCCATGATCGATCGCCTTCGGCAAGGGCCGCGCGGCGCCGCGGTGTCGCATGTCGAGGTCGCGGAATTGTCAAATGCCGAGGCGCCGGCCGACTTCCGCATCATCGCCTGACGAGGGCAATTGCGGGAAAAAATGCGTGACGGGCGGGAAGCGCCTTTGCCAAGCGCTTTACCCAAAATTGCGTGAAAACAAAGAGATGTAGCAGTTCGGCGAAATGGCGAACCGCCTTAGCAGAACCTCGAACACGATATATGTGCGTATATTCTAATTTTTTACTTTAGCACGCTGTCATAAACGTGTTTGGTCCCCAGCCAGAGGTCGGGCGACGCAGAATCAGGGGGTTCCATACCGATAGAATCAACGGGGATTTTCAATGACGCAGCACAATGCCAACGAGCAATATCTGCTCGAGCTCATCAATGCCGAGCGCGCCAAGGCGGGCGTCCAGCCTCTCGCCTTCGACAACGACCTTAGCGAAGCCGCCGAGGGACACGATAAATGGATGCTGGCGACCGACACGTTCTCCCACACCGGTTCCGGCGGCACCTCGCCGACGACGCGCATGAAGAATGCCGGCTATGTGCTCAGCGGTTCCTGGGCGACCGGTGAGAACATCGCCTGGGCAACGACGCGTGCGCCGACCGGCTATGTCGACGAGGTCAAGCTCCTCCATACCAATCTGATGAATTCGTCGGGGCACCGCGCCAATATCCTCAATGCCAATTTCCGAGAGGTCGGGCTTGCCTTCGAGGTCGGCGACTACCAGGGCCGCAGCAGCGCCTTCGTCACCGAGGATTTCGCCAAGAGCGGCACGGATCTGTTCCTCACCGGCGTCGCCTTCGATGACAAGGACGGCGATCGTTTCTACGATCCGGGCGAAGGGCTGGGCGCCATCACGGTGACGGCCAAGAATTCCGCCGGCCAGACCTTCAAGACCACCACCTCTGCCGCGGGCGGCTACGACCTGGTGCTCAAGCCCGGCACCTACACGGTGACCTTCTCAGGCGCCAACATCGCCACCACGACGAAGACGGCGACGATCGGCACCAAGAATGTCAAGAGCGACCTGATAGATCCGGTGATGAAATCCGGCTCGCTGGCGGCGACCGCATCGGCCGAGGACAGCGGTTCCGGCGCCAGCCCCGCGCCGGCCACGCCGACCACGGGCCAGGACACCGGCACGAATACCAAAACCTGGCTCGCCGACTTCTTCGGGCATCGTTCCGGCACACGGGGGTTCACCGAGTCGGGAGACGGCGCCGGCAAGCAGCATACGCTTGCGTTCGACGGCGATCACTTCCAGTTCAGCAAGGGCTTGCCGACCAAGCTGGCGACCGTGCCGGACGCATCGGACCACGTCCACCAGGCGGTGGAAAAGGCCGTGGCGGCACTGCACGATCACCTGCCCGCCGACAATCCGATGTTCGGTGATGCGGCCGATGCCGCGCAGTCGACCGTCAACAAGATCCTGGCGCAGATCGCCGAACATTCGAACCATCAGACGGCGGATTTCGTCGGCTGATCCATCGCCTGTGGCGGACCGCGCCGCAGTCGCGGCCCGCCGACCGGCAACCGAACGATATGCCAATCCGGGGTAGGACCATCTGATACGCTCGACGTCGCCAGAGCAGAAACCTTCCGAGCTTCGCAAGGCGCTTGCCTCCTTCCGCGGCCCGTATACGGCTGTCGCCGCCTTCAGCGGGCTGATCAACGTGCTGATGCTGTCGGGCTCGCTGTTCATGCTGCAGGTCTACGACCGCGTGCTGCCCAGCCGCAGCGTGCCGACGCTGGTTGCGCTGATCGTCCTGGTGGCGGTGCTCTACGCCTTCCAGGGCGTGCTCGACGCGGTGCGGGCGCGGGTTCTGACGCGCATCGGCGCCGGCATCGACGAGCTCATCGCCGGCCGCGTCTTCGACTGCCTCGTGCGCCTGCCGCTGAGGACGCGCGACCGCGGCGAAGGCCTGCAGGCGCTGCGCGATCTCGACCAGGTCAGCGGCTTTCTCTCCGGCCCCGGCCCCGCAGCCCTGTTCGACCTGCCGTGGATGCCGCTTTATGTGGTCGTCTGCTTTCTCTTCCATCCATGGATCGGCGTCGCCGCACTGGTCGGCGCGCTGCTCCTGGTGGCGCTGACGGCGCTCACCGACCGCATGGTTCGCGGCCCGACCAAGGCGATGTCCGGCTTCGGCACCAGGCGCGGCGCGATCGCGCAGGCGAGCGCCCGCAACGCCGAGGTGCTGGCCGCCATGGGCATGGGCGAAAGGCTGGCCAAACGCTGGAACCACGCGAACAACGCCTTCCGCGAGGCGCAGGCTCAGGCGAGCGACCTGACCAGCGGCTTCGGTGCTGTCTCCCGCATCCTGCGCATGATGCTGCAGTCGATGGTGCTGGCGCTCGGCGCCTATCTGGTCATCTACCAGCAAGCGACGCCCGGCATCATCATCGCCAGTTCTATCCTCACCGCGCGCGCGCTGGCGCCGATCGAGCTGGCCATCGCGCATTGGAAGAGTTTCCTCAACGCGCGCCAGAGCTGGCAGCGGCTGGACGATCTGTTCGCCGTCTTTCCGGCCAGCGAGAGCGGCATGGATCTGCCGGCGCCGAGCGCGACGCTAGCGGTCGAACATGTCGGCGTCGCACCACCCGGCGGCAAGCGGATGGTGGCGGAGGACATCGACTTTTCGCTGAAGGCCGGATCCGGCCTGGGTGTCATCGGCCCGAGCGGCTCCGGAAAATCCTCGCTCGCCCGCGCGGTGGTCGGGGTCTGGCCGGCGGCCGGCGGGAAAATCAGGATCGACGGCGCGGCGCTCGACCAGTGGCCAGCGCAGGCGCTCGGCCGCCATGTCGGCTATCTGCCGCAGGACGTCGAATTGTTCGCCGGCACGGTCGGCCAGAACATTTCCCGCTTCGATGAGACCGCCACGCCGGCGGCGATCATCGAGGCCGCGCAGGCCGCCGGCGTGCACGACATGATCCTGCGCCTGCCGGAAGGCTATCAGACGGAGATCGGCGAGAGCGGTGCTGCCCTGTCGGCCGGACAGCGACAGCGCGTGGCGCTGGCGCGCGCGCTGTTCGGCAACCCGTTCCTGGTGGTACTGGACGAGCCCAATTCCAATCTCGACGCTGCCGGCGACCAGGCGCTGACGCGGGCCATCGAAGGCATCAAGGCGCGCGGCGGCATCGTCATCGTGGTCGCGCATCGGCCGAGCGCGCTTGCCGCGCTCGATCATCTCCTGGTGCTGAACGGCGGCCGGCAGCAAGCGTTCGGGCTGAAGAGCGATATCGCGCGGCAGGCCCTGCAGCCGGTGGCGACGCCGCTGCACGCGGTCGGATCGGCGGGCTGAGATGGCAGCGGTAGCGAGCTATTTCAAAGCCGACCAATTGCGCGCCATGCGAGACGTCGTGCGGATCGCCAAGGCCCGGTCAATCAACCTGCTCGATCGCGGCGCGAAACCCGTGGAAGGCGCTTCGCCGCAGCAGCAGAGCCTGCGCCAGGCGATCCGCAGGAATGTGCGAATCGGAGCGATCGCCGCAGCTCTGCTGGTCGGCGGGCTCGGCCTCTGGGCAGCGGCGAGTAGTCTTGCCGGAGCCGTGGTTGCGGGCGGCCATCTGGTCGTCGATTCCAACGTCAAGGCCGTCCAGCATCCGCAAGGCGGCGTGATCGGCGCGCTCAACGTGCAGAACGGCAGCATGGTTTCCGCGGGCGACGTGCTGGTACGGCTCGACGACACGGTGGCGCGCGCCAATCTCGGCATCGTCGACAACAATCTCGACGAGCTTGCCGCCCGCCGCGCCCGGCTGATCGCCGAGCGGGACGGCGCTGCTGTGGTGACCTATCCCGAGGATTTGCTGGCAAAGGCATCCGACCCCGAGATCGCCCACCTGATCGATGGCGAGAACCGGCTGTTTTCGCTCCGGCGGCAGGCGCGGGATGGCCAGGTTTCCCAATTGCGCGAGCGCGTCGTGCAACTGCGCCAGGAGATCGCCGGCATCGAGGCGCAGTTGAAGAGCAAGCAGGAGGAGATCACGCTGACCAAGGTTGAGCTCGACAGCATGCGCAGCCTCTGGAAGAAGAAGCTGGTGCCGATCTCGCGCAAGACCGAGAGCGAGCGAGCCCAGGCAAGGCTCGACGGTGAAAACGGCCAGCTCGTTGCAGCCGCTGCACAGACGCGCGGCCGCATCAGCGAGATCGAGCTGGCGATCATCCAGATCGACCAGGACATGCGCAGCGAAGTGGCCGGCGAATTGCGTGAGATCGACGCCAAGATGGGCGAGTTGCGCGAGCGCAAGATCGCCGCCGAGCAATCGCTGAGGCAGATCGACATCCGCGCCCCGCAATCCGGCCGTGTGCACCAACTGGTGGTCCACACGGTCGGCGGCGTGATCGCTCCCGGCGAGGCGATCATGCAGATCGTGCCGACGGCCGACGCGCTGGTGGTCGAGGCGCGCGTCGCCCCGCAAGACATCGACCAGGTCCGTATCGGACAGCCTGCGACGCTCCGCCTTTCGGCCTTCAGTCAGCAGACGACGCCCGAAGTCGAGGGACAGGTAGACCGCATCTCGCCCGACCTCATCGAGGACCCGAAAGCGGGTGTGGCTTATTATGCGGTGCGCATCGCGCTAAACGAGGCGAGCCTCAAGCAGGCGGGACCGCTGGAGCTGAAACCCGGCATGCCGGCCGAGGTGTTTCTCAAGACCGGCGACCGCACTGTCTTGTCCTATCTGCTGAAGCCGCTGACCGACCAGGCAAGCCGGGCTTTCCGCAGCGACTAAAGCGTGCCCTTGGCAATCTCTCGCGTGCCACCGCCGAGCAGCCGTGTGATGCGCTCAAGGCGTCGGAAAGCTCGCAGGCTTCGTCGTCGGCAAGGCCGGCGGTCAGGCGGGCCAAATCGCGATCGGTCGCCGCCTGCAATCCTGCCAGCGCCGCATGGCCGCGGGCGGTCAACGACAGGCGACGGCCCCTGCCCTTTCCATCGACGCGCATTTCGGTCATGCCGGCAGCGGCAAGTTTCCTCAATATGCGCGTGACGTAGGCCGGATCCAGCCGCAGCGCGAGGGCGATTTCCGACGCCGCCGTCCCAACGTCGAGACAGAAGGCCTTCGCGAGAAAACTGGTCACGCCGCTCATGCCGGCGACGGGCACGCCGGACCGGCGATCCAGTTCGAACAGCACCCGGGCTTCGGCCAGGCCATGGCCACTGTGCATCAGGGTTTCGTCGAGCAAGCCGACCAGGCCCGTGTAGAACCGGTTGAAACCACGGATTTCAGCGATCAGCAAACCGCGCTCGACCGGCATGTCAGGCTCCAGCAAAAGGCAGGTCGAGACTACCGCCATTTATTTGACTCAGTCAACCACCCTGGAGAGCAGATACCGCCCCTTGAATTAATTGAACGTTCGTTTTATTAATAGTTCGGGAGGCAGACGATGGCGCGCACCACTGGTTCCGATGGCGAAAAGACCGCGGCGGCTGTCCGAGAAGCGGCGGTCAGCCTGATTGCGCGCCTCGGCTACGAGGCGATGTCGATGCGGCAGCTTGCGGCGGAAGTCGGTGTGCAGGCGGCCGCGCTCTATCGCTATTTTCCCACCAAGGAGGACCTTTTGTTCACGCTGATGCGCGAGCATATGGAGGGCCTGATAGAGGCCTGGGGCAGAGCCCGGCCAGCCAGCGACGACGCGGCCGTCCGGCTGGCCGCCTATGTCGAGAACCACATCGCCTTCCATATCGAGCGGCGCCACGCCACGCATGTCTCCAACATGGAATTGCGCAGCCTGTCGCATGAGCGGCTGACGCATATCCTGAAGATGCGCACCGCCTATGAGAAGGAACTGCGCGCGATCCTGCGCGACGGCGCCGAAGCGGGCCGTTTCGAGATCGACGATGTCGGGCTCACCGCCATGGCGCTGATCCAGATGATGACCGGTGTCATCGTCTGGTTCCGTCCAGGCGAGCGGCTGTCGATCCATGAAGTCACCACGACATATCTTTCCATGACAATGCGGCTCGTCGGCGTAAAAACCGATACCAGGGAGGAGGCCCATGTACACGAATACGCTCAGCTTCGGGCATGATCCCGACATCGAGGCGCTGCGCGACACGGTAAGACGCTTCGCCCAGGACAGGATCGCGCCGATCGCGGCCGAAATCGACCGCGAAAATGAATTCCCGGCGCATCTTTGGGGCGAGCTCGGCGCGCTCGGCCTGCTCGGCATCACCGCCGATCCGGATTTCGGCGGAACCGGCATGGGCTATCTCGCGCATGTCGTGGCGATGGAGGAAATCTCGCGCGCATCGGCCTCGGTCGGCCTTTCCTACGGCGCGCATTCGAACCTGTGCGTCAACCAGATCAACCGCTGGGCGACGCCGGCGCAGAAGGAAAAGTACCTCCCCGCTCTGTGCTCGGGCGAACATGTCGGGGCGCTCGCCATGTCGGAACCCGGTGCCGGCTCGGACGTGGTGTCGCTTCGCCTGCGTGCCGAAAAGCGCAACGACCGCTATGTGTTGAACGGCTCGAAGATGTGGATCACCAACGGCCCCGACGCCCAAACGATGGTCGTCTACGCCAAGACCGATCCCGAACGGCACTCGCGCGGCATTACCGCCTTCATTCTCGAGAAAACGATGGCCGGCTTCTCGGTGGCGCAAAAGCTCGACAAGCTCGGCATGCGCGGCTCCAATACCGGCGAGCTGGTGTTCGAGGATGTCGAGGTGCCCTATGACAATGTGCTGCATCAGGAAGGCCGCGGCGTCGAGGTGCTGATGTCGGGCCTCGACTATGAGAGGACGGTGCTGTCCGGCGGCCCACTCGGCCTGATGGCCGCCTGCCTCGATGTGGCGGTGCCTTATGTGCACGAGCGCAAGCAGTTCGGCCGGCCGATCGGCGAGTTCCAGCTCGTCCAGGGTAAGCTTGCCGACATGTACACGACGGTGAATGCCGCCCGCGCCTATGTCTATGCGGTGGCCGCCGCCTGCGACCGTGGCGAGACGACCCGCAAGGATGCCGCCGGCTGCGTGCTGTTCGCCGCCGAGAAAGCAACGCAGATGGCGCTCGACGCATTGCAGTTGCTCGGCGGCAACGGCTACATCAACGACTATCCGACCGGGCGGCTACTGCGCGACGCCAAGCTCTACGAGATCGGCGCCGGCACCAGCGAGATCCGCCGCTGGCTGATCGGCCGCGAGATCATGGCGGAGGCGGTTTAGTGAGCTCTGCTCGTCACCTTCGTCGAGCTTTCATCGACCCGCTTGCGGGCCGCTTCGGCGAGCGTGTCGGATACCCACTGGTTGATCGATTTTCCATCGCTGGCTGCCGCCTTGCCAAGCAAGGCATGGATTTCCGGCGTGGTGCGGAGAGCGAGCTTGCCGGAATAGGGTTTTTGCGGATCGACACCACGCTCTTTGCAAAAGGCAAGGTAGTCGTCGACGCTGTCGTGGAACGATTTCACCAATTCCTCAGCGGTCTCTGCCTCAAAGGTAACGATATCGCGAATGCCAAGGATGCGGCCATGGAAGACCATGTCCTCGTCGTCGAACTCGATCGAACCGGCATATCCCTTGTAAAGCTTCATGGCCTTATTCCAACGTTCGTCAAAAATTCTCTGATATCCCTGACCGCCCACCGCTTGGTATCGGGTGACGGATGCGGCCGGTGCAGGAATAGCGTCTGGCCGGATATCGTGAATCGGACCCGCGAGCCGCTGCCTTCCGAAACCTCGGCTCCAAGCGCGATCAGTAGCGCCTCGACATCGCGCCACTTTATCGAGGCGCTGACAGGGTTCGCAAATATCTTGTCCAGTGTCTGCCGGTGCGCTGCTTTCATGGCTTTCGCCTCTCCCCAATCGAATACCTTTGTGATCAGTTCCTCTGGGGTTAGGGCGAGAGCCCAAGTGATACTAAAATATGATATCATTTGAGGTTCGTCAATGTCCGCCTTGACCTCCCAGATCTCCCCCTCCTCCGACGCCTTCCGTGCCAATGCCGATCGCATGCGGGCGCTGGTCGCTGACATCGCCGACAAGGCGGCAAGCGTGGAGCGCGGCGGTTCCGACGAAGCGCGCGAACGCCACGTTTCGCGCGGCAAGCTGCTGCCGCGCGAGCGGCTGGCGCAGTTGCTCGACACCGGCTCGCCCTTCCTTGAGGTCGGCCAGTTCGCGGCGTGGTCGATGTATGGTGAGGACATCCCCTCGGCCGGCATCATCACCGGCGTCGGTCGCGTCGAGGGCCGCGAGGTGATGGTCGTCGTCAACGACGCGACGGTGAAGGGCGGCACCTACTACCCGCTGACGGTGAAGAAGCATCTCAGGGCGCAAGAGATCGCGCTGCAGAACAACCTGCCTTGCGTCTATCTGGTCGACAGCGGCGGGGCCAATCTGCCCAACCAGGACGAGGTGTTTCCAGACCGCGAGCATTTCGGCCGCATCTTCTACAACCAGGCCAACATGTCGGCGGCCGGCATCCCGCAGATCGCTTGCGTCATGGGCTCGTGCACCGCCGGCGGCGCCTATGTGCCGGCGATGTCGGACGAGACGATCATGGTGCGCAACCAGGCGACCATCTTCCTCGGCGGCCCGCCGCTGGTGAAGGCGGCTACCGGCGAGGACGTCAGCGCCGAGGAGCTCGGCGGCGCCGATGTGCATACAAGGCTTTCCGGCGTTGCCGACCACTACGCAATGGACGATGAACACGCCTTGGCCATTTGCCGGCGCATCGTCAGGAACCTGAATCGGAACAAGACTCTAGGCCTGAATCTACACAAGCCGATTCAACCGCTTCACGATCCGAGCGAACTCTACGGCATCGTGCCGACGGATTTGCGCCAGCCCTATGACGTGCGCGAGGTCATCGCGCGCCTGGTCGACGGTTCGGAGTTCGACGAGTTCAAGCAGAATTACGGCACGACGCTGGTCACCGGCTTTGCGCATCTCTACGGCATGCCGGTCGGCATCATCGGCAACAATGGCGTGCTGTTCTCGGAAAGCGCGCTGAAGGGCGCGCATTTCATCGAGCTCTGCTGCCAGCGCGGCATTCCGCTGATCTTCCTGCAGAACATCACCGGCTTCATGGTCGGGCGCAAATACGAGGCCGGCGGCATTGCCAAGGACGGCGCCAAGCTGGTGATGGCGGTGGCGACCGCGAAGGTGCCGAAGCTCACGGTGATCATCGGCGGCTCGTTCGGCGCCGGCAATTACGGCATGTGCGGCCGCGCCTATTCGCCCCGCTTCCTGTGGATGTGGCCGAACGCTCGCATCTCGGTGATGGGCGGCGAGCAGGCGGCGACGGTGCTTGCCATGGTCAAGCGCGAAGGCATCGAGCGCAAGGGCGGCGAATGGAGCGACGATGAGGAGGCAAAATTCCGCAAGCCGATCCTGATGAAATACGAGCATGAGGGCCATCCGCTATATTCATCTGCACGGCTCTGGGACGACGGCATCATCGATCCGGCCAAGACGCGCGACGTGCTGGCGCTGAGCCTCTCGGCAGCGCTCAATGCCGGGATAGAGGAGACGAAGTTCGGCGTGTTCAGGATGTGACGATGAGCGCTCTCGGCGACAGGATCCGCATCCATACCGGCGATATCACCAAGCTCGCGGTCGACGCCATCGTCAACGCCGCCAACAGCTCGCTGCTCGGCGGCGGCGGGGTCGACGGCGCCATCCATCGCGCGGCCGGGCCGGCGCTGGTCGCCGAGTGCCGCTTGCTCAATGGCTGCAAGACCGGCGACGCCAAGCTGACCAAGGGTTATGGGCTGCCGGCGCGCCATGTCATCCATACGGTCGGTCCGGTCTGGCAGGGCGGCGGCAAGGACGAAGCGGGGCTGCTCGCCTCCTGCTATCGGCGCTCGTTCGAAATCGCCCGTGACCACGACTGCCGCACGATCGCCTTCCCGGCGATCTCGACAGGCATTTACGGCTATCCAAAAGACGAAGCGAGCGGAATTGCAGTGGCCACATCAAGCGACTTCCTGTGGCAGCATGCGCTGCCCGAGGTCGTTACTTTCTGCTGCTTCGACGAACAGACAGCGGAATTTTACCGACAAGCCGTTGCTGCCATCGAAAAAGGCTAAACTTATGGGTCAGGAGATCTCCCAATACAGCCAAGTGCGATTCTCCAAGCGGTGGCTGGCGCGAGCGAAAAATATTCGCTATTGCTCTGCTTGCATTGGGGAATTTGGGTGGACTGGGCATGATTGCGAAATACTGCGGCAAGTCGATTGCATCGATACTTTCAGGACTTCTAATATTGTCAACACCCACCGCCGAGGCGGCAGGGTCTCTGGCAGGCAGCAAGGGCGACGTTCACTATCCGGTATACTTCCCGCCCGGCACGAAGGGGAACTGCGGCAAGGCCTACAACGCCTATATCGCGGCGGGCGGCCATTCGGCCTACGCATCCACGCCGATTGCCAGGATGACGGAGTTCTTCATCTGCGGCGTATCCCTGAATACCAAGAGCCAGCAGGCCGCGGAAGATCTTGCGATGCGCAACTGTCTGGGCGGCTTGAAGAGATACAAGTTCCAGACCAGCGGGGCCTGCAGCATCGCGGCGTCCAAATAGGCGGCAGACGGCTTCTTTCTTTTCGGGGCAAGCGAGATGAAGTTAGCGTTTTTCAGGCAGACGACCGCATGGGCTCTGGTCGGCCTGTTGATCCTTGCAACACCAGGTGCCGGCATGGCCGGATCGCTGGCCGGCAGCGTCGGAGACAAGCGGTTTGCTCCGACTTTGTCGCTCGATCCCAAACAGCCCTGCACCAAGGCTTACAACGCCTATATCGCAGCAAGCGGCCATTCGGCCTACGCCACGACAGCGTTTGTGCGGGTCATGGATGGCTACGTCCTGTGCGGCGCGAAGTACAATGCGCCGTCGCAAAAGGCAGCCGAGGAGCTAGCGATGAAATCCTGCCAATCCGCCCGGGCGCACTACAAGGTGGCGGCCGGCGGGGAGTGCCTGATCGCGGCTTCGAAGTAGGCGGGCTAAGGTCTAACCGGAACCGCCCGCACCACATCCGGGAGGTTCCATGTTCGGCAAGATCCTGATCGCCAACCGCGGCGAGATCGCCTGCCGCGTCATCCGCACAGCCCGCAGGCTCGGCGTGCGCACCGTCGCGGTCTATTCGGACGCGGATGCCCGCGCCTTGCATGTCGAGATGGCGGACGAGGCGGTGCATATCGGCGCCTCCCCGGTCGGCGAAAGCTATCTGCGTGGCGACAAGATCATCGCGGCAGCACTCGCCACCAGCGCCCAGGCCATCCATCCCGGTTACGGCTTCCTCTCGGAAAATCCGGATTTCGTCGATCAGGTGGTCGCCGCCGGGCTCGTCTTCATCGGCCCGTCCGCCGCCTCGATCCGCGCCATGGGCTTGAAGGACGCCGCCAAGCGGCTGATGGAAAAGGCCGGCGTGCCGGTGGTGCCGGGCTATCACGGCGAGGCGCAGGAGATCGTGCTGCTAGCCTCCAAGGCGCGCGAGATTGGCTACCCCGTTCTGATCAAGGCGCGCGCCGGCGGCGGCGGCAAGGGCATGCGCCGCGTCGACCACCCCGACGATTTCTCCGAAGCGCTGTCCAGCGCGCGGCGCGAGGCCAAGGCGGCGTTCGGCGACGACCGCGTGCTGGTCGAAAAATATGTCGACAAACCGCGCCATATCGAGGTGCAGGTGTTCGGCGACAATTTCGGCGATGCGGTGCATCTTTACGAGCGCGACTGCTCGGCGCAGCGCCGCCACCAGAAGGTGATCGAGGAAGCCCCTGCCCCCGGCATGACGCCGGCGCTGCGCAAGGCGATGACGGATGCCGCGGTGAAGGCCGCCAAGGCGATCAATTACTCCGGCGCCGGCACAATCGAGTTCATCGTCGATGCCTCGCAAGGGCTCAAACCCGACGGTTTCTGGTTCATGGAGATGAACACGCGGCTGCAGGTCGAGCATCCCGTCACAGAGATGGTCACCGGCGTCGATCTGGTCGAATGGCAGCTGCGTGTCGCGTCCGGCGAGAAACTGCCGAAGGCGCAGGACGAGATCGCGCTAGTCGGCCATGCTTTCGAAGCACGCCTCTATGCCGAGGACGCCGCGAAAGGATTTCTGCCGGCGACCGGCACGCTGCATCATCTCAAATTTCCCGACGCGGCGCCGGAAGGCGCTGCGATGCGCATCGAGACCGGCGTGCGCGCCGGCGATGCGATCTCGCCCTTCTACGATCCGATGATCGCCAAGCTGGTTGTGCATGCCAGGGACAGAGCAGCGGCACTTGCCGCGCTGGGTGACGCGCTGGCGCGAACGGAAGTGGCGGGATCGACGGTCAACACCGCTTTCCTGGCGGCTCTGGCAGCCGATGCGGACTTCGCGGCCGGCGATGTCGATACCGGGCTGATCGGCCGGCATCAGGAAACGCTCACCGAAGTTCCCGCGCCGAGCGACGAGACAATCGCCGCCGCGGCGCTCGCCGCGACCGACGCCGGCGCGCCAAGCGCCGCAGGCGATCCGTGGTCGGCGCTTTCCGGCTATGCGCATTTCCACACGCTTGGCCGGCGCACCCGCCTGCGCCATGGCGAGGAAAACATCCTGGCCAGGGTTTCGGCGCGGCCGGACGGCCGCTTCCAGGTGGCGCTGGAGGCGCCGCATGATGCGATCAATTCGCACGACCTGAGAAACCTGCCACGCAGCGCGCGCTGGCCGGGCCACGTTACCGTGTTCGAGGGCGCTGTGGGCTACACCTTCGCTGTTCCCGATCCGCTGGCCAAGGCCGACGTGGCGGGCGCCGCATCCGGCAGCCTGCGCGCGCCGATGCCGGGCCTGGTCAAGCTGGTGCGCGCGGCGGCCGGCGACGCCGTTATCAAGGGCCAGCCGCTGCTCATCCTCGAGGCGATGAAGATGGAGCACACCATCGCCGCTCCGCATGACGGGGTCATCGCCGAGATCGCCGCCGAGGGCGCGCAGGTCAGCGACGGCACGGTGCTGGTGCGGTTCGCGGAAGACGGCCAGGGCTGAGTGGCTCCCCGGCCGCCGCGCTCGGAGTCCCCGCTCAATCGGCGATCGGGCGAATGACCCTCGCGGGATTGCCGCCAACGAGCGTGTTCGGCGGAACGTCCCTGGTGACGACCGAACCCGCCGCGACGACCGAGTTCTCGCCCACCGTCACACCGCCGATGATGGTGACGCCGGCCGCGATCCAGACGTTCCTCTCGATCACAATGGGCTTTGCGGTGACGGAGGCGCGCCGTTCGGACGGAGCAATCGGATGGCCGGAGGTGATGAGACTGACATTGGGCCCGATCATCACATCGTCGGCAATGTCGAGCCCGCCAAGGTCGTAGAAGGTGCAGTTCTGGTTGACGAAGACATTGCGCCCAATGCGGGTATCCGCTCCGCCGGTCGCGTAGAATGGCGGGATCAGCACAAAACTGTCGTCCACGGTCCTGCCGAGAAGCTCGCTGAACAGAGCGCGCACTTGATCCGCATCGTCATAGGTCAAGCGATTGAGCCTGGCCGTGATCGCCATCGCCCGCTTGACGTTTGCCGTCATCGCCGCGGATTCCGGGGTACGCCTGGGAATGATCCTGGTGCGATCGTCATTCGCCATTCTTGATTCCTCCCAGGCGCGACTCGAATGCGACAGGCAGGCTAAACGAAAATGGCCGGGACGAGCCCGGCCATCTCCAACTTATCCGACAGAACCGATTACGGCTGGATCGGCGCGTATTTGCCGTCGTGCCACTGGTTGATGTCGTAGCTGGCGTTCTTCAGGTCGCCCTTCTCGTCGAAGATGACGTCGCCGACGACGGTGCTGATCGGCTTGCCGTCCTTGAGCGCCTCGGCGACCTTGGTCGGATCGTCGGTGCCCGCGCGCTTGATGCCTTCGGCGACCGCCTGGACCACCGCATAGGAGAACAGCGTGAAGCCTTCGGGCACGAAACCGCCGGCCTTGATCTTGGCGACCGCGTCCTTGGCTTCGGGCTTCGCCTGCGGGTCCGACGGGAAGACGAACATGGTGCCTTCGCCGGCCGGGCCGGCAACCTGCCAGAATTCCGGCGAGGCGATCGAGTCCGGCATGATCAGCTGGAACTTGACGTTCTGCTCCGCCGCCTGGCGCAGGATGAGGCCTGCCTCGGGGTGGTAGCCGCCGAAATAGACGACGTCGGTCTTGAACTCCTTCAGCTTGGTGACCAGAGCCGAATAGTCCTTCTCGCCGGCATTGATGCCTTCGTAGTCGACTTCCTTCAGCCCGCCGGCATTCATCGTCGCCTTCACGGCATCGGCAACGCCCTGGCCGTAGGCGCTCTTGTCGTGCAGGATGACGATGTTCTTGCCGGCATATTTCTTGGCGATCCACGGGCCGATGAAAGCGCCCTGCGCGTCGTCGCGCGTGTAGAGCCGCATGATCGTCGGCCAGCCGGACTTGGCGGCGGCGTCGGTCAGCACCGGGTTGGACGAAGCCGGGCTCATCATCAGCGTACCCGCTTCGGCATAGACGGCGGAGGCCGGAATGCTCGAGCCCGAGCAGGCATGGCCGTCGACGAATTTGACGCCGTTGGCGACGATGCGGTTGGCGACCGAAACCGCCTGCTTCGGATCACACTGGTCGTCCTCGATGTCGAGCTTGATCATCGAGCCATTGACGCCGCCCGCCGCGTTGATGGCGTCGGCGGCTGCCTTCGCGCCCTGCTTGAACTGATCGCCGATGGTGGCGAGCTGGCCGGTCATCGGACCAACCACCGAAATGGTGATGTCGTCGGCGAAAGCAACCGGGGCGCTCATCATCAAGCCAAATGCGGCCGCGCTCAAAATACCCAATTTTTTCATGGCTATAAGTACTCCTCCACTGGCGCGCGGCGGCATGACCGCGCGTGTTCTACGGAGCCGGGACAATTTCACCCTTCGCCGGAACTGTCGATAGGACAGAGCGGTCGGTTTTGGTTCATTCCTGCCAGGATTTCTTAGGCCAAGAGACCGTTTAGTCACGCCGCGTAAAGCAAAAAGCCGCGCCAACCTTGTTCCGGTCGGTCGCGGCTTTTGCAGTCGAGCTCCCTAGACGCCCCCGCGCCCGAAACCCGCTCGCTTCCCTGTCTTCTTCGTTGGACCATGATCTTATCCGAAAACCGGATTCCACTTTTCGGGATCATGGTCTGCGCGGCTTTGGCTCGTTGGCCTGCCACGTTCTTAGTCTTGTTCACCGGCCGTCTTTTCGCGGCCTTGTCCCCTGAACTCCTCGGACCGATCCCCTAGGATCAGTGCATCGTCATCCATTCGCGAGCTTCGCGCAGCGCCTTGGCGATCTCGACCTTCGACATCGTGGCCGAGAGTTCCGAGCGCAGCTCGGCGGCGCGCAGCGAGCCCTTGATCGCGGCGATGTTGAACCATTTGTGGGCGGCGACGACGTCGGTCTCGCAATCGCGGCCGGTCGCATACATCATGCCCAGTTCGAAAAGAATGTCGGCCTGGGCAGTTGCCCCCATGGCGCCGAAGCCGTCTTCAAGCATTTCAAAACGTGCCATTTCAATCCCCTGTCAGCTCCCGAGAGCTGCCTCCTTTTTCCCCTGTTTTCGCTTGGGACGGGCCGCTCTTTCGATGCTTTCGAGAATGACGGCTGGCCTTGAATCCGTCGTTAAATGGCGTGCTTAATTTGAAGAAAACAAAGCTAAAACAAGAGGTAAACGCAGAAATCCGTTAAGCATGGGAATCCAGCGATTGCGCGGTTTTTCGTCAAATTCGATGAAAATGCGAAAGGCCGGAATGAAGATTTCGCTAACCACGGAAACCGAAGCCTTTTTCGCCACCCGTTCATTTTCGGCGGCCGGCGCGGCCAAAATCCTTGCAACCTTCCGTGGCGGCACCGCTTTTGTTTTCGCGGGAGCTGGATTAGCTTACGTTTGCGTAAGGGGCAAAAGGGCGGATCTTGCCCCGCTGGAACCTACAGGGAGGACAGACATGTTTCGAAAAGTAAGCCTGGCCTTGGCGGCCACACTGGTCATGGCAGGCTCCGCATGGGCCGACCCGATCGAGGGCAATTGGAAGACGCAGGCCGGCGATACCGCGGCGATCGGCGGCAGCGGTTCTTTCTCCATCACGCTGAAGAGCGGCAAGTATGCGGGCAAGACCATCGGTTCGCTGAAAGCGGCCGGCGACAACAAATACACCGGCCAAATCACCGACCCGGCGAACGACAAGACCTATTCCGGCAAGGCGACGCTGTCGGGCACCTCGCTGAAGATGAGCGGCTGCGTGCTCGGCGGCCTGATCTGCAAGAGCCAGACCTGGCACAAGCTCTGAGCCCTGAAAAGTCGACGATCCGAACGGGGCCCAAGCGGCCCCGTTTTCTTTTGGCGCGACATTGCTTCGCGGCACCGTCCGCCGGCAATTGGGTGCGCGCAAAACCCCATCAACCATTTTGAACCGCAGATGAATGCCGGTCTCAGAACCGGTTCAGAGCCGTTTTGGCATTCTCTCCCGCATTGAAGGAGAGAGACATGCTTGCCCGTCGCTTCACCATCGTCTGCCTGCTGATGAGCCTGTTCGGCATGGGCTTCGCCATTCTGGTGGCGGAAGCCGGGCATGCGGACCGCCCTTGGGAGGCGGCCGGCGCCTGCCGTCTCAACTGCGTGAACCAATTCAACCGCTGAAACGACCAAGCTGAAAACAGGGACGTCACGACAATGAACCGCATCGCCACACTCGCAAAGAAAGGCCTCCGGCTTCTGCCGCGGGCGACGCTCATCCTGATGCTGCTCGCCGTTCCGGTGCTGGCAATGCCGATGATGCGCGCCGACACCGGCCACCGGATCGAAGCGCCAGCGCATAAGAACAGGAGCGTGGGCTTTGTGCTGCTGGTCAGCCTGCAGCGTGGGCAGTCTCTATAGGTTCCATAAGGGCGTCAGGCCAAACCGGCCTGGATCCGCATGCACCTTAAACACGTCCGAAGAAAATCGCCGCTACAGGCTCTCGCGGCTCCGTCTCCCTCTCCCAACCGCTCTTCCAAATCTCTATATTGAGCCATGGAAAAGCGAATCTATCCCCAAGCCATCGAATCGGTCGTCATGCCGGAGCCTTTCGGCAGGCAGGATTTCCACGACGCCAAAAAGGCCGTCGCGGCACTGCAAACGCTCTACGACCGCAACACCAAATTCCTGCGCGACTCCTTCGCGGCCCTTGCCGCGGGCGGCGATGAGAGCAAGCGCTACCGGGCCTTCTACCCGCAGATCAGCGTCACCACGACCTCGTTCAGCCAGGTCGATTCCCGCCAGGCCTACGGCCACATGCCGACGCCGGGCAATTTTTCGACCACGATCACCCAGCCGCTGCTGTTCGAGAATTACCTGATCGAGCAGCTTCGCCTCATCATGCGCAACCACGGCGTGACGGTGACTGTGTCGGAATCGACCACGCCGATCCCGCTGCATTTCGCCTTCCTTGAAGGCACCTATGTCGACGGCGCGGCGGCCGAGCGCATCAAGCGGCCGATCCGTGACCTGTTCGACGTGCCGGACCTCGACGGCACCGACGACCAGATCGCCAACGGTACTTTCGAAGTGGCGTTCGGCGAGCCGCGGCCGCTGGCGCCGTTCACCGCGCAGCGCATCGATTATTCGCTGCACCGCATGACGCATTACACAGCGACCAGCCCGCAGCATTTCCAGAATTTCGTGCTGTTCACCAACTACCAGTTCTACATCGACGAGTTCGTGGCGCGGGCCCGCGACCTGATGGCAAAGGGCGGTGGCGGTTACTCGGAATTCGTCGAACCGGGCAATGTGGTGACCAAGGCAGGCGCAACCGCACCGAGCGAAGGCGCGCCGCCGCCGCGGCTTCCGCAGATGCCGGCCTATCATTTGAAGAAGCCCGGCCATGGCGGCATCACCATGGTCAATATCGGAGTCGGCCCGTCCAACGCCAAGACGATCACCGACCATATCGCGGTGCTGCGGCCGCATGCCTGGCTGATGCTCGGCCACTGCGCCGGGCTGCGCAACACGCAGGCGCTGGGCGACTATGTGCTGGCGCATGCCTATGTGCGCGAGGACCATGTGCTGGACGACGATTTGCCGGTCTGGGTGCCGATCCCGCCGCTGGCCGAGATCCAGGTGGCCTTGCAGGAGGCCGTCGCCGAGGTGACGGGCCTTTCCGGCTATGATCTGAAGCGCATCATGCGCACCGGCACCGTTGCTACCATCGACAACCGCAACTGGGAGCTGCGCGACCAGCGCGGCCCGGTGCAACGGCTGTCGCAATCGCGCGCCATCGCGCTCGACATGGAATCGGCCACCATCGCCGCCAACGGCTTTCGCTTCCGCGTGCCCTACGGCACGCTGCTGTGCGTCTCCGACAAGCCGCTGCATGGCGAATTGAAGCTGCCCGGCATGGCGACCGAGTTCTACAAGCGGCAGGTGGCGCAGCATCTCACCATAGGCATCAGGGCGATGGAAAAGCTCGCCGAAATGCCGATGGAGCGGCTGCATTCGCGCAAGCTCAGAAGTTTTTCCGAGACGGCCTTCCAGTAGGCTGCTCAACGCTGCCGATGCCGGCGAGGCGATCGGTAGTCTTGCTTGAGCCGCAATTTGGCCGATAAGCGATCCGGACGGATTGCCGGGGCAACAGGATGACAACAGGCGGTGCGCGCTCGAGCATGATGGCTCAACTGACATTCCTGGCGACGATGGCGTGCTCGGCCGCGCTGCTCGCCGGCTTTTTCGGCGCGCTGCATCCGGCTTTTGATTCCTTCTCGCATTTCCGCATGCATCTGAGCGTGCTGACGGTGCTTCTGGCGCTGCCGCTGCTTGCCGGCTCCTACCGGCTGCAGGCGGTCGCGGCGCTGATCTTCGCCGTCTGCTGCTTCGTCACCACGATGAGCGCACTGCCCAGATTGCCGTCGCAGGAAGCGGTCGCCAAACCCGCCGACCGCATCGTCTACAGCCTGCTGCAGATGAATTTGCGCTTCAACAATCCGACGCCGAAGAAAGTGCTGTCGCTGATCGGCCGCACCAATCCCGACGTCATCACGCTCGACGAAGTGTCGGGGATGTGGGCGACGGAGCTCGGCTATATCAAGGACGCCTACCCCTATCGCATCCTGTGCGACTACCCCAACGGCGTTTTCGGCGTGGCGCTCCTGTCGCGCCGGCCGTTTGCCGCCGGCACGGCGCCGCATTGCGAACCGCGCGGGGCGATGGCGACCGCCACGATCGACTTCGGCGGCGTTCCCGTCGATGTCGCGGCGATCCATCTGAGTTGGCCGTGGCCGAGGGAGCAGTACTGGCAGATCGGCGAGCTGGCGCAGCCGCTGGCGGCACTTGGCGAAACCGCGATCATGGCCGGCGACTGCAACGCTGTGCCGTGGAGCGCCGCGGTGCGGCGTGTGGCGCGGCTCGGCGGGCTGACGCCGATGCCGTCGGCCGGCCCGACCTGGATCCACCGCACGCTGCCCGATTTCCTGCGACGCTATGCCGGACTGCCGATCGACCAGGTGTTCAGCAAGGGCGGCGTGACGATCCTGTCGTCGACCCGGCTGGAAGACTCCGGCTCCGACCACCTGCCGGTGCTGGTCGAGTTCACACTGCGGCCGGACGACAAGCCGCCCGAAGAGGAGCATCAATCGGCGCTGGCCGCCAACGAGGCGGTCGGCAAGCCGCGCGGTTGACTAGAGCGTTTCACCATTTCACGGAAACGGCGAACCGCTCTATCTCTTTGTTTTTACGCAGTTCCGGGCGGAAAACCGATCACACTTTTCCTGGAACTGCTTTAACGCCTCTCAGTTCTTCCCGATCAACGCGTGAACAAGATGGTCGACATGGCCGCCGTCGCGATGCTCGCGTGCATCAAAGGCGTTCTGTTTCGCTTCATATTGCGCGTAGACGGCGTCGATCCGGCGCCTGGCTTCGCGATGGGTGGCGGTGCAGAACCAGTTGTCGGGAAGCGCCAAGCCGGCAATGGATCTTTCGGTGGCGCGCATCATGGCCTTGGCAATGCGGCCGTGATGGTGCTCGTGAGCGTAGACGCCGGCGAGGAAGCGCCGCCAGCGCCGCTCGAGCCTGGCTGTCGGCGGCGAAGCCAGGCGGGGAAAGGTGTAGGTGAGTTCCATCGTTCCTTCGGCGCCCCGCAATCTGCAGACGCCGCCGTCGCGATCCACGTCGAGGTTCCAGTTCACCGCATAGGCGGTGTCGGCGATGGCGCGGGTCATGAAGCCGTGCTTGGGGCCTTGGCGGTTCATCGCCTCGACCAGGGCGGCGCCCGTCGTGCCGGCGATGTCGTAGCTGCGCGTCGTGACCACCACCTTGGTGCCGGCTAAGGCCTCCGGAGCGACGCCACAAAGGCCGCCGAGCATGACGAGGCATGTAAGAACCGCCAGGCGCATGGCCACTTGCTCCCTATCCGCAGAGAAGGAACTATAAGCCAGCTGCAATTTCAAGCTTGAGCACCTGACGCCGTTAACGGGCCGCGGGACAGAAACCGCGGAATGGTCATCTAACGGCGGTCGAGACGGCCCGGTTTGGTAGTGCCGCCTACATGCCCTGGTGAGACCGGGCCTTCGCCGGCATTTTCCTGACGGCGTTCGAGACGGCCCATTTCGCAGTGCCGCCTACATGCCCTGGTAGACCGGGCCTTCGCCGCCTTGTGGCGGCACCCAGTTGATGTTCTGGTTCGGGTCCTTGATGTCGCAGGTCTTGCAGTGGACGCAGTTCTGCGCGTTGATGACGAAGCGCACATCCTTGGCCGACGGATCGGCGGCGGCGTTGCCGTCCTTGTCCACCCACTCATAGACGCCGGCCGGGCAATAGCGGGTCGACGGCCCGGCAAAGACGTCGTGCTCGGAGCGCTGCTGCAGCGCCATGTCGCCGACGACCAGGTGGGTCGGCTCGTTTTCCTCGTGGTTGGTGTTGGACAAAAACACCGAGGAGAGACGGTCGAAGGTCAGCACGCCGTCCGGCTTCGGATAGGCGATCTTGCTATGCTTCGATGCCGGCTCAAGCGCCGCATAGTCGGCCTTGCCGTGCTTCAACGTGCCGAAGGGCGAGAAGCCGAACAGCGTGTTCAGCCACATGTCGAGACCACCGATGCCGACGCCGACGATGGTGCCGAAGCGCGACCAGAGCGGCTTGACGTTGCGCACCTTCTTCAGGTCCTTGCCGATGTCGCTGCCGCGCCAGGCTTCCTCATAGGAAGCGAGCTCGTCATTGGCGCGGCCGGCGCCGATGGCTTCAGCAACATGCTCGGCGGCAAGCATGCCGGACAGTACCGCATTGTGCGAGCCCTTGATGCGCGGCACGTTGACGAAGCCGGCCGAGCAACCCATCAGCACGCCGCCCGGGAACGAGAGCTTCGGCACCGACTGCCAGCCGCCCTCGGTGATGGCGCGCGCGCCGTAGCCGATGCGCTTGGCGCCCTCGAAGGTGCCGGCGATCGCCGGATGCGTCTTGAAGCGCTGGAATTCCTCGAAGGGCGAAAGATAGGGATTCTTGTAGTTGAGGTGCAGCACGAAGCCGACTGCCACCTGGTTGTCTTCGAGGTGGTAGAGGAAGGAGCCGCCGCCGGTCTTCATGTCGAGCGGCCAGCCGAAGGAATGCTGCACGAGGCCCAACTTGTGGTTCTCCGGCTTGACTTGCCAGAGCTCCTTGAGGCCGATGCCGAATTTCGCCGGCTCGCGGCCGTCGGCCAGCTGGTATTTGGCGATCAGTTGCTTGGCGAGCGAACCCCGCGCGCCTTCGCCGATCAGCACATATTTCCCCATCAGCGCCATGCCGGGCGCGTAGGCCGGGCCATGCGTTCCATCCTTCTCGACGCCCATGTCGCCGGTGATGACGCCGGTGACGGCGCCGGCCTCGTTGTAGACCAGGCTCGCCGCGGCGAAGCCCGGATAGATCTCGACGCCGAGCGCCTCGGCCTTGGTCGCCAGCCAGCGGCAGACATTGCCGAGCGAGACGATGTAATTGCCGTGATTGTTCATCAGCGGCGGCATCAGGAAATTGGGCAGGCGGAACGAGCCGGCCGGCCCGAGCACCAGGAAATGGTCGGCGGTGACCGGCGTCTTGAACGGATGGTCGCTTTCCTCGCGCCAGCCGGGCAGCAGGCGGTCAATGCCGATCGGATCGACGACGGCGCCCGACAGGATATGGGCGCCGACCTCGCCGCCCTTTTCCAGGACGACGACGGACAGGTCGGGGTTGAGCTGCTTCAGACGGATGGCGGCGGCAAGGCCGGCGGGACCGGCGCCGACGATCACCACGTCGAATTCCATGCTTTCGCGTTCGATATCGCTCATCGACCCCTCGTTGGCTTGCCGCATTCTCGCATTGTGCTGGCTCATGCGCTGCATAGCGCATCAATTCGCGACGCGAAACCGGCGCTGACGTGACAACGCCGATTTCGACAAAAAGTCGCGGTTTTCCTACGAAATGGTCTCCTGGCCAGGCATGGACCAGGGCCGACCGGTTGGAAGGCCAGACCGCGAGCGCATGTTTTTAATTGTTCGGCGGCTTGGTTATCGGCAATACTTCACGCCATGCGCAGTCCAGAGCCGTCCGGCTTTCCATCGAAGCGCTTATCCTTCACGCCCGGCATGGCTTGGCGCGCGGTTCTTCCGGTCCTCTTTCTGACCCTACCTGCGCAGGCCGATCCGCAGAAAGTCTGGCCGACCGGTGCCTATTCCTTCTCTGATGAGCTCGGCGGCTTCCGCATCACCGGCGTGTCCGGCATCGGAACCAAGGAAGACCCGCTGGTCATCAAGGAGGAGCTGAACACGGCGACGCCGGTGACGCTGACCATCCGCGCTACCAAGCCGATCGAGCCCTTCGGCAAGGCCGGCGAAGTCGCCAACGGCGTAATGTATATGCGCATCGATGTACTGAACAACAGCGCCCTGCCCTGGGTGGAGTTCCAGTTCGAGCTGCAGGAAATCCTCGACCAGCCGAGCGTGTTCGGCGACGGCCTGTCCTTCGACCAGCGCAACAAGACGCCAGACAACATCTGGTCGAGCAATTTCGCCGATTTCGACCGGCGGTTCGAGCCATATGACCAGTTGCTGTTCAAGAACGGCAAGGTCGACCCGCTGAAGACGGCGACCTTCGATTTCCTGATCACCGACTACACACCTCGCTGGACCTTTTACATCGTGCAGGATCCGAGGATTCCGACGGGCTAGTAGGTTGCAAATCGGCGCAGCGCCGACCATGGTGGCGCCATGACTGCCGCCTCCCCCAGCATCCCAGCCGAGATCGCCGAGCTGCTTGCCTTCTATGCCAGCGCCGGCGTAGACGACGCGCTCGAGGACGCGCCGATCAACCGCTTTGCCGAACCGGCGGCAAGGCCGGCTGTGCGCGGGCCGGGCGAACGCAATCCCGCCGAGCGCGCGGCCGCAGCGCCGCGCCGCGAAGATAGCCGCCCGGCACCCGAGCAGGCGCCGGCGCGAGCCGAGACACCCAACCCGCCAGCGCCGCCATCCGGTATCGATGCCAGCAGCGTCCCGGACGCGCCGACGCGCATGCCGGCGACCGCCGCCGTTCCCGACGAGGCGCAGGCGCTGCTGGCCAGGCAACTGGCGGCAAGTGCCGCGACGCTTGACGAGTTGCGCCAGCACATGGCCGCATTCGACGGCTGCAACCTCAAATTCACCGCCAAGAACCTGGTCTTCGCCGACGGCAATCCCAATGCCGACCTCATGTTGGTCGGCGAGGCGCCCGGCCGCGACGAGGATCTTGAAGGCCTGCCCTTCGTCGGCCGCTCGGGCCGTCTGCTCGACCGCATGCTTGCCGCGATCGGCCTCGACCGCAGCTCGGCCTATATCGCCAACATCATTCCCTGGCGGCCGCCGGGCAACCGTACGCCGACGCCGCACGAGACCGAAATCTGCCGGCCGTTCATCGAAAGGCAGATCGAGTTGGTCAATCCAAAGGTGCTGGTCAATCTCGGCGGGCCGTCGGCCAAGACGCTGCTCAACACGACCGAAGGTATCCTCAGGCTGCGCGGCAACTGGCGGGTGCACACGACGGCATCCGGCACCGCCATTCCGGCGATGCCGACGCTGCACCCGGCCTATCTCTTGCGGACGCCGGCGCACAAGAAGCTGGCTTGGCGCGATTTTCTCGAGGTCAAGGCGAAGCTGAGGGGGCTGGCGTGAGCCTTTCCTTCCCCCCCTTGTGGGGGAAGGTGGATCGGCGCGTTAGCGCCGAGACGGATGAGCAACTGTGTTTGTCAGAACCTGTTTGGATTCCAAGGTTCGTTGTTTCGGATCATTGCA
>NZ_VFWX01000023.1 GCF_006442965.1 Mesorhizobium sp. CU3 | reverse complement strand
CCTCGGTCCTGGGATCCTGGATCGCCCGGCTGACGGCCTGCTCGATGAAGTCCCGACCCTTGTCGCCGAACAGGTTCGAGACCAGCCCGGCGACATTTTCAACGGCCTCCTCGACGTCGTCGTTGGCAAGCCTGGCCAATGCTGAAGGCCGCTCGGCTTCCGATCGAACGGCTTTTCCCGGGCGCGTGCTCTTGCCCAGTTGCCGCCAGAGAATGAATGCGAAGGCGAGCGCAAAAACAAAGAACGACATTCGACCAAGCCCCGTTGAGTGGTCCGCGTTGATTGCCAAAGTGAAGATGTTGGAACGGACGAAAAGCTTGCGGCGCGCTGTTGCTCGGCGCTGGAAGGCCCTTGTCCTTGAAATCTCGATCGCCTGGTCCGCTGCTCGGCGGATCAGTGGACAGCTCGGCGACCCCCTCATCCTCCCGCTAAAGCGTCAAAACATCATTTCCCGGACGGGGCTGCCCGGGAGCTATCGGCAATGGCTGCGTTGTTGATAGGGGAAGTCTCGGAACGCGACCATACACATTATCGCGAGCTATCCGCGGCAAAGACTATGCGGCCAGCCTTTTGCCAATCTTCTGAAGGCGCAAAGCGCATCGATAGAAAACACGAAGTGTTGAAGCGCCGAAAAACGATGTAAACTTCTGAAACCCTTAACACGATTTTCATTCCGCTCGCCTAACTACTGGACCATGGCGAGATACCGTGAGCGGCTGGTTGCGGCTCCCCATCCCCGGGGGCAGAGCGAGGCCGTGCAAGCCGGGATCTTCCGCGATCAGCTTGCCGATCTGCGCGGCGGCATCTTCATTTCGATGCCTGTCGGCACCGTGCTCTCGGCTTTGGTCTTGGCCGTGCAGCTGCTTTCGGGCGGGGGCCTTGGCGCGGTTCTGTGGTTTGCCGCTATCGGCTTGATCAATGCCGCGCGCGTCGCGCTTGCGGCGACCCAATCTGACAGCGTGGCCGGCAGCCCGCGGGCGGCCGGCGGCCGGCTTTCGCTGTACGGCGCGCTGGCGCTGGCATCGGGCGTCGTCTGGTCTTTTCTCGCCGTGCTGACCCATGGCTACACCACACCCCAGGCGCCGCTCTATCTGATCGTGCTGGCCGGCACCTCGGCCGGGTCGGTTACCTACGGCGCGTCCTATGCGCCCACCTCGATCAATTTCGTCACGCTGCCGCTTCTCATCGCCGCCGGCTGCGTGCTGGCCAAGGGCGGCGTCGAGAATTACGTGCTCGCCTTCACGATTCTGATGTTCCTCGCCGGCATGATCCGAAGCGCGCTGATCGGACAGGCGCGCTTTTGCGAAACGAGCCGCCTCAAACACGAAGCCAGCGAGTTCGCTGCCGAGATGCAACTGAACGCCAGACGCGATCCGCTGACCAGCCTGCTCAACCGGCATGGGCTCGAGCAAGCCATTGGCCGGCTCGGACTTTCCGACGGCCCGTTCGTGACCATGCTGATCGACCTCGACGGCTTCAAATCCGTCAACGACACCTATGGCCACACCATCGGCGATGAGCTGCTTGTCAAGGTTGCGCGCCGGATAGAGGATCATGCGCCAGCGGGCGCGACGATCGCGCGCATCGGTGGCGACGAGTTCGTGCTTCTCTTCCCCAAGGGCAGCTCACCGCAACCCACCGGAGAGCTCGCCTCGGCGATCATCGCGGCGGTCGCGACTCCGGACCCGGCGTTGAAGTCGGTGCGCGTTGGCGCCTCGATCGGCATTTATGTGTCGGAAAAGCCACGACTGACCGAGATGCTGTTGAAGGCCGATTTCGCGCTTTATGCGGCCAAGCGCGGCGGCAGGAACGAACACTACATGTTCGATGCCGGGCTCGATCGAGCGCTCGAACGCAAGCAATGCATCGAGCGCGACTTGCGCGGCGCCATCGAGACCGGCGCGCTGTGCTGCTGGTTCCAGCCAGTGGTGCGCCTCGATACCGATGCCGTCATCGGCTTCGAGGCGCTGCTGCGCTGGCAGCATGGCATGCATGGCGCGATTTCCCCGCCCGAGATCGTCACCGCCGCGCGCGAAACCGGCCTTCTGTCGTTGCTGACAGAGACGGTATTCTTCAATTGCTGCGCCATGATCGCGGAACTGGCGAAGAGCGGGCGCCACGACGTCCGGGTGGCGATGAACCTGTCGCCGCGCGAGCTCGAAGCCGGCAATGTCGACGACATGATCCTCGACGGCCTCGAGGCGAGGGGCGTGCCCGCAGCCATGCTCGAGATCGAGATCACCGAAGAAGCGCCGGTCGATCGCGACCGGGTCGACGAGAAGGTGGGACGCCTGGCGGATGCCGGCATCTCGATTGTTTTAGACGATTTCGGCACCGGCTTCTCGACGCTGGTGTCGCTGAAGGATAGCCGCATCCGCAAGATCAAGATCGACAAGGATTTCGTCCGCGACCTGGCCAAGTCTGTGGAGGACCAGGCCGTAGTCGAGGCGGTCATCGGCCTCGGGCGTACGCTTGGCATCGAGGTTATGGCCGAGGGCGTCGAGACCGACGCCGACCGCATGATCCTGCGCTCGCTGGGCTGCATGATCGCGCAGGGCTACCTGTTCTCGCCGGCGCTTCCCATGCGCGATGCGCTTGCCTTCGAAGCGGTCGAAAAGTCCGCAGCCGAGGCCTTTTTCAAGCCGGCCTCCTTGGCCGGTTCCCGCAACGGGAACGCCGCCTGATCGGTGACCGAATGCGCGATGACGTCTGCATCACGCTTCTATGAGCGCCTGTCTGTGAAACCTTTCGATTTCGAAGCCGTTGTCGGGGCGTATGTCGGAGGCGAAATCCAGACCCAAGCCGGCCGGCGGCGCGAAGCCGCATGGCGCAGGGAAGCCGCGCCCCAAGGTCGCGCGCCAGCATGCACCTAAGCGCAAGATTTCAAGCGAAGGGGTCGGGGGCCAGAAGCCCCCGGGTCAAAAGCCATCGGTTCCTAAGGCACCGCCGAGCCGAAAATCGCCCAAGGCCCAGCCGTCGCTTGGCGAACCAGCACCGGGCAATGGATTGTCCGAGGATGCCGAGCCGAAGCTGAAGCCGAAGCCTCGTGCCAAGGCGCCGGTGGTCGAAGCGGCGGCCGATCCGGCCGTCCGCCAAGCGCCGCTACCCGATCCCGTCGAGCCCGACCGGCGGCTATCGCGCGAGGCGGCCGAGAAAGCGCGCAAGAAATATCTGACCAGGCGCTTCTGGATCAGTGGGCGCGGCTATTGGGGCCGGCATGGCGACAGGCTCGCCTGGCCTCTGACCATCGGGCTTCTCGTCATGATCGTCGCCAATGTCGGCTTCCAATACGGCATCAATCGATGGAACCGCGCCATCTTCGACGCCATTGAGGGCCGCGACGCCCAAACCGTCTACTGGCTGAGCGCCGTCTTCCTGCCATTGGTCGCCGGCAGCATCAGCCTGGTCGTGGCGCAGGTCTATATGCGCATGACCATGCAGCGGCGCTGGCGCTCCTGGCTCACCACCGCGACCATCGGGCGCTGGCTGGACCACGGCCGCTATTACCAGCTCAACCTCGTCAAGGGCGACCATGCCAATCCCGAGGCGCGTATCTCGGAGGATCTGCGCGTGGCAACCGAGTCACCGGTCGACTTCGTCGCCGGCGTCACCGTCGCCTTCCTGTCGGCCTCGACCTTCATCGTCGTCTTGTGGACGATCGGCGGCTCGCTCACTTTCACGCTGGGCGGCACGACCGTCACCGTGCCCGGATTCCTCGTCGTCACCGCGATGATCTATGCCGCGGTCACCTCGACCTCGATGTTCCTCATCGGCCGCCGCTTCGTGCAGCTCTCCGAGGACAAGAACCAGTCGGAAGCCGAATTCCGCTACGTGTTGACGCGCGTGCGCGAAAACGGCGAGAGCATCGCGCTGCTCGGCGGCGAGGACGAGGAAAACGCCGGCATCGACCGCACCTTTGGCGGTGTGCTGCAGCGCTGGGCGCGCCTGACCGGCCAATACATGCGAACGGCGCTCGTCTCGCAAAGCTCCAGCCTGTTCGCGCCGGTAGTGCCCGTGCTTTTGTGCGCGCCAAAGTTCCTCGAAGGCTCGATGACGCTCGGCGAAGTGATGCAGGCGGCGTCCGCTTTCGCCATCGTGCAGGGCGCCTTCGGTTGGCTGGTCGACAATTATCCGCGGCTCGCCGACTGGAATGCGTCGGCGCATCGCATCGCCTCGCTGATGGTGTCGCTCGACGGACTGGAGCGCGCCGAGCAGTCGCACGACCTCGGCCGCATCAAGCATGGCGAGACCATGGGCCACGCCATGCTTTCCCTCGACGATCTCTCCGTGACGCTCGACGACGGCACCTCGGTGGTGAAGGAGACCGAGGTGGTGGTGGAACCGGGCGAGCGCGTGCTGGTCTCGGGCGAATCCGGCTCCGGCAAGTCGACGCTGGTGCGCGCTATCGCGGGCCTGTGGCCCTGGGGTAGCGGCAGCGTCAACTTCCACCCCGACAAGCGGCTCTTCATGCTGCCGCAGCGGCCCTATGTGCCGTCCGGCACGCTGCGACGCGCCACCGCCTATCCCGCTGCCGCCAACAACTGGAAGAAGGCCGAGATCGCGGCCGCCCTTGACAAGGTCGGTCTCGGCTATCTGAAGAACCGGCTGGAGGAGACGGCGCCCTGGGATCAGACGCTGTCCGGCGGCGAGAAGCAGCGGCTGGCCTTCGCGCGGCTTTTGCTGCACGCCCCCGACATTGTCGTCCTCGACGAGGCGACCTCGGCGCTGGACGAACAGAGCCAGGACCAGATGATGCAGACGCTGATCCGCGAATTGCCAAAGGTCACCATCGTCAGCGTCGCCCACCGCGCCGAGCTCGAAGCTTTTCACACCCGCAAGATCACGCTGGAACGCTGCAAGGGCGGCGCCCGCCTGGTCAGCGACATCGAGCTTGCGCCGCGCAGGAAGAAACGCAACCTTCTGCAGCGCGCGCTGTGGGGGAGTGGCTCACGACCGGAAGAGCGGCGTGGGAAGTAGGCTCGACGCCCTTTCCTCGCCTGACGATTGGCGTTTCCTCGCCTCCTAGACTAGATGGCGCCCAGGTGGCCGGCGCCCGTTGCCTGTTGGGAGCTAACCCGACGCCGGCCCGGCGAACAGGGTTCGCCGTATATTCAGGATAGCTAAAATGCTCAGGCGCGACATTGCGTCATCGCGTAACGGAAACATCAGTCCGTCAGGCAGCCAGCGAGTAACCGAGGTCTCGTAGCGGCAGCTTGCGCACGCGCTCGCCGGTGGCGGCGAAGATGGCGTTGCCCAGGGCCGGCGCCAGCGCCGGGAAGGCCGGTTCGCCCATGCCGGTCGGCGGATTGTCCGACTGGATGAAATAGGCGTCGATGTTCATCGGCGCGAACGGCATGCGCAGGATTGGATAGGAATTGTAGTTCTGCTCGCGGATGCGGCCGTTCTCGATGGTGATCTTGAGGCCCATCGCCGTCGACAACGCGTCGGTGGATGCGCCTTGAGCCTGTGCCTCGGAGCCTGCCATGTTGATGATCGGTCCGACATCGAGCACTACGACGATGCGCGCGATCCTGATGCTCTTGTCGGCATCGACGCTGAGTTCGACGGCCTGCGCGACATGGCCAGCATGCGAATAGCACCAGGCCAAGCCCAGGCCGCTGCCCTTGGGCAAAGTCTTGCCCCAGCCGGCCTTGTCGGCGCACATTTTGATGACGTCGGTGGCGCGCTTGGGGCTGAAATTGACGCTTGCATCCTTGGGCGCGAGCTCGGGCACGTCACGGTTCACCGCGTCGAGCAAGAACTCGACATGGTCGCGCCCCGAAGCGAGCGACAATTCATGCATGAAGCTCTGCGCGGCAAAGACCTGCGCGTTGTCGCCCGGCGCGCGCCAGGCGCCGGTCGGGATTTTCAGCGGAAACATCGTCTTGCCGCGGCGCAGGTTAGGCGCCTTGATCGAGTAGCGCAGATTGTCGGTCAGGTTGGCGCCCGAGGCTTCCTTCTTGCCGTCGGCGGTGAAGGTGATGAAATGCTCCTGCCAGGCATCGAGCCGGCCACCCCGGTCGATCGCACCCTTGAACTGGTGGTAGCCGGCGGGCCGGTAGAAATCGTGGGCGAAATCGTCCTCGCGGCTCCATTGCAGCTTGACCGGCGCGTCGACCTTGAGCGCGATGGCCGCCGCCTCGCAGGCATAGTCGTTGACCAACCGCCTCCCAAAGCCGCCGCCGACGCGGGTCTGGTGCATCACGACCTTCTCCGGGACCACCCCGGCCACCTTGCCGATCAGCGGTAGGCCGCGGTCGGGTTGCTGCGTCGGCACCCATAGCTCCATGATCCCGTCATGCCAGTGCGCCGTGGTGTTCATCGGCTCCAGCGGCACATGCGCGGCGAAGGGATATTCGTAATAGGCCTCGACGGTTTTCGCGGCATTGGCGAACGACTTATCGACGTCGCCGACATTGTCGTCAGCCTTCTGCGGGAAACTCGCCGCGACCTCCTTCGCCAGCGCCGAGAAGTGCGAAGTGGAGTCCGTCGAAGCTTCGCCGAGATCCCAGTCGACCCGGAGTTTTTCCCGTGCCTGAAAGGCGCTCCAGGTGTCCCTGGCGATGATGGCCACACCCGGCATCACTTCAACCACAAGCCCCGTGCCCTCGATGGCGAAGGCGTCGAGCACGCCGGGCTGACGCTTGATCTCGTCGGCGTTGAAGGATTTCACCTTGCCGCCCGCCGCGGGACATTTGGTGTAGGTAGCATAGACCATGCCGGGGCGCTGGACATCGATGCCGAACAGCGGCTGGCCGCTGACCACTTTGGGATCGTCGACGCCGCGATAGCGCTTGCCGATCAGCCGGTACTCGGCCCGAGTCTTCAGCTTCAGGCTCTTCGGATCCGGCACCGGCATTTTCGCTGCCGCCGCGGCAAGCGATCCATAGGTTGCGGAGCGACCGCTCGCGGTGTGCGTCAGCACCGAATCCCGCGTGGTGATCTGCGACGGGTCGCCCGACCACGCCTGCGCTGCCGCGGCAACCAGCATCGCCTTGGCGCCGGCGCCCGCCTGGCGCAACTGGTTCCAGGCGCGCGGGATCGAGGTCGAACCGCCGGCGCCCTGGCTGCCATAGACTTTCGGATTGATGTCGGCCTGCTCCATCACGACATGGGCCCAGTCGGCATCGAGCTCCTCGGCGATGATCACGCCGAACGACGTTTTTATTCCTTGGCCGATCTCCGGGCATTTCGAATAGATGGTGATGGTGTTGTCCGGCGCGATGCGGATGAAGGCGTTCATCGCCTGGTTCGCGGCGTCGTTGCCATTGGCCGGCTCGGCCGCAAAGGCCGTGTCGCCAAGGTGGAAGCCAAGCACCAGCCCGGCGACGCCGGCGCCGGTCAGTTTGAAGAAGCTGCGCCGCCCAATGGTGAATGGCGCTCTTGCGGCACCGACCGAGTGCACCTCTTGCAGCAGTGCCGAGAGATAGGCGTCGGACCGGGCAAAGTCAGCCATTGGGAGCCTCCTTCGATTGCTGCGCCGCCTGCTGCTTGAGCGCGGCGACGTCCTTGGCCGTCAGATCGGCGCCCTTGGCGCCGAAGCGGGCGGTGACGTAGTTGGCGACGGCGGCGATGTCGTCGTCGGAATAGCCTCCGCCGAAGGCCGGCATGAAGATCTTGCCGTCGGCGGTCTTGCGGCTGACGCCATTGATCACGGTCTGCGCCACGTTGGTGGCGCTGGGGTCGTTCACCGCGCGCACGCCGGTCAGCGTTGCAAAGCCGGTGACCGGGCTGACGCCGGTCCAGTCATGGCAGGAGGCGCAGGCGCCGGCGAAGATTTTCTCGCCGCGCATGTTGGCTTGAGCTGTCGCTCCCTCCTTGTAGGAAGCGGGTGCCGCCGTCGTCACAGTGCGCGGCAGGTCGCTTGCCCGGGCCGGGATGCTGCGCAGATACGCGACCAGCGCATGCGTGTCGTCCGGCGTCAGATAGCTGAGGCTGTCGTCGGCGGCTTCGCCCATCGGCCCGGCCGCGCCGCCATGGCCGTTGGCATGGCCGGTCGCGAGATAGGCGTAGAGGTCGGCGTCGCTCCAGTCGCCGATGCCGGAGGTCTTGTCGCTGGAAATGTTGTAGGCGCGCCAGCCGGCGGTCAGCGCGCCGGCGAACTTGTCGTGATTGTCGAGCGCGAAGGCGAAATTGCGCGGCGTGTGGCATTCGCCGCAATGGCCCATCGCTTCGGCGAGATAGGCGCCGCGGTTCCATTGCGGGCTCTGCCCGGTGTTGGGGCGGAAGCGCTCGTCCGGATTGAACGCGACGTTCCAGAGCGCGATCAGCCCGCGCTGGTTGAACGGCCAGGACAATTGGTTCGACTTCGCCGGCGCCTTCACCGGCGTAAGCGTGAACAGATACGCCTTGATAGCCAGCGCGTCGGCGTCCGTCATCAGGCTGTAGGAAGCGTAGGGCATCGCGGGATAGAGTTTTTCGCCGTCGGCGCGTATGCCCCGATGCATCGCCGCCAGGAACTGGGCGTCGCTGTAATTGCCGATGCCCGTTTCCTTGTCCGGCGTGATGTTGGTGGAGTAGATCGTGCCGAACGGCATGTTGAAGGCAAAGCCGCCGGCGAACGGCGCGCCGCCGGGCGCGGTGTGGCAGGCCTGGCAGTCGGCGGCGTGGGTAAGATATTCGCCGCGCTTGACCAGATCGGCGAAGGCAAGCGCAGTCGGCGCACCGGTCACGGTGGCGCCCTGGTAACTGGCGAGCGCCACGGTCGAGCCGCCGGCAAAGCCAAGCGGATTGCGGCCAAGATAGAGCCAGCCCGCGAAGCCAAGCGCGACGACGACCAGAACCGCGACGAAGATGCCGAGCCCTCTCCTCATGGTCAGGCCGATTTGGCGGCGGCGTTTTTGATCGCCCGGCGGATGCGGATATAGGTGCCGCAGCGGCAAAGATTCCCTGCCATCGCCGCATCGATATCGGCGTCGTCGGGTTGCGGATTGGCGTCGAGCAGCGCGGTGGCCGACATGATCTGCCCGGCCTGGCAATAGCCGCATTGCGGCACCGCAATCTCCATCCAGGCCTGCTGCAGCTTGGCGCCGTTCGGGGTCGCGCCGATCCCTTCAATGGTGACGATGGGGCGCGTGCCGACATCGCCGACCAGGAGCTGGCACGACCGCACCGGCTTGCCGGCCACATGCACCGTGCACACCCCGCATTGCGCGACGCCGCAGCCATATTTCGTGCCGACGAGGCTCAGATGGTCGCGCAGCACCCAAAGCAGCGGCATGTCGTCCGGCACGTCGACGTCGCGAGACTGTCCGTTGACGGTAAGTGTGAGCACCCGACATCTCCCTGGCTGGCGTCCGCGCGGCGGCGGAGCTTGCTGGGGAGAAGGGTAGGGGGCGGGGGTGATGCGGCTAGAGGCGCGGCGTATCACGTTTGCGGGAGTGGAGGATGAAGTACGCGCCTACTGCGCCAACCTCACGCCAGGCTCCATCTGGATGTCCGCGGGCGTGACGCCGAAGCGGCGCTTGAACGTCCTGTGGAAGTAGGACAGGTCGTTGAAGCCGACCGTATAGGCGATGTCGCTGACCTTGCGGTGGCGGGTGGACTCCCGCAGCAGCAACTGTCTGGCGAGCAGCAGCCGCTGCTCGAGCACGAATTCGCTGAACGTCGTGCCTGTTGATGCGAACATGCGCTGCGCTTGCCGCGGGCTGAGGCCGTTGGCTTTGGCGACGGTCTCGATGGTCAGATGGCCTTTGTCCAGATTTTTGAGGATATCGGCCTTCATCAGGTTCAGCCGCGCGGTCGAGATGTCGCTTTCCCCGACCAATCTCTTCTGCTCGGCGCTCGTCCCGATGAAGTGACCGACCAGATCCGCCAGATGTTGCGCCGCCGTCCTCTGACCGAGCGGATCGAGTTCTCCGCCGATCTCGCTGCACAGCGCGGAATAACGTTCGACCATCATGCCCGAGGCACGGTCATGTCCGAGCGTGCGCGCCAGTTGCGCCTCCGCCGACGGCGCGACCTGCAGCAGCAGGCGTCGCGGGAACCGCGTGGTCGTAAATCCACCGCTCTGGTTCAGGTCCAGCGCGCCGGCGATGTTCATTTCGGTGAGGCACATCTGCCCCGCGGTCAGATCAATCGTATTGCTGCCTTGGGTCACCCTTACCTTGCCGTGCGTCGCGGAAATCAGCACGAAATCGTCACAGCCGTCGATCAACAGGTCGCGCGTGCGTGCAAAACGCGCCGAACGGCCTTGCGGCGTGGCGATGGCGATCGAGTCGAGCAGCACGAACTCGTTGTGGCAATCGATGTAACCGTCTTGCGCCGGCCCGACGTCGAGCCGGCAAAAGCCCCGGCAGATGCCTTCGCGCCATGCCTCGTATGCCGACCCTTTGGCCAGGCCGTGATGGGAAATCGAAAGGCGATTTGTCGGCTGCGCCTGGCGCATGACCCGTCCCGTCGAAGGTGAAGCAGTCGCGATGAAACGAGCGCCAATCGTTTTTGATGAGGCAGGCGCATGTCACCCCAGTCCACACGCTTGGCGCGAAAGTCCACGACCGGGATCGGCGCGTTTGTTACCACCGCGCCGGTTTCAGGTAAAGCTACCCCCGCTGGACGACCCCAATGACGACCTATGACAGAGCCGGCCGCGACAGGGCCGGCGAGCGCATGCGCCGGTTTCGCGACGCGGCTCTCCCTTGCCTCGACGATGCTTACAGGTTGGCCTATTTCCTGTTGCGAAATCGCGCCGACGCCGAGGCTGCCGTGCAGGAATGCTATCTGCGTGCGCGGCTTCACTTCGCAAGCTGGCGCGGCTGCGCCATCCGGCCCTGGCTGCTCGCAATTCTAAGGAACATTTGCCACGCGGAACTCGACCGTCGCGGTCAGCACAAAGCGCCATCAGCTTTGACCGGCAGCGAGCAGGTGAAGGCGTCACGCCTAAGGCAGGAGCCAGTAGCAGAGACAGTCTCCGCCCAGCTCGAGGACGACGAGGAAGGTGCAGCCATCCGCAAAGCCGTCAACGAACTGCCGGCGCCTTTGCGCGAAGCCATCGTCATGCGCGAGATCATCGACATGTCCTACGGCGAAATCGCGGAAGTGGCGGGCGTGCCGATCGGCACCGTGATGTTGCGCCTGGCACGGGCGCGCGAACTGCTCCTGACCGGGTGGAAGCCGAGAGATGCAGTCGCGCAAAAGCCAGGCGCGCCGAAATCGCCCTCGCGGAGCACGCCGAAGCTCTCGGCCTGCCGGTGATGAAATTGCTCGCCCCGGCATTCATCTCCGACATTTCCCGGCCGCATCTGGCGTGCACTCTGTTCAGCCCTGTGCCAAAACGTTCGCGATCATCTGCCTACACCACGCGATAGGGCGGTCCCGGGAAAGAGAATGGCCAGGCGCTTCGCATTTCTCCTCGTGCGCGATTTCACGCTCTCCCCGCTGTCGCTGTTCATCGACACGCTGCGGCTGGCGGGCGATGAGGGCGACCGCAGCCGCCGCATCGAATTCGACTGGGATGTCGTCGGCGAACGCGGTTTGCCGATCCGCGCTAGCTGCGGCGTCGAGCTTTTGCCGACCAAGGCGATCGGCAACCCCGAAGATTTCGACAACATTGTCGTGGTCGGCGGCCTTCTCGACACCAACCGTGCGCTCAGCTCTGAGAAGGAGGCGTTTCTGCTGCGCGCGGCCGGGAAGGGCGTGCCGCTGACGGCGCTCTGCACCGGCAGCTTCACGCTGGCGCGCTACGGCCTGCTCGACGGCTATAGCGCCGCGGTCAGCTGGTTCCACATCAAGGATTTCCGCGAGCAATTTCCCGAGGTCAACGCGCACGCCGACAGCCTCTATTCAGTCGACCGCGGCCGTGCCACCTGCGCCGGCGGCACCGGGGCGGCCGACCTTGCCGGCTATTTCGTCTCGCAGTTCATTGGGCGCAAGGCGGCGGAGAAGGCGGCGAAGATTCTGGTGCTCGACCGCATCCGCTCCAGCCGCGACGTGCAGCCGGTCGGCGACCTCTTTCCCGCCGCTCAAAGCCGCGCGGTGAAGCGGGCGCTGCTTTTGATGGAAAGCAATCTTCAGGAGACGCTCTCGGTCGCCGAGATCGCCGGCCGCCTCAATTCCTCGCGCCGCCAGCTCGAGCGCCTGTTCGGCGCCGAACTCGGCATCGGCCCGATGGCGGCCTATCTGGCGCTGCGAATCCATCACGCGAAGTCGCTGCTCGAAGGCAGCGACCTCGCCATCGGCGAGATCGCCTATCGCTGCGGCTTCACCAATGCCGGCCATTTCAGTCGCGTCTTCCGCCAGCAGGCCGGCATCACGCCGACAAATCTCAGGCATCCGAACCGCGCCTCGAATGGGGCGGCGAAGGCATGACTGCCGGCGGGCTCGGCAGCCACGGCTGCCGAATTGCGCTAACCAGGGAAATGGTTCCGGATCGAGGTGGCGCTCGACTAGTGTTTATCGAAACAATAGTCGCAAAGGCCAAGATGGCTGGCGGCTGCCGGTATCGGGTCGAACGGCTGACCGCAACGAATGCACTCCACCTTCGAAACGCGGCCATGAAGGCCCACCTGGCGACGTTGCTTGAGATATTCGACGTCCCTGTCCGGGAACTCCGACTTGTCACTCATACGCGTTACTCTCAACTCAACACGCTCGCTTTATATCAGAATTTACTAAAATTGGTAGGACCAGATGTAGCTGGAATGGTTCGGCCGGGCGCTTCATGTTGTGCAGGCAGGGCCCTTTTGGCTTCCTTTGATACTCCACCTGGCTGCTTGTGCGCATTCGGCACGGAGCCTTACGATCGCGGCAAGGTCGACGAAGAGCAGCGTTGCCTGCCATCCTCAATCCGCCTGTGAGAGCCATGCCGCATTATCCCGACGCCATGCCCGGATCGAAAACGCTGTTCGAACGCGCCCGAAGGGTGATGCCGGGCGGCAATACGCGCACCACGGTCTTCGTCGATCCGTTCCCGATCTACGCCGCGCGCGGCGAGGGGTGCCGGGTCTGGGACGTCGACGGTAATGCCTATTACGACTGCATCAACAATTTCACCGCGATGATCCACGGCTATGCGCAGCCCGATGTGACGGCGGCGGTGGTCGAGCAAATGCCGTTCGGCACCGCCTTTGGCGCCCCGACGGAGAGCGAGATCGAGCTAGCCGAGCTTCTGGTCGAGCGGCTGCCGTCGGTCGATCAGATCCGCTTCGCCAACTCCGGCACCGAGGGCGTGATGATGGCCATCAAGGCCGCGCGCGCCTTCACCGGGCGGCCGAAGATCGTCAAGATCGAGGGCGCGTATCACGGCTCCTACGATTTCGCCGAAGTGAGCCTGGACTCCTCGCCGGCCAATTGGGGCGATCTGCCGAGATCGACGCCCTATGCCAGGGGCACGCCGCGCGGCGTGCTGGACGATGTGATCGCCGTGCCCTTCAACGACATCGAGGCGTTGCGCGCCGTCTTTGCCGCCCAAAGCGAGAGCATCGCGGGCGTGCTGATCGACCCGATGCCCAACCGCGCCGGCCTCATTCCGGCGCGCCGGGACTATCTCGAGGCCATGGTCGAGATCGCTCACGCGGCAGGCGCGCTGGTCATCTTCGACGAGGTTATCTCGTTTCGACTGGGATGGTCGGGCGCGCAAGGCTTGTGGGGTATCCAGCCCGACTTAACGGCGTTGGGAAAAATCATCGGCGGCGGCTTTCCGGTCGGCGCCGTCGGTGGCCGCGCCGACATCATGGCCGTGTTCGATCCGACGGCGGGCAAGCCCGCGCTTCCGCATGGCGGCACCTTCACCGCCAATCCGGTGACGATGCGCGCTGGACTTGCCGCGATGCGGGCGCTGACGAAGCAAAGCTTCGCTCATCTCGACGGCCTCGGCGCGTTCTTGCGCGAAGGCGTCAATGCTTCGTTCGAGCGGCATGGCCTTGCCGGCCAATGTGTTGGCCTCGGCTCGCTGTTCAAGGTCCATTTCACGTCGCTTCCGGTGACGGATTACCGGTCCGTCTATCCCGGCCAGGCCGAGCGCCGAAAGTCCGACGCCCTGCACAAAGGCCTGCTCGGCCGCGGCGTGCTTTCCGCGAGCTACGGCCTGTTCGCGCTGTCGACGCCGATGACCGAGGCTGATGCCGGCTTGATCCTCCAGGCGGTCGACGAGACGCTGGGCGAGATCGCCGCGCAATCCTGATTGAGGCGGATCACGGATGACAGCACCCCCTCATGTCGTGGTGATCGGCGCCGGCACGTTGGGCCTCTGCACCGCGCTCAATCTTGTCGAGCAGGGCGCGCGCGTGACCGTGCTCGAAGCGCAGTCGATCGCTTCCGGCTCGAGCGGCAGGTCGGTCGGCGTCGTCGGATCGCAATTCACCGATCCGTTCGAGATCATGCTCCGCGTTCATTCCTTCCGCCGGTTCCGCCAATGGGAGGGCGAGGGGCTTCGCTTCAACCACATCGGTTATCTTCGGCTTGCGCGCACGCAAGCGCAGATGGGGCTGTTCGCCAAATCGGTCGAGATGCAGGCTGAGGCGGGCCTCAGCTCGCGCCTGATCCGTGCCGACCAGCTGAGCGAACTGGTTCCTCACATCAATCCAGACGGGCTCGAAGGCGGACTGTTCGGGCCTGACAACGGCTTTCTCGATCCGCACGAAATGTGCAATTTCCTGGCGGGCCTTGTCCGAGCCAAGGGCGGCGAGATTCGCCAGTATCGCAAGCTGCTCGGCGTTGCGAGGCAACCGGGCGGTTACAGGCTGGAGACCAGTGGCGATCCGATAGACTGCGATGTCGTGGTCAATGCCGGTGGCGCCTGGGCGCCTCGGGTCGCCGAACTCTTCGACCAGCGTCTGCACATCTGGCCCGAACGGCATGAGGCGGTCGTCATCCATCTCGACGAGCCGCTCGGCTACACGATGCCGATGGTCATGGACCTCGTGAACGGCGAGGGCAGCGGCCTGAATTTCCGCCATGAAAAGCCAACCGAATTGATCGCCGAGATCCACAAGGTGAATTCGGCTGCGCCGGAGGATCCCGACAATTACAACGACCAGTGCGAGGAGCAATCCAAGGTCGATCTGGCCGAGCTGCTTCTGGAGCGAGTGCCCGATCTACCCGGCGCCCGGCTCGGCCGGGGCTGGGCGGGGCTTTATCCGGTCACGGCGGACCATCGTCCGCTCGTCGGGCCGATCGATGCCTCGGAGCCGACGCTGATCACCGCCGCCGGCGCCGGCGGCTATGGCATCCAGCTCGCGCCGGTGATCGGGCAGATCGCGGCCGACTGGGTGCTTCACGGTGCGCCGGTTTCGGTGCCCGGCGCCGCGAGCCTGGCGCCGTCGGCCGAGCGAAACAGGCCCGGTCACTGACCGCCTAAAACACGATCATCCTCGTTAACCATCGATTAACTATCCGGTCGCCTTTATTGGAGTTCTGGAGGATACTGATTTTGGTCGCGGGCGAAGAAGCACGACGGCTCAAATGAGGAGCGGCGGAGAACCGTCGCCATCTGCCGGGGAGGCGCCCAGCATCTTTGATGAGGAGCGTCGCAATGAACATCGAAGAAGCAGTCACAGCCGCGACGGCCGAGTCGGGCGAACTTCTGTCCTGCCTTGGCCAGCCCGTCGTCGCCTATCACGTCACCGCCATCATGCGCGAGCCCGACAGAGGCCATGCGCGGCGCATGCAGCTTGCTTTGCTGCGGCGGAGCATCGAGGCCCTGGTCGACGACGGCTTGGACGACGGCGAAGCCGAACACTGCGCTTGTGAGTTCGACGGCCGCGTCGGCTTGGCCTGGGACCTTCTGCATTTGGCCGGCGACACGCCGCATTGATCCTCTGGCTGAGAGCATCCGGCCACGGATAGGTAACAACTGCGATATGAGGTAGACTGCCGGCACGTCGTGTCTGGGTTCCATCGAACGGGGGCATGCGATGCAGGCGATACCGATAGCGCATCCGACGGAGCAACCTGCCGCTATCTCGATACCCTCCCTGGGCGGCTATCCCACCGCCGTGCTGTGCTGGCTGCTTTCGGCCGGCGTCTATATCGCGGCCAAATGGGTGGCGCCCGAGATGCCGCCCTGGGGCTTGTGTTTCTGGCGTCTGGCGCTCGCCTGCGCCATCCTGCTGCCGATCGTGCATCGCCATCACGGCGCGATGCTTGCGCTGCTCAAGTCGCGGCCGCTGGAACTCGTCGCCGTCGGCGCGATCGGCCTGACGCTCTGCCAGGGTATGATCTATCACGGCTTGAACGACACCGACGCGACCACGGCCGGCATCATCATGGCGATGTCACCGATCATGACGATGGTGCTGGCGCGTCTGGTGCTCGGCGAGCCGCTCGGGCTCTGGAAGGCGCTTGGTGCTTTTGCGGCGCTTGTAGGCATGCTGGTGATCGTCGCGCATGGCGACCTCAGCGCGCTGCTTCAGCTCAAGTTCAACGCCGGCGAGTTGTGGATCGTCGGCAGCGCCTTCTGCTGGGCGCTCTACACTGTGCTGTTGCGCCGCTCGAAATTCGGCCTCGAGCTGCTGCCGCTGGTCGTGCTTCTGCTCGGCGCCGGCGCGTTGGTGGCGCTGCCGTTCCATTTCTGGGAAATCTTCAACGACGAGCGCTCGGCCATGAACTTCCACGGCCTGCTGGCACTCGCCTATCTGGCCGGCCCCGGCGGCGCCCTGATGTATTATCTCTACAACAAAAGCGTCGAGACGCTCGGCGCAAGCCGCGCCAGCATGCTGCTCTATCTGCAGACGCTGTTCGTCGCCATCCTCGCCTATCTGCTGCTCGGCGAGAGCCTGCACGATTACGACCTGGTCGGCGCCGCCTTCATCATCGTGGGCATCGTGCTGGCGACGCTGATGAAACCGGGCGCGGTTTCGGGGCGGGTGTAGAGCGGACCGAATTATGCCGTGCTGAGACGCTGGCACCGGTAGCGTCCTATCGTCGTGCCGTGGCAGCTAGATATGCGCGAGCGCCAACGTGCACCACGTTTCCGCGAATGGTTTCAGATTTCGGCTGTAATACGGCAAGCGGTATGATAAAATCATACCTCTGCAGAGAGCAGCCGTTCGCAGGAGCAGCCATGTCCGCAACCGAAAAACGCACCTTCAGCCTGCCGGCAGAGCAGGCCGCTTTCATCGACCAACTCGTCCAGTCCGGTGCATATGCGACGAGCAGCGAAGTGATCCGCGCCGGCCTTCGCGCACTGCAGGAACGTGATGCCGCTGTAGAGCGCTGGCTGCGCGAGGAAGTCGCGCCGGCCTATGACAAATGGACGGCGGACCCGTCGCAGACAATCCCGGCCAAAAAGGTCTTTGATGGCATTCGCGCAAGGCATGCCGCCCGGCTCAAGGGGGATGTGTGAAGCGGCGGCATGTCGTGCTGCTGGCGGAGACCGAGGCGGACTTGCTTTGGATATACGACACGGTCGCCACGCATCCGGCAGTCTCACCGCAATGCGCTTCATCGAGCGCATCGAGCAGTTATGCCTTGGTCTCGACCTGGCTTCGGAATGCGGGACCAGGCGCGATGATCTGAGGCCGGGGCTTCGCATCGTTGGCTTCGAACGGCGACTGACGGTCGCCCTTTGCCGTCAATGACGACAGCGTGGTCGTTTTGCGTGTGTTCTATGGTGGGGCCAACTGGGAGGATGAGTTGGCGCCTACCGCTCCCTGAACGCCCTCGCCAGCGAATCCAGCATCGGCCGCGCCAGATAGTCGAGGAAGGTGCGCTCGCCGGTGTTGATATGCGCCTCGACCGGCGTTCCGGGATAGAGCTGTTTTGCCGTCACGCCGGGCGGCAGCTTGTCCGCGATCTTGAGCCGGGCACGGAAATAGGCCTGCCTCGTCGTCTCGTCGATCAATCGGTCGGCGGAAATCTCGCTCACCGTGGCCGGCACCTCCGGCGTCAGCCGCGCGTTGAGTGCCGATAGCCTGAGCGTGGCCGGCTGGCCGACGCGCACCGCGTCGATGTCCTGCGGCTTCAGCCTGGCGTCGACGGTGAGGCCCGACGATGTCGGCAGGATCTCCATTATCTTCTCGCCCGGTGCGACCACGCTGCCCTTCGAATTATAGGTCGAGGAGACGACGATGCCGTTGGTCGGCGCCGTGATCGCCGTGCGCTTCAGCACCGCGTCGGCCGCCCTGATCTGCTCGCCAATATCGGCAAGGTTTGCGCGCACGTCGTCCAGCTTGGTCAGCGCCTCCTCGACGCGCTGGGTCGTGGCGCGCTCGGCCTGTGCCTCGGCCTCGACGATCTGCGTGTTGGTCGCCGCGAGGTCGGCCTCCAGCGCGCCGGCCTGGCCGACGAGGTCGGCCTCGGAGCGCAGCAACTGCGAATATTCGTTGCGGTCGGTCAGCCCTCGGTCGAGCAGGTCCGTCTTGACGGCAAGTTCTTTCTTCACGATGTCGGTCTGCTGCTGGATGGCAAGCTGTTGCGCGGCCAGCCCCTTCGCCGACTCGCGATGCATGGCGACGCGCTGCGCCAGGATCGACTGTTCGGAGCGGAAGCGGGCGAGCCTGGCGTCGAACTCCTTCTTCTGTTCGCCAAGCAGTTTTTCGAAATCCTGCTTGAACGGCGCGGGCGGGGCGTCGGCGACCGGCGAAAGCGTTGCGAGCCCGTCGCGCTCGGCCTCAAGTCGCGCCGCACTGGCCTTCAGCGCCATCGACTGCCTGGTCAGCCGGTTGAGGTCCGCTTCGGCCGGCGTGCGATCGAGCAGGACGAGGTCCTGCCCCTGCCGCACATGGTCACCTTCGCGGACCAGCAGCCGGTCGACAATGCCGCCCTCGCGATGCTGGATGAGGATGTTGCCGCCGGTGGCCGCGATCGTGCCTTGCGTGATCACTGCGCCGGTGAGCGGCGCGGTCGCCGCCCAGTAACCGAAGCCGCCGACGAACAGCGCGATCGCCGCATAGCCGGCAAGCGCGGTGTGGCGGAAATCGGTGCGCGGTTGGCTGGCGAAGGAAAGGGCTTGTGCCATCGTCTAAGACCCGAAGCGGATGGCCTGAGGGCGCATGGTCGGCGCAAACGAGCCGGTCACCACCGTGCCGGCGCCACCACTCTTGGCCCCTGCTTGCCGCAATACTTCGCGGCTCGGAGCAAAAGCCTCGATCATGCCGCCGCGCAGCAGCATCACCCGGTCGCAGGCCGCGGCGAGTGCGGGGCGGTGGGTGATGACGATCATCGTCGCGCCGGCGGCTTTTGCCGCCGCAAGTGTGGCTTCCAGCGTCGCTTCGCCGGCACCGTCGAGATGCGTGTTGGGCTCGTCCAGCACCAGCAGGCGCGGATTGCCGTAGAGCGCACGCGCCAGCGCGATCCGCTGTCGCTCGCCGCCCGACAGCGTCGTACCGACCTGCGTCTGATAACCGTCGCGCAGCGCCACGATCGTCTCATGCGCGCCGGCGCGTTTGGCCGCTTCCACGATCGCCAAATCGTCCGCTTCCGCGTCGAAGCGGGAGACGTTTTCGCCGATCGTGCCGGGGAACAGCTCGGCCTCCTGCGCCAGATAGCCGACATGCCGGCCGCGCTGGCCGTCGTCCCAGTTCCTGAGGTCGGCGCCGTCGATCCGTACCGCGCCGCCGCTGGGCTGCAGGGCGCCGACCAGCAATTTCGCCAGCGTCGATTTGCCGGCGCCACTCGGCCCAACGATCGCCACCGCCTCGCCGGCATGAACCGCGAAACTGAGCCGCTTGAGGATCGGCTCGGTGCCGAAGGCGGCGTTGGGCGCGATGTAGAACAGGTCCTGCGCGGCAATTTCGCCCGAAGGGTCGGGCAGGGTGGTCTTGCGCGTATCAAGCGGCTGCACGACGTGCACGCCCCCCAGCCGCGTCCAGGCGCGGCTTGCGTCGCCGATCTGCCGCCAGGCGCCGATCAGCTGGTCGAGCGGCTGCAGCGCGCGCGCCGACACCAGCGAGGAGGCGAAGATCATGCCGGCCGTCATCTGTCCCGCCAGCACCAGCCAGGCGCCGGCGCCGAGGATGGCGAGTTGCAGCATCATGCGCAGCGCCCGCGACGCGCCGCTGAAGACGGCGTTGGCGCTCGCCGAACGGTCATGCAGGACGAGCGCTTCGGCGACATGCCGCTGCCAGGCCCGCGCGGCATTCTCGACCATGCCCATGGCGCGCAGTGTGTCGGCATTGCGCTCGAAGGCCTGCTCGGCTTCTCTGGCCAGAGCCGAACGGTCGTCCGACCGCGCATCGTTGCGGCCGATGGCGATCTGGTTGGCGATCACCAGCACCACGAGCAGCGCAGCACCGCCCAGCGTCACCCAGAACAACACCGGATGGATGAAATAGAGCAGGGCGAGGAACAGCGGCGCGAAAGGCAGATCGAACAGAACGGCGACGCCGCGCGAGCGCAGGAAGGCGCAGACCGAGGCGAGGTCGCTGAGCGGCGCCCCTGCAGTGCCGAGCGAGGCGGCGAAGGTCTCGGCGCCGAGCACCTGGTCGACGCTCGCAGCGATGCGCTGCATGTATATGGCGCGCACCGCGTCGAGGAAGCCAAGCAAGGCCAGCGCGGCGACCGCGATGGCCGATAGGTAGAACAGCGTCTCGCCGCTGGAGGAAGGCAGCACCCGGTCATAGACCTGCAGCAGGTAAAGCGGCATCACCAGAAGCAGGACGTTGATCACCGCCGAGAACAGCCCGGCATCGGCGATAGCGCGCCAAAACACGCTGCGCCGGGACGCCGGCCGCAATCCGGCCTGACCGGTCGGAACACGTTTCGCAGACATCGAGCTGGCCCGCCTAGGCCGTATGCTCGGCCGTCGCGCTCACATGGTTCTGCTGCAGGTCGTCAAGTGTATAGGCGTGGATATAGTCGATCTTCATCTGCGCCGGCGTTGCCAGATGATCCGGCGGCGCGCCGGCCTGGCCGCCGATCGCAAGATCGACCAGCATGTACATCGGCTTGTCCATGTCGGACGGCGTCGCCGCTTCCGCGACCTGCACGCCGTCATAGGTCCAGACCAGCTTGTCCGGCGTCCAAAGCAGGCCATAGGTGTGGAAGCCGTCGGTGTCCGCGACGTTAACCGTCGAGCCGACCTTGGTGTGTTGTCCCGTCTCGTTGGTGTGCGCGGTCATCACCAGCGAATTCGGGCTCTGTCCATACATCTCCACCACGTCGAGCTCCGGCGGCCATGAGCCGTCTTCCGGCAGCAGCCAGAAGGCCGGCCATGCGCCGGCGTTTTCCGGCAGGTCGGCGCGCATTTCGAAATAGCCGTAGGTCTGCGAGAAGGTGTCGTGCGTGGTCAGCAGGCCTGAGGTGTAGTCGTAATTGTTGATCAGCGGCTTGATGTCGGCCGAGGCTTGCGCGGCGGTAATGGTGAGCACGCCATTGTCGATGCTGAAGGGATGCACCGAGCTCGTCGGCACGTAATTGGCGTCGATATACCATTGCAATTCGTTGTTCTGGCTGAGCGAGCTGCCGTTGGCTGCGCCCCACCAGAAATTGGTGTCCCAGGTGCCGCCCTGGGCATTGTGAAGGCTGAGCGTGTTGAAGTCGTCGCTGAAGGACAGCGTCATGCCGGATTTGTCGATCGGCAGTTCGAACTGGCTGGGCTGGAACTTGTCGACGGTGGTGTTGTTGAACACCAAAACCTCGCTGGAGCCCAGGTCGAGCTGCACATTGGCGCCTACCTGCGCCATATGCGCCTTCACCTCGTCGAAGGACATGAAGTCGTAGCCGTTGAGCCGCACCGTGTCATCCGCGCCGAAATCGGTGATCAGGTCACTGCCATTGCCCTTGGTGATGATGAAGGTGTCGGCGCCGCCGCCGCCGATCAGCACGTCGTCGCCCTTGCCGCCGTAAAAGGTCTGGCTGCCGGAGCCGCCCTTGATGATGTTGTCGAGGTCGTTGCCGAACGCGTAGCGATTGTTGCCGGTGACGACGAGGTTCTCGAAATTGTCGGGCAACGTGTAGCTCATCCAGGTGTTGATCGTATCGATGCCTTCGCCTGGCAGCTCGACCGCCCGGTTGATCGCCGAATAGAGGTAATAGTAATCGTCGCCCGCGCCGCCATACATGGTGACGTTGACGTTGCCGTCGCCATAGATGGCATCGTTGCCCGTCGTACCGTGCAGCTCCGGCCCGGAGCCGGTGGCGGAGAACCAGTGGCTGGGCGCGGCCGTGTAGGGAAGGGGAACGCCCTTGGCGTTGAGCACGGTGGTCATCGGACATCCCTTCCTTGTGGTTTCTGGCTTAGACGGTGCGCGTGATTAAGCCATCGATTCCAGAGCAGTTTGTCTCTTGGATTATCGTCTCAAGGAATCATGTCACAGTACAGACGGAAAATGCAAAGATAATCGAATAATCATCACAAGTGAATATCATAAGGTTATTCTAATGCAATTTAAACGAGAGGCCTCATCAATTTTACTAAATGTTGCTAAATTTATGCAAAAACATTAGGCACTATGCCGTGGCTGAATGCATTTTGTCGTCGAACGCCCCGATCTTCGGGCAAGGGCTCAAATCCCAAATCGGGCGACCATGGGTCAGGGGGCGAAAAAATGTGACAGCCATTGTCGGATCGCCTGGAGCCCGCCCGTCCTTGGGGCATCGATCAACGAGACAACAGAGGATACCGAAGACATGCCCAGCACCATCCACCTGCACCGCGTGCTCGCCACCAAGCCGGAAAAGGTCTATCGCGCCTTCATCGAGGCCGATGCGCTGGCGAAGTGGCTGCCGCCAAATGGCTTCACCTGCACCGTGCACAGCTTCGAAGGCAAGGTCGGCGGCTCGTTCAAGATGTCGTTCCGCAACTTCACCACCGGCGACAGCCATTCCTTCGGCGGCGAGTATCTGGAACTCGTTCCCGGCGAGCGGCTGCGCTACACCGACCGCTTCGACGATCCGAACCTCCCGGGGCAGATCGAGGTGACCGTGACGTTGAAGAAAGTCCTGGTCGGCACCGAGATCAACATAACCCAGGCCGGCATCCCCGACGCCATTCCCGCCGAGGCCTGCTATCTCGGCTGGCAGGAATCGCTGCGCAATCTGGCCAAGCTCGTCGAGCCTGAGATCAACCAATAGAGAATGCCGATTGGCCAGGCGGAGTTGGAGGACGCCGTTCTTCAGCCCGCCGAAAGGCCATTTCGGCGAACTGCAATCGGCAGCGCGGCCCCCAGGCAAATCGCGAGCAGAGCCAGGCCGGCAAGCATCAGCCATTGCATGGTCATGGCCTGCTCATCTTGCCCGAGGACTCGGTAGAGGCCGTTGATCTCGACCATTTCACCGCTGGATAGCCGTTTCTTCGGCAGATTTCGGTCGACGTAGAAATACTTGGTCATCGCGTTGAACTCGAGTTCGCTGCCGATGAACATCTCAGACGGCGTCACATCCGAGGTGACATGGCCGTCATATGGAAATTCCTGCGTGGCGCGGATGTCGACGGTGTTGAAATCGGGCTTGATGGCGCCCTCGTGGAACCAGCCCGGCGAGAACACCGATACCGGTCCAGAGCGCGGCAGGTGCGTGATCGGCTGATTGATGATCGCGACTATTTTCTGGTCTGCCTGCGCAGTTTGCGCATTGATCTGTTCGATCCGCGGCAAGTTCCAAAGAACGGCGCAGCCAGCGGCCAGTAAAATTCCGCCCGCACCAACCAGGCCGAGGAGAAGGCCCATGCCTCTTTGGGGTTTCGGTGCACGGACTATCGTCGCGGGCGGCGCGTCGGCAACGCACCCGCGTCGCCCAAACGCAGGACTGATTGGGTCGCCAGCCTTCATCCGTCCATCTTGGATGCAGGCAGCCTAACGCGGCCTTAACGGGCCGCGGCAATAGCTCACACCGCCCGCGTGATGCCACCGTCGACGCGTATGTTCTGCCCGGTGATATAGGCCGCCCCATCCGAAGCCAGGAAGGAAATCGTCGCAGCGATCTCTTCCGACGTGCCGTAGCGTTTCATCGGCACGCTGTCGCGGCGCTGGTCGGTCGACGGCAGGCTGTCAATCCAGCCGGGCAGCACATTGTTCATACGGATGTTGTCGGCGGCGTAGGTGTCGGCGAAGATCTTGGTGTAGGCGGCAAGCCCGGCGCGGGCCACGGCCGATGTCGGGAACATCGCGCTCGGCTCGAAGGCCCAGGCGGTCGAGATGTTGATGATGACGCCCGCCTTCTGCTTTTGCATCACCGGCGTCACCAGCCTTGTCGGGCGCACGGCGTTGAGGAAATAGGTGTCGATGCCCTTGTGCCAGTCCTCGTCGCTGATCTCGATGATCTGCGCGCGCGGACCGTGGCCGGCGCTGTTGACCAGGACGTCGATGCGGCCCCACCGCTCGAGCGCCCCGTCGGTCAGCCGCTTCAGGTCGTCGTTCGACTGGTTGGAGCCGGTAACGCCGAAGCCGCCCAGTTCGTTGCCCAGCGCCTCGCCTTTGCCGGAGGAGGACAGCACGCCGACCTTGAAGCCGTCGGCCGCCAGCCGCTTCGCCGCCGCCGCTCCCATGCCGCTGCCGCCCGCCGTCACCAGAGCTACCTTGTCCACCATCTCGCGATCCTGTCCTGGCTGGGGGCGGGGAGGCCGCCCGAGGTTGAAAGGGTCCTGTTAGCATGGACGGGCGAGGGCATGAACCGGATTGGATTGCGCCAAGCGTTGGCGATCGTTGAAAGCGGTGGAGCGCTCAATCCCTGCAAAGGGCGAAATCAGCAGTTTCGGCCCCTTACATCCCGATCAAACCCATCGTCGCCTTCGACACCTTCGCGCAACGCCCGGGCAATACATCGCCCGCTTTCAGCGGAGCGGCCTTCCCGGCCGCCACTGCCGGCTGGTACCAGGCCTGCATTGCCTGGTCGGAAACGCAATAGCCCCAGTTGACCAGATCGACGGTCTCCCGCACACCAAGGAAATGCAGCGAGGTACCGATGTCGGCCGGCTGGGTGGCCGCTGTCCGCATGAACAGCGGCATGGCCATGTCCTTGTTGGACTTGGGCGCGATCGACCAGTAGACCCCGCGCGTCGCGGCATGGTCGGGGCGGGTCGTGTTATCGGGCGCGGCGCCGTCGTCGGCATCCTTCGCCGCCTGGAAGCGGCCGATGAGATCGCGCCGCCTCAGCGAGCGCACCTGGTTGTCGCTGGTGTCGAGCACACGGCTCAACTGCGAGAGCCAGTTGCCGAAGCTCGACTTGGATTCGTGCCAGGGCGCGCCGGCATCGCTGACCAGAAGCCAGCGGCAGCGCTTCAGCGCCGGCTCGATGCCGTGATTGTCGTAGACGCCGCCATCGGTCAGCACGGCGCGGCCAGGCGTAACCGGTGGGCCAACCGTGGGGTCGAGATTGTCGTTGCTCCATCGGAACTGCTTGAGGTCGAGCCTCAGCGGCGACAGGTAGGGCGGGAAGGCCGAGGATGCGGCAATCGCGGTGGCGACTGGCAGATCGGCGTCCTCGGCGTAGCCGATGCGATAATCGGCGATATAGGAGCGCGACATGCGAAACAGCGAGCCGGTGCTGAGGTTGCTGGAGCAGAACACAAACCAGGGGCGATCCGTCAGATCCTTCAGCATCGGACGCGTTCCATCGAACAAATGGCGCTCGTAAGCGGCGGCGACTTCGCGTGCCGCGCTCGAAAACGGGTTGAGCACACCCTTGAGTGCCGACGGCAGATCGAGAAAGACCTGCGAGAACGCCACTACCTTTTTGAGATAAATATCGAAATTGGTGGCGATGCCATCGGCGAAGATGAAGCGCGGCCACATGACCGCAAGCAGCCCGGCGGCGATCGAGCCGCCCGAGACCGAGCTCACCATGCTAAGCTCGCCGAGCAGGCCGGCTTCGTTGAGGCGCGTGAGCACGCCGGCATGGAACAGCATGGCCCGATAGCCGCCGCCCGACAGGCAGAGACCCAGCCCCTGGCGCGTCGTCGTCGTCTTTTTATCAGCGCTTACCTGGACAGAATCCGGGCTCATGCCAGTCCCCCGCTTCGCCGCCTTTTCTCAGGCGACCCAGTCGGCCGTCGCGGTCGTTGCCGCGCCCGGTCCCTTGTTCGACGTGTCGTAGACGACGAGGATGCCGGGCCGGCCGTCAATCGCGTACGGGCATAGCCCTTCCGGGTGCCGGTGGTTCGTCGGCCATTCGTAAATCGTCTCGGGCTTCTCGATGCGGCCGGCGCCGGACGGCTGCCAGCGATGGATGCGGAACGGCCCGTCCGCGCCCGTCACAGGGCCGGCGATGATGAGCACCGCCTCACCGTCGCGGGCGAGATCGCGCACGCCGAGCCCGCCCAGATCGAGCATGTGCAGATGCGGCTTGCCCTCCTCTGGCAGCAGCGCCGCCTTGCGCGGCAGCGAAACGACGATCGCGTGGCTGTCGATGACGGGGCCGCGCAGGCCGAGCAGCAGTCGCCGCTGCATCAGCGTGAGGCCTTCGATGTCGAGCCCGTTCTCCTTGCTCGGCAGGTTGAGGAAGCCGGAGAGATAGGCGTTCTCGCGCAAGCGGCGGCGCAGGCTGCCATCGCCGGTGAAGGGCAGCGCGTGGCCGGTGCCGCGCTTCGGCTTGCCCGAGCCGCCGAGCTCGATCGAGCCAAGCAGATGCCGGCTCGTCCGGCGTTTGAAGCCGGGGTCGAGCGTGCCGACCACTTTCGGCTCGCGCCGCACCCGGCAATGCGAGCCGCAGAGCCAAAGCCTGCCGCCGAAGACATCGACGGATTCGAGGTCCGCCTCATGGCCGGAGGGCAGGCCGGGGAAGAAGTCGTCCAGCTTGTATTGCTCCTCGAGCCGGAAACCGGCGTCGCCGATCCTCAGGCACTCGAAGCTCCGTCCCTCGTCGGAGACGGTCCAGGCGAGCTCGCGGTCGATAGCGATGCCGGACATGTTGCCGACGACATCGCCGATAGCGCGCGCGCCGGCATAGTCGAAGGTGATTTCGCGTATCGGCTGCAACGGCTGGGCCGTCTCACTGGCCATGGATCGCTCCGATCGTTCGGCAGTTCATCGCCAGTCGAACCCAGTGCGGACAATCTGGCAAGCCGCGGAATCGCGGAATCTCAAGTGATTGGGCAAAAGCTGTGAAACCTTCGCAAATCTCTCAAAATGCGCCATAGCCGTCTGTCTGAAAGCAAGGGTAAATCGCATGGTCTTTTGGCTGGCTGGCTTGGCGGGATTGGCACTGGCGTATCTCTTCGGTTCGATCCCCACCGGTTATCTGGCGGGAAGACTGCTCAAGGGCATCGACATCCGCGAGCATGGATCGCGATCCACCGGTGCCACCAACGTGTTGCGCACGCTGGGCAAGGGGCCGGCACTGGTGGTGCTGCTGGTCGATTTGCTTAAAGGCGCTGCGGCGATCCTCTTTGCCCGCTGGTTCTATGTCTGGCTCGGCACGTTGGTCGCGCCGCTGGCGGCGCTCGATCGGCAAAGCCTGGTGTCCTGGGGCGTCTGCCTCGCCGGCCTTGCCGCGCTGCTCGGCCATGGCCGCTCGATCTGGCTGAATTTCACCGGGGGTAAATCGGCCGCCACCGGCCTGGGCGTCCTACTCGCGATGTCCTGGCCGATAGGGCTCGGCGCAGCCATGGTCTTTGCTCTCGTGCTGGGTTTGTCCCGCATCGTCTCGCTGAGCTCGATGCTGGCGGCGCTGGCCGCGATCGCGCTGGTCTGCGTCCTGCCGCAGCCGCTGCCTTATCGCCTGCTGGTCATTGCCGGCGGGCTTTATGTGATTGCGCGCCATCGCGCCAATATCGGCCGGCTGATCGCGGGCACGGAGCCGCGCCTTGGGCAAAGCAGCGCTTGACTGATCCTCACAGCTCCTTCTCGGCCAGTTCCCTGAATTCGTCCGGCACCGAGCGCGCCAAATCCAGCGCCACGGTGCCGTAACCCACCGCCTCCTTGCCGAAACGCCGGCGGATCTTGTCGACGGCGCGGTCCGCGCCGAAGCGGGCCAGGCCCTTGCGGCTGCCGGGCCTCAGCTTCTCGTCGGCAAGCCCGAGCGGAAGTTCGAGCTGCAACTCGGCATGTTCCTCCAGATGCGAGACCGAGATGGCGAGCAGCGAGATGTCGCGCTCGCCCGGATGGGCGGCCAGTACGCCGCGCACCAGCTCCTCGGCGATTTCGGCCAGCATCGTGGTGGCCTGAATCGGCTGTTCCAGCGTGATCGATCGCGAGACCGCGCGCATGTCGGCGAAACGCACGCGCACGCTCACCGTGCGTCCCGGCCGATCCTTGGACCGCAGGCGGCTGGCGACGCGGTCGGCGAGATGCAACAGCGTCGGCACGAAGATGCTGGGCAGCGCCGGCTTTCGGCCAAGCGCCGATTGCGCGCCGGCCGAGATGGCGCGGCGATGCGTTTCGAGCTTGCGCGGGTCGCGGTTCCAGGCAAGCGCGGCGAGCTTATGGCCGGCGGCGGGGCCGAGCAGCCGTTGCAGCGCGCCGCTATGCGTGCGCGCCAGTTGGCCGATGGTTTCGACACCGATCTCGGCCAGCCGCGCCTTGGTGGCAGGGCCGACGCCCCACATCAGCGTCACCGGCAGGTCGTGCAGGAAGGCGAGCTCGCTACCGGGCGCCACCACCACCAGCCCGTCGGGCTTCGCCACCTGCGAGGCGATCTTGGCCAGATGTTTCGTCCGCGCCACGCCGATCGAGATCGGCAGGCCGAGTTCGCTCTTCACCCGCTCGCGGATTTTGCGCGCGATCTCGTCCGGCGGGCCGAACAGATGCGTGCAGCCGGCGACATCGGCAAAGGCCTCGTCGATCGAGATGCGCTCGACCAGCGGTGTGAAATCGTCGAGCACCTTGATCGCGGCGTCGCCGAGGCGCTGGTATTCGCTGAACCGGCCGCCGACGAAGATCAGCCCGGGACAGAGCTCTCGCGCCTTGCGGCCGGGCATGCCGCCGCGCACGCCGAAGATTTTGGCCTCATAGGAGGCCGCCAGCACCACGCCTCCGCCGACCGCGATGGGCTTGCCGCGCAGCGACGGATCGAGCAACTGCTCGACCGAGGCGTAGAAGGCGTCGAGATCGGCATGCAGGATGGTGGCTTCACCGCAAGCGGCGTTGGTGGCAGGCATCCTGCGTGTTCCGGTATCGGCTCCTTGCCGCGTTGCAGCATTAGCCTATTCTGTTGGAAGGAATTTTATCGAACATAAAGAGAACAAAACGAGCTTTTTGTCAAGTTGCGGCCACGGCCGTTGCGCCGTCTGTGGCGCACTGCACATAAAATCATACCCGAATCAAAGAGACCCGCACGGCAGAAGACCGTGCGGGCAAGCTGGAGTAGCCGGGGTATCAACGCAGCGACGCGGCATCGGTTGCATCATAAGGCCGGCGAAGGGGAACCGTTGGCCATGCCTCACCGTTGTCAGGCAGCGGAGGCTGTCATGGATAGTTTCGAGCTTATCGATCTTCTCTGCGTCGTCGAGGATTGCGTCAGCGATCGCTCCACCGGACATGTCGTTGCAATGTCGAAGGCCGTCGAGGAATTGCGTGTTCTTACCGGCGATTTCGTCTCGTCCGACGAGGATGCGGCCAACGCTTTGACGCAAGTCGCGCTCAGACGCGGCTGCGCTGTGCTGTTCGACGAACGGGCCGGCGCCGAGATCACTGAGTTTTAGGCCGCGCCTGAATAGATCCGGAAAGATCGACCTTCGCGAAGGCGTCGCCTGCCATCGCTTTAGTTGACCCCATCGCTTCAGTTGACCAATGTGATCATGCGGCCCGCATACATTGCGAGGCTTCCGAGTTCTGCGGTGCAGTCGGCCTTTACGGCCGAGTTCCCCGTCATGTCCACGGTGTCGCCGACAAGCCTGAGGCAACTGCCCTGGGCACTCATGTCTGAATTTCCGGTGTAGGTGATAGCGGCGTCCGGGGCGTAGACGAAGCCGCTCACCACCGAGCCGGATCCGCCGTTTAGCGTCAGCGCCTGGGTGTCGCCGTGAGCCTGGAAGATGGTGATGCCGGCATAAGGCCCACTGGTGGGGGGCGACAGGTTCACCTGCTCGTTGGCGTTGATATAGAGCTGCGAGTTCTCCATCAGGAAGATCGTCACCCCTTGGCCACTCAGGCTGCCGTTGCCGCCGGGCTTTATGGTGACGTTGCGCAGGATGTAGGTGCCTGGGTTGAGGGTGATCTTTCCCGACCAGGTCTTGTCGCAATAGGTGCCGGGCGACAGCGTGACCGTTTTGCCGTTTGGCATCGACTGGCAGAGCGTGTAGGCCGGAGGCACGACATCGGCGAGCGGATCGAAAGAAGCATACTGCTTTTCCTGCGGCGCGCCGCAGGAAAGGGTGGCGTTGGGCGGCGTCAAGCCTTGCGTGGTGCCGACCGTCGAGACGCAACCGGCGCTGACGATTGCCGACCCGCCTCGGCTGACGGCGTCGGCCGCGTCCGAATTGGCCGCGATTATACAGCCATTCATGGCTACGTCGGTGGAGCCCTGCAGGTTGACCGCGTCATCTGCATGCGGGTCGAGTGCCAGCACGCATGCCTGCGCGCCGGGCTTGACCTTGACAGAAGCGGAACGGGCCGCCTGCCAGGCCGGCGCGCCGCTGACGAAGGCGGGCCGGCTGATGCTGGACGACAGCGAAATGACATAGGCGCTCGGATCGCCGCTTACGGCCGCGTGCAGGGCCGCGACGCTGCCGTTATATTCCTGCGTGTCGGCAACACTCATATTGGCCGCGAAGAAGGTACCGCCAAGTTGTTGCACATCGCTTGCCGACATGCCGGGCTGGTATTTCGTGCCGATGGCCAGGTCCGCCGCGTCCAGCGAGTTCTGCAACTGGGCGGCGTCGTCACTGGTGCCCACCAGATCCATTGCGCCGGCGACGGCAAGCACGAGCGGCACCACTGCGATGGCGGTCGCCACCGCGAAATTACCGCGCGTCGAAGCCCAGAACCGCCCAATCATTGAGAGTACCCCTGCCGGATGGGCTAAGTGATAAGCCGGCCGCCTATACGAGGGATTTCCGAGAATGATAAAATGCACGGAATACTAAAATGTAATATTTGCAGGCACTTAGACGTAAGTCTTAGAGAAGATTCGGCCTTAGGTCTGAGAATGCGCGGCGCAAGGTCTGAGCGTAGGGCGCCCCGATCCCGAAGGCGCAAGCAGAGCGGAAAAATCAGGCTTCGTTCACACCCCCAACGACGTGCCAGGCGCCCCCCATGGCTGTCCGACGCGCGGTAATAGCTGTTGCCGAGCCTCAGGGCGCATGGCGGTGAACCTCGACCCGGTGTAGTCTCGACGGCGTAGGGGTTTAAAGGCATAGGAGGGACAACGACATGCCGCGCGTTTCAGAGCTTTTCTTCAAGACCGCCGTCATCTTCTTCCTGCTGGGCATTGCCATCGGCATCAAGATGGGGATCTCCGGCGATCACGGCGCTTATCCGGCGCATGCCCATTTCAATCTTCTGGGCTGGGTCACCAGCGCCATTTTCGGTGGCTATTATGCGCTGAACCCGGCCAAGGCCGAAAAGCGCCTGGCCATGATCCACTACGGGCTCTACACGCTTGGCCTGGTCGTAATGCTGCCGCCGCTTTACCTGAAATACGCGCAGGGAAACGATGCTGTCGAGCCCATCCTGGGCATCGGTTCGCTGATCGTCGCCGCGGCGGTGCTGGTCTTTGCCTTCATGGTTTTCTCGCCGGCGCAATCGACGCACTCGGCCACAGCAACGGCGCGTTGAGAATGCAACGAAAGTCGCCGGGCGGCCGTGTGCCGCTCGGCGAAATTTAGAGAAGTTTAAGTCGCGAGATCAGCGCCTGGATGATGCCGTCGCGCTCGAACGGACCAGGCAGCTTGGCGGGGGTCGTGCCGGTATCGCTGGCCTTACCCTCATCGCTAACGCGGGCCTCGCGTTGGACAAGCAACAATACGGTTACGAAGTAGCCTGCCTGCAGCACCACCGCTGCAAGCACTGTCCAGCCGATCGCTTCCCAGATCGATCCCGTGGAAATGTAAGTCCAGCCCAGGATCACCAGGAGCGTTGCGATCATTCCCACAAGAAACTGCGGAAAATACATTTGCCCAACCGAGCGCCGCGACCAATTCGATCGTCGGCGATCTCGCCCATTTCTCTACCCGCCATGACCCATGCACCTTTTCCCAAGGGATCGCAAGACGGAACGGTTTGCCGGCGCACCGGTTGCCCTTTCGTCCTGTCCGGATGCGGACCTCGGGCGGAGGAATCATGGGTCAACTGTCGGCTGCGGCCGCATCGTTGCCGGGATCGGTCATTCAAGGAGCGCCAATGAGACATGCCCGCGGCATTGAAACGCCCCCGGACGCGGCGGGCATTTCTTGGAATGCATACCGATCAGATCAGGATGGTCAAAGCCCACCAGCATGTGGGTCGGCAGCGACGATGGCGCCAGTTGGCCAGCAATCGTAATGGAGCCGAGCCGATTCGGCGGCCCGTTAAGCATGTTTTATTTTGTGAACATAAGCTAATGGAACCTTCGGTATAGGCACTCGTTGCGGCTCTGGATTCGCCTGCCTCATCATGGACACAAGCGGTGAGCAAGATGCGGATTCGGGCGGCGGCATAACGGGCACGGGTTGGGGGAGGAGACTGACCAAGATGTCGAAAAGAGAAATCGGGACATCCCGTTCGCTCGGGATGCGTGTCGCCGATCTGCGAGCCAGGATGCAGGACGCCAGGATAACCGAACACGATATGCGCGCCTTCCAGAAAGTCGCTGCCATAATGGGGGGCGGCGAGGGCTCCCTACGCATTGACGCGGACGACCTCATCGCCGCGTCATTCCTCACCGAGGCGCTGGGCGAGCAGACGTCCGGCTGACAGCCTCGGAAATCCGCAAAGAAACCGAGTTATTCACCGATCGCAAAAAGCCGCAGGCGCGCGGCTGGTAGCGAGCGGATAAAAGCGACTTCGCGTCCCCTCGGACGTCAGGCCGCCCGCCTTTCGTTTGGCGCAATGTCGCGGCGGTGGCTTTCGCGACGATCGCCGGACCGAAGTCCGATATCGCGCCGCATTGGTCCCGCCGCTGAAACCTATCGCCTCTTTTCCCATTTGGCATCTCAGACTGACGAATATAAGTCCCTTCATTCGTCGGTTAGCCGAGCACCCGCCACATCGAACATGGCGGGTGCTCGGCTGTTTCCGGCAGCAAAGCGAAGGTGGACATCGGTGAAGCTTCAGTGCCGCGCCTGGCTTTGTCGCGTCCTCACGCGTCTGAGCTTTGCCTCGCGCAGCACCGCCACCGGATCGGCTCCGGTCCACACGATGCCCGCCTGTTTGGCAAAAACGAGGAAGGCTCGCCGCACCTCACCGAGATTAGTTTGTCCGCTCCGCGCGGCCTCGCAGGCTTGTAATGCCGCCGCATAATTCTCGCCACGCATGGCCGGCCATTCCTTGAGGAAATTCTGCATTTCGCCAAGCGAGGCGATCTCGCGCTTGAAACCGGCACCGACTGTGACCGCCACCGGCGTTTGGAGCTTCATGTCGCTCCTGACGAGACCTTCATGCATATTGTCGCCTTTCGCTTAGCAGTCCCTTTTAAATGCGGGGCGGTCGCAACTGTTCCCCCCAGCGGACGCATGGGCACGCCCGGCATCAATTGGTCGGCGTGACGGAACAAGACCCATGCGGGGGCGTTTGCCCTTCGAGCTCCCATGTTCGACCTGCCTGTGTTTCCGCATTCGCGGAGGCAGGGCGGAGCTCGTCAACAAACAGGAGAGATACGATGAAAACCACCCTCATTCCCGCCGTCGCCGGTCTGGCTCTCATGGCCGGTCTCAGCGTCGCCGCCGCGGACGAGGTGATCGTCACGCCTGAGCAGCAGGTCGTGGTCAAGGAATATGTCCACAAGCACAAGATCGCCTCGGTCAACGTGCTGGGTCTGGAACTCGGCGTCGGCTCAACGGTGCCGGACACGGTTGAACTGCAGGAGGTGCCGGACGTCCAGTACCGCTACGCTGTAGTCAATGATCACACCGTGCTCATCGACCCCGGCACACGGCGGGTCATCCAGGTCATCGATTGATGTGACGTTCACGTGGACAAACAGCTTCCCGCCATTTTTTCGAAGTGGCGGGAAGCATCGTCTTTGGGAGGGAGCGCGATGCACCATCCTCATGTCGAATCACCAGATGTTGCCGTCATGGTCGACAAGCTCCTGGCCGAGCACAGGACCGGTTTGCTGCCGATGAAGGAAGCGATCGCCCTGCTGCGCGAGCTTACCGGAACTGACCGATCTGACGCGGATTTAGCCGGATTGATTACGAAGAAGGCAGCGCATCTGGGTGTCGCCGTCGTCATCGACGGACACTGAGGGAAATTGCAGCCTCAAACTCGGTCGCTTATGCGTGATGTCGAAGACGGCAGGCAAAAATTCGGCTAAGGTTTAGCCGGGGAACAGTCCCGAACCTTAGGAGGCGACAAGTGACGGACGACAGGCACGAACGCATTCGCCAGCGGGCGCACGAGATCTGGGAACAGGCCGGCCGCCCTGAAGGGGCGCATATGGAGCATTGGGAGCAGGCCACGGCTGAGGTTGATGGCACGGCCAAGCCGAAGACCAAAAAGGCGGCTGCGGCCAAGCCGAAGGCGGCCAAGGCTGAAAAGCCGGCCAAGGCAAAGGCGCCTGCCAAGCCGAAAGCACCTGCCAAGAAGGCCTGACGGCGGGTTTCCAAGTTCATTTTCAAGCAGCCTCGCAAGGGCACCGCGTGCCGCGGCGAAGCCGTTCACGATGGCGGTGGGCTGACGGCAAGCTTGGACCGTATTGGCCGATAAAGGCAAGGTCGCAGTCCCTCGCGCCCTCTCATTCTGCCAGCGCGCCTTCGGGCCTTACGCGTCCCAGGCATCGCTCGACTTTGCAAAGCTGACGCCTGCCGCGGTCATCGCGCTCTCGCATTCGCTGATAAGCCTGAGATTGCGCAGATACCGCGCCACCGTCTCTGGCAGCCAGTCCGCGCAGGCTTGAACATAAGCCGAGCCGTGCACCAGCGTGCCGGTCGACAGCCGCTCGTCCTTTTCGGCGATCACCTTCAGATATTGCCGGATGAAGCGGATGTCGTCGGCGATGTCCTGGCTGGCCATGCGCCAGGCGCCGGCCAGGCGCTCGCGCTCCTTGAGCGGCAAAGGTGACAGCAAAGGGCGGGAGAGGTCGGCAAAAGCGGCATGGTTCGCGGTGCTCAAAAGACGATCCTTCCAAAGAAAAAATCGTACTCTATGTACGAAGAAAGGTCAAGCGTTATTCGTACAATTTGAACGAATGTCGCCGGTTAGTCGCCGGTTATAAGAAATCCGCAAAAAATCTTATAACCGGCCATCTCCCCTACGGGAGATGAGGCACCTGGCCCGCTGCGCGCCGCCAAAAATCCGCTTCCCTACCGCCGCAAACAGTGCTTTAAACCCCGTATCCACAGGGGTGCTCCGTACGGTCGGGGCTGAGATGGAGGTGGCAAGCCTTCGGACCCTAAAGCTGATCTGGATAATACCAGCGGAGCGAGGCGGGCGATGTTTTCCGGCGCACAGATTTCCCTTTACCCCATGACCGACGATTTCGTCGGCGTCATCTTCGGCGCGCTGGGCGCGCTCGATCCCTGGCGCGACCGGTTGAGGATCGAGACCGACGATATCTCGACGCTCTTGGTCGGGCCTCCCGAAGTGCTGTTTCCCGCCATGCGCGACCTGTTCGTGGCGGCGGCTGCAAGCGGCAAGCATTGCGTTTTGTCGGCGGCGGTCTCGCGCGGCTGCCCGGGCGAGCCGGACGATCCGATCTGCCGCTCGGACGAGATCGGCGGCCCGGCGATACCACTCGATGAACGCAAGGCTGCCGCGCTCAGCGCGGTTGCGCAAACGCCTTCCACCGGCCAGCCGACCGCGGCGCAGTTCTCGCTCTATGTGATGGGCACCGGAGACCACATGGACGAGATCTACGGCTGCATCGACTTCCTGAAAAAGTCGGGTGTGTTCGAACGCTCGAAAAACTTCTGCACCAAGCTTCGCGGCGACGCCGGCGCGGTGTTCGCCACGCTCTACGAAGCCTTCTGCCGCTTCGGCCCCGGCGCCGGGCACGTGACCCTCGATATCACCATTTCAGCCAACAGCCCAACCGCGGTTTGAGCGCGTTTTCCAGCGCCGTTCGTCGTTGAGGAGAAGTGTCGTGGCTGTTGTGTTTGATCCGTTGCGTGAGGGTGGAATCTCTTCGCCAAGAAATCCCTTGGTGAATAGCGAAGACCGCGATGACGGCCAATCTCCCCCGCAAAAAGGGAGATCAGCCTTCGCGAAGACCTGCACCAACCTCGCTCCCGCCGGTATCTCCTTTGCGCTGCTCCTCATCGCCTGGGAACTCTACGCCTGCCTCGGCGGCATCGCGCCGACGGTGCTGCCGGCTCCATCCCGCGTCCTTGCGCAGGCCTGGGAGAACCGTGCGGCCCTTGCCGAAAACACGCTGCCCACGCTGCGCGCCACGCTCTGCGGCTTCGCCTGTTCGCTAGCCGCCGCCTTCATCCTCTCGGTGCTGGTCGATTTCGTCGCGCCACTGCGCCGCGCGCTGCTTCCCTTGCTCATCGCCAGCCAGACTTTGCCGCTGGTGGCGATCGCCCCGCTGGTGGTGCTGTGGTTCGGCTTCGGGCTCTTGCCGAAGATTCTTTTGGTGGCATTGGTCACCTTCTTCCCGATGATGGTGGCGCTGGTCGAGGGCTATGCCTCGACCAGCAATGAGATCGCCCGAATGCTCGCCGCCATGGGGGCGGGGCGCCGGCGTATTTTTTGGGCCGCACGGCTGCCTTCGGCGCTGCCCTATTTCTTCGCCGGCCTGCGCATTTCGATCACCTATGCGGTGGTTGGCGCGATCTTCGCCGAATATGCGGGAGCGGCGAAAGGGCTTGGCATCTACATGCTCAGCGCCAAGAACAATTTCAGGCCCGACCTGGTGCTTGCTGCCGTCGCCGTCAGCTCGGCACTGACACTCGGCTTGTTCGGCCTTGCCGTGCTGGCGCAGCGCCTCGCCATGCCCTGGGAGCGGGCAGGGCGCGAGGATGGCCCTTCGAGCAAGGGTCGGCCATGACGCGGCTGGCGATGACGCGGCTCGAGCTTCGCGACGTGCGCAAAAGCTTCGGCGCCTTGGACGTGCTTTCCGGCGTCTCGCTTGATGTCCGCGAAGGCGAATTCGTTTCTATCCTGGGGCCTTCCGGCGCCGGCAAGTCGACGCTGTTCCAACTGCTTACCGGCGCAATCAAAGGCGAGGGCGAGATGCGCTTCGACGGCGCGCCGCTCGACGACCACGGCGGTCGCTTCGCCTTCATGCCGCAGCGCGATGCGCTGATGCCGTGGCGGCGCGTCATCGACAATGCGACGCTCGGGCTCGAAGTGCAGGGCATGAAGCGTCGGGCCGCGCGGCTCCGGGTCGCGCCGCTCTTTGCCGCATTCGGCCTTGCCGGCTTCGAGCGCGCCTGGCCGGCCGAGCTGTCCGGCGGCATGCGCCAGCGCGCCGCGCTTTTGCGCACCGTGGTGCAAGAGCGGGACATGCTCTTGCTCGACGAACCGTTCGGCGCGCTCGATGCGCTGACACGCGCCGCGATGCAGCGCTGGCTGGAGACGATGTGGCAGGCCAATCGCTGGACGGCGCTGCTCATCACCCACGATGTGCGCGAAGCGGTGCTTCTGTCCGATCGCATCTATGTGCTTTCCGCACGCCCCGCGCGCGTCGTCGCCGAAGTGGCGGTGCCGCTGCCGCGCCCGCGCGGGGGAAGTGCGGCACTTGCCCGCGAGGCGGCGGCGATCGAGACCGGCATTCTCGACACGCTGCTTGGCGAGACCAATTCCCCAACCGGAGAAACCCGATGACTGACCTTAACCGCCGCCAGACACTTTTACTGGCGATCGCCGCCGCCTTGCCGCTGCCTGCCGTCACGCGTGCCCGCGCCGCCGGAGAAAAGATCACGGTGGCGCTCGACTGGACCGTCAACACCAACCACATCGGCCTGTTCGTCGCCCGCGACAAGGGCCTCTACCGGGATGCCGGGCTCGACGTCGAAATCCTGCCCTATGCCGACACCGGCGCTGGCACGCTGGTCGCCAACCGCGTCGCCGATTTCGGTATTTCCGGCACGCTCGGCGTCATGACCCAGAGGAGCGCCGGCGCCGATGTCAAAGCCGTCTACGCCGTCGTCCAGTCGGAGACCGGCCGCGTCGTCTTCAACGCCGACCGCGCCGCGATAAGAAGCCCGAAGAATCTCGACGGCCTGACCTATGGCGGCTTCGGCAGCGCCTGGGAGAACGCGCTGATCTCCACCATCATCCGCCACGATGGCGGCAAGGGCGCGTTCTCGACGGTGACGCTCGGCACCTCGGCCTATGAGGCGCTGGCCAATGGCGCGGTCGATTTCACCCTCGAAGTCTCGACCTGGGAGGGCGTCGAGGCCGAGCTCAAGGGCCTCAAGCAGCGCTCGTTCCGCTACGCCGATTACGGTGTGCCGGACGAGCACACCACGCTGATCGTCTCCAGCGACGCGTACCTTGCCGCCAACCCGAAACAGGCCGCCGCCTTTGTTGCCGCGACGCGGGCCGGCTACGCCTTCGCCGTCGACCACGCGCAGGAAGCGGGCGACCTGCTGATCGCCGCCAACAAGGATACGCTCGCCAACCCGGCGCTGATCCACGCCTCGCTGAAGGCGCTGAATGAGGGGCATTTTTTGAGAAGCGCGGGCGGCGCCATCGGCACGATGGACAAGGCGAAGATGGAGGCGATGGGCGGGTATCTGTTTGCCTCGGGGATATTGCTCGATGGCGACGGCAAGGCGCTGAAGGGAAAGCCGGATTTCAGCGCGTATTACAGCAATGAGTTTTTGGTGGGGTAGGGGAAGCGGAGCGATGAGTCGGCGCCAAGGAGCGCGGCTTCCATCAATCAGCGCCTAATTCTTCGCGATCTCGTAAAGTATGGCGGTTTTGATGCGCCGTCCGGATTCGCCCGGCAGCGACAGGGCTGCTGCGTAGAGTTTTACGACGGCCGGACAAAGGCCTTCGAATTCCTGGCTGGCATTTGCAATCGCTTCCATCTCGGTCGGCGTGCCGCCGCCCTTGGTGAAAGCGTCGGCGACCAGTGACCAGTCCTGGTCGCCAGGTTCAGCCGCCGGCAGGCCGCTCTTTTTGGCTGCGCCAAAAGCACGGAACAACGTCGCGCCGATCCTGTCCATATCCATCAGAAATTCATGGTCGGGCGCGATGACCGCGTCCGGCCCGTTGCGCAGGTAATTGTTGCAGGTGGCTGGCGTTTCGCGCGCCATCAGATGATTGAGCATGGCGATCTGAGCGGAAAGCGCTTGCGAGGCTTCGCTGTCCGGGGCTGAAGGCAGAAGCGGTGCATATTTTTTCCGCAGCTCGGCGACCGTCACCCTGCTCGTGTTGCGCACCGCCTCCTTGCTCCTCGACCGGGCAACGACCATCACCTTGTCGATGAAGGCACGGTAGTCGTCCGGGAACTCTTCAGCAATCGCCTTGAAGATCTGCAAATCCTGCTTCTGAACCTCGGCGTCGATGTCGGCGCTGGTCAATGCTTTGAGTGCGGGCGTCGCTTTGCCGGCCGGGCTGGCGAGCTTGCCAGGTCGGTTCGAGCGGAATGCTTTCTCCTTCGCGGCCTTTGCCAATTTTCGCCCCTGGCGGGCCATGTCGGATTTGGGATCGAGCTCGAGCGCCCAGTCGAGATCGGCGGCGGCGCGGTCGTATTCGCCCATAGAATACCAGGTGCTGCCGCGCCCGAAGTAAAACGGGGCATAGTCCGGCTTCATTTCGATCGCACGGTTGAAATCGGCGATGGCCTTTTCCGGCTCGCGCTTCTTCGCGAGTATAAGAGCACGGGCGTGATAGGCTGTGATCCAGGATGGATCGATCTCAAGCGCTTGGTTGATGTCGGCCAGGGCTCCGTCATAGTCGCCCTTTTGCAGGCGCGCCCTGGCGCGCGCCGAATAGGTCAACGGTTCATTCGGCGCGAGCGCCACGGCGCGGCTGTACTCAGCGATAGCGCGATCGTATTTGCGTTTCGCATAGAACGCGTCGCCGCGCTTCAACACTGGCATGACAGCCTGCAGATCCGCGCCGGCCGCAGCGTCGGCCTCATCGCTTTGTCCCTTCGCCGCAACCGCTGCCTTGCGGGCGATGGCATAATCCGCATTGCCGGGGTCGAGCTTGAGCGCCTGATCGAAATCGGCGATGGCGCCGGCATAGTCTTTGCGGTCGGCCCGCGCCATGCCGCGCGCGTAATAGCTGGCGTCGTCCTTCGCATCGATGCCGATCGCGAGAGAATAGGCGGCGATTGCGCGCCCCGCTTCGCCCTTGCCGTGCCAGGCCATGCCCTTGCAATAGAAGGCGTCGCGCGCCTTCGGATCGAGTGTGGCTGCCCGCTCGCAGTCGGCAAGCGCGCCTTCGATGTCGTTGGACGTCACCTTGGCCAGACCCCGGCGAGAATACGCGGCGGCAAAATTGGGGGCGAGTTGGATGACCCTGTCGAAATCGGCGATCGCCTGGCCGTAGTCGCCTCTGGCCGCTCTGGCCTTGCCACGGCCGAAATAGCCGAAGCGGTTGTCGGGCTCGAGCACGATCACCACGTCATAGGCGCCGATCGCCTTGTCGTATTTGCCCATGTCCAGCCAGGCATCGCCACCCAGTATGGCTTCGAGGGCGCGCCGGTCTTTTGTCTCCATGGTTTTGGCGGCCAATGTGTCGTCCGTAGCCATCAAATTCGGACGGACGGTTTGCGGATTTGAAGCGGCGGCCGCAGCCTGCGTCTGCCCCGGATCCGGCACCTGCACGGGTCTGCCGTCATCGTCGGCGACCTGCTCCTCGCAGCTTCCCAGCCGTGTGCGGTCGAGTTCAATGGCGCGCCGGCAATCCTCCGCTGCGCCGGCTTGCTCGCCCTTGAGCGTCCTTGCGCGGCTGCGGCCCAGAAAGGCGTCGGCATTTTTGGGATCGAGGCTGATCGCTTTGTCGAAATCCAGCAGCGCGCCGTCCACGCCGTATTTTGCCAGGCGCGCGCCGGCGCGATCGACCAATGTCTTGGCCGCAGCCTGATCCTGTGTCCCGGCGACCTGACCGGATTGATGGTCGGCCATAAGCGCGGCGCAAGCGCCGGCGCGTTGCGGATCGAGTTCGACGGCGCGCCGACAATCCGAGGCGGCAAGATAATTGTGGTCCTGCGAGGCTTCGGCAAACGCGCGGTTGAAATACGCATCGACATTGTCGGGATCCAGCTTGATGGCATAGCTGAACAGATAGACCGCGCCTGGCACGTCGCCTTCCTGCTGGTCCTTCAATCCTTGTTGGATGTACCAGGTAGCGGGATTGGAAGGATCCAGTGTGGGGGATGCCTGCAGAGCCTTGTCCGGAGAGGAGCGCGTGGGATCGGCATCCGTGTTGGCGGCCGCCGCCTCTGCGACATCCGGCCCGGTATCGCAACCGCCTGTCTTCTTCGGATCGAGCGCGATGGCCTTTCGGCAGTCGGCGGACGCACCGGCCGTATCGCCGTTTCGCGCCCGCATCAGCGAGCGGGCGAACCATGCCCTGGCATCTGTCGCATCGAGTTCGATGGCTTTGTCGAAATCGGCGACGGCGCGATCATCGTTGTTTTTGCTCGCCCAGGCGACGCCCCGCGCGTAGTAACCGTCGACCATCCCCGCATCGAGCTCGATCGCCTTGTTGGCGTCGGCGATGGCGCGCACCCAGTCCTCCTTGCCGATCCAGGCGGCGCTGCGGTTGACATGGGCATCGGCGCTCGCGGGATCGATGCCCACCGCGGCGTCGTAGTCCGCAATGGCAAGATCGAACTCGCCCTTGGCGGCGTAGGCGAGACCGCGATTGACCAGGGCAATGAAATCGGTCGGGTTGATGCGGAGGGCCTTGTCATACTCCGCAATCGCCTTTTCCCGCTCGCCTGTGTTGCCCCAGGCGGCGCCCAGACCCGTGTGGGCGTCGCCGTTTTGCGAGTCGGCCTCGATCGCCTGTTGAAAGTCGATAATCGCCGCATCGACCTTGCCTTTGCGCAAGAAGGCCGAGCCGCGGCTGGAATAGGCGTCGCTGGCGGATGGCTCGAGGCTGATCACGACGTTGAAGTCCGCGATCGCGCGGTCGTAGTCTTCTTTGTTGAACCAGTCGGTGCCGCGGTTGAAATAGGCCGAAGTCCGCTTGGGATCGAGCGCGATGGTTTCGCCGTAGTCGGCGATCGCGCCATCCCAGTCTTGCTTGTCGTCCCGGGCGGAGCCCCGATAGAAATAGGCCTTGATGCGCAGGCGCGACGCCTCCGTGGCGTCCTCGGCAATCACCGTGCAGGCAGCGATGCGCTGCTCGACCGCGACCTTGTCGATGCTGGCCTCCTTTGTGTCGCCACTACCTGAGCTTTGGTCGCCGCTTTCGTCGCCGAAGCAAAGGGCATAGTCCCTCGCAGCGGCGGACGCGGGCGCGGTCAGGGCGCCGAGCACCACCATCCCCGCCAGCGCCAACAGCGGCCAGCGCGAAAGCCAAACAACGCGCGCGAGCGCGCCGGTGCGGCGTGACATGGTTATGATCCCCCCGGACTTGCTGCGGCTGAAGCCACAGTTGCTTATATAGTTCTGTTTTTGTTCCTTAATGCAAGCAGAAATTGCGATGGCCGTATTTATACGCCCGCGGCGGGCCAAATCTGCGTCGCGCAAGCTTGAACAGGAGGGCGCGAAGGGACGCGGCGTCTAAGTCGACTGCACCGCGCGGACGCCCTCACATATCGATCATCGACCGCTTCACCCTCCCGATGATCGTGATCGCGCCTTCCAGCTCCGGCGGCGGGATATCCAGATAGGAGGCCGGCTGGAACGGCGGCGTATCGTTGGGCCGGTAGCGCTTGTAAGTGGCGCGGCCCGTCTCGTCGGAGATCACGTAGCAGCCATTGGTCACCAGCCGCTTGTCGCGCAGGTTGACGAAGATGATCGAATCCGGCGGCGAGATCTTGTTCATCGATGGGCCGTCGACGCGCAGCGCGATCCATTCGCCTTCCTCGAGGTCGGCGGTGGGAATGGTCGGGTAGTCGGAAAGGTTGACGACGCTGTCCTGGCTGCCGAGCTCGCCGGCGCTGATCCACGATACGATCGGCACGTCGACGGTAACGGGCGAGGAGGCAAAGCCGGCCGGCGCCGCCTCCACGCCGTCCGCGTTGAAAAGCAGCCAGCCGGGATCGACGCCGAACAGCCGGCCGTATTTCTCGGCGGCTTTGCGCGACAAGGGCCGGTTGCCGTTCTCATGGCTGATCAGCGTGTTCTTGTTGATGTCGCGCAAGGCCCGTGCCGCATCGCTGGGCGAGGCAAAGCCGGCCTGGGCGCGCGCCTGCTGCAATCTGTGCCGTGAATCCATCATCGTACAAAATGCCTGAAAATTATCGTCCATTGTGTACGATTTTGCTTGCGCGGTCTTCGTACATAACGTACGCTTAGCGCATGAATGAGCATCCCGCAAGCATTTCCGTATCGCCACTGATTCCGACGGCCCAGGTCTCGGCGCCGCAATCCAGCCATCGCTGCTCGCCGGCAAGGCCCAAGACCGTCATGAACGCACTGCCCATCGAATTCGAATCGCCCGGACCATCCTCCTCCCCGGTCCGGGTGCATCCCGGGGTTCTCGCCCCGGATCCGGTCGAACCGCCCGCACCTCGGTTCACCGGAACGGCCGGAGCCGTTCCTCCCCCGGCTCCGGCCGCCAATTGCGGCGGCACAAGCTTGATCCGCACCGAGGACGGCACCGTCATCCTGTTCGACCGCGCTACCGGCAGGGCGGTGTCAGGCCTGACGCGGGCTGCGGCCGAGGCTGCGCTTCATCGCCTCATCGGCGCCCAGTCCGGCACCGCCTGACGTCCAGCCCTTTCGCTGACCTGACATACGGCCTCGCGGCCGAACCCTGGTGCTTGGCCCGTGCCAAGGCCGCCGCAAGCAATGGATGAGACATGCCCGCTTACACCGAAAAGGAAATCGACGAGATCGCCGCCTGGCTGAAGGAGGGGCTGTCGGCCTCGCGCATCGCCGGCCGCTTCAGCGCGCTGCGCGGCAGTCCGGTCTCGCGCAACGCCATCATCGGCATCGTCCACCGCAACACCGGCCTCAAGGCCATCGGCTTCGCCAACCCCAAGGGTGGCCACGCGGGCGGCCGGCCAAGGAAGAACGTCCGTCCTGATCGTCCGGGCCGGCGGGGCAGGGTGGTGACGATGTCGGAACCGGCCATGCTTGCCAGGCATGTTGAGCTGGCAGAGGCCGCCGACGCCGAAGCTGCCAATCTCCCCCCTCGTTCGGGAGATGTCCGGCAGGACAGAGGGGCGCGCTGTCCCGCCGACCTCTCAGTTGTTGGGAACACCCCAAATGCGGAGATCACCGCTCGCCCCAACCTCAAAAAACCCAAGCCGCGCAAATCCGCCCGTACGCTGCCGCCGGCATGGCTCGCGCCGAGCGGGCGCGAAAAATCCGAAGCCTGCAAGCTCCCGGCGCCGCCGCCTCCGGTAAACCCCGGCCGCCAGCCGCATGTCGCGGCCATGCGCTTCCTCGACTGCCTGTTCGGCCGCTGCCGCGCGCCGCTCGATCTGGCCCTGCGCGACGACGCCGAAGACGATCCCGCCGGCGCGCGCCCCGGGCCGGAGATGCTGTGCTGCGGCCTGCGCACAACGGGCACGCGCAGCTATTGCACACACCACCACGCCAGGTTCCACGGCCATCGCCGCAGGGGGATCTGAGGGCATCCCGGCAAGATCAAAGTTCCTCGCCCCACGAATATGGGGGAGAGGTGGCTCGGCGAAACCGAGACGGAGAGGGGAGCGCCCTACCAAGGCCCCCGCTCCGTCCGCTTCGCGGGCACCTTTCCCGAGCCTTTGGCGGGGGCGAGGAACCCGCGTTCTGATATGTCCCACCCAACCCAAGGACCCGCCCATGCCCCGCAAGGCCGTCAAAAAACCACAACCCCCAAAACTCCCCAAGGGCGAGGCCGAGCAGGTGCGCATCCGCCGCGAGCTTGGCCATGATTTCGCGCTGAAAGCCGACGCCTTCGGCCGCCAGCGGCTCACTCCCGGTACTGCGGAAGCGCGCCGCGTCTACGAGGTTTCGAACGGCGGCTACACCTCCACCGGCGGCGTCGTGCGCTTGCGCAATGTCGACCCGCTGGTGGGCATCACCTCGCTGACGCGCCAGCAGCGCGAGGCCGGCCAGCGCTTTCGTGACGATTTCGAGCGCAGCCAGCGCGAAGGCCTGCAGCCGCAATCCTGGAGCGAACGCGTCGACAGCGGCCGCGTCGGCGGCGGCATCCCTGACCGTGTGCTGTCAGCCGGCCGAGCTTACGCCCACGCCGCGGCCGCACTTGCCCATTGGGAGGTGGCGGAGGTGGTTCGCAAGACCTGCCTCGAAGGCCAATCGGTGAAGGCCATAGCCGAACGCACGGGCGAGGGACGCGACGTGATGGTAAAGCTGTTGAAGGTCGGGCTGGACCTGCTGGCGGTGCATTATGGGATGATGGGTCGGAAGGCGGGGTGAGGGGCAATCGACGTTACGCAATCAGGCGCTTGGGACGGCGAAGTGAAATGTGAGGCGATTGGCGTGAATTTTCAGAAGCACGGCGCTGCCCCTCATCCGCCCTTCGGGCACCTTCTCCCCGTAAACGGGGCGAAGGAGAGGCGCGATGCCGACGACAGCCCTTTCGCCCCGTTTACGGGGAGAAATGCCCGGCAGGGCAATGAGGGGCGGCGCTGACTTGCGAGATTATACACCGCGTTGAACGCAGCAGGTTTCAGCCTGCTTCGCTTTTGTCAGTTGGTGGCTCCCACCCGAACACACTCCGTCCCCCCAGCAGATGCGACTGGTCCATCTCGCCCGCCACGATCTCCTTCAGGCTCGGTCCCGTCACATAGCGCTCCATGCGCCGCGCCTCTCCGTCCAGCCTTCTCAGTGCCTCCATCTCCTCGCCGCGCCCGAGCTTCGCCTTGCCCACCGCCGATTTCAGCACCGCGATCGTCTCGTCATAGACCTTCAGCGGCACGGGGAAGGGGTGGCGGTCCTTGCCGCCATGGGCGAGCGAAAAGCGCGCCGGGTCGGAGAAGCGGAAGGGCGCGCCGTGCACCACTTCCGAGACCATGGCGAGCGCTCGCACCGTGCGCGGGCCGACGCCGGGGACCAGCAGCAATTCGGGGAAATCCTTCGGGCCGCTTTCGATGGCCGAGGTGATGTTGCCGTGCAGGCGGCGCATGACGATGTCGCTCTCGCGCACGTCGTGATGCGCCGGCATGATGAGGTTGGGCAAGAGCGGCTGGGCCGGCGGTTCCGGCTCCGCTCGTGGCTCCAGCACCGCAAGCTCGGCCAGGATCTTTTCCGGACTCATCGTCTTGAGCAATTCGACCTGGCCGCCGCGCGCTTTTTCAGCGCGGCGGTCGGTGAGGTTGACGATCTCGCCCTGTCGCTCGCCCTCGATCGCCGCATGCGGCTGGTCGACGAAGCTTTGCAGCCCCTCCGACAGCCAGTGGTAGCGGCGCGCCTGGCGGGCGTCGCCGTTCATGCCTTGCTGCACCACCACCCAGCGCCCGTCATCGGTAACGATGAAGCCGTGCAGATAGAGGTCGTAGCCGTCCTGCACGGCAGCGCTGTCGACCTTGGCGACCAGCCGGCTTGCGGTGGCCAAGGCCTCGCCGTCCAGGCCGGTGCGCTCGCCGATCGAAAGCAGTTCGCCCGGCGTCTTGCGCGAATGCGCGCCGCGCCCGCCGCAGACATGAATGCCGAGCTCGTTGCTGAGCGGGTTCAGCCCGCGCTTCAGCGCGCCGATGACCGAAGTGGTGATTCCGGAAGAATGCCAGTCCATGCCCATCACTGCGCCGAAAGACTGGAACCAGAAGGGATGCGCCAAACGCCGCAAAAGCTCGTCGCGGCCGTAATGGTGGATGATGGCTTCGCACAGCACCGCGCCGAGCTTGGTCATGCGCTCACCCAGCCATTTCGGGACCCGCCCGCCATGCAGCGGCAGGTCGGCGCTGCCGCTTCGCTGCGTCACCTTCTGTTCTCCTCGGAACCGGCGACTTAGATGGCAGTTCGGCGGGGATTTGCAAGATCCGCCGAAGCGGCTGATCTCCTCACGGAGATCAGCTTGTCGCTGCGGACGCTGCTACCTGCGCCCGTAGAGCCTGTGATTATGATGGTGGCTGACGTGGTAGCGGGGGTAGTAGTGCCGGTAGTACCGGTGGTGCGGGTAGCGCACGATATAGCCGGGATAATAGTCGTCGTAATAATTGTCGTAGTACGGACCGCCATAATAGGGACCGCCGTAATACGGCAAATAGCCGCCGAAGGGTACGAAGCCGAAGCCGAAGAACACGTGGGCGTCTGCCGGTGCGACCGTGGCCGCCGCCGCCGCAACGGCGATTGCCGAGGCAAGTAGAAGCTTTTTCATGGCAACCTCCTCCTGAAGGTTCTCATGGACAACGCTTCACGCGCGGAAAAGCCGCTTGAGTCACCGGGATTTGAAGTCGCGCCCGCTCGCCGGCGGTGGCTACCCGCAGACACGCACCTGCCGCATGAACCGGTGGTCGCTGCTACGGGGTTTCACCGCTTCGATCCGGCAATGGCGGCGGGCGTGTATGGCATTCGGCGGGGCGACATAGCTGCTGTCATAGTCGTCGTGCTTACCTGGGGCGTCGTTGAGATAGGGACCGCCCCAATAGGAACCGTAGACCGGTACGGAGCCATAGCTGTCGTAGAAATCGCCAAAGGGGCCGTAGTCGAAGTAACTGCCGCCGAGGAACACATTGCCCGCATCCGACGGCGTGGCGAGCGCCGCGGCGGAGACGGTGGCGATGACCGAGGCGAGGATGATATTTCTCATGACGACCAACTCCTGAAGGTTCGCCATGATAACGCTCGGTGCACAAAAAGCCTTCCCGCCAAAGTCCGGATCAGCAAGATGTGAAGGCAGCGCGAGCGAGTGAAGATGTTTAGCTGCGCCTCGACAAACACCGCGCGGCCAGAGGGCCGCGCGGTTGTTCTTTTCACGCTCGTCTAATAGCGGTTGTTATAGTTGCCGCAGACGCGCACTTCCTCCACCACGCGATGGTGGTGGCGCCAGTGACTTACCAATTCCGTGCGGCAATGGTGACGCCGGTGTTCGCGCACGACATAGCCGCCGCTGACATAAGGACCGTTGTCGTCGTCATACACGCGGTTGTAGTAGCGGTGATGACGATACGGACGGTAGTCGTCGTAGTAATTGTCGTTATAGCCCGGACCGACGCCGATGCCCAACTGGATGCTGTCGGCACTGGCCGGCGCGATCGCGAACGCCGAGGCGATGGCGATCATCGAAGCAAGCAAAAGCTTTTTCATCGCTGCCTCCTTTGAGGTTCGAGGATGCCCCTTCGAGGAGGAAACGGCTTCGCGGAGCTCATGTTCCCTGGAAAGGCTCTCGACAAGCCGGGAATTGCACCGGCGAGCGATCGCCGCGCCGCCCGTTTGCGGGCTTTTGGGCTATTTATTAGCAACTGTGCAACCACCGGACCTTTGCCGCGTTGCAGGGCGGCGAAACATCACGGATTATCGCTGCAAAGGGGAGGCTCGCATTGGCGTCCAATCGTCGTAACGGGACAGGTGCGCCGGAGCCGAGGCTGGCGAACCTGCTGGCCGCTTCCAGGGGCCATCCGCGCACCGCGCTGCCGACAGTGGCGAGCGTGGTCACCACGGTCGCCGCGCTTTATTTCGGTCGCGAGGTGTTCTTGCCGATCGCGGTCGCGCTGCTTTTGACTTTCGCCATCGCCCCTGTCGTTTCCTGGCTGAAGCGCCTCGGCATTCCGCGCCTTGCCGCGGTCATCGCCAGCGTCGCCGGCGCCTTTGCCGCGCTTTCGCTGTTCTCCTTCGTCGTCGCCACGCAGGTCAGCGACCTGGCGCAGAACATTCCCGTCTACCAGATCAACATCCTGACCAAGGTCCGCGCGCTGAAGGAAAACGGCCTCGGCGGCGGCATCATCTCGCGCCTCAGCGGCGTCATCGAGCGCGTCGGCCAGGAGATCGACAGGCAGGAGCCGCAGCTGCCTTCGGCCGCCCAGGCGCCCAAGCGCGACCCGATCCCGGTCGAGGTCGTCTCGCATGAAAAGCCGCTCGAGGTGCTGCAGAACCTTGTCGGCCCGCTGATCAGCCCGCTGAGTTCCGCCGGTCTGGTCATCATCGTCGTCATCTTCATGCTGATGGAGCGCGAGGATCTGCGCGACCGCTTCATCCGGCTGGTCGGCTATGGCGACCTCCACCGCACGACGCAGGCGCTGCAGGATGCAGGCAAGCGCGTCGGCCAGTATCTGTTGATGCAATTGGTGGTGAACATCATCTATGCCGTGCCCATCACCATCGGGCTATGGGTGCTCGGCATCCCCAACGCGCTGCTCTGGGGCCTGCTGGCACTGGCGCTGCGCTTCGTGCCCTATATCGGCCCGATCGTCGGCGCGTTGCTGCCGCTGTTCCTGGCGCTCGCCGTGGCGCCCGGCTGGTCGCTGCTGTTTTGGACCGCGGGGCTGTTCATCGTCGTCGAGCTCATCACCGGTAATGTCATCGAGCCGTGGCTGTATGGCTCGCACACCGGTCTTTCGCCCTTGGCCATCATCGTCGCCGCGATTTTCTGGACGTGGCTGTGGGGACCGATCGGCCTTGTGCTGTCGACGCCGCTCACTGTCTGCCTTGTGGTGCTCGGCCGGCACGTGCCGCAATTCGAGTTCCTCGACGTCTTGTTCGGCAACGAGCCGGTGCTGGAGCCGCATGCCAGGCTCTACCAGCGGCTGCTGGCCGGCGATCCGGACGAGGCGACCGATCATGCCGAGGAGATGCTGGAGGAAAAATACCTGTTCCAGTTCTACGATCAGGTCGCCATCCCGGCATTGCTGCTTGGCGAGCAGGACCGCGGCCGCGGCGTCATGGATGACGACCAGCGCAGGCAGGTTGCCGGCAGCGCCATGACGCTCGTCGACAACCTCGACGACAGCGCCCAGCAGGAGGCTGAGGAGGAAGATGCCGAGCCGTCCGCCGAAGCAGACGGAAAGGCAATTGACGACAAGGGGCAGCAGAAGAAAGCGGGCGACAACAAGGCCACCGACGGCGCGGACGAAGAAGAGGTCGACCTGCCCGACGGGTCAGGCGTCACCGTGCTGTGCGCCGGCGGGCGTGGCGAGCTCGACGATGCCGCCGCCGCGATGCTGGCGCAGGTGCTGGAAGTGCAGGGCGCCGAGGCGACGCGCGCAAGTTTCGCCGACCTCGAGCCATCGGCGATCCGCCGCCTCGACCTGGAAGCCGCCGACGCGGTCGTCATCGGCTTCCTCAACCGCCAGTCCACCCAGCACGCGCGCTTCATGGTGCGGCGACTGAAGCGCATCAAGGCGAAGCTGCGCGTCGTCATCGTCTTCTGGTCGGAGGTCGGCAACCCCGACGCCGAGGCGGCAACGGAACTGGCCAACACCCTCAATGCCGATTTCGTCGCCTTCGGCATGGTCGACGCGGTGACCGGCGCGCTGTCCAACAAAGCGGCGGTAACGCTCAAGCCCGGACACCGCCGCCGCCAGCCGGCGCGGAGGAAGCAATTGCAAGCGGCGGAGTGACGCTCGGCGGAATGATGGGGCGGCGCGGCGCGAGCGCGATCCCGCCTCTGGCTGTCGCATAGCCGCGTGCAACGCCCGTCGTCATTGGCTATGTCGTCGCCAGCCAATCCCGGCAACCGCAGGAGCCCCTCATGACCCGTCCCACCATATTGAAATTCGGCGCCGTCGAGCATGCCGAAGGTGGTGATCTGCCAGGCTGGATCGCGGTCGAAGGCCATCCCACCATGCAGACCGCCGTCCAGCACACCAGCGAGGACGGCAAGATCATGTCGGGCACCTGGCGCGCCTCGGTCGGCACCTATCACGCCACCTACACCGACTACGAGTTCGTCCACATGATCGCCGGCCGCATCGTCATCACGCCCGACGGCGGCCAGCCGGTGGAAGTCGGCCCGGGCGACGCCTTTGTCGTCGAGGCCGATTTCAAGGGCACGTGGAAGATCCTCGAGCCGGTGACCAAGCATTTTGTCGTCGTAGTGGGGTGAGGGAAGCGCCCGAACTGCTGACCTCCCCCCTCGTGGAGGAGATGGCCGGCCGGCCAGATAGCTAAGCACCGACAGCGCAAGCGTCAGCCCGGCGCAGACAAAGCGCTGCGGGACGGTGAGTTCGGGCGTCAGCATGCCGGCATAGACGATGACCGGCCAGTGCCAGGGATTGAGCGGGTCGGAGAGTTTGCCGACCTACTGCAAGGGCGGCAGCGCGAGGAGCGACGTTGGCCCACCCCTCGCGCCGGCCGCTCCCGCCATCAGCAGGAAGACCGTTCCGGCTACTGGGAGGCGCGCCAGGAAGCCGGGGAAGGGAGAGTCCTCGCTGAAGGTAAGGTAAGAGGACCCTTCTATGTCTGGCCGGAAGTCCGGCGATGCTGCTGACACGAAGACGAGCCTCGCATTGTCCGTTCGCATCCCGCCTGCCGGACAGGCTCGATCCGACGCGGCCATATTGCAATGCAACAAATCTAACGCAGCGCAACATAGCGGGAGTGCTCCTTTCTCTTTGCGAATAGGGAAAGGGCGCGCTTCGACGTCCAGCCGCTCCCAAACCGTTGCCGGAACGGCACAGCCGCATCAATTCGCGCTAACAAAACCTCTCATTGAGGCTGGATCACAAAAATGTTCTTTGACGGGAAATCCTCATGTGTCCGTGCTTGCGCTGGCAAAATTGGGCAATTGGGGATTCCAAATGAAGAAGACTTACGAAAAGCCGACGCTGTCGAAGCGTGAGAAGCTGTCGGGCATCGTCGCGGTGCCGCCTTCCCAGTTGAAGGTCTGACGCAGGCTTCGATTCCGACCGATTGCGTTTCGGTTTTGGTCGCCAAAGAAGGGGCATTCATGAAGAAAACCTATGAGAAGCCGGTGCTTTCGAAGCGCGAGCGGCTGACGAGCGTCGTCGCTGTGGCGTCGAACATCAAGTTGTAGGGCTGGTTCTGATCCGTTGGGAATGAAAAGGCTGGCCCGCTTCCTGGGGGTGATGAGCGCCAGCGTCTAGCGTTCGCCTTCAAGCCGTCGGGCAGGCAGAGAAGCCAGGCTGAAGCTTGACAGGACGAGCCCGGCTTGTTCCCTTATGCCGTCGTCGACCGATGCCGAGGCAGAGGATGAAGAAGCCATATTCGAAGCCGACGCTCCTGCGCCGCGACCGGCTGTCGGCCGCGACTGCGGCCGTGCCGTCCTCCGGCTTCTCGTTCTGAGAGCCGCCTAGGCGGCTCATTCGATTTCGTCGAAGCTTGACAGCCGCTACGCGCTGCGCTGGCTTGTCGCCATCGTTTGGGTAAGGGGACTATCCATGAAGAAAATCTACATCAGGCCAACGCTCGAAAAGCGCCAGAAGCTGTCCGTCGTGACGGCCGCCGTGCCGCTGTCGGAAGAACGCTAGAGCGTTTCACCGTTTCACGGAACCGGTGAACCGCTCTATCTCTTTGTTTTACGCAATTCCGGACGGAAAACCGATCACACTTTTCTTGGAATTGCTCTAGGGCGCGGCGCCGCCGGGTTTCGTTCGGATAAATTCGGCTTGAAATCGGGCTGGCCAGGAGCGGGCGGTACACTGCGAAGGTGCCCGCCCGTCCGGCGCCGCCGCCAGACTGTTGAAACCCCGTCCGTCCCCAACAGCCACGGTCATGGCGTGACCAGTGACTGCGGGAGTGCCATTGCCGCAGGGTCCTGTCAACGATGCCGCCTTGCCCTTCCGAAACGGCTTTTGGGCCGGTCTTCGGTGCCACGATAGGCTTCCGTCATCGCGCCATTGCACAACTACGATGGCGTGAAATGGCGGAATTCCGGGATTTTGCGGAGGTTTCGGGAGTTCGCCGACTTATATGCTTATCTGCTTGAATAAGCTTGTTTTTCGACGGTTGAGGTGTTTTGATGTTCCCGTACTGCGTTGACTTTTTTTGGGTGCATCGCTGCGTCGCAGCAAACGGCGCCATCGCTACGGGATTTAACCCTCGCGGCAGATGCCGGGGCCATTTGTGAATGGCTTCATGATCACGTCCCCTTCATGTGTTATGATGCGCGATGGCGAACGGGGGATGACGCGATGAGCAATGGATTGTTCGAGCTTCTTGCCAGGCGCCGCTCGTTGCTGGATCGTGTCGCGCTTGGATTGCTTGTGTTCCTGGCGACGCTTATCGCCGCGCTGATGGGCGGCGCCAGCGCTTAATGCATGTCGCCCAAAGTGACCTCGGCTTGGGAGAACGACACGCATAAAACAAGGACCTAAAGCGCGTCGCGCTAAACGGAATCGGACAAAGTGCTCGGCGCCCGCCACAAAATGAATGGCGGGCCTCAGCCCGCCATTGCATTGCATGAGACGCCCGATCAGTTGGCACCACCGAGCTGCTTGGTCGTGACGCAGCGGTCATTGTGTTGAGCGTCGATCGCGTGGGTGCATTCCATGCTCCAACCGGTATCGGCCATTGCCGCGGGCGCGGTCATCGCTTTGGCGCTGCCTGTGGTGAAGGAAGGCTGGTAGGGCGGGTTGTCGAGCGCGCCGGCGAAAGCCGTGCCAGCCAGCAGCGAAGCCGCGAAAACGCCGAAAACAGCAAGCTTGATAGTCATGATGAAAAATCCTCCAGTTGATTTGAGAAGTTTATGTCGGGATCGTCTCTGTACGATCGATATAAATTACGGATTTGCAAAAGTATAAGTTTCAGTGGTTGTAGAATTTATTGTTTAGATATTTGGATGTAGCGCTCAATCGATGGATGCGCATCCCAACTCGTCGGGGGCGGCAGAGACCATTTTTCATATGTCGGCAGGAACGGGTCGGCGCGGGCGAAAGTTTCCTGCCCAATGCGGGCGTCACTTGCGGCTGCCGATCGTCTTGAACTCGAACGTCTCCGGCCGCAGCCTGACTGGCCGCGGCCGCTGGGTTAGGTCGACGACGCGCACCCAATTCTCGGCGCCGGCTCGAAGTGTCACTTTAAGCCCGAGCGCCTTCTCGGCCGCCTCGAACGGCGTCTGCGCCTCGGCCGCATGGGTAGCGACGACGGCGTCGCCGTTCATCTCTTCGACGCGGTAGGCTTTCATGCGCGCATCCCGCAGGCTCGCCTTTTGACCTCGTACTTTAGAAACAACGAATATAGCACGAAGTTTCACGACGAACGCGAAATCTCCTCTCTTGGAAGATGTTCCGGTGATCCGCCGCAGTTTCGGAGGGCCGGGTGCTGCGAGTGCGATACGCTATGCCGCCTTCTTCGCCGGGTTGAGGCTGTCGACCAGTCCGGTCGGGATGAGGATGGTAGCGCCGCGCTCCTTGGTGGTTTCGTAGATGATGTTCATGGCGCGCAACTGCAGCGCCGCCGGGTGATTGGCGTAGGTCACCGCCGCCTCGACGAACTTGCCCGCGACTTCCGCCTCCGCCGAGCCCAGGATGACGCGCGCTTCCTTCTCGCGCTCGGCCTGCGCCTGCCTTGACATGGCGTCCTGCAGCGCCTCGGGGATGGCGACGTCGCGGATCTCGACCGACATCACCGTGATGCCCCATTGCGCCGTCTTGGCGCCGATGACGTCGCGCAGGTGCTCGTCCGCCGCCTTGCGGTCGGCAAGCAGCGAGGACAGCATCGAGGAGCCGATCATCTCGCGCAGCGAAGTCTGCGCCACGCGGTCGATCGCCTCGCGGTAATTGGTGATCTCGAGCGCCGCCTGGCGCGCGTCATGCACATGCCAGAAGATCACCGCGTCGACATTGACCGGCACGGTGTCCCTGGTCAGCGCCTGCTCGGCGTTGAAAGCGGTGGTCTGGATGCGCTGGTCGATCACCGCGACGACATTGTCGACGACCGGGATGATCATGAACAGGCCGGGGCCGCGCACGCCCTGCAGATTGCCGGCGCGCAGCACGACGAATTTCTGCCAGGTGTTGGCCATCTTCAGCGAGGCGGCGATCAGCGCCGCGATGACGAAGAAAGGCGTGCCGACCCATGGTCCGGCAAGGGCGCTGATACCAGCGCCGATGAGCGCGAAGACAGCGGTGAGGAAAAGGGTGATGGGGTTCATGGACAAAGCTCCTTCATCGCGGCCGGTCAGGGTCGCGCGATGCCGCAACGGGCCTCGCGAGGAGCGTCGGCGGCCCGGGATGGACCGCCTGGCCGGCTTGTCTGGATCGATCACGCTTGTCGCGAGGACAATCATTGCCGGCGAGGAGTCATATGGTGCGGGGCTAGGGGGTTCGCCAAGGGGGTGGGCAGCGGCAGGCGCTACTCGTGGCTTGCCACCCGTCGCATCGCCATCCGGTTCGCGTCAGAGGCCGTCCCAGCCATTCGATCGCGGGCGCCCCAATGAGGGCATGACCGGCCAGGCGATATCCATCCGGACATCCTGCGGCATGCCGTTCAGCATCCGGCTCGTCTGGCGCGGATCCTGCGCAAATTTCAAGGCCGCTCCCATGCGGCTCAGCGTGCGTAGTATCGACATGGATCTCATCCCTCATCTTGCGAGGCTGTACCGGAGACGATCTTCGGTTGCCCCTACCTTAAATGGCCGATGACTGTTTCTGCCGCATCGCACTGAAACTTGCGGTCCGTAACAGAGACGGGCGCCGCTGAAACATTTGCACGCAAACGAGTTCATGCCGCTTCGAAGGAGAATTGTACGCTAACGTCGATCCTGCCTATCGCCGGCTGTGCCGCCGGCGCCTTGTTGGCCAGGCCTCGATGCCCGCAAGGTTGTCAGCTCGAAACAAAATCGCGTCGAAGCGCCATCGAACTGAAACACAATCGCTTCAAAACCTCCGTCGACCGGCACCGACCGGACATTGAAAAAAGGAAATTTGAAATGATCAAGATTGTTCGCAATGCTATTATTGCCGCTGTTGCCGTTTCTGCTTTCGCCGGTTCGGCTTTTGCTCAGCAGACCCTCGTGTCGTGCAACAATCACGACAGCTACTGGGGTGTTTGCCTCGGTGCCGCAAACAATGGTGGCCACGAGGGTCGTGGCGGCCACGACGCTCGCTGATCGGCGATCGTCGCTCGTAAAGAGCCTCGCCGGCAGCTGCCGGCGGGGCCCTTTCGCGTTTTCGCAAGAGCCGTGCTGAGGTCGCGCATGGGTATCGCAGCCAGTGTAATCCATCGCACAGATCGCATCGCCGTCCTGCCATATCCGGCATCCGCCACTATCATGCGGCGGCGAGGCTTTCGCATTTTAGCTGATTTTGATATGGCGGTGCGGCCTTCTCTCGCCGCGCCGAGGAGCAAGCAATGCATGGCAGCTCAAGGGTGCCCGGCCGCATGACCGACAGTCCGCAAACCGGGCTGCTCGACCTTTGTGTGCTCGGCGATTTCCAAGTGTCGCGCGCCGGCGCGCCGCTCGACCTGCCGCCGTCGCGCAAGACCAGGGCGCTCCTTGCCTATCTCGCCGTCACCGGAAGGTCGCATCAGCGCGAGCGCCTATGCGAGATCTTCTGGGACATCCCGGACGATCCGCGCGGCGCCCTCCGCTGGAGCCTGTCCAAGATCCGCCAGGTGCTGGGCGATGACGAAGGCGCTTTGGTCGCCGACCGCAATGCCGTCGCGCTCAGGATCGAAACGGATCATGCGCGGCTGTTGCCATTGGCCAAGGCCGATCTCTCCAGCCGCTCGACCAAAGAACTCGAAGCTGCCGTCGCCTCGATCCGCGGCGCCTTCCTCGCCGATCTGTCGCTCGAACGCTGCGCCGAATACGAAGCCTGGCGGCAGGCGATCGCCAGCGAGGTCGAGATCGCCGAACTCGGCATCTTGCGCGAACTGGTCGAGCGCCTTGCCGGCGATCCAAGACGGGCGCTGCCGCTCGTCCAGCGCTTGAGCCGCCTGATTCCCGAGGATGCCAGGCTGAAGAGCGAAATCGAGGCGCTTGAGGATAAGGTGAAGGCGGCGGCTGCCCAGCCGAGCGGGCGTTCCGCGCAACCTGGCGCAAGTGTGGCGGCCCAGCCGCCCGCGCGGGCGCTGAGCCCGGCACCTGCGCAGGACCCCGGCCGCGCCGTGCATTTCTGCCGTGCCGTCGACGGCACGAGGCTGGCCTATGCCCGCACCGGGAGCGGCCTGCCGATTCTGCGCGCGGCGCATTGGATGTCGCATCTCACTTTCGATTGGGACAGTCCGATCTGGCGGCATTGGATGGCCGGGCTGTCGCGCGAGAACCAACTCGTGCGTTATGACGAGCGCTGCAACGGCCTCTCGCAACGCCACGTCATCGACGTCTCGTTCGAGACCATGGTGTCGGACCTCGAATGCGTGGTCGAGGCGGCGGGGCTCGAGCGCTTCACGCTGCTCGGCCTTTCGCAGAGCTGCGCGGTGTCGATCGCCTACGCCATACGCCATCCAGAAAAAGTGTCGGGCATGATCCTCTATGGCGGCTACGTCAAAGGCTGGCGGGCACGCGGCGACGCCGGTGAGATCGCGACGCGCGAGGCGATCGCGACGCTGATGCGCGAGGGCTGGGGCAAGCAGAACCCGATGTTCCGCCAGGTCTTCTGTTCCATGTTCATCCCCGGCGCCACGCACGAGCATTTCGGCTGGATGGACGATCTGATGCTGCGCACCATTTCGCCGGACGACGCCTTTCGCCTGCAGAGCGCGTTCTCCGTCATCGACGTCAGCGATCTCCTGGAGAAGGTGCGGGTGCCGACGCTGGTGCTGCACGCACGGGACGACAATGTCGCCCCGGTGGAATCAGGGCACACCATGGCCGCCGGCATTCCCGGCGCGCGCTTCGTCGAGCTCGAAAGCAGGAACCATATCCTGCTGGAAGGCGAACCGGCCTTCGACGATTTCATCGCCCATGTCCGCGCCTTCGTCGCCGAGACTGCGGGCGGATAGAAGTGCAACTTGGGTCACAAAAGCCCTCGGCAAACCTCCTGCGAATCATTGCAGACAATTGTAATCATCGTCGGACTTGAGGAGCCGCATTTGGGCCTTCGGTCTGCATTGCATCGGAGCAAACAACGTAACAAACTATGGGCAGTTTTGGGGGAACGTCTTGTTCATAGACTATTACGAACTTTTGCAGGTCAGTCCGCGAGCCAACTCGGAAACCATCGAACGGATATTTCGCTATTTCGCCATGCGCTATCATCCCGACAATCGGGAGACGGGCAACGAGGCGCGCTTCAGCGAGATCGTCGAGGCCCACAACACGCTCAAGGATCCGGTCAAGCGCGCGCAATATGACGTTCAATACAACGAGCGGCTGGACGATCGGCGCCAACTGAGCGACGAGGCGGGCGATCCCGGCAGCGTCGAGCGCGATTCAGCCATTCAGGCCAAGATCCTCTCGCTCCTTTATGTCAGGCGTCGGCAGGACGTGAACAATCCAGGCATCGGCGACGAAGAGCTCGAGCGTCTGTCGGGCTGCCCGCAGGAACATCTCGAGTTCCATCTCTGGTATCTCAAGGGCAGGGGCTGGATAGCCAGGACCGAAAACGGCACCTTCGCCATCACCATAGACGGCGTCGATCATGCGAACGCGCAGGGCAGGCGCGACGTCAAGGTGACCAAGCTCCTAGACCATCAATAAAACCGGGCCGGACAACGCAACGCCGACCGGATCGATATCCTGGCCTGTTTATGAGACTCACCCCTTGGCCAGCGGCACGGTGAACACCGTGGCGGTCCCGGTCAGGCAGATTTCGCCGGCCTCGTTGCGCACCGATGTCTCCAACTTGGTGATCGGCTTATCGGCGCGCACGTCGATCACCTCGACGCGGCCGGTGATCAGTTCGCCGATGCCGACCGCCTTGACGAATTTCCACGACACTTCGAGGAACACCGAGCCGGGGCCGGGCAGGTCCTCGGCCACCACCGCGTTGAGTATGCCGGACGTGACGCCGCCTTGAACGATGAGCTTGCCGAACACCGAGGCCTCGGCGGCCGTCTTGTCGAAATGCAGCGGATTACGATCGCCGGTCATCTCCGCGAAAGCTTCGATGTCCCAGGTTTGCGTGCGCCGCGAACGCTCGGCGAACGCACCGACCTGCGGCCGCCCCTTGGCGACGCCCGTCCAGCCGTCCTTCATCATATGCGCGGTCATGGTCATGCTCCTATTCGATTGCGATGGATGTTCGGCCGGGTTGCGGCCAGCGGCTCGTCTTGGTTCGCCGGCGCCCGGTGGGCGGACGTCCGGCGCGCGGCGCGCGGTGTCTCCCTTTCGGCGAGCCTCTGCACCTCACTCTTCACCACCGCGCTGAAGCGGCGATGCCTCTCGCCGATGTCGTTCAGCGTCCAGTCGAAGCCCGCGACTGCGTCGGTGGTGTCGAGGATCTGGTTGGCGACGAGGTCGCGCTCGCGCTGATAGGCCTCGAATGCCGCTCCCCTGCCATCGAGGACCGCCAGCGCCAGACTCTCGGCGTCGCGCAGCGCATCGGAAATGCCGTGCGCGGTAAGCGGGTCGCGGAAGAAGCCGGCGTCGCCGACCAGAGCCCAGCCCGGGCCGTGCGCCTGGCGGATGTAGCCCGGCACGCCGCGAAAGGCCTGCAGGCGGGCATCAGAAGGCGCCTGGCTCGCCTGCTCGGCTAGCGCCGGCGAAAGCGCTTCCAGCACCTCTATGCGGGCGCCGGCGTGTCCAACCCGAAAATGCAGGTCGAACAGGCTCGTCGGCACCGAAGCGACAATGCAAGCCTGGCCGTCATTGGTCGGGATGAGCGAGCCGGCCAGCCCGTCGCGGAAATACCAGTGATAGCCGGCGCCGGGCTCGATGGGCGCGTAGCCATAGACATGCGCGGCCGAAACGCTGCCGTGCCGCAGCACCTGCGCGTCGCAGCATTTCGCCACCAGCGAACCGATACCGTCCGCGCCGATGACGATATCGGCGCTGACCCGGAGCGCGGCGCGGCCGGCTGAGCGGATATCGACGCCGCGCACGCGGCCGCGTGTATCGGCGATCAGGTCGCCGACCACCATCTCGTGCAGGATTTCGGCGCCTGCCTTGCGCGCCGCATCGACGAGAATGCGGTCGAGCACGGTACGCCGCGGCGCGATCAGCCCCGGGAGGTCCGAGCCGGCGGCGAGCGGGATGACGATCTCCTCGTCGCCATAGTGGAAGGTGGTCGTCTCGATCAGCGGCGTGCCGGCCTCGAGCAGCGGCTTCAGCAGGCCCCAGCGCGCAAGCTGCAGCACGGCCGGCCGCATCAGCGCGTGTGTCGACAGCGTGTCGGAGCCATAGGGCTTGCGGTCGATGGCAAGCACGTTCAGCCCGGCGCGGGCGAGCAGCATCGCGGTCGCGGCGCCGGCGCAGCGCGCGCCGACGATGACCGCATCATAGTGGCTGCGTTTGGGGATCGGGGGGAGGGAGGTCGTTGGCATTGTTTGTCCTCAGGCCGCCTTGCGGCCGTTGCAGTCGAGATAGTGGGAGACTTCGGTGGCGATTGCCTCGGCGTCTGCGCCGACACCGCCGATGAAATTGGAATCGCGCTTGCGCAGGAAGCGGAAGCCCAGCGCATAAAGCCCGGGCACGCTGGTGACGCCGCCCTGATGCGCGATCTCGCCGTCGGCGCCGAGCGCGAGCGGTTCCAGCCAGCCGAAAGAGCGCGCATAGCCGGTTGCCCAGATAATGGTGCGGATCGATCCGTCGCTCAGCGACAGCCGTTCCGCGCTGGCCGCCGGCATCGCGACAGGCTCGGGCCGGTATGGTGTCGGCGATCCCGTGAAAAGGTCGATCTGGTCGAGCAGGCGCGCCTGCTTTGCGTCCGCCGCCGCTATGTGCTGGCCGAGGCCGCCGGCGAAGCTGATCTCGCGGTCGCCGACGCCACGCACCCGCCCGGCCAGTTGCACGCCGAGCGCCTGCAGCGTGGCGAGATCGACATTGGCGCCGTCCGGCCGGCCGGCGAGCTGCAGCGAAGGCTGGCGCCGGGCGGCTTCCGGATTGGCCAAATCTTCCGGGCGCTGCGCCATCAGGCCCATTGCGGACAGCCAGAAGAAGATATCCTGGCCGCGCCATGTCCTTGGTAGGCGCGTGTGCTTGCCGACCGAAAGCACGACGCGCCGCCCGGCGCGGGCAAGCTCGTCGGCGATCTGCACGCCGGAGGACGATGCGCCGACGACCAGCACGCCGCCGCCCGGCAGCTCGCCAGGCGAGCGGTATTGAGAGGCGTGGATGCTGACCGGTCCACGGACGGTTTCGGGCGCAAACGGGATGAGCGGCTGGTCGCAATGTCCGGTCGCAACGACGACCGCGCGCGCCGACCAGTCGCCGGCGCTGGTGCGCAAGGCAAAGCCGTCGCCGGTCCGCTTGGCAGTGATCACCTCGACATTGGTCTCGACAGGCGCTTGCCATTGCCAGGCGTAGCGCTCCAGGCTTTCCACGAACATCCCTTTGCTCATGAAGCCGTCGGGGTCGCCGCCCTTATAGGGCGAGCCGGGCAGCGCATTCAGCCAATTGGGCGTCAGCAGCCTGAGTGACCGCCAGCTCTGCGAGCGCCAGCGTTCGCCGATGCGGCCGCGCTCCAGCACGACATGCTCGATGCCGGCCCGGCCGAGGCAATGGCTGAGCGCAAGGCCGGCCTGGCCCGCGCCGACGATGACGACGTCAGCCCGTTTCATGGTTCTCATCCGTTTGGGAGGGCGGTCCGGATCGGCTCCGGACCACCTGCTGGGTTCAGATCATTGGATGGTCTTGATGCCGACCTTGACCGGCACACCCTTGGTCAGCACGTCGAACACGGCCGAACGGGCTCGGGCCTGTTCGACCAACTGGGTGAGCTTCTCGGCCGGCGCATCGCCCTCGACCTCGAAGTTGACCTGGATGTCCTGGAAGCCGTTGCGCACCTCGTCGGAAATGCCGAGGATGCCGCGCAGGTCGATGTCGCCGTCGACCGAGCACTTTACCTTGGTCAGCTTGATGCCGCGCGCGGCGGCGATGTTGGCGACGCCGGCCATCAGGCAGCTCGCCAGCCCGTGCAGCAGCCATTCCACCGGCGTCGGCGCATTGTCGGCGCCGCACAGGATGGTCGGATGGTCGCTGTCGGCGTAATGCGGCTTCTCGTGCTTCTGCTCCTGGCCAGCGCCGAAGAAGCCATGCATGACGCTCTTGCTGTGCGTGCCCTCGATCCATTCGTTGTGGGCGCGGAACTGGAACTTCGCCAGTTCCGGCTGGCCGGCGACGAAGTTGATGGTTGCGAGCAGGTTCGGCGTGTCGACGCCGTTGAGCGGAAGCCTTGCAGGTTTGGTGTTGGGTTGCATTTGACTACTCCAAAAGGTGGTTTGCGGCTTGGTTGCCGGACGGCCTTTCCTTGGCCGATGAACGTTTGAACGAGAGTGGGTGCGAGCGTGGAATTTCGATCCGCCGCCATGGAAACAGCGTTGGATCGGGATCGGGCAGGCCACCACGAGAACCCCGGCAATGCCGGAGGCTCTCGATCGGCTCAGGCGTCCTTGCCGGACAGCGTGAAGCGGACGGGGGTGTAATGCTCGATCTGCGAGCGGCCGATGCCGATGTCCTTCAACTGATGATCCGGCATGGCATGCAACGCGGCGCGATCGCTGCGCATCCGCATGGCGTGAAAGACCACGCGCAAGGCGCGGCCGGCAAAGCCGAGCAGGTTGAAGCCGTCGCGGCCTGTTTCGTGGGCAATATGGTCCAAGGTCGTCATTGTCGTCTCCATCTTTGTTGCGGCGCGATCATTCGCGTCGTCGATGGGAGGACAATGAGGGAAGGGCGAGGAAACGAGCGTTGGACGCCGCGTCGAAAGCAGCGTGGAATTAACAGGTGTTGGTCATTTCCACGCCGGGCGCACAACGTCCCGAAGAGAACGGCTCTTAATCCGCTTCGCCGGCCGAGCCCTTGCCGCATTCGGCCAGCACCTTGCCGATCGCGGCGCCGGAGCCCTTCAGCGGAAAGCTTGCCGCGCCGTATTTGTCCGCCGACACCGTCACGTCGCCCTTGCCGCGCAACAGCGCTAGCAGCGGGTCTGATGGGCCGGAAAGCTCGGTGGTGAAGTAGTTGTACATTGCCTCGAGCTCGAGCTTCTTCGTCAGGCTCTTGTCGCCGGCCTTGAAGGTGAAAGAGCCGCTGATGCCGGGCTCCAACTGCTGGCCGGCGGCGCCGAGATCATAGCTCAGCACAGGTTTGTCGAAGCAGGCCAGTATCAGATGTGCATCGCCCTTCGGTCCGCCGCAGACGGAAGCCATCATCACGCTGCCGCCCTCGTCTTCCTCCATCTTGGCGCTCCAGCTGCACGCGGCGGCCTCGGCCTGCTGGACCGCAAGCAGCGCCAGGATGAGTGTTGCCAGTGCGCGTTTCATGATGATCCCCCAGGTTCGGAACGAGCATGATCGTACAGGGATAGGCGAAGCTGCGCGAGTGCCCTCAAACAGGCGTGCCGCATACCTCGCGCACCACACCACGCAGCCAGCGATGCGCCGGGTCGGCATCGAGGCGTGGGTGCCATAACAGCGAGATTGTCAGCTCCGCGAGCTTCACCGGCAGTGCGAAGGTGAACATCCCTGCGCGCAGTGTCTGCGTGTAGCGCTCCGGCACGGTGGCGATGAGATCGGAGCCGCGCGCCAAGGCAAGCGCCTCGGCAAAGCCGCCGACCACGGTCGCGATCTCGCGTGTCAGGCCGGCTACCTCCAGCGCCGCGTCGACCGGCCCGCGATCGAGCCCGCGGCGCGAGACAAGGATATGCCGCCCGGCGGCAAAGCGGGCGGTGGTGAGCCTGCCTTCGCTGAGCGTGTGCCCGGCTCGTACGACGCCGACGAACCGGTCGCGGAACAGCGCCTGCGCGCGCACCTCCGGCCCGATCGAGCCTCCGACCACGCCGGTTTCGAGATCGACCGCGCCCTCGCGCATCGGGCCGCTCTCCTTGTCGGGCTTCGGCACGAAGCGCAGTTGCACGCCTGGCGCTTCCCGGGCGACGCGGGCAATCAGCGCCGGGCCGAAATTTTCCACAAAACCGTCGCTGTTGCGCATGGTGAAGGAGCGGCTGAGCGTCTTGAGGTCGAGCCGCGCGACCGGCCGCAGCATCGTTTCCGCCTGTTTCACCAACTGGCCGACCTCGGCGGCGAGTTCGATGGCGCGCGGCGTCGGCGCCAGGCCGCGCCCGGCGCGCACCAGCAGCGGGTCGCCGGTCGCCTCGCGCAGCCTGGCCAGCGCCCGGCTCATCGCCGAGGGGCTGAGCCGCAGTCTGCGCGCCGCCCTGGCGACGCTGCCTTCCGCAAGCAGCACATCCAGCGTCACCAAGAGGTTGAGATCGGGTCGCGACATGGCACGACCATAACACGGATCGGGCAATTTGGCATGGCGTTTCATGCACTGATCAAGTGCAAACGCTGCGCATTCCGCCTTATGTCGTGCGCGCTTATCTTTCCGGCAAGTCGCAACCGGAGAAGAACCATGGCCGAGATCGCCCTGATGCCAACAGCGCCTGCAAGCCGCTCGACAGCCGGCGCATTGGCCAGCCTGTCGCTTGCCATGCTGCTCTCCTCGCTAAGCACCAGCATTGCCAATGTCGCGCTGCCGACACTGAGCACTGCCTTCAACGCGTCCTTCCCCGAAGTGCAATGGGTGGTGCTGGCCTATCTCTTGGCCATCACCGCGCTGATCGTCAGCGTCGGACGCCTGGGCGACCTCGTCGGCCGTCGGCCATTGCTCGTCGCGGGTCTCGCGCTGTTCAGCGCCGCGTCGCTGGCCGCGGCCCTGGCGCCGGCGCTCGCGCTGCTGATCGCCGCGCGCGCCTTGCAAGGCCTGGGTGCCGCGGTGATGATGGCGCTGACCATCGCCTTCGTTGGCGAGACGGTGCCGAAAGCGCGCACCGGCAGCGCCATGGGCCTGCTCGGCACCATGTCGGCCATCGGCACGGCGCTCGGGCCTTCGCTTGGCGGCGTGCTGATCGGCGCCGTCGGCTGGCGCTCGATCTTCCTCGTCAATGCTGGGCTCGGCGTCGCCGCCATGCTTGCCGCTTGGAGTTTCCTGCCAGCGGGTGCCCACAAGGTGGCCGATGAAAAGACCCGCTTCGACATCGTCGGCACGCTGCTGCTCGCCGCAACGCTCGCCGCCTATGCGCTGGCCATGACCACGGGCCGCGGCCATTTCGACGGGCTGAACGGGGCGCTGCTTGCCCTGGCCGCGCTGGGCGCCGTGCTGTTCGTCGTCGCCGAGGCGAAGGTGGCCTCGCCCCTGGTGAAACTCGCGCTGCTGCGCGACGGGGTGCTCGGCGCCAGCCTTGCCATGAACGTGTTGGTGTCGACGGTCATGATGGCCACGCTTGTGGTCGGCCCGTTCTTCCTGTCGCGTGCACTCGGTCTGAGCGAGGCGATGACCGGCGCGGTGCTCTCCATCGGCCCGGTCGTCTCTGCACTCTGCGGCGTGATTGCTGGCCGCGTCGTCGACCGGCTCGGCGCCTCCGCCATGGTGCTTGCCGGACTGGCGCTGCTGGTCGCCGGCTGCATTGCGCTTGCCATGCTGCCTGAATTGTTCGGCGTTGCCGGCTACGCGGCGGCGATCATGCTTCTGACGCCCGGCTACCAGCTCTTCCAGGCGGCGAACAACACCTCGGTCATGGCCGATATCGGCCAAAGCGAGCGCGGCGTCGTCTCAGGCATGCTCAGCCTGTCGCGCAATCTCGGCCTCGTCACCGGCACGGCGGTGATGGGCGCGCTGTTCGCCTTTGCCGCACGCACCAAGGAGATGGCTTATGCGGCGCCGGAATCCGTCGCGCATGGCATGACGTTTACCTTTGCGGTGGCGGCTGGGTTGACGGCGGTGGCGGCCGCTATTGCGACGGTTGGTATTTGGCGAAAGCGGCAATGATTGCCAATCTACAATGGCAGGTCGGCAGCTTGGGCGACGGTGTCGAAGACCATGCTTCCGCGATCGCGTAAATTTCGCCGCTGTCCGCAAGATCTATCTTCGTTTTGTGGGCGGTGCCCATTCCGCCTTCGGCCGGTGCCTCAGCTACCCCAACGAACCCCCACCCACTGCGGCACCGGCCGCCCAATCAGGCAAGCGGTTCATCGGCAGGCTAGCCGAGCAGCAAGCCGGCAACCAGAACTGTCACGAGCATCGAAACCGGCACGGCTAGAAGCCAGCGCGCTTCGAGAACACTGTTGCGGTGGTGATCCATTTCGAATTTCTCCAGCGGGTATCGCGTTGCGATCTCAATTCGCCAAACGGCGATCGGCAGCCTTCGTTCCGCCCCTCAGGCGACGGTCTGAAAGGCTGATCGGACTGAAGTCGTACGGGACGAGGGAGAGGGCCGAACGCCGCAACCTAAGCCGAGGTTTCGCATTGGCAAAAGCGTAGTTTTTTCGTGAGCCAGGAGCGCCGACATGAGCCTTGAAAGATCTCTCGACGATCAGGACGAGGAACCGTACGACACCGCCTTCTTCGCCAGGAAGTACGGCCTGTCGCAACGCCTCGCCAAGACGATCATAGAGGCCAACGGCCAGGGGCGACGCGCCTGCGATGCCGCGGCCACCACCTATCTCCGATACATAGCGCTGCGGCGTCCGCGAGGCAGCTGATGCGCTCGACCGGCCAATCCCGCTCGCGAGGATCCGCTCCGACGCAATGTCGAAATGGATCGGAACAAAAACGTCGGGCGGCAATTTATTCCGGCGAAGGGATCTTTCCAAAAAGATAGGAATAGTACAATGAAAACAGTGCTTTTCGCTGCATTGGTGCTTTGCGTTGCCGCACCGACAATCGCTTCCGCGACCGAGGCGCAGATCGTCATCGGCACCCATCACCGGCACCATCATCATCACCGATCCGCCGTGATCATCAATGACGAGGGTCACCGCCTCCATCATCGCCACCACGGCACGGTCGCCTTCTATGATCACGGCCGCCGCCACTGGCATCGCCATCATCGCCCGGATAGCGTGACCGTCACCGGCTCCATTCAGCATCGGCATCACCGTCCGGTCGTGGTCGAGGGCGGCACCGGCTACTGATGATGAACCGGTCCGGCTCGGGCGCTACCAGTCACGAGCCGGACCGTTCTAGTGCTTGCCGCCGGTATTCGAAATCCGCTCTGTCCATTAGGCCAATCTGCAGCGCCAATCCTCACTTGCCTGATTTGAGATCGAGCCAAGCGTGCTACGGGCTTCGGAACTTCGGCCTTGAGCGATTATTTGTCCTTCGAGGGGACTTGCACCAACTGCAGCAGCCCGAGCACGATGAGAGCGAGCACGGTGCCTAGAATTGCGATTTGCCAAAAGCCGAGCCCGACCGCCAGGCCGACGGCGCCGGCAAGCCACATCCCTGCGCCGGTAGTAAGCCCCTGAACTTCGCCCTTGGAAAAGAAGATTATCCCCGCCGCCAGGAACGCGACACCGGCAGTCGTGGCCTCGATCAAGCGGATCGGATCGATCGCGATTTCTTGACCGTCAAAGATATGGAGGTGGGTGATCTCGATGGCCAGAATGGCAATCAGAGCCGTCGCCACGCAAATAAGGATGTGCGTTCTAAGCCCGGCCGGTCTGTTACGCCATTCGCGCTCCAGGCCAACCAGTGACCCCAAGATCGCCGCCAATAACAGTCTGGCGGATATCACCGAAAACGGCAGCAATGTCTGCTGTCCGAAACGTTCAACGAGCTCATCCATGAGCGCCAGAACGCAGTTCCAGCCGCCGGGTTCCCAGCAATACGGATTAGACGGGTTTCTGAGACGTCGGCCTCTCGCTTCCCTCGTTTGCCATTCTGCAACCATAAGCCAACCGCAGGTGGCCCTTTAACCCACAAACAACTTTTCTGGTGCTTTTAGTGGCCTTGATCGGAGGTCCTCATCGGCGCCATGTGGCAGCATCTGATGGCAAATCTCGCTGCGGTGGCGCTGTTCGTCTCCGGCTGGAACTATGTGCAACCCTGGCTGGAAGGGCGTTCGCAACGGGTTCGGCTGCTCCTTTTCGGCTGCATCATGGGCTGGGGCGCGCTGGCCTCGATGCTTTTGACCGTCGAGATCGAGCCCGGCGTTCTGGTGGATCTGAGAACCTCGCTGGTCGCGACGGCCGGCCTGTTCGCCGGCCTGCCAGGCGCTCTGGTGGCCGCGGCCTTCCCGCTCGGATATCGCATGGCGATAGGCGGACAGGGCTTGGTCGGCGGTGTGATGGGCATAACGATTGCGGTCTTCGCCGGCGTCGCCGCCCATCGGCTCATCGGCCGTGGGTCGCCGCTGGTTGTCCAGGTGCTGCTGTTCGCGGTCGGCGTCGGCCTGTCGCTTCTTTTGCCGCTGGCGGTGCTGCCGCATCCGGCCGTCTCCGATATCCGCCTCATCCTGCCGCTCATTGTGCTGAACATCGTGGCGACCGCCGTGGCGGGGCTGGTCGTGCTGCATACCCAGCTTCTTGCCAAGGAGCGCGACCTGCTGCGCGCGGCGCTCGCGCAGGCGCCGGACTTCTATTACGTCAAGAACACGCGCAGCCAGTTCGTCGCCGTCAACAGGGCGGTCGCCACCTATAACGGCTACGATCACCCGGTCCAGATGACCGGCAAGACCGATTTCGACCTGACCGACCAGGCCCGTGCCCGCATCCTGTTCGGGGTCGAGCAGCGGATGCTGAAATCGGGCGAGGCGCTGAGCGATTTCGAAGAGCAGGTGACCGACGGGCAAGGCAGCATACGCTGGTTTGCCAGCTCGAAGACGCCCTTGCACGATGTCGACGGCAACATCATCGGCCTCGTCGGTGTCACGCGCGACATCACCGCCCAAAAGCAACTCGAGCAGGCCCTGCTGGAGGCCAAGAACCAGCTCTCCTTCGCGCTGTCGGAAATGTCGGACGGGCTTGCCATGTTCGACGGCGAGGGCACGCTGGTGTTCTGCAACGAACGCTACCGCGACTTCTTCCCGCTGACGGGCGACCTGCGCACGCCCGGCACCAGGCTGAGGGACATACTGGAGGCGGTGACGGTGACCGGCGAGCAGGTCGGCATTCCCAAGGGCCAGGAAAAGAAATGGATCGACAGCGTGCTCGCCACGCTGCACGTGACCGGCGAGCAGCAGATCAAGCTCTTCGACGGCCGCTGGCTGATGCTGCGCACCCGGCCGACGCAGGCCGGCCTAGCTCTGGTGGTCGTGTCCGACATCACCCAGATCAAAAGCACCGAGGGCGAGCTCACCACGCTCTCCAACCAGTTGGCGGAGCTTGCCAACACCGATCCGCTGCTCGGCGTCGGCAACCGCCGCGCCTTCGATCAGGCGCTGGCCAAGGTAGCGGATACCGACCGGGAAGTGGCGCTGCTCCTGATCGATGTCGATTCCTTCAAGGCCTATAACGATCATTACGGGCATCTGGCCGGGGACGAATGCTTGCGCCGAATCGCCGACTGCCTGCGCCAGCGCACGCGCACCGCCGATTTCGTGGCGCGCTATGGCGGGGAGGAATTCGCAATCATCCTGCCGGACACGACGGCCGCCGGCGCGGTGCGCGTCGCCGACAATCTGCGCGCTGCGGTGCGCGAACAGGCGCTGGTGCACGAGAGCAGCGAGCGCAAGCTCGTCACCATCAGCATCGGCGTCGCGACCAGCGGCCCAGGCGCCCGCCGCATCCCGACCGAACTGATCCTGCGCGCCGACGAAGCGCTTTACGCCGCCAAGGCCGCCGGCCGCGACGCGACAAAGCTGGCGCCGGGCACGGACGGCGCTGGGTTGCGGATTGCGTGAGGCCGATCGGGCGCCGGCACTAAATCAACTTCTCCAGCGTGATCGGAAGATCCCGCACCCTTTTCCCCGTCGCGTGGAACACCGCGTTGGCAATCGCCGGCGCGATGCCGACGATGGCGAGTTCCCCGACGCCCTTGCCGCCGAGCGCCGAGGAGTGTGGATCGGGAATGCCCACCGAGATGGTCTGGATATCCGGGATGTCGGCATTGGTCGGCAGCATGTAATCGGCGAAATTGCCGTTGACGATGCGGCCGTGGCGGCGGTCGACGATGCCTTCCTCGAGCAGCGCCTGGCCGATGCCCATGATGATGCCGCCTTTCCACTGGCTCTCCGCCAGTTTCGGGTTGTAGAGCCGGCCTGAATCCAGCGCCGACACCACGCGCGACACGCGCACCGTGCCGAAGTCTTCGTCCACCCTGACCTCGACGAAATGCGCGCACCAGGAATGGCGCGAATAATTGCCTTCGGTGTGCGGGATCGACATGGCGATGGTGGTGTAGTTCTTGTAGCGCTCCTCCGGCGTCGTGCTCGCCGGCATGGTGTCGCCCTTCGCCTCGATCTTCTCGCGACCGATGGCGCTCATCAGCTCGGCGATCGACAGGTCCGGTCCGTCGCCGCGCGGCGATGCGATGCGGCCGTCCTTCACCGACAGCGTGTTCGCCTGGACCTTCTGGAAGGGCGAGCGTGGGTCGGACAGCGCGAGCCCGATCAACTCGTCCAGCGCCTGTCCGGCCGCCTTGTAGACGGCGCCGGTCATGACCCCGGCAAGCCGCGAGCCGCCGGTGACGCCGGCGCGGGCAAAATGCGAGTCGCCGAGCTTCACCGACACCTGCTCGACGGGCACGCCGAGCGTCTCTGCGGCGGTCTGCGCCAGGATGGTGTAGGTGCCCTGGCCCATGTCGATGGAGGAGCTTTCGACCTCGACCGAACCGTCGGCCATGATCTTCACCACCGCCTCGCCATGCGCGCGCCGCACCGGATAGGTGCCGGCCGCCATGCCCCAGCCGATCAACTGGCGACCGTCGCGCATCGAGCGCGGCGCAGGCGAGCGCTTCGCCCAGCCGAAGGCTTCGGCGCCGACGGCGAAGGCTTCTCGCAATTGCCTGGTCGACCAAGGCTTTTTCACCTGCGGGTCCTCCTCGGCATAGTTGATTAGCCGCATCTCCAGCGGATCCAGCCCGAGCTCATAGGCAAGCTCGTCGATGGCGCTTTCGATGCCGAAGGCTGAAGGATTCTCGCCCGGAGCGCGCTTGGCGCCAGGCACGACCGTGTTGACCCGCACGACATTCTGCTTCGAGGAGAAATTCGGCGTCGCGTACATGATCGAGGTGACGGATCCGAGCGGCTCGACCCACATGCCGTCGACCGCCGTCTCGTTGACGCCGCGATGCACGATCGACTGGATCTTGCCGTCCTTGTCGGCACCGATCGCCACCGTCTGTCGCGTCGCGGCGCGGCCGCCATAGGAGGTGAAATTCTGCGGGCGATTGAGCACCAGCTTCACCGGCCGGTTGAGCATCTTCGCAGCCGCGGCGGCCACCGCGCTGTGGGCGAGCGCCAGCGCTTTTGAGCCGAAACCGCCGCCGATATAGGGCGAGACTAGTCGCACATTCTCGAAGGGGATGGCGAACCATTCGGCATAGGTACGCGCCATGCCGTCGAGCCATTGGCTGGGCTCCCAGATGGTGAGCTCGTCGCCCTGCCAGCGTGCGATCAGCCCATGCGGCTCCATCGCCGCCTGGAATTCGCGCGGCGTGTTGTAGGCCGCGCAGATGCGCACGGGCGCCGCGGCAAAGGCGCCTTGAGCGTCGCCCCATTCCTTGGTCATCATGTCGATCGGGATCCCGTCGCCGGCCTTGCCGTCGCTGAGATCGACGATCGCCGGCGTCTCGTCATAGGTCACCTTGACCAGTCCCGCCGCCGCGACCGCCTGCTCGAAGGTCTCGGCCACCACGGCCGCGATATGCTGGCCGGAATAGGTGACCTCGCGGGCGAGGGGGCCGTAGGTCGGCTTTGCCGGCGGGTTGCCCAGCCAGTCGGACGCGCCTTTCAGCTCCATGATCGTGTCCGGCGTCAGCACGGCAAGCACGCCCGGCGCCGTCTCGGCCGCGCGGCTGTCGATGGCTGCCACCTTGCCGGCGGCAATCGTCGCGCCGACCAGCACCGCATGCGTCAGCCCGTCGAGCTGCTGTTCGAAGGCGTAGCGGGCAGCACCGGTGATCTTGGCCGGGCCGTCGACGCGCGACAGCCTTCCGCCAACGGCTTCCAGCCGCGCGCTGTCGGAGCCGGCGTGTTTCATGTCATGAGCGGTCATGCCGTCTCTCCCAATTTGAGGATGGCGCGCGCGGCCACGCGCGGCGCCAGCGCGATTTTGTAGTGATTGGCGCCGTGGTCGACGGCGCCTTGCATGGCAAGTTCGCAGGCCTCGCGCACGATGTGTTCGTCGAGCGCCTTGCCTCTGAGCGTGTCCTCGACAGCGCGCGCCCGCCACGGTCTGGTTGCGACGCCGCCGAGCGCGACGCGGATGTCGCGGATGGTGCGGCCGTCGGCTTCCAGCTCCAGCCCGACGGCGGCACTTGCCGCCGCGAATTCATAGGACTGGCGGTCGCGCACCTTGATGTAGGTCGAGCGCCGCGCCGCGGCCGAGCCCGGGATCTCAATTGCCGTGATCACTTCGCCGGGGCGGATGTCGTGCTCGCGCTCGGCGGTGGCGCCGGGCGCCAGGAAGAAATCCTCGACCTTGAGCTTGCGCTCGCCGAGATGCACCTCGGCGTCGAAGGCGACGAGCGCTATGGCCAGGTCGCCCGGATAGGTGGCGATGCAGGCCTCGCTCACGCCAAGCACCGCATGGCCGCGCGTCACACCACCGATCGCCGAGCAACCGCTGCCCGGCGCACGCTTGTTGCAGGCAGGGAAGTTCTGCGGATCGCGAAAGTAGGGGCAGCGCGTGCGTTGCATCAGATTGCCGCCGATGGTCGCCATGTTGCGCAACTGCGCCGAGGCGGCCTGCCAGAGCGCTTCCGAGACAGCCGGGAAGCGGCTCTTCACCTCTACGTTGTCGGCGACATGGCTCATCTTGGCCAAGGCGCCGATCACCGCGCGCTCAGGCGTGATGTCGATGGTGTTGAGCCCGTCGATATGGCTGATGTCGATGACGGTGGAGGGTTCAGCGACGCCGCATTTGGCGAGATCGACCAGCGTCGTGCCGCCGGCAAGCAGCATGGCGCCGGGCAGGGCCGATGCATTGCGCGCGGCCTCGATCGTGTCGGCGCGAAGGTAGGAAAAATCTCTCATGGACGCAGCTCCTTTGCGGCCTGGCGGACGGCGGCGACGATGTGCGGATAGGCGCCGCAGCGGCAGAGATTCCCGGCCATATATTCGCGGATCTCCTCGTCGGAGCCGGCATGGCCCTCGCGGATACAGGCCACCGCCGACATGATCTGCCCGGGCGTGCAATAGCCGCACTGGAAGGCATCCTGCTCGAGGAAAGCGGCCTGCACGGCGTGCAGCGTGCCGTCCTCGTCGGCCAGCCCCTCGATGGTGGTGATTTCGCGGTCTTCGACTTGCGCCGCCAGCGTCAAGCAGGCGAGCACGCGCTCGCCGTCGACGTGCACGGTGCAGGCGCCGCACTGGCCATGGTCGCAGCCTTTCTTGGTGCCGGTGAGCGCCAGCCGCTCGCGCAGCGCATCGAGCAGCGTCACACGCGGCTCGATGTCGAGCGCGTGGTCGCGGCCGTTGATGGTGAGATGGATGGAAAGGGTGGTGGGACTGATGGTGACTTGGTCGTGCATTATGTCGGTCATGGCGGCGTCGGGCTCCGATTGCTGGACGCTTAAGCGGATGGAAATGGGGCTTGGTAGGTGAGGGGCAAGGGTAGCGGCTGGAGGAGAGCGCGGGCGGCGAAGCTGCTAATCTCCCAGCTTGTAGGGGAGATGCCCGGCAGGGCAGAGGGGGGCGCTGTCCTGCCAACCTTCGCGGTCGTCATCCTCGGGCTTGACCCGAGGATCCATGCCGTGACGTTTGCCGAGGATCGCAGCGGGCCAGAATTCCGCACCGTAGCCGCGCTCGCAGGGTATGGCATGGATCCTAGGGTCTGCGCCGCGTCGCTTCGCTCCTTGCTTCGCCCTAGGATGACGAAGTCAAAAGCGGGTTCGCCAACCACAGACGCCGCAAAAGGCCCCGCGCTCCAGCGCCCAAGGCAAGCTTCTCGTCCTTCAACACGTGACATACCGCTTCCCCTGGTTATATGATAAAAGCACTCCACTAAAGCGGAGGTGCCTCCGTTTATTTAACTGGGGTCTGGCCAGCCATGGTTCAACCCCCCATATTGCGTTGGTGGAGAAAAAAGTGCCCGAGCCTGAAATGACCGTTGAAGCGACGCGAGATGCGCCAGCGCAAAAGCCGTTGCGCGCCGACGCTCAGCGCAACCGCGACAGGCTGGTCGAGGTGGCGGCGCAGGCCTTCGCAACTGACGGCGTCGACGCCTCGCTGGAAGAGATCGCCAAGCGGGCAGGGGTCGGCATCGGCACGCTCTACCGGCATTTTCCGACACGCGAGCATCTGGTCGAAATCGTCTACCGTCGCGAGGTGGAAGGGCTCTGCCACGCCGCCGAGGAACTCGCGCGAGACCATCCCGCGGATGTCGCGCTGGAGCTCTGGATGCAGCGCTTCGTCGACTACATTGCCACCAAGCGCGGCCTTGCCACCAGCCTTCGTCTGCTGCTTACCACCAACTCGACGCTGTTCTCCGACACCTCCGGCCGCGTCTCTGGCGCAATGCGAGGTTTAATCGAAGCCGCCGCCGCCACAGGAAAAATCCGCGCCGATGTCGACGCGTCCGATGTCATGCATGCGCTGGGCGGCATCTACTCGGCGCCGAACACGCCGGACTGGCGCGCGCGGTCCGGGCGGCTGGTAAAGCTGTTGATGGATGGGCTGCGGTTCGGGGCAAAGAAGGCCGGCTAGCCTCGCCTACGCCGCCGCTTCCAGCTTGTACCGCAGCCACACCACGCCGCCTTCCAGCGTCTCCGTGCCGAAATGCCGGAGCGCCTTGCCGGCAGCCGGGTGGTCGTCGACGGCGCCCAGGAATTCGAAAATGCTCGGCACGCCCGCCAGCCCGTCGATGCCGGGATAGACGAGCAGGCTGATCTCGTCGATCAGCCCGGCCTTCAAGAAGGTGCCGTTGGTGATACCGCCGCCTTCGAGCAGGATGGTCTCGATGCCGAAGGCGTCGCCCAACACATCCATCGCCTCGCGCAGGTCGGTGCCGTCTTCACCCGCGAAGAGGTACGAAACGCCATCGGCGCGTAGCTCGGCCAGATAGGCATCGGAGACCTGTTGGCCGACAATCGCGATGATGTGGTCGCCGCCGGCATTGTCCTGGCTGTAGTGCAGCCGGCCATGCGGGTCGATTGCAACGGCGACGGCGCGGCCCCGGCGGTCGGCGACATGTGTCGCACGCAGAGTGTCTGAGGTGCCTGTCGCGGTTCGCGCGATTCCCTTGGCGAATTCCTGCATGGATTTGCGGCCGACCATCCAGCCATCGGCGTCGAGCCGCGCCGCCACCGCCTCATAGTGCCGATGCTGCCAGCCGCGCGCTATGCCGGCCGCGGGCGGCGTCCATCGATCGGGCAGCAGGCGCCCGTCGATCGAGCTCACCATGTGGCAGATGATTTTGGGACGCATGCGGACTCCGTGTAGCCGTTCTGAAAGAGGTCAAAAACGTTGGAAGCGATAGGCGAGTTCCGGCCCGTCCTCGCCGTTGTAAGCGAGCTGGGCGATCAGCATGGTGAACGGCTCGGCATAGCGCGCGATGCGCAAGGGGCCGGCGTCGACCGGATCGAAGCCGACATCCCGGATCAGCTCCGCCGTGATGCTCTTGGCGCGCGCATCGTCGCCGCAATAGACGAGGCTAGGCCGCTGGCTCCTGTCCTTGCTTTCGAAGACGTCGAAAAACACTTCGCTCGGCACCGTGCCGAAAGCCGAGACGATATGCGCCCGCGGCAGGCGCTTGGCCAATTCCTCGGCGGCCGAAGTCGTGCGGCCGATGACAAGCTCGGTATTTTGGGCATTCATCGGCAGCGAGCAGTTGATCACCACCTTGCCGGCCAGGTCGCCGGCCTGCGCGAAAATGTCGTCGAGACGCGACCAGTGCACGCCGAGCAGCACGGCGTCCGCATCGCTGGCGGCCTCGCCCGGCGTGCCGGCCTTGGCATTCGTCCCGGCGTCCCGCGCCAGTTGCTCCAGCGTCTCGCGATGGCGCGAATAGCTGAAGGTCACCTGATGGCCTGCCCGGGCAAAAATGGTGCCCAGCTTGCCGCCCATCAGTCCCGAACCCAGAATGCCGATCCGCATGGTGCGATCCTCCTTCTCTATCGGCCTGCACGGGCCGCCCTTTCCCCCGTCATCCTCTCGCATTATCCGCCATGCAGCCTACATAGACGGCTCCACCACCTCCCGCATAAGGAATTCTCCATGCCCGACCAACTCAAACTGAACGACGGCGCCACCATCCCGCAGATCGGACTCGGCGTGTGGCAGGTCGATCCGGGCATCACCGCGAAAGTCGTGCGCTGGGGCATCGAGGCCGGCTACCGTCTCATCGACACCGCCGAAGGTTACCGCAACGAGGAAGGCGTGGGCGAGGCGATCCGCTCCGCCGGCGTGCCGCGGAGCGAGCTGTTCATTACCTCCAAGCTGCGCAACGGCGCGCATCAGCGCGATGCCGCGCTTCGCGCCTTCGACGACACGATGAAGAAGCTCGGCATCGAGCAGATCGATCTCTTCCTCATCCACTGGCCGGTACCCAGCCAGGACAAATATGTCGAAGCCTGGAAGACGCTGGTCGAACTGCAGAAGGGCGGCCGCATCAAGTCGGTCGGGGTGTCGAACTTCAACCAAGACCATCTGGAGCGCATCATTGGCGAGACCGGCGTGGCGCCGGTGGTCAACCAGATTGAATTGCACCCGCGCTTCCAGCAGCGCGACAGCAGAGACTTCCACAAGAAGCACAACATCCACATCGAAAGCTGGAGCCCGCTGGGCAGCGGCCGGCTGCTCGCCGACCCGACGCTGGAGAAAATCGCCAAGAAGCATGGCAAGTCGGTGGCGCAGGTGATCATCCGCTGGCATTTGCAGGAAGGGCTGGTCGTTATCCCGAAATCGGTCAACCAGGACCGCATCGCCGGCAATTTCGACGTGTTCGGCTTCGAGCTGGACGCCGACGATATGGCGACGATCCGGGGGATGGACTCATCGAGCGGCCGCACGGGTCCGGACCCGGCCACGGCGGCGTTCTTGTTCTGAGACCGGTCAGCGCGACTCGTCCGCCACGGCAAGGAATTGGAGCACGCCGGGCAGTCCGCTTGCCTTCATCGCGCCGCGTTCCTCGAATGCCAGGCCGGAGCCGACGACAAGATCCCGCACGGTTTGCGAAACGATGATTTCGCCCGACCGAGCATGGTCAAGCAGCCGCGCGGCGACCTCGATGGCGATGCCGGAGAGATCGTCGCCGCGCGGCTCGCATTCGCCGATGTGAATGGCTGCGCGAGATGCAAGGCCCAGCCGTCTCAGGCGCGTGCCGATCGCGATAGCGCACTGTACGGAGCGTGTCGGTCGCTGAAAGACGGCGGCCAGCTTACCGCCTGTACGTCTGATCGCCCTGCCGCCGGCAAGCAGCAATTCCTCGTCGATGGCAACGTCCACCTGCTCGAACCCATCTACAACGGACATCACGCCGTCGACGGCGAGTGACAGGACCGAAACCAGCACGCGCTCACCGGGCGCCGTCGGCAGCGCGCCGGTGACGAAGGACCTGATCTCGTCGACCAGACGGTCGCAGTCCTCGCCCCAGATCACGTGATCCCTGCCGGCAAGCTCGACATATCTGGCGCCCTCGATATGCGCCGCCAGATAGCGTCCTTCCTCGGGTCGCACCCAGCGATCGCCACTGCGCTGGATGACCAGCGTCGGGACATGGATGGCCGGCAGGATGTCGCGAACGTCGATTTCGGTGCCCCAGCGCCAGAGCGCGATGGCATCGGCGGGCGAGGCCGAATTCCTCAGATATGCCCCGAACCACTCCCGTTCGACCATGTTGTCGATCAGGCTGGGCGCCGCGTTGGTCATCTCGGCCGGCTGCCCCCATTGCCTTTCGACAGCGGCAACGTCCTCGTTGACCTCTTCGGGCGTTCTCGCCCACGGATAGTCTTTCGACCAGCCGCCCTTGGCATAGGTGCCGGTCAGCACGAGCGCGGCCGTACGCTCGGGATAGGTGGCGGCGAACAGCATGCACATCGGACCGCCCTCGGAGCCGCCGAACAGCACGGTGCGATCGGAACCTGCCGTGTCCAGCACGGCGCGCACGTCCTCCATGCGCTGTTCCAGCGTCGACAGGCCGACATTGCGATCGGATAGCCCCGTGCCGCGCTTGTCGATGCGGATCAAGCGCGAAAAACTGCCCAACCGCTTCATCACATGCGCCAGCCGCGGCGAGCCCCAGGCAAGATCGAGATTGGAAACCCAGCCCGGCACATAGAGCAGGTCGACGGGCCCGTCGCCGGTCACCTGATAGGCGATGTTGACGCCGGCCGATTTGACATAGCGGGTCGTCGGCGCCGGCTCGCCATCAAAAGCCACGTCCGCGGCAGCCGTAGCCTCCGACGATCCGGAGGTCGAGGACCGGACAGTCGGTACGCCACGGCGCGCCCGCAATTCCTCATAGAGCGCCCGCGTTTCCGGTTCAGGCATAAGCCGCAATTCGCGCTGCAGCGCGTTACGGCAGAACTCGTACTGCTTCAACGCCAGGCTGATGCGGCCTTGCGTGGCATAGCTTCGCATCATGGCACGGTGGGCGTCTTCTCGCAGCGGCTCCATTGCCAGCAGCCGCATGGCCGCCTTGATGCAGGCAGCCGGTTCGTCCGACCTGGCGTAATGCGCGACAAGCCTGTCCAGCGCCGCGATGGCCATCATCCGCAGCCGCTCGCGCTCGATCCGCAGCCAATCCTCGAAAGGTTCTTCCTTGAGCGCAAAGCCGTCGAGCAGGTCGCCGCGGTAAGCGACGAGCGCCTGTTCGAGCTCCTCAGGCTCCTCGCTGGCGGCCAGCGCCTCGAACCGAGCGACGTCGAAATCGAAATCGTCGAGATGGAGCACGATGCCGGCGCCCTCGGTCACGAACCGCCCGCCGCCGCAAGCCTGCACCGCCTTCCTGACCGAGGACACCGCCTGCCTGAGGCTCATGCGGGCCTGCGCCTCGCCGTTGATGCCCCACAACAATCCGGCGAGCTTTTCGCGCGACTGGGAATGGCCGGCCTGCAGCGCAAGGTAGGCCATCATGGCGCGCGCCTTGCGGCTGAATGCCGGCGCGGCGCCGCCGGCTCCGGCAAAGTCGAAACCGCCCAACAAATGAAGATGAGGCCCGGTCATCGGACATCGCCTCGGCCATTGGCATGGCGCAATTCTTTCGCGTGGATGCCTGTATTTCAACCGCGATCTCCGCGGTGCGGTCTTTTTCACGATTTAATCACGCTGATCCCACGCGTTTCTGCCTGCCCATCGAGCAAATTGTTCGCAGAAGGACCGATTTCAGGAGGACGCCGTGCAGCACCCAACCGAATGGCCGATCTGGCACGATGACGGCCGGCACGATCGACAAGGGCAGGGCGCGGTGACGCCAGGGCGCCACGACATTGCGCTGGCCGCCTATCTGGAAAGGCAGGAAGCGTGGCGGGCCTCGACGGTCGGTGGGCCTCTGTTCGACGCCATGGTTCGTGCCGGTCGGTCGGCGTTCGGACAATTGCGACGGGGCATCTGCTGGGCGGGACGGACTGTCGGTCCCGCAGGCGACGTTGAGGGCCTTGGCGAGAAGGGCTAGGCTCCCGCCAACCCTAGGAGCCCCACCCATTCCAAAACCCACCTTCCTCGAAATAGCCCGCCGCGCCGGCGTCGGCACCGCCACCGTCGAGCGCGTCTTGAACGGCAGGGGCGGGGTGCGGCCGGCGACGGTGGAGAAGGTGGTGGCGGCGGCGCGGTCGCTGGATTACCCGCGCCGGCTTCCCGAAGCGCATCGCGGCGTCATCCGCATCGAGGTGATCATGATGCGGCCGGACGCGACCTTTTTCGCGCGGCTGTCGCGCGCCTTCGAGCGCATCGCCGCGTCGCTCGACCGGGCGATTGCCGTTCACCGCACCTTCCTCGACGAAGCCAACCCGGCCGAGATCGCCAGGCGCATCCTCGAGCCGGAGCATCGCCGCGCGGCCCTTATCCTCACCGCGCCCGATCATCCGCTGGTCAGCACTGCCCTGCGCAAGCTGGAGGCGCAAAGGATTCCGACGGTGCAAATTGTTACCCGGATCTCGGGCACGGCCGGCGCCTATGTCGGCATCGACAATTACGCCGCCGGCCGCATGGCCGGGCTTTTGATGGCGCGCATGCAGAAGCGCCCGGGCAAGGTGGTGGCGATCTCGCACAGCCAGATCTATCAGGGTCATCGCGACCGCGTGCGCGGCTTCTTCGATTACCTGATCGATGAGGGGCACGACTTCGAGCCGGTCGCCGCCCTGTTCGGTTTCGACGACGGCGACCGCAACGCCGAGCAATTGCATGAGGCGCTGAAGCGTTGGCCCGATCTTGCCGGCCTCTACAATGCCGGCGGCGCCAACAGCGCGCTGAACGAGGTGCTGCGCAAGCATCCGCGTGGTCGCGAGATATTCTTCGTCGGCCACGAGCTTACCGAGCGCAGCGCGCGCGCGTTGCGCGACGGCACCATGGACGTCGTGCTCGACCAGGCGCCGGAAGCGCAGGCGCGCCGCGCCATCGACCTGGTGCTCTCGGCGCTCAACCTGCACGATGTGCCGGTCGAAAACCCGCCGATCCGCTTCGTCACCTTCACCGCCGAGAACCTTTGATCTGATTTGATCAAGGAAGAGCGAGCTATCGGCGCCTTCATGGTGCTAGCTCGCGGTGACCGGGAGACGATCGGAATTCTCCCCCTCATCCGGCCGCCGCGCGGCACCAGCGCGGGCGGCTTCTTCTCCCAGACGAGGGAGGGGTCGCGACCCGGGTGGGGGGAATTTTTCCAACGCCAATGCTCCCGCCAATGGGAGGATCATCGGTGCCAAGAAGGCTGACGGCCTACGATTTGCAAAGCGCCAAGGGCAGCCGCAAATGGCTGCAACTGCATGTCGACACGCCGGCCGAGGCCGCCGCGGCGGTCGCCTGCGACATCGTCATCCTTTCCTGCGAACCCGATCACAATCTGGAAGCGATCCGCCAGGCGGCGCCCTTCGCCTTCCTCTCCGTCGGCATGCCGCATGGCGCGGTCGCTTCGCCAGAGGAGGCGGTGCGGCTGGGCTTCGCCATGATGAAGCGCGGCGCCGACGCGGTTTATTGTTCGCATTCGCCGCGCTTCATCGAGGCCATGGCGGCCGAGGCCATCCCGGTCACCGGCCATGTCGGCCTGGTGCCGAACCGCGCGACCTGGACGAATTTCCGCGCCGTCGGCCGCACGGCGGAAGAAGCCTTCAGGGTGCTGCGCGCGGCTAAAGATCTGGAGAATGCGGGTGCCGCCTGCATCGAGGTCGAGGTGGTGCCGGTGCGCCTCGCCGAGCACATCACCCGCTCGACGCCACTGATCACCATGGGCATGGGCTGCGGCACGGCCTGCGACACGCAATATCTCTTTTCAAGCGATGTGCTCGGCACCCATACCGGCCACTATCCGCGCCACTCAAAACGCTATGCCGACTTCGTCACGCTGGAGGCCGAGCTGCAGGAAAAGCGCATCGCCGCTTTCCGCGCCTTCGGCCGCGATGTCGCCGGCGGAACCTATCCGGAAGCCAAACACCAGGTGGACATGGACGATGCCGCCTACGACCGTTTCCTCACCCTTTCCCAAGCTCTGTGAGACCTCGCCATGGACGATCTTGAATTCGGCAAGCGCAACAAACGCGGCGACTGGGCGCCGAACGAGCCGGCCGGCACCGCGCCGCTCTTCGTCTTTCCGCCGCGCCCGCTGGCGGTGCTGAAATGGCTGCCGGGCTATTTCCTGCCCTACAACCTGCTCTTCGCGCTGACCGCAGTGTTGTGGTGGCGCTACGTACTGCCCGACACCGAGACGATGAAGACGCTGTCGGTCGGCTGGATCCTGTGGCTGTTCGTCGTCAACTGCGCGGCGCTGCTGGTCTTCTTCGGCGCTTTCGAGCTTCGACTCTACATTTTGAAAGCCCAGGGCAACCGCTTCAAATACAACGGCAAATGGCCCTCGGAGCACAAGAACAAGGCGTTCTTCTTCGAGAACCAGAACATCGACAACATGCTGCGCACCTTCGGCACCGGCATGCCGATCTGGACAGCGATCGAGGTGGCGATCCTCTACGCCTACGCCAATGGCTACGTGCCGTGGCTGACGTTTGCCGAGCACCCCGTCTATCTGTTCCTGCTGGCACTGGTGGTGCCGATCATCCACGAGACGCATTTCTTCCTGCTGCACCGGGCGATCCATTGGGGGCCGCTCTACAAATGGGTGCATTCGGTGCACCACAATTCGGTCAATCCGTCGCCCTGGTCGTCGCTGTCGATGCATCCGGTCGAGCAGCTCGGCTATCTCGGCGTCGCCTTCTGGCACCTGATCATCCCGTCCAATCCGCTGCTCGCCCTCTATCAGCTCCACTATGCCGGCTTCGGCGCCATTCCCGGTCATGTCGGCTTCGACAAGGTCGAACTGACCGAGGATCGCGCCGTCGATAGCCACGCCTACATCCACTACCTCCACCACAAATATTTCGAGGTGAACTACGGCGACGGCCTGATCCCGTTCGACCGGTGGTTCGGCACTTTCCACGACGGCAGCAAGGAGGGCGAGGCGCTGATGGATGCGCGCTACGAGAAGAAGCGCGCGCGCGTCAACGCCGCCGCGAAGTAGGGACAGCATCGACTGCCCAAAGACAGCCACGCGAGACGTTACTCGCCAGCCATCCCGCAAGGGCCGGTGAACAAGATGAGGGGCGAGCCGGCGCTCCGATCCAGAGGGAGGAACCTCGTGAAGAAACTTCTGCTTTCGACTGCGCTCGCCGCCTTGATGCTGATGCCCGCCGGCGCCTTCGCCGCCAAGCTCGGCGTGTCGATCGTCGACTTCGACAACAATTTCCAGACGCTGCTGATGCACGGCATGCAGGACCGTGCCAAGGAGAAAGGCGCCGAGATCCAGGTCGAAGACGCCCACAACGACGTCGCCAAGCAGCTCGACCAGGTGAAGAATTTCATCGCCTCGGGCGTCGACGCCATCGTCGTCACGCTGGTCGACACCAATGCCTCGAAGACCATCAGCGAGGAGGCGGCCAAGGCCGGCATCCCTCTGGTCTTCGTCAATCTCGAACCCTTCGACATGAAGAACCTGCCGGAGAAACAGGTCTATGTCGGCTCGAACGAAACCGAGTCCGGCACGCTCGAAGCCTTCGAGGTCTGCAAGATGCTGCGCGCCAAGGGCAAGGCGGCCGGCGCCAGCGCTTATATCGTCATGGGCAGCCTGGTGCATCAGGCGGCGCTCCAGCGCACCAAGGATGTCGAGCAGGTCTTTGCGACCGACATGTGCAACTTCATCAAGGTCACCGACAAGCAGTCGTCGGAATGGTCGCGCGACAATGCGCAGAACCTGATGACCAACTGGCTGACCGCCGGCCCGGCCCCCGACGCAGTCATCGCCAACAACGACGAATCTGCCATCGGCGCCATCCTGGCGCTCAAGGCCAACGGCGTCGACATGAAGAACGTCGTCGTCGGCGGTATCGACGCCACGCAGGACGGCCTCCAATTCATGCAGGCCGGCGATCTGGCGGTGACGGTGTTCCAGAACGCCAAGGCCCAAGGCGGCGGCGGGGTGGATGCGGCCCTTGCGCTGGCCAAGGGCGAGAAGGTCGACCGTGTGGTCTACGTGCCCTTCGAGTTGGTCACGCCGGCGAACATGGCGGGTTATCTGACGAAGAATTGACCAGGGGCGATTGGCGAAGCCCGTGGTGACAGCCAATCTCCCCAGATGGGGGAGATTGGCCGCTTGAGCGACGCGCTTCTCGTTCAAGCCTCACCGCCGTCTTGGCCCCACATCTTGCAACTGCTCGGTCACGCCTGTTACAATCCTAACATTTTAATGTGATCGGCAGGCTTGGGAATGACGGTTCGCAAGGCGGAGAGGACGGCAAGGCTGATGCACCTGCTGTCGGAGCGGCGCGTCATCCATCTCAGCGAAGCCGCGAGCCTGCTCGGCGTTTCCGAAATGACAGTGCGCCGCGACATCGCCACCAACCAGGACCAGATCGCCTATCTCGGCGGCCATATATTGGCCGCCGCCGAGATCGATGCGGATGTCCCTTACGAGCTTGCGACCGCGGCCGACAGCCATGCCGCGGCCAAGCGCGCGGCCTGCCTGAATGCGGTGCGCAGGATCCGGCCCGACGAGACGATCTTCATCGATTGCGGCACGACGCTGGTCCATCTCGTTGACCTGATACCAGACAATTATCAAATAACTGCAATATGTTACGCCATGAACGTGGCGGAGCGCCTGACGCGCAAGGCCAATGTCACAACCATCGTTCTGGGCGGTGTCTATCATCCGGCGTCAGCCTCCTTTTCCGGCACGCATGACTTCGACATATTGAGCAGCGTCGGCATCAACGCCGCTTTCCTCTCCGCCGCGGGCATCGACGCCGAACGCGGCGCGACCTGCGAGCATTTCCACGAGGCGGTGGTGAAGCAGAAGGTGATGGGGCTGGCGCGCGAGAATTTCCTCGTCGCCGACTCAAGCAAGTTCGGCAGGCTGAAGCGCGCCTACTTCGCGCCGGTCGGCGCCTTCGACGCCATCATCACCGAGCATGGCGATGTCGCTCCCGACGCGCTTTGAGGCGTGGTCGCGATTTGACATTTCGCCAGCCTGATGGAAAAGTCACAAAAAAAGTAAGAAAAGTCTCAAGGGGCAGATTCGGCGACGGGGCGCCGGAGGAGGAGACGCGGGCGTCATGATCGAACCGGGTTCGCCATCGGCCACGGCGCCTTTGCTTCGCGTCGAGGGTGTGCGCAAGCGCTTTGGCGGCGTGATTGCGCTGCGCGGCGTCAACCTGTCGGTACTGCCGGGAGAAGTGCATGCGCTGCTCGGCGAGAACGGCGCCGGCAAGTCGACCCTGATCAAGATCTTGAGTGGCGTGCAAGGCCATGACGGCGGCTTGATCGAGATCGACGGCAGGCCCGCGAGTTTCTCTTCGCCGGCGCAGTCGCGCCAGGCCGGCGTCGCAGTCGTCTATCAGGATCTCAGCCTGGTGGAATCGCTGTCGGTGGCCGACAATCTTTTGCTCGGCCGCGAGCCGCGCAACCGCTTCGGTTTCCTGCGCAAGCGGCAATTGCTGGCCGAAGCGCAAGCCTTCCTCAGCGCGCAGAACATCGCGCTCGACCCGCGCGCCATGGTGGGCTCGCTGCCCTTCGCCTACCGGCAGATGACCGAGATTTGCAAGGCGCTGATGGGCGATGTGCGCCTGCTCATCCTCGACGAACCGACATCGGCGCTGACCGATGACGAGGAGCGCATCCTGTTCGACGCGATCCGCAAGGCGGCTGCGCGCGGAGTGGGCGTTATCTATGTCACCCACCGGCTGAACGAGGTGTTCCGCATCTCCAATCGCGTCACCGTGTTTCGCGACGGTCAGAATGCCGGCACCTTCGTTACCGCCGATACCAATATGCGTCAGCTTGTCGGCGCGATCGTCGGGCCGGACCACGCGGTTCTGAAAACGGCAGTGGCGGAAGCCGGCGATGCCGCGTCGTCTTCCGCGCCGTTCCAATCCGTGCTGCGGCTGCGTGGCGTTTCCAACGACCGGCTCGACCGCGTCGATCTCGAATTGCGCGCCGGCGAGATCCACGGACTGGCCGGCCTGATCGGCAGCGGCCGTACCGAAATCCTGCAGACGATCTTCGGCCTGCGCCCGGTTGCGGCGGGGGAGGCGAGCCTCGACGCCAAATCGCTCAAGGGCGTCGATCCGGCGGCGGCGATCGCGCGCGGCATCGCACTGGTGCCGGAGGACAGGCAGGTGCAGGGCCTTGTGCTCGAGCATTCGATCGAGCGCAACCTGACGCTGCCCAGGCTGCCCGACTTCTCGCGTATGGGGTGGCTGGAGCGGCGGTCGGCGGCCGAGCAAGCCGATAGTGCCATGCAGCGTCTGCGCGTGCGCGCACCAAACGCCGCCACCGCGGTCAAGAACCTGTCCGGCGGCAACCAGCAGAAGGTGGTGTTCGGCAAATGGAACCAGCCGGTGCCGCGCGTGCTTTTGCTCGACGAGCCGACCGTCGGCGTGGATGTCGGCGCGCGCGAGGAGATCTATGGCGTCATCCGCAATGCCGCGGCAGCCGGCAGCGGCGTCTTGATGGTCTCTTCGGATCTGCCCGAACTGGTGCAGCTTTGCGACCGCGTTTCCATCGTCGTCGACGGCCGCATCGTCAAGACGATCGCCCGCGCCGAACTCGGCAGCGCCGAGGACCTCCACCATATGATCCAGCTTTCGCAGCCTTCCGAAGAGCACGCCGCATGAGCGATACCCAAACCGCCGCACAGCCGGCTCCCGCCGGCCAGGGCGCGAAGCGCTCGCTCCTCCAGCATCTCATCAAGGGCGAGCGGCCCTACATGCTTTACGTCGCCTTCGTCGTCATGCTGGTCGTCTTCAGCTTGGCCTCGCCATGGTTCTTGTCGATCGACAATTTCCTCAACATCGGCCGGCAGACGGCGCTGGTCTCGATCATCGCGGTCGGCATGACCTTCGTCATCATCGCCAGGCAGATCGACCTTTCTGTCGCCTCGACGCTGGCGTTGTCGGGCATGGCCGCCTCGCTCGCCATGAGCCTCGTCTTCAACAACTGGGCCTTCGGCGCGCTGGCCGGACTGGCGACCGGCGCGCTGATCGGGCTGATCAACGGGCTGCTCACGACCAGGCTGGAAATCCCGTCCTTCCTGGTCACGCTTGGATCGCTCAGCGCCGCGCGCGGCCTGGCGCTGATGGTCACCAACACCAAGCCGGTGATCATCACCAACGAATACTACTTCAAGATCTTCGGCGAGGGGTCGGTGCTCGGCGTGCCGGCGCCGATCCTGTGGACGCTGGCCGTGACCGTCGCCGGCATCCTGCTCTTGCATTACAGCGTCTACGGACGCCGCATCTATGCGGCCGGCGGCAATCCGACCGCCGCGCGCTATTCCGGCGTCCATATCAAGCAGGTGACGACGCTTGCCTTCGTCATCACCGGCACCCTGGCCGGGCTTGCCTCGCTCATCCTGTCGGCGCGCTCGCATGCCGCGCGGCCCGATGTCGTGCAGGGCATGGAGCTCGACGTCATCGCCTCGGTCATCCTTGGCGGCTGCAGCCTGTTCGGCGGGCGCGGCTTCGTGCTCGGCACGCTGCTCGGCAGCCTCATCATCGGCACGCTCAACAACGGACTGGTGCTGCTCGGCGTCAGCTCCTCGCTGCAACTCGTCATCAAGGGAGCAATCATCGTGGCCGCCGTCGCATTCACAAGGAGGTAGGGCGAGGGCGGCAGGCAATGCATTCAACAGGGACGTCGAACAATCAACGGAGGAGAATCATGACCAAGCTTGCAATACTCGGCTCCATCGGCATCGCCGTCAGCGCGATCGCCCTTTCCACATCGATAGGCTTTGCGCAAACCGCCGAAGGTTGCGTCACCAGCGTCGACCTTGCGACGCTCGGGCCGAAGGGTATCGTCGGTCAAGGCCCGCATGGCGAGAAGGCGGCCTCGCCTGATGAATTGAAATTGACCGACGAAGAGGCAGCCAAGGTCAAGGCCGGCAAGTTCAAGGTCGGCATCTCGATGCAGACGGTCAACCTCGACTGGTCGCAGTTGCAGGTGCAAGGCATCAGCGAGACGCTGGCTAAATACGGCGTCACGGTCACCGGCGTCGCTTCGGCCGAGTATCAGGTCGACAAGCAGATCGCCGATATCGAGAACACCATCCAGCAGCATCCTGACGGTATCATCTCTATTCCAGTCGATTTCACCGCCACCGCGCCGACCTACAAGAAGGTGGGTGAGGCCGGCATCAAGCTCGTCTTCATGGACTCGATCCCGGTCGGACTTGAATCGCCGAAGGATTTTGCCTCGATGATCTCGGCCGACAGCCAGGGCAACGGCCAGATCGCGGCGACGATCCTTGCCTCCTGCATGCCGAAGGGCGGCACGATCGGGCTGGTCAATTTCGGCGTCGACTATTTCTCCACCAACGAGCGTACCAAGGGCGTCAGCGAGTGGATGAAGAAGAACCGGCCCGACATCGTCATGAAGCAGGTCGACTTCACAGATCCCTCAAAAGTGTCGCAGATCGCCGGCGACTTCCTCACCGGCAATCCGGACGTCAAGGGCGTGTTCGCAGTCTGGGACCAGCCGGCGCTCGACACGCTGTCGTCGATGCGCGCTCAAGGCATCGATATCCCGATCACAACCGTCGATCTCGGCCTGCAGTCGGCCATCGAGATCGCCAAGGGCGGTCCGCTCAAAGCGACCGGCTCGCAGCGCCCCTATGACCAGGGTGTCGCCGAGGCGCTTGCCATGATGAAGGCCCTGATCGGTCAGCCGACGCCAGCCTGGGTCGGCGTGCAGTCGCTGCCGGTGGTGCAGTCCAACGTGCTGGAATCCTACAAGACCGTGTTCCACAAGGATCCGCCGGCCGAACTGGTCGATGCCTGCAACAGCGCCAAGCCGGCCTGCAACTGACATGGCTCCCATAACCGGCACGGGCGCAACACCGTGCCGGTTATGCAGTCCTCAAAACCTTTTCAAATCCCGTCGCCATCCACCAGCGGCACGTCCTCGCCTTCCCAGGGGCTGGGCATCGAGCCTCTGCCTGCAGCGGGCAACGCCATCCAGCAGCGCAATTCCGGCTCGGCATATTCGACGATGCGGCCGGGCGAGGAATCCGAGGCGCGCCAGCCTTCCGCGCCGAACTGGTCGGCACGCGCCCAATAGGCCATGTCGACCTCTGCTGGTCCCTGCTCGGACGAGCGCACCGTCACCAGGATGCGGCTGCCGTCACGCGGCGCGCTAGCCATGTTGCGCCAGTGGTCGGTGTCGTCCATCAGAGGTCCTCCTGCGCTACGCGGTTTGTTCCCGGAGTGTCGCCTTCCGCCTGAGGGAGTCAACCCGGACTTGGCGCAAGACAGCCATATCGTTCACAGCTAATATTTCCCGAGAGGGAACGACAAATGTCGATCGAGGTCATTGGGGCCGGCTTTGGCCGCACCGGCACGGATTCGATGCGCGAGGCGTTGACCATTCTTGGTTTCGGCCCTTGCCACCACATGTACGAGGTCATCGCCAAGGAGGAGCAGAAGCGGCTCTGGCGTGCGCTGGCCAAGGGCGGCGCGCCGGACTGGGGCCGGCTGTTTTCGGGCTACAGTTCCTGTCTTGACTGGCCGTCGGCTTATTACTGGCGAGACCTGATCGCGTTCTACCCTCAAGCTCGTGTCATCCTTACCTGGCGTTCGCCCGAAAGCTGGTGGGAGAGTTTCGAAAAGACCATCGTGGCGGCTATCGGCGCCCACGACGATCCGGATTCGCTGGGCGTCGCGCTTATCGCGAAACGGGTCTTCGGTGGCCGGCCGCAGGACCGTGCGACAGCGATTGCCGCCTATGAGGCCAATGTCGAAGCGGTCATGGCGACCGTGCCGCGCGAACGGCTGCTGGTCCACACGCTGGGCGACGGCTGGCAGCCGCTCTGCGCCCATCTTGGATGCGCGGTGCCGGACCAGCCCTATCCCAACCGCAACAGCGCTCAGGAGTTCCGCTCGGCCGTGCCGCCGAAATGAAATTTCAGACGTGCACGTCGCCGAAGGAGAGTTCGCCGTCGTCGGCGCGGATGAGGAAGGCGGCGGCAAGCAGCGCGAGATAGCAGACGGCGACGCCGCATACGACATAGACGCCGGGGATCGGGCCCAGCGTGGCCACGCGGAACGTGTCGATGAGCGAGGCGCCGAAGCCGATCGGCGAGCCGTCGCGGCTGAGGCTGGGCGTGGTGATCTTCAACACCCAGGCGAGCAAAAGCAGCGTGTACATGAAGATGTAGTTGCGCCGCAGCCGCCGGATCAGCGCCGCGCGCTGCGAGATCAGGAAGCGCGGCGAGCGCAGGCCTTCGCCGACGATGGCAAGCCAGTTCGAGGCATAGTCGGGCTGCGGCGAGAATATCTGCGCGAAATAATAACGCTCGAACTGGCGCACCCGCGCCCGGTAGACGTCGAAGAAGCGGTAGCGCCGCGCCTCGATCCAGAGCAGAAGCGTGATCAAAAGCATGGCGAAGAGCAGCACGCCGTGATGCGCTGAGGGCGTTGACAGCGACACCGAAAGCATCGCCGCGACCACGGTGATCGCCCAATTGCTGGTACGGTCGAGCCGGTCGCGCCAGCCGGCCATGCGCGCGATCTCGGCGCGGTGGAAATGCGACAACGTCGTGGTGAATTCGGAAGAACTGAGCTTCAAAGCCAGCGTGTCGGATGCGCGCGGCGGCGCTGCGGCTTCGGTCGATGCCGCCGGTCCCCCGCTTGATTCCGCTGGCTTGGCCGCCTTGCTTGGTGCCGCGGCCTTGGTCTGGGACATCGTTTCGCCATGCGCCTCCCGCGATGGCCGGCCGAAAAGCCGGCCATACCCCACGCCAATAACGCGCGGGCGGCCAGAAAGTTCCCGCCCTTTCAGGCGGATAGGTCAGGAGGCAAGGGGTGGCAGTTGGCCTTTCGATGGGTGCGGAAACGGCAGCACATCGGCGCTTGGGCGCGCATATTGAGCAGCGGCGATCGCCTCGATCACGAGGTCGAGCGCGGCAAGTGCTGCGCGGCTCACATCGTCATCGCCGCGCAGATAGTGGCAGGCCCGGTCGAGGTGGAGATGGGCGGCTGCAAAGTCGCTTTTCATTAGCTTCTCCTTATTGCCCCGCCTCACGGCCACCATCGGCGAGTCGATTTACCGGTAAGCAAAGATTGACGCTGGCATTTGATTAGAATTGTAGGGAGTTCGTTCCTCGCCCCACGCAGTGGGAGAGGTGTCCGCGAAGCGGACGGAGAGGGGTGTTTGCAGGGCGTTCCCCTCTCCGTCTCGGCTTCGCCGAGCCATCTCTCCCCACTGTGTGGGGCGAGGAAAGACGGCCTGCAACCGAAACACCCGCGAAACCGTTGTGGGCGAAATCGAGGGGACACAGACTTGCCCAGAATGTTCAATCAGCGCTGGTCGGTGGCGTGTGCCGCCATCGCGCTTCCGTTGATGCCCGCATTCGCCTTCGCCGCCGAGAAGACCGGCATGTCCTCCGAAGGCATCTTCGTCCTCGAGCTTATCCTGCTGCTTGTTGTCGGCCGCGGCATCGGCGAGGTGCTGGAGATATTCGGGCAGCCGGCGGTGATGGGGCAATTGATAGGCGGTATCCTGCTCGGGCCATCGCTCCTCGGCTGGATGTGGCCGGCGGCTGAACGGCTGATCTTTGCCGACGACCCGACCCAAAAATCGATGATCAACGCCGTCGCTCAGCTCGGCGTGCTGATGCTTCTTCTGCTGACTGGCATGGAGACCGACTTGCGCCTGGTGCGCCGTGTCGGCCGCGCCTGCTTTTCCATCTCCGCCGCCGGCGTCGCCGTGCCCTTCGCGCTCGGCTTCATAGCCGCGCAATTCATGCCCGACACGTTGCTGGCTGCCGGCAGCGAGCGCATCGTCGCCGGACTTTTCCTCGGCACCGCGCTCTCCATTTCCTCGGTGAAAATCGTCGCCATGGTGGTGCGCGACATGAATTTCATGCGCCGCGACCTCGGCCAGATCATCGTCTCCTCGGCCATCATCGAGGACACGATCGGCTGGGTCGTCATCGCCATCACCATCGGCATCGCCAAGAAGGGGCACGTCGAGCTGGGCAGCCTGGCCTTCACCATCGTCGGCGTCGCCATCTTCATGGCGTTTTCCTTCACGCTCGGGCGCCGCATCGTCTTCGACGCCATCCGCTGGACCAACGACACGTTTCGATCGGAATATGCTGTCGTCACCGTCATCCTCGCCATCATGGGCGCCATGGCCTTGATTACCGACCTGATCGGCGTCCACACCGTGCTCGGCGCCTTCGTCGCCGGCATACTGGTAGGGGAATCGCCGATCCTGTCGCGCCATATCGAAGGGCAACTGCGCGGCATCATCACCGCGCTTTTCATGCCGGTTTTCTTCGGCGTCGCCGGCCTCTCGGCCGACCTCACCGTGCTGATCGATCCGCAGCTCGCGCTGCTCACTTTGGCGCTGGTGGTGATCGCCTCGATCGGCAAGTTCGGCGGCGCCTTCATCGGTGCGGAGGTCGCCGGTATGAGCCGCGCCGAAGGCATCGCCGTCGGTTGCGGCATGAACGCGCGCGGTTCCACGGAAGTCATCGTCGCCTCGATCGGCCTGTCCATGGGCGTTCTGTCGCACAATCTCTTCACCATGATCGTCACCATGGCGGTCATCACCACTTTGGCGATGCCGCCGACCTTGCGCTGGGCGTTGCGCCGCCTGCCGATGGGCGAGCAGGAAAAGAAGCGGCTGGAGCGCGAGGAGATCGATCAGCGCGGCTTCGTCGCCAATCTGGAGAGGCTTCTGGTGGTCGTAGACGAGGGTGTCGTCGGCCGTTTCGCCGCCTATCTCGCCGGCGTCATCGGCGCCGGCAAGCCGACGACGGTGCTGCATTCCAGTGGCGAGATCGACGCCGAGCCGGCCGAGGGCCTGCATCTGGAGGAGCTCGAAAAGGGCGCCGAGGACAGCCGCGAGGCGGCCAAGAAATCTGACGAGACGCCGGTGCGCGAAGCCCCGGTCACGCGGCGCCAGCACGAGGTGCTGTCGGCCGAGGCGGTCGCCAAGGAGGCGCGCAAGGGCTATGGCATGCTCATGGTTGGCCTTGGCCGCGCGGTCACCTCCAAGGGCGGCTTCTCTCAGCGGCTGAACGAAGTCACCGGCGCCTTCGACGGACCGCTCTGCCTGGTGCTGAAGCCGGCATCCGCCGGCCGCCAGATGCCGAAACTCGGCCCGAAGTCCGGCAAGATCCTGGTGCCGGTCAATGGCACCGCGGTGGCTCGCCGCGGCGCCGAGTTGGCGCTGGCCATCGCCGCAGTCACCGGGGCGCCGGTCAAGATGCTCTATGTCGCGCGCGTCGGCCGCGAGGAGCCGCGCGACACCGTCTCGCACCGCCGCCGCGAGGCGGTGCTGAAGGACATCGTGGCGCTCGCCGACCGCTACGGCGTCGAGATCGAGACCGCCATCCGGTCACGAGCTGCCGCCGCCGATGCCATCGCCCGCCAGGCCGGCCGCAACGTGTCGCTGATCGTCATGGGCGTGGCCAGGCGCCAGGGCGAGGAGCTCATCTTCGGCGAGACGACGACTGCTGTGCTGCAGCGCAGCCCATGCCCGGTGGTGCTGATCTCCGACGAGCGCCTGCGCCGCGACGAGAACGACCGCGAGGCGGTGCGCACGGGGGCGGGGGCAGGCTGATTGGCCTGATCTCCCGAGAAGGAGCGAGATTACTCGTCCGTCGCCGTCGTCTTACCCTACTTGCCTTCGAAAAACGTGTGGATCGCCGCGTCCAGTTTCTCGATGAACTCGCCGTCGCCGGTACTGCCGGCCCAGATCAGCGCATTGAGCCGCATGTCCTTGTTGAGGAAGTTCACCTTACGGGTAGCCAGCAGATACGCCGCGACCGCGTAGTGCCGCCCCTTGATGGCCTCGATGAGGGCGCTGTTCCGCCCCGTCTTGTCGGCCGCATTGACATCCGCGCCATGCTCGACGAGCAAAGTTACGGCATCGAGATGCCCGGTCCTGGCCGCCTCGATCAGCGCCGTGCGGCCATAGTAATCGGCACGCACGTTGATATCGATCGCAGGGTGTTTCACCAGCGCCTGGATGCAGTCGTAATGCCCCCTGGCCGCCGCCAGGCTGAGCGGCGTGCTCTTCCACTTGTTCCTGGAATTGACGTCGATCGCCGGGTCCGCGATCAGGGTTTCGAGTGCCGCCAAGCGGTCATTGTGAGCAGCAAGATGCAGCGCCGACCAGCCGTCTTCGTCGGCCTGGTTGATGTCCGCCCCGCCCGCGAGCTCCGCCCGCACGGCCTCGGCGTCGCCTTTCTCGGCCGCGATCAGAAGGTTGGACCAACCCCTGGCGTCTTCGGCTTCCACGCTTGCCGCCATCGCAATGCTCCCGGGATCGCCGGCACGGGCCGGCTGTCTCGCGGAGCGTTTCACACTCGCCGCCGTCCGGCAACGGATTTTGCGTCGATGGAGCTGCCAATCTCCCGCGCAAGAGCCTCAGCTGGAGATCGAGCGCCGCGCCGGCTTTCGCTAATCGGTGAGGTCGCGACGGCTGCACAGAACCCTGCCAGCGTCTCCGACTGTCAGCAGCCTGCAGGGGATGGCATTGACCGCACTGCAAGCCTTTCTAGATTGAGCCCTGCATCAAGGAGGCGTCACCCATGCAACTCTATCGCGGCCGGCTCATCGACCACATCCAGCTTGTGGTGCGCGACCTTGCAGCCAGCCGGCGTTTCTACGGCGCTCTGTTCGAGGTGCTGGGCATCCCGGTCGGTGGCGAAGCTGACGACTACTTCTGGGCCGACGAACTGTTCATCTCCAGCGCCGACAGCCGCGCGGCATTGGGCGTGCTCACCGGCCGTCATCATCTCGCCTTCCAGGCGAGGGACCGCGCCATGGTGAACGCGTTCCATGAGGCGGGCCTCGCCGCCGGCGGCAAGGACAACGGCGCGCCCGGCGAGCGCCGCTATCATCCCGGCTACTACGCCTGCTTCCTGCTCGACCCCGACGGGAACAACATCGAGGCAGTTTTTCATGGCGAGGCGAAGCGGAGCGTCGATGCGGTGGAATTGAGTTTCTGACGCGGGCGCCGCTATTTGCTCGCAACCTCGGATCCGGAGCATTGCGGCCGCGTGCCGACCGGAACCACCGCGAAACCGGCGTCGAGCAATTGCAGCTTCATTTCCTCGAAATGCCGCTTCGCGCCGCTATCGATAGCGGCCGGCGCGTAGTTCCAGCCCTTGCGGGCGGCGCTGGCGAGGATAGCAGAATAGTGCTGCATGCTCGCGATCTTAACGTTTGATTCCATGATGTGCCGGCAGTCGGCCGCGGAGGCCCGCCCGGCGGCGGGCAAGCTCAGCATCGCGCAGGCAATTGCTATGGTGATACGGCGCATGGAAACCTCCTTCTGCTGATTGTTGCCTTGAAGCAAAGCTTCGCGCCGGTCTGCCCTGGCGGGTATCGGACACTTGCGGTGTTCTGGCTCCTGCATTTGTAGTATTTTGCGTCGCAACGATTGCAGGCAGCTGGTTCCACTGGCAGGACGGCAATGAACCGGATCGTGACGACCTCGGAGGGCTTGTCGGAGCGCGAGCGCGCGGTGGCGGAAAAATTCGCCGCCGGCATGACTTATCGCGAGATTGGCGAGGCGCTGTTTATCGCCCCGTCCACCGTGCGCACCCATCTGGCTGCGATCTACGAAAAGCTCGGCGTGCGCAACAAGGTGGCGCTTGCCAGGCACATCAACGGCACCGCCGAACCGGAACGCGCGCAGCCAGACGCCTTGCCGGTCCTTGCCCTGTTTCCGATCGAGTGTCTCAGCAGCGATGAACGCTGGCGCCGTTTTGCCGATGGTCTGTCCTCGGACATCACCGTCGATCTCGCGCGCTATACCGGCATTCCGCTCATCGCCTACCACACCATGAAGTCGCTGGGCAGCAAGCCTGTCGATTTCGTCGCCGACGGCAAGGCGCTGGGCGCTGCCTACATCGTGTCGGGCCAACTGCGCGCCGACGACACCCGCATACGCCTGACCATCGAACTCGCCGACGCGGCCTCGGGCCTGAGGCTATGGAGCGACCGTTTCGACCGCCCGGTCGAGAACCTCTTCACGCTGCAGGACGGCCTGACCGAAAGCGTCGTCAATGCGCTTGCCGGCTGCTTTGGCGCGATCGCCACGGCCGGCCGCAATGCCATCCGTCGCAAACCACCCGCCAGCCTGCGCGCCTACGACCTCTATCTGCTCGGCGTGGAACAGCACAATAGGTTCAGCCGGGAAAGCAATGCGGAAGCAATCCGCCTGTTTACACGGGCGCTCGAGCTGGATCCAACCCTGGCCAAGGCCTGGATTGAACTCGGCTATGCCTACGCGATCCAGCCGTTCAATGGGTTTGGCGGCGATCCCAAGGCGGCTGCCCAGAAATGGCGCATGGCGGCCGAGAAAGCGCTCGAGCTCGAACCGACGGACAGCATCGCGCATGTCTGCCTTGGCGACGCCATGAGCTGCGTCGGCGATCTGGAGGTGACGGAGCGGTGCTATCGTCGCGCCTTCGAATACGGTGCCAACCATGCCGACACGCTGGCGCTGCTAGCTGGCGGCAGGGCGCTCATCACCGGCGATCCCGCCGAGGCAATTCCGCTGATGGAGCGCGCCATGCGCCTAAACCCGCTCGCGCCGGCCTGGTATTTCGGCATGCAGGGCCGCATCCTTTTCTGCGCCGGCAGGCCTAGGGAGGCGATCGCCGCGTTGCGCCGCGGCTCGCCGGATTCGCCGAACATGCTGATGTTCCTGGCGCTTGCCCATGCGGCGGCGGGCGAGGACGCCGAGGCTGCCGGCTTCGTGGAAAGGCTGGATGACGAGTTCCCCGACTTCACCGTCGAGGGCTTCATATCGGGCTACCCCATCACCAATCCTGATGCTATTCGCGCCATCCGCGAGGCGGCCAAGCTGATGCCAATCCGCTAACCCCCGCCCAGGAACGCCGCGATCAGCTTCAGCATATTGCCGTCCCGACCGAACTCCACCCTGTCGAAGTCGCGGCTGTCCTGCCGCTGCGTCTTGGAAAGCTGGTCGAGATATTGCGTCAGCTGCACGCGGATCTTCTTGCAGCCGGGGTCGTCTGCGACGGTCAGGCCGGTGCTGAAGGCGACGATCTTGTCGACCATGTCGACGATGCCTTTGCCATGCACCTTCTCATGCGCGATCAGCCCGGCGGCAAACGCATCCCATCGCGCCTGCGTGGCGGCAGGCAGTTTTCCGGCGGGCTTCGGCAGCGTGTAGGTGACAATCAGCTTCGGCCGCGCCGATTTTATCACGCAGGCGCCGGCCTGCGGCTGGTAATCGCGCTGCCAGGTCAGCTTGAAATTGGTGTGCGCGATGACACGACGTGCATTACCTGTTCCGACCACCGGACCTTTGTCGCCGATCGAGGCGTAGAGCTCGGTCGGCGTCTGGCCGGTGACGGCGTAGGTTTCGATCTTTTCGATCGGCTTCCAGTCCGCGGCGAGGGCCTGGGCGGGGACGATCAGGGCGGCGATGAGAAGGATGCGCTTCATAGGGGCACTGCGGGATTCCGGGCGAGGCGCCGTGCATAGCGGCTAATCACGTTGAGAGCAAAGAGGACGCCGCTCCGCGGCCCACAAACCATAGGTATTTCCACCCACTTGCCCCTCGGCCGCCTCCCGTCATAGCCTCGACCGCTTGGGTGGGAGGAGAGCCACTTGGACACCAATGTCGTCATCGTCGGCGCGGGCCCGGCCGGTCTGGCCGTCGGCGCCTGCCTGAAACAGGCGGGGCAGGACTTTGTCATCCTGGAAAAGGCCGATGAAGTGGCGCCGGCCTGGCGGCGGCATTACCGGCGGCTACATCTGCACACGGTGAAATCCTTCTCCTCGCTGCCTTTCTTGCCGTTTCCGAGCGACCATCCGCGCTATGTGCCGCGCGAGCAGGTGGTGGCCTATCTCGATGCCTATGCCGAGCGCTTCGGCCTGAAGCCTCGCTTCGGCGTCAGCGTGAAATCCATCCGCAAGGAGGGCGATCGCCTGCTGGTGCAGAGCGATGCCGGGCTGTTCAGCGCCAAGAAAATCGTCGTCGCCACCGGCAACAATGCCGAGCCGATCACGCCTTCCTTTCCCGGCATCGAGGCGTTCAAGGGCAAGGTGCTGCACAGCGCCGCCTACACCGAGGCCGCGCCCTATGTCGGCAAAAACGTGCTGGTCGTCGGCATGGGCAACACAGGCGCCGAGATCGCGCTCGACCTTGCCGAGTCGGGTGCCAAGCCCACCATCTCGGTGCGCAAGGGCGTCCACATCGTGCCGCGCCAATTGTTCGGCGTGCCGATCCAGATGGTCGGCATCGCCAGCCGGCCGATGCCGCAGGCGCTGAACGACTGGATGTTCCCGAAGATCCTCGACCTGGCGCTGGGCAAGCTGGAGAAATACGGGATCGTGCGGCCCAAGCAGGGCATCCTTCAGGGCATCGAAGCCGGCCGCATTCCGGTGATCGATGTCGGCACGGTGGCGGCGATCAAGGCAGGGAAGATCGCCGTAGCGCCGGACATCGCGCGCTTCACCGAGGACGGCGCGATGTTTGCCGACGGCAAGGCGCAAAAATTCGACGCGGTGATTTTCGCCACCGGCTATCGGCCGAGTTACGACGCCTTCCTGCCGGCGGAATTGCGGCCGGCAAAGAGCGGGGTGAATTCGCGAGCAAGCGAGCTCGGCGTCTATCTGGTCGGCTTCTACAATCCGGTCACCGGCCTGCTGCGCGAGATCGGCATCGAGGCGCAAGCGGTGGCGAAGGATATTGCGGGGCGGTGAGGGACGCGGCGATCCGTTGCAGTGTCGGAGATTGGCGAAAGTCGGCGCGAGAGCTAATCTCCCCCTGGGGGAGATGTCCGGCAGGAGAGAGGGGCGCGCCTCGCGCTCGCTCCTGGTGCTTTTGGGTTGCGAAGCCTGAATCGGGTGGTGCCTTGGCATTGCCCATGCGAAGCAATGCCATCACACCAGGAACTCCCCCATGCTCACCCTCTACGACTACCTCCCCTCCCAAAACGCCTGGAAAATCCGCGTCCTGCTCGGCTTGCTCGGCATCGGCTACGAAAGCCGAATAGTGTCGATCTTCGAGGGCGAGAGCCGGACCGAGGCCTTTCTGAAGCTCAACCCCGCTGGCGCGGTTCCGGTGCTCGCCGTCGAAAACGGCCAGGCGATCGCAGAGTCCAACGCGATCCTCATCCTCGTCGCGGAAGGTACGCCCTATCTGCCGGCGGACCGGCTTCTCCGCGCCAAGGTCATGCAGTGGCTGTTCTTCGAGCAGTATTATGTCGAGCCGGTCATCGGCTCGCTGCGCTTCTGGACGCTGACGGGGCGGCTGGAGCGTAACAGGGCGCTGGTTGCCGGCAAGAAAGAGGCGGGCGCGCGGGCGCTCGGCGCGCTGGAGCGCAGCCTGCAGGACACGCCCTTCCTGGTCGGCGATAGGCTTACCATCGCCGACATCGCGGTCTATGCCTACAGCCATCGGGCCGGGGATTGCGGTTTCTCGCTCGCCGACTACCCGGCGGTCGACGCCTGGGTAGGAAGGGTCGCCGAGGCGATCGGCCCGGGCTATCCGGTATATCCTTACAGCATCGATCCGCATTCGGGCGGCTGAGGGTGGTTCGCCAGCTGTCGAGCCGAATTCCGTCGCACCGACGTTCAAATAGCCCTGAAGACCTTGACCTTTACCGATCCACCATCGACATCGTCCGCTCATTGTACCTTGGCCCAGAGACCTTATCGGCCGTCAGCGCCATGTCGAGCCCCAGCATCTCGGTGGGATCGAGCTTGACCTCCGCCGCCGCGACATTCTCCTCCAGGTAGCTGCGTCGTTTGGTGCCGGGGATGGGCACGATGTCGATACCGAATTCCGGGCCCTTGGCGAGCAGCCAGGCGATGGCGATCTGGCCGGGCTTCACGCCCTTGGCCTCGGCGATGTCGCGCACTGCGGCGGCCGCCGCGACATTCAAATCGAAATTTGCACCCTGGTAGCGCGGGTCGCCGCGGCGGAAATCGCCTTCGGGATAGTCCTCAGCTCGCTTGACGTCGCCGGCGAGGAAGCCGCGGCCGAGCGGCGCGAAAGGAACGAGCCCGATGCCGAGTTCCTTCAGCACCGGGATGATCTCGGGCTCGAGGTTGCGCTCCCACAGCGAATATTCGCTCTGCAGCGCCGAGACAGGATGCACTGCGTGCGCGCGGCGGATGTTGGCGATGCCCGCCTCCGACAGGCCGAAGAAGCGCACCTTGCCCTGCGCCACCAGCTCGCCGACGGTGCCGGCGACATCCTCCATCGGCACTTTGGGGTCGACGCGGTGCTGGTAGAGCAAGTCGATATGGTCGGTGGCGAGCCGCTTCAGCGACGCGTCCACCACCTCGCGCATATGCTCGGGCCGGCTGTTGACGCCGGTCTGCACGCCGTCGTCGGCGACGGCGAAGCCGAATTTGGTGGCGATGGTCACCTGATCGCGCCGGCCTTGCAGCGCGCGTCCAAGCAACTCCTCGTTGATGAAGGGCCCGTAGACCTCGGCCGTGTCGAGAAACGTGCAGCCAAGCTCGATCGCCCGATGCAGCGTGGCGATGGACTCCGCCTCGTCGGCCGGTCCGTAGGATTGGCTCATGCCCATGCAGCCGAGGCCGATGGCCGAGACTTCGAGCCCCTGACTGCCGAGCTTGTGCTTGCCGAGACTCATTGATTTTCTCCGGTCGTGATGAACCGGCAAAATTATAGGGCCGGACGCGCACGCGTCCAGCGGCGCGGGCCACGTTCAGCCGCCCCGGCAGGCTGCGTCGTAATCGGCGAGCACCAGGTCGACCGCGGCGATGAGCACCGCTTGCGGGTCGCCGGCGGCACCGAGAGTGGGCAGGAACTGGCGCATTAGCGTCTCGGGAATGGCGACGCCGTTCAGCGCGTCGATCAGCCTGGCGACGGCGATGCTGGCCGCCGGCGTGCTCCAGTAATAGCGGATGCGGTCGCTGTAGCTGTAGTGCCGCTGCAGATAAAGCCGCCTTTCGTCGCCGTGATAGTGGCTCTTCCAATGGCCCGGCGCGGAGACCATCAGCGTCTCCATCGCCCGCGCCAGCGAGCGTTCGCCGTAGCCCGGGACCATTTCCGAGGCCACCAGATCGAGCCCGTAAAGCGCCTCGCGCAGCGCAAAGGTCAGGCCCGGCCCGACCTTGAGGATCGGAAAGCCGTTGGCGACCAGGGCCCTTAGCGCCGCGCGGCTCTGATAGTCCGTCGAATGCGCCTCGTAGACGAGCGACGGTTCGGTATCGAGCAGCCTGGTCAGCGGCCGGGAAGCTTCCGGCCGGTAAGCGATGACATTCTCGCTGCCGAACTCGACGCCCGGCTGCACGACGACGGCGATGACGCGGCCGAACGCTTCGTCCAGCCCTTCGCGGGCGAAGATATCTCGATGGATGTCGATGGTGCGGCGCGCGGCGGCAGCCTCGGTGGGTTTCAGATCGCTGATGGCATGGTCGGCGCCGCCGGGCACCGGCACTTCAGTGCCGATGATGTAGAGCGGCATGGCGCCACCCCGCGCCCGCGCCGCCTTCTCTGCCGTCTTGGCGAGCCTTGCGGCACGCGTCGCGATGGTTTCGTCGTCGAGCGCGGCCGGCTCGCCGGCGCAGCCCATCGAGGCGTCGAGATGGATCTTGCTGAAGCCCGCCCAGACATAGGCCGTCACCATCGCCTCGGCCTTGGCCATCGCCTGCGCGGCTGGCTCGGCTTTCCACGGGTTGGGTCCCAGATGATCGCCGCCGAAGATGATGCGCGCGGGGTCGAGCCCCTCGCGGCCTGCGATCTCGTGCACGAAGGCGACGAACAGGTCCGGCGTCATGCCGGTATAGCCGCCGAACTGGTTGACCTGGTTGCAGGTCGCCTCGATCAAAAGCGTCGCATCCTGATCGGCGACGGCCCGGCGCATCGCCGCCTGGATCACCAGCGGATGCGCCGAGCAGACCGAGGTGATGCCGTAGGGCGTGCCCTTGCGGCGTGCGGCGGCGAGGCCCTGGAGCGGATTGGTCGTCATCGTCATTTGGCCCGATCCGCGCCGGCAATAAATCGGTCGAGCGCGTCGAAGCCGGCAAGGCCTTCCATCGGCCCACGCCGCGTTACGTTGAGCGCGCCGGCGGCGTTGGCGTAGAGCAGCGCCCGGTCGGGGGCCATGCCCTTGCGCCGGCAGGTGAGGTAGGTGGCGCCGAAACAGTCCCCGGCGCCGGTTGGGTCGACTTCCTGGACCAGGAAGCCGCGGCAGTCGATGCGGCTGCCGTCGGCGCCGAAGCGGGTCGAGCCGGCGGCGCCCCGCTTCAGCACGATCTCGCCGACGCCGCGCGCAATCAGCGCCGCCACCGCCTCGCGTTCACTTTCGACGCCGGCGGCCGCGAGCAGCTCGTCGCCGGAAGGCAGGAGCAGGTCGGCATCGTCGACCAGCGCTGCGAACAGCCCGCCGTCTAAGTCGATCAGTTCCTTGCGCACGTTCGGATCGAAGGAGGTCGAGCCGCCACGCGACCGCACCGCCTTTACCGAATAGGCGACGATCTCCTTCAGGCCCGAAACCGATAAGGTCGAGCCCATGACATGCAGATGGCCGGCTTTGTCCGCCAGTTGCCGCGCCTCTGGTGTGAGGCCAATCTGCCCGGCGGCGGATTCGGCGATGTTGTAGACGAAGTCGCGCCCGCCGTCGGGCCGGTAGCGCACGAAGGCGCTGCCGGTGGGGTAGCGCTCGCTGACCGATACGGCCGAGATGTCGACGCCGTCGCCCTTCAGCCGTTCGAGGTTGATCGTGCCGAAATCGTCGCGGCCGACGCAGGCCACGATTGCTGCGCCGCCGCCGAGCTTTGCCACCTGGTCGATGAAGATAGCCGGCGCGCCGCTCGGGTAGGGACCCATCAGCTGAAGCGGTTCAAGGAAACCATGGCCGAGTTCGGTCGCCATGATCTCGACCAGGATCTCGCCGGCGACGATCGTCGGTCCGACGCTTTCGGAAGCGATGTCGCTTCGACCGTTCATTCGCGATTGTCCTTCTCTCCCGGATCCGGCCCCGCATCGCAGCGGGTCAGCCGCACGATAGCGCCAGGTTTCAGCCGACGTAAATTGCTGCGTTTCCGAAGTCAACAAGAACTATACGCGCGTACACTTATATTGCTGCACATGGTATCTTTGAAGCGGTCCAATCTGCCCTGATGGCGCTGGTGCGGCGTAAAATCAACGGAAAAGACGGCTTGACGGCGCCGTCTTGTAGCGCGATAGAATATACGCGCATGTTCACTTTTACATGCGCATTCGTAAAGGAGGAGACGAAATGCCGATACGCAAGCTTTGTGGAATTCTCGCAGCGGCGACCGCCGCTTCGGCACTGACGGCGGGCGCCGCCCTGTCGGAGGAGATCACTGTCGCGACCGTCAACAATGGCGACATGATCATCATGCAGAAACTGTCGTCGGAGTGGGAAAAGGCGACGGGTAACAAGGTCAATTGGGTGGTGCTGGAAGAGAACGTGCTGCGCGAGCGCGTCACCACCGACATCGCCACCAAGGGCGGCCAGTTCGACGTGCTCACCATCGGCGGCTATGAGACGCCGATCTGGGGCAAGGCCGGCTGGCTGACGCCTCTCAACGACCTTGGCGCCGACTATGACTATGACGACCTGATCGCGCCGGTGCGCGCCGGCCTCACGGTCGACGGCAATCTCTATGCCGTGCCGTTCTATGCCGAGAGCTCGTTCACGCTCTACCGCAAGGACCTGTTCGACGCTGCCGGGCTCAAGATGCCGGAGCAGCCGACCTACGACCAGATCACCGAATTCGCCGACAAGCTCACCGACAAGTCGAAGGAACAGTACGGCCTGTGCCTGCGCGGCAAGCCGGGCTGGGGCGAGAACATGGCCTTCGTCGGCACGCTGATCAACACCTTCGGCGGCAGCTGGTTCAACATGGACTGGAAGCCGCAGATCAACTCCGACGCCTGGAAGAAGGCGATCGGCTGGTATGTCGACACCATGAAGAAGGATGGACCGCCCGGCATCAGCTCCAACGGCTTCAACGAGAACCAGACGTTGTTTGCGTCGGGCCATTGCGCGATGTGGATCGACGCCACTTCGGCCGCCGGCCGCGTGTACGATCCGAAGCAGAGCAAGGTCGCCGACAAGGTCGCCTTCGCCAAGGCGCCGGTTGCAGTGACGCCGAACGGTTCGGCTTGGGGCTGGGCCTGGAGCCTCGCCATCCCGGCCTCGACCAAGAAGGCGGACACGGCGAAATCCTTCGTCAAATGGGCGACCTCGAAGGCCTATATCCAGCGCGTCGGCGAGACCGAAGGCTGGGTTGCCGCACCTCCGGGCACGCGCAAGTCGACCTATGCCAGCGCCGACTATCAGAAGGCGGCGCCGTTTGCCGCGACGGTGCTTGCCGCGATCGAATCCGCCGACCCGACCAAGCAGACCAAGGACCCGGTGCCTTATACCGGCATCCAGTTCGTCGCCATCCCCGAATTCCAGGGCATCGGCACCACTGTCGGCCAGGCGGTCGCTGCCGCCGTCACCGGCGAGCAGTCGGTCGACGACGCGCTGAACGGCGCCCAGGCCTCTGTCGAGAACACGATGAAGGAGGCGGGTTACATCAAGTAGCCGAGCCGGATAACAAGCCGGGATGCGGATCGTGCGCCGCCTCCCGGCCATCCAGCCCGCCGCGGAACTCCCTCGCGGCCGGTCGGAGGATGCGCGGATCCGTCTAGAGCAAAGGTGGATCCGTGCGTTCCTCGAGGGAGGGATGGTTCCTCCCGACACCATTTTCCAAATCGCGAAAACTGGAATCCTTGAATGAAGCTAGAGAACAAGACAGCCCTGATCACCGGCGGCGCGCGCGGCATCGGCCTCGGCTTCGCCGAGGCTTTCGTGCGCGAGGGCGCGCGCGTGGTGATCGCCGATATCGACATCGAGCGCGCGACCTGGGCAGCGGCCGGGATCGGCCCGCAGGCCAGCGCAAGAAAACTCGACGTCACCGACCTTGCCGCGATCGAGAGCGTCGCCGCTGAGGTCGATTACGAATTCGGCGGCATCGACATCCTGGTCAACAACGCCGCGATCTTCGACATGGCGCCGGTCACCGACATCACCGAACAAAGCTACGAGCGCGTCTTCGGCATCAATTTGAAGGGGCCGCTATTCGTGATGAAGGCGGTGTCGAACCTGATGATTAAGCGCGGCCGCGGCGGCAAGATCATCAACATGGCGAGCCAGGCCGGGCGCCGCGGCGAGGCGCTGGTGTTGCTCTACTGCGCCTCCAAGGCGGCGATCATTTCCGCCACGCAATCGGCAGCACTTGCGCTGGTCAAGCACGGCATCAATGTCAATGCCATTGCGCCCGGCGTCGTCGACGGCGAGCATTGGGATGTCGTCGACGCGCACTTCGCCAAATGGGAGGGCCTGAAGCCCGGCGAGAAGAAAGCCGCGGTGGCGAAGTCGGTGCCGATCGGCCGCTTCGCCAATCCGGAAGACATTGCTGGCTTAGCCGTGTTCCTGGCTTCCTCCGACAGCGACTACATTCTCGCCCAGACCTACAATGTCGACGGCGGCAACTGGATGAGCTGAGGTCGCGTAAGTGCCTATGGAGGAGACCGGAAAATGAAAGCCGTCCGATTTGCCGCCGCCGGCGTTGCCGGCATGGCCGAACTCGACACGCCGAAGCTCAGACCCGGCCATGCGCTGATCCGCGTCCGCGCAGCCGGCCTCTGCCACACCGACATCGAGGTGCTGCATGGCCGCTACGGGGAAGGGGCGTTTCCGCTGGTACCCGGCCATGAATATGCCGGCACCGTGGAAGCGGTCGCGGAGGATGTGACATCGCTGAAGCCCGGCGATCGGGTCGCCGTCGATCCCAACATCCCTTGCGGGCATTGCGCGGCTTGCCGCAAGGGCATCACCAATCTCTGCGCTACGCTGAAAGCCTATGGCGTGACGGAAAATGGCGGCTTTGCCGAATACAGCCTGGTCAAGGTCGGCCATCTGCATTCCATCGGCGCGCTCGATTTCGCCACCGCCGCCCTGGCCGAGCCGCTCGCCTGTGTGTTGAACGGGCTCGGCGCCGCCGGCGTCGAGGCGAGCAAGCCTCAATCCGCGCTGGTCTTCGGCGCGGGGCCGATCGGCCTGTTGATGGCGCTGTCGCTCAAGGCCAAAGGCGTGGCGGAGGTCGCCGTCGCCGATATCAGCGAGCAGCGCCTGGCCTTCGCCGAAGCGCTCGGCCTGAAGCCTTTCGTCTCCGGTTCGGAGGCGCTGACAGCGCGGGCGAAAAGTTTCGACTTCGTCGCCGATGCCACCGGCGTCGCCAAGGTCGTCGAAGGCATGATCGGCTTCACCGCCGATGGCGGCACGGCGCTGGTCTTCGGCGTCTGCGCGCCGGACGCCCGCATCGCGGTCGCGCCATTCGAGATATTCCGCCGCCAGATAAGGCTCGCCGGCTCGCATTCGCTGAACCGCAACATCCCGCAGGCGCTGGAGATCCTGAGCAGCGACGACGGCACCATGGCGAAGCTGGTCAGCCACCAGCTGCCGCTTGCCGAGATGCTGCCCTTCTTCGCCAAGCACAGCGGCGACCCGGCGACGATGAAGGTGCAGTTCTCGACCGAGGCTTGACGATAGCCGGCTTTGCGCTGAGCCATGACTCACGTATTCAGTCGCGAGGGCGGTACCGACAGGGGCAAAAGGATGGCAAAGACGATCAGGACGATGGAGGATTTTTCCGACTTTGTCGGCCTGTCGCGCACCACGGTCTCAAAATACTTCAACGATCCCAACTCGGTCCGCAAGAACACGCGAAGCGCCATCGAGGCGGCGCTGAAGAAATCCGATTTTCGCCCCAGCATGTTCGCGGTCAATCTGAACCGGCGGCGCTCGAACATACTCGGCGTCATCGTGCCCAACTCGACCGATCCGTTCTACATGGCGCTGACGCGCCGCATCGAGACGATCGCCAACGAGGCCGGCTTCCTTGCCTTCGTGCTCTCATCCGACGGGCGCGCCGAGATGGAAGACCAGGCGATCCAGACGTTCCGATCGATGAACATAGCCGGCGCTATCATCGCGCCGCTCGGCGTGCGCTCGCACCACCGCATCCTGGCCGAGCTCGGCGCCTCGATCCCGCTGATCTATGTCGACTCGCCGCTCGACGAGACCTCGTCCTTCGTCGGCACCGACAACCGCCAGAGTTTCAGGCTGATCGTCGACTATCTGTGCCGTTCCGGCGAGCCGCCCTGCTATTTCGCGATGCCGCAGGTCAACAACAATGCCGGCGCGAGGCAAGAGGCCTATGTCGAGGCCATGCGGCAGTTCAAGATGACACCGGTGATCGTGCCGGTAGCGGAGGCGCGCTCCTGGGATTTTGAGAAATTCGGCTATGACGAGGCGCTGCGCATCCTGAAAAGCGGGGGCTTCCCGACCGGCACCGTGTTATGCGCCAACGACCGCATCGCCTTCGGCGTCATCAGCGCCGCCTATGAGCTCGGCCTGAAGATCGGCCACGGCGCCGATTGCGACCTGCGCGTTGCCGGCCATGACGACCATCCGCTGTCGCGCTATGCCTGCCCGCCGATCACCACGGTGGCGCAGAACTACAACGAGATCGGCCGCCTCTCGATCGAGCTGTTGTTGAAGCGGCTGGATGAAAAAGTCGTCGCCAAGCGCGAGGGTGAGCGCATCCTGCTCAACGCCGAACTGATGCTGCGCCGCTCGGCGTGAGATTGGCGGCTTCGCCAAGGCGCCATTCCTGCACGCTCTTGACCTAAGCCCTCGGCAACAATCGCCGCATGATCAGCGAGGCGTGGCCGCCGACGCCATGCGCGGCCTCGCGGCGCTCCACCACCTCGAAGCCGTGCTTGCGGCAGAAGGCGATCGCCCGGTCGTTGCCTTCGATCACCTCAAGCGCGATGGAGGGGATACCCGCATGCGCGGCAAGCACCGCATGCAGAAGGTCCACCGCGAGCCCGCCGCCGAACTCGCTCGGCTCGATATGCAACCGCTCCAGCATGACGTCGCCATGCCGGTCCATTGCCGCCATGGCGTAGCCGGCGATCGAGCCGTCGCCGCGCTCGACGACGAAGGACATCTTGTCCTCGTCGTCGATCTCGGCGGCCAGCGCGTCCGGAGCGTGTCTTTCGTCGGAGAGCCGGGCGGTGTTCTCTGCGCCCATGATCGGCGAATAGGTGCGCCGCCAGGAAGCGCCCAGGAGCCGCGACACGTCGCCCAGATCGTTCCGCGTCATTGCCCGGATGTGGGCCATCCTCGTCATCCTCGTTGGTACCAGAAGATAGGGCGAAGCGACCGGCACAACCAATCTCGGCATTCGAAAGTTCAGGTTCCTTGCACCCGCTGAAGGCGGGAGAGGGGCGAGGAAGGCTATCCGCTTACGCCATGCTCGGCGTGGCCGGTTGTCCGGCCTCGCGGAACTTGCGGCCGATGATCATGAGCTGGCGCGCGGCGTTGTTGCGCACGCGGCGCAGCCGCCATTCCATGCCGGTGCCGATGGTTATCCGCTTGGCATAGATGCTGGCGCGCATCGCCGATTCATCGGTTTCGAGCTTGGTCGGATCGTCGTAGAAGGCGCAGATCTTGTCGGCGGCCATTCCAGGCGTCGCCAGCCAGTCGGGGATGAAGGTCGAGACAAGCCGGTCGACATCGGTCATCACTCGGTTGATGCCGACGCCTGGCGTCGGGCAGGTCGTCCAGAACGCATCGCCGATCGCGACGACGCCGTCGCGGCGATGGCCCTTGGTCGTGGTCAGGCTGACCTGCCGCATCTCGACGGGGCTCGCGACTTCGAAATTACCGCATTGCGCGGCGATCTCAGGCATCATCTTGAGCAGCATTTTTTGCGGGTTGTCGCGGAATTCCCTGGTCCACGCGTCGGCCACCGTATGGTAGCCGAACATGTTGGCGCGCATCCGGTTGCCGATCGGGAAGATGGTCAGATAGGCGGTGCGGTCCGCCGGGTTCCTGGCATAGCAGGTAACCGCGGGATAGGGGCATTGCTCCCGCGTGATTGCCAGGTCGAAACCCAGCGACAGCGAATGCGCCTTGGATTCCTCGATCCGCTCCATGCCGATGGCGCGCCGTATGGCCTCGCTGTAGCCGGTGGCGACCACCAGCAGGCGGGCATCGATGATCGAGCCGTCGGTAAGCACCACGCGTTGCCGGTCGGGCCCCGTCGAGACCTCTGAGACCTTGCCTACCGTCAGCGGCGCTTCCGGCGGCAGTGCCGCGCGCAGGCCGTTGACCAGCGGGCCGTAGGAGAAGCCGAACTCCCATTTCTGCTCGCGCTGGAAGAACTGGCCGAGGCGGAAGGTATGAATGTCGGTCATCGGCGTGACCAGCGGCTTGATGGCCGGCCCGATGCCGTGCTTCTCGAACAATTCCATCTGCGCCATGCCGATCTTCTCGGCGCGGAACTCGTCGTGATGGGTGCGATGCGGATCGATCAGCGCCACCTTTCGGCCGGTCCTGGCCAGGGCCAACGCAAGCGCGGTTCCAGCGAGACCGGCGCCGACGATCGCAACTTCGACTTCGGCCGGAACAGCTTGGACGGCTGCTGTTTCCCGGTCCTTTTCGGTATTCATTTCACTTCTCCAAGCCCGCGGGAACAAATGTCCCTGGTGGCTGAAACAATCTCAAGCGACCCAGGGGCGAGCCGGGTAGCAATGAAAAGTTAGGTTAACTCCGATCGCCCTTCGGTGTTTGTGTTCTTGCGCTTTTCCAGCGCGGCGCCATTGCCGAGCCGTCGATGAATTCCAGCCCCCCGGCCTCGTTGAGCGTGTGCAGCTTGCGGCCGGCCCAGCCGGCGCCTGGCGCAAGGATCGTCTCGACGACCTGCTCGAAGCCGGTCTCGTCCAGCTTGGTGACGCGCGCGATGCCCATGGCCGCTCCATAGCTCCGCCGACAGTCCTGCACCGGCCGCAGAAGCTGTCCGCCGCGGCTGACCATGCGGCCGGCCGGCCGCGCCGAGGCGATGTCGATCAGAACCGGGTTCCTCGGATGCGGCGTCCATGGCCCGCGGAAATCTGGCGCCGACCACAGATGCAACTGATCGGAGAAGGCGCCGCCGCCGTCACGCACGGTGGCGAACATCCACCAGCGCCCGTCATGTTCGACAAGTGTGGCGTCGCTGGCAACGATGTCGCAGACCAAGGTCGCTTCCTTCACCCAGCCGCCCGGATAGGCGTCGGCGCGATAAAGGTCGATGCTGCGGTTGGCCCCACTTTCCGGTACCATCCACATCTGGCCGTCGCGCTCGAAGACGAAAGGGTAGGAGAGGTGATAGGGCAGCTCCAGCACCGGCTTCGGCTGGCCGAGAGGTCCGTTCGGACCGAACGCCACCGCCGACAGGATCGCCTTGCCGGTGCGGTGGATATAGTCCTCGACGAACAGCGTCACTTGGCCTTTGTGGAGGACAGGGAAGGGATCGGCATAGAAGCGGCTGCCGTCGTCGGGCAGGTCGCGCCAGCCGGATTGCGGGAGCGCGCGCCGATCATAGAGGTCACGCCCTTGCGCCTCGCGCCAGCCGACCCGCCAGTGCGGGGCGTTATAGCATAGGTGGTAGATCTGCTGGACGATACGCCGCGCCGTCGCCTTGGCGGCCCGCACGCCGAGTTTCGCCGCCGACGGCATGGCCGGCACCGGCGCGTCGGACGAGGGCTCCGGCAGCACCGGCAGGGCTGAGCGCGCGGCGCCATTCACAGCCGCCACAATCAGGCTGGCGCTACGTGCCAGCATATCCTGGAAGGAAGCGAGCGCGATGCCGTGATACTCGGTGCCGAGCCGCCCCTCGGCGACGGTGGCGCCGTTCTGCTCCAGCCGGGCGAGCGGCGTGCGGCCGGAAAGGATCAGCGCCAAAAGCGCCTCCTCGCCGCAGGCGCCGTCATAGCTGAGCCGCCAGACACGCCGGCCTTCCAGCTCGACATCGCCACACAGGTCGATGGTGAGATCGGCCGGCCCCGATGCCTTCACGTAGCTGGCCAGGGCCGAAACCGGCACGCGCCGGGCCGTCCCATTGCCGGGCAGGCGGTGGATCAGCGTTTCAAGCTGGAACAGTGCCTCGGCTCCGCGCGGCACACCGGCGGCACAGGGCCTTGCATCTATGGCAAGCTCCACGCCTGGCAGTGCCGCCAGCCTTTCGGCCAAGTCGGCATGAAAGGCACGCACGCAATCCCCGTTGAGCCGCAAAGTCAGGCGCATGGCCGACACCCCCGCAGCTCACGTCTGGAGCCGGCGGATAGATCCGACAGGTCGAGTTCCCGCCGCATGCGCACGATCTCTCCAAATTTGGGTTGCTCTTGATTGTACTTTGTTCGTGCAATCTCCGTGCCAGAACGCCATCAATTTATGAACATAATTAACAGTGTTTTAATCGTTGCCGGGAATAGCTAGACCAACGCCGCATTTCTCGTCTTTGCCGGCAGATGGAGCGTTGTCGGAGCGACCTTTGCAATCATCCCTGCTCATGGTGCCGCAGCAGCACGCTCCGGAAACGGCAGCGCCGATGCCGGCCTATGCGCCTGTGGCCGCGCCTGCGACGGTCGAGCTTGGCGATCTCGGCCGCATCCTGCTGCGCCGCCGCTTCCTGATCCTCGCCACCGCCGTGCTGCTGACGCTCGTCACGCTCGTCTACGCGATGCTGACGCCGGCGCTCTACTCCTCGACCGCGCAGATCCTCGTCGATCCGGAAGATCTCCAGGTCGTCACCAATGACGTCAATCCAAGCCGTATCTCGCCCGATGGCGGCATCACCCAGGTCGAGAGCCAGGTCAGCGTGGCGCAGTCGAATGGTGTGCTGCTGCGTGCCATGAAGGCGACCAACCTCACCGACGATCCGGACTTCAACGGGCAGGGCGTGCTTGGCCGCTGGATGGCCGCGATCTTCGGCTCCAGCGATGGCGACAGGACCGCGACGACACTGGATTCGCTGCGCCGGCGGCTCGCGGTGAAGCGCGACGACAAGGTGCTGGTACTCAACATCATCGTTACCGCCAAGAGTGCGCAGAAGGCGTCGGACCTGGCCAACGCCATCGCCAACGCCTATCTCGCCGACCAGGCGGACGCGCGCAAGGAGAAGGCGGCCAAGGCGTCCGAGGCGATCACCGCGCGCCTCGATGAGCAGCGCAAGCGTGTCGAGCAGGCCGAGAACGCGGTCGAGGCCTATCGCTCGCAGCACAATATGGTGATGGCGCAGGGCAGCCTGGTCAGTGACCAGGACCTGACCGGGCTCAATGCCGAACTGACCGCCGCGCAGGCGCGCACTCAGCAATTGAAGGCGCAGGTCGACCAGTTGCGCCGTCAGGGCGGCACGCCGGACGCCACGTCGGAGGCAACGCGCTCCGCGACGATTTCAAGTCTCAGGGCCCAGGAGGCGTCGCTGGTCGACCAGATCGCGCAGCTCGGCACCGGGCTCGGACCGCGCCATCCCTCGATGATCGCCGCTCAGCAGCAGCTGCGCGACCTGCGCGTGCTGATCCAGCGCGAGCTCGCCCGCATCGTCGCCGCCGCCGAGACCGACTACCAGCGTGCCTTGGCCAACCAGCAGGCGCTGGAAGCCAAGGTGGCGGCGCTCAAGGCGAAGTCGCTTGACACCGATCAGGCCTCGGTCAGGCTGCGCGAATTGCAGCGCGATCTCGATGCCGTGCGCACCGTCTATGCCAACTACCTGCAGCGCGCCCAGGAAACGCGCGAGCAGACCAATGTCGACAGCACCAATGCGCGCATCATCTCGGATGCAATGCCGGCGCTGAAGAAGAGCTGGCCGCCGAAGGGGCTGCTTTTGTTCGGCGCGCTGTTCGGCGGGCTCGCGCTTGGCATCGGTCTCGCGCTGATCGCGGAGTATCTGTCGCCGACCGTACTGTCCTCCAACCAGATGCAGTCGGCCATCGATGCGCCGGTGCTGGGCGTGCTGCCGGGCAAGAGTGCGCGGCGACGCTGGCTGTTCCCTCGCGCCAATGCCCCGACGCAAAAGACCGATGCCGTAGCCGGGCTGGCGCTGCAGCGCATCGCCGCCACCACCAGGCGCCCGCCCGACTGGCCGCTGGTGCCGTCGATCCTGGTGACTTCGCCACCCGAGGACAAGGCGCAGCGCTCGCGGGTTGCCTGGCAGCTTGCCAATGCCGCGGCGGCCAGGGGCCGCCGTGTGCTTTACATCGACATCAATGCCGGCAAAGGCAAGAGCGATCCGCAGCCCGGCGTGCTCGACGTCATGCGCGGCGACTATCCGCTCGACGCCGTCAGCCGCTATGCTCCGGGCAGCGCCGTCGCGCTGGTCGGCAGGGGCCGCCAGACTGCGGTGTTCCAGGAAGCGCAGGCGCTTTACTTCGCCCACCGCATGCTGGCCGAGGCCAACCACAGTTTCGAGCTTGTCGTCGTCGACGGCGGAGCGCTGGTCGATGACCTCAACGTCTCGCCTTTGGTCGCCATGGCCGACGAAATCCTGCTCGTCGCGAGGCTGAACACGACGCCGATGCGCGACGTCGCCACGACCTCGCAGGCGGTCGCGGTCATGGGCCGGCTGCCGACCGGCGCCATGCTGGTCGACGAGGCCGCCTGAAATGGCCGCGGTCCCGGCAGCATCCGGCCGGGGGTCTTCGGCCGCTTACGGCATGGCCGGGCCGCGCACGGTTCCTGTCGACGCGCTGACCCGCCTTGGGCTGACAGGCGCGGTGTTGCTTCTGTTCGCCGTCTCGGGCGGCATGTTGTGGCTGGTCGGCTATAATTACGACGGCTTGCAAGGCAGTGCGCTGACCAAGATCCATCCGTCCACCTATCTGCTGGTGCTGGTGTTCGCCTGGCGCTCCTGCACCTTCGGCAACCCGGTCGGCTATGTCGTCCATGTCACCAACCGGCGCCCGGCGACCACGCTGATGGCGGTGATCGCGATCGTGCTGCTCGTCGTCGTCATCGTCAGGCAACGCCCCGGCATGGCCGGCATGATCGATACCTTCCTCGCGCCGGCGCTGCTTGTCCTGATGGTGAGCGAGGACGACGAAAGGACCTTCGCTCGGCTGCAGGTCGTCATCCACGCCGTCATGACGGTCAACGCGCTGCTCGCGTTGTTCGAGTTCGCGACAAAACATCTGGTCTTTCCCTATCGCTTCGACGGCGCGGTTTTCGTTGCCGATCTGCGCTCGACGGCGCTGCAGGGGCATCCGCTTTCCAATGCCACGGTCACTGCGATCTATGTCCTGGCGCTGCTCTCCGGCTCGCGCACGCTGTCGACGCCGCTCAGGCTGGCTCTGGTCGGCCTGCAGTTCTGCGCGCTGGTCGCCTTCGGCGGTCGCTCGGCGATGGTTCTCGCCGTCCTGCTCGGCGGCGTCTATATGCTGGTTCACGGCTTCGCCCAGCTCCGGACCGGGCGCGTCAACCTATTGGCCGCGGCACTCGTGATCATGGCCTGCGCGCTCTTGCCGGTGGCGATCGCGCTGGCCGGCTACTACGGCTTCTTCGACGCGCTGCTCGGGCGCTTTATCTCCGACTCGGGCAGCGCCAATGCCCGCGTCGAAATGTTCGACCTGTTCAACCAACTGGAACTGCGCGACATCATCGTTGGCCCCGACATAGACATCCTGGAGAGCATTCGCCGCATTAGCGGTCTCGAACAGGGCATCGAGAACCCGATCATCCGCATGACGCTTTACCAGGGCGCCTTCTTCACGCTTCTGATCTTCGTCGGCTTCGCGCTGTTCATGCACGAGGTCGCGCGCCGCTGCTGCCCCGGCATCTGGCTGCCGATGCTGGGCTGGCTGATCCTGATAAACACCTCCGAAAGCCTGGCTTCCAAAACGACGCTGATGACCAAATTCGTGGTCATGGCGCTTGCGCTGTACCGGCCGGCGATGGTGTCGGGAGGAGCGCCTGGCGCTGCTGGAAACCGGCTGCCTTCGCGCCTGCAACCTTTGAGGTAAGCAAGGAGCGAAACGACGTGCGCGTTTACCTTGGGGCCTCGATTGGAATCATCGACAATCGAGCCAAACCAGCCTGTTAGAGCAATTTGCCGATTCAAAAGGTCAAGTTCAGTCTGCAGGCATCGTCAGCCCAAGCGCCTCGACCATCGCCGGGTCGAGCTTGCGCGTGGTGTCGTCCATCATGCCCATGCCATCGAAAAGGTCCCAGAAGGCCCAGGGAAAGCCAGCGGCTTCGGCGCTTTGGCGGACATCGGATATGTAGCGGGCGCGGTCGGGGTTGGGCGCGGCGGTGTAGCGAGCGTCGGTGCGCAGCGCGCCGAACTCACCCATGATGATGCGCTCGCGGGCGGTGCCGTGGCGGTCCGCCCAGTCGCTTACCTGCTGGAGATAGCCGTCGATGAAGCGGCGGTCGGGCTGGGCGTTGAAATAGACTTTCAGCACGCGCTCGGTCTCCGCATACGCGGCCTTCTTATCTGCTTCCGAGGTCTCGGAATCCTGCGCCATCCGTGCTCGGACCGAGGCCAGCGTCGCCTCCAGCGAGCCGGCCGATGCCGGCCACGGCACATTGTTCAGCGCCCGGTAGACCGGCTCGCGCATCCATGGCGCGCCCTGGTGGCTGAACAGATAGGGCTCGTAGAAGTGGAAGGTGAACAGGATCGGCTCGGCCCACGCCAGCGGCGCCGGGTCGAGCGCGGTAAGGCCGCCCACCATCGAGCCGCATCCGCCGGTGACGACGATCGGCAGGTATTTCGCCGAACTCCGCGCGGCCATGAGCAGCGCCGCCTGCACCCTCGACCATGTGTCGGAGCTGCAGTCCTGCGGCGGCTCGTTGACCGGCTCCAGGGCGATCCTGCCCGGCGCGATGCCGGCAAGCGTGCCGGCCAGCGCACCGACAAAGGCCTGGTAGCGCGCGAATTCGGGCGCGCCGATGCTGGAATACATACGGCCGGGATTCCAATAATGCGTCGCGCCATTGGCTTGTACATTGATGATGACGCCGAGATGGGCGGCAAGCGCCGCGTTCACCGCGTCGGTCAACATCGCCATCAGCTCTTTGCGCCGACCACTTTCAAAAGCCAGGAACGGGCCGGGATCAACCGGCAGGCGAATGAAATCGATGCCGCTGGCCCGCAGCCGGGCAAGGTCGGCCGGCGTCGGCACCGGCCGCTGCGACTGGAAGGGCGGCCAGTCGTAGTCGGTGCGGGGAGCGGGGAATTCGCGCGTCAGCGCAAACCACGGCCAGACATTGACGCCGCGCTTGAATGACCATGTGCCGACCGCGGAGCTTTCTGGCGATGGTGTTGCATACGGCGTCGCAGCCAGCGGCGCGGCTCCCGCGGCGAGCGCCGCCTTGAGAACCCGGCGCCGCGACCAGAAGGTCATGCGCGCCTGGCGCGGTCGATCTGGGCCTGCGTAACGGTGGTGACGCCGAGCTGGCGAAGCGCTTCCTGCTCATAGGCGAGTAATATGTCGTCCCAGCGGAATGCCTCGCGGGCGCGGATGCGTGCCGCCCTGCTGCATCTTGCCGCCAGCAGGTCGTCGGCCAGCGCCTCGTCGATGCGTTCGCTCAGGCTGTCAGCATTGCCGAAATAGATCGCCGCATCACCGGCGGTCCAGCGATTATAGGGGTTGTCATGTGCGATCACCATGTTGCCCGCGGCCAGCGCCTCGACCAGCGAGGGATTGGTGCCGCCCACCGTGTGGCCATGCATATAGGCGCGTGCATGGTAGCGCAGCGCCTTCACCACCGCCTTGTCGTAGATGGCCCCCGGCAGCAACACCACGGAGCCCGCCGCCTCGCGCACCGCCCGATGATAGGCGATGTCGTCATTGAGCGTGCCCAGCACCACCAGCTTCATGTCGCCGCGCTCGCGGCGGCGGAAGGCCTCGACGATCTGCAGGATGTTGTTGTCGGGTTCGATGCGCGCGATCGACACCAGGTATTTGCCGGGCTCCAAGCCCAATGCGCGGATGGGCTCCTCCGGCGCCGAGGTCACCGGGTCACCGCCATAGGCGATCGTGGCGATGGCGCTGCGCGGGCGCCTTGTCGCCAGATGATCGGCGATCGCCGGATGGTCGGCGACCAGCCGATGCGACATCCAGGCGCCGATCCATTCGTTGAGCCAGAACCAGCCGCGCGCCGCCGGTCCCCATTTCGGCCGGCGCCACTCGATGCCGTCCATATTGGTGATGATCTTGCGCCGCATCAGCCTGAGCCAGGTCAGGAACACCGCGCCATTGTAGCCGAGCACCAGGCACACGCCCGGCCGCCTGGCAGCGTCGAGCACGCACTGCCAGTCGAATTCCAGCGTCGCGCGCGGGCCTCTGGAGGCGACCTCGATGGTGATGCGCTCGATGCCGCGCCAGGTGTCGCTCGTCACCCTTTGGCCGACGCGCTCGACCTCTTTCTGGCAGTAGACGCCGACATTCCAGCCGCGCCCGACAAGAAACAGCGCCAGCCGTTCGGCGAAGGTCTCGAAGCCGCCATGGGACGCTGGAATGCCGCGCGTTCCCAGGATCAGGATGGAAGGTCGTTCCGATTGCAAGACAAGGGTTCCCGGTGTCCGGTTATGGTTGATGTTATGTCAACGACACCCAGCAACTTCCGTGCCAGGGTACCCCCGTCGCAAACAATCATATGAAGTTGTAAAATTTTCCTTCAGAAAGCCTGGGTTGTTTCACTATCGGTCAACTTTTTGGGGCCCTAACTGTGCCGATACGGGGCACGCCTGGCGTTTTCGGCTTGCGGCCGGGCCCTCCAGACCCGGCACGATCCTTGCTCCAGTCCTGTTGCGGCCGCCGCTGGGCAGAGCGGCGCGGACCTGGCAATTCCTTCCGCGCTTGAAGTGTCCGGTAGTCAGTGCAGTGCGAATGCGCCCGACCGGATACGGGGCAAGGTGGAAGTTGACGATGCGGATTGCCTGCATTCACCAGGGCTACGAGCTTTACGGCTCGGACCGCAGCTTCGCGGAAAGCGTGGCTGCGCTGCGCGCAGCGTTTCCGGCGGCCGACATCGAGGTCGTGCTGCCGCGCGAGGGCCCGATCGTCTCGATCCTTGCGCCGCATGCCAGCCGTATCGTCTTCGAGCCGCTCTGGGTGCTGAGGCGCCAGGCGATGCTCAAGCTCGCCACCGTCGAGATGGCGCGGCTGCCGGCAGCGCTGTGGCGCGCCTGGCGCCGCATGCGCGCCGCCGACATCACCTACGTCAACACCTCGATCGTAGTGGATTACGCCTTGGCTGCGCGGCTTTCGCCGCGCAAGGCGCTGCTGCACATCCACGAGATCCCCGAGGGCATCCTTCGCAAGGTGCTGGCCGGCCTGATGCGCTTCAGCCGCGCCGATCTCATCTTCAACTCGCGCGCCACGCGCGCCACTTTCGGCGACCCGCCGCTGCTCGACGCGCGCGGGCGGCGCGCGCATGTCGTCTACAACGGCGTCGCCGGCCCGGCCGGAGCCCTGCCGATGAGCTATGACGGCAGCCGGCCGTTGAAAGTGCTACTGCTTGGCCGCGTCAACCGTATCAAGGGGCAGGAGGTGCTGCTCGAGGCAGTGGCCTCATTGCCCGCCGAACTGCGCGATCGCATCGAGGTCCGCCTGGTCGGCGGCGCCTTCGAGAGCGTCGAGCGCGAGCGCGCCCTGGCCGAGCTGGTCGGAAGCAGGGGCCTGACCGGCCATGTCGAGGTGCTGCCCTTCGTGGCCGACCCTTCTGAACATTATCGCTGGGCCGATATCGTCGCGGTGCCGTCGCGGCGTCCGGAATCGCTTGGACGCGTCGCCATAGAGGCGATGGCCTGGGGCCGGCCGCCGCTGGTGTCCTCGATCGGCGGGCTGGTGGAAGTCGTGGCCGACGGCGAAACCGGCTGGCATTCGCCGCCGGGCGATGCGGCGGCACTTGCCGCGAAGCTGGAGAAAATCATCCTGCAGCCGCGGGATTGGCAGGGCTTCGCCGCCGCCGGGCGTGCGCGTTTCGAGGCGATCTTCGCCGAGCCGATCGCAGCCGCGGCGATCGTGTCAATCGTTGCCGACAAGCTTAAGCCGGCGACGGCCAGGCATGGGCGGGCAGCCATCGCCCGTCAAGCGGAGACGCGCTCGTGAAATTCTCAGCCCATCTGGTTCGGCGGCTGATCCTGATGATCGGCGGCGAGGCGATGCAGAGCGGCTTCCATTTCGCCCTCAACATCGCGCTGCTGCATCTTTTGTCGGCGCAGGGCTACGGCCTGTTCGCCATCGCCATGGTGCTGGGCGGCGTCGGCCTGTCCTACATCCGCTCGCTCACCGCCGTCCCGGCCTCGATCTGGATGGGTAAAAGCACGAACGCCGCTGGCATCGACGCCCATGACGTCACGTTCGGATCGGCGGCGCTGGTGGTGGCGCTCGTCGTGGGTCTCTGCAGCGGCCTTCTCATGCATATGCTCGGCGATCGGAGCGGGCTCGCCGCCGGCTGCTTCGTCGGCGCCTGGTCGCTGCGCAGCCATATGCGCACCGCCTTTTTCGCGCGTCGCATGCAAGTGATCGTCTCGATCAGCGACGCCGCTTTCACCTTTGCCGGCATCGCGCTCGCCGCGCTGGCGATCTGGTTCTCGGGCAATGCGCTCGAAGGTTCTTTCTATGCGCTTGCCGCGGCCAACATCATCGGCATCGTCGTCCTGGTGCGGCTGTCGCCGCGTAAGCTGCGCATCTCGTTTCGGGCGCCGACCTGGCGCCGCTATGCAAAACTCTGGTCGCAGCTTTGCTGGTCGGCCTTCAGCGCCACCACCACCAACATCCAGGGACAGTGCCTGGCGCTGCTGGTCGCCGGCATCGCCGGCCCCGCGGCCTTCGCGCCGCTGGCGGCGGTGCTGGTGCTGTTTGCGCCGTTGCGCATCATCAGCCTCGCTTTCGTCAACATGACGCAGCCCGAGCTTTCCAAGCTCCTGCACAGCAACGAGACCGCCCGCGTGTGGGCGCAGGCCAGGATCTGGACGCTCGTCATGGGCCTCGGCAGCATCGTTTACGGCTGCGCCATCCTGTTCATCCTGCCGCTGATCAAGTCGCAGGCCCTGCAGGGCGCTTCGGTCGGCGTCATCGGGCTGCTGGCCATCGCCAACTACGTGCCGATCATGCTCTACGTCATGCCGCGCGTCGTGCTCGAAATCATCGGTGATTTCCGCATCGTGGCGTTAATCACCATGGGTGGCGCGATCGTTGGGCTGGCGTTGATCGCTCTGATCCTCGCCGTCGCGCCGCCGACTTGGGCGCTGGCCGGCTCGGCGGCGTCCGAAACCTTTGTCTTTGCGCTCTGCTGGTATTTCGCGCGGCACCGCATGTGGAATTTCGAGCATCCGAACGAGCGGCGCGACTCGTGGTTCGGATCATGGCGTCGCGTGGCCGCGCTCGCGGCGCACAGGCGGTAGGAGAGAAGATCGTGGCAAGTGAGGCAATGCGGATGCTGGCTGTGACCGACCTGGTGGAAGACCAGGCCGAGGCGCCTGCCGTTCGCGCCGCCAGCGGCGCCTATGTCGCGCGGCTCCACACCAGCCTCGAGGCCGTCAAGCCGCTCTGGCTGCGCCTGGAGACGACCGGCATGTGCACTGGGCACCAGCATTTCGCCTGGGCCGAAGGCATCGTCGAACGGCTGTTGCCCGAAAAGGCCGAGCCCCTCATCGTCGAGTTGCGCGACGCCGCGACGGGCGAGCCGGCGATGCTTTTGCCGCTGATGCGGCGCCGTGCCTTCCACCATTGGGTGATCGAATGGTTGAGCTGCGGCGTCTGCGACTACGCCGCGCCGCTGCTTGCCGATGCCAGTCCCTGGACGGCTGAGGCAGCGGAGGCGGCCTGGGCCGCGGCGCTTTCCGTCCTGCCTTCGCCGGTGGACCGCATCCACATCATCGGCATCCCGAAGGAGGTCGGCGGCGTCGCCAATCCACTGGCGCTGCTTTCGCACGCGGGTGACTCGATCCACTCGCACTACGGCATCGCGATGGACGGCGACGCCGAGACCGTCGTCAAGCGCATCTGCCGCCCGTCCTTCGTCAAGGCGCTCAACAAGGATCTGCGCCGGCTCGATCGCAATGGCGGGCTGGCACTGATGGAAGCCGACACGCCGGCCCTTGTCGACTCCATTTTCGGCAAGCTGGTCGAGATGCGGCTTAGCCGGTTTCGCGAACTAGGCCGCTTCGATCTCCTGGCGCAGGAGCCGGTCGCCGACTTCTACCGCGACGCCGCGCAGCGCGGCCTCTCTGACGGTTCGGTACGGATCTTCGGCCTGCGAGCCGGCGACGTGATGGTCGCGGTCCAGTACCTGGCGGCCCACCTCGGCACCTTGCACGCGCTGCTGATTGCGATCGACCAGACCGCGGTGCCCAACGTCTCGCCTGGGCTTTGCATCATGGGCGAGCTGATCCGATTGGGGCGGGGCGCCGGCTTCGACTATTTCGACCTGTCGGTCGGCAACCAAAGCTACAAGGACCATATGGGTGCGGTGAAGTCGGTCCTGTCCGAACTTTGCTACGGCATCACGCTCAAGGGCCTGGCAGCCAGCCGCGCCATCAAATACCAGGGCCAGGGCATCGCTTTGGTGCGCGACAATCCGCGCCTGTTCAAGCTCGCGCAAGACGTCATGCAGCGCTGGCGGCGGCTTAGGGCGGGGAGCTGAGCGGCGGCCAGGATCCGCGCAAATTGACTCGCATCCCGCTCTCCTCCATCCTTAGGGCAGCCGCCAAGCCAGCGGCAGCGTGTTTCGAGTGAGGCCATGGTCGTTTCCGTTGCCAGAGAAAATTCCCGTCGCGCCGCGGTGAAGAATGCGCTCGAGCGCCACAAGGTGTATGTCACCGCACAGCGCTTTTCCGGCGGTTCCTACAGCGCCCGCGTGCTCGTCGACGGCGAGGCATACTGGGTCGACGAGTTCCGGCTAAGTCAGCTCAAGCAAGGGTTGAGCCCGGCCGAGTTGGAATTGACGCCGGCGATTGACGATTGAGTTCTCACGGATGATCCGGGCAAGGCTGGC
>NZ_VFWX01000022.1 GCF_006442965.1 Mesorhizobium sp. CU3 | reverse complement strand
GGTGCGCGGTTTCCGTGAACGGGCTAACCGCTCTAGATCGGCCGCAAAACTCAAGCTATGGGGACCGAACGGCAATTTCGGCCGGCCTTTCTACAAGCCATCCAGATGATCAGAAGATTATTGCGTCACACCAGTTTCCGTGCGGCCTTCGTGCTGCTCGCGCTCTCGTCTGCCCAAGCCCGGGCCGATACGTGCCCCGAGGATTGCAGCGCGCCGCCGCCACCCGCCGTCAACATCTATAGCCACACCGGCGTCGGCCACCTCAGCCCGGTGACGACCGGCGCGTTGCCGCGCGTCTACGTGCCCAACCGGTCTTCCAACAGCGTCTCGGTGATCGACACCATGACGCTCAAGGAAGTCGGCCGCTTCAATGTCGGCAGCAAGCCGCAGCATGTCGTGCCCTCCTGGGACCTGAAGACGCTTTGGGTCGCCAACAACGGCACCGGCAAGAACGGCAGCCTGACGCCGGTCGACCCGATGACGGCCAAACCCGGCCAGCAGATCCCGGTCGACGATCCCTACAATCTCTATTTCATGCCGGACGGCAGCGCCGCGATCGTCGTCGACGAGGCGATGAAGCAGCTCGATTTCCGCGATCCCCACACAATGGCGCTGAAATCGAGCCTGCCGACACCGACCTGCCCCGGCATCAACCACGCCGATTTCTCCGTCGACGGCGCCTATGCGCTGTTCACCTGCGAATATGGTGACGGCGGCCTGGCCAAGATCGATCTGAAGAACCAGAAGGTGCTCGGCCATCTCGATTTCTCGAAGATGGGCATGCCGCAGGACATCCGCCTTTCGCCCGACGGCAAGGTCTTCTACGTCGCCGACATGATGAATGACGGCGTCTTCCTCGTCGACGGCGACAGTCTTCGCGAAATCGGCTTCATCCCGACCGGCATCGGCACGCATGGTTTCGTCGTCAGCCGCGACGGCAAGCGGCTCTATGTCTCCAACCGCGGCTCGCACAAAATGGAGCAGGGCAAGGCCAAGGGTCCGGGCAGTGTCACGGTGATCGACTTCGCCACGCGCTCGGTCGTCGCGCAATGGCCGATCCCCGGCGGCGGCAGCCCCGACATGGGCAATGTCAGCGCCGACGGCAAGCAACTGTGGCTCTCCGGCCGCTTCGACAGCGAGGTCTATATGATCGACACGACCTCAGGCGCGGTGACGAAGATCCGCGTCGGCGTCGAGCCACACGGGCTAACGGTCTGGCCGCAGCCCGGCAGGTACTCGCAAGGGCATACGGGGAACATGCGGTAGCGTCGAAATAGCGGCTGCGCTGTCGACCGGCCAGGGCGCTCATCGACGTCGCCAAGGCAATATTCCCGACGATCCCGACTTCGTGAAGCCGTCGTGATTGCACAAATGGCACACCGTCACATAACTGAAATCTGGCGCGCCTAGCGGATTCCTCGCCGCTTCTCCGGCACATCTCCCGCCACCTCCGACATCGAGGAAAGACCATGCTTTTTCGTGCCATCATCGCGCCATTGGGCATCTGCCTGTCCATGGCCTCATCCGGCTTTGCCGCCGATCTGGTCGAAGCGCCGCCGCCGGCGGCGCCGACCTGGACCCTGGGGATCGAGGGCAGCCCCGAATTCTACGCCATCGACAATGGCAGCAACAAAGCCCGATCGCTTGCCGACACCTACTTCAAGTTCAGCGTCTCGCATAATTTCGACGACAATTTCGTCGGCGGGGTGTTCATCCAGCCGACCTTGAAGACCGGCGGCAAGTCGCAATATTACGGCGAGGCGAGCGTCGGCTATAAGATCAAGCTGACGGACGCCTTTACGCTGACCCCCAGCGTTGCTCTCGGCTACACCTGGAAAGACACGGGCATCATCAAGGATGCGGACGCCAACGCCAGCGTCCCCTACTATGCGCTTTATCTGGCGGGCGACTGGAAGCTGACCAAGCAGTGGACGTGGAACGTCTTCAACTTCCGCTACCGCAACGCCTTCAACACCACCTGGGAAACGCCGAAGCTGGCCACCGGCGTGACCTACAACATCGATTCCACCAACGCCGTCTACGCCAGCGTCGGCTATTCGTGGAAGAAGACCGACACGACGTCCGCCCCTTACGACGATCTCGCCGGCGACAAATGGAACATCGCGATCGGCTATAAGCATTCGCTGTGATCGCAAGGGCGCGGGCCGGCAGTCGTCGGCCCGCGCCAAATCTTCCAGGATTTAGGGTGGCCTGCCACCCGAAGCTTGGGAAGACCAGGCGCGGTCCCTTCGCGGCCGGCATCGCCAAATCATCAACGGCCCAGTTGACGAACACCCCTGCGCCCGTATAGTCCGCGCCCATCCAGGCCGCCCGGCCTGAGCCCCTATGGCGGAATTGGTAGACGCGCTCGACTCAAAATCGAGTTCCGCAAGGAGTGCTGGTTCGATCCCGGCTAGGGGCACCATTCTTCGCTCGCTTTCAGCCTGGCGCCGCCATTGTGCAGTGCAAAAAATCTTTCTAGAGAGATGAAAGTTCAAGCTCTTCGGCCGAAAAGCACGGCTGCGGCGCTTTAGGTCCTTGTTTCGGTGATGCGGGTGGCCGAAAACGGCTCCGCCGTTCCGGAACCACATTAGGAGAGCCGATGCTTCGCGGACTTTACGACTGGACGCTGTCGCTGGCGGCGCGCAAATCCGCCGAATGGTGGCTGGCTTTCATCGCCTTCGTCGAAAGCTCCGTCTTCCTGGTGCCGGCCGACGTGCTGTTTCTGCCCATGGCGCTGTCCAAGCCGGAACGGGCCTACCGCTACGCGCTGGTCGCCACGATCGCCTCGGTTCTGGGCGGCGTCTTCGGCTGGTTCATCGGCCACTATGCCTATGAGGCGATCGCCAAGCCGGTGCTCGAATTCTATGGCAAGTATGACGAGTTCGAGGCGATGCGGGCCTCGTCGGGCATCGGCTTCATCATCCTGATGCTGGTCACCTCGGGCGCCGCCCATTTGCCGCCGATCAAGGTGGTGACGATCCTCTCCGGCGTCATCGGCGTCAATCTTCTGCTTTTCATCGGGCTGGCGATCGTGGCGCGCGGCGCGCGTTTCCTGCTGCTGGCCTGGCTGCTGCGCCGCTATGGCGTAGAGATCAAGGAGTTCATCGAAAAACGCCTGGGATTGATCGTCGGCGCCGGCGCTGTCGCCCTTATTTTGCTCTATATCCTCGCCAGATACGCGCACGGATAGCAGCGCGACAAACGGACCCGACCGATGACAGCCACCATGAATGCCGAAGCCGGACGCCAGCACACGCGGGCCGCGCTGTTTCTTGCCGTCGCCATGGCGGCGACCGTCGGCTCGGCGCTAGCCTTCCAGTATATCGGCGGCTACATCCCCTGCCATCTCTGCCTTGAGCAGCGCACGCCCTATTACATAGGCGTGCCGCTGATGGTGCTGGCGGTGATCGCCTCGATGCTGCGCGCGCCGGCCTGGATCACGCGCGGCCTGCTGGCGATCGGCGGGCTGTTGATGCTCTACGGCCTCTATCTCGGCGTCTATCATTCCGGCGTCGAATGGAAGTGGTGGGCCGGCCCGACCGACTGCACGGCGGGCGCCGGCCCGGTCGACACCGGCGGCAAGGGCGTGCTCGACGCGCTCGACAAATTCGTCCCGCCCTCCTGCGACAAGGCGGCACTTCGCATCCTCGGGTTGTCGCTCGCCGGCTGGAACGCCATCGCCAGCCTCGTACTCGCCGCCGTCGCCTTCCGCAGCGCGCTGGCGCGGGATTAAGCCCCATCGATCGGCACGGCGCAGAGTTCGTCCAGAAATTCGTCAGCCCGGATCGGCTGGCGCGGCTTTCGAGAACCGGAGCGGAGCGTACTTAAGTACGTGAGCACCCGAAGCGCAGAAAGCTGCGGCAGACGGCCGGGCTCGCGGATTTCTGCCGAACTCTAAGGTTCGAGTTCGACATCCCAGTACAGATAATCCATCCAGCTTTCATGCAGATGGTTGGGTGGGAACAGGCGGCCGTTGTTGTGCAAATCATGCACTGTCGGCTGGTAGGGTTTCTGCAGCGGCCACATCTTGGCCTGCGCCGGCATCATGCCGCCTTTCCTGAGATTACAGGGCGAGCAGGCGGCGACGACATTCTCCCAGGTCGTCGCGCCGCCGCGATGGCGCGGGACGACGTGGTCGAAGGTCAAATCCTCCGGCGTGCCGCAATATTGGCATTGGAAACGGTCGCGCAGGAAGACGTTGAAGCGCGTGAAGGCGGGATGCCTGGACGGCTTCACATAGGCCTTGAGGCTGACCACGCTGGGCAGCTTCATCGAGAAGGTCGGCGAGGAAACGGCGTGCTCATATTCGGCGACGATGTTGACCCGGTCGAGGAACACCGCCTTGATGGCGTCCTGCCACGACCAGAGCGACAAGGGGTAATAGCTGAGCGGACGGTAGTCCGCATTCAGCACCAGCGCGGGAAGCCCATCCGGAGATACGGCAACCGTCACGTCCTCAGCCTCCTTGGTTCTAGAACCGAACGGCGCGGATACTGTAAGCCCGACATGACAGGGATGTGAAGCGGATTGTCGTGCGACCAAATCCCCAAAAACACATGATTTTCAGGGTTTTTCGGCCATTTCGACGGGGGGCGTGGCGTCCCTGCCCTTCAATTCGCGGTAGTAGGCCCAGAAAAGCCGCGATGCGACCCCCCGCCACGGGCTCCATGATTCGGCCAGCCGGATAAGCATTTTTTCCGGCGGACGCGGGTCGATGCCGAGCGCATGGCCGACCGCCGTCTGCAGCGCGACGTCGCGCGCGGGGAACACATCGGGGTGGCCAGCGGCGAATAGAAGATAGCATTCGGCCGTCCACGGACCGATGCCTGGCACCGCGGTCATCGCCGCGATCGCTTCGCCGGCATCGAGCGTGCACAGATGATCGAGATCGAGCCCGCCGGCCACGGCTTGCGCGACGCCAAGCAGCCCGCGCTGCTTCGGCCGCGACAGGCCGGCCTCGCGAAAAATATCTTCGCCGGCGCCAAGGATGGCTTCCGGCGTCAGCGGATCGACCAGCTTGACCAGCCGCCCGAAAATGGCGTCGGCGCTCGCCCGCGACACCTGCTGCGAGACGATGATCGAGGCGAGGCTCCTGAACCCCGGTTCGGACAGCCTGAGCGGCACCTCGCCGGCCATACCGCGCACTTTGTCCAGGCGCGGATCGATCAGGCAGAGCGCGTCGAGCCCTGATGCAATGTCGTCGAGCGAGGCGATGCGTTGCACGTTTGCTTGTTCCCAGGTAGCCCGCGAAGTGGCAATGGATGGCTAAATACCAATTGGCAAAAGCGCCTTTCAACCCGAATGCCGCTCTAGAGATGACGCTCCTGACATTCCGCTTCGCGCCGAGCCCCAACGGCGAGTTGCATCTCGGCCATGCCTACTCGGCCCTGCTCAACCAGCGCATGGCGGCGCAGGCGGGTGGACGCTTGCTGCTGCGCATAGAGGATATCGACGTCACCCGCTGCACGCCGGAATTCGAAGCCGGCATTTTTCACGACCTGGAATGGCTGGGGCTGGACTGGGAGCAGCCGGTGCGCCGCCAATCGGTGCATTTTGCCGAATACAGTGAAGTGCTCGACCGCCTGATCGCCGAGGAATTGGTCTACCCCGCCTTCATGAGCCGCGGTGAGATCCGCGCCTTCATCGCCGAGACCGGCGGCCGCGACTGGCCGCGCGACCCGGACGGCGTGCCGCTCTATCCGCCGCTCGACAAGGCGCTTTCGGCCAGGGAACGCAGACGGCGGATGGACGAGGACGTGCCCTTCGCCTGGCGCCTCGACACCGAAGCCGCGCTGGCGCGCGCCTCCGAGAACTTGTCATGGAGCGAATTCACCGATGAGGCGATGTCGGCGACGCGGACGGTCGAGGCCATGCCGCGCGAATGGGGCGACGTCATCGTCGCGCGCCGCGATATCCCGACCAGCTATCACCTTGCCGTTGTCCTCGACGATGCCTTGCAGGGCGTCAGTCACGTCGTGCGCGGCCAGGACCTTTATTCGGCGACAAGCGTCCAGCGCCTGCTGCAGGACCTGCTTGGCCTCGAACCGCCGCGCTATTTCCACCACCGGCTGATCCCGGGGCCGGACGGAAGGAAACTGTCGAAGAGCTTCAAGGATACCGGCCTTGCCGCGCTGAGGCAGGCGGGTGCGTCGCCGCAGGACATCAAGCGACTGGTCGGCCTATGATCCCAGCCGCGCCAGCCCGGCCTTGATCAGCGCCAGCACGCTGATGAAGCTGAAAGCGCCGCCCAGCCCCCAGGCAATTGCCATCTTTGGATCGCTCAGGCTGATGCCATGCTTGTTGGCGACCACCACGGCGACGAAGAAGCCGACGATGAACAGCAGCGTGTTGCCGGTCGGGCCGAACCCGCCCTCCTTCAGGACCGCGTCGAGCGCGGTGCCGAAAAAGAAGCCGAACGCGGCAACGATGGCGAAGCCGAACAAGAGCGAAGTCGTGTCGAGATTTAGAAACATGCCTCACCATGGCGCGCCGAAGCGCCATGCCCCTCTTGGCACGATTTGTTGAATTCAACTTAGCTTATGGATCAACCGTTTCGTTTTGCTTGCGGGATTGAACCGCATTAGAGCAATTGCCGTCATCAACTTTTCACCGCGCCGGACCCCCGAAAAATGCAGAGCATCAAGCGGTTCATCCCCGCCTCTTTCGTCGTCCTGTGGGCGACCGGCTTCATCGGCGCGCGCTATGCCATGCCCTGGGCGGAGCCGTTCACCTTCCTTGCCATCCGCTTCGTGATCGCGGCGATCCTGTTTGCCGGCCTGACCGCATTGCTCGGTTCGCGCCGGGCGACGCGCGAGGAGGCGTTGCATGCGACGGTCGCCGGCGTGCTGATGCACGGCGTCTATCTCGGCGCCGTGTTCTGGGCGATCCATCGCGGCATGCCGGCGGGCCTTTCGGCGCTGATCGTTGGCCTGCAGCCGCTGATCACCGCGGTGCTTGCCGGCAAATTCCTCGGCGAGGCGATCCTGCCGCGCCATTGGGCCGGCCTCGCGGTCGGGCTCATCGGCGTCGTCATCGTGCTTTGGCCGAAGCTCGGCATGCTGGGCGGCGGCGCCACCCCGGCGACGCTCACCGCATCGTTGATTTCGGTGCTGGGCATGAGCGCCGGCACCATCTGGCAGAAGCGCTATGCCTCGGGCGGCGACCTGGTATCGGCGACGATGTGGCAATATGTCGGCGGCTCGGCGGTGATGATCCTCGGCTCGCTTTTCTTCGAGACGCGCACCATCACCGTCAACGGCGAGTTCATCTTCGCCATGGCCTGGCTGGTGCTGGTGCTGTCGATCGGCGCCATCTTCCTGCTGATGATCATGATCAGGGACGGCGAGATGTCGAAGGTGGCGTCGCTGTTCTACCTCGTGCCGGCCGTCACCGCCGTTATCGCCTGGCTGCTTTTCAACGAACAGCTCAACCTGCTGCAGATCGCCGGCATGGCGATTGCCACGCTCGGCGTGGCGCTGGCGACCGCCAGATCCAAGGTCGTGCCCGAGAGCATCTCCACCTGAGATGCGTCGAGATTCAGGTCAGGCCGAGTCGAAAATGGCAGGTTCCGAGAACCGGAGCGGAGCGTACTTTTCGTACGTGAGCACCGGAAGCGCAGGAAGCTGCCATTTGCAGGCCGGCCTCACCTGAATATCGGCACATCTCAGCCGACCCGCGCCCGCGCTTCCAGATACCGGCTGATCGCAGCGTTGAGCTCGCCGCCGAGGATGAAGATTGCTGAGATGATGTAGAGGAACACCACCGCGATCATGATCGAGGCGAGCCCCGCATAGGTCGTCACATAGGACGAGAAGTGGTCGAGATAGGTGGCGAAGATCGTCGACCCGACCAGCCAGGCGACCAGCGTGAAGGCGATGCCGGGTACGATCGAGATGAAGCGGCGTTTGCCCGCCGGCAGCCAGATATGCACCGAGAACAGCCCGATGACGATGACCGTCGAGGCGATGACGTAACGCCAGATGGTGATCGTGCCCATATAGGGCTTGATCCATTCCAGATGCGCCTCGGCGAGCCGCGCCAGGAGCGGCGCGAACACCAGAAGCACGCTGATTGCGAGAAAGCAGGCGGTGGCGATCAAAACGAAGATGATGCTCTGCACGCGCCGGTAGATGATGCCGCGCGTCTCGGTGACGCGATAGGCGCGGTTGAGCGAGGTGCGCAGCGCCTCGATGCCGTTAGAGGCGAAATAGGCGGCCAGAAGCACGCCATAGGTAAGGAGGTCGGTGCGCCTGACGGTGAGCACGTTCTGCACCTCATGCGCAATCGGCTTGGCGATCTGCTCCGGCCAGGTGTCGAACACCAGATGCACGGCGGTATCGGCAAAGGCGCGCGCGCCAAGGAAGCTGCCCAGCGTCGTGGCGAAGATCAGGAACGGAAACAGCGCCATCAGCGAGGTGATCGCCAGATGGCTGGCCATCGCCCAGCCGTCATCGGTGTTGAAATGACCCAGGGCGTCGTAGAGCACGCGCTTGAGGGCGACGATATTCCGCAGCAAGGACGCTGGCTCCGCTCGATTGTGTCGACGCCGCGAATATGGGAAGTGATTGCGGCAAATGGCAACCCCGGTTCAGACAACGATTCCACACTCGAAAGAGTTGCGCACCGTCATCGTCACCGGTGCCTCCTCCGGCATCGGCGCCTATTGCGCGCGGGCGCTCAAGGCCGAAGGCTGGCGGGTATTCGCCACGGCGCGCAAGCCCGATGACATCGCAGCCCTTGAGGCAGACGGCATCGAAACCTTCTATCTCGACTACCGCGAGCCGGACTCGATCGCCGCCTTGGTCGATGCCGTGCTGGCCAGGACCGATGGCACGCTGGACGCGCTGTTCAACAACGGCGCCTACGCCCAGCCCGGCGCGGTCGAGGACTTGCCCGTCGAGGCGCTGCGCGAGCAGTTCGAGGCCAACTTCTTCGGCTGGCACGATCTCACCCGGCGCATCATGCCGGCCATGCGCCGCCAGGGGCACGGCCGCCTCGTCCATTGCTCCTCGATCCTCGGCCTGGCGCCGGTCCGCTTTCGCGGCGCCTATTCGGCCTCCAAGCACGCGATCGAGGGCCTGATGCTGTGCATGCGCCAGGAGCTCGAAGGCAGCGACATCCACCTTTCGCTGATCGAGCCCGGACCGGTGACCTCGAAGATCGCCAGCAACGGTCTGCCCTGGTTCCTCAAAAACATCGACGTCGAGAACTCCGTCCATCGCGCCGACTACCAGGCGCAGCTTGCGCGCCTTCAGGCCGGCGGCAGCGTATCGAAGCTGAAGCCCGGACCGGAGATCGTGCACAAGGCGCTGCGCCACGCGCTTCTGTCACAGCGCCCGCGTCCGCACTATGTGGTAACGGTGCCGGCTAAGATCGGCGTGGTGCTGAAACGCATCCTGCCGGCGTCCCTGCTTTACCGCGTGCTTGCCAGGCGCGCCTGACTGGAGCCAGCCAGATGGTCATCGTCCTCAAAATCCTCGCCGTCGTCGCCATGGCCGCCGTGCTGATCGTGCTGGTCCGCGGCCTGATCAACATGATGCGCGGCGGCTCCGGCGTCACCTCGAACAAGCTGATGCAGGCGCGCGTGATGCTGCAGGCCGTGGCTCTGGTGCTGCTTCTGCTCGTCGTCTATTTCACACGCAAATGACGTTTGCCCGCTGAGCAGCGGGCCGGAGGGACGGCGTGGTCAAGCTCAACAAGATCTATACCCGCACCGGCGATGACGGCACGACGGGGCTAGGCACCGGCGAGCGGCGCCTGAAATCCGACCTGCGCGTCGAGGCCTATGGCACCGTCGACGAGGCCAATGCCTGCATCGGCATGGCGCGCCTCCACACCGGCGCCGACCCGAAGATCGACGCCATGCTGTCGCGCATCCAGAACGATCTTTTCGATCTCGGCGCCGACCTTGCGGTGCCGGACGACGGCAAGCCGCTGGAATATGAGCCGTTGCGCATCGTTGCCGCGCAGACCGAGCGCGTCGAGCACGACATCGACCTTCTCAACAAGGACCTGCAGCCGCTGAAATCCTTCGTGCTGAATGGCGGCACGCCGGCGGCGGCCGCACTCCATCTCGCCCGCACCGTGGCGCGCCGGGCCGAGCGCCTGATGGTGGCGCTGGCGCAAGATTCGGCCGAGCATGTGAACCGCGAGGCGCTGAAATACATCAACCGCGTCTCGGACTTTCTGTTTGTCGCCGCCCGCGCGGTCAATGACAATGGAAAAGCCGACGTGCTATGGGTGCCGGGCAAGAACCGCTAGTTTTGGAAGTGGGAGGGGGCCGATGTTTATCCCGCTTTACGACACCAACAGGCTGCGCCACATCCGCCTGCAATATGTGACGATCGGCCTGATCGTGGCCAACGCCTTGGTCTTTCTGGCGACCACGCTGGGCGGCGAGAACTTCACCAATGCAGCGGTGCTCGGCCTCGGCTTCATCCCTTCCGTGGTCCATGACAAGGTCGAGCTCTCGCCCGAATTCATCGTCATCCCGGAAAGCCTCAGCTACATCACCTACTCTTTCCTGCACGCCGACATCTTCCATCTCGGCGGCAACATGCTGTTTTTGTGGGTGTTCGGCGACAATGTCGAGGATGCGCTCGGTCATCTCCGCTACCTGATATTCTACCTGGCCTGCGCCGTCGCCGGCGCCTTCTTTCAGGGCCTGGTGGCCTGGGATTCGCAGGTGCCGCTGATCGGTGCCTCCGGCGCCATCGCCGGCGTCGTCGCCGCCTATCTGATCCTCTATCCCCGGGTCAAAGTCTGGGTGCTGGCCTTTGCCCGCATTCCCTTGCGCATACCTGCCTTCATCCCGCTCATCCTATGGATCCTGTTCCAGATTGTGATGTTTGCCGCCGGCGGCGAAAACCAGATTTCCTGGTCCTGCCACATCGGCGGCATCATCGCCGGATCCATTCTGGTGCTGGTGCTGCGCAGACGTGGCGTGCCGCTGCTGGCCGGCGCCGACGGTGAACCCGACCCGACCCCGAACGTCCAGCAGGCGCCGGTGCCTACTGAACCGGCCGCAAACGGGACCGCTTCCACACAACCGGCATCGCAATGGGGCCGTGGCGCAGCATCGTCGCGCGACTGAACCGATTGAGTGCGTCATGGCATATTGACGCGCCCGACCGCCGCCACTACGGAAGCGCCACCCGATTGCGTTGTTGAGACCACAATTCCTTGCGGAATGTCGGCTTTCGACAACTCTAGGCATTAGCGTGCTGGTATAGCGCGCCCGATTTATCTCAGAAGAGGTGACAGGAAATGAAGATCCTTGTGCCCGTGAAACGGGTTGTTGACGCCAACGTCAAGGTCCGGGTGAAAGCCGACGGACTGGGCGTCGAGCTCGCCAACGTCAAGATGGCGATGAACCCGTTCGACGAGATCGCGGTCGAGGAAGCGATCCGCATCAAGGAAGCTGGCAAAGCGGAAGAGATCATCGTCGTTTCGATCGGCCCGCAGCAGGCGCAAGAAACGCTGCGCACCGCGCTCGCCATGGGCGCAGACCGCGCCATCCTGGTCAAGACCGACGAGCAGACCGAGCCGCTCGGCGTCGCCAAGGTGCTGAAGGGCGTTGTCGACGCCGAGCAGCCCGGCCTCGTCATCCTCGGCAAGCAGGCCATCGACGACGACAGCAATCAGACCGGCCAGATGCTGGCGGCGCTGCTCGGCTGGGCCCAAGGCACCTTCGCTTCGAAGATCGAGCTCGCGGGCGACAAGGCCAAGGTCACGCGCGAAGTCGACGGCGGCCTGCAGACGGTTGAGCTGAAGATGCCGGCGATCGTCACTGCGGATCTGCGCCTCAACCAGCCGCGCTATGCATCGCTGCCCAACATCATGAAGGCCAAGAAGAAGCCGCTCGACGAAAAGAGCCCGGCCGACTACGGCGCCGACGTCAAGCCGCGCCTCAAGGTGATCAAGACCGAGGAACCGGGCGGCCGCAAGGCGGGCGTCAAGGTCAAGAGCGTCGCCGAACTGGTCGAAAAGCTCAAGAACGAAGCCGGCGTTCTGTAAAGCGGTCAGGAAAGGACAAAGAAAATGGCTATTCTCCTCATCGCGGAACACGACAATACAAGCCTTTCCGACCAGACAGCCAAGGCGCTGGCGGCGGCCCTGCAGATCGGCTCGGATGTCGACGTGCTGGTCGCCGGCAAGGGCGCCAAGGCTGCCGCCGACGCCGCCGCCAAGCTGAAAGGTGTTCGTAAAGTGCTGCTCGCCGAAGCCGACGAGCTTGCCGAGCGCCTCGCCGAGCCGACCGCGGCCCTCGTGGTGTCGCTTGCGGGCGGCTACGACACGATCGTCGCCCCGGCGACCTCCGCCGGCAAGAACATCGCGCCGCGCGTCGCCGCCTTGCTCGACGTTGCCCAGGTGTCGGAAATCATCGAAGTGGTATCGCCCGACACCTTCAAGCGCCCGATCTATGCCGGCAACGCCATCCAGACCGTCCAGTCGACCGACGCCAAGAAGGTCATCACCGTGCGCACCGCTTCCTTCTCGGCCGCGCCCGAAGGCGGCTCGGCCTCGGTGGAAACGGCCAGCGCCGCAGCCAATCCGGGCCTCTCCTCCTTCGTCGAGAACAAGCTTTCGGAGAACGATCGTCCGGAACTGACCTCGGCCAAGATCATCATCTCCGGCGGCCGCGCGCTCGGCTCCTCGGAGAAGTTCCAGGAAGTCATCCTGCCGGTTGCCGACAAGCTCGGCGCCGCCGTCGGCGCCTCCCGCGCCGCGGTCGATGCCGGCTATGCGCCGAACGATTGGCAGGTCGGCCAGACCGGCAAGGTGGTGGCGCCCGACCTCTACATCGCCGTCGGCATTTCCGGCGCCATCCAGCACCTCGCCGGCATGAAGGATTCGAAGGTCATCGTTGCTATCAACAAGGACGAGGAAGCCCCGATCTTCCAGGTTGCCGATTACGGCCTCGTCGGCGATCTCTTCGTCATTCTGCCGGAACTGCAAAAGGCGCTTTGACGCTTCCAGCCTGGACGTACTAAATTGTGAAGGGTGGGGTAGACGAAGTCGCCCCGCCCTTTTAGTTTGCACTGCACAAAAAGCAGGCCAGCAAGGCTTGCAGCAGTTCCGGCGGTTTGCATCCGGAATTGCGGGAAACAAAAAGAGCGTTTGCGGGCTTCGCGGAAGCCGCAATGCTCCAGACGGGATCGGGGTAATGAGCAAGATCGAGACGATCGGCATTGTCGGCGCGGGTCAAATGGGAGGCGGCATCGCCCATGTCTCGGCGCTGGGTGGCTACAAGGTGCTGATCCACGACCTATCGCCCGACCGGATCGAAAAGGGCATCGCCACCATCAGCGGCAACATGGCCCGCCAAGTCGGATCTGGAAAGCTCGAGGAGAAGGCGCGCAACGACGCGATGGCGCGCATCTCCGCCGCCCCGGCGATGGCCGATCTCGCCGCAGCCGATCTGGTGATCGAGGCAGCGACGGAGGACGAGACGGTCAAGCGCAAGATCTACGCCCAGCTTTGCCCGCAGCTGAACCCGGAAGCCATCCTGGCGACCAACACCTCGTCGATCTCGATCACCCGGTTGGCCGCGCAGACCGACCGTCCCGAACGCTTCATCGGCATTCATTTCATGAACCCGGTGCCGGTGATGAAGCTTGTCGAGCTGGTGCGCGGCATCGCCACCGAGGACCAGACCTTCGAGGCGGCCAAGGACTACGTGAAGCACCTCGAAAAGACGATCACCGTCTCGGAGGATTTCCCGGCCTTCATCGTCAACCGCATCCTGTTGCCGATGATCAACGAGGCGATCTACACGCTTTACGAAGGCGTCGGCACGGTCGATGCCATCGACACTGCCATGCGGCTCGGCGCCAATCACCCGATGGGACCGTTGCAGCTGGCTGACTTCATCGGCCTCGATACCTGTCTGTCGATCATGCAAGTGCTGCATGAGGGTCTGTCGGATTCGAAATACCGGCCCTGCCCGCTGCTGGTGAAATATGTCGAGGCCGGCTGGCTCGGCCGCAAGACCGGCCGCGGCTTCTACGACTATCGCGGCGAACATCCGGTGCCGACGCGCTGAAGCGGGCTAGACGCTCGTATTCGGCTGACGTCAGGACGCCGCGGCAAGCGGCGCCGGCGTCGTCTCGTCCTTGATATATTCGTCCGGCGCCGCCGAAACGCAGCCGCGGCCGGCGGCCTTGGCGGCATAGCAGGCGGCGTCGGCGCGGGCGATGATCTCGTCGACCTCGCCGCGCCCGGCGCGGATCGGCGCAAGCCCGATGCTGGCGCCGATCGAATGCGGGCGGCCTTCCCAGTTGAAGTTCAAATTGCGGATGGCATCGATGATCGAGCGCGCCGCGACCGGCGCGCGCGCCGCAGCGCCCGACTTCAGGATGACGGCGAACTCGTCGCCGCCGAGCCGCGCGACGATATCTTCCGACCCCAGCACGTTGCGGATGGCATCGGCCACGAGCTTCAAGAGAGCATCGCCCGCGGCATGGCCGCCGGTATCGTTGACCGCCTTGAAATGGTCGAGGTCGACGAACATGAACTGGTGCTCGCCGCCGTTGAGCCGGCATTGGTCGACCAGATCCTCCATGGTGCGGATGAAGCTCGAACGGTTGGCAAGCCCGGTCAGCGCGTCATGCGCCGCGGCGTAAGCCAGTTGCCGCTGCAGGGCGCGCGCGTCGGTGAAATCCTGGAAGACGATGACCAGACCGCAGAATTCGTTGCGGTCGTTCATGATCGGCGACACCACCTGGCGGATGCTGCAGCGCGTGTCGTCGCGCCGCACCAGAACGGCCCGCGTGTTCTGGTCGCAATGCGGCCGCTCGCTCGCGGAGGGGCGCGTCAGGCCGATCCGCTGCCCGGTCTCCTCATCGACCGCCCAATAGACATGGCCGAGCACCTTGCCGAGCGCCTCGCCGACGGCAATGCCGGTCAGCTTTTCGGCGACCGGGTTCATGAAGGTGATGCGATTTGCGGCATCGGTGCAGATCACCGCGTCGCCGATCGATTGCAGCGTGACCCTGAGCCGCTCCTTCTCGTCGGCCAGCATCGCTGCCGACACCATCAGCCGCGCCTCGGCTTCCTTGCGTTCGGTAATGTCGGTCAGGCTGCCGATCGCCCTTATCAGCCGGCCCTCGGCGTCGCGCTCGATCGTCTTGCCGCGGTCGAGGATCCAGATCCAGCGGCCGTCCTTGTGCCGCATGCGGAATTCGGCCTCGAAGAAGGGCGTCTCCCCGGCAAGATGCGCCCTGTCCGCTTCGGCGACGCGCTCGCGGTCGTCCGGATGGATCATGGTCAGCCAACGGTCGGGATCGCCGTCGAGTTCGCCATCGGCATAACCCAGCATCCTCACCCAGGTCTCGGAATAGGTGGTGCCGCCCTTGCGCATATCGAGGCTCCACACACCTTGTCCGGTGCTGGTGAGCGCGAAGTTCCAGCGCGTCTCCGCCTCGGCGATGCGCGCCTCGGCCAGCTTGCGCGCGTCGATGTCCTCGATCTGCGACACCAGATAGAGCGGCTTGCCGGTGTCTTCATCGCGAATGACCGAGCCCGCGAGCTGCGCCCAGACCGGCGTTCCGTCCTTCCTCAGATAGCGCTTTTCGAAATGGTAGGAACTGACCCTGCCTTCCTTCACACCCAGCATCGTCTCGCGGCCGATCGGCAGATCGTCCGGATGCGTGATCTGCGGAAAGGTCAGCGCCTCGATCTCAGCACGGCTGTAGCCCAGCATCGCGGCAAAAGCGGCGTTGGTTTGCTGGATACGGCCATCGAGACCAACGATCACGACGCCGATAGCCGAATCCTCCATGGCGCGACGGAAGCGCTGTTCGCTCTCGGCGATCTGGCGGCGATCATCGATGATGCGGTGGATGAACAGCGCCGATAGGAACAAGGTGGCGGCGGTAATGGCGACGCAGATCTGCAGCAGGAGCTTCAGCGCATCCGCGCCGAGTTCCAGGCGCGGCGACAGGACCGCCACGGCGGTAGCGGCCACGCCGAACGCCGTAAAGCCCAACGCGGCGTGCCTGTCGACACGAAGCCCTTTCCCGTTCAACCACGCCACAATGCGATACCACCCCAATGCGCAACTGCACGCGGCACAACCCTGGCGGATCGATTTTAAAGAAAGGTTGCGTAGGCGGGCGCGATCGCTCCGCCAACCGGCAAACAATTGCCGGCATGATTAAAGGACTGTTTCGAAATCGCTGCTGCGGCTACCAGCGCACGAAAAGCCGCCCGCCTATGGCGCCGAGCAAGGCGAGGAAGGCGATTGCGATCGTGTACCAGGTGGCGACGAAAAGCGGCGAATCGTCGAAGCAGTGCGCGGCGTAGAAGGTTGCCGCAAGCCCGCCCGCAAGCAGGCCGGCGACCGCACCCGCCAGCACCGGCCGCGTCGGCGCGCCGTAGCGCAGCATGCCGAGGAAAATCGCCAGCGGCCCGATACCGATCAGCGGGATAAAGCTCATGCAGATCATCATATTGGAACCGACCATCCGCGTGCCCCAGTCGGCTTGAGGCACGACGAAGAGCTCCAGCACCACGGCGATCACGACCAGCACAGGCGCCGCGACCATCCAGGCCATCGCCCGCCTGGTTGTGGCGCCCGGCATCGACAGGGCGCGGATCAGCGCGAAGGCGCTGGCGGCAAGCACCAGCGTGAAGACGAATTTCGACATGAATCGCATCGTGTGCATGGCCGGCATGATGTCGGGCCGCGGTCCGATGGTGGCGAAGAAGACCACCGCCGCGATCGCGACGGCCACGCCGAAGGCCAGCCACCAGGCCTTGCCGAGCGGCATCGCCTTGTCGCGAGCATCGGCGTCCAGCGCCTTTATGAGATCCTCTGTCTTCATGTCACTGTCGCCCAAATCGCTTGGCGATCGCGGTCAACCCGCGATGCAGCGACACCCGCACTGCCGTCTCGCTGATGCCGAGCTTCGAAGCTGTCTCGCCGATCGAATGGCCGTCGACCGAAATCGAGGAAACGACGGAGCGCTGCGCCGGCGGCAGCCCGTCGAGCGCCCGATTGATGTCGCGCTCGCTGACGGTCTCTGTTTCCGGCTCGGCGAAGGTCTCGGCGATCTCGTCGATCTCCACCTCGATGCGCCGCCCGCGCCGGCGGAAGGCGTCGATCAGCTTGAAGCGGGCGATCGCATAGACCCACGGCAGCACCGGCGCGTCCTGCCGCCAGGTGTGGCGTTTGACATGAATGGCCAGCAAGGTTTCCTGCACGACATCCTCGGGGTCGACCCCGCCCTGAACGATCTTGCGCCGAACGAAGCCGCGAATGAGGGCGGCTATCCGGTGCAGAAAATCTGCATACGCCTTCTCGTCTCCCGCGATCGCGGCCTTGAGCAGCCCGGAGAGTTCTGCCTCGTCCTTGCCGGTCACAAGAGTTTACCCCCGATGTTCGCGTCTCGGCCCCGGTTTGTTACGTGGCCGGCGAAATAATGTCCAAGCCAAATTGCCGCAAAGTCACGAAAGTTTGCAGGCGTGGCGGCCGATTGAAGCAGGGTCACAATGTTGACTAAGACGATCAGGTATTGGTAGGTCGGGCCGTGCCTGAATCCCTGTTTTTGAAATCGAGGACGACACCTATGAAATCTGCCCTTTCCACGCTCGCCGGCGCCGCATTGGCGTTCGGTCTGGTTACCGGTCCGGCCATGGCCGAGGACGCCGGCATCATCGTCTACAACGCCCAGCATGAGAGCCTTGCCAAGGAATGGGCCAAGGGCTTCACCAAGGAAACCGGCATCAAGGTGACGCTGCGCAACGGCGGCGACAGCGATTTCTCCAACCAGATCGTCGCCGAGGGCGCGGCTTCGCCGGCCGATGTGTTCCTGACCGAGAACTCGCCGGCCATGGCGCTGGTCGAGGCTGCCGGCCTGTTCGCGCCGGTCGATGCCGAGACGCTGGCCCAGGTGCCGCAAGAATATCAGCCGTCGAGCGGCAAATGGGTCGGCGTCGCCGCCCGCAGCACCGTCTTTGCCTACAACACGACGAAGCTGAAGGAAGACCAGCTGCCCAAATCGCTGCTCGACCTCGCTGATCCGAGCTGGAAGGGCCGCTGGGCGGCATCGCCCTCGGGCGCCGACTTCCAGGCCATCGTCAGCGCCCTGCTTCAGATCAAGGGCGAAGCCGCGACCGCCGACTGGCTGAAGGCGATGAAGCAGAATTTCACTGCCTATAAAGGCAACGGCACGGTGATGAAGGCCGTCAATGCCGGCGAGATCGATGGCGGCGTCATCTACCACTATTACTGGTTCGGCGATCAGGCCAAGACCGGCGAGAACAGCAAGAACGTGGCCCTGCACTACTTCAAGAACCAGGACCCGGGCGCCTTCGTGTCGGTCTCCGGCGGCGGTGTGCTGGCCTCCAGCAAGCATCCGAAGGAAGCCCAGGCCTTCCTGAAGTGGGTGACCGGGAAGGGCGGCCAAGAGGTGCTGAAGACCGGCACGTCCTATGAATACGCCATCGGCAAGGGCGCCGAATCCAACCCGAAGCTGGTGCCGCTGGCCGATCTGCAGGCGCCGAAAGTCGACCCGGCGACGCTGAATTCCAAGAAGGTCATCGACCTGATGACGCAAGCCGGCTTGCTTTAGTCCACGTTGGTCCTAAAAGGGCAAACGACCGTGCTCCCGCGGGAATCTGCTTTCCGTGGGAGCCTTTTTGTTTGGAGACCGCCTCGTCGATGACGATCGGCCGCGCTTCCCGCCGCATTCGCGACGCATCGGACCGCTGCCGCCGGCAGACGGCGGCGAGCCATTGGCCTGCCTGATGCAGTCGGCGATCGACATCACCCCCTCCAGGCCGGCTGCCCGGATGAAGAAGCGGCGGTCCGCGTCGTGGATAATGCTTGCCGCCGCGCTCATTTCGCTGATCGCGCTGTTGCCGCTCGGCTTCATCGTCTGGGTCGCAATCCAGACCGGCTGGGATACGGTGGTGGCACTGATCTTTCGTCAGCGCGTCGGCGATCTCTTGGTCAACACGATCCTGCTCGTCGCCGTCGCCGTCCCGGTCGCCATTGTGCTGTCGGTGGCGCTGGCCTGGCTCACCGAGCGCAGCGACCTGCCCGGCGCCCGTCTCTGGGCCTGGCTTTGCGTCGCGCCTTTAGCCATCCCCGCTTTCGTGCACTCCTATGCCTGGATCAGCCTGGTGCCCGGCCTGCACGGGCTCTGGGCCGGCGTGCTGGTCTCCGTGATCGCCTATTTCCCCTTCCTCTATCTGCCGATCTCGGCGGCGCTGCGCAGGCTCGATCCCGCGCTCGAGGATGCGGCGGCGGCCCTCGGCCTTGGCCCGTGGCGCGTCTTCGCGCGCGTCGTGTTGCCGCAGCTCAGGCTTGCCATATGCGGCGGCGCCCTGCTGGTCGGCCTGCATCTGCTGGCCGAATACGGCCTCTATGTCTTCATCCGCTTCGACACCTTCACCACAGCGATCGTCGACCAGTTCCAGTCGACCTTCAACGGACCGGCAGCGAACATGCTCGCCGCCGTGCTGGTCGCTTGCTGCTTCGTGCTGCTCGCCTTCGAGGTGATCCTGCGCGGCGAGGAGCGCTATGCGCGCGTCGGCGCGGGCGCGGCGCGCAAGCAGCAGCGGGCCCGGCTCGGCCGCGCCAACTTGCCCTGTCTGCTTTTGCCCGCCGGCGTCGCGCTGCTTTCGCTCGGCGTGCCTTTCATCACCGTCAGCCGCTGGCTCTTAGCCGGCGGCGCCGATGTCTGGCGCTGGGACGAGATCAGCCTGGCGCTCGGCCAGACGCTGTTCCTCGCCATTGCCGGCGCGCTGTTGGCCACGATCGCCGCCATGCCGATGGCCTGGATCTCCATCCGCGCGCCGGGTCGCCTGCAGCGCCTGTTGGAGGGCTGCAATTATATCGTCGGCGCGCTGCCGGGCGTGGTCATTGCGCTTGCGCTGGTCACCATCACGGTGCGGGTGGCGCTGCCGCTCTACCAGACGCTGTTCACCATCCTGTTCGGCTACGCGCTGATGTTTTTGCCGCGCGCGCTGGTCAGCCTGCGCGCCTCGATCGCACAGGCGCCGGTGGAGCTGGAACGCGCCGCTTCCAGCCTCGGCCGGCCGCCGATGAAGGCGCTGTGGTCGACGACCATCCGGCTCTCGGCGCCAGGGGCGGCTGCCGGCATGGCGATGGTCGCGCTTGGCATCACCAACGAGCTCACCGCCACCCAGATGCTGGCGCCCAACGGCACGCGCACGCTGGCCATGGCCTTCTGGTCCTATAGCGGCGAGATCGACTACGCCTCCGCCGCCCCCTACGCCCTGATCATGGTGGCGATGTCGTTGCCGATGACCTGGCTGCTCTATGTCCAGTCGAAACGGATGGCCGGACGATGAGCTTCCTCGAACTCAGCGGCGTGTCGAAAAAATACGGCCCGGTGACGGCGCTCGGCGGCGTCGACCTGAAGGTCGAAAGCGGCAGCCGCACAGCGATCGTTGGTCCGTCCGGATGCGGCAAGACCACTTTGCTGAGGCTGATCGCCGGCTTCGAGGCGCCCGACAGCGGCCGCATCGCGCTCGACGGCAAGGTGCTGGCCAACGGCCATGCCGCGGTGCCTGCGCATCGCCGCGGCATCGGCGTCGTGGCGCAGGACGGCGCCTTGTTCCCCCATCTCAGCATCGCCGACAATATCGGTTTCGGCATGGCGAGAGGCGAGGACAAGCGCCACGAGCGCATCGTCGAGCTCGCCTATATCGTCGGGCTTGACAAGGCCGTCCTGAAACGCCGGCCGCACGAGCTCTCCGGCGGCCAGCAGCAGCGTGTAGCGCTTGCCCGCGCCATGGCGATGAAGCCGAGGCTGATGCTGCTCGACGAGCCGTTCTCGGCGCTCGACACCGGCCTGCGCGCCTCGATGCGCAAGGCCGTGGCGGAGCTTCTGGAAGAAGCCGGCATCACCACTATCCTGGTCACCCACGATCAGGCCGAGGCGCTGTCCTTCGCCAGCCAGGTGGCGGTGATGCGCGACGGACTGTTCTCGCAGGTCGGCACGCCGCGCGAGCTCTATTTCCAGCCCAGGGACAGGATGGTCGCCGAATTCCTCGGCGACGCCATCATCCTTCCGGCGAAAATCGCCGGCGGCTTTGCCGTCACCCCGCTCGGCCGCATCGCCGTCGACACCAAGGAGCGCCGAGATGTCGCTCGCATCATGCTGAGGCCCGAGCAGGTCGTCGTCAAACGGACCTCGCGCGAGGGCATGTCGGGCACGCCGGACACCATGTTCGGCGAGGTGACCGAGGCGGAATTCGCGGGCTCTGTCTGCACGATCGCGGTGCGGCTGCTCAACAACCCCGACCCGCCGGATGCCGCCGCGATCGGCTCGACGCCGCTCATCCTGCGCAAGACCGGCGTCGACGCGCCGGCCGTCGGCGAGATCGTACGCCTTACCGTCTCCGGCAAGGCGCATGTGTTCGCCTGAAGGTCGAGTCTGAGCCCGGCCTTACCGCACGCGCTGGCCGGTTGCCGGCGACCACAGCGGCCATTGCTCGAGGAAATCGCAGCTATGGATGACGACGCGGGCGCCGTCGATCAGGATGATCGAATAGGCGGGCGGCGCCTGCTCGACCATTTCGTCGCCGACCAGGTCGAGCATGAAGCGGGCATGCAGCCCGCGCTGCACCGAGAACGGAATGCCGGCGACCGTGCCGGCGATGTCGCGATGCACATGGCCGAAAAAGATGTAGCGGACATTGCCGTGGCGGGTCAGCACATCGAGCAGCCGATGCGGCTGTTCGAGGCCGAGCGGGTCGAGCAACGTCAGCCCGAGCTCGACCGGCGGGTGATGCAGGAAGATATAGGCGCCCCTGCCCGCCGCCTCGCCGAGCCGCGCATCGAGCCAGGCGAGCCGGTCGTCCGACAATTCGCCGGTGACGCGGCCTTCGGCCAGGCTGTCGAGGAAGACCAGCCGCCCCTCCGGCGCATCGAAGACCGATTGCACGAAGCCGTTGCCGTCCGATCCGTTATCCGGGAAGGCGGCGATAAGATTGGCGCGCAGGTCGTGATTGCCGGGCAAAAGGCGATACGGCACGGTAAGCCGGCTCAACGCCGCCTTGAGGTCGGCATAGGCTTCGGGGTCGCCGGCATCGGTAAGGTCGCCGGTGAAGATGCACAGCGCCGCATCGCCGTGCCGGGCATTGATATGGTCGATGCAGCGATCGAGCCGCTCATGCAGATCGGCGCCGTAACGCAAGACGCCGCGACGGCCGAGATGGACGTCCGTGACCTGGATGATCTTCATGCAATGAACCCTCAATCAGCTTTCGGAAGTCCGGTCGCGTCGCCTACAGGGCCGGCTCCGGCACCGAAGCCTTGAAAACGTCAAGCCGGCCGCCGGTTTCGGACGAGAAGAAATGCAGGTCGGACTCCGCAAATTGCAACCCTATCGCGCTGCCTGGCTCCGGATGCACGGTTTCCGATGTCACCACCGAGAACGGCGCGCCGTCTAGATCGACATAGATGACCCGGCCGGCGCCGAGTTCCTCCACGAGATCGACGGTCGCCTCGAGCGCCCCGGGCGTGCCCGGCGCCACCATGCGCACGGCTTCCGGCCGGATGCCGACCGCGACCTTGGAGCCGACCGCCAGGCCGGCGCGCGAGACGTTGAGCTTGCGGCTGCCGCCGAGCAGCGACAGACCTTCGAGCGTGACCTCGCCCTCCAGCATGTTCATCGCCGGCGCGCCGACGAAGGTCGCGACGAAACGGCTTGCCGGCCGGCTGTACACCTCGGCCGGCGTCCCGACCTGCTCGACGCGGCCGCCATTCATCACCACCAGCCGGTCGGCCAGCGTCATCGCCTCGACCTGATCGTGCGTGACGAAGACCGAGGTGGCGCTAAGGCGTCGGTGCAGCTTGCGGATTTCCGAGCGCATCTGCACGCGCAATTTGGCGTCTAGGTTGGAGAGCGGCTCGTCGAAGAGGAAAACCTTGGGCTCGCGGATCATGGCGCGGCCCATGGCGACACGCTGGCGCTGGCCGCCCGACAGCGCCATCGGCTTGCGGTCGAGGAGATGTTCCAGTTCCAGGACGCGGGCGACCGCCTGGATGCGCTGGGTGCGTTCGGCGGTGGGAACGCCGGCCACCTTGAGCGAATAGCCGATGTTCTGCGAAACGCTCATATGCGGATAGAGCGCGTAGTTCTGGAACACCATGGCGCAGCCGCGCTCGCGCGGCTCGAGCTTGTTGACCACCATGTTGTCGATGGCGATGGTGCCGTCGGAAATCTCCTCCAGCCCGGCGATCATCCTGAGCAGCGTGGACTTACCGCAGCCGGACGGCCCCAGGATAACGACGAATTCGCCTGAGGCGAAGTCGAGGTCGACGCCATGCACGACCTGTGTCTTGGCGTAGTTCTTCTTGACGCCGCGGATGGTGATGGAGGCCATTTGTCGTCTCCCTATTTCTCGGTGGCGATCAGGCCGCGCACGAACCAGCGCTGCATCAGCACCACGACGACCAGCGGCGGCAGCATGATGATCAGCGTGCCGGCCATGGCGATATGCCATTCCGGCGCGCCGCCGACATTGGGGATGAGCTGCTTGAGCTCGGTCACCGCCATCGCGTGCGACTGGTCGGTGGTGATCAACAGCGGCCACAGATACTGGTTCCAGGCCCACAGGAACATGATGGTGCCGAGTGCGGCCATGTTGTTGCGCGACAGCGGCAACAGGATATCGACGAAGAAGCGCATCGCGCCGGCGCCGTCCATGCGCGCGGCTTCCGTCAATTCGTCCGGCACGGTCAGGAAGAACTGGCGGTAAAGGAAGGTGCCGGTGGCGGTCGCCACCAGCGGCAGGATCAGGCCGCTATAGGAATTGAGCAGTCCCAGGCTGAGTTGGACCTGGACCCCCGATATCTTCTGGATCAGCCAGGAAATCCCGGTCAGATCCAGGATCGCCTGATAGGGCTCCAGCACATTGGCGACCACCGCATAGGTCGGCACGATACGGACTTCGAGCGGCAGCATCAGCGTGATGAAGATCAGCCAGAACATCAGCATGCGGCCGGGATAGCGGAAATACACGATCGAGAAGGCGGTGAGCGCCGAGATGATCACCTTGCCGGCAGCGACGCCGAACGCCATGATGAAGGAGTTGAGCAGCTTCGGGCCGAGATCGGCGGTCGTCCACGCCGTCTTGATGTTGACCCAGAAATCGCTGCCCGGCAGCAGCGACATCGGCACGTCGTTGACGTCCTTCAGATTATGCGAGGCCGCAATCGCTACGATGACGAACGGCGCCACGCAAAATACGAAGCCGGCAAACAGGATCAGATGCGTGAAGAAGTTGAGGATCGGAGTGCGCTCGACCATGGCCCGCCTCAGCGATAATGCACGCGCCGCTCGATGAAGCGGAACTGGACGATGGTGAGGGCGACGATCAAGATCATCAGGATGATGCTCTGCGCGGCCGCGCCCGAGTAATCCAGGCCTTTGAAGCCGTCGGAATAGATCTTGTAGACCATCAGGTTGGTGGCATTGGCTGGGCCGCCGGCGGTCATGATATCGACGATGCCGAAGGAATCTTGGAAACTCTCGGTGATGTTGATGACCAGAAGGAAGAAGATCGTCGGCGTGATCAGCGGGAGCTGGATATCCCAGAAGCGCCTGATGACCCCCGAACCATCCATCGCCGCCGCTTCGATCAGCGACCTCGGGATGGCCTGGAACGCGGCGAGGAAGAAGATGAAGTTGTAGCCGACATATTTCCAGGAAAAGGCGACGATGATGGAGGCCATGGCGTCGGCGCCGTCGAGACCCGGATCCCATACGCCGGGCCAAAAATGGTTGACGACGGCCATGAAGCCGGCTTCGGGCGCCAGGATGAAGCGGAACGCCAGCGCCAATGCGGGCGCGGCGATGCCGTAAGGCCAGATCAGCACCACGCGGTACAGCCATGAGCCGGCAAGCTGCCGGTCAGTCAAGGCCGCAAGCACAAGCGCGATGAACATCGCAAGGCCGGTGCTGATCCCGGCGAAGACGAGGCTGGCGGTGATTGAATTCCAGTAGTCGGCGTTGGACAGGATCGAGCGGAAATTGTCGAGACCGACCCAGATGTTGCCGCCGCCCCAGGGCTGCTGCAAGGTCAGCGACCAGTAGACCGCCTGCCCGGCCGGCCAGTAGAAGAAGGTGAAGATCAGAAGGAGCTGCGGCACCGCGAACAGGATGCCGATCCGCCATTTGCTGAAAGTGACGCGTTTTTCCATCGATCCGCCGTTGCCGCTGAACCGCCGACCCGCTTTTTGGTAACCCTAGATATGAAATGGCCGCCCGTCGAATCTCGGCGGGCGGCCGTTCCGCTATCCGGGATCAGGGCAGGGTCTTGCCCGGATAGGTCTGCTGGAAGCGCGCAAGGATCGCGTCACCGTTCTTGACCAGATTGTCGAGGCCTTCCTGGACGCTGACCTTGTTGGCGAAGATCGCCTGCATCTGCGTGCCGAACTCGGCGCGGATCTGGGTGAAATTGCCGAGGCGGATGCCACGTGTGATCTCGTTCGGCTCCGAGGCGGTGAGGCTGGCGATCGCCACTTCGCGGCCCTTGTAGGGCGCCTTGTCGTAAAAGCCCTGGCTTTTCATGTATTCGAAGCCGGATTTGGTCACTGGGATATAGCCGGTGTTGGTTGACCAGAACAAAGCGGTCTTGGGGTCGTGGATGAAGTTCAGGAATGCGGCAGCGCCCTTATACTCAGCGTCCGACTTGCCCGACAGGACCCACAGCGAAGCGCCGCCGACCAGCGAATTCATGCGCTGGGTACCGGCATAGACCGGCAGTTCGGCGACATCCCAGTTCATGCCTTCCTTCTGCGTGCGGCCGACCGTGCCGTGATCGCCGACCGAGGTCAGGATGACCTGGCAGGTCCCGGTGGCGAAGGCCTGCACCATGTCCTGTCCAAGATCCTTCGACTTGATCTTGATCAGGCCGGCGTCATACCACTTCTTGAGATCGGTGACGTATTGGACAAACTTGGTCTTGTTGACTTCGAGTTGGGCGTCGAGACCGTCATAGCCGTTGTTCTTGGTGGCGATCGGCTGGTTGTGCAGCGCCGAGAACTGCTCCATCAGCTGCCAGCTTTCATTGGCCGAGATGTTGATCGCCATCGGGCAATCGTAGCCGGCATCCTTAAGCGCCTTGAGGTCGGCGCCGACGTCTTCCCAGGTCTTCGGCGCTTCGGTCTTTCCGATCTTGGCGAAGGCGTCCTTGTTCCAATACATCAGCGGGGTCGACGAGTTGAACGGGAAGGACAGCATCTCGCCCTTCGAGGTCGCGTAGTAGCGGGCGATGCCGGGGAAATAGTCCGCGTAATCGATCTTATAGCCGTTCTCTTCCATCAGCTTGTCGGCGGGCTTGTAGGCGCCCGACAGCATCATGGTGGCGGTGCCGACGTCATAGACCTGGACGACGGTCGGCTGCTTGCCGGCGCGGAAGGCTGCGATGGTGTTCTGCAGCGTGGCGTCGTAATTGCCCTGGCTGGTGCAGACCACCTCGTAGTCGGACTGCGAGGCGTTGAAGTTCTTGCACAGCGTGTCGACGACGCGGGCGAGATCGCCCGACAGGCCGAACCAGAAATCGAACTTTACCGGCTCTGCAAAGGCAGGAACCGCGAGCGCGGCGCCGAACGCGCCGGCGGCAAGGGCAGTAAGGCCCCGCTTGATGATCGTCATGATTTGTCCCTCTTGAATGGCAGTGTGACAAGGGTTTTGCGCAAGTCCTTGCCCGCTCTCATAGAGAAGGTATGTGACAGTTCTGTTGTGGCCTCCGGACCGTTAGGCAAGCCCTGCGAACAGCCAGTCTCTCCTCCCTGGCAGCGGTCGCGCCGGCATGAAACCGTCACATCGGCGCTCTAGGAAGCTAGGGCGACTCGAAGCGATGAAAAGACCTTCCGTGATTAACCGGCTAACTGGATGAATGACATGCTTGTCCCGCAGCTCACGCACGTGCCCCTTGCCGAACGCAACGCCATGCGCGACGGCCCGCGCGACAGCGCCACCCATCTGCGCCACGCCGCCGCCGTCCCGGCGCTGGGCGAGATCGAGATCGGCGGCAAGACATCGCGCGAACGGGCCGGCGACAGCCTCACCGTCATGGCCTGGAATGTCGAGCGGCTGCGCCATGTCGACGCCATCGCCCAGACCATCGCCGGCCAGGCGCCCGAAATCGTGCTCTTGTCGGAGGTCGACAAGGGCATGGCGCGCTCCGGCAACACCCATCTTCTGAGCCGGCTAGCCTACAGGCTCGGCCATGCCTACGCCTATGGCATCGAATTTCTCGAATTGGGCAACGGCAATGAAGCCGAGCAGGCGGCCAATGGCGGGGCGCAGAACACGGAAGGTTTCCATGGCAACGCCGTGACCAGCGCCATACCTTTGCTTCGTCCGTTCCTCATTCGCTTCGATGCCGCCGGCGCCTGGTTCCTGCCGGAGCACGGCCAGCCGCGCGTCGGCGGCCGCATGGCGATCGGCGGCCAGCTTATGCTCGGCGAGCGCCGGGTTACGGTGATCTCGGTCCATCTCGAGAACCGCACCACCCCCGCCGGGCGGGCCGACCAGACGCGCCATTTGCTCGACGCCATCGACAAATATGACGCGGACGCGCCGGTGTTGATCGGCGGCGACCTCAACACGCTGACCGCCACCTATCCGGAACGCAATGACGACCCGGCGGCGTGGCGAGCGCGCATCGCCGCAGAACCAGACCGGCTGATGTATCCCGAACGCCACGAGCCCCTGTTCGCGGTTTTCGCTGAGTACGGCTACGATTGGCGCGACGCCAATGCGTTCGACAAACCCACCCAGCGGCGCGCGGCGGGCGACCTGACACCTGCCGGGCACATAGACTGGTTCTTCACGCGGGGCCTTGTGGCAAGCCAGCCGGTGACGCTACCGGCAGTCCTGCCGGACGGCAGCCCGAGCTCCGACCACGAAGCGCTGGTGGTCACCGTGCGGGTGGCGTGACCACTTGCCAACCCCGGTCGGTCCGGTCGGTCCTGGTATCGGTTCCGGCGCATGATCTTCTCAGGAAATACAACCTGGCAGGCGCGCGAGTGTTGCGGGCGGCATAACCGATTCTTCCGCCATCTTGCCGGGGGATCGGTCTGAATTCGCTACGGCGCCAGCGCCGCCTCCACCAGCCGCTTGGCGTCGGGGCTCGACCATTCGGCCGGGCCGTTCATATGCGCGATCAGGCACCCTTCGCCGTCGATCAGCATGGTGACGGGAAGGCCAAGCGCCAGTCCGCGCGTCTTGGCCTCGTTGAACAGGGCGATCGTCGGATCCCGGTAGAAGCCGAGCGTCTGCACGCCGATCTCGCTGAGGAACTTCTTCGGCTTGGTGTCGTCGCCGGTGTCGACATTGACCGCGACCACCTCGAAGTCCTTGCCGCCCTTTTCCTTCTGCAGCGCGTCGAGCGCCGGCATTTCGGCCCGGCAGGGCGCACACCAGGTTGCCCACAGGTTGAGCAGCACCGTCTTGCCGGCATGGTCGGCGATCGTCATCGGCTTGCCATCCGGGCCGTTGAAGGCGAGGCTTTTCAGCGATTGCGGCGGCTCGGCCGGCTGCAGCGCCGCGACCTGGCCGACGGCTTTGGCGGCGACGGCCTTGGCCCGCCCGGCCTTCGCCGCGCAGGCGACGTCGTCCTTGCTGTCGCCGACGGCGACCTGGGCTACAGGGGCATTGTTGCCAGACCGGCTCTCGCTGACATATACCGCGACCGCGCCGGCCAGCACGCCCGCCACCAGGGCGGCGAGGATGAGGCGCGGGGCCGGGAAGAATCTATTGCCGTCTGCCATGTCTCAAACTGCCATGTCTCAAAACTGCTCCGGAACGCGGGTTATATAAATGAGCGACAAGAAGGCCAGCAACCAGATGTGGGGCGGACGTTTTGCCTCGGGTCCGGCCGCCATCATGGAAGCGATCAACGCATCGATCTCGTTCGACCGCAAACTCTACGCGCAAGACATTCGCGGCTCGATCGCCCATAGCGAGATGCTGGCCGAAACGGGCATTATTTCGGCGGCCGATCAAGAAAAGATCGCGCACGGCCTGAACGCGATCCTGAAAGAGATCGAGGCCGGGACGTTCGAATTCTCGACCAGGCTGGAAGACATCCACATGAATGTCGAGGCCCGCCTTGCCGAGCTGATCGGCCCGGCGGCGGGACGCCTGCACACCGCGCGTTCGCGCAACGACCAGGTGGCGGTCGATCTGCGCCTCTGGGTCAAGGAAGAATGCCAACGCGTTGCCGAGGCGCTGAAGGAACTGATCGCCGCCTTCCTCGAACGCGCCGAGGAGCATGCCGCGACCGTCATGCCCGGCTTCACCCATCTGCAGGCGGCGCAGCCGGTGACCTTCGGCCATCATCTGATGGCCTATGTCGAGATGTTCGGCCGCGACCTGTGGCGCGTGCGCGACGCCATCCAGCGCATGGACGAAAACCCGCTCGGTGCGGCTGCCCTTGCCGGCACCAGCTTCGGCATCGACCGCCACAAGACGGCCAAGGCGCTCGGCTTCCGCGAGCCGACGCGCAATTCGCTGGACAGTGTCTCGGACCGCGATTTCGCGCTCGAATTCCTGAGCGTGGCCGCGATCTGCGCCACGCATCTGTCGAGGCTCGCCGAAGAGATCGTCATCTGGTCGACGCCGCAATTCGCCTTCATCCGCCTGTCGGACTCATTCTCCACCGGCTCCTCGATCATGCCGCAGAAGAAGAACCCGGACGCCGCCGAGCTGGTGCGCGGCAAGACCGGCCGCGTCAACGGCCATCTGATCGGTCTGCTCACCGTCATGAAAGGCATGCCGATGAGCTACGGCAAGGACATGCAGGAAGACAAGGAAGCCGTCTTCGACGCTGCCGAGACGCTCGACCTGATGCTGGCGGCGACCACCGGCATGGTGCGAGACATGACGGTCAACGCCGCCGCCATGAAGAAGGCCGCGGGCGCCGGCCACGCCACGGCGACCGACCTCGCCGACTGGCTGGTCCGGAGCCTTGGCCTCCCCTTCCGCGAAGCCCATCACGTCACCGGCCGCGCCGTGGCGCTTGCCGAGGAAAAGAAAATCGGGCTGGAAAAGCTTTCGCTGGAAGACCTGCAATCGATCCACCCGGGCATCACCGGCGACATCTTCTCGGTGCTGGCGGTGCAGAATTCGGTGAAGAGCCGGGTGAGTTTCGGCGGCACCGCGCCGTCGGAAGTGAAGAAGCAGATCCGCTACTGGAAAAAGCGCCTGACCAAGGCTTGATGCATGTCGCCCGGAAGCGTGCAGCGGTTCTGGGACAACGACATGCATCAAGGCAATTGCCAGGGGTGCAATGCGCTGAAAACTCCGCTAAAAGCGGCAGCACGACAAAACAGTTTCGAACGGATGGATCGATGACCGGACGCAGGATTTTGGTGACGCTCACGCTGCTCGCAGCGATGGCGGCAGTCACGGCTTGCGGCCGCAAGAGCGGTCTCGATACGCCCTACGAAGCCGCCGAGCAGGCGCGCAAGGATGCGGAAAAGGCCAAAGAGCCGCTGCCGCCGGAGCCGGAGAAACCGGTCAAGGACAAGAAGTTCATCCTCGACCCCCTTCTCTGACCTCGATCTCCGGAACCAAGTGACGTGAACCATTTCGATTACCGCGACGGCGTGCTCCATGCCGAGGACGTCGCCATCCCCGATATCGCAGCCGCAGTCGGCACGCCCTTCTACTGCTATTCGACGGCGACGCTGACCAGGCATTTCCGCGTCTTCAAGGAGGCTTTCGCCGGCCTCGACGCGCTGGTCTGCTACGCCATGAAGGCGAATTCCAACCTTGCGGTGCTGAAGACGCTGGCCAGGCAAGGCGCCGGCGCCGACGTGGTCTCGGAAGGCGAGTTGCGCCGCGCTCTGGCCGCCGGCATTCCGGCCAGCAAGATCCTGTTTTCCGGCGTCGGCAAGACCGCGCGCGAAATGGATTTTGCCCTCAACGCCGGCATTCTCTGCTTCAACGTCGAATCCGAGCCTGAGCTCGAATTGCTCTCGGCCCGAGCCGCGGCGCTCGGCAAGGTGGCGCCGATCTCCTTGCGCATCAACCCGGATGTCGATGCCAAGACGCATAAGAAGATCTCGACCGGCAAGGCCGAGAACAAGTTCGGCATTGCCTGGCAGCGAGCCCGCCAGGTCTATGCCCGCGCGGCCGAATTGCCCGGCATCAAGGTGACCGGCATCGACACCCATATCGGCAGCCAGATCACCGAGTTGCAGCCCTTCGACGACGCCTTCGCGCTCTTGGCCGAGCTGGTCGGCACTCTGCGCGCCGACGGGCATGCGATCGAGCATGTCGATCTTGGTGGCGGCCTGGGCATACCCTACCGCGTCGACAACAGCCCACCGCCGCTGCCCGACGCCTATGCCGAGATCGTCAAGAAGCATGTCACCAAGCTCGGCCTCAAGGTGATGTTCGAACCTGGACGCCTGATCGTCGGCAATGCCGGCATCCTGGTGTCGGAAGTCATCTATGTGAAGGAAGGCGACGCCAAGAACTTCCTCGTCGTCGATGCCGCCATGAACGATTTGATCCGGCCGACGCTTTACGACGCCTTCCACGACATCCGGCCGGTGGTGCAGCCGCCGGCTTCGACGCCGCGCATGAAGGTCGACGTCGTCGGCCCGGTCTGCGAGACCGGCGACTTCATCGGCCTCGACCGCGATCTGCCCAGGTTGAAGGCCGGCGACCTGATCGCCGTCGCCACCGCCGGCGCCTACGGCGCGGTGCAGGCCGGCACCTACAACACCAGGCTGTTGGTGCCGGAAGTGCTGGTCGACGGCGACCGCTTCCATATCGTGCGGCCGCGCCAAACTTATGAGGAATTGCTGGGGCTGGATTCTATTCCCGACTGGCTGAAGTAGCAGCCCAAGGAGCAAGATCATGCCGGATGCCAAAACCATCACGCGCGAGCGCATCGCGGCCGTCGAACCGCGCATCCGGCCTTATGTGCGCCACACGCCGGTGATGCGGGTCGACATGGCGGATTTCGGCAAAGCGCCCTTTCCGGTCGATCTCAAGCTCGAATGCCTGCAGCATTCCGGCTCGTTCAAGGCGCGCGGCGCCTTCACCAATCTGCTGACGCGACCGGTGCCGGAAGCCGGCGTCGTCGCGGCCTCGGGCGGCAATCACGGCGCGGCGGTCGCCTATGCCGCGATGAAGCTTGGCCACAAGGCGTCGATCTTCGTGCCCGAGGTCAGCCCGCCGGCCAAGCTCGAACGCATCCGTGGCTATGGCGCCGACCTGGTGGTCGGCGGCGCGCGCTATGCCGAGGCGCTTGCCGCCAGCGAGGCATTTGCTGAAAAGACCGGCGCCTTGCAGATCCACGCCTTCAACCAGGAGGAGACGCTGCTCGGCCAGGGCACGCTCGGCCTCGAGATCGAGGCCGATCTGCCCGATATCGACACGCTTCTCGTCGCCGTCGGCGGCGGCGGGCTGATCGGCGGCATCGCCGCATGGTTTTCCGGCCGCATCCGCATCATTGCCATCGAGCCCGAAGGCGCGCCGACGCTTTACCGCGCCTTAGAGGCCGGCAAGCCGGTCGATGCGCCAGCCGAAGGCGTCGCCGCCGATTCGCTGGCGCCGAAGCGCGTCGGCGAGATGATGTTCCCAATCGCCGAGGCTTTCGTCGAGCGCTCCATCCTGGTCAGCGACGACGACATCACCGCAGCGCAGAAGGCGCTGTGGGACCGGGCGCGAATCATCGCCGAGCCAGGCGGCGCCGCGGCCTTCGCCGCCATGCTTTCCGGCCGCTACACGCCGGCCGAAGGCGAGCGCGTCGCCGTTCTGGTCTGCGGTTCCAACACGAATCCAGCGAATTTCTGATCATAACCGGCCCCAGCCGCTTCACGATTTGGGAACGCGCCTCGCCTTTGCCGTGTTTGCTGGTATTCTTCTCTTCGTGACGTCTGGGCATTGTGCCCGGGCAGGAAGGGCCGATGACCGAACGACCCACTTCCGGCAACGAACGCGGCCTGGCCAGCGGTGAACGCGGCCTGGCCGGGCGCTTGGCGCTCAGCCGGCTGGCCACGCGGGCCGCCATGATCTTCGAGCGCGGCTGGCCGCTGCTCCTGCCGCTCTTGATCGTCGCCAGCCTGTTTCTGAGTTTCTCCTGGCTCGGGCTCTTCGCGCGCCTGCCGGACGCGGCCCGCATCGGCCTGCTAGCGCTGTTCGCTCTCTCGGCGCTTGCCGCTCTCTATCCGCTGCGCTTCTTCCGCCTGCCGTCGGCCGCCGAGGTCGACAGGCGCATCGAAGCGGCGAACGAATTACTGCACAGCCCGGTGCAAGTGCAGACCGACCGCCCAAGCGGCGCCGACAGCGTCTTTTCGCAGGCATTGTGGCGCGAGCACCAGAAGCGCATGGCCGAGCGGCTCTCCAGCCTCGGCCCCGACAAGCCGCGCACCGGCGTGCCGGACCGTGACCGCTGGGGCCTGCGCGCCGTTGCCGGGCTTTTGCTGGTCACCGCCTTCGCCTTCTCCTTCGGACCCTTTGGCGGCAGGATCAGCGATGGTTTCGTCGCCCGCGCCGCGCGCGATGCGGTGCCGCCGCGCATCGACGCCTGGGTGACGCCGCCCGCCTATACCGGCAAGCCGCCGCTGTTCCTGACCGCCGACGCCAACCAGGCGGCGCAGACCTTCACCGTGCCGCAAGGCAGCGACGTGTCGCTGCGCGTCACCGGCGGCAACGGCGAGGAGACGCTGAGCTATGCCGACACGGACGGCAATGCCCGCAACATCGACCCCGCCGCGCCGAAGACGCCGGCGCCGGCCAGCCAGACCGCGCCCAAGGTGCGCCAATTCACCGGCAAGCTGAACTCAAACGGCACGCTGACGCTGAAATCCGGCGAGGACAATCTCGGACGCTGGGCCTTCGCCGTCATCGCCGACAAGCCGCCGGCGATCCGTTTCGTCGGCGAGCCGAAGCGCGCCGTCAACGGCTCGATCGAGCTCAACTACCAGATCGACGACGATTATGGCGCGGCCTCCGCCAAGGCCGTCTTCGAACTGGCCGATCCGCCGCAGGCCAACGCACACCCGCTCTACGGCGCCCCCGACATGCCGCTGACGCTGCCGCGCCGCGGCGGCAAGGCGACCGCCGCCAAGACCACCAAGGACCTGACCGAGCATGTCTGGGCCGGCAGCACGATCAAGCTGACGCTGAGCGTCACCGATGATGCCGGCCACACCGCGACCAGCGAAACCAAGACCTGGACGATGCCGGAACGTCCCTTCGGCAACCCGCTGGCGCGTGCCGTGCTCGAGCAGCGCCGGCTGATCGCGCTCGACACCAACGCCAAGCCGCGCGCGCTCGACCTGATGGACGCCATCACGCTGCGTCCCGAGGACACGATCGACAACATGTCGAACTACCTCGCCATCATGAGCGCCAGGAGCCGGCTGAAGCTTTCCGAGACCGACGATCAGCTGCGCAACGTGGTGTCCTACCTCTGGGAGATCGCGCTCGGCATCGAGGAAGGCAATCTCTCGGCCGCCGAGCGGCGGCTTCGCCAGGCGCAGCAGGCGCTTCAGGACGCCATCAAGAACGGCGCCAGCGACGAAGAGATCGAAAAGGCGATGAAGGAACTGCGCGAGGCGATGAACCAGTTCCTGCAGGAATTCGCCCAGCGCGCTCAGCAGAACCCGAACGCGCCGCAGATGCAGCAGAACGGCCGCGAGCTGCGCCAGAGCGACATCGATCGCATGATGGACGAGATCGAGAAGCTCGCCAAATCCGGTGATCGCGACAAGGCCCAGCAGCTTCTGTCGGAACTGCAGGACATGATGAACAACCTGCAGGCCGGCCGCCAGCAGCCGGGCGGCGAGCAGGACGGCGAGATGCGCCAGCAGATGGACAAGCTCGGCGACATCATGCGCCGCCAGCAGGAGATGATGAACGACACCTTCCGCCTCGACCAGATGCAACGCGGCCAGCGCGGCCAGGATGGCGACCAGCAGCTTGGCGAGGATGGCGACCCGCAGCAGGGTCAGGACGAACAGCGGCCAGGCCCCGGCCAGGATCGCGATCCGCTCGGACGGCCGAAAATGTCGCCGAAGGACCTAGCCGACGCGCTGAAGCAGCTACAGGAAGGCCAGGGCCAGTTGCAGAGCGAGCTCGACCAGCTGAAGAAGGGTCTCGAAGGCATGGGCATGGAGCCCAATGAAGGCTTCGGCGAGGCCGGCAAATCCATGGGCAATGCCGAAAAGTCGCTCGGCGAGGCCGAGGGCGACCAGGCGGTCGGCCACCAGGGCCGCGCGCTTGAGGCGCTGCGCCGCGGCGCCAAGGAGATGATGAAGCAGATGCAGGCCATGCAGGGCGACCAGGGCGGCAGCGAGCAGGGCGGGCGCCAGCAGGGCGCCGACCGCGACCCGCTCGGACGGCCGCGCGCCACCAACGGCCCGGATGACGGCAACTCGGTCAAGGTTCCCGACGAGATCGACGTGCAGCGCGCCCGCCAGATCCTCGACGCCATCCGCAAGCGGCTCGGCAATGCGCTGAGCCCCGACATCGAGCGCAGCTATCTTGAGCGGCTGCTGGAATTGAAATAGCCAGCCCGCATCATTCTCGGATCGCAATCACACCATGCCGAAGCTTGGAGCCGTCACCCCGATCCTGCGCATGTTCGACATCGCCAAGGCGCGGGAGTTCTATCTCGGCTTCCTCGGTTTCGAAGTCCGCTTCGAGCACCGTTTCGACGACAATGCACCGCTCTACATGGGCATCGCTCGCGATGGCTGCGAACTGCATCTGAGCGAGCATCACGGCGACGGCTCGCCCGGCACTCATATCCGCATCGAGGCGGTCGACATCACCGACCTGCACCGCGAGTTGACGGCCAAGAAATATCGCTTCAACAGGCCCGGCCTGGAGACGACGCCGTGGCAGACGAAGGAAGTCACGGTCATTGATCCCTTCGGCAACCAACTGACCTTCTACGAACCATCTCAAATTTAAGGCTCGATCGTCGCGGCCGCCTGTCTGGTCAGCATGAATGCCTCGCGGATCGCGTTCTCCATGCCGTCGATCGCCTCGCCGGTCGCCAGCGGATTGCGGTGCAGCACGACATTGGACGAATCGATATCGCCGAACCCGTCGGCAGGCGTCAGTTCCCGGCAGTCCGGCGGAATGTTGCTGCGCGAGATCGGCGCGATCGCCAGGCCGGAGGTCACGGCGAGCGTCAGCCCGCCATTGGTGTCGCTGGTATAGGCGACGCGGTAGTCGAGACCGCGCTGGTGCAGCGATTTGATGGCGAAGTCACGGCACCAGCCATTGCGGCTGTAGAGCGCAATGGGCACCGGCCGTTCCTCATGCATATGGTGCAGCGTCGAGGTCACCCATACCGTCGGATCGTGCATCAGCACCTCGCCGCCCGAAGAGCCTTCCCATTCGAACACAACGGCGAGGTCGAGCTCGCCCGCCGCAAGCGCCCTCACCTGCGAATCCGAATGCGCATAGCGCACGGTGACCTCGACGCGCGGATGCCGCTTGGCGAATTCGCCCAGCGCCCGCGACAGGATCGAGCGGCCGTATTCGGCCGGAATGCCGATGCGCACCAGCCCGCCGAGCGGCGGCGCCACCAGCGAGGCGGCCGTCTCGTCGAGCAGCGAGACGATGCGCCGGGCATTGCCGATCAGCTCGCCGCCGCGGCGCGTCAGCACCACGCCGCGCGAGCCGCGCTCGAACAGATCATCGCCGACCATGTCCTCCAGCTTCTTCATCTGCATGGAGACGGCCGATTGCGTGCGCCCGGCCTTCTCCGCCGCGCGCGTGAAATTGCCGGTTTCGGCCACGGCCACGAAGGTGCGCAGAAGGTCGCTGTCGAGAACGGGCTTCATCGATTCCGCCATAAGAATTTCTGATTGCTGGCATCATTCCAATTCGTTTGCAACATGTCAAACACCACAGGATAGTCGCCATACCCATTGGATATGTGGCCGCGAAAGCGGCGGCGGACCAATCGAAGAGTCCTCACTCATACCCGCTGCCTGAAAACGGTAGCGGGTTCTTTTTACGAGCATGATCCCGGAAAGTGGGAACCGGTTTTCGGGCAAGATCATGCTCAAACGACAAGAGTTGGAGCAGGATGACGATTCAACGAAGCGTCATCCTGCTCCAGGAGCAATTCCAGGAAAAGTGCTTCGCGGTTTCCGTCCGGAATTGCGTGAAACACGGGTAAGACGACGGCTCGCGGGGGGCCGAAACTGATGCAGAACCGGATGGTGCTCGGCATTCTGAGCCTCTGCCTCGGCGTGCTGGTGTTTTCGCTGCAGGATCCGCTGGTGAAGGCGGTGTCCGGCGGCTATCCGGTGACCGAGGTTATGGCGATTCGCGCCATCGTCGCGCTGCCGATCCTGATCGTCATCGTCCAGGCCGATGTCGGCCTGAAGGCGCTGTTGTCGAAGCGGGCAGGCTTGCTGACGCTGCGCGCCTTCATCCAGTTCTCGTCCTACACGGTCTACTACCTGGCGATCGCCGCCTTGCCGCTGGCCGACGCGGTGGCGCTGTATTTCATGGCGCCGCTGTTCATCATGGCGATGGCCGGGCCTTATCTCGGCGAGCGCGTCTCGTGGAAGACGCTGGCGACGGTGCTGATCGGCCTTGTCGGGGTCCTCGTCATGCTGCGCCCCGGCGCCGGCGTGTTCGACTGGGCGGCGCTTCTGTCGCTCGGCTCGGCCTTCCTCTATGGCTTCTCGCAACTGATGGCGCGCCGCATCGGCGACACCGAATCATCGACCGTGATGGCCTTCTATCAGAACGGCGCCTATCTCAGCGGCGCCGTGGCCGTCACAATCGTCTTCCATCTCGCCGGCATCACGCATGCGGCGCATCCGAGCGTCGAATTCCTGGTGCGGCCCTGGGTATGGCCGACCATGCCGGATTTCCTGAAAATGGCCGCCTGCGGCTTGGTCGCTTCCGCAGGCATGATCCTGTTGTCCCAGGCCTACCGCATGGCGCCGGCCAACCGCGTCGCCACCTTCGAATACACCGGCATCCTGTGGTCGCCGCTCTGGGGTTTTCTGTTCTTCGCGGAAGTGCCGCGCGAGACGACGGTGCTGGGTGCTGCGCTGATCATCGGCGCCGGCCTGCTGGCGCTCAACAATGAGCGCAGGCGAAGTGCCGCGCCGACAGCCGCTTCGGTCTCAGGCGAAGCAGCTTAATGCCTTGCCGACACGGGCGCGGATCTCGGCCAGCGTGAACGGCTTCTGCACGACATCGAGGATGATGCCGTTCAATTCCTCGGCGCGTTCGCGCTGGTCGGCATAGCCGGTCATCAGCATGATCCTCATCGCCGGGAACTGTCTTGCCGCAGCCGTCGCCATCTCGATGCCGTCCATCTCCGGCATGCGGATGTCGGACACCACCAGATCGTAGCCGCCCGCCGCGCGCCGGATCATTTCCAGCCCTTGCGCGCCATCGCTGGCGATCGTCACTATATGGCCGTCGCGTTCGAGCGCGCGGGCTGCAAGGGTGCGGACGGACTCATCGTCTTCGACAATCAGGAGCTTTGCCATGGCGCAAATACATGGCCCCGAAACGTTGACGTTTTCTGAAAATCTTACGTGCCCCCGCGAAACTCAGGCATCACCTTTGACGACCCCGACGAACGGCAGTTCGCGGAACGCGTGCGCGACATCCATGCCGTAGCCTACGACGAAATAGTCGGGGCAGTCGAAGCCGACATAGTCGGCGTTGAGCGAGGTCTGGCGGCGCATGCGCTTGTCGAGCAGCACCGCGATGGCGCAGCTCTTGGCGCCGCGCGACATCATCAGGTCGCGGGTGTAGGACAGCGTCTTGCCGGATTCCAGAATGTCGTCGATCAACAGGACGTCGCGGCCGGCGACCTCGTTGTCGATGTCGCGCAGCACGCGCACCTCGCCGCTCGTGGTGCCGGCGCCGTAGCTGGAAATGAAGATGAACTCCACCTCGGGCGACAGGCCGACATCATGCATGGCGCGGATCAGGTCGGCGGCGAAGACGAACGAGCCCTTCAGGATCGAGATCACCAGAAGGTCGTGGTAGTCGCGCCCGGCGATTTCCTTGGCGAGCTCGAGATTGCGGCGCGCGATCGCCGACGCCGAAAACAGGACCTCGATGTCCTTGTCGCGCACAACTGGCATTCTTTTGTCCCTCAGAAATTGGCAGCAGCTTCGATAGGCGGGTTGAGATTCAGGTCAGGCCGAGCCGAAAATAGTGGCTTCCGAGAACCGGAGCGGAGCGTACATTTCAGTACGTGAGCACCGGAAGCGCAGCCGGCTTCACCTGAATATCGACCCGCCTAGCCGGCGAAGATGACAGCAACGGTCCTTACGCCGTCTTTAGGCACATCGAGGCGGCTGGAAAAGCCGAATCTTTCGCCTGGGGCCAGGGAACGGTTCAATGTCCCCAGCCTGTAGCGGATGATGTTGGCGTTGTTGTCGGTGACGCGGATTTCGAGCGGCGGCAGCGTCTCCGATCGTGCCCCGTCATTGGCCGCCTCTCCGTCCACGAACAGCACCGGCTTCAGCCCCGAGTCGTCGATTCGCGACGTGACGGCGGAAATGGTGAGCGCGCCGGCCGGCTCGGCATGCGCCCAGAACGGACTCTGCCGCACCAGCGCGTGCCCACCCGACACCCAGAAGGATGCCAGCGCGATCCCAACGCCTGCCATCCAGAACAGCGGACCGCCGCGCGACGAGCGCGACGGCGCCGCCTCCGGTTTGCGCAGCATGCCCATGCCTTCGATCGACGGCGCCGAAGCCCCCGGCGGCAGCGGAATCGTCGTCATCGGCTCGGGGCGGACGTCGGAACGCGGCAGCACCACATAATCGGCATCGACGATGTCGGCCGCGGCGTCGCGCATGACGCGTTCGGCCGCGGCATCTGCTGCGGCACCGGTCATGATTTCGCCGGAAACAAGGCGCGCGGTTCTGTCGTCAGCCATGAAGGCACCAGTGCAGTCTTCGTTTCTTTTGGGTAAACGCAATTGGTTAACGCTTCCCCACCGTGACAGTCGTAAGAGGCGTTAATGCGCGGAAATTAACCGCCGGTTAACCATGCCGGCCGATGGTTTGTTCATGTAGATTGTGGCGCGTCGCCGCCGAGAATTCAGGTCGCCGAACGTGATCCGCTTCGAAAATGTCGGCCTCCGCTATGGCATGGGTCCGGAAATCCTCCGCGACATCTCCTTGCACATTCCGGAGCGCTCCTTTCAGTTCCTGAGCGGCCCCTCGGGCGCCGGCAAGACGACCTTGCTGCGTCTGTTGTTCATGTCGCTGAAGCCGACGCGCGGCCTGATCACCATTTTCGGCAAGGATCGCTCGCGCATCTCGCGCAGCGAATTGCCGCTCATGCGCCGCCGCATCGGCGTCGTGTTCCAGGATTTCCGCTTGCTCGACCACATGACCACCTATGAGAACGTGGCGCTGCCCTTGCGCGTGCGCGGGCGCGAGGAAGCGAGCTACCGAACCGACGTCACCGAGCTGCTGAAATGGGTCGGCCTCGGCGACCGCATGCATGTGCTGCCGCCTGTGCTGTCGGGCGGCGAGAAGCAGCGCGCCGCGATCGCGCGCGCGCTGATCGAACAGCCCGAGATTCTTTTGGCCGACGAACCCACCGGCAATGTCGATCCGCCGCTGGCGCGCCGGCTGCTTCGGCTCTTCATCGAGCTCAACCGTCTCGGCACCGCGGTGGTGATCGCCACGCACGACCTCGGCCTGATGGAGCAGGTCGATGCGCGGCGCATGATCCTGGCCGGCGGGAGGCTGGACGTCTATGACTGACATGCCCGCCGACGACCTGCAGGAAGAAGTCGCCGAGACGCCGGCGACCGTGCGGCGCGCCCAGCGCAAGATGGCGCCGATCGTGCCGGCGCAGAACATCGCCGGCCGCGCGCTGGTGCTGGTCATCGCCATCATGACCTTCCTGTCCTGCCTCACCTTCGGCGCCGTGACGCTGGTACGCGATACTGCTTCGGTCTGGGAAAACCAGATCTCGCGTGAGGCGACGATCCAGATCAAGCCGGCCGAGGGCCTCGACATGGAAGCCGCCCTTGCCCAGGCCTCGCAGATCGCCGGCGAGTTCCCCGGCGTGAAGGGCACCAAGATCATCGACCGCGACGCCACCGCTCGCCTGCTCGAACCATGGTTGGGCAGCGGCCTCAACATCGACGAATTGCCGGTGCCGCGTCTGATCATCGTCACCATCGATGAGGCGAGCCCCCCGGACTTTGCGGCCATGCGTGCCGCGATCACGCCGAAAATCCCGACAGCAGCCCTCGACGATCATCGCACCTGGGTCGATCGCCTCGTCGCGATGGCGCACACGACGGTGACGATCGGCATCGCTGTTCTGGTGCTGATGCTGTCGGCAACGGTGCTGACGGTGGTGTTCGCCACGCGCGGCGCCATGGCCGGCAACGGCCATATCATCGAGGTGCTGCATTTCGTCGGCGCCGAAGCGCGCTTCATCGCGCGCGAATTCCGCTGGCACTTCCTGGTCACCGGCATGAAGGGCGCGGCCGCCGGCGGCGCGCTCGCGATCATCGTTTTCATCGTCTTTTCCTGGTGGTCGTCGCGCAACATGGCGACGCCCGAGGCCGACCAGGCGACCGCTTTGTTCGGCAATTTCGCCATCGGTTCGGCCGGCTATCTCGGCGTCGGCCTGATGGTGCTGGTGATCGGCGCGCTGACCGCTGCGACTTCGCATGTGACCGTCGTCACCTATCTCAGCGACATCGACGTTCGCCAGCCGGATGCGGGCTGATCCATGAACTCCAGGAGAAAGCCGGCGCAAGGCGTTATATTCAAACCGGACAACGATCACGGCTTGGCCGGTTGCCGTAACGCAAATTGCGCCCGTTTAATCTATCAAAGGCCGCATTTCAGGGTTAACCATTGGATATTTCAGGATTAACCTGAGGATGATGAACGCGCAGGAGCAGACCGGGAGAGCTGGCGTGATGCCGACGGTGGCAGCGCACCCCGCTGCTTCGGCCGAAACCGGTCGGCTGAGGCTTGCGCTGCGTGTCTGCGGTTTCGTCGCCCTCGCCATAGGGGTGCTTTTCGCCGGCGGCTTCGGCTGGTTCGCCGACAAGGTGAGCCACATGACGACGCCGGTCGACCCGGCCAGGGCCGATGCCATCGTCGTGCTGACCGGCGGGCAGTCGCGGCTCGACGCGGCCATGGACCTCCTGGCATCCGGCAAGGGCAAGCGTCTGCTGGTCAGCGGCGTCCACCCCTCGGCCAGCCGCCACCAGTTGCAGGTAGCGATGGGCGGCGACAAGCAGCTGTTCTCCTGCTGCGTCGACATCGACCGGGCCGCACTCGACACCATCGGCAATGCCGAGGAGAGCGCCAAATGGGTGGAAAACCACGCCTATGGCAGCATCATAGTCGTCACCAACAACTATCACATGCCGCGCAGCCTGCTCGAAATGAGCCGACTGCTGCACGGTGCGCGGCTTGAGCCCTATCCGGTGGTCAACACCAATCTCGGCAATGGCGGCTGGCTGACCAAGCCGGAAGCGCTGCGCGTATTGCTCACCGAATATAGCAAATATGTGTTGGCGCTGGCGCGCGGCTTCCTGCCGCCTCGTGCGACGCCCGACGGCACGACCCTGGCCGACGCCGCCGCGGTCAGCAGCGTGAAGCCCGAACACGTCACGCCGTAGCTGTCACGCCGCGCAGATGCGCGACCTCCTGCTCCAGTGAAGCAATGCGCCGGTCGCGTTCGGCCAACGCCGCAGCGACGTCCGCTGCTTCGAAGCGCTGCGGAATATGCTGCGGACAATTGGCATCCCAGGCCGAGACGGTGAACAGGATCGTCTGCTCCGGCCTCGCCTTGTAGCCTCCCGGCATCAGCTTCGCCGTCAGCTCCGGATCGTTTTCGACGACGAGCGCCCTGCCCCAGATCTTGATGCGCCGGCGCAGCATGTAGTCGATCAGGAACAGGAAGGCCTGATCGTTGTCCTCGAGATTGCCCTGGGTGATGAATTGCCGGTTGCCGGAGAAGTCGGCAAAGCCGATCGTATGCTCGTCCAGCACCTTGAGGAAGCCTGCCGGGCCGCCGCGATGCTGGATATAGGGCTGTCCCTCGGCATTGGCCGTCGCCAGGAAAACGCTGGTCTGCGCCTCGATGAAGGCGGCGAGATCGGGCGTGATGTTCGCTCGCCAGCCGCCACGCTGCTCGACGCGCGCATAGGACTCGCGCGACCCCTTGCGGGCCTGGATCGCCTTGACCGTCGGCGTGAAGGCGACATCGCTGGTGAAAGCTTTCATGGCGGCATTCCTCATGCAGGATCGCACATCAATTAGCCTCTTCCAGAAAGCGGATGTAGAGCGCATATATGCAACTCATCCTTCCAGATTTCGGAAGAATATGGATCGCCTCGACGCCATGTCCCTGTTCGTCGCCACGGTGGAGGCCGGCAGCCTTTCCGCCGCCGGGCGACGCGCCGGCATGCCGCTGGCGACGGTGAGCCGAAAACTCTCCGAGCTGGAAAAGCATCTGGGGACGCGCCTGCTCAACCGCTCGACGCGGCGTCTGACGCTGACAGACGCCGGCCAGTCCTATCTCGCCGCCTGCCGCCGCATCCTGGACGAGGTAAGCGAGGCCGAACGCGCCGCCGCCGGCGAATATCTCAACCCGACCGGCGAGCTGGTGATCAGCGCACCGGTCGTCTTCGGCCGCCTGCATGTGCTGCCTGTCGTCACCGATTTCCTCGCCGCCTATCCCGAAGTCGCCATCCGCCTGACCTTGTCGGACCGCATCACCCAGCTGGTCGAGGAGCATGTCGATCTTGCCCTGCGCATCGGCGAATTGCCGGATTCGGCCATGGTTGCGATCCGCGTCGGCTCGATCCGCCGCATCGTCTGCGCGAGCCCGGCCTACCTTGCCGGGCACGGCGTGCCGGCAAGGCCGCAAGACCTTGCCGGTCATGACTGCGTCACCTTCGAAGGCCTCGCCGCGCCCGCGACATGGGCTTTCGGCGCGGCCAAGACCGAAATCGTCGTGCCGGTGCGCTCGCGCCTGCAGGTCAACACCGCCGAAGCGGCGATCGACGCCGCGATTGCAGGGCTCGGCCTGACGAAGGTGCTCTCCTACCAGGCCGACGCCGCCGTGCGCGCCGGCGCACTGCAAGTGGTGCTGGAGCCGTTCGAGCCGCCGCCATGGCCGGTCAGCCTGGTGCATGCCGGCCAGGGCCGCCTGCCGGTGAAGCTGCGCGCCTTCCTCGACTTCGCCGCGCCGCGTCTCAAGGAGCGGCTAGCCGGATCGCTTTAAAGCCGCGCCCGGTGCGGCGCCGTTTCCTTTTTGCCGCCGCTTGGTGTAACCAACGCACACCTCCTCACCGGGCCCCTTGCATGCTCATCATCCGCTCGCTGGCGTTCAACCTCGTCTTCTATCTCAGCCTGATCGTCCAGATGATCATCTGGACGCCCTTCTACTTCCTGGCGCCGCGCCACCGCGCCTGGTTCGTGCCGAAATTCTGGTCGCGCACCTCGATGTGGCTTTATGACAAGATCGCGGCGACAAAGAGCGAGATCACCGGGGTCGAAAACCTGCCGGAAGGCTCCTTCATCCTGGCGCCGAAGCATCAGTCCTTCTGGGACGCGATCGCCTTCTACCCCTATCTCGACGACGCGCTCTACATCCTGAAGCGCGAGCTGACCTGGATCCCCTTTTTCGGCTGGTACATCATGAAGATGCGCATGATCCCGGTCGATCGCGGCAGCCGCTCGAAGGCGCTGAAGGCAGTCGTCACAGCGACAAGGCAAGAGATGGACCGCAATCCGCGCCAGCTCATCATCTATCCCGAAGGTACGCGCCGCGCGCCGGGCGCCGAGCCGTCCTACAAATACGGCATCGTCGAGATCTATTCGCAACTGGGCGTTCCTGTCGTGCCGGTCGCCCATGTCGCCGGTCTCTACTGGCCGCGCCGCAAATTCCTGCGTTATCCCGGCACAATCAAGGCCCGCTTCCTGCCGCCGATCCCGCCCGGTCTCGGCAAGGACGAATTCATGCAGCGGCTGATCGGCGAGACCGAAGCCGCATGCGACCAGATGCTGGTCGAAGTCGCGCAGGGGCCGAACCCGCCGCCAATGCCGCCGACGGCGGTGAAGCGCCTAGCCGAACTCGGCGTAACGGCAAAAAGCTGATCTCGCTCAACGCAACGCCGCCCAGGCGGTCGTCAGCACCAGCGTCGCGGCAAACACCAGATTGATGATCCGCGACGCCGGCGGATGACGCAGGAACCTTGCGAAAGCGGTTCCTGCAAGCAGCCACGCCGCATGGATGACGACGATCATCCCTGTAAGCACCAGCAGCCTGGCGGAACCACCCAACGCGTCGGTCTGCGAGGAAGCTCCGGCAAAAACGGCGGCGATCGCCACATAGGCCTTCGGATTGGCGATGGCGAGCATGAAGCCGCCCATAAAGGTCGGACGCGCCGCTTGCCTTCCGCTTTCAGCCAGCGGCGGCGCCGTCGCGATCTTGTAGGCGAGATAAAGAATGTAGGCGGCGGACAGGATGGTCAGCAGCTTGGCCAGGCCGGGCATCGAAGCCAGCATGCCGATGATACCGGCCGCCACGACCACGAGCACCGCGATCGTTCCAAGCACCATCCCTGACGCGTAACCCAGCGATGAACGCAGGCCGAACGCCGCTCCGACGGCGGTGACGCTGACGGTCGATGGCCCCGGGCTGCCCATGACGACACTTGCCGCCACGATGAGCGCCAGCACTTGCTGCCACGGCTGCGCTTCGGTCAGAACGCTTGCCATGCCGAACCTTCCTCCTGCCGAGATGCGACAGGACTTTACGAAGGATTGGTCGCAACCGTCTTGGACGATCGTGCGCGCGCCTCTGCGTCAAGGCGTGTCGAGATTCGGGTCAGGCCGAGCCGAAAGTGGCGGCTTCCGAGGCAGGAAGCCGCCATTTGCAGGCCGGCCTCACCCGAAGATCAATACGCCTTAGGAACTGGCGCGGTCTAGCGCCCCAACGTCATCCGCCGAAAGCTTGAGCGTACCGGCGCGGATCAGACTGTCCATCTGGGCCGGCGTTGTGGCGCTGGCGATCGGCGCGGTGACGCCTGGTCGTGCGATGATCCAGGCCAGCGCCACTTCCGCCTGCTTGGCCGAATGCCGCTCGGCAATGGCGTCGAGCGCCGACAGGATGCGCGTGCCGCGCTCGTTGAGATATTCGGCAACGTCTTCGCCGCGTTCGCTCTGTCCGAGATCGGCCTTGCTGCGGTATTTGCCGCTCAAAAAGCCCTTGGCGAGGCTGAAATAGGTGATGACGCCGAGATCCTGAGCCTTGCAGAGATCGAGTAGCGGACCGTCGAGCGAAGACCGGTCGTACAAATTGTATTCGGGTTGCAGCACCTCGTAACGCGGCAGGCTGCGCAGGCTGGCGACGTCGAGCGCGGCGCGCAACTGTCCGGCATCGAGATTGGAGCAGCCGGGATAGCGGATCTTGCCCTTTTCGAGCAGGCGCTGATAGGCGCCGAGCGTTTCCTCGTAAGGCGTTGCCGGATCCGGCCAGTGCGAAAGATAGAGATCGATGACGTCGACCTGCAGCCGCTTCAGCGACGCGTCGACCGCCTTCTCGATATAGGCGGCGGAGAGGTCCTTCTTGCCCTGGCCCATGTCGGAGCCGACCTTGGTGATGACGACAACCTTGTCGCGGTTGCCGCGGCTCTTCATCCAATTGCCGATGATGGTTTCCGATTCGCCGCCCTTGTTGCCGGGAACCCAGCGCGAATAGGCATCGGCCGTGTCCACCGCGTTGAAACCTGCGCCGACGAAGCGGTCGAGCAGGTCGAAGGACGTCTTTTCGTCGGCGGTCCAACCGAACACATTGCCGCCCAGGACCAGCGGCGCGATGGAAAGGTCGGTGCGACCGAGACGGCGTTTTTGCAAGACTGATCTCCGTGATGCTGGGACGGGCCTGACGCCCGAGGATGAGTTGCGGCTAAGCTAGGTCGCGTCCGGCCGAGATCAAAGGCATGGTTTTGCTTTTTGATCGGGCCAGAGCAATTCCAGCGAAAGTGCCTAGCGGCTTTGCGTCCGGAATTGCGTAAAAACAAAGAGATAGAGCATTGGCGGCGAAAATCGTTTTCGCCGGAATACGCCTCACGAAGGCGCGACCTGGCGCCCGACCTCCTCCAGCCAATGGTCGCGTATGCCGAGCGCGTCGAGGTGCTCGAGCGTGCTCAGCACATAATCCTCGTTGTTACCGGATTGGCCGATGGCGCCGCGAACCACTTTTGCCGCCTCGTCGGCATCGAGCGCGCCGGCATATTGCTCATGATTGCGGTCGACGATGTAGACCACAGCCTCGACCGCTTCACCGCCATCCAGCCGGACACCGAGCATGCGTTCGAGATAGACGCTGGTGACCAGTTCGCGCTCGCGCAGATAGGTGAGAACTTCGTCACGCAGATTGCTGGGGACACGGTAGGCGAGCCCGATGCAGGAGCCACCGCGGTCCAGCCCGAGCACCAGGCCCGGCCGCTCGCGCGTGCCGCGATGCACGAAGGAATAGACGCAGAGCGAGCGACGATAGCCGTAAAGCCGGGCGCGGCGTGTCTCGACATGGGCAAACCCGGGCCGCCAGATCAGCGACCCATAGCCAAAAACCCAAAAATCGCCCATATCGCCAGCCTGATTGCATTTCGAGTGACGACGCCGCACCGGCGGGTTTTTCTTCTGTTCCCGCTTGTGGCGCGCGACAATGAACAGCCTCTTCGCCACGTGAGGGGTTAACGAGAGCCGCAGCATGACGTCAAGTGACGAGCGACCATCCAAATCCCGCCGCTGGCTGTTCTGGCTTGTCGCGTTTGTCGTCGTCTTGTTCGCGCTCTACAGCGGCGGCTGGTTCTATCTCGCCGACCGGCTCAAGACCGAAGCAGACCAGGCCGTAGCGCAACTGGGCAGCACGGGCATTGCCGCCGGCTGCGCCAATTTGACCGTCAGCGGCTATCCGATCAGCTTTACGGTCTCCTGCGACAACATCGCCTATGAGGACGACGCCCGCAAAGTCGCCGCCTCCACCGGCAGCCTCAACGCCGTCGCCGACATCACTGCTCCCTTGTCGCCGGGAGCCGATCTGCGCGGCCCGCTGCGGACGATGGCGCCCGGCATGCCGCCACTCTGGATCGACTGGGACCAGTTGCACGCGAACGTCAAAGTGTGGTGGCCATTGCCGAGAAGCGTCTCGCTCAAAGCCGACGGCCTGAACGGCCAGACCGACCCGCAAGACGATTCCGACCCGGTGCAATTGTTCAGCGCCGGCAAGGCGGCCGGCGAGCTGCAGCCGGTCGACCGGGATATCAAATATATCGGCAGCTTCGGCGATCTGGAGATCAATGCGGACGCCATCGGCGGGCGCGTGCTGCCGGCGCTCGACGGCAGCGGCGAGGTGACGCTGAAGAATGGTGTCGCCTTGATCGCGACGCCGCCGAAGAGCCTACGCGGCCAGTCGATCGACATCGCCAAGCTCGACCTGTCGTCGGGCACCGCGCGCATCACGGTGTCCGGGCCGGCTTCCGTCGATGCCGAGGGCCTGATCGACGCCAATCTGACGATCAGGCTCAAGGACCCGAAGGCGGTCGCGGCCATCCTTGGCGGCGCCATCCCGGAGCACAAGAGCGAGATCGAGCAAGGCTTTGCCGCCATCGCCATGCTCGGCAAGGAGCCATCGATGCCGCTCAGGATCGTCAAGGGCAAGGCCTCGCTGGGCTTCATCCCGCTCGGCAAGATCAAACCGGTCGACTGAGCCCAGAGATGCCCGAGCCAGTGAAACTGCTCAGCGTCGGCGCCTTCACTCTCGACACGATCCTGCGCGTCGAGACCTTGCCGACGCATCAGGGCAAGTTCATCGCCAGCGACGGCGTCCAGATCGCGTCGGGCATGGCGACAAGCGCCGCCTGCGCCGCGCATCGCCTCGGCGCCGCAGTCTCGCTTTGGGCGAGCGCCGGCGACGATCCGGTCGGCGACCAGTTGATTGCCGACATCGAGGCCGAGGGCGTCGACTGCAGCCTGATCCGCCGCGTCGCCGGCGCGCGCTCGGCGCTCGCCGCCATACTGATCGACGCGCATGGCGAGCGCGTCATAGTGCCCTTCTACGACAAAAAGGCGCAAGCCGATCCCGAAGAGCTGCCGCTTGCCGATCTTTCCGCCTTCGATGCCGTGCTGGTCGACGTCCGCTGGCCGGGCGCGGCGGCACTTGCCTTGACCGCCGCGCGCAATGCCGGCCACCCGGCGATCCTGGATGCCGACACCGCACCGGTCGAGGTGCTGGAACGCCTGCTGCCCCTGGCTTCGCATATCGTCGCCTCGGAGCCGGCGGCCCGCATCGTCTGCGGCCACGCGCCGGATCCCGAGAGCGCCTGCGCCGACCTCGCCTCGCGCACCGACGCCTTCGTCGCAGTCACCGGCGGCGCGGCCGGCACTTGGTGGCATGACCGGGCGACCGGGCGCGTGCGCCATGTCGAGGCGCCGAAGGTCAAGGCGGTGGACACGCTTGCCGCCGGCGACGTCTTCCACGGCGCCTTCGCCGTCGGCCTCGCCGAGGCCATGCCCATGGAGGAAGCCCTGCGCTTCGCCAGCGCCGCCGCAGCGCTCAAATGCCTGCGCTTCGGCGGCCGGTTGGGAGCGCCAGATCGCGCCGAAACTCTGGCCATGATGGCAGATCACTGGCCGCCACGACAATAACGCTGAGGAATCCGCTTACGATTTAGCGGGATGTTCGATGGCCTGCCGGCCGAAGTCTGGGGTGTCGATATCCTGCCCTGCTTGGATGATCGAACGGCGGATCGCCCGCGTGCGGGTGAAGAGGTCGAACAGCTTCTCGCCGTCGCCCCAGCGGATCGCCCGCTGCAGCGAGGCCAGATCCTCCGAGAACCGCGCCAGCATCTCCAGGATCGCGTCCTTGTTGTGCAGGCACACATCCCGCCACATAGTTGGGTCGGAGGCGGCAAGACGGGTGAAATCGCGGAAACCGGAAGCCGAATACTTGATGACTTCGCTCTTGGTCACCGCTTCCAAATCGTCGGCCGTGCCGACGATGTTGTAGGCTATGATATGCGGTAGATGCGAGACGATCGCCAGCGTCATGTCGTGATGCTGCGGGTCCATCGTGTCGATGTTGGAGCCGCAGCGCCGCCAGAATTCCGAAAGAGTCTCGAGCGCCGCTGCATCGGTGCCCGGCAGCGGCGTGAATATGCACCAGCGATTGTCGAAGAGGTCGGCGAAACCGGCGTCCGGACCGGACTTTTCCGTGCCGGCCAGCGGATGCCCGGGGATGAAATGCACGCCTTCGGGCACATGCGGCTCAATCTGCGCGATAACGGAGGCCTTGGTCGAGCCGACATCGGTGAGGATGGCGCCCTTCTTCAGCGCCGGCGCGATCTCGGCGGCGACCTCGCCGGACGAGCCCACCGGCACCGAGACGATAATGAGATCGGCGTCGCGCGCCGCTTCGCCGGCATCGGTCGTGTAGGAATCGCCGAGGCCGAGCTCCTCGGCGCGCTTCAGCGTCGAGGAGCTGCGCGTCGCGATCGCGATGTGCCTGGCCAAGCCCTCGCGGCGGATGACGCGAGCCAACGACGAGCCGATCAGGCCGATACCGACCAGCGCTATCTTTTCGAACATCGGTGATGCCATGGTGTTCTAGCTTTTCAGGAAGGTCGTCAACGCCTCGACGACGCCGCGATTGGCCTCTTCGGTGCCGACGCTCATGCGCAACGCGTTCGGAAAACCATAGCCGGTCACGCGGCGCAGGATATAGCCGCGCTGGCTGAGATAGTCGTCGGCGGCCGCTGCCGAATGCTTCTTGTCGTCTGGGAAATGGATCAAGAGGAAATTGCCGACGCTCGGTGTCACGCGCAGCCCGAGCCCGATCATCTGCTCGCTGAGCCAGGCCAGCCATGTCTCGTTGTGCAGCGCGCTGCGCTCGATATGGGCGCGGTCGCGGATCGAAGCGATACCGGCCTCGATGGCCGTGGCATTGACGTTGAAGGGACCGCGCACCCGGTTGATGGCATCGACGATATGCGCCGGCCCGTACATCCAGCCGATGCGGGCGCCGCCCAGGCCGAGCTTGGAGAAGGTGCGCGTCATCACCACGTTGTCGGCGCTGCCGGCAAGCTCGATGCCGGCTTCGTAATCGTTGCGGCGCACATATTCGGCGTAAGCCGCGTCGAGCACCAGAAGCACGTTCTTCGGCAGGCCGGCATGCAGGCGGCGCACCTCGCTGAACGGCAAGTAGGTGCCGGTCGGATTGTTCGGGTTGGCGAGGAAGACGATGCGCGTTGCGGGCGTCACGGCCGCAAGGATCGCATCGACATCGGCGCGTTCCTCGGTTTCCTTGACCGCCACCGGCCTGGCCCCGGCCGCCTGGATATAGATCTTGTAGACCATGAAGGCGTGCTCGGTGAACACCGCCTCGTCGCCGGGCGCGAGGTAGGTCTGCGCCAGCAAGCCCAGGATCTCGTCGGAGCCGTTGGAGCAGATGATGTTTGCCGGGTTCAGCCCATGCGCCTCGGCGATCGCTTCGCGCAGCCGGCGGGCGGTGCCGTCGGGATAGACATCGAGCTTGGCGGCAACGTCCCGCGCGGCCTCGATCGCCTTCGGCGACGGTCCGAGCGGATTCTCGTTCGACGACAGCTTGTAGACTTTCGTCACGCCGGCCGGCGCCGTGCTCTTGCCCGGCACATAGGCTTCGATGTCCATGATGCCCGCGCGGGGCGTCGGACGCGGCTGATCCTGCTTCATGTCAAAAATCCGTCGAGAAGGCCTTCAAGGCCGCAGCGGAAATACAAGCCATGGCCCGGAATGTCGAGTGCCAGCGCTTGCGCTATGGATGCCTGCCGTTGACGAAGTGCCGCGCTGGTCCTAGAAGAGCAGCCAGACTCCCGTGGTGATTTGGCCGGTCGGCTTGCAGCCACGTTAAACAACTCGCTAAAGGGCCGTTTGCAACCTGTAACCGGCTTTGCGACGGCAATGCCGGTTTTTTGTTGTCCGCGGCCGGCCGGACACCACATCAGGCAAACCGATGTGGGACAGGATGAGGACGGACATGGCCGCTCAGCGCGCTGCAAGAACCAAGGACGAGGCCGACCATCCGTCGAGCCCGGTGCTGCAGTTCGGCCCCGACAAGCCGCTGAAGCTCGACGCCGGCACGCTGCTCTCGCCCTTCCAGATCGCCTACCAGACCTATGGCGCGCTCAACGCCGCGCGTTCCAACGCCATTCTCGTCTGCCATGCGCTGACCGGCGACCAGCATGTTGCCAACACCAATCCGGTGACCGGCAAGCCGGGCTGGTGGGAGGTGCTGATCGGCCCCGGCAAGATCATCGACACCAACCGCTTCTTCGTCATCTGCGCCAACGTCATCGGCGGCTGCCTCGGCTCGACCGGTCCCGCCTCGACCAATCCGGCAACCGGCAAGCCCTATGGGCTGGAACTGCCGGTCATCACCATCCGCGACATGGTGCGCGCGCAGGCTATGCTGGTCGACCATTTCGGCATTGACCAGCTGTTTTGCGTGCTCGGCGGCTCGATGGGCGGCATGCAGGTGCTGGAATGGGCCGCCAGCCATTCGGAGCGCGTCTTCTGCGCGCTGCCGATCGCCACCGGCGCGCGCCATTCCTCGCAGAACATCGCCTTCCATGAGGTCGGGCGGCAGGCGGTGATGGCCGATCCCGACTGGCATGGCGGCAAGTATCTCGATTTCGGCAAGCGCCCGGAAAAGGGGCTGGCCGTCGCCCGCATGGCCGCCCACATCACTTACCTGTCGGAAGCCGCGCTCCACCGCAAATTCGGCCGCAATCTGCAGGACCGCGAGGCGCTCACCTTCGGCTTCGACGCCGATTTCCAGATCGAAAGCTATCTGCGCCACCAGGGCATGACTTTCGTCGACCGCTTCGACGCCAATTCCTATCTCTACCTGACCCGCGCCATGGATTATTTCGACCTTGCCGCCGACCATGGCGGGCGATTGGCCGATGCCTTCGCCGGCACCAAGACGCGCTTCTGCCTGGTCTCCTTCACCAGCGACTGGCTGTTCCCGACCGAGGAGAGCCGCTCGATCGTGCATGCGTTGAATGCTGCCGGCGCATCCGTCTCCTTCGTCGAGATCGAGACCGACCGCGGCCACGATGCCTTCCTGCTCGACGAGCCGGAACTGTTCGCGGCCATCAACGGCTTCATCGGCTCGGCCGCGCGAGCGAGAGGGCTCGGCGCATGAGCAAAAAGCAATCTCAGGACCGGACGGTGTTGCCATGAGCGTCAACCGCGCCCAGCGTGTCGACCTCGACGTCGTCACCGACCTCATCCCGCCGAACGCGCGCGTGCTCGACGTCGGTTCGGGCGACGGCGTGCTCCTGGAGCTTCTGCAGGAAACCAAGCATATCGACGGCCGCGGCCTTGAACTGTCGCAGCGCGGCGTCAACGAATGCGTGGCGCGCGGCCTTTCCGTCATCCAGGGCGATGCCGACACCGACCTCAAATTCTATCCCGACAAGGGTTTTGATTTCGTCGTTCTGTCGCAGACCATGCAGGCGACCCGCAACCCGAAGGTCGTGCTCGACGAATTGCTCAGGATCGGCAACCGCGCCATCGTCTCCTTCCCCAATTTCGGCCACTGGCGCGTGCGCCTGTCGTTGTTCGTCAAAGGGCGGATGCCGGTCACCAAGGACCTGCCCTATTCCTGGTACGACACGCCCAACATCCACTTCTGCACCATTCGCGACTTCGTCAATCTGTGCGAGGAGCTCGGCGCGACCGTCGAGAAGGCGACCGCGCTCGACGCCAACGGGCAGAAGATCGGCCTGTCGATGCCCTGGTGGTTCTGGAACTTCTTCGGCCAGCAGGCGGTGTTTTTGCTGAAGCGTTGAAGCAAATGCATCTCTTTCGTCGACCACCAGCAGTCATTGAAATCCCGCGGAACACCCTGTCCGAAATACGGGCGGGAATTGTCGTGTGCACATCGCCACGCAGCGGCAGCAATCATCTTGCAGGATTGATGGCTTCCGCCGGGCTGGGCCATCCGCTGGAATGGTTTGGCGGGCGACGTCTGCTGGAACGGCCGGATTACCCGCGAGACCCCCGCGCGCAGCTTCTGCGCGCGCTGACGGAGGGGCGGTCCTCCACCGGGATCTACGCAATCAAGCTCTTTGCGAGCCAGTTCGCACAACTTGCCAAGAAGGTGAACCTGCCTGCCAGCCTTCCAAAGCCGAACTATGTGCGCTTGACCCGTGACGATCTGCTCGGCCAGGCGATCTCATGGGCACGTGCGCGTCAAACCCGCGAATTCCGATCCACAGAGATCGGTCATGCGCCACCACGCTACAATGGCCAGGCAATCGCAGAGTGTCTGGAAAAGATCTTGGCGGAGAATCTGGCGTGGGATGGCTGGTTCGCGAAGAATGGCCTGTCCTTCCTGCCCCTGACCTACGAGCAGATTCAGCGCGATCCTGCAGGAAGCCTGACGAAAGTCGCCCAGTTGGTGGATGTGGAGCCCAACTGGGAGACCAACCTTCGGTCGGGCCTGGAAATCCAGCGCGATGCGCTCAATGAAGAATGGCGAAAGCGTTTCCTGTCCGAATATGCCGACCCGTCCAGCTTCCGATACCGAACGATTAAATAGTCCACCTAACAAATTCGTAGTGCAGAAAAGCATCTCGATCGTTTGACAGCATGCTGTTACGGCGATAGCCACGAGTTGATTAACTGGCTGTGTCGCGATGGCAGAACGTCCCACCTATTCTATCGTCGTAGAGATGGAGAATGCCAAATCCATCGACTGGGACGAGATCGGCGTCGGGCTGAAGGCCCTGGCGCGGGAGATCGCCGCCGTCTCGGCGACCGGTTTTTCGAAGCCCAAAGTCGTCGTCTCACACAGCGGGCCGGCGGTGGACGCAACCGCGCTGCAGGACAATATCGATGCCGAAGCGCCTGATTTGGCGAAGCTTGCCGACCTCGTCTTCGCCGCTTGCCCCGGCGGCCGCTACTACGACCTCAAGAACAACGGCATCGCGCTGACCGAAGGCGACGTCGTCGTCTATATGGATTCCGATACGGTTCCCGAGCCGGGCTGGCTCTCCAGCCTGCTTAAGCCGTTTCAACAGGCCGGCACCGTCTGCGTGAACGGGCACACCTATCTTTCACACGACGATTTCTTCTCCAGAACCTTCGCTTTGATATGGTTCTTCCCGATGGCCCAGGGCGATGAGCGCTTCGCCGCGAAGCGGGCGATCAACGCCAACAACGTGGCCTTCCGCCGCGACTGGATCGCCGGCCATCCCTTTCCACAGCACAAGGGCTTCAAGGTTTCCTGCACGCTGCTGATGCATCAGCTTTGGCGCGAAGGCCACGCGATCGTCAATGCCGACGCCCGCGTCTACCACTATTCCCCGCGCGGCTGGCGGTTCTTCTACTGGCGCGCGCTGGTGACCGGCAGAGATGCCGACCGCAAATATGTCGAGCTCCATTCGCCCCGGCGCGCCCAGCGCATCGTCAAGTCCTTCACGCGTTGGGGAACGATGTCGTGGCGCACGATCCGGCGCGTGACAGGCCATGCGCCCTCGACGGGCATGCCGTTCTGGCAGATCCCGTTCTCGGTGCTTGTCGGCCTGGCCTTCTACACGCTGGCGTTTTTCGGCCATTTCGGCCTCTCCGCCGGCCTCGTCCGCGACGAGGCCGAATTGGTGCCGGACTATGTCGGACACAGCTGAAGCAGCTCCAGGAAAAATGTGACGCGATTTTCCGTCCGGAATTGCGTTAAAACCGAAGAGATAGGGCGCTCAGCCAAGCACATCCGTAGCCTTGTGCGGATGCTCGACACCGTCAACGATTATCACGTCGGATTGGGAATTCCCGGTGCGCAAGGGCAGGATCGCCTGATAGGCAGGCGAACCGTACCAGTCGCGCACATGCCGCCGGTCCGGGAATTCAATGACGATCAGATGTCCGGGCCAGTCGTTTTCCACGACCTCCACCTCGCCGCCATGGACGAGGAAGCGCCCGCCGAAAGGCGCCAGCGTGGCATCGATCTTCTCCAGATATTCGGCGATCCAGGGACCGGGCGTGACATGACGCATATGGGCAACGGCGTAAGCGGTCATCGATTCTGCTCCTTCGTTCGAAGCCGACTGTCGGCTGGATGGAGGCAGGTTGCCGCATCGAGGTATTCCGGTCGATTACCTCCCAGGTCATCATTTGCGGTTCTGTTTGTTCCGGGAACTGTCCTTCTAGCGAAGGCCGGAGCACGACGGCGAGCAGCCCATAGTGTCGTCTTGGCAACGTGGCCCAAGAAAAACAGACACCCGTCAAGGCACATCGACGTGACAGCGAGACCTGCTTGTTGTTAGCCTGTCTACGCAACTGGGAAGAGTTGCACACCGCGAACAGCGGATTCTTCCAGCAATTTGCGGAGCGGGGCCCAACCAAACCAGATGTCGACCGAGGCGGCGCCGCTGATCTCTATCATCACGCCGACGCATAACCGGCGCAGCCAGGTCGTGCGGGCGGTGGAAAGTGTTCTGGCTCAGACACTTACCCGCTTTGAGCATATCGTCGTCGACGATGGCTCGACTGACGGCACGGCCGCCGCGCTCGCCGAGATCCGCGATCCGCGTCTGATCTATGTCGGCGCCAAATGGCGCGGCGCCAATGCCGCGCGCAACGCCGGTATCGAGCTGGCGCGAGCGCCGGTGGTGACCTTCCTTGATTCGGACGATGTCTATCTGCCCGACCGTCTGGAGCGGACGCTGGCGCGGTTCGACCAGAACCCCTCGCTCGAGGTGCTGATCAGCTCCTTCGTGTCGCAGAAGGGCCGCCGCAGCAGCAAATGCATCAATCGCGAGGCCTTGCTCGACAAGGGCGCGCTGCAGCGCGCGCTGGTGGCGCAGACCATCTTCATCGCCGGATCGGCAATCACGGCCCGCTATGAAGCGCTGCTGGCGATCGGCGGCTACGACAGCGACGTCACCCGCATGCAGGACCGCGAGCTGTTGCTGCGCTTTGCCCAGCGCGGCGGCGCCATGCTGTCCGAGGATATCGACTGGAAGAAATTCAATTCCGAGAATTCGATCTCCGGCCGCCGCGACGGCTATATCGAGGCCTATGCCAATCTGATCGATAAGCACCCCTATATCGCCGACCGCTATCCGGACGTTCCACCCTATATGATCTCGCGCCAGATCATCGCCGACGTCTTGAAGGGCCGGCTGCCGCAGGCTTTCTCCGGCTATCTCGCCAACCGTTCATCCAAGGCGCTCGGCTATTCGGCGGCCGAACTGCTGCGCGGCTATATCGTCGGCCGCCGCTGGCGCCGCGATTGCTATGACGAGTTCCGCGCCAAATACGGCGCCCGGCCGATCTGAGGATCATTGGCCTCGACTTACCTGTCGAGTTCCGGAAAATACGGATCGGAATATTTGCGCCGTTCGCGCTCGCCCTGCAGACAGTCGACGGACGCCGCCATATCGATGCGAATGGTCTTTGCCCCGGTGATGCCGCTTACCTCCTGGATCAGCTTGCGGCGTATGGCGGTCGAAAACTCGGAAGCCGCATAGATCGGCAGTACGAACGAGCCTGGCCCGCCGGTGACGCAGTCGGCGTAATAGCGGTCGAGATGGCTGAAGCTGGGCGACGGGCTGATCAGGACCGGCAGACCGTTGATGACGATTCCCTTGGCCAGCGCAGCATCGCGCATCACGGCGACCGGCGGCCCGATATTGTTGGGTCCATCGCCCGATATGTCGATGACCCGGCGCGGCGCCGCGAAGTCTGCCTGTTCCAGAAGCCCCGCGCCGAAGCTCAGCGCGCCCGAGATCGAGGTGCCGCGAAAACTGCGGAACGGGCGGGACGCGACCCGGTCGGCAAAGGCATTGGCGCTGTCGTCGCCGTCGATCACCTGCCAGGCAAGGATGCCGTCGTCGCGCACCACGCCCGCCCATTCGAAATAGGCGAGCGCGATGCGGCCTCTTGGGCCGGAACGCACCGCATTGATGAAATCGGGGTGGCGCAGCGCCTCGACATACCCGGCGCGCTGCAGCGCGAACTCCTCCTCGTCCATCGACTGCGAGATGTCGACCGCGAGCACGAGCTCCACATCGACCGGCAATGCTTCGCCGCGCGCGGGCAGCGGCGCCCCCTCGGCGCAGGCGAGGCAAGCAAGCAGGCCGAACATCTCGAACATGGCAGCCTCCGACGATGTCGGGGATCAGCTATCGCAGCAGAATAAGCTACTTCTTCCTGGCGCGATGCACCACCGGCGGCGGCTCGATTGCGCCGGCCCGCATCCGCGCCGGCTTGAGCGGCGCGCTGCCGCTGTCCTTGACGATGGTGAGCGAGCGCGGGAAGAACTGGCTGTTGTGCAGGCCGCGTCCGATGTTGATGATGGCGGTGCCCGGCAGGCGCTTCTCCATCATCGACAGCACCCGCCGCAGTGACGGTCCGTCGAAGGCATCGAGCGCCTCGTCGATGATCACCCATTTCGGCTTGCGCAGAGCCAGCCGGGCAAAGGCGAGCGAGCGCTGTTCGTCATCACCGAGCTCGCGCTCCCAGCGCGCGGAGCGGTCGAGCGACGGCGACAGCCGCTCGAGGCCGACCTCGGCGAGCACCGCCGAGAAATCGGCATCGCTGGCAGGCGCCGCGCCATTCGGATGCAGCACCTCGCGCAGCGTCCCGGCGGGGAAATAAGGCACGCGCGGCACGAAGATGGGGGTTTCGCCGGCAGGCAGGCCGATCCGCCCCTTCCCCCACGGCCACAGGCCGGCAATGGCGCGGAAGAACAGCGTCTTGCCGGCGCCCGGCTCGCCGGTGACCATGACGCGCTCGCCCGGACGGATCTCGACATGGCCGTCCGCCAACTTGGTGCAGCCCTCCGGCGAGGACACCTGGAGCGTCTCGAAGGTCATGCTGCCATTGGCGTTGTCGCCGAACTCGATGCGCTTTTCCTTGTCGTGCAGCACGTCGGTCTCGACGAGCGCGATGCGGAAATCGGCGACACGCATCAGCGTGGCGCGCCAATCGGCGATGGCGCCGATATTGTTGATGAACCAGCGCAGCGAGGAATTCACCTGGTTGAAGGCGCCGACCGCCATCATCAGCCCGCCGAAGCTGATGTCGCCCGAGAAATAGACAGGCGCCGCGACCAGGATCGGCGCCACCACGGTGATCCAGCCATAGCCGTCGGTGACCCAGGACAGGTTGATCTGCGCCGTGTAGATGCGCCGCATGGCGGCAAGCACGGTGCCGAGGTCGATTTCGAGCCGCCGCCGGGCATCGGCTTCGCCATGATAGAGCGCAATCGCATCGACATTCTCGTTGACGCGCACCATCGAGGAGCGCAGCTCGGCTTCCCTTGTATAGCGGTCACTGTTGAGCACGATGAGCGGGCGCCCGACCAGCCAGCTCAGCCAGGACGCGACGCCCGCATAGATGAGCGCGGCCCACACCATGTAGCCGGGTATCGCCAGCGAATAGCCGCCGACATGGAAGACGAAGCCCGACGACAATTCCCACAGGACGCCGACGAAGGAGACCAGCAGGATGAACGACTGCAGCAGGCCGACACCGAGATCGGTCGACAGATCCGACAGATGCGCGGCGTCCTGCTGCATGCGCTGGTCGGGATTGACGCCGATGGCGCCGGCATTGGCCAGCCGGAAGGCGCGCGCCGGCCGCATCCACTGGTCGATCAGGTCGAGCGTCAGCGCCTCGCGCAGCTTCAGCCGGATCATCTGGTTGAGCCAGGTCTGGCCGATGTTGAGCACCAGAAGCCCGCCGGCGATCATGGCGAAGACCGTGAGCTGATGCAGGAAGGCCGCCATGTCGCGGCGCGCCAGCGCGTCGTAGAAGGGCTGGTTCCACCTGTTGAGCAGCACCTGTCCGATCGAGGTGGCGATGATGACGGCGACAATGCCGACCGACGTCCAGGCGAGCCATTTGCGGACCGGCGATGCCGCCAGCCCATGCTTGATCGTCGCCAGTTGGTCGCTGAGGCTGCTGGCCTCGACCGAGACGGCGGCGCCGGGCTTGGTATCTGCTTGCTCAGCCATTGAGGAAATCCATGTTTTCGGAAGCGGCAGTCAGCGCCGATGGCGCGCCGCGGCTTTTGCTCTGAGATAGGGTGACGATCGCGGCTTTGCACAAGGCGTGGCCGCGATCACGAACGCGTCACCCGTCCCGGCGCGGGATCGGCGGCCTGCCGGCCGAGCCGCGTCGCGCCTTGCGGCGAGAAGACCGGCACGAAAACGCGGCGCGAGGCGCGCTGCGCCACCGGCACGCCCTGGTAGAGCCGCTTCTGCGCCTCGACGACGATGACGCCGGAAAAGATCGGCCAGAACCGCCGCCCGGCCTTTTCCAGCACATTGTGGAAGCGCATCATGAAGCGGCGCGGCGAAGGCGGGAAGAACAGCGCGTCGCACCATGTGGCCGGGGTGAAGTTGGCCTCGCGCAGCAACTCGGTGATCTGGCCGCGCGAAAACGGCCGGCCGTTGCCGAAGGGCGTGTGCTCGAAGCGAGCCCACACGCCGCGCCGGTTGGGCACGACGATGACGACGCGCCCTGCCGGCGACAACACCCGCCAGATCTCGTTCAGGGTCTCGCGCGGATTCTCGGCATGTTCGAGCGAATGGACCAAAAGCACGCGGTCGATGCAGGAATCGACCAGCGGCAATTCCTCGTCGAAGACCAGCGCGGTCGCCGACGGCCCGGTCGCCGGCCACACCACCGCGCCCTGCGTTGCCGGCATGAAGGCAAAGACACGCTCGGCATCGGCGCCGAAGCGCTCCAGCCACGGCAGCGTATAGCCGAGGCCGACCAGCCGCTCGTTCGGCACCGTCGCCCAGATCGACGACAGCGCCATGGTGATCGAGCGCTCTGCCAGGCGTCCGAGCGTGGTCGAATAGAAGGAGCGCAGATCGACGATATCCGAATGCATGCGCGGGACGGTAGCCGCGAAGAAGCCTAAGTTCAACAAAGCCCGATGACATCGGCGGGCAAGCGCCCTATGTCTGCCGCGACAATGGAGAGCAACGAGATGCCCGTCGAAATCGAGCAGTTCATGTGCCGCACCGACAATTTCGGCGTGCTGGTGCACGACCCCAAAAGCGGCCAGACGGCGATCATCGATGCGCCGGAGGAAGCGCCGATCCTGGCCGCGATCAAGCGCACCGGATGGACGCCGACGCTGATCCTGACCACCCATCATCATGGCGACCATGTCGAGGCCAATCTGGCGCTGAAGGAGCGCTTCAAGCTGCGCATCGTCGGGCCAGAGGCCGAGAAGGCGAAGATCCCCGGCATCGACGAGACGGTGAAACAAGGTTCGGTCGTGCATCTTGGCGACGAACGGATCGAGGTCATCGAGACGCCCGGCCACACCGCCGGCCACGTCTCCTATTACCTGCCGGATTCGAAATTGGCCTTCACCGCCGACACGCTGTTTGCGCTGGGCTGCGGCCGCCTGTTCGAAGGCAAGCCACCGATGATGTATGAGTCGCTGAAGAAGCTCGCGGCCCTGCCGGCCGAAACGACCATCTATTGCGGTCACGAATACACCTTGGCCAACGCCCGCTTCGCGGTGACGGTCGACCCGACCAATCCGGCGCTGAGAGAGCGCGCGGCGAAGATCGAAGCACTTCGCGCCGACAACAAACCGACGTTGCCGACGACCATCGGCGAGGAATTGTCGACCAATCCGTTCCTGCGCTGGCACGATCCGGCGATCCGCAAGCATCTCGGCATGGAAAAGGCCTCGGACGCCGAGGTGTTCGCCGAGATCCGCAAGCGCAAGGACAATTTCTGATGTATGTCGCCCAAAGTGTGCAGCGGTTTTGGGGTAACGACATGCATCAAAGCAAAGACTTCGCATGACCGCCAGCGCCGCCGAAATCATCGCAACGCTTGACCTGCAACCGCATCCGGAAGGCGGCTGGTACGCGGAGACCTTTCGCGACACCGCGGCGGGCGGGCGGGGCCATTCCACCGCGATCTACTTCCTGCTCGAAAAAGGCCAGCTTTCGGCCTGGCACCGGGTGAAGGACGCCGCCGAGGTCTGGCACTTCTATGCCGGCGCGTCGCTGGCGCTGTCGATGCATGAGGAAGGCTCGGGTAACGTCATCGAGCAGGTGCTGGGCGCAGCCCTTGCCGCCGGCGAGCGACCGCAGATCGTCGTGCCGGCCGGCTGGTGGCAGTCGGCTCGCAGCCTCGGCGAATGGACGCTGGTCGGCTGCACGGTGGCGCCGGGTTTTGATTTTGCCGCATTCGAGCTGGCGGAGCCGGGCTGGCAGCCGAAGACTGCCTAAACGAGCAGGAACCCAAGCGTAATCGCCAGTTGCGCGGCGTAATAGAGCACCCAGACCGCGTAGCGCATCCAGACACGCTGCGGCGAGATCGCCGCGAGCAGGAAACGCTCGGTCGCCAGCAGCCCGTCCGACGCCATGAACAGCACCGCGCCGGCGATGACCCAGATCTTGTCGGTGGTGAGCGCAGATATGCCCATGGCCAGGATCGCCGCGATGTAGACGGCGATCGGGATGCGAAGTTGCGGTCCGACGCGGCGCCAGAGCGCGGCAAGCATGACGATGACGAAGGCCGCCATGGCGAGCGCGAGCGCGCCCCGCCACGATTCGGCGCTCAACAGGCCGAGCCCGCCGCCGGCCTGCACAAACAGCGCGACATAGACGATGTGGGCGGCGAGGAAGCTCGCCAGCCCGCCGAGAAATTCTTTTTCGCCGTCGCTGGACAGGAAGGCGTCGCCGACGGCGCTCAAGCCCAGCGCCGCGACCAACAGCAGCGGGCCGCCCTGCATCGCGGCGAGCACCGCCAGAAAGGCGATAGCGGCCGTCTTTGTCGCTGTACGCGACCATTTCGGCGGCATGTCGAGCGCAAAGGCGTAGATCACCGCCGCGACGAACGAGAACAGCAGCGTCGCGTTGGCATTGGCCTCGATGCCGCCGGGAAACGGCATCATGCGCTCACCTCTCTGGCCGCCGGCTTGCGCATCAGCAGCGATTTCGCCGCGAGTGCCGCGCCGCCGGTGATCAGCACGCAGGCCGCGAGAATGTGCCGCGACGGCTCGGCGACGCCGGCTGCGATCAGCACCATCGTCGACAGAAGCGGCGCGGCGTAGCTCGCAGCGCCCAGCACCTGGATGTTGCCGCGTTTGACGCCAATATCCCAAGCGTAGAAGGCCGCGCCCACCGGCATCAATCCCAGTCCAACCACCGCAAGCCATTGTCCTGGGCCATCCGGCAGCACCGTCTTCTCGAGCAGCAGATGGCAGGCCAGCGACAGCACCGAGGTCGCTGCGCAGAACCAGGTGACGATCGACGTCGGCACCGACGGGAAACGCCGCGACAAAAGCGAATAGGACGACCACAGAACCGCGCAGACCGCGGCCATCGCGTAGCCGAAGGCATAGCGCGCGTCGAAAGCCAGGCCGCCGCCCTTGGTGACGATCAGGACCGTGCCGGCAAGGCCGAGCAACGCGCCGACGACATGGTTCCAGGCCAGCCGCTCGCCCGGCATCAGCGACGAGCCGAGCACGATCAGCAGCGGCCAGAGATAGGCGATCAGGCTCGCCTCGACAGCCGGCGCGTTGCGCAGCGCGGTGAAGTAGAAGAAATGGTAGCCGAACAGCCCGGCGATGCCGATCACCCACACCTGTGGCGGTATCTTCTGGCTCTTGTCGGACGCCGGCATCAGCAGCCGGGCAGCGAGCCCGACGCAGGTGCCGATGGCGAAGGTGATGGCCGACAAAAGGAAGGGCGGCACCTGGCCGGAGGCGTCGGTGAGCAGCGCCAGCAGCGCCCACATGGCGACCGCCGAGAACCCGATCAATGTTGCGCGCCCCATGCGTTTCCCCGGCGGCGCGCCGGGCGCCGCAAAGCAATTCCAGGAAAAGTGCTTCGCGGTTTTCCGTCCGGAATTGCGTAAACTAGATTAGTTGACCGCTTCGAACCGTCCCGCGCTGATGGTCAACGGACCGATCTGGGTCCCGACGGTGGCGCGGATCGGCGCATATACGCCGGATTGGCCGACCGGCGCAAACGTCACCAGCATGCGGCTCTTGTTCTTCAGGAACTCCAGCGCCTTGCGGCCCTTGCGATAGCCCGCCACCGGCTCGAAACCCATCTTGCAGGTCACGGTGTCGCCCTTGTAGCCCTTGACCGAGATCGAGCCCTTCGAGGCATAGGTCAGCGTCAAATCGGCGCGCATCTCGCCGTCATAGAATTTGACGGTGCGCCCGCAGACCTTGTCGAGGCTGTCGGCATGGATGACGGTTGCCGCCATCGGGTCGAGCACCGCCTTCAGGTCGCCGGCGCCCATCGGCACCCAGGTCTGGGGATTGCGCTTGCCGGGCGCAGGCACGACTTGCGTCGACGTGACGGCGCCGTTGGTGAAGCGGATGTCGACCAGCGATGCCTTCTTGCCGGAGGTGTAGTCGGCCCGAAACACCTGCGGCTGCATCTGCGTATCCGACATGGTGCCTTTCGACGAGATCGTGCCTTTGGTGTCGTCGAAAAGCTTGCCGAGGCCGGCGGCCGAGACCGTACCGTCGATCGCATAATTATTGCCTTCATAGCGGCTGGAGAAACTTGCTCTGGCGATCGAAAGGCCGAGGAAGGACACCGTATATTCGCCCTTGAAGGATTGCGGCGAGGCGGCGAAGCTTGTTGCCGGCGCGGCTGCGGCAAGCAGCGCGGCAAGTGCATGAGACGGACGGAGCATGGCGGCTGGCGAACCCCTGGCTTTTCGGCCGGAAACGCAAAGGTACCAGCCTGGCAAATCCCTTCGTGGAGGGCTTATAAGGTGAAATCCGGCCTTAATATGGAGCGCGCCTGACCGCCGGCCACCTGCCGGAGCTTGACGCAGTGGTGAAATGCCACTATGGAACGCCAACTTTTCCAAAGGCCGCCTGACCGAGACCGCGCGCCGCCCGGCGCGGGCAGAATGGTTTGGCAGGCTTAGAACTGAGGTTATACAAAATGTCCCGCACCTGCGAGCTCACCGCCAAGGCAGTCCAGACCGGCAACAATGTGAGCCATGCCAACAACAAGACCAAGCGTCGCTTCCTGCCGAACCTGGTCAATGTCACGCTGATTTCGGAAGCGCTGAACCAGAACGTTCGCCTGCGCATTTCGGCCAACGCGCTGCGTTCGGTCGAGCATCGCGGCGGCCTCGACGCCTTCCTGGTGAAGGCCGACGCCAAGGAGCTGTCGCAGCGCGCCCGTCTGCTCAAGAAGCAGATCGCCAAGAAGCTCGCCGAGCAGCCGGCCGCTTAACAATTTCAGGCGGGGGACGACCGCCTCGGGTATCGGAGCGATCCGGTGCTCGGTATTGGCGAGCGGCAACGCTCGGCTGGTTCCATTACCCAGGATAAAAAAATGAACTTCCTGACGCGATATCTGCCTTTCGTGGCCGCCATGGCGCTTGTCGTCGTGGCCTCCAACATCCTTGTGCAGTTCCCGATGCAGGGCCAGGTCGGCGGCCTGGCGCTGGCCGACGTGCTGACCTGGGGCGCCTTCACCTATCCCTTCTCCTTCCTGGTCACCGACCTTGCCAACCGCCGCTACGGCCCGGCCGTGGCGCGCAAGGTGGTGTTCATCGGCTTCATGACCGCGGTGACCTGCTCGATCCTGATCCCGCCCTTCCTGTTCCGCCACGGCCTGATCGAATTCGAGACCGCCGCCGACCGACTGGTGCGGATCGCCGCTGCTTCGGGCGCCGCCTTCCTCACCGCGCAGTTGCTCGATGTCACGGTGTTCAATCGGCTGCGCCGGCAGAGTTGGTGGCGCGCGCCGATCATAGGCACGCTGGTCGGCTCTGTCTTCGACACCATCGTCTTCTTCGGTGTCGCCTTTTCAGCCGCCTTCTCCTTTGTCGGGCCGAACGACAGCTTCGCGCTCGAAACCGCGCCGCTGATGGGCGTGCTCCCGGTCGAGACGATGCGCTGGGTGTCCTGGGCGCTGGGCGATCTCTCGGTCAAGCTGATCATCGCCGTTGTCGCCTTGATCCCCTACCGTCTGCTTGCGGCGCGCTGGAGCCAGCCGGCCGCAGTCGTAACACCTTGATCCCCTGGGTCCAGCTCGATTCGGCCCGCACGCCGGACGGCGCGCAGGAACTTCGCCTGAAGCGGCGCGGCGCCGAATTCTCGATCATGCTGGGCACCAATGAGCTGATGAACAGCCGCCTCAGCGGCTCCGAAGAAGCGCTTGCCACGCTGTCCTGTCAGCGGCTTGCCGGCCGCCTCCGCCCAAACATCCTCATCGGCGGGCTCGGCATGGGTTTCACCTTGCGCGCCGCTCTCGCCGCCTTCGGCGCCGATGCCGCCATCACTGTCGCCGAGCTCGTCCCGGCGGTCGTCGCCTGGGCGCGCGGCCCGATGTCCGAGATTTTTGCCGGCTGCCTCGACGATCCCCGCGTCGCCATTCGCGAGGCCGATGTCGGCCAATTGATCGGGGCCGGGAAGGCCGCCTGGGATGCCATCCTGCTCGATGTCGACAATGGTCCCGAAGGCATCGTCCACAAAGGCAATGACCGGCTCTACAACGCCGCCGGCCTGGCAACCGCGCTTGCTGCCCTGAAGCCCGGCGGCTTGCTTGCGGTCTGGTCGCAAGGACCGGACAGCGGCTTCACGCGGCGGCTGAAACAGGCGGGGTTTGCCGTCGAAGAGATCAATGTGCGCGCCCGCGCCAAGCGCGGCGCCCGCCACGTGATCTGGATTGCGGCAAAGCCGTAATCTGGATTGCAACCAAGGGCCGCTGATTCTCATACCGGCCGCTCGCTTCCTGCCCGCTTTACGCTTTGTTACGCCCAATGGTGCAGGATCGCGAAAACCTCTCTCTTGATTAGGACGCAATTCCGGACGGAAAACCGCTTCGCACTTTTCCTGGAATTGCTTGGGAACACCGCGACAAGTCATGACCGCGCAAGGCACCGGCTGGAAACACGATCTCCTGCTTGCGTTCTGCGCCATGCTGGTGGTGCTGGCGATCAACTGGGTGTCCGGCTTTCCGACGCTTGTCGACTATGGTTCCGACAATGACAGCATGCTGCAGCTGGTCGAGGTTCGAGACCTGCTCGCCGGCCAGAGCTGGTTCGACCTGCATCAATACCGGATGGGCCTGTCGGGCGGCTTCCTGATGCATTGGTCGCGGCTGGTCGACGGACCGATCGCGTTGATCATCCTTGCCACCGAGGCCCTGGGCGCCAGCGCGCAAACCGCGGAAAGAGCCGCGCAGATCATCTGGCCGACCCTGCTCTACGGGCTGACGATCTTCGTCATCATACGCGCCGCGCGCCGCTTCGCCGGAACGGATGTGGCGATGCCTTCCCTGATCCTGTCGACCGCCGGGCTTTTCTTCTTGCTCATCTTCAGCCCGGGCGTGATCGACCATCACAATGTCCAGGTGTTTTTGACCGCGGCGAGCCTCTGGCTACTGATGGAAGCGCCCTTCTGGCGGCCGGCCGCGCTGCTTTCCGGCGTCTGCGCGGGCCTGACGCTTGCCGTCGGCATGGAAACTGCCCCTTATGTGGCGGTGCTGGGCATCTGCGCCGCCGTGTTCTTCATCCTCGATGAAAGGGAGCGTCTGACGGCACGGGGTTTTGGCCTCGGATTTGCCGGCATCGCGACAATCGTCTTCGTCGCGACCATCCGGCCGTCCGCCTGGAGCGTCGCCCAGTGCGACGCCTTCTCGTCCTTCCAGTTCGCGGTTGCAGCCCTGTCCGGTTTCGGCATCGCGGCGATCGCCGGCATGTCTGCCGGCTCGACGGTCAGGTCGCGGCTCATCCTGATGGCGGTGCTGGCGGCGATTGTCGCGGCCATCGTGGTCGTGTTCTTTCCGCAATGCCTGGCGCCGCCCTATGCCGGCATAGACGAGCGCATCCGCACCTATTGGCTGAACGACGTCGTCGAGGCGCAGCCCTTCTGGAGCGTCGCCGTCAATCAGCCGAAGCTCATGGCGGCGCGCTACGTCACGCCCTTCATCGCCATCCTTCTGATCGGCTTCCAGCTTCGCAGCCGCCGCCTGCGCCGCGAAGAAGCAATTGCCGCAGCTCTGCTCGTCGCCGCCTTCGCCGTCAGCCTCTGGGAGGTGCGCGCCTCGACCTTCGCTGTGGCCTTCGCGGTGCTGCCGCTCTCGGCCTGGATCGCGAAAATCCGCCTGCAGGCAGGCGCTATCCGCATTGCCGCGGCCTGGCTGGTCTCGCTCAATGCCACCTGGGCCGGGGTCGCCGCGGCCGCGCAGTCCGTGGTCCAGAAAACCCCGCCTCAGATCAATTCCGACGCGGACCATGCGGTCACCTGCGGCAAACCTGGCGACTTCGGCAATCTTGCCGCCATGCCGGCAACCACGGTGCTTGCTTCGTCCAATCTCGGCTCGGGCATATTGATGTTCACCGGCCACCACGCGCTGGCCGGCCCCTATCACCGCAACATCGCCGGCAATCTCGCCATGTTCGACGCCTTCATGGGGACGCCGGACGCCGCGCGCACCATCATCGAGCGCGAGCATGTCCGGCTGATCGCGATCTGCCGCGACAACACCGAAGAAATCTCTCTCGCGAAAGACGCGCCCTCGGGCCTGGTTGCACAATTGCTGCGCGGCGAGGCGCCGGACTGGCTCGAGCTGGACAGCGCGACCGCCGGCAAGCCGATCGAGATTTACAAAGTCCGCTGAAACATCTGAAAAAGCGCGCTCAGTCCTGGTGGAGAATGAACTCCAGATAGAGGTTGCGCTGCAGAATCGAATGGTTGTCGTCGGACATCAGCGAAACCATCACCGCGCCGTCGTCGCGGGTCCAGACGTCGAGCCCTTCCATATTGTCGATCTGGTAGCCCATGTCGGCCTCAAGCAGCACAGGCCCGTCGGCGATCGCGCCTTTCTCGACGCTCTCGCCATAGATGCGCCTCAGCCGCATCTTCACCCCGCGCGCCATCGAAAAGCTGCGCTCCAGAAGCAGAAGGTCGCCGTCCGGCAGGAAGGCGCCGTCGGTGATGTCGAAGTCGCCGTTGCGCTTGACGGTGAAGATGCCCTTGTGCGGCCCTTCGATGATCGCGGCGTAGACATTGCCCGATTTGTCGAGGCTTCGCTCCGAGACAACGACCAGGCCGCCTTCATGCTGCCCGTAGGGATTGGCGTTTGTGACGGTCTCGAAGCCGCGGTTCTGGCGCAGCTCGCGCGCCGGCACCAGGAAATCGAGCTGCCTGAACGGCGCCTTCATGTTGTCGGGGTCGATTTTGAACTGGGCGACGCGCTGGTCGCGCTCGAAGCCGACCGTGGCGATGCCGTCCTTGACCGCCAGCCCTTCGGCGTCGACCTCCCACTTCTTGTCGATCGGTTGGCCCGAAGCGTCGACCATCTGCTGCATGCGGAAATTCGCGATGCCCGAAGGGCGCTTGTCGGCGTCACGCGTGATCGTGCCGAAGAACCAGAAGCCGGTATCGGCGACGCCGATGAAATCGCCGCCGGGCTTCAGGAACCGAAACGCCGACAGCGCGCCGAAATCGCGCGAAGGCGAACTCATTTCCAGCCCGCCGACGAATTCGAGCGTGCCGAACCGCGTCTCGTCATGGCCGATATGGAACTGATTGATCGGCCGCGCTGCAACCTCGACCGCCTCGATCGGAGCGCGTTGGGCGGCAATTGCCGGAGAAAGGACCGCGCCGCAGACCAGCATGCAGGCGAAAAGCGTCCGCCGCGCATACCGGCCAGGAAAGATCATCCGGCGCGCCGCAGGCCGCCGCGGCGGGTGTCGCGCGCGCTTTCCTCGCCGAACAGCGAGGCGAGCTGCTCGGTCATGGCGCCGGCCAGTTCCTCGGCGTCGACGATGGTGACGGCGCGGCGATAATAGCGCGTCACGTCATGGCCGATGCCGATGGCTAAAAGCTCGACCGGCGAGCGCGTCTCGATGAGCTCGATGACGCCGCGCAGGTGCCGCTCCAGATAGTTGCCCGGATTGACCGAGAGCGTGGAATCGTCGACCGGCGCGCCGTCCGAGATCATCATCAGGATCTTGCGCTGCTCGGGACGGCCGATCAGCCGGTTATGCGCCCAAAGCAGCGCCTCGCCGTCGATGTTTTCCTTGAGCAGGCCCTCGCGCATCATCAGGCCGAGATTGCGCCGTGCGCGCCGCCACGGATGGTCCGCGGACTTGTAGATGATGTGGCGCAAATCGTTGAGGCGGCCGGGGTTCGGCGGCTTGCCGTCCTTCAGCCATTTTTCGCGCGCCTGCCCGCCCTTCCAGGCCCGCGTGGTGAAGCCGAGGATCTCCACCGAAACGCCGCAGCGCTCCAGCGTACGCGCAAGGATGTCGGCGCAGGTCGCCGCCACCGTGATCGGCCGGCCGCGCATCGAGCCGGAATTGTCGAGCACCAGCGACACCACCGTGTCGCGGAATTTCGTGTCGCGCTCCTGCTTGAAGGACAAAGGCTGCATCGGATCGATGACGACGCGCACTAGCCGCGCCGGATCGAGATAGCCTTCCTCAAGGTCGAAATCCCAAGAGCGGTTCTGCTGTGCCATCAGCCGCCGCTGCAGCCGGTTGGCCAGCCGTCCGACGACACCGGAAAGATTGGCCAGCTGCTTGTCGAGGAAAGCGCGCAGCCGGTCGAGTTCTTCTTCCTCGCAAAGGTCCTCGGCGCCGACCGTTTCGTCGAAGGCAGTGGTGAAGACCTTGTAGTCGATCTCTTTCGGCAGGTTGAGGAACGGGTTGTCGTTGCGCTTGGCCTCGCCCGGCGTCTCGGCGTCGGCATCGTCCTCGTCGGAGAGATCGTCGGAGGTGGCGTCGGTCGCTTCCGTCTCGGCCGATTCTTCCTCGTCGGCGGAGGCCTCGGCATCCTCGGACTGCGACTGCTCGGAGCCGGAATCCTCCTCGCCGCCTTCCTCGCTCTGGTCCTCGCCCTGCTGTTCGTTTTCCTCGCTGTCTTCGGAGTCCTCGGTCTCCTGGTCGTCGCCGAGCTCCTCGGCCATCTCCATGGAGACCAGCATGTCGCGCACGACGCGCGCGAATGCCTGCTGGTCGTCGAGCTTGGCCGACAGGCCGTCGAGATCGCCGCTCGCCTTCTCTTCGACCCAGGGGCGCCACAGATCGACCAGCCGCTCGCCGCTCTTCGGCACGGCGCGGCCGGTGAGCTTCTCGCGCACGATCAGCGCGATCGCCTCTTCGAGCGGCGCGTCGGCCTTGTCCTTGACGTCGACGAGGTTCGCCTTGGCGTATTTGTCCTCGAGCATCGAGCCGATATTGTCGGCGACGCCCTGCATGGCGCGGCTGCCGATCGCCTCGACGCGCGCCTGCTCGACCGCGTCGAAGATGGAACGCGCCAGTTTGCCTTCCGGCGCCAGCTTGGTGTGGATGCGCTGATCGTGGCAGGCGCGCTTGAGCGCCATGGAATCGCCGATGCCGCGGGTGATCGCGATGTCGTTGCGGGTGGCTTTCTTCGGCAATTCGGGCAGCCGCGCGCGGCTGCCGGCCAGCGCCGGCCGATCCTTGGCGAAACCGACCTCGAGATCCTTGTCGCCGGCGACGGCCCGCATACAGACGGTGACGGCGCGCTTGAAGCTGTCCGCTTCAGACCCGTTTTTCGGCTTGTTGCGCGTGTTGTCGCCCGGACCCGCCATTCATCATTCCCTGCGCGATTTCATGCTGAAAGGCCGGAGGCCTTTCAACTGCGCGCTACCCCAGCACCACGTTGGCGGCGCTTTCCGGCAATTCCTCGCCGAAGGCGCGCTGGTAGAATTCGGCGACCACCGAACGCTCCAGCTCGTCGCATTTGTTGAGGAAGGTCAGCCGGAACGCCATGCCGACATCGCCGAAGATCTCGGCATTCTCGGCCCAGGTGATGACGGTACGCGGGCTCATCACGGTCGACAGGTCGCCATTGATGAAGGCCGAGCGCGTCATGTCGGCGACGCGCACCATCTTGTTGACGATGTCCTTGCCCTTGGGGTCGCGATAGTGCTTGGCCTTGGCCAGCACGATGTTCACCTCGTTGTCGTGCGGCAAATAGTTCAGCGTGGTGACGATCGACCAGCGGTCCATCTGCGCCTGGTTGATCTGCTGCGTGCCGTGATAGAGGCCGGTGGTGTCGCCCAGGCCCACCGTGTTGGCGGTGGCGAACAGCCGGAAGGCCGGATGCGGGCGGATGACGCGGCTCTGGTCGAGCAGCGTCAGGCGTCCCGACGATTCCAAGACGCGCTGGATGACGAACATCACATCCGGGCGGCCGGCATCGTATTCGTCGAAGCAGAGCGCGACGTTGTGCTGGTAGGCCCAGGGCAGGATGCCGTCGCGGAATTCGGTGACCTGCAGCCCTTCCTTGACGACGATGGCGTCCTTGCCGACGAGGTCGATACGGCTGACATGGCTGTCGAGGTTGACGCGCACGCAAGGCCAGTTGAGGCGCGCCGCGACCTGCTCGATATGGGTCGACTTGCCGGTGCCGTGATAGCCCGACACCATGACGCGGCGGTTGTAGGCAAAGCCGGCCAGGATCGCCAGCGTCGTCGCCTTATCGAACAGATAATCCGGATCGATATCCGGCACATGCTCGCTCGCCACCGAATAGGCGGGAACCACCATCTTGGAGTCGAAGCCGAATTTCTCCTTCACCGACACAGTCGTGTCGGGCAGGTTGGCGATGTCGCGATCGACCTTGTTCATCTCTATCAACGTCTCCACAAGCGAAACGCCGCGTTTCGCCGGCAATCGATTTTGTCCGGGGGCGGTCTTAGTGCCTTTTCCAACCTTATGAAAGTTGGAAAACGACATGGACCGTAGGGCCGCTCAGCACAAACCTGCCTGCTTGAGCACGCGATAGGCCTGCAGCACATCGCGGAACCGGTCTTCCGAACCTCTGTCGCCGCCATTCGCATCCGGATGGTGGCGCTTCACGAGTTCCTTATAGCGCGCCTTGATGTCCTGACCAGTCGCCTTTGTATCAAGACCAAGCGTTTCCAGCGCCTTGGCCTCAAGCGGCTTGGCCTTGCGCTCACGCGGCTCCCTGGGCCCGTTGGTGAACAGGTTGAAGGGATCGCGCATGCGGTTGTAGTAGCCGGCGCGGCCCGAGCGCTGCTGCGCGAAATCCGGCGCCGAGCGCGTCCCGCCGCCATTGGCGCCCATGCGCCAGGTCGGCCTGTGGCCGGTCAGCGCCTCTTTCTGGAAGCGGGCGATCTCTGTGTCCGACACGCCGGAGAAATAATTGAAGCCCTTGTTGTATTCGCGCACGTGCTCGAAGCAGAAGCGGAAATACTCGCCCTCCTTCAGCCGTCCGACCGGCGCGCGATGCGTGCCGGCCTCCTTGCAACCGTCCCACTGGCAGATCGGCGCGCGCGACTTCAGTTCGGCGTCCTTCTCCGGCCGGATCCGGATTTTCTCGAAATATTTGGGATACGATTTCATCTCACCCATTTATGGGCTGTTCGCATATGCGAAACAAGAATTGACATTTCGCCGATGATCGCCCTAACCGCTGAATCGCGGCTTAAAAGCGGTCGAAAACATATAGCTGCGGCTTATGCCGTCAGGATTTTGCGGCTGTGCCGCAGATAACTTGCGGCTATGCCGTCATGTGGTGAAGGGAAGCCCGAATGTCCATACAGGCAACGATGGAAGATAAGCTGAAGGCGGCATTTTCGCCGGAGCGGCTGGTCATCATCAACGAAAGCCATTTGCACGCCGGTCACCATCACCACGGCTCCGACCATCACGGCGCCTATGACGGCACCGGCGAGACGCATTTTCGCGTCCGCATCGTTTCCCCGAATTTCGCCGGCATGAGCCGCATCGACCGCCACCGCGCCGTCAACGAACTGCTTGCCGACGAACTGAAAACCGGCGTGCACGCGCTCGCGATCGAGCCGGCGGCGCCGGGTGAGAAGACGCGCTGGTAACGTTTGAGAGACCGAAACCCGGCTAGATCACCGCTTCGATAAGAAACGGCCCGGGCCGCGACATGGCGCTATCCAGCAGCGCATCAAATCTTTCGCAGGTGTCGGCACGGGCCGCTTCTACGCCCATGCCGTTTGCCAGCGCGACCCAGTCGAGCGCCGGCTGGTCGAGGTCGAGCATGCGCCTGGCATTCTCGCCGATTGAATTCACCCCGACATTGCGCATTTCGCCGTGCAGGATAGCGTAGGTGCGGTTGGAAAAGACGATGCTCACCACGTCGAGCTTTTCGCGCGCCTGCGTCCACAGGCCCTGCACCGTGTACATGCCGCTGCCATCGGCCTCCAGGTTGACCACCTTGCGGCCGGGACAAGCGATTGCAGCACCGGTCGCCATCGGAATGCCACCACCGATCGAGCCGCCAGTGCCCATCATATAGTCGTGCGGCGCGGCGAAGGCCGAGAGCGCGAAGTAGCGCCGCGCCGAGGTGACCGCCTCGTCGCAGACGATCGCATTGTCGGGCAGTTTTCTTGCAACCGAGAGCGCCATCGCATCATCGGTCAGCTTGCCACTCGGCGTGGGCTCATCGGGGAAGATCGAGGCGGCGGCAAAGTGCTGCGACGGCTTTATGCCGAGCTCGTCGCGGAGCGCCGCAAGTGCTGCCTTCAAATCCTCGCCATGCGCGGCAAGTGTCATAATCTCGCAACCGTCTTGAACAAGCCGCCCTGGCTTGCCGGGATAGGCGAAGAAGGCCACAGGCTCCCTCGCGCCGATCAGGATCAGGACATCGATGTCGGCCAGAAGAGCGCGTGCCGCATCGATCGGATAGGGAATGCGGGTCGGCGCGACACGCCCGCGTCCGCGTTGGATGCGTGCGATCAGAACCTCGCTGAACAGGCGCACGCCCCTGGCCTGCGCGATCTGGCCGGCGATTTCCAACGCATCCGCGCGTGCCGCTTGCCCGCGCACGATCATGCCGACGCGGCCGGATGCGCCACGAACGGCTTCGGCAATCTCACGCACGGCATCCATGTTCACGGCCGGTGGTGCCGGGAGATCCACCTTCGCCAATCGCACGGGGCTGGCCTCGCCCCAGGCGGCATCCGCAGGCAGGATCAGCGTCGTGACGCTCGGCGGCGTCAACGAAGCGCGGATGGCTTCTTGCGCGGCCGGAGCGATATCGGCCGGGCCGGCGATGCGGCGAACCCAGTTCGACATCGGCGCCGCGAGCCCTTCGATGTCGCTGGTCAACGGCGCATCCAGCGCCAGGTGGTAGGAGGCATGATCACCGACAATGTTGATCATCGGCACGCGGGCGCGACGGGCGTTGTGCATGTTGGCCAGGCCGTTGGCGAGCCCTGGCCCGGTATGCAGCAGCGTCGCCGCCGGCCGGTCGGTCATCCGGGCATAGCCGTCGGCGGCCCCGGTCACCACGCCTTCGGCAAGTCCGAGAACGCAGCGCATTTCCGGCTTGCGATCGAGTGCGGCGACGAAGTGCATTTCCGACGTGCCGGGATTGGCGAAGCAGACATTGACGTCGTTTGCCAGCAGCACGTCGCACAGAACGTCGGCTCCATTCATGCAATTACCCCTCTGTGTCGAAGAGCAATTGAGCCCGTATGCCTCCACGCCGCAATACGCTGTCGCCGTCTTTGACGTGATCCAGGCCGGGGACGCGACCCAGCTTCGTCTGCTCGGCTGTCAGCCGACATTCGCCTTCAAAAACGCCATCACCTTGACCGTCAGCGCGTCGCCGTCCGTGCCGAAATCGCCATTGATCGACATGTGCGTGTAGGCGCTGCCGTCGAACAGCGTGACCGCGGTGCCGGTGGCGCGCAGGCGCTCGGCGAAGGCTTTCGACTCCTCGCCGCGGCCAGGGGCGCGTGAATAGGCGATGAAGGTCGGTGGGTGCTTCTTGCCGTCGACATGGCTCGCCGGCGACAAGGCCGCCCATTGCGAAGGATCGGAAAAGACCCGCGCATAGGCCCCCACCATGCCGCCATCCTTCGACAGCGCGGCCAGATCATAGGCCCTGGTGTCGTCGAGCACGAGCGCGGCAACGCCCGGCAATCCGCCGCGCATGCCGGTGAGCGCGATCAGGTGGCAACCGGCCGAGTGGCCCATGCCGGCGATGCGGTTCGGGTTGCCGCCATAGCGGGCGATGTTGGCGCGCACATAGGCATAGGCCTTCTCGACATCGCCGGCCTGGGTCGCGACATCGGCCTCGGGCAGCATGCGATAGTCGATCGAGACGAACACGAAGCCGTTGGCGAGCAGGAAGGCGGGTTTCGCCCCGACCTGGCTGCGCTTGCCGAACATCCAGGCGCCGCCATGCACGAAAAACGCCACCGGCAGGTTCTTCGCGCCGTCAGGCGCGTAGATGTCGAGCTTGGCAGGTCCGTAATCGAGGGTGACGGGCGATGGCCGATCCCGGGCCGCCAACGCCCCGGCCGGAAGCAGCGCAGCCATCGAGGCCAGAAGCAAGGTTCGCCGATCGATCATCGTCGTTCTCTCCACGTCGCCGGGCTGCAAAATGCACCGCTGGGCGGCGGAGTTCCAATGAAGGATTGGTAAGGTACCCTAAACGACCGGCCTGATGCGCAGCCTGGCGATGCGGTTCTTCTCGCGCTTCATCACCACGAAACGCTTGCCGTGAAAGGTAAAAGCCTGCTTCTCCTCCGGGATCGACTGCGTCTCGTGGATGACAAGGCCGGCAATCGTCGTCGCCTCCTCGTCGGGCAGGTCCCAGTCGAGCGCGCGGTTGAGATCGCGGATCGGCACGGTGCCGTCGACGACCACCGAGCCGTCCGCTTCCTTCTTGACGCCCTGCATGTCGACATCGTGCTCGTCGGCGATCTCGCCGACGATCTCTTCGATGATGTCTTCGAGCGTCACCAGCCCTTCCACCTCGCCATATTCGTCGACGACGATGGCGAAATGCGTCTTGCGGCGCAGGAAGGCGTTGAGCTGTTCCTGCAAGGTGGTGGTGTCGGGCACGAACCACGGCTTTGCTGCGATCTTCATCACGTCGATCCGCGAGAAATCGTTGCCGACCTCGTTCAGGGCTCTCAGCAGATCCTTGGCGTGCAGCACGCCGACGATGTTGTCGAGCGAGCCTTTCCAGAGCGGCATGCGGGTGTGCGGGCTGGTCAGGATCTCGCGCACCACCGCTTCCGGCGCGTTGTCGGCATTGACCGAGCGCATATTGGTGCGGTGGACCATGATGTCGGAGACTTCGAGCTCTTCGAGGTCGAACAACCCTTCGAGGCGATTGCGCGGCTCCTGCGGCGAGGAACTCTCGCGGCGGGGATCCTCGTCCGTCTGTGCCGTCTGCTCCGCCCGCTTCGCCTCAACCGGCTGCAGCCTGTAGCCGAAGGCGGCGAGCAGGCGCGTGCGCAGCAGAAGCGCCAGAAGCACGATGGCGGCGAAGACGGCGGCGACGATCCAGCCGGCGTCGATCATCTGGAACGGCTCATGCCGAGCCTCCCGAATGGCTCGCCTTCAGGAAGGTCAAAACCTCCGACGGCGGCACGTCCTTGGCGATAAAAGCCTGTCCGATGCCACGCGTCAGGATGAAGGTTAGCGCGCCGCGCGACACCTTCTTGTCCTGGGTGATGAAACCGAGCAACGCTTCGGCATCCGGCAATTCGCCGGGAATATCGCTCATCCGCCAAGGGAGGCCGACGGCGCGCAGATGCGCCTCGACACGATTTGCATCGTCCGGGCTCGCCAAATTGAGCCGCGCCGAAAAGCGGTGCGCCAGCGCCATGCCGATGGCGACGCCTTCGCCATGGACGAGGCGCGCGCCGTCATAGCGCGTAGCGGCTTCCAGCGCGTGGCCGAACGTGTGGCCGAGATTGAGCAGGGCGCGATCGCCGGTCTCGAACTCGTCGCGGGCGACGACGTCGGCCTTGGCGCGGCAGGCCTCGGCGATCGCCGCGACGCGCGCCGGACCCCCGGCGAACACATCCTGCCAGTTCTGCTCCAGCCAGGCGAAGAAGGCCGGGCGGTCGATCAGCCCGTATTTGGCAAGCTCGGCATAGCCGGCGCGGAACTCGCGGATCGGCAGCGTGTCAAGCACGCCGGTGTCGGCGAGCACCAGCTTGGGCTGATGGAAGACGCCGACCAGGTTCTTGCCGCGGGCGCTGTTGATGCCGGTCTTGCCGCCGACGGAGGAATCGACCTGCGCCAGCAGCGAGGTCGGGATCTGCACGAAATTCATGCCGCGCCGCACGATGCCGGAGGCAAAGCCCGCGAGATCGCCGATGACGCCGCCGCCGAGCGCAATCACGGTATCGCGGCGCTCGAGTTTTGCCGCGAGCACGCCATCGACCACTTCTTCCAGATGTTCGAAGCTTTTGGTCTTCTCGCCCGCCGGCAGGGTGATGACGGCCGACTGGATGTCGCCTTTTTCAAGCCCGGCCTTCAGCTTTTCGAGATGCGCGGCCGCGACATTCTCGTCGGTGACGATGGCGGCGCGAGTGCCGGGCAGCCGGCGCGCGATCTCCTCGCCCGAGCGTGCCAGCAGTCCGGCGCCGATCAAAATGTCATAGGCGCGCTCGCCGAGCCCGACCTCGACCTTCACCGCTTCGCTCACGGTCCCACCTCGTCGCTGGTCGCGATCGCGGCGATGCCCAGATGGGCGCAAACCGCACTGATCACTTCGCCGGCGATGACCTCCTTACGATCGTCGCGCGTCGGCACTGTCAGGTCTGCTGTGGCGTAGACCGGATAGCGCTCGCCCATCAGCCGCTCCAGCACGCCGCGCGGATCGGCGTTTTTCAGAAGCGGCCGGTTCGGCTTCTTCGAAACCCGTTCCATCAAGAGGTCTAGATCGGCCTTCAGCCATACCGAAACGCCATGCGCGGCGATCGCTTCGCGCGTTTGCGCGTTCATGAAGGCGCCGCCGCCGGTCGACAGCACCTGCGGGCCGTTTTCCAGCAAGCGCAGGATCACCCGCTGCTCCAGCGCGCGGAATTCCGGCTCGCCATAGCGCTCGAACAATTCCGCTATCGTCATGCGCGAGACTGTTTCGATTTCATGGTCGCTGTCCATGAACGGCAGCGACAGCATCGCCGCCACCTTGCGGCCGACCGCCGTCTTGCCGGCGCCCATGAGGCCGACGAAGACGATCGAGCGGCTGCCGAGTTGTTCGAGCAGCGCGACACGGCCTTCGTCCGGCGGATTTGCTGGCGATGCGTTCATCAACGGACCCCTTTGCGCCGTATCGACATCAAAAGCCAGTTTGCGTCAAGCAGGGCAGCGGCAACCGCGCCGTGGCCGGCTTTGGCCCTAAGCCGGGGGCGAACATGCTTGGTCCTTGAATTGGCCGGATTGGCGTCCCATAAGGGCACAGGGGCTGGAATCGCAGAACAAGACGACGGGGCAAAAATTGAATGCCGACTTTGTTTCGGTTTGTCGTGACGCTGGCGGTTCTGGCCGGCATCGCCTATGGCGCGATGTTCGCACTGGCGATGTTCGTCGAACCGAAGAAGGCGGAGATTAGCGTGCGCATTCCCGCCGAAAAGCTCAACCCCAAGAAAAACTGACCTCGGCCTGATGAACAGCGCCGCCCGCATCGAAGCCTTCCTCGAAATGATGAGCGCCGAGCGCGGCGCGGCGGAAAACACGCTCGCCTCCTATCGCCGCGACCTGGAGGATGCCTCCGAAGCGATCGGCGGCGGGCTGGCGACGGCGGACGCATCCGCCATCCGCGCCTATCTCGACGATATCGCAGCCAGAGATTTCGCGACGACCACGCAGGCGCGCAAACTGTCGGCGATCCGCCAGTTCTTCAAATTCCTCTATGCCGAAAACCTGCGCGGCGACGACCCGACCGGCACGCTGGACAGCCCGAAGAAGGGCAGGCCGCTGCCCAAGACAATGAGCGAGGCGGAGACCGGCCGCCTGCTCGACCGCGCGGCCCAGGAAGCGTCAGATTCCGGGCCTGACGGCGACCGGACGGCGGCGTTGCGCCTGCATGCGCTGGTCGAGGTGCTCTACGCCACCGGCCTGCGCGTCTCGGAACTGGTCGGCCTGCCGGTGACGGTGGCGCTGCGCGACGACCGTTTCTTCATGGTGCGCGGCAAGGGTGACAAGGAACGCATGGTGCCGCTGTCGACCAAGGCGCGAACCGCCATGCGCGCCTGGCTTGCCGCCAGGGCCGAGCGCCCGGCCTTTGCCGAAAGCCCGTTCCTCTTTCCGGCCTCCTCAGACAGCGGCCATCTTTCCCGCCAGGTTTTCGCCCGCGATCTCAAGGGGTTGGCCGCGCGTTCGGGGATCTCGTCGGCAAAAATCTCGCCGCACGTGCTTCGACATGCTTTTGCCAGCCATCTCCTGCAGAACGGCGCCGACCTCAGAGCGGTGCAACAGCTTCTTGGCCATGCCGACATCTCGACGACCCAGATCTACACCCATGTGCTGGAAGAGCGGCTGGTGCGGCTGGTCAACGATCATCATCCGCTTGCCGACTAGGCCTCATATCGCTATGTGAGGGCGACGTTCCACCGCCCGGAGCCGGCATTTCAGCGGTTCCGCCAGTCCTTGCCTTCCGACGGATCGGTCCGCTCAAGCATGTATAACTACCTCGACTTCGAAAAGCCGGTGCAGGATCTGGAGCTCAAGATCCTTGAGCTGAAGAAGCTTGCCGAGAATGGCGAGGCCGTCGATGTCGCGGAGGAGATCAGCAGGCTGGAGAAGCGCTCGCGCGACGCATTGCGCGACCTCTACAAGGCGCTCACGCCCTGGCAGAAGGTGCAGGTCGCGCGCCATCCGGACCGCCCGCATTGCGTCGACTACATCAAGGGCCTGTTCACCGACTTCACGCCCTTGGCCGGCGACCGCAATTTCGGCGACGACCAGGCGATCGTCGGCGGCTTTGCGCGCTTCCGCGGCGAGCCCGTCGCGGTGATCGGCCAGGAAAAAGGCTCCGACACGGCGAGCCGCATCAAGCACAATTTCGGCTCGGTGCGGCCCGAGGGCTACCGCAAGGCGGTGCGCCTGATGGAACTCGCCGACCGCTTCCAGATCCCGCTTTTGACGCTGGTCGACACTGCCGGCGCCTATCCCGGCGTCGGCGCCGAGGAGCGCGGCCAGGCCGAGGCCATCGCCCGCTCGACGTCGGCCTGCCTGTCGCTGAAAGTGCCATCGATCTCGGTGGTCATCGGCGAAGGCGGCTCCGGCGGCGCCATCGCCATCGCCACCGCCAACCGCGTCTACATGCTGGAACACGCCATCTATTCGGTGATCTCGCCGGAGGGTGCGGCCTCGATCCTGTGGCGCGACACCACCCGTTCCAAGGATGCAGCGACCAACATGAAGATCACCGCGCAGGATCTTCTGGAAATGAAGATCATCGACGCCATCGTTCCCGAGCCGATGGGCGGCGCCCAGCGCGCCCCGGAAACGGTGATCGCCTCGACCGGCGACCTCATCGCCAAGACGATGAAGGACTTTGCCGGCGCCAACACCGATTTCCGCGAGCAGCGCCGCGAGAAATACCTGGCGATGGGTCGCAGCCTCTAGAGCAATTCCAGGAAGAACGTGAGCGGTCAGGCGCGGCGACTTCGCCGTCGCCCTCCGTGCGAAATTGCGTAAAAACAAAGAGATAGAGCGGTTCGCCGTTTCCATGAAACGGTAAAACGCTCTGGCCCATCCCGTGCTTTGGGCCAGGGTCGCGATAGACACCCCGCTTTAACGGCTGCTAATTAAGCTTTTCGTTTCAGGGGGATTTGAGATGGCGAAATACGAGAAACCCACGCTGGTCAAGGCGGCCCGCCTGCAAACGCTGACGGCTCAACAAGCGAGTTCCCAGCCGCCGGCGGACGATGGCAATGCCGACGGCAATGACGAGGGTGGCGACATAGTCTAGTCTGCGCCAATCTGGAGCTGCCAAAACGTATAATCGCCCTGGAACTGTGCCGGCCAGCACACGGCAAAGTGGCGGCCGGGCAAGATTCCGCCACAAAAATGCCGCCGCATTCGGCTCAATGGGATTGTCGCGAGGGGTTGGCCCGGATTTCCGGTCGAGGCTTGCGGTAAGGAAATTTCAAGGTTAACGGGCTTACGGTCCACTGGTGTTCAGCCTGCGGGCCGGCAATGCCGGGAGCCGTTGGCCCGAGAGAAAAGACATAGCCGTACCGATGTTTGCCAAGCTTGCCCGCACCGGAGTCCTGATTGCCGCGATCGGCGTCGCCGGCTGCAACGATTCGTCGATGAAGGATTTTGCGCCGGAGGCCAACAAGCCGCTGCCGGACAAGATCCTTGCCGACATGCAGGCCAAGGGCATGGTGCGCACCTCCTCGGTGATGGCGCGCATCTTCAAGGAAGAAGGCAAGCTGGAGATCTGGAAGGCCAAGACCAACGGCCGCTACGATCTCGTTGCCACCTACGACATCTGCAAATGGTCGGGCAAGCTAGGCCCGAAATACACCGAGGGCGACCGCCAGGCGCCGGAGGGCTTCTACACGGTGCGGCCGTCGCAGATGAACCCGCGCTCGAGCTACCATCTGTCCTTCAACATCGGCTTTCCCAATGCCTATGACCGCGCCAATGGCCGCACGGGCCAGAACCTGATGGTGCACGGCGCCTGCTCGTCGTCGGGCTGCTATTCGATGACGGATGCGCAGATCGAGCAGATTTATGCCTTCGGCCGCGACGCCTTCCAGGGCGGCCAGACCGAGTTCCAGATCCAGGCCTTCCCCTTCCGCATGACCGCCGCCAACATGGCGCGCTATCGCAACGACCCGAATTACGAGTTCTGGAAGATGCTGAAGGTCGGCTACGACAATTTCGAGATCACCAAGGTGCCGCCGAAAGTCGACGTTTGCGAAAAGCGCTACGTCTTCAACCAGGTCGCGCCCGAGGGCACCGCCTTCAACCCGACCGGCCCGTGCCCGGCGACGACGCAGCCGGACTCGCTGAAAGTCGCCTACGCCAATTACGAGAAGAGCTACGATGCGGCCTTCAATTCGGCCGTGAATTCGAGCAATCCGCCGCCGAAGCCGACCATTGCCGGCGTCAAGGAAGCCAGCATCGTTTCCGACTGGTCGAAGCGCCGCGCCCGCGGCGAGCGTGTGCCGATCGACCCGCCGTCGATGAACGCCGACGGTTCGGTGACCGAGACGACCCGCATGGGCCGCATCGATTCGCCTGCCGGCCGCAAGATGGCCGCGCTCGACGCCGAGAAGGAGGCCAAGCGCAAGGCCGAGGAGCAGCGCGTCGCGGCGATCGAGGCGGCCAAGGCCGCCAAGGAGGCCGCGAAAGCTCAGGCATTGGCTGAAAAGGAAGCCGCCAAGCAGGCTGCCCAGCAGCCGGTCGTCACCGCGGGTGTCGAGCCCACGCCGGCTCAGCCGCAGCAGGCGGCCGACGCCGACCAGGGCACCGTCTCGAAGCTGAAGAAGAAGCTGCTCGGCATGTTCGGCGGCTGAGAGCACTCCGCTTGGCAAAGCAGCCTGCCACCTACGATCTCAAGGGATTGAACTGCCCGCTGCCGGTGCTGAAGGCCCGCAGGCGGCTGGCGGCGATGCGGCCAGGCAGCAGGCTGTGGCTGGAAACCACCGATCCGCTGGCGGTCATCGACATCCCGGCCTTTTGCGCCGATGCAGGCCACCAGTTGGTCGAGACGGCGGCAATGACCGGCGGGCACCGCTTCCTCGTCGAACGCGGCAGCGCGGCCTGAGCCAGCAGAGTTTGGTTACATCCCGGCGATAGCCAGCGGATTGGCCTCGAGCGCCGCGCGGTCCGGCGTATCGATCGACGGCTTGTTGGTGAAGGCTGCGAACAGGCGCTGGATGTAATCTTGCGGCATGTCGAGCGTGATCAGCACCAGCCGCGTGCCGCGCTGGCCATCCGGCCAGGCCGGCAGCCGCGCCGGCGGATGCAGTATCTTCTGCACGCCATGGATGACCAGCGGGCGCGACGGATCCTCCATCAGCTCGATGACGCCTTTCATGCGCAACAGCTTGTCGCCATGCGTGGAACGCAGCAGGTCGAGGAACATCTCGATCGCCGAGAACGGCACCGGTCCGTCATGCACCAGCGAATGCGAGCGCACGCGTGCATCGTGGCGGTGGTGATCATGGCCGTGGTGATGACCGTGACCGTCATCGTGGCGGTGACCGTGATCATGGTGATGATCATGCGCGGCTTCTTCGCCCAGCCAGCGCCGCACGTCGGCGCTTTTGGTCTCGGGGTTGTAGAGACCGCAATTGAACAGCGCCGCAGCATTGGCATCGTTGACGCCGAGAACCACCGCGCCCGGATTGACCTGCCTTAGCCGCGTCCGCAAGGCTTCGATATCGGCCGCGTCCGCCAGATCGGTCTTGGTCAGCACGATGCGGTCGGCGACCGCGGCTTGCTTGAGAGCCTCGACATGCGCGTCGAGCGTCGCTTCGCCGTTGACCGCATCGACCACTGTAATGACGCCATCGAGCCGGAACGCCTGCACCAGCGCCGGATGCGCCATGATCGATTGCAGCACCGGCGCCGGATCGGCCAAGCCGGTGGTCTCGACGACAACCCGCGCCAGCTTTTCGATGCGGCCAGTCTGCAGCCGGTCGACCAGGTCGGCCAGCGTGTCGACGAGGTCGCCGCGCACCGTGCAGCACAGGCAGCCGTCGGAAAGCTGGATGACGCCGTCGGAAGCCTGCTCGACCAGCAGATGGTCGATCGCCACCTCGCCGAACTCGTTGATGATGACAGCCGTGTCGGTTAGCTGCGGATCCTTCAGCAGCCGGTTGAGCAGCGTCGTCTTGCCGGCGCCGAGAAAACCGGTGAGCACCGAGACGGGGATCGGAAAGCCTGCCACGAGCCTAGTTCGCCGCCTTGACCGGCTGGTCGCCCTGCGCGGCGGCATTGGCCGTTCCGGTCGCCAGCGGCTCGGCGCCGGTCGGCGCCGGTCTGTCGGGCCGCCAGCTCGGCAGCGGCACATCGGCATAGTTCTGGTCGGTCTGGTCGACGAAAGCCTTCGGCGCCGGACCGGTAGCGCCGCCGAGCCCGACCGCGATCAGCGTCGGATGGTCGAGCTTCACCTGGTAAGGCGACTTCGGCTTATCCTTGGCGGCGACCTCGGGGGCTGCCTCGGACTGCTCCTCTTTCGGCTTCTTCTTGCAGATCTCGTCTTGCATGTCGTTGGGCGACAGCGTGTCCCCATAGGGCTTCAGCGCCGCCAGCGTCGTCGAACCCGCCGCCGGCGTGTCGAACCCCTGGTCGAGCAGCTTTGCCGCCGTCTCGGCGCGGCTGACGGCCGATTTCTCGCCGAGCACCACGGCCACCAGCGTGCGGCCGTTGCGCGTCGCCGAGCCGATCATGTTGAAGCCGGACGAGCAGACGAAGCCGGTCTTCATGCCGTCGGCGCCGGGATAGCGGCCGATCAACAGGTTGTAGTTGGGGATCGCCTTCTTGCCGACAGCCAGCCCTTCGATCGAGAACCACGGCGCATATTGCGGGAAATCGCTGCGCAGCGCCGTCACCAGCACGGCAAGGTCGCGGGCCGTGGTGTATTGCTCCGGCGAATAGAGCCCGTTCGGGTTGACGAAATGCGTGCCGACCATGCCGAGCCGTGCCGCCTCGGCATTCATGCGGTCGGCGAAGGCCGCCTGCGAGCCGCCGATATTCTCGCCCACCGCCATGGCGATATCATTGGCCGATTTGACCAGCATCATCTTCAGCGCATTGTCGAGCCGCATCACCGAGCCGGGCTTGAAGCCCATCTTGCTCGGCGGCTCGCCGGCCGAATGCTTTGTCACCTTGATCGGCGAATCGAGCGCGACCTCGCCGGCCTGGATGGCGCGGAAGGTGACGTAGGCCGTCATCAGCTTGCTGAGCGAGGCCGGATACCAGCGCTTGAAGGCGTCCTGATGCTCCAAAATGGAGCCACTCTTCAGATCGAACAGCACCACCGGATTGGCGCGGACAGCGCCGGCAAATGCCGGAAGCGCCAGCGCGCCTGCCAGCAATAGGTTGAGGAAATGCCTCTGCCGCATGATCAAATCCGAAATCGCCTCTTGCCGTAATCGCTGCTGGGTCCGTAAGATTTCGTTACGCGGTCGCCAACACAATGCGGCCAGTCCCTCGACTCCGGACCGCATGCTTGCGGTGCTATTTACCCTATGTGACGCCAAAATGGCAAAATGCCAGACATTCACAATTGAAAATCATGATTGCTGAGCAGCGGGTCTGAACCGCCGCCCCAACCAGGAAATGGACGAAAAAATGCCGATTCTGAACCGCGCCGCGGAAATGCAGGAAGAAGTCGCCGGCTGGCGACGACACCTGCACCAGACACCGGAGCTGAATTTCGACGTCTTCCAGACCGCCGACTTCGTTGCCGAAAAGCTGAAGGCCTTCGGCTGCGACGAGGTGGTGAGAGGGCTCGGCAAGACCGGCATCGTCGGCGTCATCCATGGGCGCAAGGGCGACGGCCCGGCCATCGGTCTGCGCGCCGACATGGATGCGCTGCCTATCGAAGAGATCACCGGCAAGCCCTGGGCCTCGACGGTATCCGGCAAGATGCATGCCTGCGGCCATGACGGCCACACCGCGATGCTTCTGGGTGCGGCCAAATATCTCGCCGAGACGCGCAACTTCGCCGGCACCGTGGCGGTGATCTTCCAGCCGGCCGAGGAAGGCGGCGGCGGCGGCAACGAGATGGTCAAGGACGGCATGATGGAGCGCTTCGGCATCGCCAAAGTGTTCGGCATGCACAACATGCCTGGACTGCCCGTCGGCCAATTCGCCATCAAGCCCGGCCCGATCATGGCCGCGACCGCCGAATTCACCATCACCGTCAAGGGCCGCGGCGGCCATGCGGCGATGCCGCATGGCACGATCGACCCGATCGTCATCGCCAGCCAGCTGGTCGTGGCGCTGCAGACGATCGCCTCGCGCACCACCGACCCGGTCGAGGCCGTGGTCGTCTCCGTGACGAAATTCCATGCCGGCGACGCCTACAATGTCATCCCCGAAAGCGCCGAGATCGCCGGGACGGTGCGCACGCTGAAGAAGGACGTCGCCAAGAAGGCGGAAGAGCGCATGCGCGCCATCTGCGCCGGCATCGCCACCGCCTTCGGCGCCACCATCGAGGTCGACTACGACGCCAATTACCCCGTCACCTTCAACCATGCCGAGGAGACGGTCTTTGCCGGCGACATCGCCGCCGGCGTCGCCGGCGACAACCATGTCCACCGCGCCATCCAGCCGGTGATGGGCGGCGAGGACTTTTCCTACATGCTGGAAGCCCGCCCCGGCGCCTTCATCTTCATCGGCAACGGCGACACCGCCGGCCTGCACCACCCGGCCTACGACTTCAACGACGAGGTCATCCCGCACGGCATGAGCTATTGGGTGAAGCTGGCCGAAACCGCGCTGGCGGCCTGAGCGGCGCGGGCCTGGCAACCAAGGGCGGCCGCGTGTTGAAAGACGGCCGCCCGATCGGGTTTCAGACTCCCCTTGGCGAACCGGCCCGAAGCGTTTATGTGTCGGGCCGCGTGGTCCCGTAGCTCAGTAGGATAGAGCGGCAGATTCCTAATCTGTAGGTCACAGGTTCGATTCCTGTCGGGATCACCATTTCCTTCAGGGGATGCAGCGGTTCAGCTTGAGACAATTTCGTAGTGAAGGACCTGGGCGTCGCCGAGGAACGATCTGCGCCCTGGCGAGATGACGCCGGAACCGAAGAGAAGGATATCTTCGCGGCGCACGAATACCTCGTGGCCGGATGCCATCGACACAAATGTGCCCGACGAGCTTCGCTCGATAAGCCGGGCCTTGCCGTTCGAAATGTTGAAGCTCGCGTGGTGCCTCGAGACCCAGGGCCGCTGGATTACGATATCGCACTCCGGAGATCGGCCGATCGTCACCAATTCGTTGTTTGCGCAGGATCGCATCTGATCTTCATAGCGGATGACCAGATTGATCTGCGGCGGCAGGGCGGAGCGCCTGTCGACAAAGGTGCCCCGGTCGGCGATGTGCGTACTGAGGACCCCATCATCGCTCCTCAGCGTATAGACATCGAAGAGTTCCTGCTTTCCCTTGAAAGCCATCTTGTCGAGGAGCCGCAAGCTACTGCGGCTGCCCGCGGAAAGGGCTTCGAAGAAGCTCTGGCTGATCAGGACCTCCCCGGGGTTGGCCGTGCTGGACAACCTTGCTGTGACATTGACGACGTCGCCGAATACCGCGCCCCGCGCGCGGATGACCGGGCCGAAATGCAATCCGATCCGTGCGATCAAAGGTTCTTTCGGCAGTTGATGGCTGATTTCGCAGACGGCCATCAGCGCCGCCTCCGAACTCTCGAACAGGCTGAGCACATCATCGCCCTTCGAGTAAATGAAGTCGCCGCCGTTCCGGGCGACGATCTCGCGGATCGCATCGAGGCAATCAGAAATCTGTTGCAGCGCGGCATCGTCGCCGATGCGCTCATAGAGCGGCACGCTGCCCGCGACATCAGCCAAGAGGACTGCTGCTAGAACTCTTTCCTGATCCATCGGCTCGTATCCGCCCCGAGAACGCGGCGTGTATAACATACCAAAGTCAATCTTGACTTATCACTTGTGTGCCGAGGGGCCAGGCGGTGCTGTGGCGCTATTGTCCCGGACGGACAGGCATCTGCCTTTCGGCCAACCAGCTTGTCGGCCTCAAAATAGCGGCGAGAAAGTTCCCTCCCCTAACCGGGGCTACCCGCTGCCGGATTGGCGATGATCGCCGCGCGGAAGCGGGAGACGAAGTCGTCCAGCGCCTGCCGGTCTGCATCCGAGATCGCCCAGTAGGAAAAGGCGTCGTCGGTCCAGTGCACGAGCAGGAAGCCGCCGGCCGAAAGATCGTCGGCCACCGGCATCGATTTCGCCTCGTTCTGACGCGGCGCCGCCACCAGCGTGATCAGATGCTCGTGGTGGCGATAGACCAGCGCCGGCATCGGCCTGTCGCCGATCACCTCGACGCGTCCGCCGAGCAGCGCATAGCCGTCCTTGGCCATGTCGGGCGCCGGCGGCGACACACCGATGCGGCCGTCGAGCCATGGCTTCACCGTGTGGCGGTCGGACGAGACGATGTCGACCGGGGTTGCCGCAAGCAGGCTGCGGCGATGGCCGTTGGCGACGGCGACGGCAAAACTGTCGGAGCCATTGTCCGCCGTCGTCAGCCATTGCGTTGCGCCGCTGGCCAGCAACGCCGTGAGCACGATCGAGGCCGCCATCTGGCGCCAATCGAAGGAGTTCAACCAGCGCGGCGCGCGCGGCCGTATCGCAATGACCTGGCCTTGCTGCTGTTGCGGCGGCGTGGACGCATCCACCTTCACGGCGCCGGTCTGCTCCGCCTCATCGGCTCCCTTCACCTCGGCGATCGCCGCGATGCGCGCCAGGAAATCGTCGCTGACGGCGGGGCGCGGCACGTTAGCAAGCGCGCCGCGCAGAGCGACGAGCCGCGCATGCTCGGCGGCCAGTTCCGGATCGGCGGCCATGCGGCGCTCGACGGCGAGCGCTGCCGCGGCGTCGAGCTCGCCATCGACAAGGGCGTGGATCATCAACTTCATATCCTGCGGGTCTTGCGGCAATCCGTCCTCGTGCGGGCCATTTTCAAGCGGGCTCATGGCGCCCTCCAAGTTCGCTTATCAGCAGGCCGCGGGCGCGTGCCAGCCGCGACATCACCGTGCCTTGCGGCACGCCGAGCATCGCGGCGATCTCGCGGTAGCTGAGGCCGTTCATGTCGCGCAGCACCAGCGTCTCGCGGAAAGCTTGCGGCAGTCTTGCGATTGCCGCTTCCACGGCAGCCGAATTCGCCTTGGCGATCAGCGCCGCTTCCGGACTGTCCGCGTCATTGTCGGGCGGCGGCGACACATCGTCGAGATCGCCAAGATCGCCGACGGCGACGACGCTGCGCGGACGGTTGCGCGCCATCCACGTATAGGAGGCGTTGCGCACGATGGTGAGCAGCCAGGCGCGCGCATTGCCGCCGGCAAAGCCGGCAATGCCGGCATGCGCCTTGAGGCAGGCTTCCTGCACGACATCCTCGGCATCGGCGGTGTTGCCGGTCAGCCAGCGCGCGAGCGACAGCGCGTCGCCGAGATGCGGCAGCACCACTTCGGCAAAACGCGCGGCCAGGACCTTTTCGCTCAACACCGTTCCACCGCCAGGCGCTCCCGAAAGGGATTTGCGGCCACCCTCACCGGATGGCGGCGACCTGTCCCTGTCCGTGCGGGCGAAGATTGCGACCGCAGGCGACGGCGCCTGCTTCGGGGGAGGTGAAGGCATTGGGGTCACCGGAGTCAAGTGTCTGGTAAGCAAGGCGCGCCTCGGAAGCGAACGGCGCATCGCTGGCTGCAATGGGATGCTCGCCGTCATGGTCGTAGGTCTCGATGGTTGCGATCGGCACGGATCAGGGCCGGCGGCGCGGTGGTATGGCCCAGAAAAGATGCGCCCAGGTCGCCCGCTCCGAAGGACGGCGGCGGCTGATACCTTCGCCCTCTTCGGTCGCGATCAGTCTGTCTTCATGCCGCTTCATGCTGGGTCTCCTGCTGCTGCGCTCGATACGGCGCATGCCCTGAAGACCGGCGGACCCCGCCATTTATTCCCGGCCGGCGGAATTTTCTTGCTCACGCTAAAGTGATCGCATCCGTGGCGATTGAGCTCGGTTGCGCCGGATTTTGTTATCCGGCTCACGCTGGGTCGGCCAGGCGCATGGTATCAGTCCATCCGGCTTTCAGCGGAGGGGGACCATGCCGGATATGAGCTCAAGCAAGCCTTTGCCTTGGACGACACTCAGGGTGATCGCCGCCCTTTTGATCGTCACCTTCGTCTACCGCCTATGCATACCCTCGCATGAATATGATAGCCGGGGCTCCGTCATTCTCGACATCGTGCTGAACATCGGCCTGCTCGTCGGCCTCATCGGCACCGGGCGCAGTCTTCAACAACAGGCGCCCGACGACGACCGTTGGAAGGTCGGCACGCCGCTTTACTGGGCGGCGCTGATTTCCGGCATCGGCCTGCTGCTCATCCGCTTCACCAGCAATTCGGGCTGGTGGACCGGACACCTGATGTACAACCTGTCCTGATTGCGTTCGGGAAGCCGCGCTTTACTGCGCCGTCCAGCCGCCATCCATCGGCAGCGTCGTGCCTGTGATCTGCCTGGCGGCGTCTGAGCACAGGAACAGCGCCAGCGCGGCCAGTTCCTCGACGGTGACGAACTCCTTGGTCGGCTGCGCGGCCAAGAGCACGTCGTGCTTGACCTGCTCCTCGGTCATGCCGCGCGCCTTCATCGTGTCGGGGATCTGCTTTTCGACCAGCGGCGTCCAGACATAGCCGGGCGCGATGGCGTTCACGGTGATGCCGTTTTGCGCCACTTCCAGCGCCACCGTCTTGGTCAGGCCGGCAATGCCGTGCTTGGCCGAGACATAGGCCGACTTGAACGGCGAAGCGACCAGCGCATGCGCCGAAGCCGTGTTTATGATGCGGCCCCATTTGCGGCTCTTCATGCCGGGCACCACCGCCTTGATGGCGTAGAAGGCGGCCAGAAGGTTGATGCGGATGATCGCCTCCCACTTGTCGTCGGGAAACTCCTCGATCGGCGCGACATGCTGGATGCCGGCATTGTTGACCAGGATGTCGAGGCTGCCCAAGGCGGCCTCCGCATCGTGGATCATGGCGGTGACGGCGGCGCCGTCCATCATGTTGGCATCGGAATAGCGGCACTTGACGCCGAAATCCTTCTCGATGCCGGCGCGCTCCTGCTCGATCGCCGCGGCGTCGCCCAGGCCGTTGATGGTGACGTTGGCGCCCTCGGCGGCGAAGGCGCGGGCGATTGCCAGGCCGATACCGCTGGTCGAGCCGGTGACGAGCGCATTCTTCGAAGACAGGGAACCCATGGGAGATCTCGCGACAGGAGGGAGGAAGGCAGGCAATTGGAAGGCACATAGTTTGTGCGCTGCAGCATGACAATGCCACAGCCATGTGTCGGCGCTATTACAGCCCGGCAAAGGCTTTGCCGGCTTGCGGGTGGTCCGTCGCGACGCTGACACGGCACTGTCATGCTGCCATGCAACATACTTGCCAGCGCATTCGCGCGGGGTCATTTCAAACCTTCGGGGCACCAGCCATGGAAATCGCCGATGTCGTGAGGCGCGCCTATGCGATGCCGCTCACCAACCCGTCCTTCCCGCCCGGCCCCTACCGTTTCTTCGACCGTGAATACATCATCATCACCTACCGCACGACGCGCGAAGCGCTCGAGGCCGTCGTGCCGGCGCCGCTCGAGATCGACGAGCCGCTGGTCAAGTACGAATTCATCCGCATGCCGGATTCGACCGGCTTCGGCGACTATACCGAGACCGGCCAGGTCATTCCGGTGCGCTACCGTGGACAGCATGGCGGCTTCGTCCATTCCATGTATCTCGACGACGATGCGCCGATCGCCGGCGGCCGCGAGCTCTGGGGTTTCCCAAAGAAGCTCGCCAAGCCCAAGATCGTCCATGAAGGCGAAGTGATTGTCGGAACGCTGCACTACGGCAGCGTGCTCTGCGCCACCGGCACGATGGGCTACAAGCATCGCGAGGCCGACCACGACCAGGTGCTTGCAGCGCTCGCCGCGCCCAATTTCCTGATCAAGATCATCCCGCATGTCGACGGCAGCCCGCGCATCTGCGAGCTGGTGCGCTATTACCTCACCGACATCACGCTGAAGGAAGCCTGGACGGCGCCGGCCGCGCTCGACCTGCGCCCGCATGTCATGGCCGACGTGGCCAAGCTGCCGGTGCTCGACATCGTCTCGGCGGTTCACTTCAAAGCCGATCTGACGCTTGGCCTCGGCGAAGTCGTGCATGATTACCTCGCCGACCACGGCCAGCAGGCCGCCGGCGCCGCCCATCTGGAGAAAGTCAGTGCTTGAGCGCACCCGCAACAAGGCGGCCGCCGCCACCATCGCCGAAATCACCGCGCAATATGACCGCATCGCCCTGGTCTTCCAGGGCGGCGGCGCGCTCGGCGCCTACCAGGCAGGCGTCTACCAGGCACTTGCCGACGCCGGCTGCGAGCCGACCTGGCTATCCGGCGTCTCGATCGGCGCCATCAACGCCTCGATCATCGCCGGCAATGAGCCGAGCCGCCGCCTGCAGCGGCTGGAACAGTTCTGGCAGACGATCTCCGGCCGCAAGATCTGGGCTTATACGCCCGAAGGCGACCTCTATCGCGACATCCGCAACCAGACCTCGTCCTTCATGACGATGGCGATGGGCCAGCCCGGCTTCTTCAAGCCGCGCAATCCCAATCCGTGGTTCCAGCTCTCGGGCGCCGAAGGCGCCACCAGCTTCTACGACACGGCCGAGCTGAAGGACACGCTTGAGAGCCTGATCGATTTCGATGTGCTCAACGACGGCAAGAAGCGGTTGAGCGTCGGCGCGGTCAACGTGCGGACCGGCAATTTCGTCTATTTCGACACCGACAAGGTGCGCATCGGGCCGGAGCACATCATGGCCAGCGGCGCGCTGCCGCTGGCCTTCCCCTCGATCCGCATCGAAGGCGAATATTACTGGGACGGCGGCATCGTCTCCAACACGCCGCTGCAATATCTGCTCGACCAGGAAGAAGACCGCTCCTCGCTGGTCTTCCAGGTCGACCTGTTCAGCGCCCGCGGCGTGCTACCGCGCGGCATGGCCGACGTCCTGTCGCGCCACAAGGACATCATGTATTCAAGCCGCACGCGCCAGAACACCGACAATTTCCAGCGCATTCATGCCTTGAAGATGAAGCTGCTCGATGCATTGAAGCGCGTGCCGCCGGAGCAGCTCAAGGACGGCGAGAGGGAGTTGATCGCCGACTATTCCAACGCCGGCGTCGTCAACATCGTCCACCTGATCTACCAGCACAAAGGCTATGAGGGCCACGCCAAGGACTATGAATTCTCCGGCACCTCGATGCGCGAACATTGGGAGATGGGCCTGGAGGACACCGAGCGCACGCTGCGCCACAAGAAGTGGCTGATGCTGCCGACCAATGTCGAAGGCGTCGCTATCCACGATTTGCACCGCGAAGACCCGACCTGATACTCCCCCGTAAAAGAAGACCCGCCGGTCGGTCGACCGGCGGGTTTTCTTTTGTGGTGAGATCTTCTTCGATGCCGCAGTCGACGGCTGATCTTAAGTTCATAAGGGAACAGCGCCGCGAACGGCGCCGTCGGCGGCCCTGGCGTTTCTAAACTGTGCTCAGAACACCTGGCGGAAGATGATGAACAGCACGAAGGCCAAGGCGATCGAGCAAGGCAGCGTCAGCACCCAGGCCAGCAAAAGGTTGCGCACGGTCGACCACTGCAGGCCGGAGCCGTTGGCCGCCATCGTGCCGGCGACGCCGGACGAGAGCACATGGGTGGTCGAGACCGGCAGGCCGAACCGGTCGGCCATGCCGATCGTGACCATCGCCACCAATTCGGCCGCGGCGCCCTGGCCATAGGTCAGGTGGCTCTTGCCGATCTTTTCGCCGACGGTGACGACGATGCGCTTCCAGCCGACCATGGTGCCGAGCCCGAGCGCCAGCGCCACCGCGACCTTCACCCAGAGCGGGATGAACTTCGTCGCGTTGTCGACCGCCTTGTGATAGTCGGTCACCGCCTTGAGGTCGTCGGGCTGCATCGGCAGCAACTGCTTCTTGTCGATCAGCTTCAGCGCCTCGCCGATCAGGTAGATGTCGTTGCGCGCATTGCTGACCAGGTCGGTCGGCACCTTCTCGACCGTGGCGTAGGGATTAAGCTCAGCCGTGGTGTTGTGGATATAGGTCTGCAGCGCGAGCGTCGTCTGGTCGGTCCACGTCTTGGTGCGCACTGCTTCCTGCACGGCCGCCTTGGCGGCAGCGGCATCCGCGACCGTAACGCCGGGCTTCACATATTTGCCCAGCGCCTGCTCGACCGAAACGGAAGCCGCCTTGTAGGCGTCGAGATAATTGATGTCGGGCGTGCGGTTCAGCGCATAGGCGGTCGGCACTACACCGATCAGGATCAGCATGATCAGGCCCATGCCCTTCTGGCCGTCATTGGAGCCATGCGCGAAGCTGACGCCGGTGCAGGTGAAGATCAAAAGCGCGCGGATCCACCATGGCGGCGGCGTGTTGCCCTTCGGAGCCTCGTAGAGCGCCTTGTTGCGGACCAGCAGCTTCATCACATAGAGCAGGATGAAGGCGGCGAAGAAGCCGACGATCGGTGACACCAGAAGCGTGATGCCGACATTGGTCGCCTGCCCCCATTCGACGCCGCTGGTGGCGCTCCCAGCCGGCGCCATGAACTGGTTGGCGAGGCCGACGCCGATGATCGAGCCCACCATGGTGTGCGAGCTCGAAGCCGGCAGGCCGAGGAACCAGGTTCCGAGGTTCCACAGGATGGCGGCGACCAAAAGGGCGAACACCATGGCGAAACCGGAGGACGAGCCGACCTGCAGGATGAGCTCGACCGGCAGCAGCGACAGAATACCGAACGCCACCGCGCCGCTGGAGGTCAAGACGCCGAGGAAGTTGAAGAGGCCCGACCACATGACGGCGAACTCGGCCGGGAGCGACCGCGTGTAGATGACGGTGGCGACAGCGTTGGCGGTGTCGTGGAAGCCGTTGACGAACTCGAAGCCCAGCGCAATCAGCAGCGCTATGCCGAGTAGGATCCACGGCACGGTCTTGGCGATGGCCAGGTCCTGGCTCAGCGCATAGCCGACATAGACGATGCCGACGAGCACCAGCACGCCGAAGGCCGGCAGGAACCATTTCGCGCCGCTCGATTGTTCAAGCGGATGATCCGGTCTCGGGATACCCGCCTCACTGGATACTACGTCCACCATTGTCCCACTCCAATTGCATTGCGGCAAAGAACCGGGAGGACGCTATGACCCGAGGATGAAGCTGGTGTGACGCTCTTAACCAGTTTGGTCACTACCAAACCAGTTGGTCACTACCAACCGTTTGGTCACCACCAGACCGTTTGGTAGCAACCGAACCGTTTGGTGACCTATCCGGCTATCTTCAGCAGGGAAGCAACCAGCAACTCGCGCTCGCCCTGCGACAGCACGTCAGAGTCAAACAGGTTCATGCTGCGCATGCCCTCGATGGCGAGAAAGCAGACCAAGAGCGAGCCGAGGTCGTCGGTCTGCTCCTTCAGCCGTTCGAACAGCTGTCGTTTGAAGGCTTTTATCGGCGTCAGGAAATCCGGATCCTCGGCAATCGCCGAGAACATCCAGGAAGCCGAGGGTTTCGGCTGCTCGCAATCGTCGGCCGACAGCTTGATATAGGCCGCGAGCATGCCTTCATGGTCGGCTTCGGCAGCGCGGGCTTCCAGCGCCTTCCGGAAGTCGCTGAGATAATTCTCGACCAGCCCCTGCATCAGCTTGGCCTTGGTCGGGAAATTATAGAGCAGGCCGCCCTTCGACACGCCGGCGCGGGTCGCGACGGCCTCCAGCGACAGGCTTCCCGGTCCTGCCTCGCGCGCCACATCGGCCGCCGCGGCAAGAATCCTGTCGCGCGAATTTGCCCTGCGAGCTCTCATCACGCCTCCCCTACATTAGCCTACGCGGAATTGACAAGACCGTCCAGACGGTACAGTAAGACGCCCGCCATTTGAAATCGGGACTTGTCGTCGATATCTGTCCCGGCATCGATTGTTTTGCCGGTTGCCGGCCGAGGGGGACTGTCCGTGAAGCGCTTTTTCATCATCTTCGGCTTCTTGCTGCTGCTCGTCCTGATCTGCGTCGGCATCGTCGGTTTCAATTTCATGCGCGATGCCGGCATCAAGCAGTATTTCGCCACCATGAAGCCGCCGGCGGCGACTGTATCGACCGTGATCGTCAAGCCTTCGGACTGGACGCCCGGTGTCGAGGCGATCGGCACCGTCAATGCCGTGCGCGGCGTCGATTTGACGCTTGAGACGAGCGGCATCGTCAAGCAGATCCTCTTCCACGCCAACCAGAAGGTGGCTGCCGACGCGGTGCTGGTGCAACTCGACGACGCCGTCGAGAAGGCCGATCTGGTGGCGCAGAAAGCGCAGGCCGCTTCCGACCAGGCGGCGCTGACCCGCGCGATCGAATTGCAGCGGCGCGGTGTCGGCACCGACGCCACACTTGATGCCGCGCGCGCCGCGGCGGACGCCTCGGCCGCGCAGGTCAACAAGCTGCAGGCGGTGCTCGACCAGAAGCAGTTGTCCGCGCCGTTCAACGGCACGGTCGGCATTCCGAAGATCGATATCGGCCAGTATCTGGCGCCGGGCAACTCGGTGGTCACGATTCAGGACCTCGACACGATGCGGGTCGACTTCACCGTTCCCGAGCAGCAGCTGCCGCTGCTGAAGATCGGCCAGACCATCCGCATTGGCGGCAGCCTGGCGGATCTGTCTTTTGCCGGCGCCATTCGCGGCATCGACCCCAAGATCGATCCGGCGAGCCGCCTGGTCTCGATCCGTGGCGAGGTTGCCAACACTGAAGGCAAGCTGACCCCGGGCCAGTTCGTGCAGATCCGCGTCGAACTGCCGAAGGAAAGCAACGTCATCGACGTGCCGCAGACCGCGGTGACGTCGAGCCTCTATGGCGACTTCGTCTTCGTCGTCGAGCCGGCGAAGCCTGCGTCCAGCGCAGCCCCGGCAAAGCCGGAGGACGCCAAAACCGATGCGCAGAAGCCGGCCGCCGATGCCGCCAAGCCGGCTGACGCTTCGAAGCCCGCGACCGACGCAGCCAAACCAGCTGATGCAGCCGCCAAGCCAGCCGATGCCGCGCAGCAGCCGGCACTCGTCATCTCGCAGGTGTTCGTTAAGCTCGGCCGCCGCAACAACGGCATGGTCGAGATCACTGAAGGTCTCAAGGAAGGCGACCAGGTCGTTACCGCCGGCCAGAACCGACTCTTCAACGGCATGTCGGTCGCCGTCGACAACACCATCGATCCCAGCAAATCGGCGAACAAGCAGGTTCAGCAGCCATGAGCTTCTCCGACCTCTTCATTCGCCGGCCGGTGCTTTCCACCGTGCTGGCCTGCATGATCCTGCTTCTGGGCTTCCAGGGCATTTTCGGCCTGTCGATCCGCCAGTATCCCAAGGTCGACGAGACGGCTATCACCATCACCACGGCCTATCCCGGCGCCAGCGCCGACCTGATCCAGGGCTTCATCTCCGCCCCGATCGCGCGCGCCGTCGCCTCGACGGAAAACATCGATTACGTCACCTCTTCCAGCCGTCCTTCTTCAAGCACGGTGACGGTGCAGATGAAGCTCGGCTCCAACCCGGACGTCGCGCTGGCCGAAGTGCTGTCGAAGGTCCAGGGCGTACGCGGCACCTTGCCGGACGCATCGAAGGATCCGGTGATCGTCAAGGGCACCGGCCAGCAGTTCGCGATGATGTATATCTCGATGCAGAATCCGAACATGACCAAGGAGCAGCTCACCGAATACATCGAGCGCGTCATTCGGCCTCGCATCTCGACCGTGGAAGGTGTCGCCGACGTCCAGATCTTCGGCGCCCAGGAATATTCGATGCGTATCTGGATCGATCCGATCCGGCTGGCCGCGCGCGGCGCCACGGCTGTCGACGTGCTGACCGCGATCAACAACTCGAATTTCCTGTCGGCGCCCGGCAACACCCAGAACGAATATGTGGTGTCCTCGATCACCGTGCATTCGACCCTGCAGACGCCCGAAGCCTTCGCCGAGCTGCCGATCCGCTCGACGAACGGCCAGGTCGTGCGCCTGCGCGACGTGGCGCGTGTCGAGCTCGGCGCGGAAAATACCGACACCAGGGTGAGCTTCAACGGCAAGCCCGGCACCTTCCTCGCTATCTTCCCGACACCGGCGGCCAACCCGCTGACGACCGCGGCCGCCGTCACCAAGCTCGTGCCGCAGATCCAGGAGACGCTGCCCAAGGGCATGACGATCGAGGTCGTCTACGACGCGACCGGTCAGATCAGCGCTTCGATCGAGGAGGTGTTCAAGACCATCGGCGAGGCCGTCGCCATCGTCATCGTGGTCATCCTTCTGTTCCTCGGCTCGTTCCGCTCGGTGATGATGCCGATCGTGACCATCCCGCTGTCGCTGATCGGCGTCTGCTTCATCCTTTTCGCAGTCGGCTATTCGATCAACCTTCTGTCGCTGCTTGCCATGGTTCTGGCGATCGGCCTCGTCGTCGACGACGCCATTGTGGTGGTGGAGAACATCCACCGCCACATGGAAGAAGACCACATGTCGCCGATGCAGGCGGCCTTCAACGGCATGCGCGAGATCGCGACGGCCATCGTGGCGATGACCATCACGCTGGCCGCGGTGTTCGCCCCGCTTGCCTTCACCGGCGGCCTGACCGGGGCGCTGTTCCGCGAATTCGCCGTCACGCTGGCCGGCTCGGTGGTGCTGTCGGGCTTGATCGCCATGACCATCACGCCGATGATGTCCGCCCGCCTGCTGAAGCCGGGCGCGCATGGCCGCTTCCAGCGCATCGTCGACGGCACCTTCAGCCGTGTCGAGCGCGTCTACGAACGGGCGGTTACCGCTTCGCTCAGGAACCGGCCGGTGACGCTGATCATTGTCGTCGCGCTTGTCGCCCTTACCGGCTTCATGTTTACCAAGACCTCGACCGAGCTGGCGCCGGAAGAAGATCAGGGCTTCCTGCTCTCGATCGTGACCGCGCCGCGCTACGCGACGTCGGACTACACCGAGACCTACGTCAACCAGATGCTCGGCCTGGTGAAGGATATTCCCGAGACCAGGGCGCAGTTCTCGGCAGTCGCCTTCGGCGGCGCGACCAACGGCGCCTTCGTTGGCTTCGCCTTCAAGGACTGGGCGGAGCGCAAGCGCAGCTCGAAGCAGTTGCAGGCCGATATCCAGGGCCGCCTTTCCAAGGTTGCCGGCGTCGAGGCCTTCGTCTTCGCGCCGCCGACGCTGCCCGGCTCCGGCGGCGGCCTGCCGATCTCCATGGTGGTGCGCTCCACCGGCGATCCCTCCGAGGTCTTCGAGCAGGCGGAGAAGATCAAGAACAAGGCACAGGCCTCCGGCCGCTTCATCGTCGTGCAGAACTCGATGGCCTATGACGCGCCGCAAGTGACGGTGACCATCGACCGCGAGCGCGCGGCGGCGCTTAACCTGCCGATCGCCGATATCGGCAACACGCTGACGCTGCTTGTCGGCGGCGCCGAAGTCGCGCAGTTCGACCGCGACTCCAACAGCTATGACATCATCCCGCAGGTGCCGCAGGAGTTCCGCGACAATCCCGAGAAGCTCGGCGAATATTTCGTGCGCAGCGTCGACGGCAAGATGGTGCCGCTGTCGGCGGTGGTGAAGATCTCCACCAATGCCTCTCCGGCGGCGATCGAGCAGTTCAACCAGCTGAATTCCTCGACGATTTCCGCCCTGCCGCTACCTGGCGTCACCACCGGTGATGGGCTGAAGGCGCTGGAGGACATCGCCAGGGAGAGCCTGCCCGATACCTTCTTTATCGACTATTCCGGCCAGTCGCGGCAGGAAAAGGAACAGGGCAACACCATCCTGATCGCCTTCGCCGCGGCCGTGGTCGTCATCTACCTGGTACTGGCGGCGCAGTTCGAAAGCTTCCGCGATCCGCTCATCATCATGATGGCGGTGCCGCTATCGATCTTCGGCGCCATCGTGCCGCTCAACATCGGCCTGGGAACGCTCAACATCTACACCCAGGTCGGTCTGATCACGCTGATCGGCCTGATCACAAAGCACGGCATCCTGCTAGTCGAGTTCGCCAACCAGCAGCGCGAGATACATGGCATGCGGCGGCGCGACGCCATTATCGCCTCGGCCAAGGTGCGCCTGCGGCCGATCCTGATGACGACCGCCGCCATGGCGCTGGGCGTCGTGCCGCTGATCGTCTCCAGCGGCGCGGGCGCCGCGGCCCGCTATTCGATGGGCCTGGTGATCTTCACAGGCATCCTGGTCGGCACCATGTTCACGCTGTTCGTCGTGCCGATGTTCTACACCTTTATCGCCAGCAAGGACCTGCCGCATCTCGCCGAGAAGCCCGATCCGAAGCTGATGCCGGCGCTGCCGGGCTGAACAGCTCAAAACAAAAGAGGCCGGAAATTCCGGCCTCTTTTTTGGCGGTAGCCACACAGCTCCAGTCTAAAGCACCGGAGGCGGCAACCCGCCTGCTACTTGACGATCACGATGCTGGTGTTGGCCGGGCCGAAAACCTCGACAAGCTGGTAGAAATCGGCCGCCGCATCCGGATGCAGCCGCACGCAGCCATGCGAGGCCGGCTGTCCGAGGCGCTTGATGGCGTAAGTGGCGTGCACGGCATAGCCGCCGCTGAAGAACACCGAATGCGGCATCGGCGCGTTGTCGTATTTCTTCGAATACCACATCTCGTGCATGCGGGTCGGCTTGAACGATCCGGTCGGCGTGATGTGGCTCCGGTCGCCCGTCGACACCTTCCAGGTGAAGGTCGGCCGGCCATCGACCGTGACTTCCATGATCTGCTGCGACAGCGAGACCTTGGCGACGACCTGATTGGCATGGGCGGCATTGCTGCCGATGAGCAGCGCAGCGCCGGTGAGCGCGGCGGCGGTGATGTTGATGAGCTTGGCGGAAATGGCGGTATGCATGACGACCCCTCTGTGTGTTTTGCCGTTCTCGTCCGGCTTCAATTTCGATGGACCGCTTTATCGTCGCCGCCTGTTTCGGTCATATTTCGCTTGATGCGCATTTATGTTTCGAATCCGTTTCTCGATCTTAACGGCCATGCCAATCGAAATTCTCCTTTCGAGTTCGGTATGGTTAACGGTAGCGAGGCTGAAACACGGGACAAACTCACCTATCACACTGATATAAAGACATTTTCGGCAATCTCGATACCGGGTTGCAACAAAGCACGGCCCGCGCGGCATGATGCTGATACACGGCGATCGCAATCTCGCTGCAACGGGAACAGAAACAGCAAAACGAAAATGGGCAGGACAACGAATCTCCGCTCCTGGTTTCTCAGGATCAGCGTCGCGGCGATCATCCTCGGCGGCGCCGGCTCATTGGCCGGCTACCCGGTGACGACGCTGGCCGCGATGACCCCTGGCGAGGTTTCGACGCTGCACATGTCTCTGTTCATCGCCTCGGTCTGGATCATCTCCAGCCTGCGTGTCCACCGGCTGAAGGCCCTCTGGCGGGTCGGCCTTCGGTTGATGAGGACGCGCGGCCCCTCCGGCTACTTGCTGCCGAGAGGACCGAAGGCCCGCGCCGCGACGGGGGGCTCCGTAGGCGGCGCGGGCGCTTCGGGAGTTTCTTGAAGCGCCTACGCATACCGATTTTTTTTTGGGGCCGATTTTTTGGGGATAGCGATATGAACACGAAATTTGCAGCTTCGGTGCTTTCCGCACTGCTCTACGCGCAAGGCCTGCTCGGCTTTGCCGCGCTCGCGACCGTGCTCATGAAGGAGCGCGCCGCCAACATCGAAATCACCGCCAGTGCCGACTTGCCGTCGGGCCCCTCCGTCTTGGTGGTTCGCTGAGCGCCGGGCATCGGACCCAAAGGAACCGGCTTTGGGGGATCCGATGCCGAAAGAGCAAATCAGCCCTGATCGCGCTATCTCATTCGCCGCGCGGCGTCGGCGGATCGAAACGATAGCCGGCGCCGCGGATCGTCGTGATGGTCTCGGTGTCGAGCTTGCGGCGCAGTCGCACGATGCGCGAATCGATCGAGCGGTCGAAGGCGTCGGCATTCTCGGCAGGCGCCGCGGCGATGATGTCGTCGCGCGTCAGCACCTTGCGGGGGCTCGCCAAAAACAGCCTGAGCAGCGCAACTTGCCCGGGCGAGAGCTGATCCTCTGTCCCCGAGCGGTGCATGACCATGGCCGACCGCAGGTCGACGGTCGTATTCTCCAGGACGATCAGTTCGCCCGCCGCCCTGCCGCGGCGCATCAGCAGGCCGCCGATGCGCGCGGCAAGCTCGCGCACGTTGAGCGGGCTTTCGACGACGTCGGCGGCGCCGAGTTCCAGCGCCAGCACCTTGTCGACGAGGTCGCGCGGCCGGCAGATCAGGATGAAAGCCGGACCGCCGTCGCCGCCCCCGCCTTGACCGCCATAGCGCTTGAGCAATTCCCGCCCATCCGCCTGGCTGACGTCGTCGCCGACGACCACGACGTCGATGTCGCCGGCCGAAAGCAGCGATTCCGCTTCCCAGGGCTGGCGCGCCTGGCGCACGTCATGCCCCCGCCGCTCGAGATGATCGGCAAGGTCGCCGGTCACCACATCGGCGACGGACACAAGCGCAATGACGGATCGTGCGGCCATTTTCTTTCACCCCGCCACAGACAACTCGAGATGAGTGCTGGACATCATGTTTATACCCAATCTACTTTCCACTGAAAGCGGGAGCGAGCGCGTCGTGAAGGCACGCATTATCGTCGTCGAGGACGAACCGGATCTGCGGGAAGCGGTTGCCGAATATCTCGGCGCCAGCGGCTACGACGTCGCCACGGCCGAAAATGCCGCGGCCGCACGGAGTTTGTTCGAGGAACAGTCATTTCATCTGGCCATTCTGGACATCGCCATGCCCGGCGAGGACGGGCTGTCGCTCGGTCGCTGGCTGCGCTCGAAAACGCAGATCGGCATCGTCTACGCCACCGCCGCAGGCACGGCGCTCGACCGCATCGTCGGGCTGGAGCTTGGCGCCGACGATTACATCGTCAAGCCTTATGAACTACGCGAGGTGCTGGCCAGGGTGCGCAGCGTGCTGCGCCGTGTGCCGCAGCCGGCCGAACCGCAGGCGGCCAAAGCCGCGACCAGCGATCGTCGCTTGATGAATTTCGGCGGCTTCCAGGCCGATTTCGATGGCCGCCTGGTCACCGGCGCCAATGGCGCGGTCATCGAGATGGCCAAGAGCGAGTTCGACGTGCTGGAGGTCTTCCTCACCCGCGCCAACCGCCTTCTGACCAGGGCTGCGATTTCCGAGGCGATCGGCTTCGTCGAGGATCCGGAATCCTCGCGCGCCGTCGACATCCGTATCATGCGGTTGCGCAAGAAGATCGAGGCCGATCCGGCCAACCCGAAGTTCCTGCGCACGGTGCGCGGCGAAGGCTATATCTTCTCGCTCCCCACAAGCGACGGCAACTGACCGCGGCGCTGCGCATCCTTCCGGATACGCGATTAAAGCGCGTCGCGTTGAAACGAATTCAAGCAACGCGCTTTAACTCTTTCTTTAGATGCATGTCGTTGCCGCAAAACCGCTGCGCACTTTTGCGCGACATGCATTAGCGCTGTAGCATTGCGATCCAGCACATGGCCCATGACCTATTTCGGGGCTTGTGTGCTGGATTTCATGGTTTACCGATATGGCTATGGGGATGAAGCTTGACCATGACTGCTGAGGCGGCACGCATCGATATGCATGGCTCGCGCCCGGGCGGCGCGGCGATGGCGGCCGTGCATGTCGTGCGCCGGCTGCGCGAGGCCGGCGACTGGCAGCGCGAAATGGACGGCATACTGGAATCGATGTGCCGCAAGATGGATTGCCAGCGCGGCATCCTGTTCCGCTTGCGCGAGCTGCCGGGCGAAGGCTTCGCCCAGTCCGTCAATTCCTACTGGATCGATCCGGATTTCGGCGGCGAGCTCGCCTTGCCCACCGTGATCCTGCAGTCGATCATCAACGAGGACCCGCTCCTGGAGCGCCTGCAGGAGGACGAACGGCAGGGCAAGATCTTCTCCGGCCACACGCGCGACCTAGACGGATTCCTCAGAACCGATTTCGAGAAGCAGAGCATCAAATCGTTCCTGTCGGTCTCGGTCTTCGCGCATGGCCACCTCTGGGGCACGCTCGCCATCAACGACTGCGTGGCAGAGCGCGAATGGACGGACGAGGAAGAGGCGACGCTGCACATCATCGCCCTGGCCATCGGCGACGCCATCGAGCGTTCGCCCTCCGAAGCGCATGCCAGCGAAGTCATCCGCCGCACCATGCTGCAGGCCTCGCTCGACGCCATCATCGTCATCGACGAAGCCGGCTCGATCATAGAATTCAATCCCGCGGCGGAGAAGATGTTCGGCTTCCCGCGCAGCGCCATCCTCGGCAAGGACCTGCTCGACACCATCGTGCCGATCTATTACCGCAAGGGCTATACTTCGGGCGCCGACTACATGTCGGGCCGCGGCGCGCCGATGGTCGGCCAGCGGATGGAGACCGTCACCCAGAATGCCGCCGGCGAGATCTTTCCGATCGAACTGACGGCAACCGAGATGCGCGTTGCCGACCGCCGCCTGATCTTCGGCTCGATCCGCGACCTGCGCGACCAGTTCCGGGCCGAGGAGGAGATCAACCGCCAGCGCGAGAAGCTGCACCAGAACGAGAAGATGGCGGCGATGGGCTCGCTGCTCGCCGGTGTCTCGCACGAGCTCAACAACCCGCTTGCCGTGGTGGTGGCGCAGTCGACGCTCCTGCACGAATTCGCCGCCGACCCGCAGACCAAAGTGCGCGCCGAAAAGGTGCGCGCCGCCGCCGAACGCTGCGGCCGTATCGTCAAGAGCTTCCTGTCGATGGTGCGCCTGCATCCAACCGAGCAGGCCGAGACCGATCTCAACCAGGTGATGCGCTCGGCGCTCGAGGTCACCGCTTATGGCGCGCGTTCGAGCGGCATCGTCATCGACACGGATTTCGCCAACGGCCCGCTGCTCGCCATGGCCGATGCCGACCATGTCACGCAGGTGGCCGCGAACTTCCTCATCAACAGCCAGCACGCGCTGGCCGGCGCCGAGGGCGAACGACGCATCAAGGTACGGACCTTCCGCAGCGAGCGCGGCAATCCGGGCTTCTCGGTCGAGGACAATGGCCCGGGCATTCCCGAGGCGATCCGCTCGCGCATCTTCGAATCCTATTTCACCACCAAACCGGTCGGCGTCGGCACCGGCATCGGCCTGTCGATCTCGAAGTCGATCGTCGAACGCCATAACGGCAACATCTGGTTCGAAGAGGTGGATCCGCAGGGCGCGCGCTTCGTCGTGCAACTGCCCGCGATTGCCGGCGGCGCCGCAAGTGCCGGCGAAGGGCCGGCGCGCTCGAGCGGGCTGCGCCATGCCTTGATCATCGACGACGAGCCCGATGTCGCGGGTTCGCTTTCGGACATATTGGAGCTGATGGGCCTGAAGTCGCGCGTGGTGGCAAGCTGGACGTCCGCCGCCGAGGTCCTGAACGGCCATATGCCGCCCGACATCGTCTTTTCCGACCTGCGCATGCCCGGCACCAGCGGCATGGCGATCTATCGCGAACTGCTTGCCGAGAAGCCGGTGCTGGCAAAGCGCTTCGTGCTGGTGACCGGCGATCTGATCGGCGCCAAGGCCGAGATCGAGGCGCTACCGCCGCTGCAACGGCCGCAAATCCTGGAGAAGCCGTTCTCGACGCTCGACGTCCGCGGCATCCTGTCGACCGTGGCCGACGAAGCCGCAGCCGCAGCCGACAGCGGCGCTCATATCTGAAGTGAGGTCGCGGCAAAACGCAGCCGGGCCTCGAGCTCGCGCCGCCGCAGGCTCTTTCGAGATTCAGGTCAGGCCGAGTCGAGAAGGGTGGATTCCGAGAACCGGAGCGGAGCGTACTTGAAGTACGTGAGCACCGGAAGCGCAGGAAGCCGCCCTTCGCAGGCCGGCCTCACCTGAATACCGACAGAGCCGAAAAAAAGAGGCTCCCGACCGACTTTGCGGCGGGAGCCTGACTGGAGCGCAGGAGGGCGCGCTCAGGGGAGATCAAAAAACATTCGGCGTGTTGGTCAGCGGCGCGGCGTTGGCAATCATGCGCACCGCGCGCTCCCTGTGCTGGCCGGACTGCTCGGCGATGGCGCGCAGGCAATCGGCGCTTTCGGCGCCCCAATTCTGGCCCTTGCAGGCGAAATCGACCTGCGGCAGCGGCAGGCGCGCGGTCTTGAGCGTCGTCGGTGCGCCCTCGACGATATTGGCCGGCGGATTGATCGAGGCGAAAGCCGGACCGGAGGCCGGCGCCACCATCATGCTGGCAAAGGCCGAGCCGCCGATCAGCAGGAACATCACCATCGGATGGTCGCTGGCGCGCTGGCGCAGCGAAAGCTTCGGCCGGCGGTCGCTGCGCTCGGGGCCATGCAGGCGGCGGTTGGTATCCACGGATTGAACTTTCGCGAACATCGCGGTTCCCTTCGTTATGTTTTCTTTTTGCTGTGAAACGAACATAACCGCACCAGGTAACAGCCGAATGATTGGTGACGATTGCCTGTGTAACAGCCATGAAACAGCGGCTCGGCACCCGATTGGCTGGATTGATGCACCTGCCACATCGGGCTGACTGTAACCGGCCTCACACAGCAGGCTGAATCGGGCTTGAAGCGATCCTTTAGACGGGCCGGCCATCCGCGAAAAACGCTTCACCGGGGTGAAGGAACTGGGCTCGGAATCGCTGTTTTACATCCCTGGATAAGGCCCGGATTTTCCGGGATTTTTTCGACTTGGGTGCCTTCGCATCTACCGTTTCGGAATTTGCATATCTCCGCAAACCATTGCATTTCAACGCAAAATATGCCTATATTGAATGAGTATTCAACAAAAAGAAGAGCAATTCCATGAACCCGCACCTCCGTGACGTGGCGATCCCCAACGACTGGGACCGGCGGGGTTTGCCGGGGTGGAGCTACCACTCCAACGCCCTTCTCGAGCTCGAGAAAGAATACGTCTTCCGCAACCACTGGCAGATCGCCGGCCACGTCGCCGACGTGCCGAATGCCGGCGATTACCTGACCATGGATGTCATCGGCGAGCGCGCGTTGATCGTGCGCGGCAAGGACGGCGTCGTGCGCGCCTTCAACAACATGTGCCGCCATCGCGGCAGCCGCGTCGTCGCCGACAGCCAGGGCACCTGCAAGAACGCGCTGGTCTGCCCGTTCCACGGCTGGGTCTACAATCTCGACGGCACGCTGCGTGGCGCCGCCCGTCCGCGCTCCTTCCCCGAACTCGACAAGACCGAGTTCGGCCTGATGCCGCTCGATCTCGAGATCTGGATGGGCTTCATCTTCATCCGCTTCCGCAAGGGCGGCCCGCAGCCTTCGGTCGCGGAACTCTTGAAGCCGATCGAAGCTGAGATGGCGCACTACAACGTCGCCGACATGGTGCCGTCCTGGGGCATCTGGACCCAGAAATCCCCAGTCAACTGGAAGTCGGTGCGCGACGTCGACAATGAAGGCTACCACGTCGCCATGGCGCATCCTGCACTGCAGGATCTCTATGGCGCGACCTATTTCGACGAGCCATTCATCAACGGCGTGTCGCGCTCCTTCGCCACCTACAACCCGCATGCCGGCAGGCGCTGGAGCGTCAAGGAATATATGAAGATCGCGCCGGAGCCGACGCATCTGCCGGAGCATCTGCGCAAGGCCTGGATCTATTACGGCATCTTCCCCAACAACGCGCTGTCGATCATGCCGGAATCGGTGCAGTTCTATCAGGAGTTCCCGCTGTCGACCGGCGAGACGCTGCTGCGCGGCGCGCTCTACCGCTACAAGGACGAGACCCGCGAACAGGCGGCGGCGCGCTACCTCGCCTACCGCATCGACCGCGACACGATGAACGAGGACGTGCAGCTTTCGGTCTGGTCGAACGAATCGATGCTGTCCGAGGCTTTCGAGGGCTTCTATCTCTCCGACCTCGAATACGGCGTGCGCACCCACCACGACCATCTGCGCAAGCAGGTCCCGGTGCTGAACCTGGAGACGGCGCCCGAGGAGAAGGACATGTGGGGCCTTAACGACGCGCTGCGGTCGAGGGGTTAGGCGAGGCGCCGAAGCTGCTGATCTCCCCCCTCGTGGGGGAGATGTCCGGCAGGACAGAGGGGGGCGCGAAGGAACGCGACCTCCGTTACCTGCGACGAGTCACAAACTCACAAAAAGAATATTGCTACGACTGAGAAGCCGGCGGGACAGCGCCCCCCTCTGCCCTGCCGGGCATCTCCCCCACAAGGGGGGAGATTAGCCAATCACCCCCGCCAGACGCCTTCTTTCCGCAGATCATCCATCGTCCGCGAAATCCCCTCGCGCAGGATCGCCACCATATCGTCGACCTGCTCCTTGGTGATGATCAGCGGCGGCGACATCACGCACATATTGATCAGTGGCCTGACCAGCAGGCCGAGTTCGTGGCAATGCGCGTCGATGCGCTTGCCGACATCCTTGTCGAGCTGCAGCGGGTCCTTGCTGTCGCGATCGGCGACGCATTCGACGCAGCCCATCAGGCCCATGCCGCGCACCTCGCCGACCAGCGGCAGCTCTTCCAGCGTCTTCAGCCGCGCCTGGAAATAGGGCGCGATCTCGCGCGTGTGCTGAAGCACGCCCTCTTCCAGCAGGTCGAGGTTCTTCAACGCCACCGCGCAGCCGATCGGGTGGCTGGTGTAGGTCAAGCCATGGCCGAACAGGGCATCGGGATGATTGGAGCGGCGCAGCGTCTCCAAGAGCCGCTCGGAGATGATGACGCCGCCGAGCGGGAAATAGCCTGAGGTCACACCCTTGGCGAAGGTGATCATGTCCGGATCAATGCCGAACACGTCGCCCGAGGCAAACACGTGTCCCAGCCGTCCGAAGCCGGTCACCACCTCGTCCGAGACATAGAGGATATCGTTGTCGCGGCAGATCTCGCGGATGCGCTTCAGGTAACCGTCCGGCGGCACCACCACCCCGCCCGAGGCCTGCACCGGCTCGCCGACAAAGGCGCCGATACGGTCGGCGCCGACGCGCGCAATCGTGTCGCGGAACTGGTCGACCAGGAAATCGGCGAAGGCGGCGATGCTCATGCCTTTCGGCCGCCGGAACGGATCTGGCGAAGCGAGCTTCACCACCAGTTCGTCAGCGCCATCCATCCAGTGACGATCGCGCGGCCGGCCGTTGAGCGAGGCCGACAGATAGGTCGAGCCGTGATAGGCGCCGCCGCGGCTGAGGATCAGCTTCTTCTCCGGCCGCCCGCGCACATTGTTGTAGAACTGCATGAAGCGCAGCGCCGTCTCCACCGCCGACGAGCCGCCGGTGGTGAAGAAGGTGTGGCTGAGATCGCCCGGCGCGGCGTCCGCGATGCGCCGCGCCAGCTCGGCCGAGGGCGCGTTCATCGTGTACCAGGGCGTGTTGTAGGAGAGCGCCATCGCCTGGTCGTACATGACCTTGGCCAGTTCCTCGCGGCGATGGCCGACATTGATGCACCACATGCCGGCCGGCCCGTCGATCAGCCGCTTGCCGGAGGCGTCGGTGATATAGATGCCATCGCCCTCGCCGATCAGCGCCCGCGCCTCCGTCCCGACCGACCCTGCATAGGGCCATGGCTGGACGAGATGGCGCTTGGCAAGCTCGACCGCGTCGTCGTCGAACTCGATGGTTTCGCTGATCTTGCTTTGAGCCGCCATGTTCGCCTCGCATCGTCCGGTTGCGCTATTTTCCTCGGGCACCTGAAGTCGCGGAAAACCATGGAAATTCGGCTTTTCATCACTTCATTTTGAATGTCCGTTCAATCAATATTGCAGAAATAGCGCTTGATTTCAATCGGCGGATGCGCTCATGATGAAAGAAAGCCGGCAAGCCTAGGGAGCCATCGCGCTCCACGCATAATTTGGGAACAGGCGCCGGCGTCACGAATGGGAAGGCCGCATGGCGGGACAGTCCGAGCCAGCAACCGAAATCACGCCCGGAGCGCTGCAATGACGGCAGCGGCGGAAGGGTCGCCCGCGCTACGCGCGGCGGGGCCGAGACGAAGTCCCCTTCTGCAATCGGAAGCCGCGCAGGGTTTTGCGCTGATCAGCCCGACCTTCGTTTACGCGCTTATTCTGCTCGTCCTGCCGATCCTAGTCGTCATCGCCCATTCCTTCTGGACGCAGAACTACCTCACCATCGACCACACATTCACGCTGGAGAACTACCGGATCGCGCTGACCGAGCCGATCTACCGCGACCTCCTCTGGCGCTCGCTTTACATCTCTTTGACGGTCAGCCTGCTCACCGTCGTGCTCGCCTACCCGATCGCCTATTTCATCTCCTTCCACGGCGGCCGCCACAAGAGCCTGTGGCTCTTCCTCATCACCATCCCGTTCTGGACCAGCTACCTGCTGCGCGTGATGTCGTGGAAGGTGATCCTCGGCTATAACGGCGTCTTGAATTCCGGCCTGATGGGCCTCGGCATCATCAGCGAACCGTCGGATGCGCTGCTTTACAATTCTACCGCCGTCATCATCACCCTGACCCATGCCTGGGCGACCTTCGCCATCCTGCCGATCTTCGTGTCATTGGAGAAAGTCGACCGCACGCTGGTCGAGGCGGCGACCGATCTCGGCGACGGGCCGTTGCGCTCCTTCCTGCGCGTGACCTTGCCGCTGTCGGCGCCGGGCGTCATTTCTGCGGCGCTCATCGTCATGATCCCGACGGTCGGTGATTACGTCACGCCGAAGCTCGTCGGCGGCAAGGACGGTGTCATGATCGCCAACGCCATCCAGGCGCAGTTCGGCAAGGCGGCGAACTGGCCGCTCGGTGCGGCTCTTTCCGTCACCACCATGGTTATCGTCTCGCTGATGGCCGGCGCCACGGTGCTGATCATCCGGGCTCTGCAGAGGTTGGCGCGATGACGGCGATCAGACGTTTCCTGCCCGGATGGCTGTCGAGCTATGCCACGCTCTACATCCTGTTCCTTTACCTGCCGGTGATCTTCCTGCCGATCTTCTCGATCAACACGGCGGCGACGCCGAAATTCCCGCTCTCCGGCGTCACGCTGCACTGGTACGAGGACCTGCCGAAAACGCCGGCGCTGATCGACGCCACCTGGAACAGCCTTCTGGTCGGCATCTCGGCTGCGATCCTGTCGACGGTGCTCGGCATCCTCGCGGCGCGTTCGATCACCCGCTACCGCTATCCCGGCCGCCGCGCCATCAACGGGCTGATCATGGCGCCGCTGGTGCTCCCGGAGGTGATCGTCGCCATCTCGATGCTGCTGGTCATGCTGCAGCTCGGCCTCAGCCTGTCGCTGTTCACCGTCGTGCTCGGCCATGTGCTGGTCTGTATCCCCTATTCGATGACGGTGCTCACCTCCGGCTTCGAAGGTTTCGACCGCAGCCTCGAAGAAGCGTCCGCCGACCTCGGCGAGAGCGCCTTCGGCACCTTCCGGCGGGTGACGCTGCCGATGGTGGCGCCGGCGATCATCTCCAGCCTGCTGGTCTGCTTCACCATCTCGCTCGACGAGTTCATCATCGCCTTCTTCCTCACTGGCACTGAAGCGACGCTGCCGATCTACATCTGGGGCCAGCTGCGCTTTGCGGCCAAACTCCCCGGCGTGCTGGCGCTCGGCACCTTGCTGCTGCTGGCGTCCTTCGTGCTGATGACTGTCGCCGAAATCCTGCGCCGCCGCGCGGCGAGACGCACCCAGAACGAGGGAGGCCTCTATGCTTGAGCGGGTCCAAACCGAGCGTACCCAATCCGAGCGGACCATGATCGAGATCCGCGACGTCACCCGCAGCTACGGATCGTTCAAGGCACTCGACAATGCCTCGCTGGCGATCCGGGAAGGCGAGTTCTTCTCGCTGCTCGGCCCTTCGGGTTGCGGTAAGACCACGCTGTTGCGCATGATCGCCGGCTTCGACAATCCGACCAGCGGCTCCATCCTTGTCGGCGGCCAGCCGATGGACGGCATCCCGCCCAACCGCCGCCCGACCAACATGGTCTTCCAGAGCTATGCGATCTTCCCGCATCTCAATGTCGAGCAGAATGTGGCCTATGGGCTGAAGCGGCTGAAGCTCGCAGCCGGCGAGGAAAAGCGCCGTGTCGAGGAAGCGCTGGCGCAAGTCTCGCTGACCGGCCTCGGCAAGCGCCGTGCCACCGAGCTTTCCGGCGGCCAGCGCCAGCGCGTGGCCCTGGCCCGTGCGCTGGTCATGCGGCCAAAGGTGCTGCTGCTCGACGAGCCGCTCTCCGCGCTCGACAAGAAGCTGCGCGAGCAGATGCAGGTCGAACTGCGCCGCCTGCAGCAGGCGGTCGGCATCACCTTCGTGCTGGTCACGCATGACCAGTACGAAGCCTTGGCCATGTCCGACCGCATCGCGGTGATGTTCGGCGGCCGCATCGCGCAGGTCGCTTCGCCCAAGGAGATCTACCAGCGCCCGGTCAACCGCCAGGTCGCCGACTTCCTCGGCGGCATGAACTTCGTCAAGGCCGAGATCGTCGAGGAGAACGGCGCCTCGCTGGTGCTCGACACGCTGGGTTTCGGCCGCGTCAAGACCGACAAGCCGAAGGCTTTCGTGCGCAATGGCGGCAAGGCGACACTCGGCATCCGGCCGGAACGCCTGCGCGTCTTGTGGGACAATGCGACGGCGAAATTCGAAGTGGCCGGCAAGGTGGTCGAGCGCCACTATTTCGGCGAGATCACCCATCTGATCGTCGAGATACCCGGGCTGGAAAAGCCGCTTTCGGTGACCGAGACCAACGACTTCGGCGCCGACGATATCCCGGTCGGCACCTCGATCCGCCTCGGCTACGACCCGGAGGCTCTGGTGGCGATGGCCGACTGAATCTTGGCGGCCGCGATGCGGCCGGCAACGATGGCGCCTTCGACATAACCCGGGAACGACGGCGAGACTTCCGAAGCGGCGAAATGGAGATGCGGCGCGCCGGCGAGGATGGTGCGCTCGGCATCCCGTGCCGTCACATCGACGATGAGGTCGCTATAGGCGCCGCCGCTCCAGCGGTCATGCGCCCAGTCGCGGGGACTGAAATCGATCACGTCGCCCGCCTCCGCGCCGAGTGCATCGACAAGCTTCGCGGTCACTTCCGCCTGGAATGCCGTATCGCCAAGCTCGCGCCAGCGCAGCGCCAGGGGGCCACCGATGAAGACGATCAGCGCTGCGTGTTCGGCATCCTTGCTGGCGTCGCAGGCAAACAGTCCCGGCATGTCGCGCCACATGACCATGCCGCTCAAGCCATGCTCGCGCCAGAACGGTCGGGCGTAGCGCACCAGGATCTTGATCACCGCGCCGCTCTCCCAGACGCTCAGAGCCTTCGCCAGATCGGATGGCAAAGCCGGCGCGAAATCGAGCTTCGCGGCCGTCGCCGGCGGCAAAGCGATCAGCACCTCGCGCGCTTCGATCGTGCCGCTGGCCGTCGTGACGCGAACCCCCTGTGGCCCGCGCTCGATCCGAGTCGCCGCTTCGCCCAGGCGCAGCCGATCGCCGAGTTCGGCGGCAATATCCTCGGCCAGCGATTGCATGGTGTCGCGCAGGAAATATTGCAGCTCGAACACCTCGTTGGTGATGCGGCGGTCATTGTCGATCAGGTACCAGAGCGGCACCTTGTCCGCCGCCAGGCACCACAAGCCTTCGACCAGCGAGCGGAAGGCTGCCTTGGCATCGGCCTCGTCTTGCTGGCGTTCCAGCCAGTCGGCGACGGTCATTGCGGCGATCGCAGGATCGTCCGGATCGATCTTGTTCATGCGCTCGCGGATCGCCATCGAGACATGGTAGGTGCGCTCGGCCCTGACCGGCGTCATCGACGGATGGGTGACGAATTCGCCCTCGATATAGGTCTCGACGAATTCCTTGCCATGCGCCTTGGCCAGCGCCATCAACTCGGGCATGTCGACGCAGAAGAACTGGCCGCCGCTGTCGATCAGCTCGCCGAGCCCGTTGCGGACAGCCTCGACCCTGCCGCCGACGCGGTCGCGCGCTTCGAGGATGACGAAGTCGATGCCGGCGCGCTTGAACTCAAGCGCGGCCGACAGGCCGGTGAAGCCGGCGCCGACGATTGTGACGTCGGTTTTCAGGGATGCGCTGCTCAATAGCCGGCCTTGATCTTCTCGAATTCGGCAACCATGCGCTGCTTGAGATCCGGCGAGACCGGCTGCTGGAACAACGTCTTGTCGAGGAACTTGTCGAGATTGTCGAAGCCGCGGTCGGAAAGCAGCTTCTGGTCCATCGCTGCCATGCCGGCGCTGTTGCCATGACCGTAGCCGAAGGTCTTCACCATATACTCCGAGACGCCCGGCGTGTTGACCGCGCTGAGGAAATCATAGGCCTGGTCGCGCTTGCCGGGCGCATCCTTCATCAGCACATAGCCGCACACCCAGGTCGAGATGCCTTCCTTGGTGTCGCGGTTCATCTCGATCGGCATGCCCTGGCCCTTGAGCGTCACAAAGGTCTCGTTCCAGCCCCAGACCAGGTCGACCTCGTTGCCGCTGAAGGCCTGGTTGAGGTCGGTGTCGTCGGTCCAGTAGAAGCGGATATTCTTGTGCACGTCGCGCAGGAAAGCCGAGGCCTGCTTGAACTGCTCGTCGGTCATCTTGGTCCAGTCCTTGAGACCGATGACAAGGCTCGCCAGCGCATAGGCGTCGTCGACATTGTCGCCGATGGTGACGCGGCCCTTGAACTTCGGGTCGGCGAAGATTTTCAGCGACTGCGCTTCCTCCTTGCTCACCTTGTCGGTGCGGTAGAGCAGCGAAGTGTTGCCCCAGTCGAACGGCATGAACCAGGTCTTGCCGTCGGCCGTGGTGACGAGATCCTTCATCGCCATGATGCCGGGATTGAGGTCCTTCCAGCCGGCGATCTTCGAGGTGTCGAGCGGCTGCAAGAGGCCGGCCTCGCGCCATTTCACCACGCTTTGCGAACAGGGATGCGCGATATCGGCCTTGAAGCCGGCGCGCATTTTTTCGAACGCCTCGTCCTCGTCGCCGAAGAAGGAAAAAGTCGGCTCGGCGCCGTATTTGGCGGTGTAGTCCGGATGCAGCAGCGGGTCCTCGTAACCCGACCAGTCGAAGACGACGAGATCGCCGCCGCCCTCGGCAATCGCATGGGCGGCGCCGGCGCCGACGGTGACCGCGGCGGCGAGGGCAAGACGGCGAATGATGGATGCCATGACGCGAAAACTCCCCCATTTCGGAAACATCGAGGGAGGTTAGGAGGATTCCCCAGTTTTGGCGAGCCCGCCTCTTTTAGGGCTGACTTAGTCCAAACCAAGCGGGCCGACTAAAAACTCGGCTCTCTTCTGGCATCTCGGGCAGTGCATCCATCGCTCGTACCCGCCCTTGCTGTTGAGAGGTACGTCGTGGATGGTGAGAGCGGCGGCCTCACAGAACGGACAGATCACGGGTTCGTTCTTGCGTTCCTCAAACTTCTTGGCCACCGCCACCCATTTTCCAGACGCCTCACCGAACCCCCCGCCACCTCTTATGAGGCGGCGGAGAAATTTCGGCACTCGGCGAAGGCTCGAAAACAAGCCTCAATAGCCGGCTTTGATCTTCTCGAACTCGGCGATCATCTTGAGCTTGAGCGCCGACGGCACCGGCGCCTGGAACAGCGTCTTGTCGACGAATTTTTCGACGTCGTCATAGCCCTTTTCTTTCAGGATAGCCTGGTCGACGCCGGCCATGCCCTTGGCATTGGCCTGGCCGTAGCCCCAGTCCTTGACCAGCACCTTGGCGACTTCCGGATCGTTGACGGCGTTGAGATAGTCATAGGCCTTGTCGATGTTGCCAGGCGCATCCTTGAACAGCACATAGCCGCACACCCAGGTCGAGATGCCTTCGTCGGTGTCCTTCTTCGACTTGATCGGCACGCCGGCCTTGACCGACTGCACGGTCGCATCGTTCCAGGCCCAGGCGAGATCGACCTCACCGCCCGAGAGCAGTTGCACGATGTCGGTGGTGTCGGTCCAGTAGGAGCGGACATTCTTGTGCACCTGGCGCAGGAAGTCGGACGCCTGCTTGAACTGCTCGTCGGTCATCTTGGTCCAGTCCTTCAGCCCGATGGCGAGACTGGCAAGAGCATAGGCGTCGTCGACATTGTCGCCGATCGACACCCGGCCCTTATACTTCGGATCGGCGAAGGCCTTCAGCGACTGCACGTCCTTCTCGGCGATCTTGTCGGAATTGTAGGTCAGCTGCGTATTGCCCCAGTCCCACGGCATGAACCAGGCCTTGCCGTCGGCGGTGGTGGCGAGATCCTTCATCGCCATGATGCCCGGATTGAGATCCTTCCAGCCGGCGATCTTGGAGGTGTCGAGCGGCTGCAGGAGCCCGGCCTCGCGCCATTTCACCACGCTCTGCGAGCAGGGATGGCCGAGATCGGACTTGAAGCCGGAGCGGATCTTTTCGAACGCCTCATCCTCGTCGCCGAAGAAGGCGAAGGTCGGCGAGTCGCCGTTCTTCTCGACATATTTCGGATGGAAGCTCGGGTCCTCGTAGCCGGACCAGTCGAAGACGATCAGGTCCTTGTCGGCGGCAACGGCGAAAGCCGCCGCCGAAGCCGCTAGCGCGCTCCCAAGCGCCAATGTCAAAGTCAGACGTCGGCTAAGATTTTTCATGCTGCTCCATCCTCTTTTGGTCTTGCCGGTCTTGGCGGCCGGCTGTTGCTAACCGTAGTGTTTCGGGAAGGCGGCGGCCAAGAAGGCATTGGCCGCCTGCAAGGCTGTCTCGCGCGTCGTGTCCTCGGTGCCCATCATCAGCCGCAGCCACAGCCCTTCCAGCATGGCCGACAGCGCCAGCGCGATGACCTGGGGCTCATAGCTGTAACCGCCGCTCTCCTTCAGCGTCGCGCAGAGATCGATGAAGACCTGCTGGTAGTAATTGTCGCGCGAGCTGCTCAGCGCCTGGTAGGTGGGCCGCGACTTGGCCTCGCCCCAGAAAGCCAGCCACGCCGCGAGCTTGCGCTTGTTGCAGATCGAGCGGTCGAAATCGGCCCACACCAGTTGCTGCAGCTGCCGCGCCGGATCGTCGCCCGCCTTCTGCAGGGAGGCGCGCCAATGCGCGGAATATTCGTCATACATGTGCTGCAGCGTGGCGATCAGCAGCTTTTCCTTGCTCTCGAAATGGAAGTTGACGATGCCACGCGACAGGCCGGCGCCATCGGCGACATCGGCCATCGTCGTTTCCGCATAGCCGCGCTTGGCCAATGAATCGATCGTTGCCTCGATCAGCTGCAACTGCCTAACCTCTTTCGAAGCCTTGCGGCCGCGCTTTTCGGCGTCGCCTTTGCGCGTCGATTCAGGGACGTTATCGGTCGCCTCTGCTGTCTTCATAAGCGTGACGGTCTCCAGCATTGCCGGCTATCCAACCGGCTTCCAACCGCGCAGATGAGTGGGACGGTGCTCGCCACTGTCAAGCACCTTCTGCATTGCCTCCCAGGTGTGGATGTTCTTGTCGACATAGGCCGCGCCGACCGCGGCAGCAGCCTTGGCATAGAGCGGTCCCTTGAGCCGCGCCAGTTCCTCCCGCGCGACTTCGCGATACCAGGGATTACGGTCGCGTATGGTGATGTCGGTGAAGCCGGCGCGCCGCATCGCCTCGGCATAGCGCGCCGGCGAGGCCATGGCGAAGGAGAGCCCTTCGGCCGCGACATAGGCCTTCATCTCGCGCGACGGTTCGCCGTCATGCCCGATCATCCAGTTCGACGCCGCGAAAACGCCGCCCGGCCGGAGCACGCGAAAGATTTCGGCAAACAGCGCGTCCTTGTCGGGCACGTGCAGCAGCGCGTCCTTGGAGAAGACCACATCGAAGGACGCGTCGGTGAACGGCAGCGGTCCTGGCGCAGCCTGGACGAAGCTGACGCGGTCTTCGAGGCCTTGCCTAGCCGCCCCACGCCGCGCCGTCTCGATCACCGGCTTTTCGACATCGAAGCCGATGGCATGGGCCGCGCCGTGCCGCGCCGCCAGGTGCAGCGTGATGCCGCCGGCGCCGCAGCCGATGTCGAGGATGGTCTTGCCCTTGAGCGACAAGCCTTCGACGACGCGGTCGACCTCGTCCGGACCGCCCGGCGACAGGTAGCCCTCGCCCCACAGCGCTTCGAGGAAGCGGATGGCGGTGTCGTCATATTCCGGCTCGGCGTCAGCCGTTTCGATCATCGGATCCTGGGCCCCCAAAGCCTAAAGATCAGTCCAGAAATGCCGGCAAAGCCTAGCGCATCAACGGCAAAACGCAACACCATTTGTTGAACATTCATTCAAAATGGCTGGACAAAAATCCGTGATCCGTGCCAAATTCGTCCAATCAGGGAACAGATAGCCCCGAACAATCCGAGGAAATGCGCGAAGCGGGTTTCCGGCCGGAATTGCACAAAAACAACAAGATAGGGAAAGCCGAATGGAGGGTGAGCGCACATGAAGGCGTGGGATGCGATCGTCATCGGCGGCGGCCATAACGGCCTGGTCAACGCCTGCTATCTGCAGCGCGCCGGGCTCGACGTGCTGGTTCTCGAAAAGAACGAATGGGTCGGTGGCGCGGCCACCAGCCGCGAGCTGACGCCGGGCTTCCTCTACTCGAACTGCTCCTATGTCTGCTCGCTTTTCAGGCCCGAGATCATGCGCGACCTGGAGCTGCCGCGCTTCGGCCTGCAGGTCATCTCCTATGAAGGCGGCGCGGTGTTCACGCGCGACGGCGATTACCTCGCCAATTACCGTGACCACGACGCGCATCGCCGCGAGTTCGCCCGCTTCTCGAAACGCGACGCCGAGGGCTATGACCGCTATTCGCGTGACGTCACCAGGCAGTGCCGCTTCATCCAGCCGCTGTTGATGCGCACCGCGCCCGACCCGACCAGTTTCAGGCCGCGCGACATCGGCGAACTGCTCTATCTCGGCAAGAAATTCGCCGGACTTTCGGCCGAGGAGATGGCGCTGACCTTGCGCTTCTGGACGATGTCGATCTCGGACTTCCTCGACGAGTATTTCGAAACCGACGTCATCAAGGCGAACTTCGCGCTCTCCGGTATCATCGGCACCGCGCTCGGGCCGATGTCGCCCGGCACCGCTTATGTCTTGCTGCACCACTATATGGGCGAGGTCGACGGCTCGGTCGGCGCCTGGGGTTATGCGCGCGGTGGCATGGGCGCCGTCACCAAGGCGCTGGCAGCGTCCTTCAAGGCCTCAGGCGGCACCATCCGCACCGGCGCCGAGGTCGACCATGTGCTGATCAGGAACGGCAAGGCGAAGGGCGTCGTTCTCGCCGACGGCGAGGAGATCTACGGCAAACTCGTCATCTCCAATGCCGACGTCAAGCGCACCTTCCTGAAGCTGGTCGAGGAGAAGGAACTGCCCGACATCTTCCTGCGCCGCGTACGGAATTTCAAGATTCGCGGCTCGTCCGGCAAGGTCAACATCGCGCTGGATTCGCTGCCCGAATTCCCGGCTCTGCCGAAGGATTCGCCGGTCTACCGCGCCGACATGCACTTCACCGATTCCATCGAGCGCATGGAGCGTGCCTATGACGACTGGAAGGCCGGACGCTGGTCGGCCGATCCCTTCCTCGACATGATGATCCCGACCACGCTCGACCCGACCATGGCGCCGCCGGGCAAGCATTTCATGAGCTGCTTCGTGCAATACGCGCCGCCCAAGATAAACGGTCGTGACTGGACCGACGCCGACCGCGACGGCTTCGCCGAAAGCGTGATCTCGCAGATCGCGCAATATTCGCCCGGCTTTCGCGATCGCATCGTCCATATGGAGGTGCGCACCCCGCGCGAGATCGAGGCCGAGGTCGGCCTTACCGAGGGCAACATTTTCCAGGGCGAACTCACCTTCGACCAGTTGCTCTTCAACCGCCCGGTGCCGGGTTACGCGCAATACCGCTCGCCGGTCGGCGGGCTCTATATGTGCGGCTCCTCCACCCATCCGGGCGGCGGCGTCATGGGCGCGCCCGGACGCAACGCCGCCGCCGAGATCCTGCGCGATCTCGCCAAGCCAACCCTGCATATGAGCCCCGCCCATGACGTCATCTGATTTGAACTGGGACGCCATCGTCATCGGTGGCGGCCACAACGGCCTCGTCGCCGCCGCCACGCTGGCCAAATCCGGCCGCAAGGTGTTGCTGCTCGAAGCCGGCAACGAGGTCGGCGGCGCCGCGCGGACCGAAGAATTCGCGCCCGGCTTCCGTGTCTCGGCCGTCGCGCATCTCCTCAATCGCCTGCATCCCGATGTGGTGAAGACGCTTGAGCTGGAACGCCACGGCTTGACGGTCGAGCGCGGTGATCTGGTGCCGTCGGTCGCGCTGTCGAAGGACGGCCCGCTGACGCTGCACGGCGCCTATGGCGAGGTGCTGACCGGCGCCAGCCCCTCCGAGCAGTCCGCCTGGAAGGAATTGCGCGCCCAGCTGCTGCGCTATGCCGGCATACTGAAGCCGTTCCTAGCGCGCCGGCCGCCGGACCTTGGCGGTCTGTCGCTCGCCGAGATGACCGGGCTCGGCCAGACGGCGCTGGCGCTGAAGAAGCTCGGCAAGGAAGACATGCGCGACTTCCTGCGCGTGCTTTTGATGAACGTCTACGACCTGCTCGACGAGCAGCTGTCCGACAACCGGCTGAAGGGCCTGCTTGCCTTCGACGCGACGCTGGGCTCGCATCTCGGGCCGCGCTCGCCAACCTCGCTGCTCGGCCTCTATTACCGGCTAGCCGGCGAGATCGGCGGCCTCGCCGGCGCGCAGATGCAGCCGAAAGGCGGCATGGGCGCGGTCGTCGCGGCGATCCGCGCGGCGGCGGAGAAGGCCGGCGTTTCGATCCGCCCCGCATCACCGGTCGCCCGGGTCATCGTCGAGAAGGGTCGCGCCGTCGGCGTCGTCACGCAAAGCGGCGAGACGCTGCGGGCAAAGACCGTCGTCTCAGCCATCAATCCGGCAACGACGATCCTCGACCTCGTCGGGCCGCGCGAAGTCGACACCGGCTTCGTGCGCAAGGTAAAAAACATCCGCATGAAGGGCGATGCTGCGAAGTTGCACCTCGCGCTCGATCGGCCGCCGCAATTCGCCGGCGTCGATGCCGCCGGCCACAAGGGCCGCCTGGTCATCGCGCTTTCGCCCGACCATGTCGAGCGCGCCTTCAACCCTTCGAAATATGGCGAGTTCTCGCCCGAGCCGGTGATGGAGATCACGCTGCCCAGCCTGGCCGATCCATCTCTCGCGCCGTCCGGCGCCTGCGTGCTCTCGGCCGTGGTGCAATATGCACCCTATGCGTTGAGAGAGGGCTGGACGACCGGCAAGCCGAAATTCCTCAAGGCGATCATGGGTGCGCTCGAAACCTATGCGCCAGGCATCGGCGCGAGCGTGCGCCACGCCGAGTTGTTGACGCCAGCCGACATCGAGGCCCGCTACCGCATGCCGGGCGGCCACTGGCACCATGGCGAATTACAGGCCGACCAGATGCTGATCTCGCGACCAGTCTCCGGCTGGTCGGGCTACGACACGCCGCTCGAAGGACTGTTCCTCGCCGGCGCCGGATCGCATCCGGGCGGCGGCATTTCCGGCGCACCCGGCCTCAACGCCGCGCGCCGCATCATCGCGATGAGGGCATGAGCATGGCACAGGCAACCAGGAAGAAGCTCGTCGAGACCGAGGTCGACACGGCGCTCGACGCCCGCACAGCCGCGCAATCGCATTTTCGCACGTTGCGGCTCGGCACGCCGTTCCAGCCGCGTATCGACGCGCTCGGCCTGAAGCAGGATTGGTACAGCTGGGCCGGCTACCGCGCGCCGCATTCGCTGTGGGACGAGGAGCTGGAATACTTCGCCATCCGCAGCCAGGCGGCGCTGTTCGACATTTCGCCGATGACCAAATACCGGATCGAAGGCCCGGACGCCGAAGCCTATCTCGATCGCGTCACGCTGCGCGACGTGACCAAGCTGAAACCCGGCCGCGTCCATTACACCGCCTGGTGTGACGACGAGGGCTTCGTGCTCGACGACGGCACGTTGTTCCGGCTGTCGCCGACGCGCTTTCGCCTCTGCTCGCAGGAGCGGCATTTGCCCTGGCTGCTCGACAGCGCCGTCGGCTACGAGGTCAGCGTCGAGGAGGAGACCGAGGCCGTCGCCGGCCTCGCCCTGCAAGGCCCAACCTCCTTCGCCATCCTGCGCGATGCCGGTTTCGCCGGCGTCGAGCGGCTGAAGGTTTTCGATCTTGCCGAATTCGCGCATGACGGCGCGACCGTGACGATCTCGCGCACCGGCTTCACCGGCGATCTCGGCTACGAATTGTTCGTGCCGGCCGACAAGGCGCTGAGCCTGTGGGACCGGCTGATGGCGGCGGGCGAATTGCGTGGCATCCGAGCCATCGGTTACACGGCGCTGAACCGCGCCCGGCTGGAAGCTGGCCTGATCGTCGCCAATGCCGACTTCACCACGTCCGAGCACGCCATCCGAACCGACCGCCTGCGCATGCCGGACGAGATCGGCCTCGGCTTCATGATCGACCCGGCAAAAGGCCATTTCAACGGCCGCCGCGCCATCCTCGAAGCTCGTGCAAAGAAAAAGCTGCGGCATGTCCTGGTCGGGCTGGAGATCGAAGGCAACATCCCGGCCGAGCATGCCATCGTCTATTATCGCAAAAGCCAGGAGGTCGGGCTGGTGAGTGCGGCGATGTGGTCGCCCATGGCCAAGCGCAACATTGCGCTTGCCTCGCTCAAGCGACCCTATGGCGACACCATCGTCGACGACCTCTGGGTCGAGATTTACGCCATGCGCGAGCTGCAGTACCAGAAGCTGATGAAGAAGGCGAAAGTGGTGCAGCGGCCCTTCATCAAGCTCGACCGCCGCACCGCCAACCCGCCGTCGGATTTTTGAGGATGGCAAGTGAAGATTTCGACACGGCGGCGGAAGCCGCCGAGCAGTGGCAGTTGGTCAACACGCCGCTCGGCGAGATGTGGTCCGGCCGCACCCGCTATGCGGCGGCGATGTTCTTCTTCAAGCGCGGCGAGATGAATGCCGAGACGCTGGAGGTCTACCGTATCTGCGCCCGGCTCGACGCGGAAAATCCCCTGCCGATCATCCGCGACCGCGGCGTCGGCAAGGAATGGCTGAAGCGCATGAGCTACGCGTAGTAGGCGCGCTTCACCCTATCGTCCTCTCCAGCACGCTCAACCAGTTGCGATAAGCGATCTTCTCGATCAGCGCGCGCCCGAAACCGCGCGCTGCAAGCGCGTCGATGAGCTTCGGCAGGCCGGCGACGTCGCCGATCACCGCCGGGATCATCGCGCCGTCGAAATCGGAACCCAGACCGATGCTGTCCTCGCCGAGCGCCTGCAGGAGCGAATCGATGTGGCGCACCATGATGTCGAGGCCTGTATCGGCGTTCATGCGGCCGTCCTCGCGCAGGAAGCCGGTGGCGAAGTTAAGGCCCACCATGCCGCCCGACTCACGGATCGCGCCGAGCTGCCATTCGGTCAGGTTGCGCGAATGGCCGCAGATCGCATGCACGTTGGAATGGGTCGCGACCAGCGGCGCGTCGCTCAATGCAGCGACATCGCGAAAACCCTTCTCGTTGAGATGCGACAGGTCGATCATGATTTTCAGCTTGTTACAGGCCTTGACCAGCGCCTTGCCGGCGTCCGTCAGACCAGGGCCGGTGTCGGGCGAGGAGGGAAAGCGGAACGGCACGCCATTGCCGAAGGCGTTCGGCCGGCTCCAGACGATGCCCAGCGAGCGCAGGCCGGCGGCATGCAGCACGTCGAGCATGGCAAGCTCCGGGTCGATCGCCTCGACGCCCTCGATATGAAAGACGGCGGCAATCGAGCCCTTCGCCATCGCCGTGCGGACATCGCCGGCGCTGCGGCAGACGGTCAGCGCGCCGGCGCGCTCCAGCCGAAACAGGATCGAGGCCATGCCGATGGTGGACTGGATCGCCTCGGCCTGCGGCAGTTCCGGCGGCAGCGGCTCGTTATCGCTCGGCGCCGGCGGCACGGCGCTGCGCTTCGATTTCTCGACCGGCGGCGGAAAGATCGCGAACATGCCCCCCGCGAAGCCGCCCTTCTTGGCGCGCGGCAGGTCGATATGGCCGCCCGGCGTCCCCTCGATGAACAGCTTTTCGACATCGGCGTCCTTCGACTGGTAGAGACGCAGGAGCGTGTCGTTGTGGCCGTCGAAGACGGGGATCAAGTCGGTATCGGTCATCAGGGAAGCCATTCAATTCGGTGACGGGCGGGACGACGGGTTTCGTCCGAGCGAACCACCAACTTAGGCAAGATGACCGGGCGGCGCAAATGCGAAGAGCTTCCCTTCTCCCCTTGTGGGAGAAGGTGTCGCCGAAGGCGACGGATGAGGGGTGCTCCAGGGAACGCCAGCGTCTCACTCCGCTGGAACACCCCTTGTGTGTTTGGAATCGTGCATTGTTGAGGGTGCCACGGACCAGGTGCTTGCC
>NZ_VFWX01000021.1 GCF_006442965.1 Mesorhizobium sp. CU3 | reverse complement strand
AAAAATCGGCGCCGCCGCCCTTCCTTGGGGGCGTCGCTTTTTGCGCATGACTCGGCCGCGGGTCGAGAGGAGACTCCAATGGATAGTTTTCGGGATACGACCGCCGCCGATGAAACGCTCGACCCCGGAGACTGGACCGACATGCTGGCGCTGTCGCGCCGGATCGTCGACGAGGCCGTCGGCTATCTGCGCGACGTGCGTGAACGTCCGGCCTGGCGCGCCATGCCGGACGATGTGCGCGCATTTTTCAAGACGCCCTTGCCGGACGGACCGATGCCGCCGGCGGCGGTCTATGACGAGGTTTCGCGCAATCTCATGCCCTATCCTATGGGCAACACCCATCCGCGCTTCTGGGCCTGGTATATGGGCTCAAGCAATTTCACCGGCGCGCTCGGCGATTTCCTGGCCGCGATCCAGGGCTCCAATCTCGGCGGTGGCAACCACGCCGCGGCATTGATGGACAGCCAGGTGGTCAACTGGCTGAAGGAGATGCTGGGCTTTCCGGCCTCGGCCAGCGGCACGCTGGTCAGCGGCGGTTCGATGGCCAACATCATCGGGCTCACCGTGGCGCGTAACGTCAAGGCGGACGCCGATATCAGGGAGCGCGGCGTCGGCGCCATGCCGAAGCCGCTGCGCTACTACGCCTCCGACCAGGTCCATTCCTGCCATCGCAAGGCGATGGAGGCGCTCGGTCTCGGCAACAAGGCGCTGCGGCGCATTCCGACCGACACAGGCTTGCGCATCGACATCGACGCGCTCAAGAGGGCGATCGTCGAGGATCGCGAGGCGGGCTTCAAGCCGGCCTGCATCATCGGCACCGCCGGCACCGTCAACACCGGCGCCATCGACGATCTGCCCGCGCTGGCGGCGCTGGCAGCCGAGGAAGACATGTGGTTCCACGTCGATGGCTGCATCGGCGCGCTGATCGCGATTGCGCCGCAAAACCGGTCGCTCGTCGCCGGCATAGAGCAGGCGGATTCGATCGCGCTCGATCCGCACAAATGGCTGCACGCGCCCTTCGAGGCGGGCTGTGCGCTGGTGCGCGACGCTTCGGCTCATCGCGACACTTTTGCCGTGACGCCCGAATATCTGGAATCGGCGCCGCGCGGCCTTGCCTCGGGCGAATGGTTGCACGACTACGGCCTGCAGACGTCGCGCGGTTTTCGCGCGCTGAAGATCTGGATGGCGCTGAAGGAGCATGGGGTCGAGAAATTCGGCCGGCTGATCGACCAGAATATCGTCCAGGCGCATTACCTCACCGGATTGATCGAGGCTGAACCGGCGTTCGAGCTGACGGCACCGACCACGGTCAACATCGTCTCCTTTCGCTACAAGCCGGAAGGCGCGTCCGAGGAACGGCTCAAGGCGTTCAACACCGAGATCATGCTGCGGCTGCAGGAAGGAGGCATCGCGGTGCTGTCGGATACGACTGTACATGGGCAGCATTGCTTGAGGGTGGCGATCGCCAACCACCGCACGCGCCGCGAGGACCTCGACCTGCTGGTGCGCGAGATGCTGCGGCTGGGAAGGGAAATCGAGACCGCCGCGACACCGTTATGAAGCGTGCGGCCGTATCTCAACCGGTCGGTAGCGTAGCACCCGGGCGATAAAGCATGATCGGCCGGATTTCGTAGACGGCGGTGGGGTTGACGCGTTTGAGATCACGCGCGGCGGCGACCGCCTCATCCAGGCTCGCGCAGTTCAGCACATAGAGGCCCAGCAACTGCTCCTTGGTCTCCGCGAACGGACCATCGATCACCATGGCGTCGGCCGGGCCGCGCAGCGTAACCGCTTCCGCCGTCGGGCCAAGCCTTGCCGCCGGTCCAAGCTTGCCCTCCTGGGTCAGCCTGGTGTTGACCTGCAGCAGGTCCTCCATCAGCGCCGCGTCCTCGTCGGGCGACCAAGACTGGACGGTGTCTTCGACGTGATAGGCAAGGACGGCGTAAAACATAGCTGCTTTTCCTCGTGAATCTTCTTGCTCTGCGCAATTCCGGACGGAAAACCGCTCACACTTTTCCTGGAATTGCTCCAGGCGGGCCGCACTATCACAAGGATGGTTCCAGCGATCCAGTGGCGCTGCGGGTGAGCGCGCCGGTTGCTGACTCAAGTTGCCACAGGCAGGCGAAGCTCGGTCAGCAGGCCGCCGCCGGGATAATTGGAGAGGTTGATCTCGCCGCCCGCGCCGCGCGCGATGTTGCGGGCAATGGTCAGGCCGAGGCCGAGGCCACCGGTGGTGCGGTTGCGCGATTCCTCCAGGCGCACGAAGGAGCCGAAAACCGAATCGAGCTTGGCCTGCGGGATGCCGGGACCCTCGTCGCGGATCGACAGCGTGATGACATCGCCGGAACGCCTGACGTTGAGATGCGCTTTCTTGCCGTAGGTTACGGCGTTCTGGACGAGATTGGTGATGCAGCGGCGCAGCGCCACCGGTCGGGCGAAGCAGATCAGGCCGCGCGAGGGTGTCGCATCGTCTTCGAAAGACGCGTCCCCGAAGCCGTCGGCGACCGATTCCACCAGCGACCAGAAATCGATGCGCTCGTCCTTCTCCTCGGTCACCTCGAATTTGGCGAAGTCGATGACGGAACTCGCGATGCTTTCGATGTCGGCGAGATCATGCGCAAGCGCCTCGCGCGCAGGTGACCTGCGCAGGAGTTCGAGGCGCAGGCGCATGCGGGTTAGCGGGGTGCGCAAGTCATGCGCGAGCGCCGCCGCCAGATGCTCGCGGTCCTCGACATAGTCGCGCAGCCGCATCTGCATGGCGTTGATCGCCTTGGCCGCGGCGCGGATCTCGCGGCTGCCGCTTTCGGCTATCGGCGGGCTTTTCAGGTCGTTGCCGATGCGCTTGACCGCCGTTTCCATCATCCGGTAGGGCGCGGTCAGCCGGCGCAGCGACCAGATCGACATGATGATGACCAGGCCGGCGATCAGCGAATAGAGCGGCAGGCTGTCGAGGCTCAGAATCGGTCCGGGCGGGGTGATCGGCTCGGTGAAGTTCAGCCATTGCCCGTCGGAGAAGCGTAACGAGGCGGTCAGCTTGTCGCTCTGGGCGAAATCGGCCGCCAGCACGAGCAGGTCGCGCTCGACCTGGCCGACATCCTTGTTGGGCGCTTCGCCGTCCGGCACATCCGCTTCCTGCGTCGCGGGATCGCGCCGCACGCGCGCGTCGGTGATGCCGAACTTCGACAGGCGACCGACCAGGATATCCTCCAATTCGGCAAGCTCGTCGTCGCCGGCGATCGAGGAGGTGACGGCGGGCGTGTCCGAAACGGTCAGCGCATAGGTCGCGTTGAACAATCCGGATGCGGTCGCCTTGCGCTCTTCGGGCGTGGCGTCATGCATCAGCTGGACCAGGGAAAAGGCGCGGTCGTTCAGGCGGTAGAGATCCACGACGTCGTTCGACGCGGCGCGGTCGCGCGCGACGATATAGAGCGTCGCGACCTGGCTGATCATCAGGCCGGCAATGACGATCAGCAGCACCCAGACAGGCAGGGTCTGCGGCAGCAGCCGTCTCATTCGGTGGTGGTCTCGGGCAGGAATTGATAGCCGCCGCTGCGGACCGTGAGGATCAGTTTCGGCGTCTTGGGGTCGTCTTCCATCTTGCGGCGCAATCGGCTGACAAGGATGTCGACGCTGCGGTCGAAGCTGTAGCCGGTGTCGCCGCCGGAGAGCTCGATCAGTTGCTCGCGGGTCAGGACGCGTCCTGCGCTCTTGACGAGGGTCTGCAACAGGTTGAACTCGGCCATCGTCAGTTCCACCCGCACGTCGTCGGGCGCCGTCAGGCGGCGACGGGCGCAGTCCATCGTCCAGCCGGCGAAGCGGTAAATTTGCTTGGCGACGGGGCGGCGCGGCTCGGCGGCGCCGTTGCGCCTCAGCACGGCGCGGATGCGGGCCAGTAATTCGCGCGGGTCGAAGGGTTTCGGCACATAGTCGTCGGCGCCCATTTCGAGGCCGACGACGCGGTCCGTCGTTTCGGTCACCGCGGTCAGCATGATGATCGGCGTCGTGTAGTTGGCGCGGATCTCGCGGCACAGCTCGAGGCCGCTTTTGCCCGGCAGCATCACGTCGAGAATGATCAGATCGACCGGCGTGCGGCGCAGGATCGCTTCCATCTCGGTGCCGTCGCCGGCCACCGTCGTGTGCATCCCGCGCTTCTGGAAGAACTCCTGCAGCAGGTCGCGTATGCCCTTGTCGTCGTCGACGATCAGTATGTGTGCGTCCGATTTCACTCGAAACCTATGATTCTGTTAGCCGGGCATCCCTTTGCCGATCACCCTCACGATAGAATTCGGGCTACATCTTGGCCAGTAGGCGCAATCGCCACGGTGGCCCCAGTCCCCAGAAACAATCCAGAAACAAAATTCTACAGTCGGGAAAAACTGGTGAAAAGTTTCAAGGCCATAACCGATAGCGTGGCGGTCAGGTGATGGCTGCGACGCAAGTTTCCGGAGTAACGGACAAGACCAATGCAGAGGTTCTGGATCAGCGTGATGGGTGCTTTGCTCAGCATGTCGCTCATCACAGCAGCAGCCGGCACCTCTACCCCCGCCAAGGCCACGGCCCCTGCAAAGGTCGCGGTCGCTGCAAAGGTCACCCCTCCGCTTACCCGGGCCGAGCGCTGCACCGATCTCAACCGTCAAGTTGACGAAGCCCTCGAAACCCATGCCGCGGCAACGCAGGTCACCGCGGCAAAAGCACTGCAAAGAAAGGGAAACCGGTTCTGCGCCGCCAAGAAACAGGCTCAGGGTATCCGGATGCTCGCAAACGCTTTGAAGCTGCTTGGAGTGACACCGATCGATCCCGTTCAGTGACGCTCATCCCCGACCCGCACGAAAAAGGAAATGAAGCCATGAAGAAGTCCATCCTCTCCGCCCTCGGCCTCGGTGTTGCTCTCGCTTTCGCCATGCCGGCTCTCGGCAACGCCGCCACTGCTACGACGACCGCTCCGGCTGCTTCGACGACGACCACGACCGCTCCGGCTGCCGACGCCACCGCCAAGCCGGTGAAGAAAGTCAAGAAGGTCGCCAAGAAGCACAAGGCTACCAAGAAGGTCGTCAAGAAGACCGACAAGAAGGACGCTCCGAAGACCTGATCCAGGCTTCGGCATCCAATCTTGCAAAGCCGTTCCGGCCGTTAGCGGCCGGAGCGGCTTACGCGCGCGAGAGGCCCAGACCGGCTGTTTCCGCCCGCGTTTTGACCCTTAACCTGATTGCAATGCCGGTGCTGTAGGACAATCCGCATGAAGAAGCGGTTTTCGTTCCTTATGCGTTCGCTGACACTCGGCGGCCTGATCGCCACCGCGGCGGCGCGCGCTTTGATCATCTTCACCGCCAGCCCCGTGCCGGATCCCGCCAGCGGCAGGACCGAGCCCGAACTCTTCGCGCCGCTGATTACGTCCAGCTTCGATTACATCACGCCGGCGCAGTCCTGGTTCCTGATCGTGCTGACCGGCGCGACGGTCCTAAGCTTTGTCGGCTGGGTGCTTTTTGCGCTCCTCGAGCGCGGATCGGGGGTTGACGATGGCGGCTCCGGCAGGTCGCGCACGGCCGGGCGCTAATGCATGTCGCCCAAAAGTGGCCCCGGTTTTGGGAGAACGACATGCATAAAAAAGACCTAAAGCGCGTCGCCTGAATCCCTTTCAACGCGACGCGCTTTAGGGCCGTTGACCGGCAGCCAGCGCTTCCCCACATAAAGATCATCGGCCGGGTCCCGTCGCTGTTTCGCGGACAAATGGACGAGCGCGTTTCTGCGTGACAAATTGAAGTGAAAACCCAGTCCATCGCTGGTGGATTCCGATGCCCGAAACCGTCGTCAAACCTCGCACCAAGACGCAGCCGAAGACCGAGCGGCCGAAGCTCTACAAGGTCATCTTGATCAATGACGATTTCACGCCGCGCGAATTCGTCGTCACGGTGCTCAAAGGCGAGTTCAAGCTCAGCGAAGACCAGGCGCACCGCGTCATGATCACCGCCCATACGCGCGGCGTCTGCGTCGTCGCTGTGTTCATCAAGGATGTCGCCGAAACCAAGGCGACGCGGGCGACCGACGCCGGCAAGGCCAAGGGCTACCCGCTGCTGTTTACCGTCGAGCCGGAGGAGTAGGGCTCGCTCCCTCGCCCCGTTTACGGGGAGAGGGACAGCGAGGCCGGCTTTGCCGGCCGCGCAGGGTGAGGGGTGAGGCAAGCGCTGATCTCTAATTGTAGGCGTTGGCGCTGCCCCTCATCCGCCCTTCGGGCACCTTCTCCCCGTAAACGGGGCGAAGGAGAGAGCTAGCGCCCTTCGCGATACCACATCGAGCCCATCGCCAGGAGCAGCAGGCCGAGGCCGAGGAAGCCGCCGAACAGGGGCACGCGCGACACGGCTTTCAGCGCGCTGTCATCCGTTGTGCGCAGGCCGATCCAGTCGTCGCCCGAGGCGGCGGCCGAGGAGCGGACCGGCACGATCGAGGGCAGGCTTACGCCGCCGGTGAGGTTGCCAAGCGTCGAGGACGGCGCGAGGCGGCGCACGCTGCCGCCGGTCGCCTCTGCCGGCGCCTTGAGCTTGTCTTCGGTCGAAACCACATCGGCGAATTCCGGCGCGTTGATCGGGCCGACATGGGCGAGCGCGGTGAGGTCGCCATTGCCGACCTGGTAAAGGCCGATCTCGTTCACCTGCAGGCTGCCGGTGAAAACGCCGGGCTCCGACTTTTCGAGCTTCACCGAAACCGCCTTGCCGGTCGGCGTGATGACCTGGGCAACGCCCGGATCGTCGCTCATCGTCTGGCGGCGGATCTCCAGCATCATGCCGCGGCCGTCGGCGGTCAGGCGCTCTTCTTCCAGCTCCGGCTCCTTCATCAGCCAGTGGGCGATGCGCCGGTAGAGCTGGACATGCGGGCCGCCGCCCTCGAAGCCGCGCGCCCACAACCAGCCCTGGTCGGAGAGCAGCATGCCGACGCGGCCTTCGCCCTTGCGGTCGAGCAGGAGCAGCGGCCGGTCGTCGGCGCCTTTCATGACCACTTCGCCTTCCGGATTCTTGACGCCGATGGTGCGGAACCAGCGGCTCCAATGCGGCGGCTCGCTGGCCGAGCCGTCGAGCCCGCGCGTCACCGGATGGCGCTGGCCGAGTTCGGTCAGGCGCGGATAGAAGGCCTTGTCCACCACTTCTCCGGTCGGCATGGCCGGCAGCGCGCCGTTCAGCGGCGTGCGCGCGATCGAGTTCTCGCCGGCATATTCGGGGCCGGCGGCGATCAGCAGCGCGCCGCCCTTTTCGACATATTCGGAGATGTAGTCGTAATAGAGGATCGGCAGCACGTCGCGGTGCTGGTAGCGGTCGAAGATGATCAGGTCGAAATCCTTGATCTTCTCGACGAACAGCTCGCGCGTCGGAAAGGCGATCAGCGACAATTCGTTGATCGGCGTGCCGTCCTGCTTTTCCGGCGGACGCAGGATGGTGAAGTGGACGAGATCGACCGAGGCGTCCGACTTCAACAGATTGCGCCAGGTCCGCTCGCCGGCATGCGGCTCGCCGGAGACGAGCAGGACGCGCAGGTTCTCGCGGATGCCGTCGACCAGCGCGATGGCGCGGTTGTTTGCGTCGGTGAGCTCGCCTTCCTCGCGGTCTATGCCGAGCTGGACGATGTTGCGGCCGGCATTGGGGATGGCGACCTCGAGCTTCATCGGCTGGCCGATGGTGGCATGCTCGACCGAGACCTGCTCGCCGTTGACCGAGACCCGCACATCCACCGGCGCGCCGTCGCCTTCCGTCGAAAGGACGCGATAGGTCATCTCGAGCGGCTTGCCGACGAGGCCGAAGCGCGGCGCGTTCTCGAAGCGGATGCGGCGGTCCTTCTCATGCTCGTGGCCGGTGATGAGCGCATGCAGCGGCGCGTTGAACTCCGGCGGACCGGAGGGCGTGTCATGCACCTCGCCGTCGGTGATCATGATCGCGCCGCCGATGCGCGAGGGCGGAACGTCGCGGAAGGCGCCTTCCAGCGCGCCGAACAGCTTCGTTTCGGTGCGCTCGTCGGCAGCATCCGACTTGCCGGCCTCGACGACGCGCACGTCGAACTGCTTGAAGCGGGCGAGCCGCTCCTGCATGCCGGCCAGCGCCTCATCGGTCTGCTTGGCGCGGTCGCCGATATCCTGGCTCTGGCTGCGGTCGACGATGAGGGCAACGACGCTCTTCAGCGCATCGCGTTCCTCGGCGAGGAACACCGGATTGAGCAACGCCGCGGCAAGCGCCAGCAGCGCGACCAGGCGCAGCACCGAGCCGCGCTGGCGGAACCACAGGCCGGCCAGCGCAAGCAAAAGCAGCGGCACCAAGAGCAGGCCGAACAGGGGCCAGGAGACGAGGGGTTCGAAGGAGAGCGACCAGTTCATGCGCTACTGCCCCAGCCGTTCGAGCAGCACGGGCACATGCACCTGGTCGGATTTGTAGTTGCCGGTCAGCATATACATCATGATGTTGACGCCGGCGCGCAGCGCATAGACGCGCTGCATCGGGTCCGGCGGCACCGTCGGCAGCAGCGGATCGCCGTTTTCGTCGACGGCCCAGGCGCCGGCGAAGTCATTGGCGGTGATCATGATCGGCGAGACGCCGTCGCCGGTGCGCACGGGACGGTTCTCGGTGTTGCTGGCATCGAGCGAGGCCTCGACCCAGAGTGGGCTGCCGTTGAAGCGGCCGGGAAACTCCGGAAGGATGAAAAAGGATTTCGTCAGCACGTGGTCCGACGGCACGGGTTCCAGCGGCGGCACGTTGAGGTTGGCGAGGATGTCGCGCAGCCTTTCGGTCGCGGGGCTCGCCCCGGTGGCGCCGATGCCGTTGGAGAACTGGTCGCGCGTGTCGAACAGCACCGTGCCGCCTTGCTGCATATAGGCATCGATGCGGGCGATCGCTGCCTGGCTCGGCATCGGCGCGCTGGCGTCGATCGGCCAGTAGATCAGCGGGAAGAAGGAGAGCTCGTCCTTGGCGATATCGACGCCGGCCGGCGGGCCGGGCTCCAGCGCCGTCTTCTCGATCAGGAAGCGGGTCAGGCCTTCCAGGCCGGCGCGGCTGATCGAATCGACGCCGGGCTCGCCGGTGATCACATAGGCGATGCGGGTCTTCGAGATGTCCTCGATCGCCTGCGCGTCGCCCGGTTTGGCGTCGTCGGCGCGTGCTAGGTCGGCATGGCCGAGCAGGGCGCCGAGCGCAAGCATCACGGCGGCGGTCGCCACCGCGGCGCGGCGCGGCCGGCGCGACAACAGCCCGCCCATCCAGAACACGGCCAGCGTGTCGAGCGCCATCAAGAGCAGCGCCAGGGCCACCAGCGGTCCCTTGAGGTTCTCCGATTCGTCGAAGGCGTAGGGAATGGCGGTCACCGGCAACGAGACCTGCGGACGGGCGAGTGGGGCAAAGGTGCTCGCGGCGTTGAGCAGGTTATGGGCGAAGACGCCGGTCTCCGAGCCGTAAAGCCCGGGCGGATTTTCCAGCGTTACCGGCAGCAGGCCGGCACCCGGCACCAGCGGCCGCGCATCGGGCGAGGGGGGCGTCAGCGTGCCGTCGGCGCCGATCATGCGGTAAGGCGCCAGCGATGTCGCCTTGGCTTCGGCATTGGCGACGGCCGCGCCCTGGTTGCGCGACAATTGCACGACGCGCCGCAGCATCTCGACGAAGCTGCCGGAGATCGGCAGGTTCGACCAGGTCGCCTCGGGCGTGACATGGAACAGCACCAGCGTGCCCTTGTCCTTCTTTGCGCCGGTGACCAGCGGCGTGCCGTCGGCAAGCGTTGCCCAGGTGCGCTCGACGATGTCCGGCGTCGGCTCGGCCAGGACCTGCCTGCTCACCGTCACTTCCGACGGTGGGGAGAGATCGGCAAATGGGCCGTTCTTCGGGAATTCGGTGACGGCCTGCGGGCTTGTCCAGGACAGCGCGCCGCCGAGCGCCCGCTCGCCGCTGCGCAGGCGCACCGGCAGAAGGTCGTCGTCATTGCCGGCGGCGGCAAGGCGCGGGCCGGCAAAGCGCACCAGCGTGCCGCCATTGTTGACCCAGTCGACCAGCCGCTGCCGGACCTGTTCGGGAATGGTGCCGACATCGGCCATGATGATCATCGCCGGCTTCTGGTCGAGAAGCTGCGGGATGGCGTCCGCCAGATCGGCGCTCGACGGCTCGACCAGATCGGCGAAAGGCTGAAGCGCGCGGCGGATGTAATAGAGCGGCGACAAAAGCGGCTGCGCCTGGTCGGCTTCTGCCTGCGACAGGAGCCCGACGCGGCGGCGCTTGGAGCTTTCGTCAAGCACGCGCACGGCGCCTGCCTGATGCTCGCCGTCGAGCGCGATGGAGGCGAAGTCGTTGCGCAATTCGAAGGGCACCGTCATCGTGCCGGTGGCGGTGGCTTCGCCCGGCGCGAAGGTCAGCGTCGCATCGGCGATGCGGCGGCCCTTGTCGTCGAAGGCGCCGGCGGTGACCTGCGCCGGCGCCGGATCGCCCGGCGTGCGGATGGCCGTCAGCGCGAAGCCGTCGACCTGGTTGTCTGCGCCGATCAGGCCGGTCAGCGAAAGCCGATCGGCGGTGACCCAGACCAGCCGCGAGGCGTTCTTTTCGAGCAGCGTCTTGAACGCCGCCTCGTCGCCATTGGCGGCAAGCCCGTCGGCCAGCACGGCCACGGCAGCGCCGGGCAGGCGCTCGAGCGTGGCGGCGACGCGGGCATAGACCGCCGGCCGGTCGGTGGGGATCGGCCGCGGCTTGGCGGCGCGCAACCGGTCGAGCGCGGCCGACGCGTCGAACGGGCCGATCTCGGCATTGGGTTTTTCGGCGGTGAAGGCGATGACCACCGGGACGCCGTTCGAGCCGGCATCGGCGATCAGCCGCTCGGCGGTGGCGACGCGCTTGCCCCAATCGGCAGCACTTGCCCAGTCATTGTCGATGACCAGCGCCAGGGCCGAGCCTTCCGCTGGCAGCTTTTCGCGCGGGTTGAAGACCGGCTCGGCCAGCGCCATCACGATAAGCGCCGCCATCAGCAGCCGAAGCAGCGTCAGCCACCAGGGGCTCTGCTGCGGCGTCTCCTCGCGCCTCAGCACGCGAGCAAGGATCTTCAGCGGCGGAAAGACCTCCGTCTGCGGCTTTGGCGGGGTGAGCCTGAGCAGCCACCAGATCACCGGCAGCGCCAGTAGGCCCCACAGAACCATCGGTGCGCCGAAGGAAAGCGGCAGCCAGCTCATGCGACCGCCTTTCCGGCATGACCGCTGGCAGCGGTCAGTCTGCCGTGGCTGCCGTCAGCGGTCATCGCCATATGGACGCGAACCAGCGCGTCGGAGGCGAGGCGGTCGGTGTGATTGACCGTAAAACTCCAGCCCAGCCGCTTGCACCAGCCGGCCAGTTCCTCGCGGCGCGCCCGGTAAAGCAGGCGGTATTCCTCGGCGAGCGTCTCGGCGCGGCCGGCGGTCAGCTTGTCGCCGGTCTCGGGATCGGTGAACTCGGTGCGGCCGGCATAGGGGAAGGTCTCCTCGGCCGGGTCGGCGACCTCGATCAGATGGGCGCGCACGCCGTGCCGCGCGAGCACGTCGAGCCAGGCCATGGTTTCCTCGACCGGATCGAGGAAGTCGCTGACGATGACGATGTCGCAGAAGCGGCGGATGGCAGACAGATCGGGCTTGGCCGGCAATGCGGCGGCATGGCTGAGCTGGGCTGCGATGCGCTCGGCGCCGTTGCGCGCCGTGAAAGGATCGGTCAGGCCCGGCCAGGCAATGCGCTCGCCGCTGCGCGACAGAAGCTCGGCCATGGCAAGTGTCAGTACCAGCGCGCGCGATTCCTTGGAAACGCCGGCGCCGGCGGATTTATAGAGCATCGAAGGCGAGGGGTCGGCCCAGAGCCAGACGGTATGGGCGGCTTCCCATTCGCGATCGCGCACATAGGTGTGGTCGTCGCGGGCCGAGCGGCGCCAGTCGATTCGCGAGGAATCGCCTTCGACATAGGGCCGGAACTGCCAGAAATTCTCGCCGATGCCGCGCTTGCGGCGGCCGTGCCAGCCGGCGATCACCGTGTTGACGATGCGGCGCGCCTCTACCAGCAGATCGGGGACCAGTGAGGCCCGCAACCGGCCACGGGCGAGCGCGTCGCGCGTCGCTACCGGTGCCTGGACCTCGCCTATTCGACCCATCAGATGCCTTTTGCCAGTTTCGCCACCACGTCGCGCACCGAGGTGCCTTCGGCGCGGGCGGCGAAAGTCAGCGCCATGCGATGCTGCAGCACCGGCTCGGCCAAAGCGCGGATGTCGTCGACCGAAGGCGCCAATCTTCCATCATACAGCGCGCGGGCGCGGGCGCACAGGGTGAGCGCCTGGCTGGCGCGAGGACCAGGGCCCCAGGCGACATGCTTGTCTGTTTCGGCATTGCCCTGTCCCGGACGCGCCGAGCGCACCAGCTTGAGGATCGCCTCGACGACGCTTTCCGGCACCGGCATGCGCCGGATTAGCGTCTGGATTTCCCGCAATCTGGCCGGCTGCAGCACATTATCGGCCTTGGCCTCGTCGACGCCGGTAGTCTCGAGCAGGATGCGGCGCTCGGCCTCGATCTCCGGGTAGAGAATGTCGACCTGCATGAGGAAGCGGTCGAGCTGCGCTTCGGGCAACGGATAGGTGCCTTCCTGCTCCAGCGGGTTCTGCGTCGCCAGCACGTGGAAAGGCGAGGGCAGGTCGTGGCGGACGCCGGCAATGGTGACGTGATACTCCTGCATGGCCTGGAGCAGCGCCGATTGCGTGCGCGGCGAGGCGCGGTTGATCTCGTCGGCCATCAGCAATTGCGTGAAGATCGGCCCGGAAATGAAGCGGAAGGAGCGCTTGCCGAACTCGTCCTGCTCCATCACTTCGGAACCGAGGATGTCCGACGGCATCAGGTCGGGCGTGAATTGGACGCGGCGCGAATCGAGGCCGAGCACGATGCCGAGCGTCTCGACCAGCTTGGTCTTGGCGAGGCCCGGCACGCCGACCAGCAGCGCATGGCTGCCGGCCAGCAGCGCTACCAGCGCGCGCTCGACCACGGCTTCCTGGCCGAAGATCACCCGGCCGACCGCGTCGCGGACCCTGGAGATGTCGGCAAGCGCCTTCTCGGCCTCCTCGATCATCGCCTTTTCGCCGATCGGGCTCTCCTTGATCATCACGCTCATGCCGCTCGATCCTTGTGGTTGGAAATATCGGCCTGCATTCTCAATGTTGCAGAATGCCGCGATTCGGCCCCGCCTGGCCCCTACATTCGAACTTAAATCACAGACTTAGGCCGACAAGGCTGACAATCGGGACAACAGTGACTATTTCGTGACCATGGCCGAACGCAGCGAACATCGTGAACAAAGCCTGAGCGAACATAGCCTGACCAGCGCCACCGAGGCGCGCGGGCTGGAAGCGCTGATCTCGCGCGCGGCGCGCGCCGGCAAGGGGCCGGCTCCGGTCGAGCGCTGGAATCCGGATTTCTGCGGCGATCTCGACATGGAGATCAAGGCCGACGGCACCTGGTTCTATCTCGGTACGCCGATCGGCCGCATGCCGCTGGTGCAGCTTTTTTCGAGTGTGCTGCGCAAGGATGCCGACGGCAAGACCTATCTGGTTACGCCGGTCGAGCGGGTCGGCATCCGCGTCGCCGATGCGGCTTTCATCGCCGTCGAGATGAATGTGTCCGGGGCCGGCGACGACCAGATCATCACCTTCCGCACCAATGTCGGCGACGTCGTCGAAGCCGGGCCCGGCCATCCGCTGCGCTTCGTCGACGAGGAAGCGACCGGGGGCTTGAAACCATATCTCCTGGTGCGCGGGCGGCTGGAGGCGCTGGTGGCACGGCCGGTCATGTATGAACTGGTCGAGCACGGCGAGGAGATCGACATCGACGGCAGAACGATGTTTGCCGTGCGCTCGGGCGGCGAGGTCTATCCGATCATGCCGGCCGAGAAGCTGAAACGGCTGAGCGCGTGATGGACCAGGTGACGCCGGCGCCGTTCTCGATTGCCGATTTTCGGGCGCGTGTCGCGGCGCAGGCGGCGATCGTCCCCGGCGACGATTTCGGCGACCATCGCTTCAATCCGGGACATCCGAGGCTCACGCACATCAAGCCGTTGCGCGACGCGGCGGTGCTGATCCCGGTCGTCGATCACGCCGAGGGCGCCACGGTGCTGCTCACCAAGCGCGCGGAGAAGCTACGCAGCCATTCCGGGCAGGTGGCCTTTCCCGGCGGGACCATCGATCCAACCGATTCCGGGCCAGAAGGGACGGCGTTGCGCGAGACCTTCGAGGAGATCGGGCTCGCGCGCGACTACATAGAAATCGTCGGCCGCATGCCGGACTATGTCTCCGGCAGCGGCTATCGGATCGTGCCGGTGCTTTCGGTGGTGCGCCCCGGGTTTTCACTGACGCTCAACGCCGATGAGGTCGACGCCGCCTTCGAGGTGCCGCTCGGGTTCCTGATGGACCCTGCCAACCACAAGCGTGACAGCCGCATGTGGAACGACCTCGAATGGGTCTTCTACGACATGCCCTATGGCGACCAGCGCATCTGGGGCGTCACCGCCGGCATCGTCCGCACGCTCTATGAAAGGCTCTATGGGTGAGCGCTGATGTCATTCTGCTGGGCGCCGATTGGCTGCAGGACAAGCACCTGCAGTTGCTGCTCGCCGTATTGAAGGAGGGCGGCGAGGAAGCGCGCGTGGCCGGCGGCGCCGTGCGCAACACGCTGCTCGGCCAGCCGGTGGCGGATGTAGACATCGCCGCCACGACGGTGCCCGAGGAAACCATCCGCCGCGCCGAGGCGGCCGGCTTCAAGACGGTGCCGACCGGTATCGAGCATGGCACGATCACCGTTGTCGCCGGCGGCAAACCCTATGAGGTCACGACGCTGCGCGCCGACATCGAGACCGATGGACGGCGGGCCAAGGTGATCTTCGGGCGCGACTGGAAAGCGGACGCCGAGCGGCGCGACTTCACCATCAATGCGCTATACGCCGAAGCCGACGGCACGGTTATCGACCTCGTCGGCGGCATTGCCGATATCGAGGCGCGGCAGCTGCGCTTCATCGGCGACGCCGAAGCGCGCATCCGCGAGGATTTCTTGCGCATCCTGCGCTTCTTTCGCTTCTTCGCCTGGTATGGCGATGGCCGGCCCAATGCCGAAGGCCTGAAGGCCTGCGCCAGGCTGAAGGACGGACTTGCCCAGCTTTCGGCCGAGCGCGTCTGGTCGGAGCTGAAGAAATTGCTTTCCGCGTCGGACCCATCACGTGCGCTACTGTGGATGCGCCAGGCCGGCGTGCTCACGGCAGTCCTGCCGGAGAGCGAAAAATGGGGGATCGACGCTATCCACGGGCTGGTCAAGACCGAGAAGCACCTCGGCTGGGCCGCCGATCCGATGCTCAGGCTGGAAGCGATAGTGCCACCCGACGCAGCGCGCATGAAGACGCTCGCCGAGCGGCTGCGATTTTCGACAGGTGAGGGGGAGCGCCTCAAGCATTGGGCGCTGACTTCGCTGCCTGAACCCAGGACGACCGAGACAGAACTGGCGAAAAAGCTCTATTTCGGCGACCGGGACGGTTTCCTCGATCGGTTGCGGCTTGCGCTCGCCGGCGCGCGGACACGGGCCGTCGAAGACAATCAGGCGATGATGGATGCCGGCGGCTTCTCACGCCTCATCAATTTCACGTCCAGATGGGAAAAGCCGGTGTTTCCGATCAAGGGCGCCGACCTGACCGAACTTGGCGCGTCGCCCGGTCCGAAGCTCGGCGCGATTTTGAAGAATCTCGAGAAGGAATGGGTCGAGTCCGGCTTCACGCTGGAACGCGGCGCGCTGCTCGAGCGCGCCACGCAAGCCCTCGAAAGCTGATCGACGTCACTTGATCGCGACGGGGGCCAGGGCGCGCGAAAGGCTCGCCTCGCCTTTGCCGTAGACGGCGGGATTGTAGTTGACCAGCGTATCGGTGCGCGCCGTGTTGAGCAGATCGTTGGTGATCTGGGTGGCGCTCGCCTTGGTGAACTTGCTGCCGATGATGGCGGCATAGCCGGAGATGATCGGCGCGGCGAAGGACGTGCCGTAGAGGCCCGTCTTATCGCCGGTTACGCCGACCACGAGGAAATGGCTCTGCACCTGCGTGTTCGAGCCGGCGTAGTTCGAATACCATGCAAGCTGGGCCTTGTTCGACGTCGTGCCGTTCGAAGACAGTGCGCCGACGAAGATCGCCGATGCCTTGCCGACCAAAGCGAGGTCGAGATAATCCTGCTGGCCGTTCACCACACCGCCGACGGCGACCGCGTCGTTGCCGGCGGCCTTCGACACGACGGCCAGTCCCTTGGCGGCATAGTTGATGATCGAAGCTTCCTCTGGGGCCCAGCCGATCTGGCTCGTGCTGTAGCCCGATTTTGCGTACATGCCGTAGCTCAAATTCAGCACGTTCAGGCCCGACGCCAGCGGGACCGACGTGCCGGTGCTGAAGTCCTTCGACCTTATCGTCGCCAGCGGCGCGATCATGCTCGCCTCCTGCCGGGTCCATTCGCCGTGCCGCTGATACTGGGTGCCGAGACCGAAATTGCCGGAAAAGCGCGACGAACTGCTGAAATCGTCGACGATGGTGATGGTGACGCCCTTGCCCTTGTAGCCGGCCGCCCATGCGGCGCCGACGTCGGAGCTCATCCAGCTTTGCAGACCCTGCACCGCTTGCGTCGTCGCCATCGGCATCGTCGCGCTGACGCAGATGGATCCGCCACCGCCGTGGCAGAGCGCGGCGGTCTCGTCCGCATCGAGGCCTTCCTCCGCGGCCGCGATCGGCGCCGACAGCGCAACAAGGACGGCGGCAAGGCCAAATTTCATGCTCCTGCTCCGGTCGTGGAAGAACCCGGACGGGCGAGCGCGCATTTCAGGGCGGGACGAATTCTTCATTTGCGGCCTCCTGGCATTCAGAAAACGAGACGGTAATTCAGCCAGAGACGCATGCTCTCCGGCCTGGCGTTGACGAGGTATTTCAGTGTCTCTTCCGGCGCCATCTCACCCGCCGCGAGCCGGCAGTTGACGCTGTAGGTGCCCAGATCGCCGTAGTCGGCCACGCACGGCTTTTCGGTCAGGTTTCCGCCGATCATCGAGGTTACGGACAGCGAAAGCGTGCTGTTCGGGTTCGGATGGATCTGGGTGAGAAAGCCGATTTTGAGGCTCGGCTCGACGCTGTATTTGTCGCCGTGTTCCCCGGTCCCGAAGCCCCACAGGATGCCGGTGTTTTCGGTGATCTGGGTGATGAGATCGACATGCATATCGACCCAACTTGCGTGGTACCACTGGCTGAACGAGACCCAGGTGCCATTCTGCAGCTCGTAGCCGCCATTGCCGAGGCCTCTGGCACGGTCGCTGAGCGGGGAGCCCTGGTGGATATCGACCAGCGATGTGGTCCATTCCTGCGCAGCCGCCGGCGACACGCCGAGCAACGCGCACAGCAAAAGCTGCGCCAGCGCGCGCAAGCCGCCTTTTCCGCCGGATTTTTCGCGCGTGCGCGAAACCACCACGCCCCCTCAGTCTCCGGTCGGCGGGTGACCATCTCTATCGGACAGCTCCGCAGCCGGATTGTTCGGGCGACGGTGGCATGAAGTCCGTTACCGCGGACTTAAATAAGCCGATTCGAATATAAGTATTTCTGAAAAATCAAGGGGTTCGCGGAGAGCGACGGGCTCTTCCGCGAAAGCCAGCCATCGCAACGGGTTCGAGCAATGGTCCGTCTTGTTCAGGCGGCGTCGCGAACCTTCTGGATGCGCGAACGGATCGCCTCGATCATCGTTTCGCGGATTACGGTCTCTCCATGCGTCTCGCGCATGTGCTCGACGGCGCGACGCATGACCTCCGCTTCCTCATCGGCGCGTGTGTGCCACTCGCATCCCGGGACCAGCGATCCGCATTGGAATTCCTTCATGGCTCTTCCTTTCATAGTGCGGGACGGTTCGGCTTCCGGACGGCCGCCCCTGATGTTTCTTGGCAGCTTCGGGGAAGTGGCGGCCAACTTCTCCCCAGTCGGTCTATCGGATTATCATAACACGTGTCGGCCGGTTCGGTTGCATCGACGTCCGTTTGTGCGGTTCAAAAAGAAAGGCGAGGCACTGTGCCCCGCCTTTCCTGCCGCCTGAGAACTGGACCTAGGGCCTATGGCTTTGACGCAATTCCGGACGGAAAACCGCTAGGCTTTTCCTGGAATTGCTCCGGGCTACTTCATGATCTTGACCGCTTCGGCAACCTTGTTCTTGCCGCTCATGTCCCAGGAGACGCGGACCTTCTCGCCGGCCTGGATGCCGGGATCCTTGAAGGCCTTGGACAGAGTGAAGGTCGATCCGTCGTCCAGAACCAGGCTCATGGCTGTTCCGTCAAAACTCTTGACCGTGCCGGTCTTGTGCTTGACTGCGGCGAAGGCGGCGCCGCCGGAGGCGAGAAAGGCAGCGGCTGCTGCCGTCACAATAAGCTTGCGCATGGCATGCTCTCCTGAAATTGCGGGCGCCCGGAGAGCGAGATGAAAGCTCGCTCCGGGAAGGCACCCCTCTCGATCAGGGCCGTCAAGTCGCGTCGGGTCACGGCCCATGGGAGATGAACCGCCGGCGCTTCCCGACCCGGCGACCTTAAATAATGTAATTCTTTCAGAAGGATATTAGACGAAAAAGAAATCCGCCCCGCCACATTGCCGGTCAAGATTCGGCGAATGGGACCTCAATGCGGCCATTGTCCTGCTCACGGCATTGTTATGGCCACTTCACCTCGGGCGGCAGGCTGGAGAGGATCGAGGCGACATTGCCGCCGGTCTTCAGGCCGAAGATGGTGCCGCGATCGTGAAGCAAGTTGAATTCGACGTAACGGCCGCGGCGGATGAGCTGTTCGTTGCGATCGTCATCGGTCCAGTTCTCGTTGAAATTGCCGCGCACCAGGTGATTGTAGACGACGAGGAACGACCGCCCGACATCCTGGACGAAATTGAGATCGGCGTTCCAGCCGCCCTTGTCCTCCTCCGAATGCAGCCAGTCGAAGAAGATGCCGCCGATGCCGCGCGGCTCGTCGCGATGGGCTAGGAAGAAATACTCGTCACACCAGGCCTTGAATTTCGGATAGTCGGCGACCGCGGCATTCTTCTCGCAGGCGAACTGCATGGCGCGGTGGAAGGCCACCGTATCGGGATCGTCCTGGGTACGGCGGCGGTCGAGCACCGGCGTCAGGTCGGCGCCGCCGCCGAACCAGTGGCGCGTGGTGACCACCATGCGCGTGTTCATGTGCACAGCCGGCACGTTGGGGTTCCAGGGATGCGCGATCAGCGAGATGCCGCTCGCCCAGAACCGCGGGTCCTCCTCGGCGCCGGGGATCTGCTTGCGGAACTCGGGCGAAAACTCGCCATGGACGGTCGACGTGTGCACCCCGACCTTTTCGAAGACCCGGCCGCGCATCATCGACATGATGCCGCCGCCGCCCTTGCCCTGGTCGCGCTCCCAGGGCGTCTTCTCGAAACGGCCGGGCGACCAGTCCGCCAGCGGCCCGGCAAGATCCTGCTCGATCCGCTCGAAGGTGCCGCAGATGCGCTCGCGCAAAGCCTCGAACCAGAGGCGGGCCTTCATCTTCTTTTGCTCGATATCGGCCGGCAGCCCCACGGGAAGGTCAGGTCGTTCCAATTCCGTCTCCAGTCACAGGCTGCTTGCCCGACAAATGACTCGTTTTTTCCGCGCGCGATCCCTAATCTCTTGAGGGCAAGGGTCAAGTCCCGTCTGATCCAGGTGCAAAGGAGTTCCTTCGTGCGCACCCCGGCAAGACCGCCGCTGGATGGCTTGAGGAAGAGGCTGGAGCGCTCGCGGGCCGAGCGCGAGACAAATCCGCGCGACGGTTTTTTGCGCGAGACCTTCGTGCTGCCGCGACCAGCGGCGCGCCTCAAGGCGAAGGAATGGTTCGAGCGCTTCCCGAAACAGGCCTATTGGACCGAGATCGAAAGCTGGTTCGAACGCCCGGGCGATGTGATCGAGTTTACCATGCGGCGCCTGCCGGCGGCTGACTAAGGTGCATTGATATTCAGGTGAGGCCGGCCTGCAAACGGCGGCTTCCTGCGCTTCCGGTGCTCACGTACTTAAGTACGCTCCGCTCCGGTTCTCTGAAGCCACCATTTTCGACTCGGCCTGACCTGAATCTCAATGCACCTTGGCGCCAGGCCGTCAGCGCACCACCAGCCGCCTTGCGCCTGTCCCCTCCTGCGCTAGCCGGTCCTCCTTGTTCCTCAGCGGGCATTTGTCGATCGACATGCAGCCGCAGCCGATGCAGTCGGTGAGGCCGTCGCGCAGTTTCTTCAACTGGGCGATCTTGTGGTCGAGCCCGTCGCGCCAGGTCGTCGATAGAACATTCCAGTCCTCGCGCGTCGGGGTGCGCTCCTCGGGTAGGGATTTCAAGGCTGCGGCGATTTCGGCCAGCGAGATGCCCACCTCCTGGGCGACGCGGATGATGGCGACGCGGCGCAGCACGTCGCGGCTGTAGCGGCGCTGGTTGCCCGAGGTGCGGTGGCTGCGGATCAGCCCGCGTGCTTCGTAAAAATGCAGCGCCGACACCGCCACGCCGCTGCGGACCGCCACCTGACCGACCGTCAATTCCCGTACCGGAGCCATTTCAGATTCCCGCTTGACCTCAAGTTAAGTTGAGCTTGTAGCCAAGGATGGACGATATGGCAAATCAAGGAGAAGGCGATGTGTGCCTGGACAAAAACGGCGGCAGGAGAGGCTGTCGAGGACAGTGAGAAAGCCTGCAGGATCTTAGCCGAGCTGGCGGAGCGCTTCGCCCGCGACCATGGCGACGGAGAGCGCGACATTGATGCTGCGGGCGCCCGGCCGCATCGGAATGGTCAGCCGCGCATCCGCCGTCTGGTGAACCTCTTGCGTCACGCCGGCGGATTCGCGGCCGAACAGAAGGATGTCGCCGGCGGCGAAGGCGAAGTCCGTATAGGCGCCGGTGGCCTTGGTGGTGAGCAGCACCAGGCGGCGCCCGTTCGCCTGGCGCCACTCCTCGAAGGCGTGCCAGTCGGCGTGGCGGGAAAGCGCCGCCATTTCGAGATAGTCCATGCCGGCCCGTTTCAGCGCCCGGTCGGAGAGCGGGAATCCGGCGGGCTCGACGATGTCGACGGCAAGGTCGAGGCAGGCGGCGAAGCGCAGGATTGTCCCGGTGTTGCCGGCGATATCCGGTTGGTAGAGCGCGATGCGGAGACGATCGTTCATTTCCGCATCCTTCTAATAAGTGGCAGATCGGCCACAGACGTCTCCCGCTTTCGGCGATTTCTGGACTGGCGGGTGGCCCTTTTCTGCGAAGTCGAGTATATGCCCATCATCGTCAACCCGAACCGATGGAGGGGGACCACATGATGACCATGCACATCCAGCACCTCTCCCGGGGCTTTGTAAGCCCGACGGCGGTCTCGGTACGACGATTCTTCTGACACTTTAAGTCCTCATCGCACCGATTCCCGCCGAACCCAGTTTTCGGCCTTCGAAGGAATCTTGCGATGTTTTCCAAACTGCCAAAGGGGCCAAGCGCCCCAGCCGAACGTGCCGGGACCGACGCTTCGCGTCATGTCCGCACTGACGCCTGGCGCTATGACCCGACCGATTTGATGCGCGCCTCCGGCCGAATGCCGGCGGCCGATTTCGCGTCACCGTTTCTATCGCATCTGCACATGGAGGATGGACCGATGTTCGATCCCTACAAAATACCGGGCACCAGAAACCTGCACGAGCGCAAGGCGGCGACCTGGGCGCTGCTGATCGGCGAGACCTACTCGTCGGCGGTGCATGCCGAGACGCGCCGCAGGCCGCATCGCGGCATGCTGCCGGACGTCGATTTCTCGCGCGCCGTGCCTGACCCCAGCCGGCCCTCGCTGCTGCGCCGCATCGTCCGAATGATACGGCCGGGCGCGAGGTTCCGAGTTGTCGACACCGCGGCGTCATCGAACGAGCCTGTCGGCGAAAAGCCCGCGAACCCCTATATTGCGCGAAGCAGGGCCGACGGTCCGGATGATTCCGTGTCGTCGGCCCGCGCCGATGCGCGGCCGAAAAGCCTTGCCCATCAATCCCGCGCCGCGTGAGCGCACAGACATTCGAGTGCCCGGAAATGTTCCGCTGGTTTGAAAAAAGGCTCAATCCGTTTCCCGCCGAGGAGCCGGTCGAGCCGCCGAAGACGCTGATCGCGTTCTGCGTGCATTACACGCGCGGCGCCTGGCCCTACATCATTGTGGACGGGGTCTTGGTGGCGGCGATCGCCGTCGCCGAGGTGTGGATGTTCGGTTTCATGGGCCGCATCGTCGACTGGCTGTCGGCGCAGAACCGCGAAACGTTCCTGCAGACGGAGAGCTGGAAACTGGCCGGCATGGCTTTCATCGTGCTGTTTGCGCTGCCCGGCACGGTCTGGTTGCGTTCGCTGGTCAACCAGCAGACGACGATGGGCAATTATCCGATGCGGATCCGTTGGCAGGTGCATCGCTACCTGCTGAAACAGTCGATGGCTTTCTACCAGGACGAGTTCGCTGGCCGTATCGCCACCAAGCTGATGCAAACCGCACTTGCCGTGCGCGACTGCGTCATGAAGGTCATAGACGTCCTCAACTACGTCATCGTCTACTTCCTCGGCATGCTGCTCATCGTCGGCTCGGCGGACTTGCGGCTGGCTGCGCCGCTGGGCGCATGGCTGGTCGGCTATATCGCGCTGCTGTGTTACTTCATCCCGCGGCTTGGCAAGGTCGGCGAGGAGCAGGCCAATGCGCGCTCGACCATGACTGGCCGTGTCGTCGACAGTTATTCCAACATCCAGACAGTGAAGCTGTTTTCCCACGCGCGCCGCGAGGCGGGCTTCGCCAGGGAAGGCATGGCCGGCTTCCTCGACACGGTCTACCGGTCGATGCGGCTGGTGACGGTGCTTTACGGCCTGCTCTACATCCTGAACGCACTGCTGCTGTTCTCGGTCACCGCGCTGTCGCTGTGGCTGTGGCTCGGCGATGTCGTGACAATCGGCGCTGTTGCTGTGGTCATCGGCCTGGTGCTCAGGATGTGGGGCATGTCGCAGTGGATCATGTGGGAGATGTCGGGCCTGTTCGAGAACATCGGCACGGTGCAGGACGGCATTCAATCGATCTCGCTGCCGCGCCTGGTCGAGGATAGGCCGGACGCTCAGGAAATCGCCGTTTCCAGAGGCGATATCCGCTTTGAGGATATCGGCTTCCATTACGGCAAGCAGAGGGGTGTCATCGAGAAGCTGTCGCTGACGGTCAAGCCGGGCGAGAAGGTCGGCATAGTTGGCCGCTCCGGCGCCGGCAAATCGACGCTGGTCAATCTGCTCCTGCGCTTCTACGACCTCGAAGCCGGCCGGATCCTGATCGACGGCCAGGAGATCGCTTCGGTGAAACAGGATTCGCTGCGCGCGCAGATCGGCATGGTGACGCAAGACACCTCGCTGCTGCATCGTTCAGTGCGCGACAACATCCTTTACGGCCGCCCCGACGCCACCGAAGAGATGTTGCTCGAAGCGGCGCGGCGGGCCGAGGCGCTGGACTTCATCGGTGGGCTTTCCGACCACAAGGGACGCAAGGGGCTGGACGCCCATGTCGGCGACCGCGGCGTCAAACTGTCCGGCGGCCAGCGGCAACGCATCGCCATTGCTCGCGTTATGTTGAAGGACGCGCCGATCCTTATCCTTGACGAAGCGACCTCGGCGCTGGATTCGGAGGCCGAAGCCGCGATCCAGGAGAACCTCTACAGGCTGATGCAGGGCAAGACCGTCATCGCAATCGCTCACCGGCTGTCGACCATCGCGGCCATGGACAGGCTTGTGGTGATGGATCAGGGCCGTGTCATCGAGGAAGGGTCGCATGACGAGCTCGTCGCTCGCGGCGGGCTCTATGCGCAGCTCTGGCAGCGCCAATCTGGCGGGTTCCTGCTCGACGATGCGCCGGCCGAAGCCGCCAATGATGCAATGGCCAAGGGTGAAGCCGCGGAATGATGCAGGCCGTCTATCGCTGGTTCGAGCATTGGGTCTACCCGTTCCGTGAGCCGGCGAATCTTCGGCCACCGTCGAGCGTCGGCGGATTCCTGTGGCACTATGTCGGGCAGGCGAAGCTCGCTTTCTTCGCCATGCTGATCATCGGCGGCATTGCGCCTCTGGTCGAGGCCGGGCTGTTCTATTTCGTCGGGCGGCTGGTCGATATACTCGACCAGTTGCCCGCCGAACGCAGCTGGCACGCATTATGGACCGCGGCCGGTCCGGAACTGCTGTTCATGGGCGCGGTCGTGCTCATCATCCGCACGGCTGTCGTCGGACTGGCCGCGCTGGTCGACGAGCAGACGATCACGCCCGGCTTCTACAATCTGGTGCGCTGGCAGGGCCACCGGCATGTCTCGCGTCAGTCCTACGCCTTCTTCCAGAACGATTTCGCCGGCCGCATCGCGACGAAGGTCTGGCAGGCGGGCCAGGCGACGGGCGATCTGATGGAAAGCTTCATCGAGGTCGTCTGGTTCATGGTCGTCTATACGGTGACGACGCTGGCGCTGGTCGCCGGGCTCGACCTCAGGCTGGCGGTGCTGGTGGTGATTTGGATCGCCGCCTTCGGCTGGCTGGCAAAACTCTACCTGCCGGCGATCCGCAAGCACGCCGAGGCGACGGCGGAAGCCGGCTCGATGATCACCGGGCGCATTGTCGATTCCTATTCCAACGTGCAAACGCTGAAGCTCTTCGCCGTCGATGGCGACGACCGTTACATCCGCAACGGTTTCGACATCTATCTCGATGCGCTGCGGCCGTTCACGCGGCGGCTGACGGGCGTGCGCATGGCGCTGACGACACTGTCCGGCATCATGATCACGGCGATCGCCGCCTTCGCCATCTATCTGTGGGTCGAAGGTTCGATCACGGTCGGCGCCGTCGCCTTCACGCTGTCGCTGGTGCTCAGGCTCAACATGCTGCTCGGGCGGTTGATGATGCAGCTCAACGGTATCCTGAGGAACCTCGGCGTGCTGGAAAACTCCAAGGCGCTGATTTCGCAGCCGCTCGGGCTGACCGATGCGCCGAACGCAAAGGAGCTGATGGTCGCCGGCGGCCGCATCGACGTCAGGGATGTCACCTTCCACTACGGCAAGGGGGTAGGGGTGCTTGACGGCATCGATCTCGTCGTGCGTCCGGGCGAGAAGGTCGGGCTGGTCGGCCCGTCCGGCGCCGGCAAGACGACCTTGGCCAATCTGATCCTGCGGCTCTACGATCTCGAAGGCGGCAAGATCCTGATCGATGGCCAGGACATCGCGCATGTCACGCAGAACTCCTTGCGCGGCAATATCGGCGTGGTCAGCCAGGATACCGCGCTCTTCCACCGCTCGTTGCGCGACAACATCAAGCTCGGCATGCCGGATGCGACGGATGCGCAGGTGATTGCCGCGGCGAAGAGGGCCGAGGCGCATGATTTCATTCTTGGCCTGCGCGACAATCGCGAGCGCGCCGGCTACGACGCCTATGTCGGCGAGCGTGGCGTGAAACTCTCCGGCGGCCAGCGGCAACGTGTGGCGATCGCCCGCGTCTTCCTCAAGGACGCGCCGATCCTGATCCTGGACGAGGCAACCTCGGCGCTCGATTCCGACATCGAGGCGGCGATCCAGGAGAATCTGGAGCGGCTGATGGAGAACAAGACGGTGATCGCCATCGCGCACCGGCTGTCGACCATCGCCGCGCTCGACCGGCTGGTGGTGCTCGATGGCGGGCGCATCGTCGAACAAGGCACGCATGACGAGCTGGTGGCGCTTGACGGGCTCTATGCGCGGCTGTGGAAACGGCAATCCGGCGGTTTCCTGTTCAACGAGGAGAGCGCGCTGGAAGAGACGCGGCCAGCGGAGTAGAACCAAGCCATGTCGGTACGCATGCCTACGAATTTCGGTCGGTCAGGCGCGCAGGATAGCGCGCTCGACCTGCTCGGCCACGAAATCCTGGCCGAGAAGGCGGCGGCGCTTGGCCGCGCCGGGCAGCGCGTCGAACAGACGCTGGGCAAACTGCGCGAGGAGGGCGAGGGCGAACACCGGCCCCGGCTGCTGAAGGAAGCGGCCGCGGCCGTGCACGCCTACTTTATTCAGCGCGAGCTTTGTGGCTTGCGAAAACATGACGCCGTCATCCGCGAGTACGATATCCCGCGGGCGGTCTTGGTCAGGCTGGGTGCAAGCTAAGAGGCCAAAAACCTATTCCAGCCACTCGGTGATGAAGTGGCCGTTCTCGTGGATGTCGGTGCTTTCGAGCGGACCGGGGCCGAGATTGACGAACTTATGCGGCGTATGCGGCGGCACGATCAGGATCTGGCCGGCGGTGGCCTTGATCTCCCGGTCGCCGACCGTAAACAGGCCGGTGCCGGAACGGATGACGAAAATCTCCGCATAGGGGTGCTTGTGCAGGCGCGGGCCGGCGCCGATCTCCGGCTGATAGTTGAAGATCAGGCAGGAATTGGCGCCGAACTGGCCGCATTGCAGCTCGCCTTTCCACTGGTCGGGAGGCTGAGCCCAGCTGTCGCGATCGATGACATGCGCCATGACGGCAGAATAGACCGGGCCAGCGGCGGCTGTCGAGGCAAACCCCGGTCCGATTTCGCGGCGGATTTTCAGTTGTTTGGCGTTCTCGGGCGACCTGTTGGGGATATGCCGGCAGCGACCGCCCGAAAGCCCCGCGACAATCTGCCCTTGTGGCCTCACCCCGCTGGACAAAAACGGGCCGCACGCATAAACCGAAAATCCAAATGCCGGAGGAATTCGCTAGCCTGTTCGCCATGCGCTGTCGGGCAGGTGCGATTGAGCGGGGACAAGGCTCGGCCTCCGGTTAGGAAGAGGCGAAAGGATCAGGCACCCGTGAGCGCAACCGACATCCACGATCCCAACCGTCGCGATTTTCTTTATGTAGCCACCGGCATGGCCGCCGTCGTCGGCGCCGGAGCCGTCGCATGGCCGTTCATCGACCAGATGCGCCCCGACGCCTCGACGCTGGCGCTTGCCTCGGTCGAGGTCGACGTGGCCTCGCTGCAGCCCGGCAGTTCGCTGATCGTCAAGTGGCGCGGCAAGCCGGTCGTGGTGCGCAACCGCACCGAGAAGGAAATGAAGGACGGCGAAGCCGTCAATCTCGCCGACCTCAAGGACCCGATCGCGCGCAACGCCAACCTGCCGTCCGACGCGCCGGCGACCGACGCCAACCGCACGACGCCCGGCAAGGAAGCGTGGATGGTCATGGTGCAGGTCTGCACGCATCTGGGCTGCATCCCGCTCGGCCAGGAAGGCGATTTCGGCGGCTGGTTCTGCCCGTGCCACGGCTCGCAATACGACACCGCCGGTCGCATCCGCAAAGGCCCGGCGCCGGAGAACATGGCGATCCCGGTATTCAAGTTCATTTCCGATACCAAAATCCTTATCGGTTGAGGCAGGGGATATTTCGATGAGCGAGGGACACTCGACCTATACGCCCAAGACCGGTATCGAGCGCTGGTTCGACGCGCGCATGCCGCTGCCGAGGCTGATCTATGACAGCTTCGTCTCCTATCCGGTGCCGCGCAACCTCAACTATATGTGGACGTTCGGCGGCATCCTGTCGATCATGCTCGCCTCGCAGATCCTGACCGGCATCGTGCTGGCCATGCACTACACGTCCGACACCAATCTCGCCTTCGATTCGGTCGAGAAGATCATGCGCGACGTGAACTCCGGCTGGCTCTTGCGCTACATGCATGCCAACGGCGCCTCGTTCTTCTTCATCGCCGTCTACCTGCACATCTTTCGCGGCCTGTTCTACGGCTCCTACAAGGCGCCGCGCGAGCTGCTCTGGATCCTCGGCTGCATCATCTACCTGTTGATGATGGCGACCGGCTTCATGGGCTACGTGCTGCCCTGGGGACAGATGAGCTTCTGGGGCGCCACCGTCATCACCGGCTTCTTCAGCGCCATCCCGCTGGTCGGCAACTGGATCCAGCAGCTCCTGCTCGGCGGCTTCGCTGTCGACGATCCGACGCTGAACCGCTTCTTCGCGCTGCATTACCTGCTGCCGTTCATGATCGCCGGTGTCGTTATCCTGCATATTTGGGCGCTGCATGTCGTCGGCCAGTCGAACCCGACCGGCATCGAGGTCAAGTCGAAGACCGACACCGTCGCCTTTACGCCCTATGCGACCATCAAGGACGCGTTCGGCATGATCGTGTTCCTGTTCGTCTTCGCCTATTTCGTCTTCTACCTGCCGAACTATCTCGGCCATGCCGACAACTACATCGTTGCCAACCCGCTGAAGACCCCGGCTCATATCGTTCCGGAATGGTACTTCCTGCCGTTCTACGCGATCCTGCGCGCCATCACCTTCAACATCGGGCCGATCAACTCCAAGCTCGGCGGCGTGCTGTGCATGTTCGGCGCCATCGCCATGCTGTTCCTGGTGCCGTGGCTCGACACCTCCAAGGTGCGCTCGGCGGTCTATCGCCCCTGGTACAAGCTGTTCTTCTGGCTGTTCGTGGCCGACGCCATCCTGCTCGGATGGCTGGGCTCGCAGCCGGCGGAAGGCGCCTATGTGTTCATGGCGCAGATGGCGACTTTGTTCTACTTCGCCTTCTTCCTGATCGTCATGCCGGTGCTCGGCCTCATCGAGACGCCGCGCAGGCTGCCGAACTCGATCACCGAGGCGGTACTGGAGAAGAACAAGGGCGGCAGCGGACATCCGGCGGGCGCCACGGCCGCACCACAGACCAAGGGCTGAGCGGTAGAGAATCTAAGGGGATTTGGCATGAAGAAGATTCTCACCTCGTTGGCGTTGCTCGGCCTTGTCGTCGCGGGCACCGCGGCCATCGCCGCCGAAGAGGAGCACAATGCGGCGGCGCCGACGCATTTCCCGATCAACGAACCCAAGGAAATGAGCTGGAGCTTCTCGGGGCCGTTCGGCACCTATGACAAGGGCCAGCTGCAGCGCGGTTTCAAGGTCTACAAGGAAGTCTGCTCGGCCTGCCATTCGATGAATCTGGTGGCGTTCCGCACGCTGCAGGGGCCGACCGGACTTGGCTATTCCGAGGCGCAGATCAAGTCGCTGGCCGCGAGCTATACGATCCATGACGGCCCCAACGACGCCGGCGACATGTTCGACCGTCCCGGCAAGCCGTCCGACTATTTCCCGGCGCCGTTCGCGAACGAACAGGCGGCGGCTTCGGCCAATGGCGGCGCTGCTCCGCCCGACATGTCGCTGCTCGCCAAGGCGCGCGGCGTCGAGCGCGGCTTCCCGCAGTTCGTCTTCGACATCTTTACCCAGTATGACGCGGGCGGCCCCGACTACATCCACTCGCTGCTGACCGGCTACGACCAGACGCCGCCGGCTGGTATGGTCATCCCGGAAGGCACGCACTACAACCCGTACTTCATGTCCGGCGTGTCGCTGAAGATGCCGAAGCCGCTCTCGGACGGCCAGGTGACCTATGACGACGGCGCGCCGCAGACGGTCGACCAGTATTCGCGCGACGTGGCGACTTTCCTGGCCTGGGCGGCCGAGCCGCATATGGAAGAGCGCAAGAAGACCGGCTTCCGCGTGCTTTTCTTCCTGCTGGCATTTGGCATTCTGGTCTATCTCACCAAGCGCAGGGTTTGGGCCGATGTCGCGCACTGAGCGCGACCGGCAGCAAGCATTCGAAGGGCGCCGCGAGGCGCCCTTTTTGTTCGGGGATACTTCCGCGCTTCAATCCTTTTGCGCGGGCATGAGCGACACCGATCCTTTGCCGGATGCGCTTGTCTCGGGCGACACATCGCGGTAGCCGTTGTGGTTGCGTGGCGCCGGATGCGCGTCGCAATTCACAGCCGAAAAATCGCGGAGCCCTCCGTCTCATGAAATCCTCGCTCGAAGACACGCTGCTTGCGGCGATCCGCACCATTCCGGACTATCCCAAGCCCGGCATCCTGTTTCGCGACATCACCACGCTGCTCGGCGACGCACGCGCCTTCCGCCGCGCCATCGACGAGCTGGTGCATCCCTATGCCGGGCTGAAGATCGACAAGATCGCCGGCATAGAGGCGCGCGGTTTCATCCTGGGCGGCGCCGTGGCGCACCAGCTGTCGGCCGGCTTCGTGCCGATCCGCAAGAAGGGCAAGCTGCCCTACGAGACCGTGCGCGTCGCCTACAGCCTGGAATACGGGCTGGACGAGATGGAGATGCACAAGGACGGTGTTTCGCCCGGCGAGAAGGTGATCCTGGTCGACGACCTGATCGCGACCGGCGGCACCGCGGAAGCGGCGGTGAAGCTGCTCAGGCAGATCGGTGCCGACATCGTCGCGGCCTGCTTCGTCATCGACCTGCCGGACCTTGGCGGCCGCAAGAAGCTGGAAGCGCTCGGCGTGCCGGTCAGGACGCTGATCGGGTTCGAGGGGCATTGAGCTTCGTCCCTCGCCCCGTTTACGGGGAGAGGGACAGCGAAGCGAGCAACGCGAGCGCAGCAGGGTGAGGGGTAAGTACGGCCTCTCGAGCTTGAGACACCAACGCTGGCGCCGCCCCTCATCCGCCCTTCGGGCACCTTCTCCCCGTGGAACGGGGAGAAGGAAACTACCCCACCTTCACCAGCACGGCGCTATCGAATTCGATGACCTTGGCGCCGGTCGAATCGATGCCTTCGCAGCGCAGCGTGAGCAGGTTCCAGCCGGGACGGCCGGCGAGCGGGCGGTGCGCCTGGGCGGTGCGGGTGAAGGTCACCGTTTCGCCGGCATAGACCGGCTTCAGCCATTTGAGATTGCGGAAGCCGGGCGAGGGGCCGAATTCGGGCTGCGGACCGGGACCGGTCCAGCGCACACCTTCGGTCTCCATGCGCTTTTCCAGATTGTATTTCATCCAGGTGGCGGCGGTGTGCCAGCCCGAGGCGCAGAGCCCGCCGAGCACGCTCTTCTTCGCGGCCTCTTCATCGATATGGAAGATCTGCGGGTCGTATTTCCTGGCAAACGCCTTGATCTCTTCCGGCTCGAATGTGTGCGAGCCGAGTGTCACGGTTTCGCCGATGAGAAGATATTCGTCCAAAGTCATGACAGGTCCTTTGCGGCGTCACGCGCAAGGAACATGCCGGTGTTCTCGAGCTCGAAGACGCTCTCGCCGCGCTGGTTGACCAGTTCGCTGCGCATGCTAACCAGGCCGAGCTGCGGCCGCGATTTGGACTGGCGCTTGGCGAGGATCGTGGCCGTGCCGCGCAGGGTATCGCCGGCCAGCACCGGCTTCTTCCACTTCACATGCTCGATGCCGGGCGAGCCTTGGGAGGTCGAATCGAGCAGGAAGGCGTCGCACAGCATGCGCATGAACATCGCGCAGGTGTGCCAGCCGGAAGCCGAAAGCCCGCCGAGGATGCTTTCCTTGCCAGCCTCCTCGTCAAGATGCATCGGCTGCGGATCGAACTCCGAGGCGAATTCGATGATTTCGGCGGCACTTACGTCCTTGCTGCCGAGGTCGAGCGAGGCACCCTCGACGAAGTCCTCATAGGCCCAGGTCTTTCCGGTCATGTCGGCAATCCGGTTGACGAATGTTTGATCTCTTAGGTCGGGCAACCCGGATGCAGGCCAACAGCGATTTGGTCAAGCGATTTCTGGTAAGCCAGCTGGTTCCCCAATTCGGCAGCATCGCAGACTGCACCGTCCTTTGTTTCGCGCAATTCGGGACGGAAAACCGCTGCGCACTTTTCCTGGAACTGCTTTTAGAGCCAGCCGCGGCGGCGGAAGTACCAGAAGGGCAGGATCGCCGAGATCACCATCAGGCCGATGGCGAAGGGATAGCCGAGCTGCCATTTGAGCTCGGGGATGATGTCGAAATTCATGCCGTAGATCGAGGCGACCAGCGTCGGCGGCAGGAAGATGACGGCGGCGACCGAAAAAATCTTGATGATGGCGTTCTGCTCGATCGAGATCATGCCGAGCGTGGCGTCGAGCAGGAAGGAGATCTTCTGCGACAGGAAGGTGGCGTGGTCGGCGAGCGAGAGCACGTCGCGCGACAGGGTCTTGATGCGGGCGCGCACATCCTTGCTCATCTTGGTCTGGGTCGCGACATGGGCGAGAAAGCCGGCCAGGCGCTGCAGCGAGATCAGGCTGTCGCGGACCGAGGAGGCGATATCCTCCTTGCGGCCGATGGCTTTCAGCAGCTCCTGGAAATCGCGATTGCGCTTCGAGGCTTTCGTCGAACGCGCCTCGAAAATGTCGCGCGAAATCACCTCGACGTCGCGGCCGGCGCGTTCGAGAATGTCGGCCAGCCGGTCGACGATCGCTTCCAAGAGTCCGATCAGGATGGTGTCGCCGCTGGTGCAGCCGGTGGCCACCTTTTCGGCGCGCAGCGGGAAGGTCTTGAAGGCCTTGGGCTCGTGGTAGCGGATGGTGATCAGCTTGTTGCCGGCAAGCGCAAAGGTCACCGGCGACATCAGCGGATCGTCGGCCTCGGTCTGCGCCGGAAGCACGGCGGTCATGAAGTAGCCGCCATCCTCGATGTAGAGGCGGCTCGAAATCTCGATCTCCTCCATCTCCTCGCGGGTCGGGATGGCGATGCCCAGCCAACTCTCGATGCGGGCTTCTTCTTCCTTGGTCGGGTTGAAGAGATCGGCCCAGACGATCCGGTCGCCGTCGGCCGCGAGATCGTCGGTGAGGCGCAGCCGATCATTGTCCACGACGAAGGCTTTGATCATCGCCGGGTCTCCATTGCTGGGTGCGTTGCGGGCAGGAACACGCTATTTCGGATGCCAGGGCGACGTGTCGACCGCGCCGCCGCAAGCAGCGCCGATTAGACCCCGCATGTGACAAGGTCAAGTCAACCCGCTCGGCGCCGACGGCTTGCCGCGCTTGAGCACCTCGGTTTAAACAGTTTCAAGAATTTAAGTGGTTGCGCAAAATCGGCGAGATAATGCGTGATGCTGTTTTGCAGGCATTGAACGGCAGGCAAATCAAATGGCTGGAAAGCTGATCGCGGCGATTGTCGGTGCGGAAAGCACGCTAATCCAGAAGCTCCTGGTCGAGGCGGTTTCGGATTGGCGGCGAGCAGGGCTGACAGTGTGCGGCGTCGTGGAAGAAGCGGCAGGCCGGTCCTGCTCGGGCTTTTTGCGGAATCTCGAGACTGGCGCCGAATTCGCCATGTATCTGGACGAACCGCCGGTCCATACATCATGCCATCTCGACGAGCTCGGCGTGGTTGACGCTTGCGCAAGCGTCGTTGACCGGGTGGCGGCGAGCGATCTCGTGGTGTTGAGCAAATTCGGCAAGCTCGAGGCGGTGGGCAGCGGCCTGTTCGAAGCGTTCGAGACTGCGATCGCGCTTGGCAAGCCCGTGCTGACGTCGGTCGCGCCGAAGCACCACTATGCCTGGCAGCGTTTCGCGCCGGAGGCCGTTTTCATAGGTGCCGGCCGGGCCTCGATCGAAGCCTGGAAACGGGGCGTGCCCGCTTTCTTACATCGCAGTCAAGCCGACGGCATGGCGCTGTCCTATTGACAGAATGCCGGGTCGCGACCGGCCGAGGCTCTGTCAGGTGTTGAACTTGAACAGCATGATGTCGCCGTCCTGGACGACATACTCCTTGCCTTCGTCGCGCGCCTTGCCGGCTTCCTTAGCCGCCACTTCGCCGCCCAGTGTGACGTAATCATTGTAGGCGATGGTCTGGGCGCGGATGAAGCCGCGCTCGAAATCGGTGTGGATGACGCCGGCGGCCTGCGGGGCCTTATCACCTTTGTGAATGGTCCAGGCGCGCGTCTCCTTCGGCCCGGCGGTGAAATATGTGATGAGGTGCAGCAGATCGTAGCCGGCGCGGATGACCTTGTTGAGGCCGGGCTCATCGAGCCCGAGCGAGGCCAGGAACTCCATTTCTTCCTCGTCGGAGAGCTGGGCTACTTCGGCCTCGATCGCGGCCGAGATGACGACAGTGCCGGCGCCCTGCGCGGCGGCCATCTTTTCCACCGCCTTGCTGTGCTCGTTGCCGGTCGCAGCATCGGCCTCCGCGACATTGCAGACGTAGAGAACGGGGTGCGATGTCAGAAGGTTCAGCCCCTGCAGGATGCGCAGGTCTTCCGCCGAAATGCCCTTGAGCAGGATGCGGGTCGGCTTGCCGGCCTGCAGCAGCTCGAGTGCCGCCTCCATCATCGGCAGCACTGTGGTGGCTTCCTTGTCCTTCGAGCCGGCGCGCTTGCGGATCTGCACGATGCGGCGCTCGAGGCTTTCGAGGTCGGCGAGCATCAGCTCGGTCTCGACCGTCTCGGCGTCGGCGACCGGATCGATGCGGCCCTCGACATGGGTGATGTCGTCATCCTCGAAGCATCGCAGCACGTGCACGATGGCGTCGACCTCGCGGATGTTGGCGAGGAACTGGTTGCCCAGGCCTTCGCCCTTGGAGGCGCCGCGCACCAGGCCGGCAATGTCGACGAAGGAGATGCGGGTCGGGATGATCTCCTTCGACTTGGCGATCTCGGCGATCTTCTGCAGGCGCACGTCCGGCACAGCCACTTCGCCGGTGTTCGGCTCGATGGTGCAGAAAGGATAGTTGGCGGCCTGCGCGGCGGCCGTCCTGGTCAAGGCGTTAAACAGCGTCGACTTGCCGACGTTGGGCAAGCCAACGATGCCACATTTGAAACCCATGTTCGTCCAGTCCTATCGGGAATTCGATTTTGGTGAGGGCTATGGGCGAAAGGGGCGATGAACGTCAAGCCCTGCGGGCCGCGATCCGTTCCGCTTCAGTCCTTGCCGAAGAGCTTCTTCAGCATTGCGGCCATCGGGCCGCTTTCCGGCAGCTTGGCCGGCGCCTGCTGCGGGCGCGCCTGGCGGATGTGGCTTTGCGCCTTCTTCTCCTTGGGCGGCGGGCGGTCGTCTTCGCCGGTCGGCACCAGCTTGTCGCGCAAGGTCAGCGTGACGCGGTTCATGAAGGAGCTGTCGTCGCCCTTGGCGAGCAGTGCGGCGTCATCGGCGATTGCGTCCAGCAACACATCCAGCCATTCGCGGTCGGCCTTGGCGAAATCGCCCAGAACATGGCCGTGCACCATCTCCTTGACGCCGGGATGGCCGACGCCGATGCGCACCCGGCGATAGGCGTTGCCGACATGCTGGTCGAGCGAGCGGATGCCGTTATGGCCGCCGGAGCCGCCGCCGACCTTGACCCGGAGCTTGCCGGCGGCAAGGTCGATCTCGTCATAGAAGACAGTCAGCGCGGCCGGCTCGAGCTTGTAGAAGCGCAGCGCTTCGCCGACCGATTGTCCGGACAGGTTCATGAAGGTCTGCGGCTTGATCAGAAGGACCTTCTCGCCGCCGAGCGTGCCTTCCGAAATCAGGCCCTGGAATTTGCGCGACCAGGGCGAAAAGGAATGGCGGCGGGCAATCGCGTCCGCCGCCATGAAGCCGACATTGTGCCGGTTGTTCTCGTATTTCGCGCCCGGATTGCCGAGGCCTGCAAAGACAAGCATCGTCGTCTCCGGACGCTAGAACAAATTACTTCTCTTCGGCCGCCGGGGCCGCCGTGTCGGCCGCGGCCGCTTCGGTGGTGGCTTCCGTCTCCGGCTTCATCGCCGACGAGCCGGCAATGGTCGCGATGGTGAAGTCGCGATCGGAGATGACCGGCTTGACGCCGGCCGGCAGTTGGACCGCCGAGATGTGGATCGAATCGCCGATGTCGGTGCCGGCGAGATCGACGGTGATGAATTCCGGGATCGCGTTGGCCGGGCAGTGGAACTCGACTTCGTGGCGAACGATGTTGAGCACGCCGCCGCGCTTGATGCCGGGCGACTTGTCCTCATTGATGAAGTGGACAGGCACGTCGACATTGACTTCTGTGTCCTTGCCGATGCGCAGGAAGTCGACATGGACAGGAAAATCCTTGACCGGGTCGAGCTGGAAATCCTTCGGCAGGACCTGGATCTTCTTGCCGTCGACATCGATCGTGGCGATCGTGGTCAGGAACCCGCCGCCATGGATCTTGTAGAACAGGTCCTTGTAGTTCAGCGCAATCGCCAGGGGAGGCTGCTTGTCGCCGTAAATCACTGCAGGCACTTTACCGTCGCGGCGAACTGCACGGGCGGACCCCTTACCGACCTGTTCGCGCGCTTCGGCCTTGAGCTCGTAAGTATCGTGGCTCATGGCTTTTCCTTTCGCGTGTTATGGAGCGCTCACGGGCGGGCAAGCCCATCCGTAAACGTCGAAAGCCGTCGCGGCCCTGCACGATCTGTCCGATGCGTTTGGCGATCCAAATGCGTCTGGGGATCATGTAAGGCCTGGCCGGCCTTCCTCCGCGTTGCCTCCAAGGGTGTCTACGCGGGTGGCGGCTCTATAGCGGAAGGCGGCGGGAGGCGCAAGCGGTTGGGCCGAAAGGCTTTGCGGTGCGATTTCGGGTGCCGAAGGCATAAACCGAAAATGCCGTCCGTGACAAATGTAGGATCGGGCGGATTTCGGTCGTCCTGCGGCATGCCAACCATCCCAAGGGGACCACCATGAAACTCCTGTTCAGCCGTAATCCCAATCCTCGCCTGGCCGTCGCGACGGCGCGCCATCTCAAGGCGGATGTGACGTTCGAGTTCGCGGCGCCGATGGCGCCCGGACAAGCCGATCGATACCGGCCGCTCAATCCCAATCTCACCGTGCCGATCCTGGTCGGACCGGGCTGGAGCCTTTGGGAGGCCGACGCCATCGCCTGCCGGCTTTCCCGCGAGATGGGTTCGGATTTCTGGCGCGGCGGGGACGACCAGCCGGACATGATCCGCTGGATCAGCTGGGGCAAGGAGCGCTTCGCCTTCGCTTGCGACATGGTGCATTTCGAGCGTGGAACCAAGCAGCGCTATGGTATCGGCCCGATCGACCAGGCGCTGGTCGAGGAGGGTTTCAGGCAATTCCACAGAGCCGCCGGGATCCTCGAAGCCGAGCTTTCCTCGCGTGATTGGCTGGTCGGCAATTCCATCTCCTATGCCGATTTCCGCATGGCGACGTTCCTGCCCTTCAACGATGCCGCCGGATTGCCGCTCGACGACTACCCGTCGATCCGGCGCTGGTACGGGCGACTGGAGGCGATCGATGCCTGGCGCGACCCGTTCCAGGGGCTCGAGGCGCCGCCGCTGCCGCCGGTCAAGATCACGGCCTGAGCCGCACGCGCTGAACCAAGCAAATCTTGCGTTTCCTGACCCTGTCCGGCGTTGAATGCTCTTTATGCAGCGCCGGCCGTCTGGCTGTTGTTCAGCGCGTCCCGCAATTTCTGGATTTGCCGGTTCAGGACATCTAGCTCGGCCAGCGTCATGCCTGAGCGCTCGACCAGCGTCTCGTTGAGGCAATTACACTGGGTAAGCAGCGCCCGTCCGGCGGCGGTGAGGTCGACCTGTACCTGCCGCTCGTCGGTCTGGCTGCGCTGGCGGGTCACCAGTCCGGCCTGTTCTATGCGCTTCACCAGCGGCGTGATCGTGCTGGATTCCAGCGCAAGCCGATGCGCGATGCTGCCGACCGACATGCCGTCCGCCTCGCCCAGGGCGTTGAGGACGAGATATTGCGGATAGGTGATGCCCATCTCGTCCAGCATCGGCTTGTAGGTGCGATTGATCGCCATCGAGGTGGCATAGAGCGTGAAGCAGAGCTGACTGTCCAACGGAAGAGGCACGTCGCATTCCTTTGCCGACTGAGTACCGGCTGCATACCACGAAAAAAGATATCGCGATACATATTATTGTGGACAAGGGTTTGAGATTGCGCTAGCGATATAGTTATCGCGATATTGTTTATCGCGAAATCAACCTGGAGGAGTTTAGGATGACTTCGCAGACCAAATCAGGCTCGGGCAGCGGCACGATCACCACCAAGGACGGCACGCAGATCTTCTACAAGGATTGGGGCACGGGGCAGCCGATCGTCTTCCACCACGGTTGGCCCTTGAGCAGCGACGACTGGGACGCCCAGATGCTGTTCTTCCTGGAAGAAGGCTACCGCGTCATCGCGCATGACCGCCGCGGCCACGGCCGTTCGACCCAGACCGACATCGGCAATGAGATGGACACCTATGCCGCGGATGTCGCCGCGCTTGCGCAACATCTCGACCTCAAGAACGCCATCCATGTCGGCCATTCGACCGGCGGCGGCGAGGTGGCGCGCTATGTCGCCAGATACGGCTCGGGCGGCCGCGTCGCCAAGGCCGTGCTGATCGGCGCGGTGCCGCCGATCATGCTGAAGACGGCGGCCAATCCGGGCGGTCTGCCGCTCGAGGTGTTCGACGGCTTTCGCGCGGCCCAGGCCGCCAACCGCGCCCAGTTCTTCCGCGACGTCCCGGCCGGGCCCTTCTACGGCTTCAACCGCCCGGGCGCGGTGGTCTCGCAAGGTGTTGTCGACAATTGGTGGCGCCAGGGCATGATGGGCGGCACCAAGGCGCATTACGACTGCATCAAGGCGTTCTCGGAAACCGACTTCACCGAGGACCTCAAGGCCATCGACGTGCCGGTGCTGGTCATGCATGGCGACGACGACCAGATCGTGCCGATCGCCGACTCGGCGCTCTTGTCGATCAAGCTGCTCAAGAAGGGCGAGCTCAAGGTCTACAAGGGCTTCCCGCACGGTATGGCGACGACCCACGCGGAGGTGATCAACGCCGACCTGCTGGCGTTCTTCAAGGCTTAACGCCTTGTCACACGAACAGAGCACCCGCCACGAGGCGGGTGCCTTCAGCCGCCAAGCCGCTGGCAGTTATCGGCGCCCGTCGATCGGCGAATGCTCGGGCGAAGTTGCCGTCCATGGAAGCTCCCGGGTTGTTTTATATTGCCCGTAGCGTAGATAGGTTCCGATCAAATGGGCAGCATCCGGAATACTATGGACAGCTCAATGGTTCGAGATGTCTCTTAAGTTGTTCACCAAACACGCACTATAGGGGCGATCGCGTGCACCATGCTTGATAGCTTGCGTATGCGATTGTGGCGAAACACTGTCGCGCCGCCGGGTGAGGCGCTTGTTGTGCCAAGCCGTCAGGTCAAGCCTACGCGAAGGGCTAACATCCACACCAACATTCGCTCGCCACGCGAAAGGATTTTGCGGCAGCTTTTCGAACGCATCTCTTATGTCGCGCCGGCACTTTCGCTTCAGCGCCTGACGAATTGCGTTGCTGATGCCGAAAGCGGCTTGATCGTGCGGCAGGACGGGGCATTTGACGATCTGACCCGGCCCGTCGCCTCCTATCATGTCGATACGACCCGCGAGGGCCTTGCCGAACGTATCCGCGCATCAGTCTCGGCGAAGATGAAGGGTGAACTGATCCATGTCTTCCCGCGATCGAGCGGCGCCTACGGCACTTTTCTTCTCGACGGGTTGTGCGGCCTTGCGGAACTCGACGATTACATCTCGGAGCACCGCCTCAAACTGTGGCTACCGGCAGTCTTTCCGAAATGGGTCCCACGCTATCTCTCGCAACTGGGTTTCGGCCGGCGCCACGCGATGCGAGTTGGCGGCTTCGTGGGCTTCAATGGTCTTACGCTGGCGACGACGCTGAACTGCGAACATTGCTTCCATCCGAACCCGGAGTCACTGGCCAAGCTCAGGCGATTCGTGGACGCGCCCGAACCGACGCCGACACGTCGCCTCTATCTGATGCGCGACAGCGGGTCATCGCCACGCTTTGTCGAAAACGAAGCCGAGGTGCGCCGTCTTTTCGCGCAAGCCGGCTTTGAAAGCGTCGATCCCGGGCGCTTGAGTTTTCGCGATCAGATCGAGCTGTTCGCCTCGGCCCAGGCCATCGCGGGAAGCCACGGCTCAGCCTTCGCCAATATGATCTTTGCGGCGCCTGGTGCGCAAATCATCGACCTGATGCCCGAAGATTGGATCGGCTATTGGGACGATGATGGCAGGGCGGAGCGCTGGTTGTTCAATCTGACCGGCGCATGCGGCCACGACTATTCGTTGGTTCTAAGCCCTTCGCATATGAATGGCGACAGATTCCGCACAAACTCTGGGACGAGACCACCGACGCTCAACAGCACCGTGGATATTGCCGCTTTGCGTGACGCTCTTGCACACCTCTGATGCCAGCAACGGTCCGCCGCCAGCCATGAAGTACGTGTCGCTTGGAACCTTTGGGATCGCGAATCCAGTCCATGGCGGCCAACTCAGGGCCAACGCCATTCACCGGGTGCTGCGCGAGCGAGGTTGGGAGACCCGCCATATCGTCGTCAGCCCCAATCGCGGCGCCAGCAAGGATGTCGAGCCCGGCGACCTCTTCGTCGAGATGCCGCGCAGGTTCCGCAAGAAGATGACCCGGCGCAAATGGCGTTCCGACGTCGCCACTGCCGAATTCGTCGCGGCAAGCAGATTCCATCGCCGCGAAATCGCAAAATTTCTCGACGACTTCAGGCCCGACGTCATCGCCCTGGAACAATGCTGGCTGTGGCCCGCAGTGCGCGAATATAGGGCGATATGCGCTCCCGAGGCGCGCTTTTCAGTCGTCTATTGTTCGAACAATGTGGAACAGGAATTGCTGGCGCAGGAAGCCAGGATGCCGGGCGCGGAGGCTGACCCCTGGAACGCCCGGCGCGCCGCGGAGATCGAGTCGGATCTGGCGGCAAAGGCGGATCTCGTGGTCGCCGTCAGCGAGCAGGATGCCGCCTATTTTCGCAAACTCAATCCAAGCGTGGTGGTCGCCGCCAACGGCATCTGGCCTCGAGCGACACCCGTCGGCCTCGAGCATTGGGCATCGCGGCTTGCCGGCCTGCGCACGGCCCTGTTTGTAGCGTCGGGTCACCCTCCCAATGCCAACGGATTTCTTGAGATGATTGCGCCGGATCTCGGCTTCCTCTCGCCTGCCGAGCGTATCGTGGTGGTCGGCGGCGTTGCCGGCCAGATTGAGGGCGATCCAAGATTTCTGCGCAACGCCGACGTCAACAATGCCCGGATCGATTTGCTCGGCGTGCAGGAGGCGGGAACGCTCAGCGCCCTTATCGAGCTTGCCGATGTCGTGATCCTTCCGATCCTCGAAGGCGGCGGCACCAACATCAAGACTGCCGAAGCGCTGTACAATCGCAAGCAGATCGTGGCGACGCCCTTCGCGTTTCGCGGTTACGAACATTTCAAGCATTGGCGGAGCGTCAGACTTGCCGACAACCCGGTGGATTTCCAGCAATTGCTTGTGCAGGTGTTGCGGAGCGAACGTCGCGATCCACTATCGGCGGATGCCGCGCAGTTGAAAGGGCTGCTTTGGACGGCAACGCTTCAAGACCTTTCGCAGCTGTTCGCGGCCTTGCCGAGGCGGGGGCGCGATGCGTCGGCCAATTTGCCAATGCTGAGATCGGCCGATGTATTTGCAGGCTTCCTCAGCGCGATTTCACAGCGCCTGGGTCTGCGGACAAAGGGCTAACCTAGAGCGTTTCACCGTTTCACGGAAACGGCGAAACACTCTATCCCTTTGTTTTTACGCAATTCCCGACGGAAAACCGCTCACACTTTTCCTGGAATTGCTCTAGGCCCGCGACGGAAGCACCCGCCTTATGACACGGGCATTCGCTTCGCGCTCTCCTATCCTCTCCGGCCCAGTCGCTCAGGCCTTCCTGGCTTCCTTCATGTTCGGCAAAAACACCGTCAGCAAGCCGAGGAAGGGCAGATACGAGCAGACGTGGAAGACGAAGTCGATGCCCTTCATGTCGGCGATGACGCCGAGTACGGCAGCGGCGATGCCGCCCATACCGAAGGCGAAGCCGAAGAAGATGCCGGCGATCGTGCCGACACGGCCGGGCACCAGTTCCTGCGCGAAGACCACGATGTTGGAGAAGGCCGAGGACAGGATCAGGCCGATCAGCACGGTAAGCACCATCGTCCATTCCAGATTGGCGTAGGGCAGCGCCAGCGTGAACGGCAACACGCCGACGATCGAGAACCAGATCATCGCCTTCTGTCCGTAACGGTCGCCGAACGGGCCGCCGAGGAGTATGCCCAGCGCCGAGGCACCGAGGAACAGGAACAGCATGACCTGGCTCGTCTGCACCGAGACGCCGAACTTATGGATGGAATAGAAGGTGTAATAGCTGGAGAGCGAGGCGATATAGGCGTTCTTGGTCAACACCAGCAGCGTGAGCACAGCGAGCGCGCCCATCACCTTCCTGCGCGGGAAGGGCGACACGTGGGCAACCTGCTTGCGGGCGGCCAGCGAAGCGCGCTTGCGGCTGTACCAGCCGCCGACCTGCCAAAGCACGAAGATGCCGATCAGCGAGCCGATAGCGAACCAGGAAATGCTGGTCTGGCCGAAGGGCACGACGATGAAGGCGGCGAGCAGCGGTCCCATCGACTGGCCGAAATTGCCGCCGACCTGGAACAGCGATTGCGCGAGGCCGAACCGGCCGCCAGAGGCGAAGCGGGCGATGCGCGAGGATTCCGGATGGAAGATCGCCGAGCCGATGCCTATCAGCGAGGCACCGACCAGAAGCAGCACATAGTGGCCGGCATAGGCCAGCACGATCAGGCCGACCAGCGACGAAGCCATGCCCCAGGGCAAGGAATAGGGCATCGGCCGCTTGTCGGTGACCATGCCGATCACCGGCTGCAGCAGCGAGGCCGTGACCTGGAAGGTGAAGGTCAGAAGGCCGATCTGCCAGAAGTCGAGACCGTAATTCTCTTTGAGGAGCGGATAGATCGCCGGCAGCAGCGACTGCATGATGTCGTTGATGCCATGGCAGAAGCTCACCGAAAGGATGACGGCAAACACCGTCGCTTGCGCCGAGGTGCTGCTTGCCGTCGCCGGCGCGGCAACGGATGTGGCGGTCGTATCAGTCAAGGCTATGCTCCGTGGTCTTGTCGGAGCATGATCTTTTCCGAAAACCGGTTCCCACTTTTCGGGATCATGCTCTTATGGCGGCGAACCGCAGCCGGCCTTATAGGCCTGTTGCCAAGCGACTTCTTTCGTGGTTTGGTCCAATAGTTTCGCAAGTGGGCCACATCCAATGCCGCATGGGCGGGATATCTTCAAAGGCGATGCCGCCGAGCTCGGCCGGCTGCATCAAAGCCGCTGGCAATGGCTGGAAGAGGCCGTGGGGCCGGCGGTGGCGCTGCCGACGGAATATCCCGATGGTTATCACGTGCCGCTGCACCGCCACAGCCGCAGCCAGTTGCTGCACGCGCTGGTCGGCGTCGTCTTGGTGACGACGAAGCACGGGCGCTGGATGGTGCCGCCGGACCACGCGATGTGGATACCGGCCGGCACCGAGCATTCGGTCGAGATGCTGGGCGACGTCTCGATGCGCTCGGTCTATGTCATGCCGGATGCCATTGCCGGGCTGCCGGAAGGCCTGCGCGTCGTCGGCATTACCGAATTGATGCACAGCCTGATCGTGGAATCGGAGAAGCTGCCGCAGGGCGGCGAGCTGGAAGGGCGCGGCGGCCTGATCATGGGGCTTATGCTGCACGAGATCCCGAACCTGCCGGAACGGCCGCTCGGCCTGCCTTTCCCGTCCGATCCGAAGCTCGCCGCGCTCTGCCGGCGCTTCGTGGCGGCACCTTCACCGCATGCCACGATCGACGAATGGGCGGATGCGGCGGGCATGAGCCGCCGCACCTTCACCCGCGCCTTCCACCGCCAGACCGGGCTGTCGCTGTCGACATGGCGCCAGCAGGCCTGCCTGTTCGCGGCACTGCCGAGGCTCGCCGACGGCGAACCGATCACGCGCGTGGCGCTCGATCTCGGCTATGACAGCGTGCCGGCCTTCATCACCATGTTCAAGCGCATGCTCGGCTCTTCGCCGCGCGGCTACATGCGCGGCGCGCGTGAGGCAGGTGAGGGGCCAAGGCGGCTGAGCGGACCGGCGCGGACGGAAATCGCCGCGGTTTAGTCGAACAGGCTCGACACTGATTCTTCGGTCGCGGTGCGTGAGATCGCTTCGCCCATCAGGTCGGCGATCGAGATGACGCGGATGTTGGGGGCGTCGAGCACGCCTTGCGTCGGCTGGATGGAATCGGTGATCACGAGTTCCTGCAGCTTCGAGCCGGCGATGCGCGTCACCGCGCCGCCCGACAGCACGCCATGGGTGATGTAGGCGGTGACGCTGGTCGCACCGTTGGCGAGCAGCGCATCGGCGGCATTGCACAGCGTGCCGCCGGAATCGACGATGTCGTCGATCAGCAGGCAATCCTTGCCGGCGACGGCGCCGATGATGTTCATGACCTCGGATTCGCCGGGCCGCTCGCGGCGCTTGTCGACGATTGCCAGCTGAGCATCGAAGCGCTTGGCCAGCGCACGGGCGCGGACCACGCCGCCGATGTCGGGCGACACCACGACGACGTTGCCGAGTTGCTTGTACTTGGCCTTCACGTCGCGGGCCATCACCGGCACCGAGAACAGATTGTCGGTCGGAATGTCGAAGAAGCCCTGGATCTGGCCGGCATGGAGATCGAGCGTCAGCACGCGGTCGGCGCCGGCGCGGGTGATCATGTTGGCGACCAGCTTGGCCGAGATCGGCGTGCGGCCCGAGGCGCGGCGGTCCTGCCTGGCATAGCCGAAATAGGGGATGACGGCCGTGATGCGCCGCGCCGAGGAGCGCATGAAGGCATCCATCATGATGAGCAGTTCCATCAGATGGTCGTTGGTCGGATAAGAGGTCGACTGCAGGATGAAGACGTCCTCGCCGCGGACGTTCTCCTGGATCTCGACGAAGATTTCCTGATCGGCGAAGCGCCTGACGCTGGCCTTGCCCAGCGGTATGTTGAGATAGCGAGCGACCGCCTCGGCCAGCACCCGGTTGGAATTGCCCGCGAAAAGCTTCATGCACCGTTCCTGGTGAAGGATGGAGAGGCGGAGAGACTCTCATGAGCCTTTTATGCGGGGCTTTTAGCGGTCCGCGCCGGTATTGCAAGCCTCGTTGTGGGGAATCCTTCCGACGGCCGTAACAAAGGTTTGAAAACATCGCAAGCCGGCAACAGTTCGGCCGGCAACTGCCTAGTCAGCCGGCGCCGCCGGTGCCGAGCCAGGCGGCGAACTGGTCGATCGTCTGGTCGGCGATGGCCTGCATGGTCGCCGGCGCCACCGTCGTCCAGCCCTCGCCGCTGCCGACGGAGGCCGCCTTCTGCTGGCCGTTGATGCGGTGCAGGCGGTTGCCCGAAGGGTCGTAGACGTCCCAGACGTAGATCACGGTAGTGTCCTTGCCCTCCGACATGGTCGAGAAATAGCCCTTCAGCACATGCGTTGCTGTCTGATCGGTGCTGCCGACGAGCGTCAGGCCGCGCTGTTTGGCGCGCGTCTGCAACTCGGCCGTCAAGGGTCCCGCGGCTTCGACCGGCGCGCCGACGATCGGCGCCACCTGCAGCCGCGTTTTGGCGAGCGCGGCGGTCTGGGCCGGCGTGGTGGCAGTCGAGGCACCTGGCGTGGCCGGCGCGGGAGCGGTCACGGTGGGTGATGTCGTGGCCGATGCCGTGCCTTGCGTGGCCGGCACGGTCTGGGCGGTGGAACTGGCGGGCGGCGTGATCGCCGAAGGCTCCAGCACGTCCTTGGCGTTGGTGCAGGCGGCGAGCGCCAGCGCCGCAAGCAATGACACGGTCGTCACCTGCGATCGTCTCATTGCCCGAAAACTCCCTATTGGCGAACGCCCCCGCGTGAACCAACCATTATGGATTCACTGCACGATCAAGTCGAGATCATGGCGTGAGAGCGGCCTGGGCGCCGATTCGGTGGTGAGGTAGGTGCGGCCGAGCGTCATGGCCGTCTCGGTCTCGGAGTCCATGATGATCATGTGCGCAAACAGCGTCATGTTGGGCGCGATCGGCTCTGGATTACCCTGGTAGAACATCGGCATGTCCATCCAGGACGGCGTGAAACGGGCGCCAACCGAATAGCCGCAGGCATTGAGCCGATGCTTGGTCAGATTATGCGCTTCGAGCGTGCGGGCATGGGCGTCGAAAACATCGCCGAACGTGTTGCCGGGCGTCATCGCCTTTTCGACCGCAAGCAGGGCGGCTTTGGCGGCATCGAATAATTCCTGATGGCGTTTCGACGCCTTGCCGGTCAGCACCGTGCGCATCATCGGCGCGTGGTAGTGATGGAAGACGCCGGCCCATTCCAGCGTCAGCTGGTCGTTCTTGTTGAGCTTGCGGCGGCCGGCCTTGTAGCGGCAGAGCAAGGCATCGGCGCCGGACCCGATGATGTATTCGTTGGCGGGATAGTCGCCGCCGCCGGCAAAGACCGCGCCCTGCATGGCTGCAAGGATCAGCCCTTCGTCGCCACCCTGCTTGATCAGCGGCAAGGCAGCGTCCAACGCGTCATCGGAAAGATTGGCGGCCTTTTCCGCCTTGGCGATCTCGGCCGGGCTCTTGAACAGACGCAGCCGGCCGACGATGCCGGAGGCATCGGCGATCTGGCCGAAGGTCTGCAACTGCTCGTCCAGCCGGCGGCCGTTATAGGCGGTCAGACCATGGGTGTCGTATTCGACGCCGATGCGGGCGCCGAGCAGGTCGAGGTCGTTGAGCAGGTTGCGCAGGTCGATCGCCGGGTTGGCGCCCTGGCGGTCGGTCCACAAGACGATGTTGTCCAGCGTCGAGGTGTGACGCGCTTGTCTGAGATCGGCCGAGCGGGTGAGCAGCACCATCGAGCCGTCGGCCTTCACCACCAGGCATTGGAAGAAGCAGAAGCCGAAAGTGTCGTAGCCGGTCAGCCAGTACATGCTTTCCTGGGCAAACAAGAGCACGGCATCGAGCTTCTTGTCGGCCATCTCGATCAGCAGCCTGTCGCGCCGCGCGTCGAATTCCGAGCGTTCGAAATGCAGCGCCATTATTCTTTCTCCAATGCGATTGCCGAAACCTGGCGCCCGTAATCCGCTTCCTTGCGGTGGGTGGTGCGGCGGTAGGAATAGAAAAGCTCTTCTTCCGCATAGGTGCAGCGGCCAAGGCCTTCGGCGGTCACGCCGGCCTTCAGCAGCCGGTCGACCGTATATTGGTTGAGATCGAACATCGAGTGTCCGGGATTAGGCGACGGCTTGAAATAGCGTTCGTTGCCGGCGTCCGCCTCGGCGAAGCGGGCGACGAATTCCGGCCCGACCTCGTAATTGGCCGGACCGATCGACGGGCCGAGCACGGCGACGATGCGCTCGCGGCGGGCGCCGAGGCCTTCCATCGCGGCGACGGTGTTTTCCAGCACGCCGGTGAAGGCGCCTTTCCAGCCGGCATGCGCCGCGCCGATGACGCGCGCTTCGGCATCGGCGAATAGGACCGGGCCGCAATCGGCGGTCGAGGCGCCGACGGCGATGCCTGGGCGGTCGGTGACGACCGCATCGGCCTTGGGGCGAGGACCCGCGAAGGGTTCCCTGGCGATGACGACGTCGGGCGAATGGATCTGGTGCGCGGTCAGGAGATGATCGGCTGCGACGCCCATCCAGTCGGCGACGCGGCGCCGGTTTTCGGCCACCAGCGCCTGGTCGTCGCTCGAGCCGGTGCCGATGTTGAGGCCGTGATAGATACCGCCTGAGACGCCGCCGACGCGGGTGAAGTAGCCATGGCGGACGCCCTTGATCCTGTCCAGAAGGGTCGAGCGCACCGGATCGGGTCTGGTCTGATTCAGCATGGTTGGGTTTGTCGTCCGCGCAAGGCGGGTTCGTCAAGGCGAAGTTCTGGCGAGCGACCGGGCCAGTCCGGTAGCCCTCAGGTCGGTTTCGCAGCCGGTCCGATCTTCAGCACCTTGAACAGCTCGCCCATGGCGTCGGGGCCGGCAAGGCGTTCGACGGCGTCGGAGATGGTCTGCCGCGCCTGGTCGTCGGCATTGGCGCCGAGCGCGCCGGCGCGCTCGAGCAGGCCCATGCCGAGCAGGAATTGCCCCTGCGTCGTCGTCTCGACATCGAGCCCATGCGGGCGCACCGCAGCGGCTAATGCGGCGAAATCTACATGCGACGTCAGATCGGCCTCGCCGGGATTGGCGAGCACGTCTTCATGCCGGTGCCGGCGCAAGGCCTGCAGGGTGTCGCCGATGCCCGGCCGCAGATGGCCATAGTCGATGAAGAGGCCGGTGCCGCCTTGGGCGGCGATACGCTCGGCGATCGCCGCCATCAATGCCGCGCGGGCAGGGGCGAGCTCAGCGATGGCGCCTTCGGGCGCATCAGCGGCATCGCTAGGCAGCAGCGAGGGGTCGAGCGAGGCCGCGCCGGCGAAGAAGCGCAGCGCGTCATTGTCGTCGAGGCCGACCATGCGCTCGCGCCAGCTTTCGCCGGCACGCACGAACTGCCGGATCGGCACGGCGTCGAACAGTTCGTTGCCGACGATGAAGAGCGGCTGTCGCGGCAGCGTGTCGATGGTCTGGTGCCAGGCCAGTTCGGCGCTCTGGCCGGCGAGCGTCTGTCTCTGGATTTCGACAAGGCGTGGGCTGGTTTCGACAAGGGCAAACGAGGCCTTGCCCACGAGCGCCGGGTCGATCCGCGACCACGTCCGCAGCATGTCCTTCATCAGCGTGCCGCGGCCGGGGCCGATCTCGGCGAAGGTCGCGGGCAGCGGGCGGCCGGCGCTCTGCCAGGCCTGGTAGAGCGAGACGGCGACGAGCTCGCCGAACATCTGGCTGATCTCGGGCGCGGTGACGAAATCGCCGGCGGCGCCGAAAGGCTCGCGCGTCGTGTAGTAGCCGTTCTGCGGATCGAACAGGCAGAGCGCCATATATTCGTCGACCGGCATCGGCCCGACGGCTTCGATCAGCTCGACGATGCGCTCCTTCAGCCGGGTCATGCCGGCTGCGGCTGCGCCATCGGCTTCGCGGTGACCATCGCCCAGACGCCGGCCAGCACCATCGGCGTCGACAGGATCATACCCATGGTCAGCCAGTTGGTGCCGAGCAGGTAGCCGAGCTGCTGGTCCGGCTCGCGGAAGAATTCGACGAAGATGCGCGACAGGCCGTAGCCGCAGATGAAGGCGCCGCCGACGAAGCGCGGCGTCTTCAGCTTGAGGCGCGAATGGGTGAGGAAGCGCAGGACCAGGAACAATACGAGGCCTTCGAGCAATGCCTCGTAGAGCTGGCTGGGATGGCGGGTGAAGGGCCCGCCATTGGGGAATTCGATCGCCCAAGGCACGTTGGAGGGCCGGCCCCAAAGCTCGGAATTGATGAAGTTGGCGACGCGCACAAGGCCAAGGCCCACCGGCACGCCGGCCGACACCACATCGAACAAGGTCCAGGTATGGATGCGGCGCTTGAGCGAAAACAGCGTCATGGCGAGGATGACGCCGAGCAGGCCACCATGGAACGACATGCCGCCCTGCCAGACGGCAAAGATGTCGAGCGGATGCGCGATATAGCGCGGCAGGTCGTAGAACAGCACATAGCCGGTGCGTCCGCCAAGCACCACGCCGATCGCCGCCCAGACGATGAAATCGTCGAGGTCCTCAGGCTTCATCGGCAGGTTGCCGTTCGGCCAGAGCTTTGGATTGGTGACGAGGCGCTTGGCGTACCACCAGGCGAACAGGATGCCGACGATATAGCCGACACCGTACCAATGTACCGCCAGCGGTCCGATGTTGACGATGACCGGGTCGATGTTGGGGAAGGGCAGGGAGGCCAGCGGCAAAAGGAAATACTCGCTCAAACTGGGGTCTCCCGGTAGCGGTCACGATTGGGCGCGGACCATGCGGCAGGGTTTTGGCGGGGTCAAGGCAACCCGGCGGTTACCTTAACGACGACAGGTTGCGGTCTCAGCCCTGCGGTTTGCCGGCGACAATTTGCCTTAAAGCGTCGTTGATCCTGTCCTGCCAGCCGGGACCATCTTCTTGAAAGTGGTCCAGCACAGTTCGATCGATCCTGATCGAAACAAGTTCTCTAACGTTCGGTGCGCCAGCGGGCTCGCGAATTGGGGCGGCTGGTTTTTTGACCGGCTTGAAGGCGGCTTCTGCGGCGGCCATCGGATTTGTCGGTCGGCGCGGGGGCGTTGCCATAGGTTGACCCTGACGAGTGCTGAAGCGATACGCAACACAATAGGCGATCTGGCGTCCTCAAGTACAGCTTGGCGCGATTTGAAAGCCTGGCGCCGCCATGTGCCATAGCAACGCACAGCACGTATCAACCCTGAACGTTCTTGCATTCCGCATCGCTCGCCACTACGTCAAAACGAACAAAGCCGAGGATCAGCCATGTCGACCGGACCGAATCGCATTCTCGACGAATTCGCCAAGCTTATGACCGATGCCGCCGGCGCCGCGCAAGGCGTTCGGCGCGAGGTGGAGACGGCGGTGCGGGCCCAGGCCGAGCGGGTGCTCAACTCCATGGATGTGGTGCAGCGCGAGGAGTTCGAGGCCGCGCGCGAGATGGCGGTCAAGGCGCGCGAAGACAACATCCAGCTGGCTGCGCGTGTGGAAGCGCTGGAAGCAAAGCTCGCCGAATTGACCGGGCAGGCCGCACCGGCGGGTGCGGCGAAGCCCCGCGCAAAAAAATAATCGTTAAACTTTTCCACATAGCGCGATCCGAAAAATCGCTTTGCCGTGAATCGCTTACCGGCATTGCATGAATCTTTGTGACAGCCACCTTTCCACATGCGGATGCCGCAGTGCGAAAAATTGGGCTGTTCACGCGACTCCCGATCAATAGACTGAATTTGTTGCATGATTCGGAGCAGGGTCATGCGCCGGGCGGTGGGGTCCGGTCTGGGGTCTTTGCGTTTGAGAAGTTCCTGGCCGTCCGAGTTCTAGACAGAATTGTTCGTCGTGTGTGCCCCGCGGAGCGTGTGGCGCTCCCCTGAACACAGGAAGCATTCATGGAACTTCTCGAACTCGAATTCTCCCGCGAAATCCACCCGGTGGACGTCATCGAGCAGGTGGCCCACAACAACGACTGGTCGTTCGAGCGTGCCGGCGACGACGAGATTTCGATTTCGGTGGCCGGCAGCTGGACCGACTACCATGTGTCTTTCTCCTGGATGGAGGATTTCGAGGCGCTGCATCTGGCCTGCGCCTTCGACATCAAGGTGCCGGAAACGCGCGCGCTGGAAGTGATGCGGCTGTTGTCGCTGATCAACGAGCAGATGCTGTTCGGCCATTTCGACCTTTGGGAGCAGGAGGGCGCGATCATGTTCCGCCAGTCGCTGCTGCTCGCCGGCGGGGTCGAGCCGTCGAGTCAGCAGGTCGAGGTGCTCCTGTCGTCGGCGCTCGAAGCCTGCGAATGCTATTTCCAGGCCTTCCAGTTCGTCGTCTGGTCGGGCACCTCTGCGAAGGACGCGCTGTCCAGCGTGCTCTTCGAGACGCACGGAAACGCCTGAGCAAAGTTAGCGATGAGTTCAAGCAGCGCGCGTAAGCCCGAGATCAGCTTTGCCGATTTCGATCGTGTCGACATCCGTGCCGGCACGATCGTCGAGGCCGAGCCGTTCCCTGAGGCACGAAAGCCAGCGTTCAAGCTCAAGATCGATTTCGGCCCGGCCATCGGGGTCAAGAAGTCTTCGGCGCAGATCACCAAATATTATACGCCGGAGACGCTTATCGGCCGGCAGGTCTTCGCGGTGGTGAATTTCCCGCCGCGCCAGATCGGCCCGTTCATGTCGGAAGTGCTGACGCTCGGCTTTCCCGACGAAGAGGGCGCCGTGGTGCTGGGCGCCATCGAGCGCAAGGTCCCAGACGGCGGCCGATTGTTCTGACTTTCGTCATCCACGGGCGGAGCGGTAGCGAAGCGGACGCGCAGACCCGAGGATCCATGCCGTTATGCTGATCGAAGATTGCTGACGGCTCAGAACGCGACGCTTATCTACTCGCCTGCTCCACTGGGCATGGTCTTTTCGCCGCTACCTCAATTGTGCAGATTCTCCGCCGCAGCGGACACACATAGGTCACGGCATGGATCCTCGGGTCTGCGCGCCGGCTTCGCCGCCGCTCCGCCCGTGGATGACGAAGGTCGGCGCTCGGCCCTCATTTTGCGTCCGGCCCAGCGCTTCCTCCACCGCGTCGAGGAACATTTCGGCGCAGGCTTTCCAGCTGTAGCGCATGGCGCGCTGGCGCGCCTCGGCGCGGTCGACCTCAAGTGCCTTGAGCGCCGCCTCGCGCAGATCGTTAGACACCGCGCCGCCGACGCCGTTGCCGACAATGTCGATCGGCCCGGTCACCGGATAGGCGGCGACCGGCGTGCCGCTGGCCAAGGCCTCGGTGATGACATTGCCGAACGTGTCGGTGCGGCTCGGGAAGACGAAGACATCGGCCGATGCGTAGATTTCCGCCAGCTCGTCGTTCGGGCGGTGGCCGAGGAAATGGACGTTCGGGTAGCGCGTCTTGAGCCTGGCCAGTTCCGGGCCTTCGCCGACGACCACCTTGCTGCCGGGCAGATCGAGGTCGAGAAAAGCGGTGAGGTTCTTTTCGACCGCGACACGGCCGACGCTGAGAAACACCGGGTGCGGAAAGCTCGTTTCCTTGCGCTTGTCCGGACGGAAGTGCTCGGTGTCGACGCCGCGGGTCCAGGGGCGCAGCTTGTCGAAGCCACGCGCCTTGAGATCGTCGGCCAGCGATTGCGTGGCGACCAGCGTGCCCTGGCCGGAATTGTGGAAGTCGCGCAGCCAGCGATAGGCCCAGCTTTCCGGCACCGGCAGGCGTGCGCTGAGATATTCGGGAAAGCGCGTATGGTAGCTGGTGGTGAAGGGCCGGCCCACCTTGCGGCAATACCGGCGCGCCATGATGCCGAGCGGGCCTTCGGTGACGATATGGATATGGTCGGCCTTGCGCGCTCCGATAAGCCGCGCGACGCGACCGGGCGTCGTCAGCGCCAGCCGGATGTCGGGATAGGTCGGCATCGGCAAGGTGCGAAAGAGGTTGGGCGTCAGAAAGTCGAGCTCGACGTCGAAAGGCTTCAGCGCTTCGGTCAGCCGTTCCAGCGTGTGCACAACGCCGTTGACCTGCGGCCGCCAGGCATCGGTGACCATCAGGATGCGCATGGCGATCCTTTGGCGCGGAGGTTCCTGCCCGCCCCGTTACGATGGCGGAACGGCGACCAGACGGCGACCCTCGCTTCGCTCCAGCGCACCCGGGCAGGCGCGGGATCGAAGCAAGGCGGCAGGTCCGAATCAATAAAGGTCGCGCGCTTCATGCGCGCTCTTGACCATGATTTCATGACGGGCGGATGAAGCTTGCTTTTACGGCCCGCTTACGCCGGAACCTTGATCACCGCTCGCAAGCCGCCAAGCGGGCTGGCTTCCAGGCTGATGTCACCGCCATGGCTGCGGGCGATGTCGCGGGCGATCGACAGGCCGAGCCCGGTGCCGCTGGCATCGAGGTTGCGCGCCTCGTCGAGTCGGAGGAACGGCTTGAACACTTCCTCGCGCTTGTCGGGCGCGATGCCTGGGCCGTTATCGTCGATGGTGACGGTGAGCGAGCCGCGATTGTGATTGGCGTGGACTTCGACCGTCTTGGCGTAGCGGAAAGCGTTGCCGATGACGTTGGACAATAGCCGGGCGAAAGCGTTCGGCCGCACATGCACGGCCGGATCGCCGGTCAGCGTCGTCGTCAGCTTGCAACCGCGAAGCTGCGCCTCCTCTGCAAGCTTCTGGAAATAGGTTCCGAGATCGAAGCGGCCGGGGTCCTCCGCAGCCTCGCCGCGGGCGAAGGAGAGGTAGCCTTCCAGCATCGACTGCATGTCGTCGATGTCCTGGTTCAGCGCCGCCTTCGTCTCCGCCTTGCCGCCGGCCAGCGCCAGCTGCAGCTTGAAACGGGTGAGGATGGTCCTGAGGTCGTGGCTGACGCCGGTCAGCATCGCGGTGCGCTGCTCGATCTGGCGCTCGATGCGCTCGCGCATCTGGATGAAGGCGAAGCCGGCGCGGCGCACTTCTTCGGCGCCGCGCGGACGGAAATCGCGCGGCATCGGCCGGCCCTTGCCAAAGCTCTCGGCGGCCTCGGCCAGCGTCAGGATCGGCCTGATCTGGTTGCGCAGGAAGGGGATGGCGATCATCAAAAGCACCAGCGAGGTGCCGACCATCCAGATCAGGAAGATGTGGGTGTTGGAGGCATAGGCCTGGCTGCGGCGCACGAACACGCGCAGCACCTTGCCCTCGAGCTGGACGCGAACCTCGACGACGTTGGAATTGCCGACCGTGTCGATCCAGAACGGACGGTTGATCTGCTTGGTGATCTCCGACGACAGGGCTTCGTCGAGGATCGAGAAGAAGGGTTTCGGGCCGGGCGGCGGCAGCGGATCGGGCGGCAGGAGATCCACCTTCAACTGCATGCGGTCCTGGGCGATACGGATGATGTTGGCGTAATCGGCGTCGTGCGGATAGGTCTCCATCATGTCGATGACGGCGGCGATGTCGGCGATGGTCGCCTGCGACAGGCGCTGGGTCACCGTCTGCCAGTGGCGCTCCATGAAGACGAAGGCGACGACTGACTGCAAAAGGATCATCGGCGCGATCACGATGATCAGCGAGCGGGCGTAGAGCCGCTTCGGCATGTAGAGCGCGACCAGGCGCCAGAACCGGTTCCAGGCGCGCGGCATCGCCCTCAGCGTTCGCATCGCGAGATCGCCGAGGCCGCCTCCTTCGGGCTGTTCCAGTTGCGTGGTCGCCATTCGCCCTTCCGCTTGTCGAAGGCCGTTAGCTGCAGGCCCTCGGAAGCATTTTATTCCACGCTGAGCCGATACCCAATACCACGCACCGTCTGCAGCCAGACGGGGTTGGACGGATCGCGTTCGATCTTGCGGCGCAGCCGGTTGATCTGCACGTCGATGGTGCGCTCGCCGACATCCGATTCATCGCCGACAAGTTCGTGGCGCGGGATCGTCTCGCCGGCCCGCGCGGCGAAGATCGCCAGGATTTCCTGCTCGCGGTCGGTCAGCTTCAGCGCCTCGCCGCCGCGCTTCAATTCGCGCTTGGCGATCTGGAATGTGTAGGGGCCAAACACCAGTTGCTCGACCTTCGGCGTCGCCGCCGGACCGCCGCGGCGTAGGATGTTGTTGATGCGCAAGATCAGCTCGCGCGGATCGAAGGGCTTTGGCAGGTAGTCGTCGGCGCCGGCCTCCAGGCCGGTGATACGGCTGTCGGTCTCCGACAGCGCCGTCAGCATCAGGATCGGCACGTTCTTCTCGGCGCGCAGCGCCTTTGTGAGGTCGACGCCGGTCTCGCCAGGCATCATCACGTCGAGCACCAGGAGGTCGAAGTCGAGGCCGGCGAGCTTGCGGCGGGCCTCGCTCGAATTGCCGGCGACAGTAACGCGAAAGCCGTTCTCGGACAGATATTGCTTCAAAAGGTTGCGGATGCGGGTGTCGTCGTCGACCACCAAAAGATGCGGCGCGTCATCGTCGGGCGCGGCCGGATGATCAACCTTCTCAATGGTCTCCATGGTTCTTCCCCGATGTTTGCGCAGGCACAATGTCAATCTGCGCTCTTAGTTCCGGATTGACCATAGCTTCCAGGAAGCGCTCGATCGTAACGCGTTCAGTGGTTCCGGAATCCTCCAATGCAGCACGGATGCGGCGCGACTGTGGCCGCGCCAGTGCGAGTGCCAGGGCACGTCCCTTGGCGGTGGGGTAGAGTTCGCGCTGGCGGCGGTCACGCGGGCCTTGCACCTGCACGATATGGTCGGTGTCGATCAACTGCTTCAGCACCCTGGCCAGGCTCTGCTTGGTGATTTTGAGGACATCGAGCAGCTCCGCAACGGTCAGGCCCGGCCGGCGGTTGACGAAATGCAGCACCCGGTGATGGGCGCGGCCGAAGCCGTAATCGGCCAGGATCTGGTCGGGGTCCGAGGTGAAATCGCGATAAGCGAAGAAAAACAACTCGATGATGGCAAAGTCGATGCCGTCCTCGTCGGAGATCGCCGTTTTGATCGGTTTCCCGGCTGACTGGCTTTTGTCGATCATCTTTTCTCCACACGACACGGAATTATGTCAGTACTATTGACGTAATTTCCGTGCAATGATAATTTTTGACAAGCTTTTGGGCGCATTGCGAACGAAAAGGCAAGCGGGAGCCGTTTTTCCGGAACTTCCTGAGTTTGCCACGGCTTGAATATACGCCTACGCTTGGGGGCACCGTTTCGGGCCCTGGTGTGACGCGAAAACTGGATCAAACAAAAACATGCGGGTCTTCGCCCGCGGGAGGTTTCCATGGCATCCGTTCCCTTCGATCAGTTGGACGGCTTCATCTGGATGAACGGCGAGTTCGTCAAATGGACCGAGGCCAAGATCCATGTGCTGACCCACGGCCTGCACTATGCCAGCGCCGTCTTCGAAGGCGAGCGCGCCTATGGCGGCCAGATCTTCAAGCTGACCGAGCACAATGAGCGCCTGCATGAATCGGCGCGCCTGCTCGGCTTCAAGATTTCCTATTCTGTCGCCGAGCTCGACGAGGCCTGCCGCACGCTGCTGAAGATGCAGGGTTTCCAGGACGCCTATGTGCGCCCCATCGCCTGGCGCGGGAGCGAGCAGATGGGCGTTGCGGCACAGAACAACCGCATCAATTGCGCCATCGCCATCTGGCAATGGCCGAGCTATTTCGATCCGGCGCAAAAGCTGAAGGGCATCCGCCTAGACGTCGCCGAATGGCGTCGTCCGGACCCGCGCACCGCGCCGTCCAAGTCCAAGGCTGCCGGCCTCTACATGATCTGCACGCTGTCCAAGCACGCTGCCGAAGCCAAGGGCTATGCGGATGCCATGATGCTCGACTGGCGCGGCCAGGTCGCGGAAGCCACCGGCGCCAACATCTTCTTCGTCACGGACGGCAAGATCCATACGCCGAAGCCCGACTGCTTCCTCGACGGCATCACCCGCCGCACGGTCATCGGCCTTGCCAAGGACCGCGGCCTCGAAGTGATCGAGCGCGCGATCATGCCTGAAGAGCTTGAAGGTTTCGAACAGTGTTTCCTGACCGGCACGGCCGCGGAAGTCACGCCCGTCTCAGAGATCGGGCCCTACCGATTCGAGGTCGGAGAAATCGCCAAGACTTTGATGAACGACTATTCTGCTGCAGTGCAACCAAAACAGGCGATCGCAGCGGAATAGCGAAAGTCATAGCTTTTTCATGCAGTAAGGGCGGTTTTCTAACCGCCCTTTTTGTTTCAGCATCCGTGCATTTGACTTTCACGTAATTCGGCGTCTCATGATGACGTCGGCCGCACGAGGCTGGCCGGTATGGAGGGACTAGTTACATGGACAGCAACACGATTATCCAGATCGTTGTACAGGTAATTGCGGGTGTAATCGGCGGCCAGGCGATCGGCGCGGCGCTGAAGCAGGCGGCGATGGGTCAGCTCACCAAAATCCTCGGCGGCGCGGTCGGCGGTATCGGCGGCGCGGCAATCCTGGGCAGCCTGCTTGGCGGCGGTGGAGTCGATGCGGCGGCAGCGGCCGGCGGCATCGGCAGCGCGCTTGACTTGAAGAACCTTCTCGGCGGCGCCGGCGGCGGCGCTATCCTGACCGGCATCATCGGCGCGGTCATGAACGCGATGAAGAAATAACTCCTGTATTCTCGGGCTTCGTCATGGGCGGCCTTGGCCGCCCATTTCTTTTTGAGCTCCTGCCGAGGTGGACGGCGGTCGCCGACCTGTCTACATCAAGGCGAAACTCAGCTTGACGCAATTCCGAACGGAAAACCGCGTTACACTTTTTCTGAATTGCTCGAGAAAGGACGATCATGGGTCAGCTCAATGCCGGCATCGTGCCGGTCACGCCGTTCCAGCAGAACTGCACCATCCTGTTCGACATGGACGACAAGGCCGGCGTCGTCGTCGATCCCGGTGGCGATATCGACCAGGTGCTCAAGGCGCTGCAGGACAATGCGATCACCGCCGGCGCGATCTGGATCACGCATGGCCATATCGATCATGCCGGCGGGGCGATGGAGCTCAAGGAGGCGCTGGGCATCGACATCATCGGCCCGCACGAGGCCGACAAACCGCTGCTCGCCAATCTCGAGAACCAGGCCAAACGCTTCGGCCTCACCGATCCGGTGCGCAATTGCGTGCCGGACCGCTTTCTGACCGAAGGCGAAATCTTGTCGTTCGGCGATCATCAGTTCGAAGTGCTGCACTGTCCGGGACATGCGCCGGGACATGTCGTCTACTACAACCGCGCTGCGAAATTCGCGCATGTCGGCGATGTGCTGTTTCGCGGCTCGATCGGCCGCACCGACCTGCCGGGCGGCGACCACGCGACGCTGATCGCCTCGATCAAGCAAAAGCTTCTGCCGCTCGGCGACGACATCGGCTTCGTCTGCGGCCATGGTCCGGGCAGCCGTTTCGGCGATGAGCGGCGGACCAACCCGTTTTTGATCTGATCTTCGCAATCCGCAAAAGAAAAGCGCCGCTCCGAGGCGGCGCTTTGCTCTGGGCAGGGAACCCGGAAGGTCTGCTTAATTGGCGACGCAGAAATGCTGGCCGCCGTCATTGCCGGTGAAGGTGCCGGTCCGCGAGTTGAAGGTGCGGTAGCGGTCCGAGCAATACTCGTACCAGGCCCTGGTCCACGGCTCGGCATAGCGGTCGGCATAGACGACGCGCGGCTGCTGCACGTAGTAGCGGCGCACCGGACGGTCATAATAATAGCCGTCGTCATAGGCCGGATCGTAATAGCGCGGGCCGGGATTGCTCAGCGCGCTGCCGATCAGGGCGCCGGCCGCGAGGCCGACAACGCCGGCGGCGAGGGCGTCGCCGCGATGGCGATGGTGCCAGCCCCAGTCGTCGGCGTTGGCTGCCGAGAAGGTGGCCAAAGTGGTCGCGGCGATGCCGACAGTCAGGATGGCGGTCTTGAGAATTCGGTTCATTTTCGGTCTCCTTCGCGCCGGCCCGCGCATGTCTGTCTCAGGGGATACGGACCGGCTTTAGCAAAGGTTAATAGAAGACCGTGGCTGAACGGAGGCTGAACGGATTCAGCGTAAACGATTTTTTCTCGGCTTAGGCACAGGCATATGCTGGGCGGGAGCGGTCCCGCCTGATGCACTTTCCGTCGGATCCGTCGTAAGCCGGCTTAGCCGATCGACAGATTGACGGCCTTCGGACCCTTGCCGCGCTTGTCCGGCTCGGTGTCGAATGTCACTTTCTGCCCATCCTCAAGACCGGGAAGGCCCGACGCCTGCACGGCCGAAATGTGGACGAAGACATCCTTCGCGCCATCATCCGGCGTGATGAAGCCGAACCCCTTGGCATGGTTGAAGAATTTGACGGTGCCGGTCTGCGGCATGGGAAGCTCCTTTGATCCCATCAAGTCAGTCTCGGGCCGGCAAAATGCCCGAGAGGAAATTTGTCCTTTATTTTAGCGCTATCGGCAAGAAAAAGTTTTTGCCTGCCGATCGCGCCATTGCCGGGACGAAAAAGGCGCGACGAGACCGTCGCGCCTTTGAATTTTCGGACCTGTCACGAAGCCGGTTCACTGTCCTGCCGCATCATTGCATGCGCAAGGACAGGAGGCGCCGACGCTCAGCCGGCGCGCAGGTTGACCGCCTTCGGACCCTTACCCATGCGGTCGGGCTCGACATCGAAGGTGACCTTCTGGCCGTCGACCAGCGTGCGCAGGCCGGAAGCCTCGATCGCGGAAATGTGGACGAACACGTCCTTGGCGCCGCCATCGGGCGTGATGAAGCCGAAGCCTTTGGTGGCGTTGAAGAACTTTACGGTGCCGGTCTGGGCCATTGGGGAAACTCCTTCACCCGTCAGTCATGATGGGTTGCCCGCTGCCTCGCGCGCGGGCAATTCCCGGTAGTTGCTTCGGCGGTCATGCATTCACGCATGGTCAAACCCCCCGCCGAAAAACGGGGCTGTCAGAGATTCACACTTATCGGGGAAAGGTCGTCCAAAACGTTCCGCTCTCCGGGTCGCAAATGCCCGAACGGGAAATTTATTACACGGAAACGTGATGGTTGCAAGACGACAGCCGCGGGCGGCCCATGGCGCGCCCAACGCGGCGCCTCGATAGATCCGTCCCGGCGGGGCATCGGCCAGACATGGATCAGGCATGGGCCATGCCGATACTGCCGAATACACCTTTTCCAGCCGTGCAAACGGTGGTTGCGTTTGCGGCAGGGGATGCGAGGATGTCGCGAGCCGAAATCATATGGCGGCACGGAGGAGGGACATATGCGATTTCTCGCCATCTCGCGGCAGGGCTTTGTCATGCTCCTCCTTTCCGTCCTGATGGCGGCCTGCACCGTCGTGGTCGACGATGGTCCGCGGCCGCGTCCGCCAAGGCCGGAGCCGCAATTCTGCACCAGGGAATACGAGCCTGTCTGCGCCCGCCGCGGCGGCGACCGCCAGACCTTCGCCAATGCCTGCCTGGCCGACAGGGCAGGGTACCGGATTGTGCGCGACGGCCCGTGCCGTGACGGCGGCGGCGGTGGAGGTGGCGAGCAAATCTTCTGCACCCGCGAATACGCGCCGGTCTGCGCCCGGCGGCACGGCGACGTGCGGACATTCCCGAACGCCTGCGAGGCCCGCGCCGCGGACTATCGCATCGTCGGCGACGGGCCTTGCTGAGCAGGAACGGTCGGCTTGCCGGGCAAGGAACGGGTTCTTGTAGCGGGGGTTATGGACGTCGCAACGCGCCAGCTTGTGACGGTTAGCCTTGAATCTGCCGCCCGTATGGCTTAGGTCCGGCGGACCAACAAACGCGGCAGGTTTCCCATTAACAGAGATCAAAGACGGGCGGCGAACGCGGGTGGCAAGCCGGGAACGGCGAGCCCGCTCGATCCCCATGTGCAGCGCGCGCTGCAGTTGCACCAGGCCGGACGCCGCCAGGAGGCCGAGGCGCTTTACCGGCAAGTGCTGGGCCAGCAGGCGAACCATGCGGCGGCGCTGCATTTCCTGGGGCTGCTGCTGCATCAGACCGGCCGCAGCGAGGAAGGGCTCGAGCTAATCGAACAGTCGGTGACGCTGCAGCCGCGGAATGCCGACTTCCTCAACAATATGGGCACGGTCATGCGCGATCTCGGCCGCGTGGCGGCCGCCGTCGATTTCTTCCGCGGCGCGGTGGATCTCAAGCCGGACCAACTGGCAGCGCGCGACAATCTCGGTTCCTCGCTCAAGCAGCTCGGCCAGTTCGATGCCGCCGAGGACATTTATCGCGGTACGCTCGGCCGCAATCCGTTCCACGTCCGCGCGCGCATCGGCCTTGCCGAAACGCTGCAGGAGGCCGGACGCCTCGACGAGGCGATCGCCTTGTTCCGCGAATCCTTGTCGATCCGGCCGAAGGATGCCGAGCTGCTCTACGGCCAGGGCGTCGCCATGATGGAAAAGGGCAAGCTCGACGAAGCCGCCGACCTCGCCCGCCAGGCGGTGGCGGTCGCGCCGGCCATGGCCAAGGCCTGGCTGTTGCTGACCCAGGTCAAGCGCCAGGGCGAGCGCGACAAGGAGCTTTCGGGCATGGAGGCCGAGCATGCCAAGGCGCCGCAGGGCAGCCTGGCGCGCATGCAGCTCTCCTTCGGCCTCGGCAAGGCCAATGACGATCTCAAGGACTATGGCCGCGCCTTCGACTATTTCGCCGAGGGCAACGCCATCCGCCGCCAGGCCATCAATTACGACCCGGTGAGGACGCGCGACGAGTTCGAGGCGATGAAGACGGTCTTCGACGGGGCCTTCTTCGAGAAGCACAGGCCAAGCGGCATTTCCGACGACACGCCGATCTTCGTCGTCGGCATGCCGCGCTCGGGCACGACGCTGGTCGAGCAGATCATCGCCAGCCACCCGCAGGTGTTCGGCGCCGGCGAGTTGAATATCCTGAAGACGGCGGTCGGCAAGCAGTTTCCGATGAATATGCCCGGCGGTTTCCCATGGGGAGTCGCCGACATGCCGGATGAAGCCTTCGCCGAAGCCGGCCAGGCCTATCTCGACATGCTGCACAGCCGATACCCGGGCTTGCGCCATGTCACCGACAAGATGCCGGGCAACTTCCTGCTGGTCGGCTTCCTGCACATGATGCTGCCCAAGGCCAAGATCATCCATTGCGCGCGCGACGCGGCTGCGACGTGCCTGTCGATCTTCAAGGTGCATTTCCGCGGCGACAGCCATCGCTACGGCTACGACCTCGGCGAGCTTGCGGACTTCCACAACCTCTACACCGACATCATGGCGCATTGGCACAAGGTGCTGCCCGGCGTGGTGCATGACGTGCGCTACGAGGATTTCGTCGCCGATCAGGAAGGCCAGACAAGGGCGCTGATGGCCTATCTCGGCCTGCCTTGGGACGACAAGGTGCTGTCCTTCCACGAGACCGACCGACCGGTGCGCACGGCATCGGCCGCGCAGGTGCGGCAGCCGATGTATCAGGGCTCGGTCGATCTGTGGAAGCGGTATGGGGATCGGCTGAAGCCGCTGCTCGACAAGCTGGGCTGAACCGCCAGACCGATGTTGCGTGCCGGATCAGGGTGGCGGCGGTCGAAACGTCGTCCTGATCCTCTGGACGTGTCAGGCGGCTCGCGCCTTCTGCTCGTAGCGCAGGAAGACGTTGCCGTTGCCGAAGGCCTGTGACCGGGCCAGCTTCACATTGAGCCGGTTGCCGATGCCTTCGAACATCGTCCTGCCGGCGCCGAGCATGACCGGAACGATGACGAACTGGTATTCGTCGATCAGGTTCTCCTCGGCCAATTGAGCGACGAGATTGCCGCTCCCCAGGATCGTCATGTGATTGCCCGGCTGCTGCTTCAGGTGTCGAAGCTTCGCCACCACCCCGCTTTTGACCACCTCGGTGTTGTTCCAACTCGCCGTGTCGAGCGTGCGGGAAAACACGATTTTGGGCATGGCGTTCATGCGTTCTGCCACGATGGGTGCGATCTGCGCGGCCAGGGGCGTCGGCCAGAACTGGATCATCATGTCGTAGGTAACGCGGCCGAGCACCAGCATGCCTCCGCCCTTGGCATTGTCGGCCACGAAAGCGTTCCATTCCGGATCCTGGCTGTGCGCCCAGTCCATGCCGCCGTGCCCGTCGGTAAAATAGCCGTCGAGCGATATGCTGTTGAATACGATCAGCTTGCGCATAAATCGGTCCTGTCTTGAGAAATGAAGACGTGTTTCGCGTCTCGCCGCTGGTGTCGGTATGCGCCTAGAGTTCCACGAACGGCTGGAAGCCGCCGAAGATCATGCGCTTGCCGTCGAAGGGCATGGCAGACCAGTCCATCTTAAGACGCTCATCGGCCATCACCTTCGCCATGACCGCATCACGGGTCTGTCTGGAGTCGTAGACGACCCAGGCGAAGACGACGATCTCGTCGTCCTTGGCCTGGACGGCGCGCGGGAACGAGGTCAGCTCGCCATAAGGCACGTCGTCGCCGATGCATTCGACATAGGAGAGCGCACCGTGCTCCATCCAGATCGGGCCCGCGAGATTGGCCAGCTTCTTGTAGTCATCGAGGTTGGCCTTCGGCACGGCAATCACGAAACCGTCGACATAGGACATGATGAAACTCCTTTGCTGAAAAACGAGCGCCGGGTCGGCGGGGATACGACCCGGCGCGGGTGAACGCGTCAGCCACGCTGAAGGCGGGCGACGCCGCTCGCTAGAGCAATTCCAGGAAAAGTGTGAAACGGTTTTCCGTCCGGAATTGCGAGAAAACAAAAGGCGAAAATTCAATTTACCGGCGCGTTCATCGCCCAGTCGACGCCGAAGGGGTCCCTCACCTGGCCCCAGCGATCGCCCCAGAACATCACCTGCAGCGGGGTGACGATCTCGCAGCCGGCGTCGACGGCGCGCTGCCACCAGGCGTCGATGTCTTCGCTGCCGAGATGGAGCTGCAGCGTGTAGCCCTGCGCGGGCTTATGCGGATGGCCATGCTCGGGATAGGCGTCGCACAGCATCAAGGTCGAGCCGTTGACGTAGAGATGGATGTGCATGGTGCGGCCCTGCTCGTCCGGCGGATAGGCGAACACTTCCTCGGCGCCGAAGGCCTTCTTGTAGAATTCGGCCGCCTTGGTGGCGCCGTCGACCTGCAAATAGGGCGTCAAACCGCCAAGAACCTTGGCGCGGGGCGGGGTCTGATCGTTCATTCTCGTGTTCCTCTTCACGGGTTGATCTGGTTTACGACCCAAGGACGGATGAGGCGGCGGCGATCCTACATGCCTCTCGAAGATTTTTTAAAGGGCCGGGCTCGACGGCCCGGGCGGCCAGAGCCGCTGCGAGAGTATCGCATCGAAAACGCCACTTTATATGATCTTCGGCGAGAAAGTTGCGGCGCGGCGGGTTTCCCGCGTTTCGAAAATCTCCGGAAAGCCGATGTCCTTGCGCAGCTCGGCCGGCAGCGAAAGCAGGATGCGCTCGCCGCGGTGACGGGTGCGTGCCGCGGTATAGCGACTGGCAAGGCGGCCGATGGATGACAGTACCGACATGACACTTCTCCCTGGTTGATGCCGGCATCATCGTGTCGGCATCCCAAGGACGCGGCGGCGGTCGGCGATCCGACAGACCGCCGAAAGATTTGTTGTTCAGATCAGCGACGCTGCGAGTGCCGTGTCGTAATACTCCACCATCTGGATGACCTTGCCATCGCGTATCGTCCAGAAGTCAGCGGTGTGCATGACAATCTCGCGGCCGGAGGCTTTGTGAGTCAGATGGATTTCCACCTGCGCCGCGACCTTGTCGCCGCCGTCGACGATGTCCATCGGGACGAAGCTGCGGTATTCGAACTCGGCGTCCAGCGTCATCAGGCGGGCAAGGAATGCCTGCTTGCCGCTGCCTGTTCCGATGTAAGGAGCATGCGGTTCGGCGATCCAGCGGAAAACGACATCGTCGGAACAGTGGGCGAGCGTGCCCCCGATGTCACGTCTTGCGTAAGTGTCATAAAGGCTTTTGACGACGTCCACTCCGCGCATGACCGTTTCCTCCCTCGGTTAGCGGGACCATCAGGATGCGCCTTTTCCAGCCGATGGGAAAGTATCGTTCTAACGCCAATACTTTTGCCTGGCCGGCAGTATTTCTGATGCCGGCCAGATCTGTGTATTCGCCACTCAATCGTCTGTCCCGGCGACGGCTTGGAAGAACTCTTCCGGACTGTCGACTTCGGTCAGCCGCCGCTTCTCGATCAGCCAGAAGCGGTTGCCGACCGCGCGGATGAAGGAGCGGTCGTGGGAGGCGAGCAGGCAGCTCGCCTGGTGCTTCAGCAATTCTTCCTCCAGCGCTTCCTGGCCGTCGATGTCGAGATGGTTGGTCGGCTCGTCGAGCAGATAGAAGTTGGGATGGATGAGCCTCAGCACCAGCATCATCAGCCGCGACTTCTGCCCGCCGGACAGCGCGCCGATCTTCTTCTCCTGCATTTCGATGGCGACGCCAGCGCCGGCGAGCAGCGATCGCGCCCGCTGCTCACCCACCTCGAAGCGTCGCGAGACCATGGCCAGCGGCGTGTCGTCGCCGCCGATGCCCGACAGCGCCTGGTCGCTGTAGCCGAGCACGGTCGACGGCGTCACCTTGACGTTCGGCACCGAGCCGGGCTCGGCGATGGCGTTGTGGATCATGGCGATGAAGCGCGACTTGCCGACGCCATTGCGGCCGAGCAGCACGATGCGGTCGTCCTGGCAGATATGGCGCTTGCCGGTCCTGAACAGCAGCGTGCCGTCGGGCGTTTCGACCGCCGCGTCCTCCAGCGTGATCAGCACCTTGGCGTGGGTGCCGCGGTTGGCCAGTCGGATCGCGCCGGCGGACCGTTCGCGATGCGCCGCCACCGCCGCGTCCTCGAGCTTCTCCGCCCGTTCCTTGAGCTGCTTGGTCTTGACCGTCAAAAGGTCGCTGCCGGAGTTGATGCCGATGTTGTTCAACTTGGCGGCCTGCTTGCGCAGTTGTTGCGCGACCTTCATGTCGCGCTCGAACTTGCGCGCCGTCGCGGCGTCGAGTTCATCGAGAGCCTGCCTTGCGCGCGAGTAGGGCAGGGCGAAGACCGGCGAGTCTTCCGGGCGCAGGAACAAAGTGCGGTTGGTGGTGGCGTCGAGGAAGGCGCGGTCGTGGCTGGCGATGATCACCGGCACCTCGCGCGGCAGCGCGTTCAGCCAGGTCTCCAACTGGCCGATCTTGGCGAGGTCGAGATGATTGGTCGGCTCGTCGAGCAGCAGCACGTCCGGATCGGTGACCCAGACGCGCGCGATCAGCGCCAGCCGCTGCCAGCCGCCGCTCAAGGCGCGCATTGTGCGGCCGCGCATCTCTTCAGGGACATCGAGCGAATCCAGCACGACATCGACGCGCCACAGCTCGCTGTCGCGTTGCTCGGCCGGCAAGGCGTCGGCGACGACGTCGTAGAAGCTCCGGTCGAGCAGCGCGTCGGGCACGGATTGCTCGACATGGCCGACGCGCAGGCCGCGCGACCGTGTGATGTCACCGATGGTGGGTTCGAACTCGCCCGCCAGGCATTTGAGAAGCGTGGATTTGCCACGGCCATTGGCGGCGACGAGGCCGAGCCGGTCGCCGGCGCCGATGGTGAGGTCGAGATTGGAAAAGAGCGGCGCACTCATGGTGACACCGAGGGATTTGAGGCTGATCAGGGCCATTTGGATTTCTCTGGTCTTGCCGGAAAGTCCGGCTTTGCACTTTGACGGTGCGCATGCCGGCTTCATGCTCAGGCTAGCGGCACCACGAAGGGCAGACCAAAAATCGAAACGGGAAAACCCGGACCGTCCGGTCAGCCCTGCAAGCAAGCTCGCAGGGCGGAAATCGGGCCACGCTGGCGATGGTGACGATAGAACGTAAACACGCAGCCCTCCTTTCAAGACGTTTCAGTTGGGGTTGGGTACACCGGGGGAGGGGCGGATGGCAAGACCTCAATCGGCTTCGGCTGACGATGACCAGAGGGTGTCGGCAAGTTATCTTGCGCCCGCCGGCCATATCCATCAGAATTCGCCTTAGCGAATACTGGATACCGCCAAACGAGTTTCTCTGAATGCATGGCAAAGAACCGCTCTATCGCCGGGTGAACACTCGAACCCATGGCGTTCGCCATGGAGGCAGCGACTACAAGTTTTCCCGGCATACAAAGACTCAAGACAGGACAAGCCGTGGCTCGATGCACGGCGAGAAACGACAGGGTCTCGACTACACGCCGCTGTTCAAATTCCTGCTGTCCAAAATTGGCCAAGACTGGGCGGAAGTCCACAGCCAGGCCGTTGCACGACTGGACCGGCAAGCCCCGATCTTCTGGATGGTCGCCCTCAACGAGGCCGAAAGGAAACCGTTCGTTCGCGTTGGAGAAAATTCATATTACAGCGGGCTATGTGTCGACGGGGACAATCGTTTGGCGCTCGTCGACCCGGAACTCAGGCTGGAAGACATGAAGCCGGGTTGTTCCTGTTGCACGCACACATTCAACGGCGAGCCATTCGTTCGAGAATACGAACAAATTTGAGGCTAGCTCCCCGGCCGCCCCGTCTTGCCTGGCCGGCGCTTCTGGCGGCGCTCGTCGGATGGATCTTCATAAGAGCCGATACCTGAGCGCTGGCGGACAATCGGTTTGTCGGAACCGTCGCGTTCCGTCGCGCCCCCCTCTGCCCTGCCGGGCATCTCCCCCACGAGGGGGGAGATCGGCTGTGGCTTGGTCGGCTTCTTTCCTTCGACCGGCTTTTCGGTACGGCGCACCGTCATCTCGTCGAGCGAGTTCTTCTTGAAAAGCGGCTTGGTGGCCTCGCCCGGAATGCCGAAGTCGGAGCCATGCGCTTCCTGCGCCGACTGCTTCTTGAACAGCGAGCGCGAGACGGCGCCGGCTGGCGTCGGCATATCGGTGCCGGGACCCATGTCGTCGATCGAGGGCTTGCGGAACATGTTGGGCCGGGCGGCCTTGGCCGCTTCCTCGGCGGCGCGCGCTTCGTCGAGCTTGCGGAAGCGCTCCTGCTCCTCGGCCGTGCGGTGCTTGGCCACGCCCTTATTGTGCTTGCCCTTCTCGCGGCCCGAGGCCGGGCTTTGGCCTTCCACCTCGCGCGCCAGCGGGTCGTCGGAGATGGCAAGCTCCATCTCGCGTAGCCGCTTGATCTCGTCACGAACGCGGGCGGCCTTCTCGAAGTCGAGATTGGCGGCGGCATCGCGCATCTGCTTGTCCAGCGCCTCGAGATGGGTTTTCAGATTGTTGCCGATCATCGCGCCCGCATCGTCGGTGAACTGCGAGATGTCGGCGCGGACATGATCCTTCTCGTAGACGGAGTCGAGGATGTCGGCGATGCGCGACTTCACCGATTCCGGCGTGATGCCGTTGGCGGCGTTCCACTCCATCTGCTTCTCGCGGCGGCGGTTGGTCTCCGCCATGGCGCGTTCCATCGAGCCGGTGATCTGGTCGGCGTAGAGGATGACCTTGCCGTCGACATTGCGGGCGGCGCGGCCGATGGTCTGGATCAGCGAGGTTTCGGAACGCAGGAACCCTTCCTTGTCGGCGTCGAGGATGGCGACGAAGCCGCACTCCGGAATGTCGAGGCCCTCGCGCAGAAGGTTGATGCCGACCAGTACGTCGAAGGCGCCGAGGCGCAGGTCGCGCAGGATCTCGATGCGCTCCAGCGTGTCGATGTCGGAATGCATGTAGCGGACGCGGATGCCGTTCTCATGCAGATATTCGGTCAGGTCCTCGGCCATTCGCTTGGTCAGCACGGTGACGAGCGTGCGATAGCCGGCCCGGGTCGTGTCGCGGATCTCGCCGACGACATCGTCGACCTGGCTCTTGGCCGGACGTACCTCGACCGGCGGGTCGATCAGCCCCGTCGGGCGGATGACCTGCTCGGCGAAGACGCCGCCGGACTGCTCCAGCTCCCAGCCGCCGGGCGTCGCCGAAACCGCGACCGAGAGCGGGCGCATGGCGTCCCATTCCTCGAAGCGCAGCGGCCGGTTGTCCATGCAGGAAGGCAGGCGGAAACCGTATTCGGCAAGCGTGGCCTTGCGGCGGAAGTCGCCGCGATACATGCCGCCGATCTGCGGCACGGTAACATGGCTTTCGTCGATGAAGATCAGCGCATTGTCGGGCACATATTCGAACAAGGTCGGCGGCGGATCGCCCGGCTGGCGTCCGGTCAGATAGCGCGAATAATTCTCGATACCGGCGCAGGAGCCGGTCGCCTCCAGCATCTCCAGGTCGAAACGGGTGCGCTGCTCCAGCCGCTGCGCTTCCAGCAGGCGGCCAGCCTTTTCAAGCTCTTGCAGGCGAAGCTTGAGCTCTTCCTTGATCGACTTGATGGCCTGATTCAAGGTCGGGCGCGGCGTCACATAGTGCGAGTTGGCGTAGATCTTGACGCTTTTCAGCTCGCCGGTCTTCTGGCCGGTCAGCGGATCGAACTCGGTGATGGATTCGATCTCGTCGCCGAACATCGAGATGCGCCAGGCGCGGTCTTCGAGGTGGGCCGGGAAGATCTCGATCGTATCGCCGCGCACGCGAAACGAGCCGCGCACGAAGTTGATGTCCTGGCGCTTGTATTGCTGGGCGACGAGGTCGGCGAGCAAGGCGCGCTGGTCGAGCCGGTCACCGACCTGCATCTGGAAGGTCATCGCCGTATAGGTCTCGACCGAGCCGATACCGTAGATGCAGGACACCGAAGCGACGATGATGACGTCGTCGCGCTCGAGCAGCGAACGCGTCGCCGAGTGGCGCATGCGGTCGATCTGCTCGTTGATCGAGGATTCCTTCTCGATATAGGTGTCGGTGCGCGGGACGTAGGCTTCGGGCTGGTAATAGTCGTAGTAGGAGACGAAATACTCGACCGCGTTCTCCGGGAAGAATTTCTTGAACTCTGCATAGAGCTGCGCGGCCAGCGTCTTGTTCGGCGCCAGGATCAAGGCCGGGCGCTGCGTCTCCTCGATCACCTTGGCCATGGTGAAGGTCTTGCCGGAGCCGGTGACGCCGAGCAGCACCTGCGTGCGATCGTTCTGGTCGACGCCTTCGACGAGGTCCTTGATGGCGGTCGGCTGGTCGCCGGCCGGCTCGAAATCCGACACCATCTTGATAGCGATGCCGCCTTCCGACTTTTCCGGCCTAGCCGGCCGGTGCGGCGTCCAGAGCTGGCCGTCCTTGTGCAGCGGGTTGCCGGATTCGATCAGCGCCGACAGCGCCGCCACCGTCGCGGTGACACCGCTCGACGACACCGTCTCGGCGTCCTCCAGGCTGATGTCGAGGCCGGCCACCGGGTTGAGGCCGGCGGCGGCGCGCTCCTTGGCCGACGCGGCGCCGCCCATCGAGGTGCCGCGCGCAGTGCGCCCTGGTGCCGACGAGCGCTCTGGGATCTTCTTCGGCGCCTTCGCCTTGGGCTGCTTTTCCGCCTCGCGCTCGATCTGGCCGGCCCAGTCGGCGATCGAGCCGGTCAGCGGCGCGCCGGTGAAATCGGCCTGCGGCGCTTCGGCGAAACCACCGGGGTTCAGCGGCTCGGCGGCGTCGAGGAATTCGGTCAACGGGCTGCGCCGCTTCGGCGCGCCCTCTTGCGCCGGCGAAGGCGTTTTCGTGTCGGTGCGTTTGGCCATGCCCCGAATATGGGAGGACTCGGCCGAAATGGAAAGAGCGGAGTGAAAGGGGCGGTTGCGCCAGCCGAGGCTGCTGACAGAAGGCTGTCAGGAGACGTGACAAAACACCTGCCTTACGAGGGCAGAGCGCCTTCGATTTCCGAGCCGGTCGCCTGTGCCAGCAGGGCGGCGATGGCGGCGGCGCGGCGGGCCTTGGGGCCATGCAGCGGCCAGACGAGGCGGCGCTTGATGGTCAAGGCCGGCACGTCGCGGGCGATCTCGATCAACTGGCCCGGCTCCAGATGCCGGCGCAACACCAGCTCGCTGGCGAGCAGCGCGCCCAGACCGGCGATCGCCGCCTGCGCCACCACGATAGTCAGCGCGAATCGCGGCCCCTGGTCGAGATCTCGACGTTGCCGGCCCGCCGCCGTGAACCAGTCGCGCCATGTCGGGTAGACGTCGTCGCCCATGGTCGGATCGATATGCAGCAAAGGCAATCTGTCCAGCGTTTCGGCGCCATCCGACCAAGGGCGGTTCCGGATCAGCGACGGCGCGCAAGCGGGGATGACGCGCTCGGTGAAGAGATCGAGCGAGGCGAGATCTTTTGCCGAACTGTTGCGATAGCTGATGGCGAGGTCGACGCCTTCTTCCAGCATGGAATCCAGCGCGACCGAGGCGACGATGCGCACATCGAGTCGGCCAAGCGCGGCGCGCACGCGGTCGAGGCGCGGCGCCAGCCAGAGCGAGGCGAAAGAGGGGTCGGCGCAGATGGTGAAGCTCTCGGCGCGGCGCTCGAAGCGCAGCCGCCGCAAGCCGGAGGACAGTGCGTCGAAGCCGCGATCGATGTCGGGCAGTGCCGTTTCGGCGGCGCGGGTGAGCACGATGCCATTGCCGTCGCGCCGGACCAGCTTGACGCCAAGCCGCTCCTCCAGTTGCCGCAACTGATGGCCGACAGCGCCCGGCGTGACGCCGAGTTGCTCGGCGGCGCGCGTCAGGCTGCCGGTGCGCGCTGCCGCGGCCAGCGCCCGCAAAGCGGATAAGGGAAGGTCACGAAGCATCATGGATTGAGAATAACTCAAAACTTGTCGAAGGGAACTCGTTTGAGAATAGTCCCAATCGATCCTAGCCTTGTTGAGGTCAATTCAACACGAAGGCATCACTTCCATGCTCGATACGCCGAAGCACCCGACCGTCATTGAAAATGAACCGGCAAGCGCACGCCCGATACGCTCCATGCGCAACGAAGGCGCGCGCATCGCCGTCGAATTCGACGATGGCACCGCCGGCCGACTGTCGATGCGCTGGCTGCGGCTTGCTTGCGAGTGCGACACCTGCGGCGATACCGCTTCGGGAAAGCGGTGGCTGACGCCGGCGGACGTGCCGGCCGATATTCGCGCGGCGTCGGTCGAGATTTCCTTGGCGGGCGAGATGAGCGTGACCTGGCAGGACGGCCATGTCTCGCACTTCGCGCCTGGGCTGCTTGCCGCTCATATTGGATCGGCAAGCGAAGCCGGCGCGCGCCGCTTTCAGCCGCAGCTATGGAGCAGCGATCTGGCCGGCCGTCTCGGCCGCTTCCCCTTCGACGCGGTGGTCGAGGACGACGAGGCGCTATTCCATTCGCTGCGCGCGTTGCGCGACCACGGTATCGCCATGCTGACCTGCGTTCCGGCCGAGCCGGAGGCGACATTGCGCGTTGCCGGCCGCTACGGTCCGGTGCGCGAGACGAGCTACGGCAAGGTGTTCGACCTGATTTCACGCCCCGATGCCAGGGTGGCCGGCGAGACGGCGCGGGCACAGATTCCACATACCGACGAGCCGTTCCGCTACTCGCCGCCCGGCTTCATCTTCTTCCATGCCATCCGCACCGGAGCGGGCAGTGGCGGCACCTCGCTGATGGTCGACGGTTTCCAGGTCGCCGAACAGATGCGCAGGAAGAACCCCGAACTGTTCGATCTGCTGACCCGCCACGGCGTTACCTTCCACCGCGAACATGCCGGCGAGGTCTTCTTCAGCGCCGAGGCGCATGTCGTCAGCCTCGACGCCAGCGGCGCCATAACCGGCATTCGCTACAACGACCGCTGCTTGGCGCCGCAGGCCGGTGCGGTCGAGGAGATCGACGGGCTGATCGAGGCGCTGGCCGAGCTGACGCGGCTGATATGCGATCCGGCCAACCAGTTCCAGCACCAGCTGCAGCCGGGCGAGGTGCTGGTCTTCGACAACCAGCGCGTCCTGCATGGCCGCACCGCCTTCGACCCGACGCTGGCTGTCCGCCATCTCAGAAGCTGCAATCTCGACCGCGACGGCGTCCACAGCGCGTTGCGCACGCTGGCGCGCCGCTTCGCGCCGCAAGAGACGGAAGCGGTGCTTTACCAGGGCGCGATTTTCTGATTTTCGCATGGTGCGGCCAGCGCTTCGCGGGTCAGGTGGATTGTCCACCGTGGTCGCTTGTGCTGACAGGCTCGCTCGGTGTCGAATTATCCGCTTTCCTACAAGCTGTCCTGGCTGCCGCGCTTGCTGAAACCGTCACTCGGCGGCGATCGCGGCGGGTTCACGGCGCCTGAGGCGACGCTGATCGAGCAGCCGCCGGCGCGGACGGTGCGGCTCGCTTTCATCGGCGACCTTTCCGCCGTGGCCAACCGCGACGCGCCGGAATGCGATCCGGCGATAGCGGCGCTGCTTGCATCCGCCGACTTGGTGGTCGGCAATTGCGAAAGCCCGATCGTCGAGCGTGCGCGCAACGCTTTCGGCACGCGGTTCGGTACGCATCATGCCATGAGCGAGCGCTTTCTGGCCGATGCGCTTGCGGCTACCGGGATCGAGCGCGGCAGGCTGGTGCTGTCCCTGGCCAACAATCATGTGCTCGACCAGGGCGTGGCCGGTTTCGACGAGACGGTCGCGGCGCTCGAGCGGCTCGGCATTCGAACCATCGGCACGGTGGCCGGCGGACCTGTCCAGCACCATGCGGCCGGACCGCTGACGATCGGCTTTGCGGCCTTCACGCGGTGGCGCAATGCCGAGGCGGCGGCGTTCGAAGGGCGCGTTTCCATGGATTCGTCGGCATGGCCGATGGCTGAGGCCGCGGCCGCCGACCTCACCTGCGCCGTCCCGCACTGGGACTGGGAGTTCCGGCATTTCCCTCGGCCGGCGACACGCATGCTGGCAAGGCTGATGGCCGGCCATGGCGTCGGCTTGATCGCAGGACATCATGCCCATGTCGTGCAGCCGGCGGAACGGATCGGCAAGACGGTCGTCGCCTACGGCCTTGGCGATTTCCTCGGCACGTCGCTTGCCTGGCAACCTTGGCCGGCACGCATCGGCTCGATCCTTGTCGCCGATGTCAGCGCCGATCCCGCGACCCGTGGCAAAGTCGCCGCCTACAAGCTGCATTTCTTCATGCGGCAGCAGGCAGGCGGTCATGAGCGGCTGGTGCCCGTAGACGCGCTCAATCGGCCGGCGAGGGTTTCAGCTCGCCTGCGGGCGATTTTTCCAAGCTTGCAGCTCTGACCGTCGATCTTCGTAGCCGCTGGCGACTTTCACTCAAATGCCGTTATGATCGCTGCCATCTCAGCGCGGCCGGGGGTTGGCCATGGAAGCAGCGGATTTCATGCCGAGCGAGGCTGTCATCGCCGGCATCAGGCGCGACATCGAAGCCTATGAAGCAAAGCGGGCGTCGGCACAGAGGCAGGTGCGCTGGCGGGTGCCCGTCTTTGTCGGCCTGGTCATCGTCTTCGTCGCGCTGGTTGCCTGGCTGTTCAACGCCGCCGCCGATCCGCACGAGCAGTGGCTTTCGACGCCGCATGTGTTTCTCTACCTTGGCGGGATGGTTGCCGCGTCGGTGCTCTATTTCCAGGCGATGAAGCCGGCGACGCGGCTGCAGCAATCCTTTCGCGACACGCTTTTGCCGATGATCTTCGGCTTCGTGCGCGACGTGCGCTACCAGCATGGCGCGCGGCCGAACTCCTTCGACAGGTTGCCGCGCGAAACGGTCGGGCCCTTCAACCGGCAGAGCTTCGACGACGTCATTTCGGGACGCTACGAGGATTTCCCGTTCGAGCTCTACGAGGCGCGGTTATCGCAAGGAACCGGTAAAAGCGAGACCGTTGCCTTCAAGGGCGTGATTGTCGCCTTCGAGACCATCGAACCGTTCCCGGGAACGCTGGTCGCGGCGCGCAAGGCCGGCAAGGTCGCGCATTTCTTCCGCGGCATGTTCGCCTCGAAGATGCAGGAGCTGACCTGCGGCGTCGAGGATTTGGATTCCACCTATGAATTCCGCACCGACAATGTCGAGGCGGCGCGGCCGCTGGTGACGGGCCGGATGGCAAAGGCGCTGGCCTGGCTTCGCGAGACATGGCCTTACGACCAGGCGCGCGTCGCGCTCGGCGGCAGCGACGGGTTCCTGCTGATGCCGCGCTCGAGGAACTTCTTCGAATTGCCGGATATTTCGCAGCCGATCGACTACAACACGCATGTCGCGCCGATGATCACCGATCTCGGCGCGATGCTGGCGACTGCAGCGCTGGTGCGCAAGATCGGCGCGAGGGACGAGGCGGCGGCTGATTAGCGCTCGGCCTAGAGCAATTCCAGGAAAAGTGTGAGCGGTTTTCCGTCCGGAATCGCGCAAAAACAGAGAGATAGAGCGGTTCGCCGTTTCCGTGAAACGGTGAAACGCTCTAGCAGTCGAAGCCGTATTGGGTGCGGATGTCGTCAGCTTCTTCCTTCGACATCCTTTTGAACATCACGCAGGCGGTGAAGCTGCCGACCTGATGGCCGTTTCTGGTGTAACCCCAGTCGGAAATGTCATTCCTGGTGAATTCGATGTTCTGGCCCAGCATCACGTTGTGCACTTCCGCCGGCTGGTTTGACAGAATTCCGACAAATCCGCCTTCGGTCCGGCGAAAGGGGACGACCCAGAAATGTTCCGTGACGTTGCCGTCCTTTATCTTCACCTTCAGTTTGAAGCGGGAAGTGCCAACCGGAGGAGCCTCGGCGAGCGCCAGGAATTCGTCGAGGCTGGCAAGCGCCTGTTTGGTCGCGGCCGCCATTTCCGGATCGCCCGGCGCAAATATGGCGACGCGGTCGTCATTCGGGTCGGTGGCCTGCGCGCCAGCGGTCGCCGACGCTAATACGGAAACAAGACACAGCGCGGCGCGAACAGCCAAAGTCATCGAAGAGCCCCCCAACTTCAAAGCACCATCTTTCCGCATCGCGAGGGCTTGATCAATTGGGTGGTTTTGTAAAGTAAGCCACGCTAACCGTCATCGAAGAATGATAGCGGCTACTCGGAACGACGTCGGAACTGCATGGAGGACAGGACATGACAAGGAAGTTTGCGGCCGCGGCGTTCGCCGCGATCATGCTTTGCACCGGGTTCGCCCGCGCCGAGGACCCGAAGGCTTTCAAGCTGACCATCGACGGCGTCAGCGTTGACATCGATCCGGGCGAAGATGTGGACGTGACCTTGCCCGGCGGCAAGACCAGCAAGGTGCGGCTCGAGCACAATGACTTCGCCTCCTTTTCCGGCGGCACTTTCTCCTTCGTCCATCCGAGCAATTATTCGGTCACGAAGACCGACCTTGGCGACGGCATCGCCCAGTATCTGATGGCCTCGGCGCTAGGCACCCTCGTCGTGGTGCAGAAATACGACAAGATGAATCCGGTCTCGCTCAACCAGCTGATGCTGCAGGAGATGACCAAGGAAACGGTGCAGGCGGGCGGAGAGCTGACGCAGGAGCCGGCGACCCGCAAGCTTGCCGACGGCAAGGAACTGACCGGCCTCAAGGCCACGGTGAAGACGCGCACCGACAGGGCGGATTTCGAGATCGTCGGCTTCGGCACTACCGATCAGGGGCTGCTGTTCATCACGCGCATCGGCGACCAGGACAATGCCACCGAGCAGCCGCTGATCGACAAGTTCTGGGAGACGCTGAAAATTAAACTTTAGGCAGGCTCAAAGACCGGTCAGGCCTGCCAGCCAGTTCGCCGACCTTTTTGCGGCGTCCATGGTTGCGCCGGCGGCACGGCTGAGATCGGTCTTGACCACGGCATAGCCTGCCTTGGTGCGATAGACGACCGCGCGGCCGCCATCGACCACGCTTTCGAACGCGACCGGCCTGGCGGCTGCCGCTTCGCTGGCCGTCACCATTCCGCCGACCGGTACGCTGGGGCGATGGCTGATTTCGGGCGGCAACGGCGCCTCGACGGTGCGGTTCGCCGGCTGCAAATCGGGCTTGGAAGCTTCCGCGGCAAGTCTGGCGGACGAAGCCGAGCCTTTCTCGCGGCAGATGCCCGACACCAGCGGATAGTTGAAATTGCGTTGGTGCAGCATCTGGCTCTTCATCGCCGCTTCGCAATCGGCGATCGTCGCCCATTTGGCGGGCGTCTCGCCGATATATTCGCACAGTTTGGCGTCGCAGTCGCAACCGACAATGGTCATGGCGACAAGGGCGGTCTTGATCACGGTCTTGTCCCTTCGAAATTCATCTCCGGCAGCACCCATCGCGTGCGAAAAAGGCGGGATTTGGCCGCCATTGTGAAATGTCGATGACGGCGCATTGCCGAGTGTTGCTGAGGCCATGATCGTGGCCGAAAGGCATCAGTCGACGTAAACGCGCTCCAGCCTGGCGCCGGCCTTGGCCAGCGCCGGCAGCACGTTGTGCAATTTGCGCACGGCGACGGTGAGCGCGGTCCGGCGCGTGTCCGGATCGATCGGCACCTGGTGGCTGAACAGGATGCGCGAGCCTTCGGGAGCGGCGACTTCGGCGCTCGACAGCACCGTCACCAGGATCTCGTCATTGCCGCCGATCTCGACGAAGGACACGCCCTTGTCGATCAGCCGCGGGGTCATATCGGTGAAGGCTTGCGAGCGTCTGGTGATGAAGATGGTGCCGTCGGCGCCGAGGTCGCGTTCCAGAAGCGTGTCCGGCTCGTTGCGCGCCGCCTCGCCGACCGGTCCCTTGGCCCAGACATGGATGTCGGCCGGGCCGGGGTCGTCGGCGAACACCGATTTGCTTAGATCGGCGCACCATTGCTTGACGGTGTCGGCAAAGCCGAAAGCGAGCTTGCGTTCGCTGGTGCGGACGGAGTCGTCGCCGGTGGCCGGCTCGACGGCGAACAGCTCGGCGCGCTTTTGTGCATAGGCAAAGTCCGACCACGGCTCGCTATCGAGAGAGGCTGCAAAGTCGGCCGCAACCTTCGCCTGATAGGTGTCGGCGGCGATGCGCTTGCCTGCGATCACCTCGGTGACGCGGCCGACGGTGTTCTCGTATGCCCACTGGACGGCGCCATCGATCGTGAGGCCGGTGCCGATGACCGTCGGCATGGCGTAGTCGAGGATGTCGACGCCGCGGGCGGAGGTTGCACGGATGACCACCGCATAGTCCTGCCAGTAGCGGCCGACATAGGTCCAGTAAGGAAAGCCACTCGGCTGGTCCTTGCTGACAAAGGCGGCGTAGTCGCGCGCGGCATGGACGGCGGCCGATTTCGGGTAAGCGAGCCACGTCGAAAGCTGCGGCAACTGATAGCCCGGTGTGGCTTGCCTGACCTTCTGAGCAATTGCCGGCGGCGGCGCGCCTTCGGCGATGCCGGGCAGCGGGCTCTTGTCGAGGGAAGACGTGGTGAGAAAACCATAGGTCAGTCCGACGACCGGGATCAGCACCACAAGAACGATCAACCAGAGGATTGTCTTGAGGAGCCGTCTCAGCCAGCGCAGCAGGAACATGTCACGCCGCGCCCGGATTGAAGGGGCGGCATGATGGCCGGTAAAGGTTGCCATGCCCGGCAAAGGTGCCGGCAACGGCGAGCTCTCGGGTCAACGGCATGAAGTTTCCCCCTTCACGTCACGCTGAAAATTAGCCGATTTTGGCGTGAGAGAAAGCCCGCGCGATCAAACAACGCGCGAAGCTGGTTAGCGGAGAGGGGGCCAAATGGGCCGGAACGCGTTTCCAAAAGACAGTCGGCGCCGGGATCTCTCCCAGCGCCTCCCTGTCAGATCAGGACACGATCTCGGCAGCAACTCCCGAAAGATGTCGCGCCAGGTCGGCCTTGATTTTGACGGTCCTGCCAGTCGCTACCCGAGGGCAGCGTCCGTTCCGGACCACGCCGATCTCCACCCTTGCGAGCTTCGCCCAGCGTGCCATCGAAGGTTTTGACCGGCCTTCATGGCAGCATCGGTCCGCCGTCGGCGTTGGAACGCTTTCCGCGGTACCCGTAGGTCTCGGCATCCGTCCCTCCAGCAGGCGAACCCGCTCTCGTTCTGGGCCGTACGGGCCTCAGGAAATCCGCCTTGCGCTTTTGCCTTTCGGCTGGGGCGTTCGGTAGCCGCCTGAGATGAGTTGAACCTACGCCGGATAAGCGGTTTGCGGAATGCCCCCGGACCTGTGGATAGCGGGATTATCGGGGACCAATGCAAGAAGCCTCGGAATCTGGCGGCCGGACCCTTTAGACAGCCTGCCCCGAATTTCGGCGGGATTCGCACGCCACCGCCTTGCCCTGGCGTTCGGCCCGGGGTTCAATGCCGGCAAAGGATTTTCGTCCATCCGGGAGGGGTTGGATTGAAGCTTGGGGTGGTTCTCAATCCGATTGCGGGCGGCGGCAGGCTCAAACGGCACTGGCCGGAGGCCGCGGCTTCGTTGCGGACGCATTTCGGCGAATTCGACCTGCGCGAAACGCAGGCGAGCGGCGATGCCGAACGGCTGGCGATCGACCTTGCGGCCGGCGGATGCGAACTGGTCATCGCAGCCGGCGGTGACGGCACGGCAAGCGAAGTGGCCGACGGCTTGCTGCAGGCGCAGGAAGAAACCGGCCGGACGATCGCGCTCGGGCTGTTGCCCTGTGGCACGGGCATCGACTTTGCGCGCGGGCTGGATTTGCCGCGCGGCGTCGACGCGACGCTGAAGCGGATCGCCGATGCCACGGCACGGAAAATCGATGCCGGACGCATCTGCTACATCGACGATCACGGCGCGCTGGCCAGCCGCCATTTCATCAACATCGCTAGCCTCGGGCTCTCCGGCGCGACGGACCGCGCCGTCAATGCCGACAAGCGCAAGGGCAGGGTGTCGGCCAAGGCGCTGTTCTTCTGGCGCACGGTGGTGGAGTTCATCCGCTACCGCTTTCAGGATGTGAGGATCACCATCGACGACGGCGAACCGGTCGAGGCGCGCATGGCGCTGGTGGCGGTGGCCAACGGAAAATTCTTCGGCGGCGGCATGATGATCGCGCCGGATGCCGAGCTTTCCGACGGGCAATTCGACATCGTCATACTGCGCGCCGCCGGCAAGCTCGGCCTGATAAGGGACATCCGCCTGCTCTATGGCGGCCGGCACCGCAACCACCCGGCCATCACCATCTTGCGCGGCCGCAAGGTGCTGGTCGAACCGCTCGGCGATGCCGAGAAGAACTGGGCGCTGGTCGATATCGACGGGGAGTCGCCGGGACGGATTCCGGCGACGTTCGAGATGCTGCCGGGCGCGCTGACGCTGAGAGGTTGAGTCAACTGGCTCAGAGGCTGATTCAACCGATGCGGTCAGGCGATTGAAATAGCTGGCTAAATTTTTGCCCGGATTACAGTTCGAGCTTGGCCGGGAAACCGGGCGCGCGCAGCTCGGTGCCGACCTCATCCTCGAGCAGCTTGACGATCTGCGTCGACCAGGCATCGCCGCCATAGGCGCGCTTACCTTGCTCGAAGATGGCGTTTACGCGTGAGGCCAGATCGAGCGGTGCGCCGAAATCCCGGCCCATCGCGAGCGCGAAGCCGAGGTCCTTCAGCGCCAAGTCCATGGTGAAGCCGATGTCGTAGGAGCCGTTCAGGATAAGCTGGCTTTCGGTCTCGTGGACGAAGCTGTTGCCGGAGGAGGCGACGATGGCGTGATAGGCCTGGGCAAGGTCGAGCCCGCCTTGCTTGGCCAGCATCAGCGCCTCGCCTGCGGCGACCAGATGGATGAAGGCCAGCATGTTGGTGATGACCTTGATCACCGCCGCCGAGCCGACCGGCCCCATCAGGAAGGATTTCGCGCACATCGCCTCGATCGCCGGCCGGTGCTTTTCGTAGAGCGCTCCATCGCCGCCTACCAAAGCGGTGATCTTGCCCGCCGCCGCCAGATGCACGCCGCCGGTCACCGGACATTCGAGCGTCTCGATGCCTTTCTTCGACGCGAGGGCGGCAAGCCGCAATATCTCGTCGCGGCCGTTGGTCGACATCTCGATCCAGGTGCCGCCCGCCGGCAGGCCTTGAAGCAATCCGTCGGGACCGGCCAGCACCGCCTCGCTGACCTTGGGCGAGGGCAGGCAGGTTATCGCGTTGCCGGCGCGGGCGGCAGCCTCGGCCGGGTTGGTCGCCGCAATGGCGCCAAGCGCGACGAGGCGCTCTACAGCTTTAGGATCGCGGTCGACGACGGTGACGGCGAAGTCCTTGCGCAGCAGGCTGGCGGCAAGGTTGCCGCCGAGATGGCCGAGGCCGATGAAGGCGTAAGCTTGGGTCACGGCATCAGCGGCGTCTGCATCATCTGCAGATGCAGGTCCTTGCCGCTATAGGGATACGCATCGCAGACAGCCTCGTCGAGCTCGACGCCGAGGCCGGGCTCCTTCGAGGGGATGACGTTGCCGTCCTGCCATTCGATCTTCTTCTTGAGCAGTTTTTCGTGAAAGCCGTCCCACTGCTTCAGCGATTCCAGGATGAGGAAGTTGGGCAGCGTCACCGCGAGCTGGATGTTGGCCGCACCCACGATCGGGCCGCAGTAGCAGTGCGGCGCCACCTGAATGTGATAGGCCTCGGCCATGGCGGCGATCTTCTTGGTTTCCAGGATGCCGCCGGAGCGGCCGAGATCCGGCTGCAGGATGGTCGCGGCGCGGTTTTCGATGACTCGGGCGAACTCGAACTTCGTCGTCAGCCGCTCGCCGGTGGCGATTGGGATCGACGTGCCGCGCGCGACCTGCGCCATCACCTCGGGCATATCCGGCGGCACCGGCTCCTCGAACCAGAGCGGATCGTAAGGCTCGATGGCGCGCGCGAGGCGCAGGGCGCCAGAAGCGGTGAACTGGCCATGCGTGCCGAACAGGATGTCGGCGCGGCTGCCGACCGCCTCGCGGATCGCCTTGATCATGCTGGCCGAAACGTCGATGTCGAGCAGCCGCGGCTGGTGGCCGTCAAAGGCGGTGTAGGGCCCGGCCGGGTCGAGCTTGACGGCATTGAAACCCTGCTCGACATATTCGAGCGCGCAGGCGGCGGCGAGATCGGGATCGTTGTAGACGTTTTTGCCGCTCGGCGCGTCCTCGGAATGGACGCTGCCGGTGTGCGGATAGAGATAGGTGTAGGAGCGCAGGGTCTCATGCACCTGGCCGCCGAGCAGCTTATAGACCGGCTTGTTCGCTTCCTTGCCGATAATGTCCCAGCAGGCCATTTCCAGCGCCGAGAAGCAGCCCATGCCGGAGACGTCGGGGCGCTGTGTGAAGCCGGAGGAATAGGCGCGGCGAAAGAAGTTCTCGATGTCGTGCGGATCGCGGCCGACCAGATAACGCTCGGCCATGTCCTCGATCATCCTCGCGGTGACATGCGCCGAGAAGGTCGCGTTATAGGCCTCGCCATAGCCGACCACGCCGCCGTCGGTGGTGAGCTTGACGAAGATGAAATACTTGCCGCCGATGCCGGGCGGCGGATTGCCGACAACCCAGGTTTTGACGTCGGTGATTTTCATTTGTGATCCTCCAGAACCAGCTCGGCGCCTTTCCATCCGGTGAGGATCGAGGCGGCGTTGGTGTTGCCCGTGATGTTGTCGGGGAAAATCGAGGCGTCGATGACGCGCAGCGACTCCAGCCCGTGCACCTTCAGCCGCGGATCGACGACGGCGCGCGAAGCGTCCGGCCCCATGCGGCAGGTCGACACAGGGTGATAGACGGTGCCCGAGCGTTTCCTGAAATCCTGGATCAGGTCGGCGTCCGACTGGATCGACGGTCCCGGCAGCACCTCTTCCTCGATGATCTCGGCCATGGCCGGCATCGCGGCGATTTTCCTGACGAACTTCACTGCAGCCAGCATCTCGTCGACATCGGCGTTGGTCGAATAGGCGTTGGCGGTGATCCTGGGATAGTCGCGTGGGTTGTTCGAGCGGATCATGATCTCGCCGCGGCTAGAAGGCCGGCAGTTGGACAGGCCGATGGAGAAACCCGGCCAGGGGTCGGGCGTCAGGATCGGACGTTCGCCGCTCTTCGGGATGACGGTCGAGAAAGCCTGGAAATAGAGCTGCATGTTCGGCCGCGTCATCGACGGGTCGGTGCGGAAGAAGCCGCCGGCATTGTTCATCGACAGCGACAGCGGGCCCGAGCGCAGCAGGATGTACTGCATGCCGACCAGAAGCTTGCCCCACCAGGGCCGCAGGATCTGGTTGAGCGTCGGCAGCTTGCCCTTGAACGTGTAGTTGATGCCGACATGGTCCTGCAAATTGGCGCCGACATTGTCGTTGGCGTGGACGACGGGGATGCCGAGGCTGCCGAGCAACGCCGATGGGCCGACGCCGGAAAGCTGCAGCAGCTGCGGCGAGTTGATCGAGCCGCTCGACAGGATCACCTCGCGGCCGGCGCGGGCGGTTTTCTTCTCGCCGTTCTGCTCATATTCGATGCCGACGGCGCGCTTGCCCTCGAACAGGATTTTCGTCGCCAGCGCGTTGGTCTCGACGCGGACGTTGCCGCGTTTCATCGCCGGCCGCAGGAAGGCGCGGGCGGCCGACATGCGGCGGCCGCTCTTCGTCGTGATCTGGTAGACGCCGACGCCTTCCTGGGAGGCGCCGTTGAAGTCCGGGTTGAACGGCAGGCCGGCCTGTCCGGCGGCTGTCAGATAGCGCTTGGTCAGCGGATGCACCGCGCTCGAGCAGTCGGTGACATGCAACGGCCCGCCGGTGCCCCGCCATTTGTCGGCGCCGGCTTCGTTGTCTTCCATCGCTTTGAAGGAAGGCAGCAGCTCGTCATAGCTCCAGCCCGGATTCCCGGCGGCCGCCCAGGCGTCGAAATCCTCGCGCGCGCCGCGGATGAAGACCATGGCATTGATCGAGCTCGAGCCGCCGAGCAGCTTGCCGCGGGGCCAATGGTCGGCGTTGTTGCTGAGGCCCGGATCCGGCTCCGCCTTGTAGTTCCAGTTGACGGCCGGATCGAAGAAGGTCTTCCCGTAGCCGAGCGGCATCTGGACATAGAAGCGCCGGTCGGTCCCCCCGGCCTCCAGCACCAGCACCGAGAAGCGGCCCGAGGCCGAAAGTTTTTCGGCAACGACAGAGCCGGCCGAGCCGGAGCCGACAATGATGAAATCGTAAGTCTGCATGATGGGCCGGCGCGCTCCGAAATTCGCGGTCTAGCCTAGACATTGCCGGCTCACGTCGTCGCCGGACCTTCCGGCATGGCTTGTGAAAAAAGCGACCGCTGCGGCGACGCGGTTTTCGCTTTCAGCAGAGCTTGCGACATCGCGACCGCGTTGCTACGGGTTCAGGAAGACAGCGGCTGAAGGACATCCCTATGGTGCATTACGCGGACGGAAGACCGCTCGGCGATCTCACGCTGCGCACGCTCGCCATGCCCTCCGACGCCAATGCGGCCGGCGACATTTTTGGCGGCTGGGTGATGGCGCAGATGGATCTTGCCTGCGGCATCCGCGCCGCCGAGCGCGCCAAGGGCCGGGTGGTGACGGCGGCGGTGAAAGAGATGTCCTTCGCCAAGCCGATGAAGATCGGCGATACGCTGTGCATTTACACTCATGTCGACCGCGTCGGCCGCACCTCGATGGTGCTCAAGGTCGAGGCCTGGGCGCAGCGCTACCTGTCCGACCTGATGGAAAAGGTCACCCATGCCGATTTCGTCATGGTGGCCCTCGACGGCGAAGGCAAGCCGAAGCCAATTCCGGGCGAGAGCTGATTCCCGAAACTTGCGCTTTTGTAACAGCCCCCGCGCGGCAGAGGCGCTCCGCGACATCCATTGGTTGCCTTCGCCGCCCACCTTGCGGGTGGCGGGGGAAAGACAATGCGTCAACACATGCTGAACGGCTGGCTTTTGGCAGCCCTCATTGCTCTGGTCTGCCTGCTCGGCATAACGGCCTATATCGAAGTCAAAAAGGACCTTCCGCGGGTCGCCTGCAGGCACAACCCGGAGGCCCCTGGCAAGATGGCGGCGCCGGCTGGAGGCTGTACGGCGGTGTGCTGCGGCAGCGCCAGTCCAAGCGTCTGACGATTTGCCGGCGCAAGACCGCTACCGGCGCCGCGGCGATCACGCGGTGGTGGTCAAAGCCCAAGCGACGGGCGGCGGCCAACCCAGTCGAAAATCGAACGCGGGGATACCGCTGGCGGCCACCGACTGCCGTCATTCAAGAATCCGCAACCCGTTGCAATGCAACGTGTTCAGCCCTGTTTACCGTCGAATTTTGCGCGCGCTTCCTGCACCCGAGAGGTGTTCTTGCGCGCCCATTCGCCGAGCGCGCCGACCGGCACCAGAAGCTCATGGCCGAGCTCGGTGAGCTCATAATCGACACGCGGCGGAATAGTCGGAAACACCTCGCGCGTGACGAAACCGTCGCGCTCCAGGCCACGCAAAGTCGTGGTCAGCATCTTTTGCGAAATGCCGCCGACGGCGGCGCGCAATTCGTTGAAGCGCATCGGTCCGTCGCCGAGCTTGCCGACGACCAGCACGGTCCACTTGTCGCCGACCCGTTGCAGGATTTCCGATACCGCCCGGCAGTCCTCGGTGTTGTGCGGGTGCCTCAGTAACAAAAACGTGCCTCCTTGCGCGATGATTTGTCAGTATCACATACAGCGCCGGTATCCAAACGATACTGGAAATCCCCCCAAGGAGAGTCCCCTTATGTCCAAGCCCAAAATCGCCATTGTCGTCGGTTCGACGCGCGCCGCCCGCTTCGCCGACGTCCCGACGCAGTGGATCGCCAAGATCGCCAAGTCGCACGCCGATATCGACGTCGAGATCGTCGACCTGCGCGACTGGCCGCTGCCCTTCTTCGACGAGGTCGCATCCTCCGCCTGGGCGCCGTCGCAGAACGAAGTGGCGCAGCGCTGGCAGAAGAAGGTGGCTGAGTTCGACGGCTTCATCTTCACCGCCGCCGAATACAATCACGCCCCGACCGGCGTCTTGAAGAACGCCATCGACTACGCCGCCAATGAATGGAACAAGAAGCCGGCCGGTTTCGTCGGCTATGGCTCGGTCGGCGGTTCGCGCGCTATCGAGCACCTGCGCCTGATCGCGGTCGAGCTGCAGATGGCGCCGGTCAAGTCGGCCGTACATATCGCCTGGGGCGATTATTTGGCGGTCCGCCAGGGCGAGAAGAAGCTCGAGGACCTTGAGCATTTGAACCAGTCGGCCGCGGCACTGGTCAACGACGTGGCCTGGTGGGCCAAGGTGCTGAAGGCAGCGCGTGTTGCCGACGCCATTGCCGGTGAAGCCCAGGCTGCCTGAGCCGCTGTAGCGGATCATCCTCCCGGAAGGGCGGCGCTTGCGCCGCCCTTTTGTTTTGCGCCTGGCCAACCCGGATTCCATCTCATCGCCAATGTGTGACTTGCATAATGCAACTTACATGGCTATGTGTCACTTTCATTTTGAAAGAGACTCCCGGTCATGGTTGCAAAAACAAGCTTCGAAACCCGCCCGTGCCCCATCGCGCGCAGCCTCGACGCTGTCGGCGAGTGGTGGAGTATCCTTTTGCTGCGCGATGCCTTCCAAGGCCTGACCCGCTTCGACCAGTTCCAGAAGAGCCTGGAGATCGCGCCGAACATCCTGACGCGGCGGCTGAACAGCCTGGTCGAGCGTGGGCTGTTCGAGAAGCGCGTCTATTGCGAGCGGCCGCTGCGCTACGAATATGTGCTGACTGCCAAGGCGCGCGATTTCCGCCCGGTGCTCATTTCGCTGCTCGCCTGGGGCAACAAGCACCTGGCGCCCGAGGGGCCGAGCTTGGTCGTGGTGGACAAGGCCGACGGGCGCTGGGCCGAGCCGGTGCTGGTCGACCGCGAAAGCGGCAGGGAACTCGACAGCGGCGGCTTCGCCATGGCGACGGCGCCGATGGCCACCGACCGGATGCGGCAGCGCTACCGCTTCAGTACGCAAGGTTCGGGACTTCCGCTCATAGAAAACGGCCCGATTGCCAACCGTCAAGATGAGGCGCGGGGCCAATGAACAAGGCGCTTTCCCAGGCCGAGCTGCAGCAGCCGTCGGCCATTCCGGTCCCGCCGCCCAAGCCCAGGTTGCGCCGCAAGCCGCTGCTCGCGCTGGCGGCGTTGATCGCGATCGGCGCTGCCGGCTGGTATGGCGTCCAGTGGTGGCAGGTCGGGCGTTTTCTGGTCTCGACCGACGATGCCTATGTCGGCGGCAATGTCACGCCACTGGCGCCGAGGGTCGCCGGGCATATCGACCAGATCCTGGTCGAGGACAACCAGCATGTCGCCGCAGGCCAGCTTGTCATGCGTATCGACGCCCGGCCGTTCCAGGCGGCGCTGGAGCGCTCGCAGGCTGCGGTTGAGCAGAAGCAGTCGGCGCTGGGCAATCTGCGCGCGCAGATCTCGCTGCAGAATTCGCTGATCACGCAGGCCGAGGCCGATCTTACGGCGAAGACCGCCGCCGCGGTTTTCACCGCGCAGGACGCCAAGCGCTACGAGGTGCTGGCCAGCGCCAGGACCGGCTCGCAGCAGGACGCGCAAAAGAGCGCCGCCGCCGACGGCCAGGCGCAGGCATCCGTGGTGGCGGCACGGGCGGCGCTCGCGGCATCGCGGCAGCAACTCGACGTCCTCAACACGCAGATCGAGGAGGCGACGGCCGAAGTCTCCGCCGCCAGGGCCGATCTCGATACGGCGCAACTCGATCTCGGCTTCACCGAAGTCCGCTCGCCGATAGACGGCGTCGTCGGCAACCGGCTGGCGCAGGTCGGCACCTATGTTTCGCCGGGCAGCTATCTTCTTACCATCGTGCCGTCGTCGGGACTGTGGGTCGACGCCAATTTCAAGGAAGACCAGCTGCGCGACATGAGCGACGGCCAGGCGGCGACCGTCTATGCCGATGTCGCGCCCGACAAGCCGCTGAAGGGCCACGTCACCAGCCTGGGGCCGGCGACCGGGGCGATCTTCAGCGTCATCCCGCCGCAGAACGCGACCGGCAATTTCACCAAGATCGTGCAGCGCGTGCCGGTGCGCATCACCATCGACGCCAACCAGGCGCAGATGGTCGCCCTGCGGCCCGGACTGTCGACGACGGTCACAGTCGACACGCGTTCGCATTGAGGCTGCCGCCATGCCCGAGACAGCCGCGCAGGAGCCCTTCCTGAAGAGCATCCTGCCCTTCATGGTGATGTGCGTCGGCATGTTCATTGCGCTACTCGACATCCAGATCGTGGCGTCCTCGCTGCAGGATATCGGCGGCGGACTGTCGGCGGCGCAGGACCAGATCGGCTGGGTGCAGACCTCGTATCTAGTGGCGGAGATCATTGTCATCCCGTTGTCGGGTTGGCTGACAAGAGTGTTCTCGACACGCTGGCTGTTCACCATCTCGGCGGCGGGGTTCACTCTTGCCAGCATGCTTTGCGGCTTCGCCTGGAACATCGAAAGCATGATCGTGTTCCGCGCGCTGCAGGGCCTGCTCGGCGCCTCGATGATCCCGACGGTGTTCACCTCGTCCTTCCATTATTTCCAGGGTCCGCGGCGGGTCTACGCCGCCGCCGTGGTCGGCAGCATCGCCTCGATCGCGCCGACGCTCGGTCCGGTCATCGGCGGCTGGATCACTGACACGCTGAGCTGGCACTGGCTGTTCTATGTCAACGTCGTGCCCGGGGCGATCATCACCGTGCTCGTCGCGACCCTTGTCAAGATCGACAAGGCCGATCCATCCTTGCTGAAGGGCGCGGACTATATCGGCATGGCGCTGATGGCGGTAAGCCTCGGCACCGCGGAATATGTGCTGGAGGAAGGCTCGCGCTGGAACTGGTTCGACGATGCGACGATCCGCAACGGCGCCGTCGTCGCCGCGGTCACGCTCGTCTTGTTCGTCGTGCGAAGCCTGACCTATGCCCAGCCGGTGGTCGACTTTCGCGCCTTCGGCAACCGTAATTTCGCCATCGGCTGTTTCCTGTCCTTCATCACCGGCATCGGCATCTTCGCCACGATCTATCTGACGCCGCTGTTCCTCGGCTATGTGCGCGGCTACAACGCGCTGGAGACCGGGCTCGCGGTGTTTTCCACCGGCGTCGCCTCGATGATCGGCGTCCCGGTCTACATCTTCCTCGCCAAGCGCTTCGACACGCGCTGGCTGATGATGTTCGGCCTGGCCTCCTTCGGCGCCTCGATGTGGAGTTTTTCCGCCATCACCAGCCAGTGGGGCTCGGCCGAGCTTCTTCTGCCGCAGATCTTTCGCGGCTTCCCGCAGGTCTTCGCGGTGGCGCCCAGCGTCAATCTCGGGCTTGGCAGCCTGCCGCCGGAGCGGCTGAAATATGCCAGCGGGCTGTTCAACACGATGCGCAATCTCGGCGGTGCGGTCGGCATCGCCATTTGCGGCGCGATCCTCAACGACCGCACCAACTTCCACTTCCTGACCATCGCCTCGCATCTGACGCCGCAGAACGAGGCCGCGATGCGGCTGACCGACACTGTCGCGCAGCGCTATGGCCAGTTGCCCGGTGCCGTCGACGACGGCCATACCGCCGCGCTGAAACAGCTCTGGCAGCTCGCCTATCGCGAGGCCTCGACGATGGCCTATGCCGATGCGTTCCTGGTCATCATGATCGCCTTCGTCATCGCGACCGCGCTGGTGCCGTTCCTGCGCAACGTCGCGCCGAAGGCGCCGCCGCCGGACGCGCATTGATAGGAGCCGCCAGAGGCGGGCTGGGACGCGCGCCGCGGCGATAGGAAGGGCAGGCTGCGCTTACAGCCAGCCGCCCGAAAATCCGGCTCGTCGCAGGCCCGTCAAGATTGCCGGCACGCCGCGCATCAGCCGCCACAGGAAATCCGACCTGTAATTCTCGATCATCAAGGCGATCGGCCCCTGGTTGATGCCGACATGGTCCGGCGACATCCAGCCGCAAGGCCGGCCGCCGGCGTCGGCGACTGTCGGATTGAAGCTTGCGGTGAAGCCGTAGGGATTGCCGTCGTGCAGGTCGATCTCATGGAAGTAGCGCAGTGTGGGCAGGACGATCTCCGGCGCAAACGGCAGGGATGCGACCGCCGCCCAAGGCGACAGCGTGCCGTCATCGGGACCGAAGGGCGCGCCGCGCGCCAGGTAGGTGAAGAAGCGGCGGCCGCCGGCCCGGTTCTGCTGCGGGCCGGGGCCGTCGCTGGCGGTGATGCCCCAGCAATTCTCGCCGTAGCCGACGAACCCCCTGGGATTGCGCATGGCATAGTCGCGCTGGAGAAAAGTCGCCTGGCGGCTGTTCTCGAAATAGTCGCTGCCGACCTTTTGCATGAAGGCATCGCGAATCCCGCGAAAATCGATCCAGATATGCGAGAATTGATGGATGAAGAGCGGACCGGCATAGACCAGTTCGCGGCCATAGATCCTCTTCCATTTGTAGCTTGACAGCCAGGCGGCATAGCTCTCGGGCGGCAGCGGGAAGCTCGGCGAGCCGAGGCCCAGCATGTAGAGGATCAGCGCCTCGTCATAACCTTCCCAGCGATAGCGCAGGAAACCTTTTTCGGGCCGCCAGCCATGGGTGACGGTGGCGCCGCCATTTTGCGCCCAGCGCCAGTCGGCGCGGCGGTAGAGCGCATCGGCAAGCCGGCGGATCTCCAGCTCCAGTTCGTCGTCGGCGTCGAAATAGGCGCCGGCCGCAAGCACGCCGGCCAGTAGAAGCGCGGTATCGATCGTGGACAACTCGCAGTTCCAGACGCGGCGTCCGCTCCGCATGTCGAGGAAATGATAGTAGAAGCCCTTGTAGCCGGTGGCGTCGGGCTCTGTTCCCTGCGGCGCATTCCAGAAGAAGCGAAGCGTGGCGAGCGTCCGTTCGACTGCGGCGGCGCGCGACATGAAACCGCGCTCGACGCCGACGGGATAGGACGACAGGGCGAAGCCGACGGCAGCTATACTGGCCGGCGATGCCGCGGTGTTGCGGTCGGGAACAAGGCCGTTGACCGGGTTGGCCTCCTTCAGGAAATAGTCGAAAGACAGACGCTGGATGTCCGAGAGCAGTCCGTCGTTCAGCGCGTGTTCGCCCGATGCATCCATGGTTGCCGATATAGGTGCCGTTGCACCGCCTCAAAGCTTTCCGGCCGGTCAATCATAAGTGAGGAAAGCGAAGCTTGACGGGCTCGTCAACCCAGACGCCCGGTCGGGAGTTGCCGGCCGCTCACCGAGCCACTGGGCGATGCCCGTCGGGCAGGCGGGTGGCGATCAGCTTGTCGATGCGGCGGCCGTCGAGGTCGACCACTTCGAAGCGCCAGCCCTGCGCGTCGACGCATTCGCCGGTCGCCGGCAGATGGTGGAGATGCGACAGAACATAGCCGGCGACTGTCTCGTAATCGCGGTTCTCCGGCAGGTCGATGCCCAGCACCTCGGCCATCTCGTCGGCCTGCATGTAGCCGGCGAGCAGCCAGGAGCCGTCCTCGCGCTTGACCGCGTTTTCCTCTTCGCCGGCCTCGAGATCGGAGCGGAAGACACCGGTGATGGCTTCCAGAATGTCGGCCGGCGTGACGATGCCTTCGAAATGGCCGTATTCGTCATGGACGAGCGCCATCGGCACGTCCGATTCCCTCAGCCTCTGCAGCACGTCGAGCGCGTCGGCCTGGTCATGCACGATGGGCGCGGCGCGCACATGCTGGCGCGGATCCAGAACCCGGCCGGCAAGAAGCGCGGCGAGCACGTCGCGCGTCTGGATGACGCCGATCATGGCGTCGACATTGCCGTCGGCGGCGGGCAGGCGCGAGTGCTGCGTCTCCATCAAAAGCCTGCGCACCGCAGTCTCGTCGGATTGCAGGTTCAGCCAGTCGACCTCGGTGCGCGGCGTCATCACGGCGCGCACGGCGCGGTCGCCGAGCCGCATCACGCCGGCGATCATGCGGCGCTCGTCGGATTCGATGGTGCCGTGATGCTCGGCCTCGGCGACCAGCATCTTGATCTCCTCGTCTGTGACCTTTTCCTCCGCCTCGCCGCTCTGGCCGAGCAGCCACAGCACCGCGCGGCCCGAGATGTCGAGCAGGAAGACAAGCGGCGCCGAGATGGTGGCAAGGACGGTCATCGCGGGCGCCGCGCGGACGGCCACGCGCTCGGGGTCCCTGAGTGCGATCTGCTTCGGCACCAGTTCGCCGACGATCAGCGACGCGTAAGTGATGATGGCGACGACGATGCCGACGCCAACCGGGTCGGCGATGCCTTCGCGGATACCGGTGGAAGCCAGGAACGAAGCCAGGCGTTCGCCGAGCGTGGCGCCCGAAAAGGCGCCGGAGAGAACGCCGACCAGCGTGATGCCGATCTGCACCGAGGACAGAAACTTGCCGGGATTGGAGCCGAGCGCCAGCGCCCGGCCGGCGCCCTTGATATTGCGGTCGATCATCGCCTTGAGGCGGGCGGGCCGCGACGAAACGATGGCGAGTTCGGACATTGCCAGAAGGCCGTTCACCAGAATGAGGACGGCGACGACAGCGATTTCAACGTAAAGCATGGGCGGTCAATAGCATTGCTGCAGTGCATTAGAAAATAGCCTGCCGGTATTTTTAGAACATGACGGCCGGATATTCAGGCGGTGTCCCAGGATGACGCCGAGAAATGCTCGATCAGCGCATCGATGACAACGCGAACCTTGGGCGTCAGCGCGGCCCTCACGGCAGCGTCTTCAGCACGCCGATCACGGCCATGCCGTCGGTAAAATAAGGATCGCCGCCGCCGTTGCGGCCGGTCTTGGTGGCGCCGATCCCCGGTATCTTGCTGGTCGATGTCAGCAGGCCGGCGGCGTTCAGGTCGCCGATCAGAAAGTCGCGTTCGGCATCGATGTCGGGGCCGATGTGATGGGTGACGGCGCCGGTGTCGTGGCTGAGCCCGACGCCGCGGTCGAAGCTGGCGGCGCCGAGCCAGAGCGGGCGGCCGTCGTCGCCGACCTTGTCGGTCAGCCAGAATCGGACATGGTGTCGACGGTCGGCGCTGTCGCCGACCGGCTTTTCGAAGGCGAGGTCCTGGGCGCGGCCGTCGAACAGAAGGCGGCTCATCGGCGCGTCGGGATAGGGGCGCGAGAAGAGCACGCTTTCGCCGATGTCGATCGCCGTGCGCAGCGTGACGGCGTCGGCCGTGTCCCAACCGGCAGCCGCGAAGGCGTGCACGACTTCCTTCTCTGAGCCGACTAGGCCGACATTGATCGGGTCGCCCGGAATGCCCTGCGGCGTGTGCGTCACCATCTCGAACGGCAACGTACGGAAGCCGCGCTCGCGCCAGGTCCAGAATTCCGGCGCGGCAAAGTAAGCGAGCGCCAGGTAGAAGGCGCATAACGCCAGCAACCAGGTCGCTGCACGTCGTTTCAAGCTGCGTTGGCTCATAAGTCCCGCCCGATCCCGTATGGCATCTGTTGCGCTACGATCATGGGAAATCAATGGCCAGTGATAAGCAGAGCATTTATCATCCGGCTATCGTTCGAGCGGGGGGCGGCGAATGAAACGGACAAAAGCAGGCCAAGGGAAAATGGCGCTGACCGGCGACCTTGTTGCCAGGGTCGAGCGCACCGAGCCCGATCCCGGGCCGGAGCCCGGGACCACCGAACACAGCGACGCGGAATATGACGACGTGGTCGAAAAGCTGCTGGCGCAACATCGACCCGAAACGCTTTGGGTCTTTGCCTATGGCTCGCTGATCTGGAACCCGGAATTCGACCATGTCGAACAGCGCCCGGCAACGGCGGTAGGTTGGCACCGGTCGTTTTGCCTGAAGTTGACGCGCTGGCGCGGCACGCGCGAATTGCCGGCGCTTATGCTTGCCCTCGACCGGGGAGGCAGCTGCAACGGCATCGTTTACCGGCTGCCGGGGCATGACCATTTCGGACAGCTCGGTCAGCTGATGCGGCGGGAAATCGATGCGAACCCGCCGACCAACGTGCCCCGCTGGATAAATGTCCGCACCAGGGAAGGGCCACTCCGCGCCCTGGCCTTTGTCGCAGCCCCCGACGGCCGGGCCTATGCCGGGCGGCTGCCCCTGGAGCAGGTCGCGGATACGCTGGCGCGGGCCGCGGGGCACTGGGGCTCATCGGCGCAATATCTGTTTCGGACCGTCAGCAAGCTGGAGGAAAGCGGCATACGCGACAGGAATTTGTGGCGCATCCAGGATCTGGTCGCGCGGCAGATCCTGGCTGCCACCGGTTCCGACCTGAACGACTGATCTGGATCAGCGGCAGGCGCGATAGCCGCTCTTGCGGTTCTTGATGTCGAAATGGAAGTGGTTGCGGTGGTCGTAATTGTAGCCCGGGCCAAGCACCGTGGTGAAGTACTCGCAGCCGTCGGCGCGCACATTGTTGAGGAAGCCGCGGGTGCGGAAGGCGAACAGTCCGGGCTTGCGCACGTCGATGTCGTCGCCATTGTTGAGCTCGATGCTCATGACGTCGAGCGCGTTGCCTTTGCCGTGTTCGGACAGGACACCTTCGCCGGCAATGTTGCGGCAGGAATAGCTGGAGCCCTGGTGGATCGCCTTGACGCCGGAGAAATAGCGCCAGCGGGCCGCCGGCTGCAGTTCGTTCTTCGTCCAGGCGGCAAAGGTGGCGGCCATGTTGCAGGTCAGCGTCGCGGCCGGCTTCATGGCGACGCTGCCGATGGCGGAAACCTTCACCGGGAAATCGATGCCGCATTGCCCCTCATGGATCGGCTGGATGTCCTGGTAGACGACGCCCATCCGCTTCAACTCATTGCGGCAGTCGATTTCGCTGGCCGGCATCTGTTCGAGCGGCGACATCGGCGTGTCCATGCGCGGATAGGCGGCCTGCGTCATATAGGGGTTCGACGGGACAAGCCTCTGCATGCCGGAATATTGCGGCGCGTCGGGCTGCGGCACGGCGGCGGTCTGGCTGCCGACATCGACGGCCGGCTGCAGCGCGAAGACGTCGCCCGTCGTGCAGGCCGACACCGTGACGATGGCAAGGCCGAGCGCCAGCCCGACGACCGCTGCACGCGCACGCCTGTTGTGTCGCGCCAGGCCAAGCATGGCGGCAAGTCTTCGAGCCATCGAAAGGCATCCTATCCCCGGATGCAGTAAGGTTAACCGTCAATTGTAAAGGAAAGATCAGCGCCGGCATTCACGCATGGGGCGGAATTGCGGCGCTGTTCTATTCGACTATTGGCAAAAAGTGCCGCCGTGGCGGCGCGGCTCGAGATCAAGGTGGAAATGCAGCGCATGGTCGGGATCGGCGCCCGGGCCAAGCACCGTCTTGAACGGGCCGCAGGCGGCCTTGCGCACCTTGTCCAAGAATTCCGCATCTTTCTCGGGCGGGGTTGGACCGATTTCGACCTTCTTGCCGTCCGCTAGCGTGAAGGAGGCGATATCGAGCGCGTTGCCGAAGGCATGCTCGGACAGTTTCCTGGTGCCGTGACGCGGGCGGCAGACGAAGCCCGACGCCTGGCCGATCGACTTCACGTCGGCGCCGAATTCGGCCTTTGCCGCCGGCTGGATGACGTTCGCGGCAAAGCCCGCCACGGCTTCAGCCATCCTGCAGTTGAGTTCGGCGCCGGGCGCTATGCCGATCGAATTGCTCAGCGTCTTGATGACGATGGGGTAGGGGATCGAACAGCCGATCTCGGGATCCTGCTCGGCCTTGTGCTCCTCGAATTCGACGCCAAGCGCCTTCAACCGCTCGCGGCAGGCGGTTTCCTCCTGCGGCATGGTAGTGGCCGGGACATCGGCCGAGCGTGGATCGGGCAGCATTTTCTCACCGCCGCCCTCTTGGCCTCCTTCCGCCGGCTTCTCCGGCGGCGTTGGTGCGGTGCCGGGCGACTCCGGTTCGAGTTCCGTGGGCTTTTCGGGCGGCGTTGGGACAACATCGGGGGTCTGCGGCTCGGATTTTGCCTGCGCCTCGGGCTCCGGTTGCGGTTCGGATTGAGCACCCTTCGAACGGGGCGGGTGGGCATCCCGCTTCGGGTGAGCCTTATCCTCGTTGAGAAAATCGTCGTTTCTGTCAGCGCGGCGTTTGCCTTGCGCGGATTTTTCGGCGCCGTTCTCCAAATCCTGAGGTGGGGGCGTCGGGGCAGGTTTCTCGGATGCTGGCGCCGCGCTTTGGCTGGCGGGCGGCAGGTGTCTTTTATGCCGATGGTGATGTTTTGCGGCCATGGCCGGCATCGCCAGCAAGGCCGCCGCCGCCAGAGGCAGCGCCAATTTGCACAATCTCGAAAAGCTGAGCGCTGCCATCGCCCGGAAACGGCGTTCAGGCAGCGAGGTTGCCTTGGTGGGCGCGGCCTGCCGATCACAATCGGTTACCGGTGCGTTACGCACCGATGGCTTCGAGGCCCTCTTCCAGCCAGTCTGCCAGCAGCGGCATGCCGAGCAAGTATTTGGCCGTGCGCCGGTTGGAACGCTCCTTGGCGGCGGCCACGGCGTCGGCCCATTCGGACGCGTCATAGTCGCCGCGCCCGATCCAGACGAGCGCGATGAGTTCGGCGGCCTCGTCGATATTGAGATCATTGATCAGTTCGCGGAATTCTTCCTCGGTGAGGTTTTCCGAAGCCTCTTCGACAAGGCCGTCATGGTGATGGCTGGCATGGGTGTCGCCGTCGAACTCGACCTCATGCTCGGCACCGTCGTCATAGTCCTCATTGACGCCGGCGCTCAGCGCCTTGGCCTTGAGGATGAACAGGCGCACCGTGTCCGGGTCGATCGAAAGATCCCATTCCTTCTCGAGGCGCTGCTGCACGGCCCTTCTCCACGTGATGCGCTTGGTTCGGGATGATAGCGGATTTGCAGCGCACGTCACGTCCGGAGGTAACGGCTTCTTTCGTGCCATCCAAAATAGTTCGGCATCGGCCGGTATTTCGGGATGAAAGCGCTTCGAGACGGCGTTAATCTGCCATTGCGATCTTCAACATGGAGGCTTCGATGCGCAGACGTTTGCTTTTTCAGGTCATGGCGGCCGCCGTTGCCCTGCCGCTATTCGCGGCCCCGGCCTATACCGCCGGCGAAGGTGGCGGTGGCGGCAGTGACACTTCGACCACTACGAAGTGCAAGAAGGGCGAAGTGTGGGACAAGAAGAAAAACAAATGCGTAAAGCCCCAATACGGCATGCTTGACGACGACAGCATCTATGCAGCCGGGCACGACCTTGCGATGGCCGGGCGCTATGACGAGGCGATCTCGGTGCTGACGCTCGCCGCCAACAAGCAGGATCCGCGCATCCTCAACTATCTCGGCTATTCGCACCGCCATTCCGGCCGCGTCACCGTCGGCCTCGGCTACTATGAGGAAGCGCTGCGCATCGACCCGAACTACACGCTGGTGCGCGAATATCTCGGCGAGGCGCATCTGCAGATCGGCGACCTCGCGGGCGCGCAGGAGCAGCTCAAGGAAATCGAGAAGCGGACCGGCAAGGGCTCGCGCGAATACGGGATGCTGTCGGAGCAGATCGACCACTTCCTGCGGAGCTGATTGGAGCTGAAGGCCTCCGAAACCGGCCGCGAGCGATCGCGGCCGGTTTTTTGTCGGCTTTCGGCATGGTCCGCCGGCTGCTGGCCCGCGAAAGCGGGGATCATTTTGCCGGACTGCATTTTTGGGCGTGAAAATCGCGCAAAGATTGCTATATTCGGGGAAATTGCGGTGAAACGGTTCCGTTAGCCCGAGGCTGCCGGACCGTTTTCTTTTTGTACCCATTGACAAGGCCTCTCCCGAAAACGGGGGTGGCGGCAGGAAAGGTCAGGCATATGATCAAGGTCCCGATGACAGGCGAGGGGTTCGCGTCATTGAAGGAAGAATTGCGCTGGCGCCAGCAGGAAGAGCGTCCGCGCATCATTGAGGCGATTTCCGAAGCGCGCTCGCATGGCGACCTGTCCGAAAATGCCGAATATCATGCCGCCAAGGAGTCGCAGAGCCACAATGAGGGCCGCATCAACGAACTCGAGGACCTGATCGCGCGGGCCGAAGTTATCGATGTTTCGAAGCTTTCCGGCGACAAGGTGAAATTCGGCGCAACCGTCGTGCTCGTCGACGAGGACACCGAGGAAAAGAAGACCTATCAGATCGTCGGCGACCAGGAGGCGGACGTGAAGTCCGGCCGCATCTCGATCTCGTCGCCGATCGCGCGTGCGCTGATCGGCAAGGAGGTCGGCGACGCCATCGAGGTCAATGCGCCTGGCGGTGCACGCGGTTACGAGATCGTGCAGGTGCAGTTCATCTAACGATTACCGCTGGCGCTTCTGATCGGAGCGCCAGCAATCTTTCAGCCTCAGTAATAACCGCTGCCGGTGCGACTCTGCCGCCCGCCGGCGCGAGCAAGGTGGACGCGTATTGTCCGCGCGGGCCGGTGAGGCCGGGCTCCGTCGCCAGGAAGATGGCGACGGTCGGCAGGCCGAAGGCGCTGGCGAGGTGGGTGAGGCCGGTGTCGGCGCCGATGACGAGCGCCGAGCGGCCGAGGATCGCCGCGATTTCGGACAGCGGCGATTTCGCCACCAATACCGTTTGTGGCACCGCGCCGACGATCGCTTCCGCGACGGTCCTTTCCGCTTCATTCGACCAGGTGACCACGGGCGTGAAATGCCTGGCAACCAGCAGTCGCGCGGTTTCGATCCAGTTCTCGACTGGCCATTTCTTGTCCTCGCGGCTGGTGCCATGCAGCAGAAAGGCAGTCTTGCCGTCAATGCCGGCAAGACTGCCCGCTGGCGGCACGATGCCGGATTGGAGCACCGACAGATCCGGCTGATAGCCCAAGGCCAGGCCGAACAGCCGCCGCGTCCGCTCGATGGCGTGCAGGTCGCGCGGCACGGCATATCTGCGCTGGTAGAACAGCGTCGCCGAGGGTTCGCGGGCGCTGGCGCGGTCGAAACCGGCGATCGGCGCACCGGCCTGGAAGGCGACCAGGGCCGACTTCAGCAAGCCTTGCGCATCGATGACGAGATCGTAGCGTTCGGCGCGCAGCGTCTTGCGCAGTCCGGCCATCTCGCGCCAGGCGCCGCGGCTGAAAAGCTGCTTGCGCCAGCGCCGGATCGCCACTTTGTGGATGGTTTTGATCGCAGGATGCAGCGCGACGATGCCGGCGAAGGCCTCCTCCACGCACCAGTCGAAGGTGATGTCGGGGCGATTGCGCAGCGCGTCCTCGACGGCCGGAAAGGTGTGGATGACATCGCCCATCGACGAGGTCTTGACGATCAGCACCTTCATGCGGCCGCTGGCACCTTGAGCAGCCGGTCGGCGGCGGCGGCGACGCGGGCAACGTCAAGCGTCTTCAGGCAGTTGAGATGGCCAAGCGGACAGACCTTGCTGTGGCAGGGCGAGCAGGACAGATGCAGCCAGATCAGTTCCGAACGATCGCTGAGCGGCGGCGTGTTTTGCGGCGAGGTCGAGCCGTAGACGGCTACGATCGGCGTGCCGACGGCGGCCGCGACATGCATCAGCCCGCTGTCGTTCGAGACCGCAAGCCTGGCCGCGGCGATCAGGTCGATGGCGTCCTCCAGCTTCGTCTTGCCGGCAAGGTCGATGGCGCCGGGCGCAAGCGCTGCGATCTCGCCGGTCACCTCGGCATCGTTCTTCGAACCGAGCAAAGCGACGCGCAGGCCTTTCGCCATCATCTCCCGGGCAAGCTCGGCATAATGGTCGCTCGGCCAGCGTTTGGCCGGGCCGAATTCGGCGCCGGGCATCAGCGCCACGAAATCCTGTCCGGACAGCCCGAAGCGCGCCAGCAGAGCCGCCTGGTTGGTGGCATCGACGGTAAGCTTCGGCGCGCGAAACGTGCCGCCCTGGGCGAGGCCGAAATAGGCGCGCGCCGTGCGCCGCTTCAGCGCCTCGGGCAGCGGCACGACATCGGTCAGAAGGCCGTAGCGCATCTCACGCAAATTGCCGACACGGCGCGGGATGCGGGCAAAGAACGGGATCAGCGCCGATTTCCAACTGCCGGGCAGCACATAAGCCATGTCGTAGCGGCCGCGCAGCAGGCGGCCGAAGCGGCGGCGGCTGCGGAATTCGAGCGCGCCGGGCATCAGCGGGAAGTCGATCTGACAGCGGATTTCCGGCATGCGCTCGACGAGGGGTGCTGCCCAGGCCGGCGCCAACACGTCGATCGCGGCGTTCGGATATCTTTCCTTCAGCGCCGCAAACAGGCACTGCGCCATGACCATGTCGCCCACCCAGCGTGGGCCGATCACGAGGATCGTTGGGCTTTCAGCCATTCGACATAGTCCCTGACGCCGGTTTCGACGGTGCGGAATTGCCCATTGTAGCCGGCCGCGCGCAAGCGGGACATATCGGCTTCAGTAAAACTCTGATAGCTGCCCTTGAGGTGGTCGGGGAAGGGGATGAATTCGATCTCGCCCTTGCCGAGCGTATCGATCACCGTCTCGGCGATGGCGCGGAACGGCTGGGCGCGGCCGGTGCCGCAGTTGAAGATGCCGCTCGAGCCGCGCTTCCAGAGCCACAGATTGACGTCTGCCACATCGCCGACATGGATGAAGTCGCGGCTTTGCTCGCCGGGCCCGAAATCGCCATAGGCGCCGAACAGTTTCGGGTTCTCGCCGCGCTCGACCTGGTTGAACAGGTGGAAGGCGACCGAGGCCATGGCGCCCTTATGCGCCTCGCGCGGCCCGTAGACGTTGAAATAGCGCAGGCCCACCACCTGCGAGTGGTCGGTATTGAACACATTGCGCCGAACGTAATCGTCGAACAGCTTTTTCGAATAGGCATAGACGTTGAGCGGCCGCTCGAAGTCGGGCTCCTCGCGAAATTCGCTGCCGCCGCCATAGACTGACGCCGACGAGGCATAGAGGAAGGGCACGCGCAATTCGAGGCAGGCATGCAGGAGTCGCTTCGAATAGGCGTAGTTCACCTCCATCATGAACTTGCCGTTCCACTCCGTGGTGGTCGAGCAGGCGCCCTGATGGAAGACGGCCTCGATGCGGCCGAGCCCGCCATTTTCGAGCCGGGCGAGAAAATCATCCTTGTCGAGATAGTCGGCGATACGGAGATCGGCCAGGTTGGCGATCTTGTGGCCGTCGGTCAGATCGTCGACGACGACGATGTCGTCATGGCCCTCGGCATTGAGAGCCGCGACGATGTTGGAGCCGATCATGCCGGCGCCGCCCGTGACGATGATCATGAAGGCCTCTGTCTGCTAGCGATTCCGGCCCTTATAGGGGAGGCCAGCCGGGCTGTCGATAAAGCTGGCGCTGACCCGCATCGAGCTCTTCGAGCTTGTCTAATTCGTCTGTTTTGTCTATTATGTACAAAACGGAGCGCCTTATGAAACGGTACCCGTCCACCGACTTGAAACAGAATCTCGGTGACGTGCTTGCGGCTGCGAGCCAGCAGCCTGTGTCTATTACTCGTCACAACAAGCCGAGATATGTCCTGATGAGCATCGAGGCCTACGAGGCGCGCTTCGCCAATGACAGCCGTCGCGCTTACGCTGCCAAGGATGCTCCGTCAGACCATGTCGAGATGCTTGAGGAGTACGCTACCGAGTTGGATCGTGATTAGGCCCGTCGCCGGCGACGCTTGGCGATAGACCGGCAGCCGCCAGGAACAGATGAATGACAGGAGCTTCCGAGACGCCAACCGATAGGCAAGGCACTGCGGTGTTTGTCGGCTCCTACGTAACGGTTTCGTCTCTGCCAAACGAAAACCTCGGAAAGCCGATCGAAGAGTTGCGCCAGTCATCTATCGGACGCATTTGCCGAATTGTTGAGCCCTACGAAGGGACGTCCACGAATGGCATTCAAATCAGCACCGGCGAATTTCGAGTCCATTACGCGCCGCTTTCTCCCGACGGTATCCAGGGTATTTCTTTCTATGTGGCTCCGGGCGATATAGAGGTCGTTGCAGCTACGGAAGAAATGCTGCTCCTCTATAGCGAGGACATCTGGCAACTTATCCGGCCATTCGGCGAAAGGCAGGATACGCCAACTTTCGAACGGCTCGTGGCAGCGTTCGGATTTTCCAATTTTGGGGATTCCTGAGACGCAAGCCAGCGCAAAGAACTGAACCAGACGTCGGTTCGGCGTGATCTCTACGCTTTGCCGACAAGAGGACAAAAAATGCCGTCGACCGAACTACTCATCGCCTTCTTCGCCACCACGGCGATCTTCGCCTATATCCCCGGTCCCGCCATGCTTTATGCGGCGGCGCAGACGATGGCGCGCGGGCGCTGGTCGGGGCTGACGGCGGCGCTGGGCATCCATCTCGGCGGCTATGTCCATGTCTTTGCCGCGGCTGCCGGCCTGTCGGTGCTGTTCCATGCCGTGCCGCCGCTCTACATGGCGGTCAAGCTGATCGGCGCGCTCTATCTGATCTGGCTCGGCATTTGTCTGTTCCGCAAGCGCGCCGAGGGCGAGGCGGAGTTGCCTGTCATCGAGCGCAAATCGGCGCGCCGTGCCTTTTTCGAGAGCATCACCGTCGAGGTGCTCAATCCCAAGACGGCGATCTTCTTCATGGCGTTCCTGCCGCAATTCATCGATGCCACGGCGGCGCTGCCGGTGTGGCTGCAATTCGTGCTGCTGGGAACCATCGTCAATCTGATGTTCTCCTCGGCTGACATTGTTTGCGTCTTCCTTGCCGGGGCGATGATTGCGCGGCTGCGGCGTTCGGGACGCGCGCAGCGCCTGATGCAGCGCGCGGGCGGCGCGGTGCTGGTCGGGCTCGGCGTTCATGTCGCCCTGCAGAAGGCCTGAGGCAGGCAGCCGGCGTTGCGCTGGTCTCGATTGCGGTATATCGGCATCGTTTTGAGCCACCCGCGCCACAATTCCGGCGCTGAAACCTAATCAAGTCCGGCCTCCTTCAGGCATACCGCGATTGAGATGATCAAACACCATCCGCCTTCTCCGGAACCCCTGCATCGCACCATCGCCCGCTTCGGCGAGGCGACCGTGCTGGTCGTCGGCGACCTCATCCTCGACCGTTTCGTCAGCGGCGTCATCGAACGGATCTCGCCGGAAGCGCCGATCCCGGTGCTGCACGGACGCGGCGAGACGTTGAACATGGGCGGCGCCGGCAATGTCGTCTCCAACATCGTTTCGCTGGGCGCCGCCGCCATTCCAGTCTCGGTGATCGGCGCCGACCAGGCGGGCGACAATCTGGTGCGCATGCTGGGCGAGATCGGCGTCGACACCGACGGCCTCCTGCAACGGACTGAACGCATGACCTCGTCGAAGAGCCGCTTCAGCGCGCTCAACCAGCAGGTGCTGCGTTTCGATGAGGAAGAGATCAAGCCGCTCACGTCGACCGAGAGGGCAAAGCTCGTCGACCACTTCCAGGCAGCACTCGGGCGCGCCGACATCGTCATCCTTTCCGACTACGGCAAGGGCATCCTGCTCGACGGCGTGGCGGCCGAGCTGATCGCGATCTGCCGCGACGCCGGCAAGCCGGTGCTGGTCGACCCGAAGGGCCGCGACTATGCGCGCTATGCCGGCGCCACCGCAGTGACGCCCAACCGCAAGGAACTGGGCGAGGCGGTCGGGCGCAAGGTGTTCGGCGACGACGAGATCGTGGCAGCGGCGCGCGACCTGATTGCCGAGCATGATTTCGACTTCATCGTTGCCACGCGCAGCGAGAAGGGCATGAGCGTCGTTTCCGCCGAGGACGCCCGCCATATCTCCACGCAGGCGCGCGAGGTGTTCGACGTCTCGGGCGCCGGGGACACAGTCATTGCAAGTTTCGCGCTTTCACTCGCCGCGGGCGCCGACCGGGTGCATGCGGCGGTCATCGCCAATGCCGCCGGTGGCGTCGTCGTCGGCAAGCGCGGCACGGCAACGCTGACGGTGGAAGAGCTTTCCGGCGCGCTGTTCCGCTCGCATGGCCCGGTCGCGCATACCGATGCCATTCTCGATGCCAATGCGGCGGCCAGGATGGTCGCGGCCTGGAAGAATGAAGGTCTGACGGTCGGCTTCACCAATGGCTGTTTCGACATCCTGCATGCCGGCCATGTCAGCCTGCTGCATGCGGCGCGCAGCCAGTGCGACCGGCTGGTGCTCGGCCTCAACAGCGATGCCTCGGTGCGGCGGCTGAAAGGTCCGGGGCGCCCGGTCAACGACCAGCATGACCGCGCCTGCGTGCTCGCCGCACTCGCCTCGGTCGACGCCGTCGTCGTCTTCGAGGAGGACACGCCGCTCAAGCTCATCGAGGCGTTGTTGCCCGACATCCTGGTCAAGGGCGCGGATTATACGGTCGAGACGGTGGTCGGCGCCGATGTGGTGCAGAAGGCGGGCGGGCGCGTGGTGCTGGTCGACCTCGTCGCCGGCAAAAGCACGACCAACACGATCGGCAAGATGCGCGCCGCAAACTGAGGGATTTCATGTCCGAACTGAACGACTATCTGGTCCGCTCCGCGGCCGCGATCACGGCGACCGTCGAGCGCGACCTGACCGGCGAAATGCAACGCGCCGTGGACAAGACGGTGACCGCGCTGTCGTCCGGCAAGGCGCTGCTGATCTGCGGCAATGGCGGCTCGGCCAGCGACGCCATCCACATTGCCGGCGAACTGGTCGGCCGCTTCCTGAAGGAGCGCAAGGCCTACAATGTGATCGCGCTGCCGGCCAACGCGGCCGTGCTGACGGCCTGGGGCAACGACTACGGCTTCGATACCGTCTTCTCGCGCCAGGTCGAGGCGCATGGATCGGAAGGAGCGGTGCTGCTTGCCATCTCGACCAGCGGCAATTCGCCGAGCATCCTGGCGGCGGCCGAACAGGCGCGGATGATGGGCATGACGGTGATCAGCCTGACCGGCGACACCGGCGGCAAGCTCGCGCCGCTCAGCGACATCCTGCTCAACGTGCCGTCGACCTCGACGCCGATCATCCAGCAGGGGCATCTGTGCCTCTACCACTATCTGTGCGAGGCGGTCGAAGCGCGTCTCAGCAATGGCTGACAGTGCCGCGGTTGCCCCGCTTGTCGAGCCTGGGCTTTGGATCGAGCGGATCGGGACCACGAACTTCCCGACCGGCTTGCCGGCGCTGTTCCTCGACCGCGACGGCACCATAAACGTCGATACCGACTATCCCAGCGATCCAGCCGACATTGTGCTCAGGCCGCAGATGCTGCCGGTCATCAAGGCCGCCAATCTGGCAGGCCTGCCGGTCGTGGTGGTGACCAATCAGTCCGGCATTGCGCGCGGCTATTTCGGCTGGGATGCTTTTGCCCGGGTAAACCGGCGCGTGCTCGACCTCCTGGCCGAACAGAACGCCTTCGTCGACATGGTGCTTGCCTGCGGCTACCACGAGGCGGGCAGCGGCCCGCTGGGCGTTGCCGACCATCCGATGCGCAAGCCCAATCCCGGCATGCTGCTGAAGGCCGGCGACGAGCTTGGCCTGAACCTGAAGCGATCGCTGATCGTCGGCGACAAACCCGCCGATATGCAGGCCGGCCAGCGCGCCGGCTTGACGAGAGGCTGGCTGGTCGATGGCGATTCCTCGGTTATGCATGGCCTTGCGGTTTTGCCGCTGCGCGATGCCGAGGATATTGACGGGCTGCTCGCGACGATACGCTCGCTCTGATCGCAGATTGATTCAAAACCGGGCGCTAAATCGCTGGTTTTCAGGCGAATTTATCTGAAGCCGGCACATTAAGAGGAAAAGGCGACCAATCCCTCATCCTTGACGCGGCGGATGGTCAGCGCGGTCCGCACCGTGTCGACATTCGGCGCCGAGGCGAGTTCCTCGATGACGAAGGTCTGGAAAGTGCCGAGATCGCTCGCTACGCAATGCAGCAGGAAATCGGATTCGCCCGACACCATCCAGGCGTCGCGCACGATCGGCCAGCCACGCGTGCGCTCGGCGAAGGTTTTCAATTCGGCATCGGCCTGGTGGTGCAGGCCGATCAGGCAGAAGGCGACGACATCCATGCCGAGCGCCGGCGCGTTGAGCAGGGCGCGGTAGCCTCGAATGATGCCGGCCTCTTCGAGCCGCCGGACGCGGCGCAGGCAAGGCGGCGCCGAAATGCCGACGCGGCTCGATAATTCCACATTGGTCATGCGCCCGTCGCCCTGCAGCTCGCGCAGGATCTTCCAGTCGATGGCGTCGAGGTCGGCTTTGAGCGGCATGGCTGTCTCGGCTTTGCGCAAGAATCTTTCGCGATTTTGTCATTAAACGACTTTTGTGTCCGCGCCAGCCCTCCTGGACGCGATTTTTCCTGCGTAACAAAACCGAGCGATTTCGCGAATACACAACCAACAGCAGCTTTCCGGGGACGACGGTCCGTCCGCCTTGCTGCCATGGTTGGCAACCCTTACATTAACTGCAACTAGCCAACGGCTTTGCGCCGCAGGGGACTTTTTCTGATGAACACCAAACATGCGCCCGTTCTCATCATCGGCTCCGGCCCGGCCGGCTATACGGCGGCGATCTATGCCGCCCGCGCCATGCTGAAGCCGATGCTGGTCGCCGGCCTGCAGCAGGGCGGCCAGCTGATGATCACCACCGATGTCGAAAACTATCCAGGCTTCGCCGATCCGATCCAGGGACCCTGGCTGATGAGCCAGATGCTGGCGCAGGCCGAGCATGTCGGCACCGACATCGTCAACGACATCATCACCGAGGTCGACATCAATGTGCGGCCGTTCCGCGCCATTGGCGATTCCGGCACCGTCTACACGGCGGACGCTCTGATCATCGCCACCGGCGCGCAGGCCAAGTGGCTGGGCATTCCGTCGGAGCAGACCTTCATGGGCTTCGGCGTGTCGGCCTGCGCCACCTGCGACGGCTTCTTCTATCGCGGCAAGGATGTTGCGGTCATCGGCGGCGGCAATTCGGCGGTCGAGGAGGCGCTCTATCTGTCGAACCTCGCCAAGAGCGTCACCGTCATCCATCGCCGCGGCGATTTCCGCGCCGAGCGCATCCTGCGCGAGCGGCTGCTCAAGAAGGACAATGTCAAAGTCATCTGGGACACGGTCGTCGACGAGATCACCGGACGTCCGGGCAAGGCGCCGCTGCCCCCATCGGTCGAAGGCCTGACGCTGCGCAACGTGGTGACCGGCCAGGAAACGAAGCTGGTGGTCGACGGCGTATTCGTCGCCATCGGCCATGCGCCGGCGGTGGAGCTTTTCGTCGGCAAGCTGAAGCAGAAGCCGAACGGCTATCTGTGGACGGCGCCGGATTCCACCCGCACCGACGTGCCCGGCGTGTTCGCCGCGGGCGACGTGACGGACGACGTCTACCGCCAGGCGGTGACGGCGGCAGGGCTCGGCTGCATGGCGGCGCTCGAGGCGGAAAAATACCTGGCTGGGATCGAGGTTCACCGCGAAGCGGCGGAATAACAAACCGGCTGAGAAAAGCCGTTTAAAAGCCTGATTTTTCATTCAGACGCCAAAGGCAACACGAGGGGAATCATGGCGCTGGACTGGGACAAGCTACGCGTATTTCACGCAGCGGCGGAGGCTGGGTCGTTCACCCATGCCGCCGAGACGCTGCACCTGTCGCAATCGGCGATTTCGCGGCAGGTCAGCGCGCTGGAGCATGATGTCGGCGTAGCGCTCTTCCATCGCCATGCGCGCGGCCTGGTGCTGACCGAGCAGGGCGAAATGCTGTTCCGCACGGCGCATGACGTGCTGATGAAGCTGGAGACCATCAAGACCAGGCTGACCGAGACCAAGGACCGGCCGTCGGGCGTGCTGCGCGTGACCACCACCGTGGGCCTGGGCGCTGGCTGGCTGACCGAACGCGTGCAGGAATTCATCGAGCTCTATCCCGAGATCAGCCTGCAATTGATCCTCGCCAATGAGGAGCTCGACCTCACCATGCGCCAGGCCGATTGCGCCATCCGGCTGCGCCAACCGCAGCAGCCGGACCTTATCCAGCGCCGGCTGTTCACCGTGCATTTCCACCTCTACGCGGCGCCTTCCTATATCGCCAAGTTCGGCAAGCCGGCCTCGATCGCCGAGCTCAGGAACCACCGCATCGTCACCTTCGGCGTACCGGTGCCTTCGCATCTGTCGGAGCTGAACTGGCTGGAGACGGTCGGCGATTTCGAGGGCGGACAGCGCGTGCCGACACTGCAGATCAACGACATCCTGTCGATCAAGCGCGCGGTGCAGGGCGGTGCCGGCATCGCCATGCTGCCCGATTATGTGATCAGCAAGGACACCAACCTTATCCAGTTGCTGCCCGAGACCGAGGTGCCGTCCTTCGACACCTATTTCGCCTATCCGGATGCGATGAAGAACCAGGCGAAGCTGCATGTCTTCCGGGACTTCATCATAGCGAAGGCGCGCAGCTGGTCATATTAGTCGACGGCGCGGATCAACCGCGCCAGGGCGTGATACGCGGCAGCCAGCCGGGTACCGAGCGGCGATAGGCCTCGTATTCGGCGCCGTAGCGTCGGGCAAGTGTCGGCTCCTCATAAGCTTTGACGAAGGAGACCATCGCCGCCGCGGCGATCAGGCCATAGATCACCACCGGCCAGCTCGAGAAGATCAGCGCCTGTCCGAGGATGATTGACAGCACCGCCACATACATCGGGTTGCGGACATGGCGGTAGACGCCGCCAACCACCAGCTTCTCGGTGGGCGCCACCGGCGCCGGCGTGCCGAGACCCTCAAGCGCGAAGCGGGCGAAGGCGTGAAGCAGGATCGCGGTGGCCACCACGACCAGGATAGAGCCGGCAGGCATGAAGCCCGGTACGGCGGACAGCGGCGTGCGGTAGCGGTCGGTCAGCAACCAAGGCACCAATCCGGCAACGACTCCGGGCGCCACCATAAGGAACAGCGCGCTGCCGGCAATTGCTGAAAAACTACGCACCCCAAGTCTCCTGCCGCAAAAATAAACTTTGGCTGCCGAAGCCAGCATCATTTTGCCGACTCCGTATTTTTCGAGCAAAGTCGGCCCCGTTTTGCATTTCAGCAGTTGCTTTTGATCCGAAAACGCGGCGGAATCGCCTTATTTTCCTGGTCCTATGAGTTCCCGGCAAAGGTTGGACCACAGCCTGCCTCTTTTTGCATGCGTGTGTTGCAAAATAGATGCTTGTTTCTTGGGCATGAAGAGCACATATATAGCCACATCTCCAGGGCGCGTTCTCCTCCCATTAGCGCCCTCGAGTGTTCCCCTCTGGAGGTTAGCCCTAATCGGCACTTCCAATCAAACTCAGCCGGATCTTTATTGATCCGGCTTTTTTGTTGCCCGCGCGCCTCACCATCATCGAAAAAACGACGCGATCCACCACGTAACAGTGACATGTAACATCGGGTAACATGTCGCGGACGCACTCTATCGATTAAGTGGAGGATAGGACGCGGTTGGTCGGTTCGGGAGATGGGGGCATCACCCGAAATGACCGGGCTCAGGCAGCTACCGCGTCCGAACTATTTTTCCGGATGCGGCGGACCTGCTGTTGCCTCCCAGGAAAACGGCCCGCAATAAAACGGCGTCCGGATCATCCGGACGCCGTTTTTGCTTCCAGCCAAATCGATCAGGCCGCCTTGTTGCCGTTGGCGTTCATCGCCTCGTCCGCCAGGCGTCCGGTCAGCTCGGCCATGTGGTCGAAAGCGGCCTTGTAGCTGGCGACGCCAGCGGTTGCCGAGCGCAACTCGATGATCAGGTCTCCGATCTCCGCCTGCGGCATGGTCGCCTCGACCACGTCCCAGCCCGGCCAGTCGGGCCGCGCGTCATAGCCGAGGATCTGGCCGCGGCGCTGCGGGATCAGCGCGATGATCTTCGAGGTCGCGTCGGAGGGCGTGACGATCTCGACCTTCATGACCGGTTCCAGCAGGACCGGCGAGCAGGCCGCCATGCCTTCCTTCATGGCGAGCTTGGCAGCCATCTGGAAGGCCATGTCGGAAGAATCGACCGCATGGTAGGAGCCGTCCGACAAATTGACTGCGACGTCGACGACCGGGAAGCCGAGCGGGCCGGTCTTCAGATAGTCGCGAATGCCCGTCTCGACCGACTGTATATAGGTCTTGGGCACCACGCCGCCGGTGATCGTGTCGGAGAACTGGAAGCCTGTGCCGCGCGGCAGCGGCTTGATCTCGATCACCACATCGCCGAACTGGCCGTGACCGCCCGACTGTTTCTTGTGACGGCCGCGCTGCTGCGCCCCCTTGCGGATGGTTTCCCGATAAGGCACCGCCGGGGCGTGGCCTTCGATCGGGATCTGGTTCTTGCCCTCCAGCCGCTCGCGCACGACGCGCAAATGCATCTCGCCATGTCCGGACAGAACGGTTTCGGCAGAGTCCTGATTGTGGCGCAGGCTGAGCGAGGGGTCTTCCTCGGCAAGCCTCTGGATGGCGGCCGACATCTTGACCTCGTCCTTGCGCTCCTTGGGGCGCAGCGCAAAGGCGAAGACCGGTTGCGGCGGCTCGAGCGCGGTCAGCGGTCGGGTGCCGCCCTTGGCCGAGCTCAGCGTCTGGCCGGTCTTGACGTTGTCAAGCTTGCCGAGCGCGACGGTTTCGCCGGCCTTTGCGGATGTCTGCTTGAGCTGGTCCTTGCCGAGCATCCTGTAGATGCCGGAGACCTTTGTCGTGTCGCCGTTGGAGAGGCAAAGCTCGGCAGCGTCGGCCAACTGGCCGGAAAGCACGCGTGAGACCGAGAGCTTGCCGCCATGCGCGGTATGGATGGTCTTCATAACTTGGACGACGGTCTGGCCTTCCGGCGCGCCAAGGCGCTTTCTGGTCGCTTCGACATCGGGCGCATCATGGCGGATCGCCTTCAAGAGGCGCAGCACGCCATTGCCTTTCTCGGCCGTGCCGATCAGCACCGGTGTCACGGCGCCGGCGCGCAGATCGGCTGAGAGGTCGTCGAAGATCGCGTCCTTAGGCGGCTCGATCTCCTCCAGAAGCTGCTCCATCAGATGGTCGTCATGGTCGGCCAGCGTCTCCAGCATGGAGAAACGGGCTTCCAGTTCGCGCGCCTTGTCGTCGCCCGGGATTTCAGCCACTTCGCTCTCGGCATATTCGCGGTAGATGTAGGCGCGCTCCAGCGCCAGATCGATCGAGCCGATGACGACGCCGTCCTTGCGCAGCGGAATCTGGCGCAGCAGCAGCGGCATCGAGCTCGCCGGCTGCAGCATCTTCAGCGTCTCGCGCACGCCGGCGACCGCCCTGTCGACCTTGTTGAGGAACAGGATGCGCGGGATGGCGAGATCGTCGAGCTTGCGCATGATGAGCTGCAGCGCGGGGATCTTCTTCTCGTCCGCCTCGGCAACGACCACCGCAAGATCGCAAGCGGCAAGCACCGGCTCGGCCTCGAAGGCGAACTCGATCGATCCGGGGCAGTCGACGAAGGTCAACTGCTCGCCCATGAATTCGGTGCTGGCGAAGGTCGCCTCGACGCTCATGGCGTGGGCGCGGGCCTCGGGTGAGTGATCGGAAACGGTGCTGCCCGATGAAACGGGGTTCTGGCGGGGAATGGCGCCCGTTCGGGCGAGGATTGCTTCGAGAAGTGTCGTCTTACCGCTTGCAAAGGGACCGATTATGGCGATGCATTTCGGTCCCGTGCGTCGTCCTCCGGCGCGAGTACCCATGGCTGACCTCCACTCAGGCGTTTCCCGAGAGCGATCAGCAAAAGTGCGTCCGATCGCACCCTTAAGCAGAGCGGCGGCCGGCCTGTTCGGCCGTCGCAAGCGAGGCTTATGCGCCCCTGCCCGAAGCCATCGTCACACGGGTTTGCCGGGAGGGCAAGAAAAATAGGATGTTCGCCGGCTTTGTTCGTCAGGCTGTAAGGGCAAGCGGCTCGGACGCCGCCGCACACCAGGCGCTCGCCTTGTCGCGCGGCGCCGGCTTGCCGAAGAAATAGCCCTGGAAGCGGCTGCAGCCGGCAGTCCTGGCCAGGGTGAATTCCTCCGCCGTTTCGACGCCCTCGGCGACGATCACGATGTCCTGGATGCGCGCGATCTGGGCGAGCGCGGAAACGAAAATCTGTGCCACCTGGTCATGCGCCAGGCTGCTGATATAGGAGCGGTCGATCTTGACGCTGTCGATGGGCAACGACTTCAGATAGTTGAAGCCGCAATGTCCGGTGCCGAAATCGTCGAGCGCGATGTGGAAGCCAAGGTCGCGCAGAGCCTCCAGGCGTCGCAGAACCTCGGGCGTGGCGGCCATCGCCACCGTCTCTGTGATCTCGATGATGAATTGCGATGCCGACTGGCCGGTCTCTCGCAGGACGCGATCGCACATGTTCACGATCTCGTCGCGCTTCAACTGCTCGCCGGAGACGTTGATCGAGATGCGTCGTCCGGGAAAATGGCCGATGTCGGCGCAGGCGCGCTTGAACACCCATTCGCCGATCATATCGATCAGCGTCGAGCGCTCGGCGATCGGGATGAACTCGGCCGGCGAGATCAGGCTGCGTACCGGGTGGCGCCAGCGGATCAATCCTTCCAGCGCGTCCACCGTGCCGCTCGGATCGACGATCGGCTGGTAGTGCAGCTCCAGCTCGCCAAGATAGATGGCGGCACGCAACTCGCGCTCGACCAGCCGGCGGTAGCGCTTGTCCGACAGCATCTCCTCGTCGAAGATAGTGACGCGGCCGCGGCCGCCGGCCTTGCTTTCATAGAGCGCGAGGTCGGCCAAGAGCATCAGCTCAGTGGCGTTCGACGCATGCAGCGGCGCCAGCGCGACGCCCACCGAGATGGACAACGGGACGATCTTGCCTTCGTGGCGCTTGCCCGCTCGCATCGCCTCCAGCAGGCGGCGTAAATCCTTGTTGATGAGGGCGATGTCGCCGTACGGAACCAGGACGCCGAACTCGTCGCCGCCGAGCCGGCCGATGACACTTTCTTCGAAGATTCGCTCCGCCTCCTTGACCAGATGCGCCAACGCGAGATCTCCGAATTGATGCCCGAACGTGTCGTTGAGCTGCTTGAAATGATCGAGGTCGATCAGAAGCAGGCTGGTCTCGCGGCGGTTGCGCAGGCCGGCCAGACGGTCGCGCAGCGCCTCGATGAAATAGCGGCGCGTCATGGCGCCGGTCATGGCGTCGACGGTCAGGAAGCGATGCTTCTCGGCTTCCGCGTCCGCCGCCGATTGAAGGCGCTGAACGATGTTGGAGCGCATATACATCAAGACGAGCAGTGCCATCAGGGTGGACGCCACCGACATGGCGAGCGCGCCGGCGCGCGAGGTGTTCTCAGTCAGCCCGAAAGCGGCGAGCCCGGTGGCGGCGATGCTCAGCATAAGCAAGGCCTGGATGCCGCGATAGATGCGGCCGCTATGATCCTTGATGGTCGCCAAGATACTCATGTCCGCGCCCCCACAGCACGGGGCCATGGCTAGGGCTTCAGCCGTTAACAAACACTGAGTTCCCGGGCCGTCGCGCGGCATTAATCGGCGCTTGATCGGGCGGCAGAGTTTTATGGTTAAAAAGCAACGATTTATGACAGTTTTTTGACTGGCCAACGAGCCCTCGTCGCGGACTTCAACGCGGTTCTCCAGCGGCTGAAAAAGGCCGGTTGCGTCAGCCGCTCATCGGGATGAAACTGCATCGCAAAACGCCGCCGGCGAAGCGCTACCTAGGAAGGACCGAAAGATGAAGATCATTGCGTGCGGCAGCGTGCCGACGATCGTCGCGCCGGAGACCTATTTTACCGGCCGGGTGCTGCAGACGCCGATCGTCGAGAAGGAAGCGCCAGCGCGGCTCAGGGCGACGCTGGTCAGCTTCGAGCCCGGCGCGCGCACGCATTGGCACACGCACCCACTTGGGCAGACGCTCTATGTCACTTCCGGCGCCGGGCTTGCCCAGACCTGGGGCGGGCCGATCGAACAGATCAGGGCGGGGGACGTCGTCGCCTTCGCGCCGGGGGAAAAGCACTGGCACGGCGCCGGGGCGAAAACCGCTATGACGCATATCGCTATGCAGGAGGCGCTGGACGGGGTCCATGCCGACTGGCTGGAAGCGGTGACACCGGAGCAGTATGGCGGTTGAGGCCGCCCAACAAAAAACCCGGCCGGTGCCGGGTTTTTCCGATCTGGGAGCTTCCGCCCCCGGTCAGGTCAGCGATGCGGTAAAACGCTGGATGCGCGTGCAGGCTTCTTCGAGCAGCGCGTCCGAGGTGGCGTAGGAGATGCGGAAGTTCGGGCCGAGCCCAAAGGCCGAGCCGAACACCACCGCCACGCCTTCGGCCTCGAGCAGCGCCGAGCAGAAGGCCTCGTCGGTGTCGATCACCTTGCCAGCCTTCGTCTTCTTGCCGATCAGCTGAGCGCAGGACGGATAGACATAGAAAGCGCCTTCCGGCGAGGGGCAGGAGATGCCGCGCGCCTGGTTGAGCATCGAGACGACGAGATCGCGCCTGCCCTGGAAGATCGCCTTGTTCTTGGCGATGAAATCCTGCGGGCCGTTCAGCGCCTCGACGGACGCCCATTGCGCGATGGTGCAGGCGCCGGATGTCTGCTGGCCCTGGATCATGTCCATCGCCTTGATCAGATGGACGGGACCGGCCGCGTAGCCGATACGCCAGCCAGTCATGGCGTAGGCTTTCGACACGCCGTTCATGGTCAGCGTTCGCTCATAGAGGCTCGGCTCGACCTCGGCGATGGTCTTGAAGACGAAGTCGCCATAGGTCAGGTGCTCGTACATGTCGTCGGTCAGCGTCCAGACATGCGGGTGTTTCAAGAGCACGTCGGCCAGCGCGTGCAGTTCCGCCTCGGTGTAGGCGGCGCCCGACGGGTTCGACGGCGAGTTCATCAAGAGCCACTTGGTCTTCGGTGTGATCGTCTTTTCCAGCACTTCGGCCGTCAGCTTGAAGCCGTTGTCGATGGAGGTGTCGGCAAACACCGAGGTACCGCCGCAGATCGCCACCATTTCGGGATAGCTCACCCAATAGGGGCGCGGGATGATGACCTCGTCGCCGGGGTTCAGCGTCGCCATGAAGGCGTTGAACAGGATCTGCTTGCCGCCGGTGCCAACGATGGTCTGCTCAGGCCGGTAGTCGAGATTGTTCTCGCGCTTGAACTTCTTGGCGATCGCCTCGCGCAGCGGCACGATACCCGACACTGGCGGATATTTGGTCTCGCCGCGGCGGATCGCCTCGATCGCCGCATTCTTGATGTTGTCGGGCGTATCGAAATCCGGCTCGCCGGCGCCGAGACCGATGATATCACGGCCGGCATTTTTCAGCTCGCGCGCTTTCTGCGTCACCGCGATGGTCGCGGAAGGCTTAACGCGGGAAAGGGCGTCGGCAAGAAAGGCCATGACCTGATGTCTCCTAGGAAGGCGGCCAGGAGCGGCCGCGGCGCCTCTCATGTCGCATCGTCTCGCCAAGCGCAAGCATTGTGCGATGAGCCAGAGGTCAATGAGGCGTGACAAGGGTCAAGCCTGCGTGACAAAGGTCAAGCCTGCGTGAGCTGCGGTTAATAAACTCATCAACGACCGGTAAACCCTTCGCTGGCAGGATGCCGGATTGAATTCCGCCAGTTCGCGGAGCGAGGGGGATCTTTGTCGCGCAGCATCGGGCTTGCCCACATCATTCGCCATGATGACGGCACCTCGACCGGTGTCTGGGGCATCTATACGCTGCAGAGCGCGTTCCAGCCGATCTTCGCCTTCAAGGAGGGCAAGCTCGAGGTCGCCGCTTTCGAGGGTCTGATCCGGCCGTTCCGCGACGGCGAGGCGCAGCCGCCGGCAGCCTTCTTCGGCACGTGTCCCGCTGCCGACCGGCTGCATATCGAGGCCCTGACCAGGACGCTGCATCTCTTGAATGCGGGCGCCTGCCTGCCGGAGCATGCGTCGATCTTCGTCAATTTCGACCCGTCTGTCTTCACCAACCGCGGCATTGCCGACAAGGCGCTGCGCGACATGCGGCTGGTGCTCCACGAAGCGGGCATCGATCCGCGCCGCATCGTTTGCGAGGTCACCGAGCAGAAGTCGGCTTCGCAGGAGACGCTCTATGGTTTCGTCGAGGCGCTCAGGGCCAACGGGTTCCGCATCGCGGTAGACGACTATGGGGCCGATGAATCCGACATCAATCGGGTCAAGGAGCTCAAGCCCGACATCGTCAAATTCGACGCCCACTGGATCACGCATCTGATGGAGTCCGGGCCAGGCTTCGCGTTGCTGACGGCGATGGTGCACAGCTTCGAGAACCAGGGGATACGCACCGTCTTCGAAGGCATCGAGGAAGGCTGGCAGCTGGAACTCGCGGAGAAGTCCGGCGCCTCGATGGTGCAGGGCTATGTGCTTGCCCGACCGGAACTGGCCCCGACCAGCTTTCGCGTCTTCAGCAAGGGTACGGAGCAACCTCCGGTCCAGGGCGGCAAGACTTCAGCCGCCGCCAACCCAACGCCGTCGCCGACACGCCCGGCCAGGGTGTTCGGGCGCAAGGCGGCGCTATGAGCGACCGAGCGGAGCGGCGGCGCAACGTCGCCGAGGCGATCTTCGCCGACGAGATCGGCATCCGGTTCGGCATCTATGGCGAGTTCCGGCTGTGGAGCGCCTATCAGCCGATCTTCGCGCCCGAGGGAAGGGCGCTGAGAGCGGTCGCCGTCGAAGCCCTGATCGAGCCGCGCCGCGCCGCGCGGCCGGTCGCGCCGTCGGTCTTCTTCGACAGCGTGCCGCAATCCGACCGGCTGTTTGTCGAGACGATGTGCCGAAGGCTGCATCTGGCCAATTACCGCAACATCGACGCCGACGGGCTGACCCTGTTCTTCAACTACAATCCGACGATCAATGACCATCTCGGGCGGGCGCTGGCGGAAATCCGGCTGATGAGGCGGCATCTCGGCGATTTCGACCTGCAACCGAGGCTGCTGGTCTGCGAGATCACCGAACAGGCGGCCGACGACCATGTCCTGACCAGCCTGGTGCGCGAAATGCGGCGCGACGGCATCCGCATCGCCATCGACGATTTCGGCACGGGACATTCGACCGAGGAACGGATCAGCCTGCTTCAACCGGATATCGTGAAGATCGACGGCAACTGGTTCGCCGAGTTCTGCCGCCATGCCGCGGCCGAGCGGTTCTTCCGGCCGCTGGTGTCGATGCTGCATGACCGCGGCGCCAAGGTGCTGGTCGAAGGGATCGAGCAGGCCAATCACCTGCGCGTGGCGCTCGACGGCGGCGTCGATCTCCTGCAAGGTTTCCATCTTGCCCGCCCGGCGCTAGCCGGCACGATCTTCAACCAGGAGCCGCTGTCGATCGATGCGCTGCTGGGCATGGACAACAAGGTCGTGCCCCTGCACCAGCGCCGCTGATGCGGACCCGAGGAATACATCAGCAACGCTGATGGTTTTGCCCAAGAACAAATCACTGGATGGCGCGGCTCAGCCGCGTTAGAGCCCCTCCTGCATCTGGATTCTGGCGAGGGCAAACGGCATGATCCTTTACGACATGAGCGACAGCGGCAATTGCTACAAGCCGCGGCTGTTGATGGCCAAGCTCGGCATTGCCTTCACCCGCATCGAGGTAAGCTCGCATAGCGGCGCGACGCGCAAGCCCGATTACGTCGCCAAGAATCCGAACGCCATGGTGCCGCTGCTCGAGCTCGACGACGGCCGGCGCATCGCCGAGTCGAACGCCATCCTGCTCTATCTCGCCGAAGGCACGCGCTTCCTGCCGGCCGACAGATATGAGCGGGCGCTGGCCTATCAGTGGCTGTTCTTCGAGCAATACAGCCATGAGCCCTATATCGCGGTGCGCAAGGCGCTGCTCACCTTTCCGGAGCGGGCGAAGGACGCGACGCCCGAACGGTTGGCGCAGACGCTGGAGCGCGGCAACAAGGCCCTCGGCGTGATGAACAGGCACCTGGAACAGAACGCCTTCTTCGCCGGCAATGCCTACAGCGTCGCCGACATCGCGCTCTACGCCTACACCCACAGCGCCGAAAAGGGCGGCTTCCAGCTCGACGCCTATCCGGCCGTAGTCGACTGGCTGAAGCGGGTCGAGGCGGATGAGGGGCATGTGCCGATCGATTGGCGACCCTAAGCTCGATAACCTCCTGGGTGGACTACTGCGGCTACTTCAACAGGCGATCATATTCGGAATGGGTGCCGACCCAGAACCAGATCAGATCATCATGATCGCGGATCGCTACGGCGCGATAGTTGAGGTCAACCCGTGCCGACCAATACCGTCCAACTTGCTTGAAATGCAGCGATGGATGAAACGGGTCGGCGCGTAATTTGGCGAAGCTGGCGTCCGCCTTCGCACGAATTAAAGAGGGTAATCTGCCGTAGGCCTCCCAGAAAGAGGGAGCGGCAAAATGATTCACAGGGGCCGGGTCCGGCCTGCGCGATGGTCGGCGAGGGCTTGCTCGGCCAGCTTGTCCAGCCGGCCCGCCTTGGCGTCGGCCTCGATCTGCTTGTCCCACAAATCGGCCTGCAGCGTCTCAAACCACGCAGCAAACGCTTTCAGCTCGTCGGGGCTGAGTTCGGTGACGGATTTTTCGATCTGCTCAAGCTTTGTCATTGTTCAATAGTAGCACACACTGGGCCAAAAGTACCAACCGGTGGGCCTATGAGACCTAGACACCAGTTCGTTGGAATCCAGACAACAAAAAAGGCGGGCAATGCCCGCCTTCCTATGCCGGTAGCCTGATCGGGAGCTTCCGGTCCGGGCTGGCAGCTATCTGCTGTTCCAGCTTGTCGGTCCTGCCGCTCCGGCGCGCTTCTCGCGCGACCGTCAGTACATCCGTGACTTGCCGCGCGCCCCGAACCTTCGTCCGGCGCGCGCTGTCGCCAAATCAGGCTGCCTTGCTCAGAGACCCAGCAGCGGACTTGCCGGTGCGGCGGTCCTGCTCGATCTCGAAGTTGATCTTCTGGCCTTCAACGAGGCTGGTCATGCCAGCGCGCTCGACAGCGGAGATGTGGACGAAAACGTCCGCGCCGCCATTGTCAGGCTGGATGAAGCCGTAGCCCTTGGTGGCGTTGAACCACTTGACCGTACCAGTTGCCATGTAAATGCCCTTCCACATTTGCTTACGTTTGACCGGACCAATGTCCGGCCGTTGGCATCGAAATTTTGGAGATAGACGTCAGCAAACGCGAAGATCGCGGCCCGATCGATCGGCCAAATTCAATGCGGCGGATATAAGATAGTTTGCGCAAGAAAACAAGATGGGTGCTGAGCGTCGTTCGCGTGCCTTGAAATTGCGCGCAAACATCGAATGGAAGTTTTGACACGGGGCATGCGTTGTGGAGGGATGACGTGCTCGCCGTTTTGGGAGAAGAGGCATGAAAACCATTCTGCTCGCCGCCTGTTTCTTGCTGGCGACCGCCGAGGCGCAGGCGGTCTCGCGCTACGACCCGACCCGCATGAGCTGCGACCGGGTGCAGGCGACGATCGCCAGGCAAGGCGCCGTCATCCTGCGCTACCAGTCGAGCCGCGTGCCGGGACTGCCGCTTTATAACCGCTATGTCAGCGACGCCCGCTTCTGCAGCCCGGGCGAGGTGAGGTCACGCGCCTATGTGCCGAGCGCCGACACCAAATCCTGCGCCGTCTATGTCTGCAAGCGGCCGGATTTCGATCATTTCAGGCGCCGGTTCCTGCGCCACCACTAGCGTGCGCTGATATTCAGGTGATGCCGGCCTGCGAGCGGCGGTGTCCTGCGCTTCCGGTGCTCACGTACTTCAAGTACGCTCCGCTCCGGTTCTCGGACATCACCGCTCTCGACTCGGCCTGACCTGAATCTCAACGCACGCAGGAGCGTTTTACGCCTCTATTGGGGCGGGCCACCCCTCAGAACCCGAACGAAGCCTGCGCGGCGGGCGGCGGGCCGACGCGCACGCCTTCCATGGCCAGCATCTTTTCCTTGGTGTTCGAGCCGCCGGGCGCCGAGAAGCCGCCGATCTTGCCGCCGGCGGCAAGGATGCGGTGGCACGGGATGACCAGCGGCACCGGGTTGGCGCCGAGGGCGGCGCCGGTCTCGCGGGCAAGGCCGCTATGGCCGGCTCGCTTCGCCAGTTCGCCGTAGGTGGTGGTCTCGCCGAAGCCGAGCTTGCGCGCCGCGCCGTAGATGGCGAGACGGAAATCGTCGATGCCGTCGAGGTCGACCGGCACGTCGGAGAAATCGACATCCTCGCCGGCGGCATAGGCCTTGATCGAGGCGATGAGCTCGACCACCCATTGCGGCTGGTCGGTAGAGGTTGAGACGCCCGGGTGGCGCAACAGACGGCGCTCGATCGCCTCGCGGCTGCGCTCGGGCAGGCAGAGGCGGATTAGGCCCCTTTCGCTCCAGGCTATACCCATGAAGCCGATCACTGTTTCTAACACTGCGTGGCCGGCCGTGATCTCGGATGCGGGTTTCATGGCATATTCCTCCGGCAAAACGGCAAAAAACGAGTACATATACGGAACAATATGGCATCCCGGCCCTGTTCCCGCCACCCGAAAACCGCCAACAGGCCCCGATTGCCGGGGGTAAATCGCTGGTGTAAGGACTCCTTAACAACCCGACAAACCGGACCCGCACGGCTTGCCAGTTAAGATCATCCTCACCGCCGTCGGCGTGCTCGTCGCAGCAGCCGGCCTTAGCGGCTGTAATACGACCTCGCAGACGAAGGCCGCGCCCGCGCTTGCGGCGGCGTCGACGCCTGTTGTCGCCGACGATACGCCGACCGTCGCGCTGCCGGATACCGTGGCCGTGTTGCCGGAGCCTTCCGGTCTCGCGCAGGTGCAGACTGCGGCGCTTGCCGGCGATGCCGTGGCGCTGGCGACGACGCCTGGCGCGCCCAAGACGCAAAGCACCCCCGCGACGCAAAGCGCGATGGCGACGCAAAGCGCGCTTTTGCCGCCGCCAGTCCAGCCGGGCGCTGCCTTGCCGCCGCCGGCGCAGCCCGTGGCCTTTGCCGGTTCGACGCCTATCGCCGGCCGGTTCCCGCCGCCGCCGGTGTTGATGGCCGGCGCGTCGCCGACCGGTCCGGGCGCAATCAAGCAGGCGGCCGTCTATACGACCGCCGGTGTCGCCATGCCGGTCACCGGCCAGACGGCGAAGATCGCGCCGATGCCCGGCGTTCAGCAGGTCGCGTATGTTTCCCCGGACAATCCGGCGCTGCTTGCCGACCCCGGCCAGCCGGAGCAGCACGCGACCGGCGTGCGCGGCGACGTCGACCGCCTGATCGTCAAATACGCTGCCCTCTACCAGGTGCCTGTGGATCTGGTGCGCCATGTCGTCAACCGCGAAAGCACCTACAATCCCAAGGCCTACAACAACGGCCATTGGGGGCTGATGCAGATCAAGCATGCGACCGCGCGAGGCATGGGCTATGACGGTCCGGCCAAGGGCCTGTTCGATGCAGAGACCAACCTCAAATACGCGGTCAAATACCTGCGCGGCGCATGGCTTGTGGCCGAGGGCAACGCCAAGAAGGCCGACTGGCTCTACCAGACCGGCTATTATTTCGACGCCAAGCGCAAGGGCCTGCTCGAGGCGACCGGCCTCGGCGTCGACCGTAAGCGCCACCGCCTGCCGCCCGACGCCTGAGCGGCCCGTCATGCGCTGCGTTGCGGGACAGCGCCATGCATGAGAACAACACGCACCGTCCGCCGGCGCCCGACGATATCCGGCTGCGCAAGATCCTCGACGACGCGCTGAGCGCGCCGCATTGGCCGCAAGGCTTCGCCATGCGCTGCTTCGAGCACAGGGACGCGCAAGCCCTGCATGCGCTGCTCGCAGAGGCGTTCGACGACGGTGCCGACGGACCATTCGATGCCTGGTGGCCGCGTATTTCCGGCGATGCGGAGTTCGATCCCGATCTCTGTTTCCTGGTCATCGACGGCAAGGGCCTGCTGGCGGGGGCCGCGCTCTGCTGGACATCCGGCTTCGTCAAGGACCTCGCCGTTCACCCGGACTCAAGGCGACGCGGCATCGGCGAGGCGCTGATGCGGCATGTGTTCCTCGCCTTCCGCGACCGTGGCGCCGTGCATGTCGATCTCAAGACCAATATGGTCGAGAACAGCGCTGCCTTCCGGCTGTACGAGCGGCTGGGCATGATCCCGGTCGCCTGGGAAGGTTAACATTCTGCAAACTTCCGTCGGCGTGGCGGCAAGTTTGTGAACCGCTTCACATAGGCTGACGTTAGGGGATGCTAATTGCTGTTCGTGCCGGGCGGCCGATCGGCGGATCGACGCGGGCAAGGCGTCGGAGGAGGCTGTGCCGGCATGCGTCAGCCACTCCTAGGTGGGCTCCGGGGCGGCGGGTTTCGGAGCCCGCCCGCTTTGTTTTGAAGCGCGCGAGGAGGTGTCGCCGTGGCTCCGTTCACCGTCAACCCGACGCGTTTCGATCCCTACAAGACCTATCGCTTCCGGCTGAAATGGGACGGCAAATATGTCGCCGGCATTTCCAGGATCAGCGGACTGAAGCGCACCACCGAGGTGGTCGAGCACCGCGATGGGGGTGCCGCCGGCAACACGCGCAAATCGCCCGGCATCACCCGCTTCGAGCCGATCACCATCGAACGCGGCGTGACGCATGACCTCGAATTCGAGCGCTGGGCGAACAAGGTGTGGGACCTGCAGAACGGGCTCGGCTCGGAAGTGTCGCTCAAGGATTTCCGCAAGGACATCATCCTCGAATTCCTCAACGAGGCCGGCCAGGTGGCGATCGTCTACAGGATCTTCCGCTGCTGGCCGTCGGAAGTTGAGATGCTGCCCGACCTCGACGCCAACGCCAGCGCCGTGGCGATCCAGACCATGAAGCTGGAGAATGAGGGCTGGGAGCGCGATGCCGATGTGCCCGAGCCGCACGAGTCAAGCTTCACCGATCCGCCGGCCTGATTTCGCAGGCGGAATCGCTGGGCAGAAAGTCGCTCAGATATCCGGTGCGTTGCCGACCTTCTGCTTCATCTCCAGCGCCCAGGCGCGGCCCTCGTCGCCGCCCCACAACAGCCAGGCGATGTAGCCGGCCGAGGGATTGTTTTCGTTGCCGTAGTTCCTGCCCTTTTTGTCGACCTCGTGGCGGGCGAAATAGCTGACCATGCGCCGGATGGTCGACGGCGGCAGGCTCCTGCGGCTCTTCAACTCGGTTGCCCGCGCGACGCCGATCTCGGTGCCGCCGCGGCCGAATTCCTCGCGCAGCCTGAGACCCTTGGCTGCGTTGTCGGCAACGATCTGCGGGCAGCGCAGGTCGATTTCTTCGGGCATGTGTTCATCCATCGCCGGGGTTCTAGCGTATGGGCGGGCGAAGTGGGAGGGCTTCCAGTGGGGGTGCAGTCGGTTGATGTTGCACTCTACGGCGCCCCCCTCTGTCCTGCCGGACATCTCCCCCACAAGGGGGGAGATTGGCCGTCGCGCCGGCTTTCGCCAACCTTCGACGTTGCAGGATGAGCGGGGCGCCTAAGCTGCTGATCTCCCCCCAAGTGGGGGAGATGTCCGGCAGGACAGAGGGGGCGCGAAGGATCGCGACGTTATGCGCTTTCCACCCTGAGCCTTGGCAAACATCAAATCCCGACCTGGCCCTTCGGCTTCGGGCGCCTCGCGTTAAACTCCCCGCATCAACCCGCGAGGCTTCCATGCCCAAGATCGACCTCTCCGCCGTCCCTATCCGCAAAGGCTCCGGCTACCCCGCACCCTTCGACCAGCCTTGCGCCGAGCGCACCCGGCAACGCCTCGGCGATGCCGGCGGGCTGAAGGATTTCGGCGTCAACCTGATGACGCTGCCGCCCGGCGGCTGGTCGAGCCAGCGGCACTGGCACAGCCATGAGGACGAGCTCGTCTATGTGCTGGAGGGCGAGCTGACGCTGGTCGAGGACGGCGGCGAGACGCTGCTCAGGGCGGGCGACTGCGCCACCTTCGCCAAAAACAGCGGCAACGGCCACCACATGATCAACCGCTCGTCGGTCACGGCGCGCTACCTGGAAGTCGGCTCGCGCAACCCGGAGGATGTCATCACTTGCTCCGACATCGACATGATGAGCCCAAGCTCGGACGGGCGGTTTCTGCACAAGGACGGGACGCCGTATGAGGGGCAGGGGTGAGCCAGGCTCCCCCTTCTCCTCTTGTGGGAGAAGGTGGCCGCGCAGCGGTCGGATGAGGGGTGTTCCAGCGGAGTGAGGCGTTGGCAATCAACCAAACGACCGCGGCTGAATAAGCGTAGCGTCAAGCTGGAACACCCCTCATCCGTCTCGGCGCTGACGCGCCGATCCACCACCCGGCCCTTCGCAGGCTCAGGGCGTTCGAAGCTCGAAAAGCCAAGCAATTGGCTTTTCGTCCGCTAACGCGGACCGCCTCTCACCCCACAAGGGGAGAAGGGGAAGGCTGGCGTTCCCCCGCCGCCGCGATAAGCTCCCCCGCCAACCAAGGAAGGACCACCATGGACAAGGAAGTCATCGAAGTGCCCGTGATGTCGGCGAAGGTGCGCGCGCTCGGCCTGCCGTGCTCGACGGCGGTGCGGGCCAACGGCTTCGTGTTCATCTCGGCGACGCCGCCGGTCGACATGGTGACCGGCGAGATGGTGCGCGGCGACATTGAGGTCCAGACCGAGGCGTCGCTGAAGGCGCTGAAACACTGCCTGGAAGCGGCCGGCACCTCGCTCGACAAGGTGGTGATGGTGCGCATCTACGCCGTCAATTCCGGCTTCTACAACGCCATCAACCGGGTTTATGCCAGGTATTTTGCCGTGAACCCGCCAGCGCGCAGTTTCGTGCCGGTGGCGTCATGGCCGATGGAGTTCGATATCGAGATCGAGTGTGTGGCGGTGGCGTGAGGATGAACTCGGGGCCACACGCAGATCAGCGCGTGAGCCTGAAGGCTATGTACGGGCAAACCAACGCCCTTTGTCGGCGCCGCAGACAAAATGAATCTTTACACCGGAATCCTCTAATGCCTGCCTATGTTCAAGCCAATCAGAATCAACGGCGTTCGCCACCGGAGCGCCACTCACTATGCTGAGAGCTGCGAACTTTCGATCGCTAAGATCGAACTTTTTAAGCGAACCTACAGACGGGAAATCTCTATAACTTCCGTCTTTTTCTTTGGTTATCTCCAGCCTTTCAATTCGCTTCGCCGCCGCCGTCAGGAACGCTTGTATAAATCTATTGCCCACCCCTGGCTGCCCCATATTCAAGTGTCTTGTGTATTCCTGTTCAATTTCTCCTCCTACGTCCAATATCAAACGGCCCTTGATTATCATGTTCTCCAAGAAGTCTATGGAGTTCAATCTGCACTCAGCCGTCGCATTCGTATCTCTTCCATTGGCCACGATCGGAACATTAGTATCTACGACATATCTCATTTGGACTCTGTCCGCATTCGCTTCAGTCGTGCTTTTTCGGCGGCAACCGTCTCTCCGAACGCGTCACCCATAAAATTTTCAGGCCAATTTTCGATTTGTCCATAAAGGTCGACCTTTAGAGGATGAAGTATAGATTCTCCTTCTGGTGCTTCACAGAAATAAAGAGATATGTCCTTATTGCTTACTTCTCCTTCCGCTATCCGTCTTTGTAATCTTAAAATTAGATGCTCGGAGTGGCTTTCAAATATGACTTGAATATTCCTGTGAGTGGCAACGTTTATTATCAAATCTGCCAAATTTGCCTGAGCTAAAGGATGAAGGTGAATTTCTGGCTGCTCAAGTATTACCGTAGACCCCTCGGGGACAAAATAGAGAAGTGTTATAATTGGGAGAACTTGCGAAACACCGAACCCAACATCGGTTAATAACGCGGTCGGTCCGCCTTCCCTGACTTGAACTCTGGCCTGCCAATAGTTTGATCCCTTGGCCAATTCAATAACGTCGAAACTCTTTATTAATCCAAGTTCTGATAACCAGTAGGCAACCATCTCCTGAAACGTTTTCAGGCGAGCCTTGGTTTTAAGATTTCTGGTCTCGTTACTGATCGTCGCGGCAAGTATTGCCTCTATTGTTTTTTCACCTCTAATGCCAACATCTCTTGGTCTGGATCTTGACCAAACATACTCGCGCTTTGGGTATTCACGAAGCGGGCCGAGATAGTAAATGCCGTCAATTTGCCTTTCGTAGACCGCCTCTAGGTCCGACAAAAACGAGGCGTTTTGAAAGTATGTTCTCGCTTGGTCGGGAAATGCATATCCTTTCACCGGGCCGGGAATTTGCCATGCTCGGCCTGGAGTGCGTATGAAGCGGAAACTGCTGCCAGATGCCTTGAGCTCAAATGCTGTTGAATCAGACCGCTTGGATGAGAGCGAAAAAGTTTGGCTATCGCCAACCTGATAGGTCAGGCGACGCCCAACTAGCCCCGCCGTACCAACCCCAACCTCGCCTCGGATTTTGATTTGGTCGGATTTGACGAAGATTTGTGTGCGCTTTGCCGAAGGATCAACCAATGAAATTGGTTCGGGAGTCGAAAAAGAGACGTTCCACTTTATATCGAGCGCTTCGTCATGAGAGTATACTGCGTCGTAATATCCGCCGAGGCTGACATATGTACCATTAAGTTCAAGTGATATTGTTCTGTCTGTGGCTTCTTTTGTTTGTTTTAATGTTAAAAGAAATTGTAATATGCTGGATTTTCCAGACGAATTGGTACCGAATAATCCCGTAATTCTTCCGAATTTAAGGTCTGCTTTTGGCCATGTCTTGAAGTTTTCAAAAACAATAGATTCAAGCATCTTTGTGGTCCGTCATCGCAAAATTGCAGCCGAATGCCTTCTTATATCGTGCTTTGGCCTTTCCAATAGTCTTGCTTACCTGCGGATTCGTTCCTGGAGCCTTACATGAAGGAGAAGTAAAATAGGGAAATTGTCAACCTGACAGGCGTCCCTTGAATCTCCGTTCCCGTTAGGCGACCGGAAATCACGCGAAATACTCCTGCAGCGGCCGCACCTCGAGGTTCCCCGCCCTTAACGCCGCGATCGCCTCGGCCACCGCAGCCGCCCCAGACAGCGTGGTGTAATACGGCACCTTCTGCATCAGCGTTGCCCGGCGCAGCGACTTCGAGTCCGACACCGCCTTCTGGCCGTCGGTGGTGTTGAAGACGATCTGGACCTGGCGGTTGCGGATGGCGTCTTCGATGTGGGGGCGGCCTTCCAGCACCTTGTTGATCTTCTGAGCGTCGACGCCGTTCTCGGCGAGGAAGCGGGCGGTGCCGGAGGTGGCGAGCACCTTGAAGCCTTGGCCGGCGAGGCGTTTGACCGCCGGCAGGATGCCCTTCTTGTCCTCGTCGCGGACCGAGACGAACAGCGTGCCGGAGCGCGGCAGGTCGACATTGGCCCCTAACTGGCTCTTGGCGAAGGCCAAAGCAAAATCGCGGTCGAGGCCCATGACCTCGCCGGTCGAGCGCATCTCCGGTCCGAGCAATATGTCGACGCCGGGGAAGCGGGCGAAGGGGAAGACGGCTTCCTTGACCGCGATGTGGCCGGGATTGCGCGGATCGGGCATTGGGCCGTAGTGCGCGAAGGCGTTTTCAAGCGTCTCGCCGGCCATGATGCGGGCCGCGATCTTGGCGATCGGACGCCCGATGGTCTTGGCGACGAAGGGCACGGTGCGCGAGGCGCGGGGGTTCACTTCCAGCACATAGACCGTGCCGTCCTTGATGGCGTATTGCACGTTCATCAGGCCGCCGACGTTGAGCGCGCGGGCCAAGGCCGCAGTCTGGCGTTCCAGCTCGTCCACCAGGTCCGACGGCAGCGAATGCACCGGCAGCGAGCAGGCCGAGTCGCCCGAATGGATACCGGCCTCCTCGATGTGCTCCAGAATGCCGGAGACGAAGGTCTCCTTGCCGTCGCACAGGCAATCGACATCGACCTCGATGGCCCCTGACAGATAGGTGTCGAACAGAAGCGGGTTTTTTCCCAGCAGCGTGTTGATCTGGCCGGTCTTGTCGTTGGGGTATTTCTGCTTGATGTCTTCCGGCACCAGGCCGGGCACGGTGTCGAGGAGGTAGGTCTGCAGCATGCCCTCGTCATGGATGATCTGCATGGCGCGGCCGCCGAGCACGTAGGAGGGGCGCACCACCAGCGGGAAGCCGAGTTCGCCGGCGACGAGGCGGGCCTGCTCGACGGAATAGGCGATGCCGTTCTTCGGCTGGCTCAGGTTGAGCTTGTGCAACAGCTTCTGGAAGCGGTCGCGGTCCTCCGCGAGATCGATCATGTCGGGCGAGGTGCCGAGGATCGGGATGCCGGCCTTTTCCAGCGCGTCCGCCAGCTTGAGCGGCGTCTGGCCGCCGAACTGGACGATGACGCCGACGAGCTCGCCCGAGGCCTGCTCGGCGCGCAGGATCTCCAGCACGTCCTCGGCCGTCAGCGGGTCGAAATAGAGCCGGTCGGAGGTGTCGTAGTCGGTCGAGACCGTTTCCGGGTTGCAGTTGATCATGATCGCTTCATAGCCGGCGTCGCGCAGCGCGAAGGCGGCGTGGCAGCAGCAATAGTCGAACTCGATGCCCTGGCCGATGCGGTTCGGGCCGCCGCCGAGGATGACGACCTTCTTGCGCGCTGACACCCGCGCCTCGTTGGCGAGCTGGCCGACGAAGGGCACTTCATAGGTCGAGTACATGTAGGCGGTGGGCGAGGCGAATTCGGCGGCGCAAGTGTCGATGCGCTTATAAACCGGATGAACGTCGAGCTTTTCGCGAGTCTTCTGAATCACTTCCGCGTCGGTCTTCGTCAAGGACGCAAGCCGGGCGTCGGAGAAACCCATCGCCTTCAGCATGCGCAGGTTTTCGGCATCCTGCGGCAGGCCGTGCTCGCGGATGCGCGCTTCCATGGCGATGATCCCGGCGATCTGCTCGAGGAACCACGGGTCGATCTTGCACATGGCGTGCACGTCTTCCAGCGACGTGCCCATGCGGATCGCCTGCGCCACCATGCGCAGCCGGTCCGGCGTCGGCGTGCCGAGGGCGGCGCGGATCGCGTTGCGGTCGTCGGCGTGGTTCGCGGAACCGAGGCCTGGGATCTCGATCTCGTCCAATCCCGTCAGGCCGGTTTCCAGTCCACGCAAAGCCTTCTGCAGCGATTCCTGGAACGTGCGGCCGATCGCCATGACTTCGCCGACCGACTTCATCGCGGTGGTCAGCACCGGCTCGGCGCCGGGGAATTTCTCGAAGGCAAAACGCGGGATCTTCGTCACGACGTAATCGATGGTCGGCTCGAAGGAGGCCGGCGTCGCGCCGCCGGTGATGTCGTTCTCGAGCTCGTCCAGCGTGTAGCCGACGGCGAGCTTGGCCGCGACCTTGGCGATCGGGAACCCGGTGGCCTTCGAAGCCAGCGCCGAGGAGCGCGAGACGCGCGGGTTCATCTCGATGACGACGAGGCGGCCATCAGCCGGGTTGACGGCGAACTGAACGTTGGAGCCGCCGGTCTCAACGCCGATCTCGCGCAGCACCGCGATCGAGGCGTTGCGCATCATCTGATACTCTTTGTCGGTCAGCGTCAGCGCCGGCGCGACGGTGATGCTGTCGCCCGTGTGAACGCCCATCGGATCGAGGTTCTCGATCGAGCAGACGATGATGCAGTTGTCCGCCTTGTCGCGGACGACCTCCATCTCATACTCCTTCCAGCCGAGCACGCTTTCCTCGATCAGCACCTCGGTGGTCGGCGAGGCGTCGAGGCCGGACTGGACGATGTCGTAGAATTCGGCGCGGTTATAGGCGATGCCGCCGCCGGTGCCGCCCATGGTGAAGGAGGGGCGGATGATTGCCGGCAGACCGACATGGTCGAGCGCCTGGGCGGCGATCGCCATGCCGTGGCTGATATAGCGCTGCTTGCGGTCGCCTTCGCCGAGGTTCCAGCGGGTTTCCAGCGCGTCGAGCGCGGCATCGAGGTTTTCCGGGTTCTCTGCCTTCAGCGCGGCGCGCTCGGCCTCATGCGTCTTGCGGTCGGCGTTCTTGACATCGGTGGCGTTGGCCAGCATCGAGCGCGGCGTCTCCAGGCCGATCTTGCTCATCGCCTGGCGAAACAGCGCGCGGTCCTCGGCCTTGTCGATGGCATGCGCGTCGGCGCCGATCATCTCGACATTGTAACGCTCAAGCACGCCCATGCGGCGCAACGAGAGAGCCGTGTTGAGCGCCGTCTGGCCGCCCATGGTGGGCAGCAGCGCATCGGGGCGCTCCTTGGCGATGATCTTGGCCACCACTTCCGGCGTGATCGGCTCGATATAGGTGGCGTCGGCCAGCTCCGGGTCGGTCATGATGGTGGCCGGGTTGGAGTTGACCAGGATGACGCGGAAACCCTCTTCCTTCAGCGCCTTGCAGGCCTGGGTGCCGGAATAGTCGAACTCGCAAGCCTGGCCGATGACGATAGGGCCGGCCCCGATGATCAGGATCGACTTGATGTCGGTGCGTCTTGGCATATTCGAAAAATCCGTTCGGCAAAGCGGCTTGCACGAAAAACCGGGACGGGGGAGGACCCGGCCGGTTGTGCTCGCGATTCTGGTATCAGGCTAGGAGGGCCTTATAGGGAAGAGTTTTGCGGGATGTAACCCCGAAAATGAGGGAGTAGGGGAGTAGGGGAGTAGGGGAGTAGGG
>NZ_VFWX01000020.1 GCF_006442965.1 Mesorhizobium sp. CU3 | reverse complement strand
CAAAACCCTCCCCCCCCCGGGCGGGGGCGGGGCGGCTTCGACATTCAGGGACCTATGAAGCGACTACTTGGTGTAGATCGGCTCCGGTGCCGGCTGATAAGGCTCCGGCGGCGGGGCGCAGGAGGACTGGCCGCCGAACTCGTAGCGCAGGCCACCGCGCACTTCATGCACGTTGATGCCGCGGTCGTAGCCGGGGCCGACATTGCTGTCCGAGGCGTATTCGAACATCTTGCCGCCGTTGATATGGCTGTAGCGATAACCGACATCCAGCTTGACGCGGTCGGTCAGGCAGTAGGAAGCGCCGGCCATGAGGGCATAGGCGAAGCGCCAGCCCTTGCCGCCCTGATGGTAGAAGTCGCCGTCGAGATCGCTGTTGTGCAGCGTATCCCACTTGACCCAGGCGCCGCCGATGCCGGCGCCGACATAGGGCGTAACACCATGCCAGGTGCCGATATCGACATAGGCGTTGGCCAGAAGCAGCAGCGCCGAGTAGGACGAGGTGTCGGACGAGGTACAAGGGGTCTGCGGCGCAGGACCGCAGAAGCCGTCGGTCGAACCATGGAAGTCCGAGCTGAACAGATAGTCGCCCGTCAGGTCCGTGCGGAAGTGGTCGTCGATCTGGTAACCGATGCCGGCACCGGCGGAGAAGGCGCCCTTGAGGCTGCCGGTGGCGAAGCTGCCCTGGATCTGAGGCGCGGCACCGTAGGTGATGTAATCGCCGCCGCCGAAACGCGACCAATGATAGTCGAGATCGCCGCGGATATACCAGTTGCCACCGACGCTGGCGGGCGCCGCCTCGACAACCGGGGGCGGAGCTTCTTCGACCGGCTGCGGCATATCGGCGGCGAATGCGTGGCCCGTGAACCCCGCAAGCAGCCCGGCAAGCAATGTCATTCTTGCTGTACTCAACATGTTGTCACCCCTGAGAAGCCTCGGGACGACACCGCCCGAAGATGATTGACCTCGGGTGTGGATAATGAATTGCAAAGGTTAAAAGCCGTTTAACCGTACCGATTAACCACGAATCTATACAATTTGTAATGGTAGCCCGTTGCCGCCCACGCAAGAAAAAGCCCGCCGGGTGGCGGGCTGATCAGTCCAGCTTGCGGACCAAGGTGATTTGAGATTCAGGTCGGGCCGCGTCGAGAATGGTGGTTTCCGAGAACCGGAGCGGAGCGTACTTAAAGTACGTGAGCACGTGACGCGCAGGAAGCCGCTATTCGCAGTCCGGCATCACCTGATATCAGTTCACCTCAGGCGGCGCTGCGGGTTTCCTGTATGATGCCGACGATATCGTTGACCACCGCCTCGACCAGCTGCGGATCATCGCCTTCGGCCATGACGCGGATGAGCGGCTCGGTACCCGAAGGCCGGATGACCAGTCGGCCGGCCTTGCCGAGCCGGTTGCGCGCCTCTTCGATGGCCGCCTTGACCGGCGCTTCTTCCAGCGGCTTGCCGCCTGAGATGCGGACATTCTTCAGAAGCTGCGGCACCGGCTCGAACTTCTTCGACAATTCGCTGACCGGGCGGTTCTGCCGCTTGATGCAGGCCAGCACCTGCAGCGCCGAGACCAGGCCGTCGCCGGTGGTCGAGAAGTCAGAGAGCACGATATGGCCGGACTGCTCGCCGCCGACATTCAAGCCATGCGCGCGCATGTGCTCCACCACATAGCGGTCGCCGACCTTGGTGCGGTGCAGCTGCAGCTTCATGTCGCCGAGAAAGCGTTCGAGCCCGAGATTGGACATCACCGTCGAGACGACGCCGCCACCCGCCAGCCGCCCGCTCTGCTGCCAGGATTCGGCGATCAGCGCCATGATCTGGTCGCCATCGACGATGGCGCCGTTCTCGTCGACGATGACGACCCGGTCGGCGTCGCCGTCGAGCGCAATGCCGATATCGGCGCGCACCTCGTGCACCTTCTTTTGCAGGCCGGCTGGATGGGTCGAGCCGCATTCCTTGTTGATGTTGAAGCCGTTCGGCTCGACATTGATCGCGATGACCTCGGCGCCCAGTTCCCACAGCGCGGCGGGCGCCACCTTGTAGGCAGCGCCGTTGGCGCAGTCGACGACGATCCTCAAGCCCGAAAGCGACATCGAGCGCGGCAGCGTGCGCTTGGCGAATTCGATGTAGCGGTCATGCACGCCGTCGACGCGCTTGGCGCGGCCAAGCCCATCGGAATCGGCCAGCGCCATCTCGACATCCTTGTCCAGCATGCCCTCGATGCGCTCCTCGATCTCGTCGGAAAGCTTGTAGCCGTCGGGGCCGAACAGCTTGATGCCGTTGTCGTAATAGGGGTTGTGCGAGGCCGAGATCATGACGCCGATATCGGCGCGCAGCGAGCGCACCAGCATGGCCACCGCCGGCGTCGGGATCGGGCCGAGCAGGAACACGTCCATGCCGGCGGCGCACAGGCCGGCCACCATGGCGTTCTCGATCATATAGCCCGAAAGCCGCGTGTCCTTGCCGAGCACGACGCGGTGACGATGATTCCCGCGCTGGAAGGAAAGCCCGGCGGCCATGCCGACCCGCATCGCGACTTCGGCCGTCATCGGAAACTTGTTGGCGCGTCCGCGGATACCGTCCGTGCCGAAATACTGACCTGCCATGCCTGATACAGTCCCCGTCGGTTTTTCAGCCGCCCCGTATTGCCATAATTGGGCCGCGTCCGATCATCAAATTTGGCGTATATATATTACCAATCCGTAGAAAATCATTTTCGCGGGCGGTGCAAGTGATTCGACGACCTGCCGCGACCTCTCTCAATAGCGGCACTAAACCTGCCAGCGCCAGCCTTTCCGCCGCGCAATCCACCGGCAAAGCTTGGGTCGCGGCCAACCTCGAAGCAATTCATCACCTTATCGAGAACAACACACTTTGTGACGCTGTCCACAAAGGAAGCATCTGGCGCAACCGGACATTGAGCGCTATTGATTCGGCATAGGGACAATTATTGGCGGCAGAATAGGGAGAAAACGCCATGCTTATTCATAAAATTGCAACCTTGACGGGTATCGCCGTCGCAACCTTGTTCCTGGCGGCGCCGGCCAATGCGCTGACCATGGCGGAGTGCAGCACCAAGTATAACGCGGCCAAGGACGCCGGCACGCTTGCCGGCCAGACCTGGAACCAGTTCCGCAAGGCGCAGTGCGGCAGCGATGCGTCAGCCGCGACAGACACCAAGGCAGCCACCGACACCAAGGCCGCCGACACCAAGCCAGCCAAGAAGACCAAAGCGGCCGCCGCCGCTGACGACGCCGCCAAGGGCCTGAGCTCGAAGGAGTGCAGCGCCAAGTACCAGGCCGCCAAGTCCGCCGGCACGCTGAACGGCATGAAGTGGAACGACTTCCGCAAGGCCGAATGCGGCCCGGGCGCCACGGCAGCCGCCGCCACCGCGCCGGCCACCGACACCAAGCCCGCCAAGAAGACCGCTGCCGCGGCTGCCGACAGCGGCAAGGGCCTGACCATGGCCGAATGCAGCACCAAATACCAAGCCGCCAAGACGGCCAACACGCTGAAGGGCATGAAGTGGAACGACTTCCGCAAGGCCGAGTGCGGCGCTGGGGCCGATGATGACGACACCGTGCCTGCTCCGACGGAAGCCACCTACACCAGCGAGCCGGCCAAGCCGACGGCCGTCGCGCCGAAGGGTGTGAGCTTCCCGAAGGCGATCTCGCCGAAATTCGCCAACGAAAACCCGGGCAAGGGCCGCATGCATACCTGCCTCGAGCAGTATTATGCCAACAAGGACGCCAACACGCTGAACGGCCTGAAGTGGATCCAGAAGGGCGGCGGCTTCTACAGCCTCTGCAATGCCAAGCTGAAGAGCTGATAGGCTAATTGTTCGAAGACAAAAAGCCCGCGCATCGCAAGATGCGCGGGCTTTTCTTGCGCGCGAAGACGCCCGAGGCCTTGCTCGCACCTGCATATCGCGGGACTGCCGGCATCATCGATTCTCTCCCACTGCCCGCCAGGCTTATCGGTGGCCGCCAAGATTCTTGTTGAACATATAGGGAACAAACAGTACACAAAGAGACGTCGAAATTATTCAATCAGGAGGGTCTTATGTTCAGTTTGAAATTGGCGGCGTTGGCAGTGACGGCAGTGGTCGCTTCCAACGCCGCACCTGCAAGCGCAATGACGATGAAGGAATGCGGCGAGACCTATCGTGCAGCCAAGGAAGGCGGTACTCTGAACGGCATGGACTGGGCCGCTTTTCGCAAGGAGAAATGTGCGACGTCCGCCGCAGAGAGTGCCAGCGCGGATACGGTCAAACCCGCGGAGCAGCAGAAAAAGGAAACTGGCGCGGCGGTCGCCCCCACTGTAGCGCCGGCGGGCGTGACATTCCCGACCACCCTCGCCGCCGAGTTCAACACCGAAAAGCCCGCGAAGGCCCGGATGAAGACCTGCCTGCAGGGTTACCACGAAAACAAGGAGGCGGGTACGCTGAACGGCCTTCGCTGGATTCAGAAGGGCGGCGGTTACTACAGCCTCTGCAATGCCAAGCTGAAGAGCTGATCGGTTAGTCCGTATTGCCTGAACAAGGTCCGCGCATCGCAAGATGCTCGGGCCTTTTTTTGGGGAATGCGGGAGAAGACGTGCTCAGGGAAGCGCCGGCGGTGACGCTGCCGATCTCCATCCTCGTGGGAAAAATGTCCGGCAGGACAGAGGGGGCGCGAAGGAGCGCTACTTTGCGTTCGTCATTCTAGGGCGGAGCAAGGAGCGGAGCGACGCGCGCAGACCCTAGAATCCATGCCGTGACGTTAAGGCTTTGCAGCGGTTACAGAATTCTGCGCCGTTGCGCCATCCGGCGACAGTCATGGCATGGATCCTCGGGTCAAGCCCGAGGATGACGAAGAAAGGTCGGCGGGACAGCGCCCCTCTCTGCCCTGCCGGGCATCTCCCCCACGAGGGGGAAGATTGGCCGTCACACCGGCTTTCGCCAATCGCCATCGTTGCATGTAAGCCGGCAGCCCTCCTCGATCCCCAAAAGCAAAACGCCGCGGTTTGAGCCGCGGCGTTTGTTTGGAGCGATTGCCGGCCCTCACCCTTGCGGCTGCGGTTCCATGCCGCCTTCGGGCTCAGAGCCCTTCTTGCGGCGGCCGCCGGTGCCGGCCTTCGGCACGGCCGAGCCGCGGCTGGGTGGCGTGTCGTCGCCCAGGTCGCGGGCAGGCTTGTTGCCGGCGATCAGCTGCTTGATCTCCTCACCGGACAGCGTCTCGTATTCGAGCAGCCCTTCGGCGAGCGCGATCCATTCCTTCTTCTTCTTGGTCAACACGGCCTTGGCGGTCGAATAGGCCTCGTCGATCAGCCGGCGCACTTCGCCGTCGATGATCTGGGCTGTCTCTTCCGAGATGTTCTGCGTGCGCGCCACCGAATGTCCAAGGAATACCTCTTCCTGGTTGTCGCCATAAGCTACATGGCCGAGCTTGTCGGAGAAGCCCCAGCGCGTCACCATGGCGCGCGCCAGCTTGGTCGCCTGCTCGATGTCGGAGGAGGCGCCGGAGGTAATATTCTCCTTGCCGAACTTGAACTCCTCCGCGACGCGGCCGCCCATCATGATCGCAAGCCGCGAGATCATGTATTTGTAGCTCATCGAATAGCGGTCGCCTTCCGGCAGCTGCATGACCATGCCGAGCGCGCGGCCGCGCGGGATGATGGTCGCCTTGTGCAGCGGATCGGCAGTCGGCACGTTGAGCGCCAGGATGGCATGGCCGGACTCGTGATAGGCGGTCAGTTCCTTCTCGGCCTGCGTCATCGCCGACGAGCGGCGCTCGGCGCCCATCATGATCTTGTCCTTGGCGTCCTCGAACTCGGCCATGGTGACCAGCCGCTTGTTGCGGCGCGCCGCCATCAGCGCGGATTCGTTGACGAGGTTCATCAAATCGGCGCCGGAGAAGCCGGGCGTGCCGCGCGCGATGACCTTGAGGTCGACATTGGGGGCCAGCGGCACGTTGCGCACATGCACCTTGAGGATCTTCTCGCGGCCGACGATGTCGGGGTTCGGCACCACGACCTGGCGGTCGAAGCGACCGGGCCTGAGCAGCGCCGGGTCGAGCACGTCGGGCCGGTTGGTGGCGGCGATCAGGATGATCGATTCGTTGGACTCGAAACCGTCCATCTCGACCAGGAGTTGGTTCAACGTCTGCTCGCGCTCGTCATTGCCGCCACCGAGGCCGGCGCCGCGATGGCGGCCGACGGCGTCAATTTCGTCGATGAAAATGATGCAAGGCGCATTCTTCTTGGCCTGGTCGAACATATCGCGCACGCGGCTGGCGCCGACACCTACGAACATCTCGACGAAGTCCGAACCGGAGATGGTGAAGAACGGCACGTTGGCCTCACCCGCGACCGAGCGGGCAAGCAGCGTCTTGCCGGTGCCGGGCGGACCGACCAGTAGCACGCCGCGCGGGATTTTGCCGCCGAGGCGCTGGAACTTCTGCGGATCGCGCAGGAACTCGACGATCTCTTCGAGATCTTCCTTGGCCTCGTCGACGCCGGCGACGTCCTGGAAGGTGACGCGGCCATGCGCTTCGGTCAAAAGCTTGGCCTTCGACTTGCCGAAGCCCATGGCGCGGCCGGAGCCCGACTGCATCTGGCGCATGAAGAATATCCACACGCCGAGGATCAGGATCATCGGCAGCCACGAGATCAGGTAGCCGAACAGCGAGTTGGAACCATCGGTTTCAGGCTTGGCGGTGATGGTGACGTTCTTGTCCTGCAGCCTGGAAACCAGCGACGGATCGCCGGGTGAATAGGTCTGGAAGCCGTTGGCGTTGTCGGAATAGGTGCCGAAGATGCGGGCGCCGGTGATGGTCACCGTCTTGACCCGGCCGGAGCCTACGTCCTGCAGGAACTGCGAATAGGGGATATCGGTCGTGGCACCGCGCGTCTGTGGCGTCTGGAAAAGATTGAACAGGGCGATGAGCAGGACCGCTATGATCGCCCAGAGCGCGAGGTTGCGATAGTTCGGATTCATCTATTGTCCCGTTGGCGTCCGCATGCGGACACGCGATGATTGAGGAAGCTTGGGCCTAACATAGGGAGAGCGCCTCCCCTTGCCAAGCCAAACAGCGCGGATCGGTTAAGCTTTCGCCCAGCCTGAATTGGCATCGTGGCCGCCGAATGGCGGTGCGGGCATTGGCGGCGCGCCGACGAGCGCCGCCACGGCGGCCCCCGGCCTGAGGTCGAAGGACGGCAGAAAGCGGGCGAAAGGGGCGACGGCGGGCATGATCGAGACCGGCTGCCGGAGAGCGCCGCCGCCAGTAAAATCAAGGCATTCGCCACCTGCCCACAGCGCCGGCTCCGCGGCAAGCGCCGCGCGCGCAAGACTGGGCGGAACATCCTCGCGGAAGGGCGCCTTCCCGACGGCGGCTGAGCCCAGCGGCGCGATCACCAAGCCGGCCGCGTTGTCGCCCAAAGTGATCCGCCGCCGGCCGTCCCAAAGCGCATTCTCGACCGGGGGAGCGGCGGCCGGCAGGTTGCGGGCCTCGCGGCGCAGGAAAATGCCGATGCGGCGCCCATCGACGACGCTCCGCGACAAAGTGGCGCGAAGCGGGCCGGACCGCAGGCGGGCGAACAGCGACCGGCAGCGCGCATCGTCGGCCAGGAAGGCGGCGCCGCCGACAGTGGCGAGTAGAATGCGCAGCCCATAGATGGCCGCCTCGGCGTCTTCGCAGTCGGCGAAACCTTCGTCGAGGCGCACGAGTCCGGGAGCCGGCGCGCAAGCAAAGGTCTCGATCAGCATGGCGGCGCGGCAGCCGATCGCTTCGCGCCGGACGGCGGCCTCGCCGGCCTCGGCCAGCGCTTCCCCGATGCGGCCTTCTCCATTGCGGCCGGCAAGCGAAGCCCGCATGCGAGGCCGTTCGAAACGCGGGTCGACATTGGTCGGGTCATCGATCCAGCCGATAGCGCGCCGCATCAGCATCTCGCGCAGCGCGCCGCGCCGCATGCCAAGCAGCGGCCGCGCGATCCATGCCCGCCAGTCATGCAGCGTGGCGGGCGCCATGCCGGCGAGACCGCGGCCCGCGTCATGCGATTCGTCGTCGCGGGCCTTGCGCATCAGTACCGTCTCGGCCTGGTCGTCGGCGGTGTGGCCGGTCGCGATCAGGCCGAGACCTTCGCGTAAGGCGAGATCGGCGAGCAGCCGGTAGCGTGCCTCGCGCGCCGCCGCCGGCAGGCCGCTCGCGGGCTTGTCGCCCGACCAGATAAGCGTGCGATGCGCGATGCCGTGTTCCGCGCAGAGTGCCGCGACGGCTTGCGCCTCGGCAGCGGAACCGGCCCGCAGATCATGATCGACCGTCACCGCGAGCAGCCTGGCTGCCGGCATGTTGCGATCCATGTGTTGTTTGAGGAGAAAGAGAAGGGCGGTCGAGTCGCTGCCGCCGGACACGGCCGCAACGGCGCCGCGGGAAAAATCGAAGGTCGAGAAAAGGCGGTCGGTAAGCTCTGGCTCGATCGCGAGCATCAACGCATGTCGCTCAAAAAATCCCGGTTTCGAGACAACGACATGCACGAGAGACTAGCAAGAGGCCAGTGCCTTTTCCTGCTTGATGCGTTCCTTGAGCGCACCGGAAACGTCGGGGTAGCGCTTGCCGATCTCGTTGAAGGTGGCGCAGGCGACGTCGTTCTGCTTCAGGCCGACCAGCGACACGCCGAGCTTGAGCAGCATATCGGGCGCCTTCTTGGCCTTCGGGTAGTCTTTGCTGGCGGCCAGGAAGACTTCAGCGGCGTCGCGGTATTTCTGCTGGCCGAGCAGCGACTCGCCGAGCCAGTAATGCGCGTCGGCCGCCTTCGCGTCCTTGGGGAAGCGCGAGATGTGATCGCGGAAACCCTGCTCCGCCGTCGGATAGTCGCCCGACAGAATGAACTGGTAGGAGTTGCGGTAGAGTTCGTCGGGACTGTTGGTGGTGGGCAACGCCGCGACCTGGGTTTCGCCGCTCTTGTTCTTCTTCGCCGGCGTTTCGGCGGAAGGAGCGCTCGCCGTGGCCGCCGGTGAATCCGCCGGCGCGCTCGCCTGCGGATCGGCATTGATCACGTTGCCGTTCTTGTCGACGGTGATGGTGCCGAAATTCTTCGGGGGCGCGCCGGTGATCAGCTTGCCCGGGTCGCCTGTCTGCGATTCCACGATGACATCGCCGACGGTCTTGCCGCCATTCTGCGCACCCGTATCGGCCGGAGCCTGCGTCGCCGGAGCCTCGGCGACGCTGTTGTCGGTACCGTTGTCACTGGCGCCATTGTCGCCGGTGGCGGCCTGGCCGACGCTGGTGCTGCCGTCCTGTGGGACTGCTTCGGACTTCTTCTGGCCGGCGGGCTTCGCGCCCTGCGTGCCGCCTTCGAGCTGCTGGAAGCGGAACTCGTTGTCTTCCTGCTGCTTGCGCATCTGCTCCTGCATCTGCAGGATCTGGAAGTTGAGCTCCTCGACCTTGCCGTTCAGTTGCCGAAGCTGGTCTTCCAGGCCCGTCATGCCGGCGCCGTCCTGCTGCGCCACCTGCGCCGCTTCCGGCTTCTTCTTGTCGCCGAAAATGCCGAGCGTCGGCAGATGGAAGGAGAAACCGCTGTCGGAAGCCTGCCCGGCATTGTCGGCCGAAGCGGCAAGGCTCGGGAGGCTGGATACGATGAGCAGCGCAAGCGTGCCGCTCAGGACCGTTCTGAAATGCATTCTATCTCTCGCGGTGGAATGGTTGGCCTGATGCGCCTTTCCAAATCAAACAGTGGGAGCAAGCGCCCTCGCGCTCATAGCAGGACGCGAGACTTCGGCCAAATTTTGTTTCGGACCGTCGCAAATGAAAAAGGCGGCCAAGCGGCCGCCTTTCATGTCCAACTGTTGTATTTTTGTCGCCCGCGACGCCGCGCCCGAACGGGCGCAGGAAGCAAAGCCCGGTCTTAGGAGCCGGCGCCCGACAGCGTGGTGACGGCGCGACGGTTCTGCGACCAGCAGGAGATGTCGTCGCAGACCGCCACCGGGCGCTCCTTGCCGTAGGAGATCGTCTTCAGGCGGCTGCCGGAGACGCCCTTGGAGACCAGGAAGTCGCGGGTGGCGGCGGCGCGGCGGGCGCCAAGCGCCAGATTGTACTCACGCGTGCCGCGCTCGTCGGCATGGCCTTCGATGACGATGGCATACTGGCGGTACTGGTTCAGCCACTGCGCCTGGCGGGCGAGCGTGGTCTGCGCATCGGCGCGAATCGAGGCGGAATCGGTGTCGAAGAAGATGCGGTCGCCGATGTTGACGGTAAAATCCTGCGCGGAACCGGGCGTGGCGGCGCCGGCGCCATTGAGGCCGAGATCGCCAGGGCTGTTCAGGTTCTTCTTCGAGGCGCAGCCGGTGATGGCAAGCGCTGCCACGAGCGCGATCATTGCCGGGTTGCGGGTAAGTGCTGCGATACGGCCCATGCCGCCTCTCCTTCGCATTCGAGTGATTTCGTTGATCACCCAGTAACCACGTTTGGGTTAACCGGCATTCAAGAAACACGGTTAATGATTGGTTTAGAGCCGCCGTCCGCGGCCGTTTTTACGGGGCTCACATTGCGCGCGGACCGTAGGCGGAAATGCGGCCAAAACGCGACCGGCTTGTGAAAAAAGAGGCCCGAAAGGCCTCTTTTCTAGGGGTTTTGGACAAATGCGACACTATTCCAGCAGCGGCGACCATGCCGGGTCCGACGCATAGTTCGCCGTCGGAATCGGCTGCTCGTTGCGGCCGGTGAGGTCGACCGAGACCAGCTTCGGCCCGCCGCCGGAATCGCGGAAGAACATCAGCACCCGGCCGTTGGGCGCCCAGGTCGGGCCTTCCTGCTGGAAGCCGGAAGACAGGATGCGCTCGCCCGAGCCGTCGGTCTTCATGACGCCGATCTGGAATTCGCCGCCGCTCTGCTTGGTGAAGGCGATGAGATCTCCGCGCGGCGACCAGACCGGCGTCGAATAGACGCCGTCGCCGAAGGAGATGCGGTGCGGGTTGGAGCCGTCGGCGCCCATGACATAGATTTGCGAGCGGCCGCTGCCGCCGCCGCGGTCGGAGGTGAAGACGACCTGCGAGCCGTCCGGCGAATAGGAGGGCGAGGTGTCGATCGCGGTCGAATCGGTCAGTCGCGTGGTCGAGCGGCTTCTCAGATCCATGGCGAAGATGTTGGAATTGCCGTCGTCGCGCAGCAGGCTCATGATCACCTTCTGGCCGTCCGGCGAGAAGCGCGGCGCGAAGGTCATGCCCGGAAAATTGCCGACCAACTCGCGCTGACCAGTTTCGATCTGCAGCAGGTAGACCTTAGGCTGCCCGCTTTCATAGGACATATAGGTGATTTCCTGACGGTTCGGCGAAAAGCGCGGCGTCAGCACGATGGCGCGGCCGTCGGAGAGGTAGCGAACATTGGCGCCGTCCTGATCCATGATGGCAAGCCGCTTCTTGCGCGCATTCTTGGGGCCGGATTCGTCGACGAAGACGACGCGCGTGTCGAAATAGCCTTTTTCGCCGGTGATCTTCTCATAGATCGCATCGGCGATGATGTGCGCGACACGGCGCTGATTGGCGTCGTTGGCGAAAAACTGTTCGCCGGCCAGCTGCTGGTTGCCGAAAATATCCCAAAGCCGGTACTGGGCGCGGATGCGTCCGTCGGCCTCCTTGCTGACGCTGCCGGTCACCAGCGCCTGCGCGTTAATGACCTTCCAGTCTTCGTAGCGCGGCGCGGCATCGGGGTTCGTGATCTTCTCGACAAAGGCGGCCTTGTCGATCGGCGCGAACAGTCCCGAGCGTTTCAGATCGGCGGTGACGATCTCCGATATCTGCGGACCAAGCCCTCCCTGGAAGTCGGGGATGGCGATCGGCATCGGCTCGACATTGCCTTTGTTGACATTGAGCTCGAGGGTTGCCCGAGCAGGCAAGGTGGCGACGGAAATTATGCCTACCGCCATCGCGGCGACCATCAGGAGCGGCTTGAGGATGGATTTCATGTCTTCTCGCTTCTCTTGCTGATTTTTTGGACGCTCAGGCTACAGGCCAAGCATCGCTCTCGGATCGAAGTTGACACGGACGTCGGACCAGATGTCTTGCTTTCCGGCGGGAACCTGCAGCCCGGCGACATCGCATTTCTGCACGGCGCGGACCGCGCTGGCGTCGAATTGAGGGTTGCCGCTGGACTTCTCGACGGTCGGGCGGCCCTCCAGCTTACCGGAAGCGTTCAGGTTGAAGCGAACGACCACGGTGAAATCCTCGGACCCTTCGAGGCCGACCGGAAGCGTCCAGCAATGGCCGAGCTGATCCTCCAAAGCCCCTTGTTCGGACTTCGAGAGCTTCTGGCCCTGATCCTTTTCACCGCCAAGCGAAGCCTGCTGGGTCGAGCGCTTGGCGCCGCCGCCGGACGGCTTCTGCTTGTCGAGCAGGGCCGTTATCTCGTCGGCGTTGAACTGCTTCTCGTCCGACTTGGGCTTCGAGGAAGCCTCCTTGACCGGCTTTTCGGCGTCCTTGCGATCCGGCGCCTTGGCGCTCTCGGCCTGCGCCGGCTGCGGCTTCGGCCGCGCTTGCGGCGCCGGCGCGGAGTCAGGCAACTTGGCTTCCTCGGTCGGCTGCTGCTGGTCGATCGCCTCGGCGACGGCGTCCGGCTTCACCTCTTCCTTCGGGATGGCGGCGGTCGTGTCTTTCGGCGGCGGCGTCGGTTGCTTGGCCGGGGTCGGCTTCGGGTCCGTCTGCTTGACCGGCTCGGGCTTGACCTCTTCCTTCGGCGTCGGCGTCGGCGCGACTTCCGTCGCCGGCGTCGGCGTCGGCTTTTCCTGCGGCTTCGGCACGTCCTCGACCGCCGGCTTCTCGGTCGGCGTCGGCGCAGGTGGCGGCGCCGCCGTCTTCTCGACCGGCTTCGGCTTGGCTTCGTCGGTCACCGGCTTGTCGGTATCGACGGTGTTCTCGCCAACCTTCTGGGCATCGGGCACGACATCCGGGCGCTTGGTCGGCACAGGCGCCGGCTTGTCATGCATCACCGCCTTCTTGTCGCCCTGCAGCGTCTGCGCGACGGCTTCCATCGGCACGATATCGACCGCCACAGACTCCACGTCGGAGGCGGGCATGGCAGGCGGCGACGACAGCGTGAACAGCCCGAAGGCCAACGCCACCGTATGCAAGATCACCGATGAGGTGAGACCCGTGCGCATTTGCCGTCTACTGATCCTGTTCCTGCAGCGAGACCAGGCCGATATTCTTGTATCCGGCCGCTGAAATCCGGGCCATGACCTTCATGGCCGTGCCGTAGTCGGTCGACTTGTCGCCGCGGATGAAGATGCGTTCGTCATAGCCGGTCTTCGAGATCGCCTGCAGTTTGGCCACCAGCTCGTCGATCGGGATCTCGGTCTCCTGCAGGAAAATCTTGCCGGCGGCGTCGATCGAAACGGTGATCGGCTGGGTATCGACATTCATCGCCTTGGCCTGCGTATCGGGCAGATCGATCGGCACGCCCACGGTCAGAAGCGGCGCCGCCACCATGAAGATGATCAAAAGCACCAACATCACGTCGACCATCGGCGTGACGTTGATTTCCGACATCAGCGCATGGTGCCGGCCGCGACGCCTGTGGCCGCGTCCGCCTCGCCCTGATCCGCTTGCCCCTGCACCAGACATCCCCATGGTCGTTCCTCAGGCCTTCTGCGCTACTTTTTCATCGATTTGGCGCGAGAGTATGGCGGAGAACTCGTCCGCGAAGCCTTCCATGCGCATGCCGATCTTGTTCGCGTCCGAAGACAGCTTGTTGTAGGCGATGACGGCGGGAATGGCCGCGAGCAGGCCGATGGCGGTGGCAAGCAGCGCCTCGGCGATGCCCGGCGCCACCACCGACAGGCTGGTGTTCTTCGAGGCTGCGATCGCCTGGAACGACGTCATGATGCCGATGACGGTGCCGAACAGGCCGATGAAGGGCGCCGCCGATCCGGTGGTGGCCAGGAAGCCGAGGCGTCCTTCCAGCTTCTCCATCTCGCGCGTCAACGCCAGGTCCATGGCCTTATCGATACGGGTTTGCAGCGCCAGCGCCGATTTCGCGCCCTTCTCGAAGCTTTTCTTCCACTCGCGCATGGCGGCGACGAAGATCGCGCCCATGCCGGTGGTGTTGCGGTCGGCCAGCGTGCGGTAGAGGTCTTCCAGCGACTGCCCCGACCAGAACACCTGCTCGAAGCGGTTGAGCGCCATCCGCATGCGGCCATAGGCGACGAGCTTGTCGATGATGATCGCCCAGGTCCAGATCGAGGCGCAGAGCAGGCCGATCATGACCAGCTTGACCACCCAGCCGGCCTGCATGAACAGCGCCCAGATCGACAAATGCGCTGCCGGATCGGCAAGTGCGATATTTTCCATCACTTAAGTCCTTAAGATTTTCCGGGCATCGCTGGCGGCTGGCCCATGGGCATCCCTTTGGTCCGATCGCGCGAAGCATGAAGCTTGCGGGACAAGCCCCGAATGCACCGTTTCACGGCCTTTTCGGGGCAAATATTGGTGAAAGGAAGGCGCACGAATTGCGCCAATCTTCGCCAATTCCTTCATGAACCGTTATGGTTAAGGATGGGTTAGGATGTGAGGAGCGGCGCATTGCCGCGCTTTGGCCAGGCGCCGTCCCGCCAGGAATCGCCCGGTTAATGCGCCAACGATCAACTGCGCAGGCGCTTCGCTAGTCCTTTGCCCGAGGCATAAAAGCCGCGATCCACTCTTTTGGAAAACGCTTCGGGCGGCCATTCTCACCCACGATCGCCGCCTCGACTTTCGCCTCCACCAGCACATCGTCGCCGCGCTTCAACTGCTGGCCCATGAAGATGCGGGCGCCGGAAATGTCGTCGGTTCGGGTGTCGATGGTCAGGATATCGTCCATGCGCGCCGGCGAACGGAAGTCGATCTCCATGCGACGCACCACCCAGACTATGCGCTCGCCATGCTTGCCGTCCAGAAGCTCGGTGTGATGGACGCCGGTCAGTCTCAGATAGTCGGAGCGGCCGCGCTCGAGGAATTCGAGATAGCGCGCATGGTAGACGACGCCAGAGAAATCGGTGTCGGCATAATAGACCCGGGCCATCAGCCGGTGGCCGAAATCCGTCAGCGCGCCGGAGAGCCCGGCGCTGAGCGACGCCGATTCACCATGATCGTCCATCGCGCTTTCCTTTTCTCACCTGAAAGGGCAGGTGTTCTTGCGCGGGAACCGGATGGCATTGTTGGGCGCGATGATCAAGACCTTGCTGGCGGCAATGCTTGCGCTGGCCGCGCTGACGCTGCCGGCCGAAGCGGCGACCTTCACCATGAAGCGCGGCCTCAATCTCGACCAATGGGTCACCTGGCCGACCGAGGACAAATGGGGCGACCGCCAGGCGATCCTGCCCTATCCGGAATGGCGCAGATTCCTCAAGGAAGACGATCTCAAGGCGCTCAAGGCTGCCGGTTTCGACTTCCTGCGCGTGCCGGTCGACCCCTCGCCCTTCCTCTCCGACCAGACCGCGGCGCTGCGCGACGACCTCTATGCCAGCGTGCTGGACTCGGCGCGCCTGATCAATCGCGCCGGGCTGAAGGTGATCGTCGACCTGCATCTGATCCCCTCCGGCGGCAACCGCAAGATCGGCATGAGCGAGGTGACGAAAGATCCCGCCACCTTCGACGCCTATGTCGAGATGGCGCGCAAGATGGCGCGCACACTTGCCAAGGAGGACCCGAAACAGGTCGCGCTCGAATTGATGAACGAGCCGATCGTCGATTGCGACGCGAGCGGCACGCATCTTTGGCCCGATCGCCAGAAGCAGCTTTTCGCCGCCGCGCGTTCGTCAGCCACGAGGCTGACGCTGATCCTTACCGGTGGCTGCTATTCGAATGCGGAGTCGCTGTCGAAAATCGATCCGAAGGCGATTGCGGACGACAACATCATCTGGGCCTTCCACTCTTATGACCCATTCCTGCTGACGCATCAGGGCGCGACCTGGGCCGGCGATTTCATCCCCTATGTCACCGGCCTGCCCTATCCGCTGACGGCCGTTCCGAAGGCCCAGTTGGATATCGCGCTGGACACAATTCGCGACCGGATCAGGGCCGAAGCGCCGTGGGCGCGTCAAAGCGGGCTGCTTGCCTATCTCGACGAAAAGGTGGCGACGATGGACAGCCCCGAAAAGTTGCTCGCCGTCATGGATGCGCCGTTCAAGACGGTCGACGCCTGGGCAAAAGCCAACGGCATCAAGCCCGAAAACATCACGCTCGGCGAGTTCGGCATGATCCGCAAGGAATACGGCAACGGCTTCGTCATGCCGGCGAAGTACCGCGCCGCCTATGTGCGCGACATGATCGCGCGCGCCGAGGCGCACGGCTTTTCGTGGTCGGTATGGAGCTATGGCGGCGCCTTCGGCATCGTCGACGCGTTCGACGGCGAGAAGGCCGAGCCGGACGTGATGGACGCAATCAGATCGCTGCGCTGACGCATCGAACCAGGGCCTTAGCCAAGATCGATCTGAAGAATCTCCGGCCGAACACCAAAACGCACCGGCAGGATGCTAAAGCCGAGCCCGCCTGACACGATCAGGTTGCGGTCGTGCTCGACGACATGGCCGTAGGCATAGCGGTTGCCGAAGGCGGAAGGCACGACGGGCGAATAGCCGAACAGCCGCACCTGCCCGCCATGCGTATGCCCGGACAGGGTCAAGGAAACCCGCGATGGCACCTTGCGAAAGATATCCGGCTCATGCGCGAGCAGGATGATCGGGTCGGCATCGTCGATTTTGGCCAGCGTGCCGTGGAGATCGTCGAGGCCGGTGAGCCCCTTGCGGCCTTTGGCCTTGTCCGGCAGCAGCGCAAGTTGGTCGGCAAGACCGGCCAGCCAGACGCCGTACCCGTCCTTCTGCAGCCGCACCACATCATTCTCCAGCACCGGGATGCCGACGGCCTCCAAGGCCTTGCGCGAAATGGTCGGCCCGGCGCCGGCGGCTTGCGCGGAGCGGTCCTCCCACCAGTCATGATTGCCGAGGATCGAGAACACGCCGAGCGGCGCCTTCAACCCGGAGAGCGCGGGCGCCCATTCCGATGCGTCGACCAACCCGGTCACCAGCCTGGTCCCGGCTGGATAGTCGCCGAGCATGACGATGACGTCCGGCTGCAGCGCATTGGCCTCCTCGGCCAGCGCCGCGATGCGCTCCGGCGTCATCCAGGGTCGGCAGGCATGGATGTCGGCCAGCGCCACGACGCGCAGCTTGAGCCCCGCCGGCCAGTGTGGCGGCGTCAGCGCATAGCGCTTCACATGGGTAAGCAGCATCGGCTCGATGCCGACCGCATAGGCGCCGAGCGACATCAGGGAGAAGGCCGAACCGCCGATGAGGCGCAAAAAGCCACGTCTGGTGATCATCAGTCGGCCCAGCCCCTTGGGAATACCTCAAGCAGCTTGTCTTAGAGCCGGCAATTGCGCCCTCACCTTGGCTGCGGCGCACAGATTTTGCGCAGAGCGGCCGTCGTTCGGCTAAACGGAGAACAAATCTGCGTTACTCTTCCTGGAACAGGCTGATCTGCTGCTGGGCGAGGTCTTTCGGCGGATCGAGGCCGAGATGGCGCCAGGCATTGGCGGTCAGCACGCGGCCGCGCGGTGTGCGCTGGATGAAACCCTGCTGGATGAGATAGGGCTCGATGATGTCCTCGATGGCGTCGCGCGGCTCCGAAAGCCCGGCGGCGATCGTCTCGATGCCGACCGGGCCGCCACCGAAATTGCGCGCGATCATCGAGAGGTACCGGCGGTCGAGCGCATCGAGGCCGAGCGCATCGACCTCCAGCCTGGTCAGCGCCTCGTCGGCGATCTTCCTGTCGACATGCGCGGCACCCGCGACGCTGGCGAAGTCGCGCACCCGGCGAAGCAGACGACCGGCGATGCGCGGCGTGCCGCGCGCGCGCCGCGCGATCTCAACCGCGCCGTCGTCGCCGAGCGGCATCGACAGGATGCGGGCCCCGCGGCGCACGATCAGCTCCAGTTCCTCGACCGTGTAGAAATTGAGCCGCACCGGAATGCCGAAACGGTCGCGCAGCGGATTGGTCAAAAGCCCGAGCCGCGTCGTCGCTGCGACCAGGGTGAAGCGGGCAAGGTCGATCTTGACCGAGCGCGCCGCCGGCCCCTCGCCGATGATCAGGTCGAGCTGGAAATCCTCCATCGCCGGATAGAGGATTTCCTCCACCGCCGGATTGAGACGGTGGATCTCGTCGATGAAGAGCACATCGCGTTCTTCGAGATTGGTGAGCAGCGCCGCCAGATCGCCGGCCTTGGCGATGACCGGCCCGGACGTCGAGCGGAAATTGACGCCGAGCTCGCGCGCCATGATCTGTGCGAGCGTCGTCTTGCCGAGACCGGGCGGACCGACGAACAGCACATGGTCGAGCGCCTCGCCGCGGCCCTTGGCGGCATCGACGAAGACCTTGAGATTGGCGCGCACCGCGGCCTGGCCGACGAACTCGTCGAGCGACTGCGGCCGCAGGCTCTGGTCGGCATCCTCGCCGCGCTTGTCGGGAGCAATGAGGCGGGGCGAAAGGCTCATCGTGCCGTCCTCGCATATGCCAAATGGCGGGACAAGCGCCTCACCGCGCCAGTTCCTTCAAGCCGAACCGGATCAACTTCGAGGCGTCCGCGCCCTCGCCGGCCGTCTTCAGCGCCGCCGCCACGGCGTTCGCCGCGATGTCGCGCGAGTAGCCGAGATTGACCAGTGCCGAGACGGCGTCGGTGATCGGCGCGGCCGCGACGCCTTCGCCGAGCTCCTGCTTGAGACCGATCGTGCCGCTGGCCGCGCCCGCATAGGCCGGCGCCTTGGTGCGCAATTCGGTGACGATGCGCTCGGCCACCTTCTTGCCGACCCCGGGCGCGCGCGAAACCATGGCGATGTCGCGCAGCGCGATGGCGTTGGCGAGATCGGCCGGCGCCAGCGTCGACAGGATAGCCAGCGCCACCTTGGCGCCGACGCCCTGCACATTGCCCATCAAGAGCCGGAACCACTCGCGCTCCAGCCCGGTCTGGAAGCCGTAGAGCCGGATCATGTCCTCGCGCACATAGGTTTCGATGAACAGCACCACCGCCTCGCCCGGAGACGGCAAGGATGCCAACGTGCGCGCCGAGCAATGGGCGACATAGCCGACGCCGTGCACGTCGATGAGGCAGCTATCCTCGTCGATCTCGTCCAGCGTGCCCTTCAGCTTGCCGATCATGATTTTCCCCTCACCCCGCCAGCGCCGCCATCCGATAGGCGACGCTCGGGCGGTGATGCGCATGGCAGATGGCGATGGCAAGAGCATCGGCGGCATCGTCCGTATCGAAGATCGCCCTCGGCATCAGCACCTTGACCATCATGTGGATCTGCTTCTTCTCGCCATGGCCGACGCCGATCACCGCCTTCTTGACGGCGTTGGGAGCATATTCGGCGACCACCAGCCCGGCGCGCGCCGGCACCAGCATGGCGATGCCGCGCGCCTGGCCGAGCTTCAGCGTCGCGGTGGCATCCTTGTTGACGAAAGTCTGCTCCACTGCCGCTTCATGCGGCATCTGTTGATGAAGCACCTCGGCCAGGCCGTCATGCAGTTGGCACAGCCTTGTCGCCAGCGGCGCCTTGTCGTCGGAGCGCACCGTGCCGGACGCGACGAAGCGCAGCGAGTTGCCGAGGCTGTCGACGATGCCCCAGCCGGTGCGCCTCAGGCCCGGATCGATGCCGATGATGCGAATCGCTTCCCCCATGCGCCAAGTTTAGCCGTGGCGCATGGCGATGCCAGCAAATTGTGAACAAACCAGAAACGGGAGGCGGATTAGCCCCGCGCGAAGGCGGTATTCAACAGGCTGATCTGGTCGGAGACCGGATTTGCCCGGCGGCTCGGTAGAGGCGCCTCGCTCATTGCGCCGTAGATCTCGTCATCCATGCGGCGCACCAGCGCCTGCAGGCGCAGCGAGCGGGTGACGAGATCGAGAAAATCCTTTGGCAATTCGTTCCAGCCGAGCGCCTCGTCATGCGCCGAGGCGGTGTCGAGGCGCACCTTGGATTTTTCCGAGGCGACCTGGTCACGGGTCATCTCGCCGGAGTTGGCGGCGCGCTGCAGAAGTAGCCAGGAGGCGACCTGCATCAGCCGCGTTGTCAGCCGCATGGATTCGGCCGCATAAAGCGTCGCCGCGGTGCGCGACAGTTTCTTGGCCTCGAGCCTGCCCTTGCCGTCAAGATATTCGGCGGCCTGTTCGACCAGGCCCATGCCCTCCTGATAGAGGGGTTTGAAGGATTGGGAGAAAACCCGGCGTTCCGCCAGCTTGATGGTTTTCGCGCTGCCCTTCGAAGGCTCGGTCATGGATATACGCCCCTGCACTGCCGCCCGCCGATTCGCCAATCCTTACCGATCGGGCCCGCACCCTAAACAACTGAGGCTTGAAAATGCGCTTCGATGCCCACGAAGGCAAGTGCATGTTTAACAAAGGGTTAACGCCGAAGTGCGGCACCTGTCCCAGTCGGGGACAAAAAAAGAGCCGCGGATAAGGCGGCTCTCAGGAGTTTAACAGGGAGGCGTCAAACAAAGTGGCTCCAACCACTCGGTAAGAATCCAGCAAAACTGGATGTGCACAGTAAACACCTGTAAAGCTTAATGAAGTCTTAACGGCGCATGGATTTTTTGAGCCATCGCGCCTTGCTGCGCCGGAACAGGGCGGATCGGCTCCGCCTTTTCCCGATCGTTGCGAACATCGGATTTCGGCTGTCGATCGCGACGCCGGAAACATGCGCGCCTCCGCCGCGGCATCGTTCCGAAACAGCCGCCACGCTAAACGCCCGCTCCTCCGGCGGCTGGCGCAAATCCGCGCAGCCGCCTTTCGAAAAACATCCAGGAGCAAATCATGGACTGGTACTCGATCGTCAAATTCCTCCACGTCGTCTCGGCCGTGCTGTGGGTCGGCGGCGGCTTCGTGCTGTTCCTGCTCGGCATGCTCGCCGAACGCGCCGGCAACATCGAGGAGAAGCTGCAGGCGATGCGCGCCAGCGGCCAACTGGGCGGCAGGTTCTTCGCACCTATGTCGATGCTGACGCTGATCTTCGGCCTGATCATGTGCGGCTTCTGGGTCGGCTTTTCCGACCTGTGGATCGTCGTCGGCCTCGTCGGCTATGCCACCACCTTCTCGATCGGCATGCTGGTCTTCAAGCCGACCGGCGAGCGCATGGGCGCCATGATCACCAAGGACGGCGTGACGCCGGCCGTGCTCGCGATCGGCCAGCGCATGATGAACTGGGCGCGCCTCGACTATGCGGTGATGCTGGTGATTATCGCCGACATGGTGCTGAAGCCGACCTTGCACGACGTCGGCATCCTTGCCGGTATGGGAACCGTGATCGCGCTCGGCGCAGCGCTCGCCTTCGGCGGCGGTCGCCAGCTGGCGCCAAGCGCCGCCTGATAATGAATACAAGCTTTATAGAGAACGGGCGGTCCTTGGCCGCCCATTTTACATCAAACCGGCAATGCCGTCCCAGACCAGCTTGACCGCAACCACTGCCACGGTGGCGTAAGTGAACGGATAAAAGACCTCAGGACGCATGCGGCGCACCAGCCACGCGCCGGCAATGGTGGAGAGCGGCGCCAGCGGCATCAGCACGGCGGATGCGGTGAGATTGGCGGTGTCGAACTGGCCGAGCGCGAAATAAGGGATCAGCTTCAGCGCGTTGGTGGCGGCAAAGAAGATCGCCGCCGTCCCAGACAGCACTTTGGGGTCGAGCCGGATCGGCAGCGCATAGACCTGGAAGGGCGGGCCGCCGACATGGGCGACGAAACTGGTGAAGCCGGCCACCGTGCCCCATAAGGCGGCCGCGATGCGGTTGGGCTCAGCCGCATGGTCGGCGCCGTGGCGGAACTGCAGATAGATCCAGCGCAGCACGAAGATCAGCGCGACGGCGCCGACGATCAGCCGCACCATCTCCTCGGTGACCAGCGCCGCCGTCAGCCAGCCGAGCCCGATGCCGATAACGGCGCCGGGCATCATGTCGACCAGCATCTTGCGGTCGTAGACGCCCCACCAGGTCCACACCGAAACGATGTCCATCAGGCAAAGGATCGGCAAAAGGATCGCGGCTGCCTGCACCGGCGGGATGGTCAGCGCCATCAGCGGCACGCCGACGAAGCCGACGGCGCCGCCGAAACCGCCCTTGGACAGGCCGACAAGGATCACCGCCGGAATGGCGGCGGCATAGAACCACGGATCGCTGAGCAGGCCTGACATCGGCAAAGGGAAGGTTCGAGAAGGCGGGATGCGAGCCATAGCGCAGATCGGGTCCGCGCGGATAGTCAATAATCCCGGCATGCGCTATTTGCCGCTCGCAACGACGGAACGGTTCACTTTCGGCGAGGTGTGGAATGGACGCGATCAGCATGCGCCGGGCGCGGCAATCGGACCTGCAGTCAATCGTCTCGCTGCTTGCCGACGACGAGCTGGGCAGCGCGCGCGAGGATGCAGGCCTGCCTCTGGCCAAAGCCTATCTGGATGCTTTTGCGGCCATCGACGCCGACCCGAACCAGTTGCTGGCGGTGATGACGGACGGCGACGAGGTGGTCGGCACCTTGCAGATCAGCTTCCTCGCCGGCCTGTCGCTGCGCGGCGCCCGGCGCGGCCAGATCGAGGCGGTGCGCGTCGCCGCACATCGGCGCAATGAAAGGCTCGGACAGCGCCTGTTCGAATGGGCGATCGATCAATGCCGCGAACACGGCTGCCGCATCGTCCAACTGACGACCAACAAGAGCCGGCTCGACGCGCATCGCTTCTATGACCGGCTCGGCTTCAAGGCCAGTCACATCGGCTACAAGCTGGAGCTTTAGCGCGCCCGCTGTTCAAGCCCGGCGCCTTGCGCTATGCCGCAATGCAACCATCTTCGCCCGGCATAGGCGAAAACCGGGATCGAAGGCCAATGAACGAGAAAAATCCGCCCAATCGCTGCCGCATCGTGCTGATCGCGCCGCCGCTTGCACCGGCCGAGCATATTTGCGCGGCGTTCGAAGGTGGCGACGTCGCCTCGCTGATCCTGCCGGACAACGGCATGGACGACGCCTCCTTCCAGGCCTTCGCCGAACGGATCGTGCCGATCGCGCAGGCCGCCGGCATCGCCGTCATCATTGCCGGCGACAGCCGCATCGCGGGCCGTGTCCACGCTGACGGCATCCATGTCGAGGTCCGCCGCAAGGAGCTTGCCGAGACGATCGAGCGCGTGGCCGGCAAGATGATGGTCGGCGCCGGCGCCGCCAAGACCCGCGACGAGGCGTTGGAACTCGGCGAAGAGCGGCCCGATTACCTGTTCTTCGGCCGTTTCGGTTACGACAACAAGCCGGAGCCGCATCACCGCAACCTGGCGCTCGGCGAATGGTGGGCCGAGATGATCTCGATTCCTTGCATCGTCATGGCCGGATCGGAGCTCGCCTCCGTGGCGACGGTCGCCGCGACCGGGGCCGAGTTCGTCGCCCTGTCCAGCGCCATCTTCGCCGACGGGCGCGACCCGCGCGCGGCGGTTGCCGCCGCCAACGCGCTGCTCGACGAAACCGCGCCGCGTTTCGAGGACTGAGATGCGCCTGCCTGTGCCTTGCCTGGTGCTTCTGGCCGGCTTGACGGCCCATGCGGCGATGGCGGCCCAAACCGTCCCGCTGCCGCAGCCCCGGCCGGACACGAGCGCGTCGGACACGGGCACCTCGAACACGGGCACCTCAAATACCGGCACCCCGATTACCGCCACGCCAAACGCAGGTTCGCCGGACCCGGCCGCACCGGATGCGAGCCGGTTCGGTGACGGCGCGCATGTCGACACGCCGATCCAGAACACGTTGCCGCAGCCGGCGACCATGACGCCGCCATCGGCCGACACCGTCAATCCCGACCGCTTCGGCGCCAAGCAGCCGGACGCCGCTTACGGCGCCTTCCAGCGCGGGCTTTACAAGACCGCCTATAACCTTGCCATGGTGCGCGCCAAGAATGGCGATCCGGCGGCCGAGACGCTGGTGGCCGAGATCCTGTCGCGCGGTCTCGGCGTGCCGCTCAATGCGGCCGAGGCAGCGAAATGGTACGCGCTCGCCGCGGAGCAGGGCGTGCCCGAGGCGCAGTTCCAATACGCGTTGATGCAGCTCGACGGACGCTACGTGAAGAAGGACGAAAAGGGCGCGTTCGCGTTGATGCAGGCCGCCGCCGAAGCCGGCAACCGGCTGGCCCAGTTCAATTTCGCGCAGCTCCTCGTCCAGCAGGATCCGGGCGATGCCGGCCTCGCCAAGGCCGCCGTTTACTACCAGCGCGCCGCTGCCACCGGCCTTGCCGACGCGCAATATGCGATGGCGCAGCTCTATGCCAATGGTGTCGGCGGCAAGCCGCATGACGACGCCCAGGCGCGCATCCTTCTGGCGCAGGCCGCTAGGCAGAACTACGACACCGCGCAGATCGACCTCGCCGCCTGGATGATCGAGGGCCGCGGCGGCGAGCGCGACCTGAAGTCGGGCTTCGCCTGGATGAAACGGGCGGCCGAAGGCGGCAATGTCGCCGCCCAGAACCGGCTCGCCAAGCTCTATATGGCTGGCATCGGTACCGATCCCGATCTGATCCTGGCCGGCGCCTGGTACATCGTCGCCCGCCGCGCCGGCCTCATCGATCCGCAGATGGACGATTTCCTGCAGGGCCTCGACGACGACCAGACCAAGCAGGCGCTGCAAAAGGCGAACCGGCTGCCCTGACGCGTCCGGCACACCAAGCCGATCATCCCGCCCGCTCCCTTGCCTCCCACCCTTGCTACAAAGTGCGATTTGTGGTCTTGGAGGCGCCGATGCGCGGTCAGCGCCAGAAAAATCTCATTCGGATCGGTTCATCATGGCCAAGATCAGTGGCAACGAAATCCGTCCCGGCTATGTCATCGAGCACGATGGCGGCCTGTGGGTGGCGGTCAAGACCAACACCGTCAAGCCCGGCAAGGGCGGCGCCTACAATCAGGTCGAATTGAAGAACCTGATCAACGGCACCAAGCTCAACGAACGCTTCCGTTCGGCCGAAACCGTCGAGCAGATAAGGCTCGACCTCAAGGATTTCTCCTTCCTTTACGAGCAGGGCGACGCGCTGGTGTTCATGGACACCGAAAGCTACGAGCAGCTCGAGCTCGCCAAGGACTTCGTCGGCGAGCGCGCCGCCTTCCTGCAGGATGGCATGATGGTGACGGTGCAGCTCTATGAGGAGCGGCCGATCGGCATCTCGCTGCCCGACCAGGTGACGCTGACCGTCACCGAGGCCGATCCGGTGGTGCGTGGCCAGACGGCAGCCTCCTCTTATAAGCCGGCGGTGCTGGAGAACGGCATCCGCGTGCTGGTGCCCCCCTTCATCTCGGCCGGCGAGCGCATCATCGTCGACACCAACGAAATCACCTATATGCGCCGCGCGGACTAAAGCATGATCCCGAACAAGGTCAGCGCAGCAAAAAGTTGCAGACTTTTCGGATAAGATCATGCTTCAAAAAAGATAGCCGGCAGTAGCAAGACAAAGCCAGGAAGAAAAAATGGCGCGTTCCGCTCTCCTCAACGTCATGGTCCAGGCCGCCATGAAGGCCGGCCGCTCGCTGTCGCGCGATTTCGGCGAGGTGCAGAACCTGCAGGTCTCGATGAAAGGCCCGGGCGACTATGTAAGCCAGGCCGACCGCAAGGCGGAGGAGATCGTCTTCGCCGAATTGTCGAAGGCGCGGCCGGGCTATTCCTTCCTGATGGAGGAGCGCGGCGCGGTCGAGGGCGAGGACAGCCAGCACCGCTGGCTCGTCGATCCGCTCGACGGCACCACCAACTTCCTGCACGGCATCCCGATCTTTTCGGTGTCGATCGCGCTGGAGCGCCAGGGCCAGGTCGTCGCCGCGGTCATCTACAACCCGGCGATGGATGAGCTCTACACGGCCGAACGCGGCGGCGGCGCCTTCATGAACGACCGCCGGCTGCGCGTCGCCGGCCGCTCCAAGCTGGTAGATACCGTGATCGGTTGCGGCGTGCCGCATCTCGGCCGCGGCCAGCATGGCAATTTCCTGATCGAGCTGCGCAACGTCATGGCAGAGGTCTCCGGCGTGCGCCGCCTCGGTTCCGTGGCACTCGACCTCGCCTATGTCGCCGCCGGCCGCATGGACGGTTTCTGGGAGACCGGCCTGTCGGCCTGGGATATCGCCGCCGGCATCCTTCTGGTTCGCGAAGCCGGCGGCTTCGTCTCCGACATGGATGGCGGCCAGGACATGCTGGACAGCGGCGATGTCGTCGCCGGCAACGAGCTCATCCAGCGCGCATTGCTCAAGACGGTCAAGAAGCCGCTTGCTTCTCGTTGAGCCAAGTTGCGCTGACGTCCTTAGTCCAAAAGTCGGAATCGATTCCAGGAAAGGATCGTGCGCACATTGAAGCGCTGCAGCGTCGAAAGGACGCGCGGCGGGGTAGTCGCAAAACCGCAACCGAAGCTTGAAATACTGGTCCGCGACCGCCCAGATTAGGGGTGTGCAGGATCATGTGATGAACAGCGCGCGGCCGGATACCCAGATCGAGATCCCCTTCATGGGGCGCTGGCACTATTCGCGCGCCGAGATGATCGCCGACGGCATCGTGCACGCTGTCGGCATCGTGCTCGCCATCGCCGCCGGCTCGGCCTTCCTGGCGCTGGCGGCTTTCCATTCCGGTCCCGGCGAATATGTCGCCGCCGTCTTCTATGTCGTGTCGCTCCTCACCGTGCTTTCGGTGTCGCTGGCCTATAATCTGTGGCCGATATCCTGGCCGGCGAAGTGGATCCTGCGCCGCTTCGATCACGCCGCGATCTATCTTTTGATCGCCGCCACCTACACGCCCTTCCTCGCCCAGCTTCGGAGCACGGCGCTCGCCGTGCCGATGATCGTCGTCGTCTGGAGCGCGGCGGCTATGGGCATCGCCATCAAGATGTTCCTGCCCGGCCGCTACGATAGGCTGGCGATCGTCTTCTACCTCGCCATCGGCTGGAGCGGCGTGGTGCTTGCCGGCCCGCTGGTCGAGACGCTGCCGACGGCGTCCATCGCCCTTTTGATCGCCGGCGGCATCGTCTATTCCTGCGGCGTCATCTTCTTCGCCTGGAAAGGCCTGCGCTTCCACAACGCCGTCTGGCACGGCTTCGTCGTCACCGGCGCCGGCCTGCATCTCGCCGCCATGGTCGACTGCCTGGTCATCAACCGGTTCTGAGAACGCCAAACAAGAACGCGCCGGCGATATTGCCAAGCGCCATTCAATTTGGTCACAATTCCGTTTAGAGTCGCGACAATTCTGCGGCGGTGGCATCGGAAACGGGGCACGGATGGCTTTTCTCAGATCCTTCGGCAGGCGGTCGGACGTCCTGGTCTATGATCCGCACAAGCTGTCGAGCCCGCAGGTTTTCCTGCTCACCATGGTGATCTTCCTGATCATCGTCGGCTTCATCGCCGCCATCCTCACCCGTCAGATCTCCACCGCCTTCTCCAGCAATCCCGGCCTCAACGGACTGATCATCGGCGTGCTGGCGATCGGCATCCTGCTGGCTTTCGCGCAGGTCGGCCGGCTGTTCCGCGAGGTGCGCTGGGTGAATTCCTTCCGCGCCGGTTCCGAGACCACCGAGCCGGTGCTTCTGGCGCCGATGAAGGCGATGATCGGCCGCTCGTCGGCGACGGCCTTCTCGACTTCCTCGATGCGCACGATGCTCGATTCCATCGCCACCCGCCTCGACGAAAGCCGCGACACCTCGCGCTACCTGGTCGGTCTGCTGGTGTTCCTCGGCCTGCTCGGCACCTTCTGGGGCCTGTTGAACACCATCGCCTCGATCCGCGAGACGATCGAGGCGCTGGATCCTGGCACAGGCGACGCGGCCGCCGTGCTCGATGCGCTGAAGCAGGGCCTGTCGGCGCCGCTTGCCGGCATGGGCACCGCGTTTTCGTCCTCGCTGTTCGGTCTGTCCGGCTCGCTGGTGCTCGGCTTCCTCGACCTGCAGGCAGGCCGCGCCCAGACGCGCTTCTACACCGAGCTGGAAAACTGGCTGTCCTCGGTCACCGACCTTTCGTCCGACATAGTCGTCTCCGAAACCACCAAGGCCGAGTCCTCCGAGGATATCCGGCTCTTGTCGGAGCGGCTGCGCAGCCTGCAGGAGAACGGCAGCGGCTCCAATCCGCGCGTTGCCACCGCCATGGCCAATCTTGCCGACGGCATCTCCGGCCTGGTCAAGAACATGCGCTCCGAGCAGCAGATCATGCGCGACTGGGTGGAAGCCCAGTCCGACGAACAGAAGGCGATGCGCAACACGCTGGAAAAGATCGCCGACGCCTTGAAGAAGCAAGGGGTCCACTGAGGTGGCGCTGGCACGGCGGCGCGCCGATCGGCGCATCGACTATTGGCCGGGCTTCGTCGACGCGCTGTCGACGCTGCTTCTGGCGATCATGTTCCTGCTCACCGTCTTCGTGCTGGCGCAGTTCCTGCTCAGCCGCGAGATCTCCGGCAAGGACACGGTGCTGAACCGCCTCAACTCGCAGATCAACGAGCTGACGCAGTTGCTGGCGCTCGAGCGCTCGAACAGCCAGGACAAGGAGGATTCGCTCGCCAATCTGCAGGCTTCGCTGTCGGCCGCGGAAGCCGAGAAGAGCCGGCTCGAGCAGTTGCTGGCGCAAGGCGCCGGCGCCGGCGACGCAGCCAACCAGCGCGCCAACGAATTGTCGGGCGAGCTCAGCAACCAGCGCCAGATCAGCCAGCAAGCGCTGAGCCAGGTCGAGATCCTCAACCAGCAGATCGCCGCGTTGCGCAAGCAGATCGGCGCGCTTGAGGACGCGCTCAACGTCTCAGAGCAGCGCGACCGCGACTCCAACACCAAGATCGCCGATCTCGGACGGCGGCTCAACGTGGCGCTGGCGCAGCGCGTGCAGGAGCTCAACCGCTACCGCTCCGACTTCTTCGGCCGCCTGCGCGAGATCCTTGCCGACCGCGAGAATATCCGCATCGTCGGCGATCGCTTCGTCTTCCAGTCGGAAGTGCTGTTCCCGACCGGCTCCGAGGAGATCAACGACGCCGGCAAGGTCGAGATGAAGAAACTCGCCGACGCCATCATCGAATTGCAGAAGGAAATCCCGCCGGAGATCAATTGGGTGCTACGCGTCGACGGCCACACCGACAACAAGCCGCTCTCCGGCACCGGCCGCTACCGCGACAATTGGGAATTGTCGACCGCGCGCTCGACCTCCGTGGTGAAGTTCCTGATCGAGAACGGCGTGCCGGCCAACCGCCTTGTCGCCGCCGGCTTCGGCGAGTTCCAGCCGCTGGATCCGGCCGACACCGATGAGGCGCGCAGCAAGAACCGTCGCATTGAACTGAAGCTCACCGAACGGTGATCCATCATCACGCAAAGTCACGGGAAGTTGTTTGTCGGCTGAATACTTAGAGCGGCAAGTGCCGGCGGCAAGGCCTGAAAAGATTATCTTTTTTTAATTACACATCACGAAATCACCATCCTAGTTTGCACCACAGGGCCGGGGACCGCCGGCGGTGCCTCCCATCGCGACGCGACGGAACCGGACGGCCCAGAAAGGTCGGAAGGTCAAGCGGCGCGACCGCTTCCTTCCCAGCAGGAGGATGCGCCGCCATGCGCGCTTCAACATCACTCAAGACTGCAACGCTCGCTGCGGTTCTGATCGCCGCTCCGCTCGCCGGCGCCTATGCCGCCGGGCACCACAAGGGCGTGCTCGACGCCAGCGCTCCAACCGATTTCACCGGACCGCGCGTGACCGGCCTGATCGAGCAGGTCCAGGGCGTCAATCAAGGCATCACGGACGCCCGCGAAGCCAACACCATTTCGGCCGCGGAAGCGCAGCAGTTGCACGCCAGCACCACGCAAATCAGCCAGGCCGCCGAGAAGGTCGCCGCTTCGGATCATGGCCGAATTCCGTCGGCGCAATATCATGACCTGCTGCGCCGTCTCGACAATGTCGACCAGCGGCTGATGAACGACACCGGCAGCGGCTTCATGATGGGCGACGGCGCCGACGGCGGAAACTATCCGAACGGCTGACCGCTTTGTCTTGGGGCAACTCCGGACGGAAGTTTTCCGGAGTTGCCTCGATCTTCGAGGAAGGGACCGACTGGCGCCCACGGGACTTCTGCGCCCTGGGCGTCTTTTTTGTCACCAGCCCAGCCAGAGCGCGACGATGGCGAGCACCGCCGGCACCGTCTGGATGAACAGGATCTTGCGGCTGACGGTCGCCGCGCCGTAGAGGCCGGCTATGGCAACGCAGAGGAGGAAGAACATCTTGATCGGGAACCCGGCGGCGCCGAGATAGAGCCCCCAGATCAGGCCGGCGGCGAGAAAGCCGTTATAGAGCCCCTGGTTGGCGGCGAGCACCTTCGAAGCGGTGGCGAATTCGGGCTTCAACCCGAACGCCTTGTGGCCGCGCGGCGTGTCCCACAGCACCATCTCAAGATAGACGATATAGCAGTGGATCAACGCCACCAGCCCAGTGAGTATGTTGCCGATCATGGTCCCCTCCGTTTGCTCGGTTCCGGCATTGATCACGCAGCGCCCCCTATAAGCAAGACCGCTCAAGACAGGCTCGGCCGATCGGGGTTGCCAAGCCCGGCCGCATGGTATCTTTTCGCGCCACCCAAATCGCAGGCTCGGTAAACTCATGTCCTTCCAGAAACTCGACGAACTCGGCCGCAAGCTGGAAGCGCTGGAGCATGCGCTGGCCATCCTAGGCGCCGACGAAGCGACACATATGGCGGTCGGCGGTGGCGAGAAGCGCGCCGAAGCGATGTCGGCGCTGGCCGGCATGCTGCACCGCCAGGCGACCGGTCCCGAAATCGGCGATTGGCTCTCCGCGGCGGAAGCCGAGCCTTTGAGCGAGGAGCAGCAGGCGGCGGTTCGGGAGCTGCGCCGCCAATACACCAACCTCACCTGCCTGCCGGCCGATTTCGTCGAGCGCCAGACGGTGGCGCGCATGCGCTCCGAACAGCTTTGGCGCAGCTTGCGCGCCAGGAACGACTGGGCGGGCTTCCTGCCGGCGCTGGAAGGCGTCGTGGCACTTGTACGCGAGGAAGCGGCACTTCGCGCCGAAGCGCTTCGCCTCGACCCTTACGACGCCTTGATGGAGCAATATGATCCCGGCAATCGCGCCGCCGACATCACGCCGGTGTTTGCCGAGTTGAAGGCCTTCCTCAAGGATTTCCTGCCGCGCGCGCTGGCCGTGCAGGACGCCAGGCTGGCCAGGCACCCGCTGAAGCCGCTGTCGGGCAGCTATGCCATCGACAGGCAACGCGAGCTTGGCCTTGCCATGATGGCCGCGGTCGGCTTCGACCTGACGCATGGCTCGCTGTCGGTCTCGCACCATCCCTTCTGCGGCGGGGTGCCGACCGACGTGCGCATCACCACCCGCTACAAGACCTCCGACTTCTTGTCGGCGCTGATGGGCGTGCTGCACGAGACCGGCCACGCGCTCTACGAGCAGAACCTGCCGAAGGCCTGGTCGCACTGGCCGCTCGGCAAGGCGCGCGGCATGGCCGTTCACGAAAGCCAGAGCCTGTTCGTCGAAAAACAGGTCGGCCGCAATCCCGCCTTCTGGCGCTGGGCGCTGCCGGTGGTCGAAAAACATCTCGGCGAGGCCTGGTCGCTCGACGATATCCTGCCGCATGTCCATTACGTGCAACGCGGCCTGATCCGCGTCGACGCCGACGAGGTCACCTACCCGCTGCATGTCATCCTGCGCTACGAGCTCGAGCAGGAGCTTGTCGCCGGCCGGTTGGAAGCCGCCGACCTGCCCGAGGCCTGGGACGCCAAGATGCGCGACTATCTGGGGCTCTCGACCATCGACAACCCGGCCGACGGGCCGATGCAGGACGTGCACTGGCCGGGTGCGGCTTTCGGCTATTTCCCGTCCTACACGCTGGGCGCCATGATGGCGGCGCAGCAATGGGCGGCCTTGACCAGGGAGCATGCGTCAGCGGACGCGGATCTCGCCAAGGGCGATTTCAGCGCCATCAACGACTGGCGGCTCCAAAGGATCTGGTCGCAGGGCTCGCGCTGGTCGACGCCGGACCTGCTCGAACGCGCCACCGGCGAAAAGCTCAACGCCGCCTATTTCACCGAGCATCTAAAAAGGCGATACGGGGCGAGCTGACGGAAGGGTGACATTACTCCGCCGCGCCGCGGAAGGCGCTGGCGCCGGTCTCGAATTGCAGCTTGGCGAGCCGCGCATAGGTGCCGCCTTTGGCGACCAGGCTCTGATGTGTGCCTTCCTCGACGATGCGACCGCCATCCATGACCAGGATCCGGTCGGCCTTGAGCACCGTCGCCAGCCGATGCGCGATCACGATGGTGGTGCGGCCGCGCATCAGCCGCTCGAGCGCCGTCTGCACCAGCGTCTCGCTTTCGGCGTCGAGCGCCGAGGTCGCCTCGTCGAGCAGCAGGACCGGCGCGTCGCGCAGGATGGCGCGGGCGATCGCGATGCGCTGGCGCTGGCCGCCGGAGAGCGTCACGCCGCGCTCGCCGACCTGGCTGTCATAGCCCTTGTCGAGCTTCAGGATGAACTCGTCGGCGAGCGCTGCCTTGGCGGCTGCCTCGATCTCGACCTCGCTGGCGCCGGGACGGCCGAAGCCGATATTGTCGGCAGCGCTCGCCGCGAAGATGGTGACGTCCTGCGGCACGATGGCGATGCGCGCGCGGATCGCCGCCGGATCGGCTTCGCGCAGATCGACGCCGTCGATGACGATGCGTCCGGTCTCCGGATCGTAGAAGCGCAGGATGAGCGAAAAGACGGTGCTCTTGCCGGCGCCCGAGGGCCCGACGATCGCCACCGTCTCGCCGGGCTTCACCTGGAAGGAGAGGCCGTGCACGGCGGCGCGGTCCGGTCGCGCCGGATAGGAGAAGGAGACGTCGTCAAAGCTGATGGCACCCTTGGCGGTGGCCGGCAGCGGCTGCGGATCGACCGGCGCCTGGATGGTCGGCTGCTCGGCCAGGATCTCGGTCAGCCGCTCGGCGGCACCCGCCGCCTGCGACAGCTCGCTCCACACCTCCGACAGCGCGCCGAGCGCGCCGGCGGCGAACACCGAATAGAGCAGGAACTGGCTGAGCGTGCCGGCCGACAGCGTGCCGGCAAGCACGTCGCGCGAGCCGAACCACAACACCGCCACCACCGAGGAGAAGATCATGAAGATGGCGAAGAAGGTGAGGAAGGAGCGCGCGAAGACGGACGCCCGCGCCGCCTCGAAGGCGGCGTCGACCGCCGCGGTGAAATGGCCCGTGACGAGCCTCTCGTTAGTGAAGGCCTGCAGCGTGCGCACCGCGCCGATCTGCTCGCTGGCATAGGCGGTGGCTTCGGCAAGCGTGTCCTGCGCCTGCCGGGACTTGCGCCGCACGGAGCGGCCGAAGGCGACCAGCGGCAGCACGATCACCGGAATGGCGGCGATGACCAGGCCGGAAAGCTTCGGGCTGGTGAAGATCATCATCGCCACCGCGCCGAGGCCTAGTATGAGATTGCGTAGCGCGACCGAAGCGGTGGCGCCGACTGCCGACTTCACCTGCGTGGTGTCGGCGGCAAGCCGCGACACGATCTCGCCCGAATGCGCCTTGTCGAAGAACGCCGGCGACAGGGTCGTGACATGGGCAAAGACGTCGCGGCGGATATCGGCGACCACCCGCTCGCCCAGCGTGATGACGAAATAATAGCGGCTGGCCGACGCGGCCGCGAGCAATGCCGCCATGGCCACGAGCGCGGCAAAATACTCGGCGATGAAGATCGAGCCCGACGCCTGGAAACCGTGATCGATCATGCGCCGCACGGCCATTGGCAGCGCCAGCGTCGTCACCGCCGCGACGATCAGCGAGATGATGGCGCCGATCGCCAGCTTGCGGTAGCGGGTGACATAGGGGAAAAGGCTGCGCAGCGGCCGGATCGAGCGCCGGCGCGCCTCTGGACTGCCACCGATATCCGCCATGAGCGTTTCCTCTGGCCGCTTGCCGGCAAAGCGCCATAATATGCTTTTGCCGCGGCCTTGTGATTCAATTCCGGCTGATGTATAGGCTCGCCGACCGTTTTAGAAGCCGTGGCTTTCCATAGCTGCGGCTTCGAGTTTTAAAAAGGGGCGCATCGACGCAGGCCATTGGCCCGTCACCAGGCGCCGGCAAGCCAGGAACACGACAATGAAGGCCGATATCCATCCCGACTACCACACCATCAAGGTCGTCATGACCGATGGCACCGAATACCTGACCCGTTCGACCTGGGGCAAGGAAGGCGACACGATGAACCTCGACATCGACCCGACCACGCACCCGGCCTGGACCGGCGGCCAGCAGACCCTGCTTGACCGCGGCGGCCGCCTGTCGAAGTTCAAGAAGCGTTTCGAGGGCTTCGGCCTCTAAGCCGGATACATCGGCAGATTTGAAGAACCCGCCTTCGTGGCGGGTTTTTTGTTGGGCAGTTTCTTCCTTTGTGCCCGAAGGGCGGATTAGGGGCAGCGCCGGCGTTGGCTAGCGGGATGCGGACCCGGGCCGCCTACTCACCCACCAGTTCCCGCAACGCCATACGCTTGTACGCCGCGACCAGCCTGTCGCCCTCCTCGCGCTCGACGGAAATCGCCAGCCGCATGGCGGCCTCGCCCATCTGCCAGACCAGGAAGGCCGTCGTTTCCAACCCGACCGGATCGGCATTCGGCCGCAGCCGCTTCAGCACCGCGACCAGAAACTCGGCATTGGCGCGGCTGTCGGCGAGCTCAAGCTCGCGCAGCGCTTTGTCGGCCTGCGTGCCCGACCAGATGTCGCGCATCACCGGTTCGGCCAGGAACAGATTGTAATAAATGTCGACCAGTTCCGAGAAAGCCTGCCTAAGCCCCTCCGCGTCACCGACGTCCTTCAGCGCCGCCGCAATGCAGGCCTGGCTTTCGGCGGTGTAGCGCTCGGCCAGCGCCCAGACGATCGCCCGCTTGTCCGGGAAGAACTGGTAGAGGGAGCCGATCGACACCTCTGCCCGTTCGGCCACCTCGCCCATGCGCATGGCATCACTGCCCTGTTCGGCAATCAAGGCCGAGGCGGCGGAGAGCATGCGCTCGACCCGTTCGCGGCTGCGCTGCTGGCTCGGCGACCGGCGCGGCGCGGCGACCTGATCGGCTCTCGCGGCGACTTTTTCGTCCATGACTCCCTCCACGGCAATTTTTCCGGAGACCGACTTGACTCGCAAAATACGAGGTTTTATCACATTTGCAAATGTGAGGATTAGTCGCATTTAAGCAATTCGGATTTAGCCCTTTGCAAAGGTGGAGCGCCGACATGATGAAACTTCTTCCCACCCTCACCGTCATTGCCGCGATCGGTTCCGGCATCGTCGGCGGCGTCTTCTTCGCCTTCTCCAATTTTGTCATGGCAGCACTTGCCCGGCTGCCCGTCCCAAGCGGCATCGCCGCGATGAATTCGATCAACATCACGGTGATCACGCCGACCTTCATGACGGCTTTGTTCGGCACCGGCCTCATCTGCCTGGCGTTGATTGCAGCCGCACTGTTGGGCTGGAGCCAATCAGGCACGTACTGGCTGCTTGCCGGCGCCGTGATCTATGTCATCGGCAACCCGATCGTGACCATGGTCTTCAACGTGCCGCTGAACGACGCGCTGGCCGCCGTCGATCCAAACAGCGCCAACGGCGCCGCCGTATGGGCGAACCATCTGAACCAATGGGTGATGTGGAACCATGTCCGCACCATCACCGCCATCGCGGCGATGGCCTGCTTCATCATGGCGCTGATTTGAAAGGCGTCTGGCTTAAAACGAACGATCCGACTTCAAGCCGGGTCTTTCGTTTTGTGTCCCTTGCGGTCGGAGTGACCCAGATCCCGCTCCGGATCGATGACGTCGCGGACCAGTTGCTTGAGCTTCGCCGCTTCCGGGAAGCCGCCATCGCGCTTGCGGTCCCAGACAAGCACCTCGTTGCAGGAGATCGTGAAGATGCCGCCGGTGCCCGGCACCAGCGTCACTTCGCCGAGGTCGGTGCCGAACGTCGAAAGCAGCTCCTGCGCCATCCAGCCGGCGCGCAGCAGCCACTGGCACTGCGTGCAGTAGGTGATGCGGATGACGGGAAGTGGCTGCTCGCTCATCTCGGGTAGCGTGGCCGCTCAGGCCGCGCTGAGCTTGGCCATGGTCTCGTCGTCGACCTCGAAATTGGCGTAGACGCTCTGCACGTCGTCATCGTCTTCGAGCGTAGCGACCAGCTTCATCAGCGACTGCGCGCGTTCTTCGTCGACGGGGACGTTGTTCTGCGGCTGCCAGATCGGCTTCACCGATTCCGCCTCGCCGAGCGAGGCTTCCAGCGACTTCGACACCTCGCCGAGATTTTCGAAGCTGCAATAGATGGTGTGGCCTTCCTCGTCGGACTCGACGTCGTCGGCGCCGGCCTCGATCGCCGCTTCCATGACCTTGTCGGCGCTGCCGGCGGAAGCCGGATAGTAGATTTCCCCGACGCGGTTCCACATGAAGGAGACTGAGCCGGTTTCGCCGAGCGCCCCGCCGGCCTTGGTGAAGGCGGCGCGCACATTGGAGGCCGAGCGGTTGCGGTTGTCGGTCAGCGCCTCGACGATCAGCGCCACGCCGCCCGGGCCGTAGCCTTCGTAACGCACCGCTTCGTAGTTTTCGCCGTCGCCGGCGGAGGCCTTGTTGATGGCGCGCTGGATGTTGTCCTTCGGCATCGACACCGCCTTGGCGTTCTGCACCGCAAGGCGCAGGCGCGGGTTCATCGCCGGGTCCGGCGTGCCGGTCTTGGCGGCGACGGTGATTTCGCGCGCCAGCTTGGAAAACATTTTCGACCGCACCGCGTCCTGGCGGCCCTTGCGGTGCATGATGTTCTTGAACTGCGAATGGCCAGCCATGGCACCCCTGTCGTGTTCGGCTAGAGCATGCCGGCCCAAGGCGTGACGTCGCCTCGCATCCGCGCATGCTCGAATTCAATCTTCAGAACGCCCCGATCCTGCCTGCGAGGGCAATCGGGCGCTCTTTGTCGGAATGGCCGGCTTATAGATAAATCGGCTCAATTCGTCCAGCCGGCCTCAATGCTCGCCGCCAGATCCCTGCTTCCTGCGCCGCCGCGCCAGCATGTTGAGCCCCTCGACCAGCGCCGAAAAGCCCATCGCGGCGTAGATGTAGCCCTTGGGCACATGGTAGCCCATGCCGTCGGCGATCAGGGTCATGCCGATCATCAGAAGGAAGCCCAGCGCCAGCATGACGATAGAGGGGTTCTTGGCGATGAAATTGGCGAGCGGCGTCGCCGCCAGCATCATCACGCTCACCGCCACGATGACGGCGATATACATGATGGCGATCTCGTCGGTCATGCCGACGGCGGTGATGATGGAATCGATCGAGAAGACGAGGTCGAGCAAGAGGATCTGGAAGATCGCGCCTGCTAGGCTCATCTGCAGCGTGCCGCCGACCATCGTGTCCTGATGGTCCTGCGGGTCGACAGTGTGGTGGATCTCTTTGGTCGCCTTCCAGACCAGGAACAGGCCGCCGGCGATCAAGATCAGGTCGCGCCAGGAAAAGCCGTGGCCGAAGGCAGTGAACACCGGCGTCGTCAGTTGCACGATGATCGAGATGGTGGCGAGCAGCACCAGCCGCATGATCAGCGCCGCCGAAATGCCTAGCCGCCGCGCGCGGGCTCTTTGTGCCTCAGGCAGCTTGTTGGTCAGGATCGAGATGAAGATCAGATTGTCGATGCCGAGCACGACTTCGAGCACCACCAGGGTCAAAAGCGCGACCCAGGCGGTCGGATCGGAAACAAAGTGAAAATGCGGCGCCAGAAATTCGACAAGCTGCATGGAGGTCGTTCCCCTCTACGATCTAGAGCAGTGTTGCCGGCAATTAGGTACTCTGCGCACCTATATCAATGTCACGCCCAGAAAGATGGCGCCGTTTCTTCGAGTCGCGGCCCGCGACGAAACGGCGCGATTTTTTCCGCAAGCCCGGTACGGTCGGAAATCTCGACGCCGACGCCGCAGAGCGTCGCCGGTCCGTTGGCCGCCTCGAACCGGCCTTTGGGAACTTTCGACAAGAAACGGTTGAGCGGCTCTTCCTTGTCCATGCCGAGCGAGGAATCGTAATCGCCGCACATGCCGGCATCCGACATATAGCCGGTGCCGCCGTTGAGGATCTGGTGGTCGGCGGTCGGCTGATGCGTGTGCGTGCCGACGACGAGGCTGGCGCGGCCGTCGACGAAATGCGCGAAGCACATTTTCTCCGAGGTCGCCTCGGCATGGAAATCGACGATCGCCGCATCGGCCTGCTCGCCGAGCGGACAGGCGGCGAGCTCGCGCTCGCCGGCCTGGAACGGGTCGTCGAGCTCGGGATGCATGAAGACGCGCCCCATGATGTTGGCGACCAGCACGCGCGCGCCGTTCCTGGCGATATAGACGCCGGAGCCGCGCCCCGGCGTGCCCTTGGGGAAATTGGACGGCCGCAGGAAACGCTCCTCGCGCGGCGCGAAGACCAGCGCGTCGCGCTGGTCCCAGACATGGTTGCCGGTGGTGACGACATCGGCGCCGGCCGCCAGCGTCTCGCGAAAGATCTCTTCGGTGATGCCGAAGCCGCCGGCGGCGTTCTCGCCGTTGACGACGACGAAATCGAGTTTGAAGTCGGAAATCAGCCCAGGTAGCTGCTCCCACACCGCCATGCGCCCTGTCTTGCCGACCATATCGCCGAGGAAAAGAAGTCTCATAACCACTTCTATCCAGAGCTGTGGACGCTAGGCAAGCGGCAGTGCCAGATTGGTTCTAACGCCTGCCGAATGTGCCGCGCTGCTGTTCGGCGGGCCTGGCGCCCGCACCCGCAACCCGAACGGCCGAGGGCATCATCGGCGATGCCGGCGGCGCGTTGCGTCGGCGCAGCCAGAAGAACCAGACATAGAACACGGTGAACCCGCCCGTGACGGCAAGCAGCAACAGCCCGCCGCTCCAGCCTTTCATGGCGGCGGTATCGAGCTTCGATGGATCGGCGGGATCGTAGTAGAATTCAATCTTGTCGCCGGCGGACGCCTTGTAGAGGCCGATATCCTTGCCCTTGCCGGACCAGCTCATCGGCGCGTCGTTGGCGACATAGGCGACGGCGACATTGATGCCCTGCGTTGCGAGGCCGTTCGCCTGCATTTCGCTGTAGGGGCTGACATCCGTCACGGTGGCGATCGTCCGCTGCCAGGCCGCTTGATGATGCAGGGATGTTCCAATGATATGCGCTGCCATCAAGAACAGCGCCGCCGCGATCAGCGCGAGCGGCATGAGCAGGTAGCGCGCGAGAACAAACACCACGACCCCCGTCGTTTCGGACTATAGTGAGGGAATATTATCCGGCGTGTCTTTGAAACGCGTTAAGCCGATCGTGAACTTTTAAGCAATATCGAAGCGGCGCAGCCCGCTCTCAGTCAGTATTTCCGAGATGATGACGTCATGGTTTTCTTCCGGCACGCGTTCGACTTCCTGGCAGTCGAAGGCGATGCCGATCAGCCTTGGCGTGATGCCCTTGTCGGCAAGTTTGGCGATCGCCCGGTCGTAATAGCCGGCGCCGTAGCCGATGCGGTGGCCGCGCGCATCGAAGGCGGCGAGCGGCACCAGCATCATGGACGGGTCGAGCACTTCGGCCTCCGCATGCGGCCCGACCGTGCCGAACCCCATCTCGACCATCGGCGCGCCGCGCACCAGTTCGCGAAAGACGATCGTGGTCTTGTCGAGGATCGCCGGCAAGCAGAGCCTGGCGCCCTTTTCGCGCAGCGAAAACATCAGCGGCCGCACATCGACTTCCGAGCGCATCGGCCAGAAGCCCGAGACGATCTGGCCAGGCTCGACGTCGATCTCGTTCTTAGCCGTCTCGGCCATTTCGAGTGCGATTTCGACGCGCCAGAATTCGTCCAGCGCGTCGCGCCGCGCCAGCGCTTCCTTTCGAAGCTGTTTTTTCAGGTCTTTGGATGAGGTCATGTGCGGACGCTAGAAAAGGCCGGGGTTCGACGGCGTTGCAGGAACGACGTTTTCTAGCGTAAGTCTTCCAAAATCGGGAGAGTGACGATCCACACGACCGGTGGAGAGGTCGATCCCGGGTGCCTACAAAGTAGGTGGGCGCCGTGTGAGAAAACCCACGGGTCTTCCCAGGGACAGCTCCCTAAGGATCGATAAGGCCCCGGGGATAAGTTTCTCCTGCCGGGAAGCGCAGACCGCCAACGCCAATATAGGCCGACGGGGAACCAAGCGCCAGAAGATCGGGCGCCTGTCAGGTCATTATTTGCCACCTCATGATGGTGCTGGCGGAGTACGCCGCGACGCCTCTGCTATTGCGCTGCCGAAATCGCCTCCTTACGGTCGCCGCAAAATAGCCAGGAGAAAAAATGCGTTTCGAAGGCACCGCGGCTTACGTCGCCGACAAGGATCTGATGGTTGCGGTCAACGCCGCGATCGCGCTGGAACGGCCGTTGCTGGTCAAGGGCGAGCCCGGCACCGGCAAGACGGAACTTGCCCGCCAGGTAGCGGCCGCGCTCGGGCTGGAGTTCATCGAATGGAACGTCAAATCGACCACCAAGGCGCAGCAGGGCCTCTACGAATATGACGCCGTCTCGCGGCTGCGCGACAGCCAGCTCGGTGACGAGCGCTTCAACGACATCGCCAATTACATCAAGCGCGGCAAATTGTGGGATGCCTTCGCGGCGCAAAAGAAGGTCGTGCTTCTGATCGACGAGATCGACAAGGCCGATATCGAATTCCCCAACGATCTCCTGCAGGAGCTCGACCGGATGGAGTTCTTCGTCTACGAGACGGGCGAGACGATCCGCGCGGAATTGCGGCCGATCGTCATCATCACCTCCAACAACGAGAAGGAGCTGCCCGACGCCTTCCTGCGCCGCTGCTTTTTCCACTATATCCGCTTCCCCGATATCGACACGCTTCACCGCATCGTCGACGTGCACTATCCCGGCATCAAGCAGAACCTGGTGCGCGCCGCGCTCACCCAGTTCTACGAGATCCGCGACGTGCCGGGGCTGAAGAAAAAACCCTCGACCTCCGAAGCGCTCGACTGGATCCGCCTTCTGGTCGCCGACGACATCGCGCCTGAGGATTTGCGCGCCGATCCGAAGAACATGCTGCCGAAATTGCATGGCGCGTTGCTGAAGAATGAGCAGGACGTGCACCTGTTCGAGCGCCTGGCGTTCATGGCGAGACGTCAGCAATAGGCCGGCAGCAATAGCGCTTTCCGCGGCCGTGGACCGTTGCTGGCAAGCGGCCTATGCCGCAGCTTCTGGTCAAAGCATTGGAGGAGAAAAAATGTCCGAGATCACCGTTCGTCCGCTGGCGCAGTCCGACCACGCCGACTGGCGCCACCTGTGGACTGCCTACCTCACCTTCTACGAGACCAAGCTGTCGAACGAGGTCTATGACGTCACCTGGAAGCGCCTGTTTACGGCGGGCGAGTTCGAGCCCAAGGGTTTCATCGCCACGCTGGACGGCAAGGCTGTCGGCCTCACCCACTATCTCTACCACCGCTCCTGCTGGTCCCTGGTCAACAACTGCTATCTGCAGGACCTGTTCGCCGACCCGGACGTGCGCGGCAAGGGCGTGGGCGCGGCGCTGATCAAGGCCGTGCAGGACGAGGCCGGCAAGATCGGCGTCAAGAACGTCTACTGGATGACGCACGAGACCAACGCCACCGCGCGCCGGCTCTACGACCATGTGGCGCGCCGCACCGGCTTCATCGAATACGATCTGCTATAAAGGCCGATGTTCATCCCTTTCTTCCTCGAGCTGAAGGCCGCGCGGGTTCCCGTTTCGCTCAGGGAATATCTGTCGCTGCTGGAAGGCCTGGGGGCCGGGCTGGTCGACTATGACGTCGAAGGTTTTTATTACCTCGCCCGCGCCGCCCTGGTGAAGGACGAGCGCCATATCGACCGCTTCGACCAGGTGTTCGCGCATGTCTTCAAGGGCGTCGAAGCGCTCGGCGGGCCGGACGCGGTCGACGTCGCCAACATCCCCGAGGAATGGCTGCGCCGGCTGGCCGAAAAGCACCTGACCGACGAGGAGAAAAAACTGGTCGAGGCTTTGGGCGGCTTCGACAAGCTTATGGAGACGTTGAAGAAGCGGCTGGAGGAGCAGAAGGGTCGCCACCAGGGCGGCTCGAAATGGATCGGCACCGGTGGCACCTCGCCCTTCGGCGCCTATGGCTACAATCCCGAAGGCGTGCGCATCGGCCAGCATGAGAGCCGCCATCGCCGCGCGGTAAAAGTCTGGGACAAGCGCGAGTTCAGAAATTTCGACGACTCGGTCGAACTCGGCACCCGCAACATCAAGGTGGCGCTGAAGCGCTTGCGCCGCTGGGTGCGCGAGGGCGCCGAGGAAGAGTTCGACCTGCCCGGCACCATCCACGCAACCGCCGAGCACGGCTATCTCGACGTCAAGACGCGGCCCGAGCGCCGCAACGCGGTGAAGCTTCTGATGTTCTTCGATGTCGGCGGCTCGATGGACGACCATATCCGGGCTGTCGAGGAGCTGTTCTCGGCCGCCCGCGCGGAATTCCGCCAGCTCGAATATTTCTACTTCCACAACTGCCTTTACGAGCGCGTCTGGAAGGACAATCGCCGCCGGCTCGCCGAAACCATCCCGACCTTCGACCTGATCCACAAATACGGACCGGACTATAAGGTGATCGTCGTCGGCGACGCCTCGATGAGCCCTTACGAGATCATGCATCCGGGCGGCTCTGTCGAGCACTGGAACCCCGAGGCCGGCAGTGTCTGGCTGGCGCGGCTCTTGCAGCAATGGCCGAACGCGATCTGGCTGAACCCGGAAGCCGAGAAGAACTGGCGCTACACCCACTCGATCCAGCTGATCGGCGATATCTTCGGCGGCCGCATGTTCCCGCTGACGCTGGCCGGGCTCGAGGCTGCGACGAAGCAGCTTTCAAGGAAGCACTAGCTGGGACAGCGGTGGGAACTGATGTAACAATTGCCTATCTTCGTGCGAATACCCGTTGCAACCAACAACGAGCCGTCAAGGCCGAGGAGATTTCATGGACACCCACGCCTATCCCGTCACCCGCACCGATGCCGAATGGCGCGCCAAGCTGACGCCGGAGCAGTACGCCGTCATGCGCAACCACGGCACCGAGCGTCCCGGCAGTTGCGCCCTGCTCTATGAGAAGCGCGCCGGCACCTTCCACTGCGTCGGCTGCGACCAGCCGCTGTTCGAATCCAAGCTGAAGTTCGAGAGCGGCACCGGCTGGCCGAGCTTCAACGATCCCGTTGCCGGCTCGATCGAGAACACCGTCGACCGCAGCTACGGCATGGTCCGCACCGAATGCCACTGCTCGCGCTGCGGCAGCCATCTCGGCCACGTCTTTGAGGACGGCCCGCCGCCGACCGGCCTGCGCTATTGTATCAACGGCGTGGCGCTGCGCTTCGAGCCTGCGGCCTGACCGACTTCGCTTCGAATTCCCGAAAGGGCGGCTTCGGCCGCCCTTTTTTGTGCCCCTCGGTTCCAGGGAAATATCTTCAGACGACAGCGGCCGCGATCAGCCAGAGCGCCGAGCCCAGCATCATCAGCTGCGCCTTGAAGCCGCCGGCCTTCTCTGCCGTGCGCCAGACGGCGATGGTGAGGAAGATGTTGTAGGGCACCGGCAGGAAATGAACGGTCAGCACCAGCCAGAGCGGCAGCTTCAGCCCGAGCAGGACAAGCGCCAGCGCCGACGAGGCGAGGCTGATCGCCGTGCCGACAAGCAGCATGTCGCGCCAGAACAGCCGGTCGAGCGGCGCCGCGCCGCGCCAGCGAGCGCGGAAGAAGTCGGTTATCACGGGCGATCCCGTCCCAGAACCGTGGTTACCGCTTCCTCGACACGCGAGCATTCCGTCACCAGCCAGTCGCTCATGGCCGGCCAGTTGTCCTCGGCATAGCAGTTCACCCGCCACATCGAGTTGATGCCGAGACCCTCGCAGCTCTGCTCCGGCTTGAGCTTCAGCCGATCCTCGATCGCCGGCTGGAACGGCTTCAGCCGCGACCAGGAGTCCGTGGCGCCGAACTTTTCATTGCGGCCGAAGAAGACACCGACATGGTTCTGCGCCGGTGCGACATACATCGAAAGCACCAAGGCGAAATCCGGCAGCCCGCGCTGCCAGAACCATGGCCCGCGCCTTGCGAGCCTCTCTCTTTCTTCCGGGTGCCGCTCGGCGAACAGCGTCCAGAAGCCACGATGGCGGAACTCCGTGGCGCGGCGGCCGCCGAAGTCGAACTCGTTCATGGCCGTTCCCCGGCCACGAGGTCTCAGACCATGCCGAGCGCGGCTTTGTACAGGTCCAGGATGGATTCTTCTTCCTGGCGCTCGGCCTGATCCTTCTTGCGCAGCCGCACGATGGTGCGGACCGCCTTGGTGTCGAAACCGGTGCCCTTGGCCTCGGCATAGACATCCTTGATGTCGTCGGAAATCGTCTTCTTTTCCTCTTCGAGGCGCTCGATGCGCTCGATGATGGCGCGCAGCTGGCCGGCGGCTACAGTCTGGCTGGTCTCGGTGATCTCATCGGCCATTTTTTCTCTCCGCGTCTTCTGGTGCGACGGCGATTCCCGCCGTGCCAAATTGGAGCGGGTTCCCTGCCCGAGCGGGCGCGGCTGGTCAAGACACTTGTCGAGCGCCTGTGGACGGCCAGGCACAAGGTGTGTCGAGATTCAGGTCAGGCCGCGTCGAAAATGTCGGATTCCGAGAACCGGAGCGGAGCGTACTTTTCGTACGTGAGCACCGGAAGCGCAGGAAGCCGGCATTTGCAGGCCGGCCTCACCTGAATATCGGCGCACCTTATTTAAAGGCGACGAGCAAATCCTTGGCGTCGATCTGTTCGCCGGCGCGGACCAGCACTTCGGCGACCTCGCCGTCGCGCTCGGCGTGGAGCGCGGTCTCCATCTTCATCGCCTCGATCGACAGCAGCACGTCGCCAGCCTTGACCGCCTGTCCGGCGGCTACGGCAAGCGCAGAGACCACGCCGGGCATCGGCGCGCCGACATGCGCTTCGTTGCCGGGCTCGGCCTTGCGGCGCGCCTTGGCGGCGGAGGCGCCATGCGCCCTGTCCGGCACCCTGACGCGGCGCGGCTGGCCGTTGAGCTCGAAGAAGACGGTGACCATGCCCTTTTCGTCGACATCGCCGACCGCCAGGCAGCGCACCACCAGCGTCTTGCCCTTCTCTATGTCGAGGAAGATCTCGTCCTCCGACTTCATGCCGTAGAAATAGGTCGGCGTCGGCAGCACGCTCACCGGCCCGTAGGTTTCCTGCGCGGCGGCGAAGTCGGTGAACACCTTCGGGTACATCAGCCAGGAGGCGAATTCGAACTCCGAGAGCCTGCGCTCCAGCTTTGTCTCGATATCCTTGCGGCTGGCCTTGAGATCGGCCGGCTTCAACAGCGAGCCCGGCCGCGCCGTGATCGGCTTCTCGCCCTTCAGCGCCTTCTTCTGCAGCGCCGTCGGCCAGCCGCCGGGTGACTGGCCGAGATCGCCGCGCAGCATGGAGACGACCGAGTCCGGGAAGGCGATGTCCTTGGCCGGGTTCTCGACGTCGGCGACGGTGAGGTCCTGGCTGACCATCATCAGCGCCATGTCGCCGACCACCTTGGAGGACGGCGTCACCTTGACGATGTCGCCGAACATCAAATTGACGTCGTGATAGGCCTGCGCGACCTCGTGCCAGCGCGTCTCCAGTCCAAGCGAGCGCGCCTGTTCCTTGAGGTTGGTGAACTGGCCACCCGGCATCTCGTGCAGATAGACTTCCGAAGCCGGTCCCTTTAGGTCGCTTTCGAAGGCGGCGTACTGGTTGCGCACCGCTTCCCAGTAGAAGGAGATGCGGCGGATCCATTGCGGGTCGAGGCCGGGATCGCGCTCGGTGCCTTTCAGCGCCTCGACGATCGAGCCAAGACAGGGCTGCGAGGTGTTGCCGGAGAAGGAATCCATCGCCGCGTCGATGGCGTCGGCGCCACTCTCCACCGCCGCCAGCACCGTCGCGGCCGACAGGCCGGACGTGTCATGCGTGTGGAAATGGATCGGCAGGTCGGTCGCTTCGCGCAGCGCCTTGAACAGCACGCGCGCCGCGGCGGGCTTCAAGAGCCCGGCCATGTCCTTGACGGCGATGATATTGGCGCCGGCCGCTTCCAGTTCCTTGGCCAGCCCGACATAATATTTGAGGTCGTATTTGGCGCGCGCCGGATCGAGGATGTCGCCGGTGTAGCACATCGCCGCTTCGACCAGCTTGCCCTCGGCGCCGACCGCGTCCATGGCGACGCGCATGTTCTCGACCCAGTTCAGGCAGTCGAAGACGCGGAACAGGTCGACGCCGCCGCTGGCGGCCTGCTTGACGAAATGCTGCACGACATTGTCGGGATAATTGATGTAGCCAACACCGTTGGCGCCGCGCAGAAGCATTTGCAGGAGAAGGTTCGGTGCGGCCTCGCGCACCTTGCTCAGCCGCTCCCACGGATCCTCGGTCAGGAAGCGCATGGCGACGTCGAACGTGGCACCGCCCCAGCATTCCAGCGACAAAAGCTGAGGCAGCGCCCGCGCATAGGTGCCGGCGATGCCGACGATGTCATGCGTGCGCATGCGCGTGGCAAGCAGCGACTGGTGGCCGTCGCGCATCGTCGTGTCGGTGACCAGCACCTGGCGTTCGCCACGCATCCAGACTGCGAATTTCTCCGGACCGAGAGCATCGAGGCGCTGCTTGCTGCCGTCCGGAATGTGGCCGTTGAGATAGGGCACCACGGGCGCCGCCGCATTGGCCTTCGGCATCGGCCGGCCGCGCGTCTCCGGGTGGCCGTTGACGCTGACATCGGCCAGATAATTGAGCAGCTTGGTGGCGCGATCCTGCCGCTTCACCTGCTCGAACAGCTCCGGCGTCGTGTCGATGAAACGGGTCGTGTAGGAATTGTCGTGGAAGCGCTGGTGGTTGATGATCGCTTCGAGGAAGGTGAGGTTGGTGGCGACGCCGCGGATGCGAAACTCGCGCAGCGCCCGGTTCATGCGCGAAATCGCCTCGCCCGGTGTCGGCGCCCAGGCCGTCACCTTTTCGAGCAGCGGATCGTAGAAGCGGGTGATGACCGCGCCCGAATAGGCGGTGCCGCCGTCGAGCCGGATGCCGAAGCCGGCCGCCTCGCGATAGGCGGTGATGCGGCCGTAATCCGGGATGAAATTGTGCTCAGGGTCTTCGGTGGTGATGCGGCACTGCAGCGCATGGCCATTGAGGCGGATGTCCTTCTGCGCCGGCACGCCGGATTCCTTGGTGCCGATGGCGAAGCCGTCGAGGATATGGATCTGCGCCTTGACGATATCGATGCCGGTCACCTGCTCGGTGACAGTGTGCTCGACCTGGATGCGCGGATTGACCTCGATGAAGTAGAACTTGCCGGTGTCGGCGTCCTGCAGGAACTCGACCGTGCCGGCGCCGATATAGCTGGTCTCGCGCGCGATCTTGAGCGCATAGCCGCAAAGCTCCTGCCGCAGTTCCTCGCTGAGATAAGGCGCCGGCGCGCGTTCCACGACCTTCTGGTTGCGGCGTTGGATCGAGCAGTCGCGCTCGAAAAGATGCACGGCGTTGCCATGCGTGTCGCCCAGCACCTGCACCTCGACATGGCGGGCGCGCTCGATCAGCTTTTCGAGATAGACCTCGTCCTTGCCGAAGGCGGCCTTGGCCTCGCGCTTGCCTTCCATCACCTCGCGGGCGAGGTCGGCTTCCGCGCGGATGGCGCGCATGCCGCGGCCGCCGCCGCCCCACGAGGCCTTGAGCATAACCGGATAGCCGATCTCGGCGGCGAGCTTCTTCACCGCCTCCATGTCGTCGGGCAGCGGATCAGTGGCGGGCACCACCGGCACGCCGACCTCGATCGCCAGATTGCGCGCGGCGACCTTGTTGCCGAGACGGCGCATCGTCTCCGGCTTCGGACCGATGAAGGTGATGCTGGCTTCGGCGCAGGCCTCGGCGAATTCCGGGCTTTCCGAGAGCAGGCCGTAGCCGGGATGGATGGCGTCGGCGCCGGACAGTTTTGCGACGCGGATCACTTCCTCGATCGACAGGTAGCTCTCGATCGGCCCCATGTCCTTGTTGAGGTGCGGGCCGCGCCCGACCTGATAGCTCTCGTCGGCCTTGAAGCGGTGCAGCGAATATTTGTCCTCCTCCGCCCAGATCGCCACGGTTTTGAGGCCCAGCTCATTGGCCGCGCGGAAGACGCGGATGGCGATTTCGGACCGATTGGCGACGAGAATCTTCGTGATGGCCAAGGACGAGGGCTCCAGCAGCGGAAGGGAAGGTAACCGGCGCAATGATTAGCGTGAAAATGCTGCAGTGCAAACAGAATCGCGCGACATCTAAAACGATTTAGGTCCCCTGTTTGCGGCAAAGCCGTCATTGCCTTTCTCGATATGCCCTACGGCAGCGACGGAAAGGGGCATCGGTGGGCGCAACAAGGCGCTATGTACCGGAAGGACGCTACCAAAGAAAATGCCCGGCGCTTGGCGCCGGGCATCCCGAAAAGTCGGCTTTGTTTGCCGGCTTATTTCTCGAAGTAGCTGTACTTGCCGTCGTCACCCTTCTTCCATTCGTAGATGACGTAGTCCGGACGGGTGATGTCGCCCTTGGAGTCGTAGCCGATCTCGCCGATGGCCGTCTTCCACGGACCGCCCGACTTGATGATCTCGGCGACCTTCTGCGCATCGTCGGCCGAGCCGGCCTTGGCGATAGCCTGCGAGATGATCTGGATCGCGGCGTAGGAGTACAGCGTGTAGGCTTCCGGCTCGAAGCCGGCGGCGCGGAACTTCTCCACCACTTCCTTGGCGGCCGGATTCTTGCGCGGATCCGGAGCGAAGGTGTTGAGCGTGCCGGCAACGGCATCGCCGGCGATCGAGGCCAGTTCGTTGGAGACAATGCCGTCGCCCGAGAACAGCGGCGCCTTCAGGCCCTGGTCGGCCGACTGACGGATGATCAGGCCGGCTTCGGTGTGCAGGCCCCCCCAGTAGATCAGGGTGACGCCGTTTTCCTTCATCTTGGCGATGAGGGCCGAGAAGTCCTTGTCGCCGACGTTGACGCCTTCATACATCACCTCGGTGATGCCGTTGGCGTTCAGGTTCTTCTTGGTCTCGTCGGCAAGGCCCTGGCCGTAAGGCGTCTTGTCGTGGATGATGGCGATCTTGGCGTCCTTGAAGTTCTTGGCGATGTAGTCGCCGGCCACCTTGCCCTGCTGGTCGTCGCGACCGCAGGTACGGAAGGTGTTCCACAGGCCGCGCTCGGTGAGCTTCGGATTGGTCGCGGCCGGGGTCATCACGAGGATGCCGTTTTCGGCATAGACTTCCGACGCCGGAATGGTGACGCCCGAGTTAAAGTGCCCGTCGACGAACTTGACGCCGTCAGCGACGAACTTGTTGGCGACCGAGATGCCCTGCTTGGGGTCGGAGACGTCGTCGCCGATCTCGAGCTTGAGCTGCTGGCCGTTGATGCCGCCCGCGGCGTTGATGTCGGCGACCGCCTGCTCCGCGCCCTTTTGCAGCTGAGCACCGAAGGCGGCGTTCGGGCCGGTGATCGGACCGGCGACGCCGATCAGGATGTCAGCGGCCCACGCGCTGCCGCCGAGCGCGATGAACGCGGTCAGCGCAACGGCGGACAAGAGTGATTTTTTCATTGAAACGCTCCCATTTACGGAGTGGGCGTGGATGATACTTTCATGCGATGCCCACCCTTATCGCAGAAAGCATAGAATGCCGATTTTCAGGCACTTGTCACGCCGATTCATCCCCGAAACGGCGTTAATGGTGAACGTCAGCCCTTGGGCTTCCAGCTCAATAAGGAAGCTCTTTCATAGAGCCAGTTATACTGCGTGACCATTTGGTTGGTGCGCGTGTATTGATAGCCGAGGAAGCCCAATACCATCAGCACGATGGTGTCGACGATATAGTAGTGCAGCGAGAACATGGTGCCGTCGAACAGCGCGTGATGGATGAACCGGATGCCGACGCCAAGACCGAGCATGTAGAAGAACAGCTGCAAGTAGCTGCTCCAGGTCTGCGCCGCCGCCTTGCCGGTCATCCATGCCGCCCAGCCGCCGAGCAGGCAGGTGACGAACAGGAACTGCCAGATCGAGGCTTCTTCGTAGATAATACCCTGCATGATTTATCTTCCCGATCCTGCATGATCCAGAAAAGTTGCGGACTTTTCGGAGAAGATCATGCTTCAGAACAAACCCCTAGTGATGGCCGCCTTCCAGATAGGCTGCGCGCACTTCCGGATTGGCGAGCAATTCCTTGCCGGTGCCGCTCATCGTCACATTGCCGTTGACCATGACATAGCCGCGCGTCGCGAGCTTGAGCGCGCCGAAGGCGTTCTGCTCGACCAGGAACACAGTCAGCCCTTGCGTGCGGTTCAGCTCGCGAATGGCGTCGAAGATCTGCTTGACGATCAGCGGCGCCAGACCCAGCGACGGCTCGTCGAGCAGAAGCAGCTTCGGCCTTGCCATCAGCGCGCGGCCGATCGACAGCATCTGCTGCTCGCCGCCCGACAGCGTGCCGCCGCGCTGGCCGATGCGTTCCTTTAGCCGCGGAAACAGCGTGAACACCTTCTCGACGTCCTCGTCGTAATATTTGAGGTTGTCGAGGCTGGCGCCCATCTGCAGGTTTTCCATCACCGTCATGCGCGGGAAGATGCGCCTGCCTTCGGGCGACTGCGCGATGCGCAGGCGCGCGATCTCATGCGTCGGCATCTGCGTGATGTCGGTGCCGGCGAAGGTGATGCTGCCGGTCCGCGCCCGCGGCGCCCCAAAGATGGTCATCATCAAGGTCGATTTGCCGGCGCCGTTGGCGCCGATCAGCGCCACGACCTCGCCCTGGTTGACCTGGACATTGACGCCGTTCAGCGCCCGGATGTTGCCGTAATAGGTCTCGACACCCTTGATGTCGAGCAGCGTTGTGCCGGCCATTATTTCCGCCCTCCACCCGTCGCGGGCTTGGCCGCCGCTTCCTTCGCCAGCGCCTTGGCCTGGCCGATCCAGTCTTCGCGCGCGATGCGCCCGTCAAAGGCGAGGTAGGCCTCCGCCGCTTCGATGTCGGCCTTCTTCCAGGCGGCGATCTGATCGAAATGGAAAATGCCGTGCTCGTTGAGCTTGCGCTCGTTGACAGGACCGATGCCCTTGATACGGATCAGGCTGTCGGCCTTGCCGCCGCGCGGCGCGTCGAGGCGGTTGGAGATGCCTGCGGCTTTCGCAGGTGCTTTGGTCGCCGGTTTTTTGGCGCCGGCCTTGGCGGCGCCGGTCTTTGCCGCCGGCGGCGGTGCGACGGGCTTGCTGGCGATCGAGGCGGCGCGAGCGTCGACTTGCGCCGCTTTAGAGGCGCCCTTCGAAACCGTGACGCGCTCGCCCTCGTTTGCGTGTTCGGTCGTATCGGAAACCGGTCCCGCCATCATCGAAGCGGAATTACCTGGTCCGTGCGCCGAGTCGGGGCCGGTGTCGAGCTGCTCGATGACGTCCTCGTCGCCGACTTCGACCAGCACTTCCTGCACTTCCTCGTCGTCGACGCCGAGATAGGCGGCAATGACGCGCGGATCGGTGCGCACCGACTGCGGGCTGCCGTCGGAGATCTTGCGGCCGTATTCGAGCACGACGACGTGATCGGAAATCTGCATGACCACCGACATGTCGTGCTCGATCAAGAGGATCGAGGTGCCGGTGTTGTTCTTGATGTCCATCAACAGCTCGTTGAGGGCCGCCGATTCCTTCGGATTGAGGCCGGCGGCCGGCTCGTCGAGGCACAGGAGCTCCGGCCCCGTGCACATGGCCCGCGCGATCTCCAGACGGCGCTGCGCGCCATAGGGCAGGTCGCCGGCCGGGTCATCAGCGCGGTCGACGAGATCAGCCTTTTCCAGCCAGTGCTTGGCGAGCTCGATCGATTCGGCCGAAGCCTGGCGGTAGCTCGAAAAGCCGAACAGGCCGAGAATGGTGTAGCCCGAGGCCTTCATCAGCTTGTTGTGCTGCGCGACCAAAAGGTTCTCCAGCAGCGTCATGCCCGAGAACAGGCGGATGTTCTGGAAGGTGCGCGCCACCTTTGCGCGCGCCGGGATCTCGTGGTTGGGCAGCCGCTCGAGCAGGTAGCTGGAGCCGTCACGCCGGTTGAGCGTCAGCATGCCTTCCGACGGCTTGTAGAAGCCGGTGATGCAGTTGAACACCGTCGTCTTGCCGGCGCCGTTCGGGCCGATCAGCGCGGTGATCTCGCCGCGCTTGGCCTGGAAGGAAAGGTCGCCAATGGCAACCAGGCCGCCGAACTTCATCGACAGATGCTCGACCTGCAGGATGGTATCGTTTGTCGAAGCCTGCGCGTTCATCAGCCGTGCCCCTCCTTGGTGAAGGACGCGGAGACCGCTCTTCGTTCTTTGAGAAATGCCGTCGGTTCTCGACTGCCGACGAAGCCGCGCGGCTTCCACAGCATGACGATGACCATGGCCATGCCGAACAAGAGCATGCGGTAGAGCTCCGGCGTGAAGTCGGGGCCGAACACGGCCTTGAGGAAGTCCAGCTCGCGCAGGATTTCGGTGCCGCCGATCATCACCAGCGCCGCCACCGCGATGCCGCCGAGCGAACCCATGCCGCCGAGCACGACGATGGCGAGGATGATCGCCGATTCCAGGAAGACGAAGGATTCGGGGCTGACGAAGCCCTGGCGTGCCGCGAAGAACGAGCCGGCGAAGCCGCCGAACATCGCGCCGGTGGCGAAGGCCGTGAGCTTGGTCGTGGTGGTGTTGATGCCGAGCGAGCGGCAGGCGATTTCGTCCTCGCGCAGCGCTTCCCAGGCGCGCCCGACCGGCAGGCGGCGAAGCCTGATGGTCACGAAGGCGGTGAGCAGGCAAAGCAGCAGGATGAGGTAGTAGAGGAAGATCTTGTAGTAGGCGCCCGACTGGGCGATGTGCAGCACCTTGGCGATGTAGTTCGGATCCGAGACGTTGAACGACATCAAGCCGAAGAACGATACTTTCGGAATGCCGGAGATGCCGGCCGAACCGTTCGTCACCTCGCGCCAGTTGATCAGCACCAGGCGGATGATCTCACCGAAGGCAAGAGTGACGATCGCCAGATAGTCGCCGCGCAGCCTCAGCACCGGGAAGCCGAGCAGCACGCCCCACATCGCGGCCATGGCGCCGGCGGCCGGAAGCAGGATCCAGAACGACAGGCCGAAATGCGTGCCGAGCAGCGCATAGGCATAGGCGCCGACGGCATAGAAGGCGACGTAGCCGAGATCGAGCAGGCCGGCGAGACCGATGACGATGTTGAGGCCCCAGGCCAGCATCACATAGATCAGGATCTGGATGCCGAAATTATCGACCCATTTCAGCGAACCCTGGAAGCCGAACAAAAGCACCATGGCGACGGGGTAGAGAAAGAGAACGACGAGGCCGATCTTGTTGAAGTTGCGGCGCACCACGCCGGGCTCCGCGGCAGCGGCGGCGGGCGCCGCTGCCTTCTCGGCCTTCGACCGCTCCATCGCCGGGACGGCATAGGCGACATAGAGGAAGCGGCCGACGGTAACCGCGATGACCACGATGGCAAGCAGGCCCCAGCGTTGAACCAGGATCAGTTCGTTGTTGATGTTCTGGTCGGTCCTCAGACCGATGAACAGCACGAACAGTCCAAGCGAGATCAGGCCGGCATAGAGCGCCTCGCGAAAGGCGCGCTGGATTGGAGTGGCGACGCTGTCGCGCTCCGAAGACGTGGTAACGGCCATGAGGATCAGACCTTTTCGACTTCAGGCCGGCCCAGAATGCCGGAGGGCAGGAAGATCAGCACGATCGCCAGGATCGAGAAGGCGGCGACGTCCTTGTAGTCGATGGAGAAATAGGCCGACCACATGCTTTCGATGAAGCCGATGAGCAGTCCGCCGAGCACTGCGCCCGGCAGCGAGCCGATGCCGCCGAGCACCGCGGCGGTGAAGGCCTTCACGCCCGGCACGAAGCCGTCGGAGAACACCACCACGCCGTAGTACATCAGGAACAGCGTGCCGGCGACGGCGGCAAGGGCGGCGCCCATGATGAAGGTGATGGAGATGGTGCGATCGACATCGATGCCGAGGAGTGCTGCCATCTTGCGGTCCTGTTCGCAAGCGCGCTGCGCCCGGCCCAGCGCGGTCCGGTTGACCAGGTACCAGAAGAGCGCCAGGAGCACGACGGTGACGATTACGATGATGATCTGCTTCAGCGAGATGCTGATCCCGTCGATCGTATAGACCTGGCTGACCAGCGGCGGGATCGGCTTGTTGCGCGGCCCTTGCGTGACCTGCACGAAGTTGGACAACGCGATCGACATGCCGATGGCGGTGATCAGCGGCGCCAGCCGGAACGAACCGCGCAGCGGCCGGTAGGCCACCTTTTCGATCGTCCAGTTGTAAAGACTGGTGAGAAGCATCGCCACGATCATCATGATCAGGAGCGCGACCACCACCGGCACCGAATAGAACAGCGCCCCGAGGATGAGGAAGACGATGAGGGCGGTGAAGGCGCCGACCATGAAAATGTCGCCATGGGCGAAATTGATCATGCCGATGATGCCGTAGACCATCGTATAGCCGATCGCGATCAGCCCATAGATCGATCCCAGCGTCAGCCCATTGATAAGCTGCTGGACGAAGTACTGCATATTTAAGCGGCTCCCCTGGAATGTCGCCTTTGCGGACGCATTCCTTTTCGTATTTCCCCTAGTCGTAAAGTTTCGAGCCCGGATTGCAACGTGATTTTTCAATCGCCTGCGTGGTTTGGAAGCACGCCGTCCGATTGCCCGTTTTTTTCGCGCCCGACCCCTGGACTATCGCGGACCCTAACATTGGCACAACGCAATGTCTTTGACGATTCAACCTTATGATGACGCCGCTTTCGAAGAAACCACCGTCAAAATAAGTTGATGAGCAGATTCCTTGCGTTGGCGAGCGCGCTCCGTTTTCAACCGTCGGGCTTTCCGCCGGGTCAGGATTCTGCCGCATGTGACGGTCCCGTGACAGCGAGGCGCCTCCGCGGACAGACGCTTCGCCGCAATGCAAAGCAGTTACAGCGAATTGTCAGTAAGCAGAGCCTCCTTCTCCATTGAGACTGTGCTTCTCGGTGCCGTTGAGCGGCGGATTGAAGACGCTTACCAGCACCATGTCGCCAGCGTTGTCGGCGCGCAGGAAATGGTCGTCATGGGCATCGAGCACATAGATCGTGCCCGGCTCGACCCGATGGACCGTGCCGGCCATGTCCTCGACCTCGCCGCTGCCGGAAATGCAGTAGCAGGCCTCCAAGTGCCGCCGGTATTGCAGCCGCGATTCGCTGCCGGCGCGAACGACGGTGTGGCAGACCGTGAAGCCCATGCCGTCTCGGCTGGTCAGCAGGCGATGACTGGTGCCGTTGCCCCAATCGACGAAGAAGTCAGTTTTTTCTACATCTGTCAGTTGCCGGGTGAACATCGGAGCCCTTTCATCGAACGGCGGGTTTGGAAGCGCTTGCGCTTCGAAATCGGCTGGATTGGTCGACTTTTCGGAAGATCTCGGATAGGGATCCAGCTAGGACAAGATCAATGACGCGGCGCGGGCCATGTTTCAAATGATGGATTTTAGCGCTATCTGTTAGAGATTTTTACAGATGGACTATCTGCCGCTGAATGCCATCCGGGCTTTTGAGGCCACCGCCCGCCACCTCAGCTTTTCCGCCGCCGGCGAGGAGCTGCATGTCACCCACCCCGCCATCAGCCATCAGATCAGGCGGCTGGAGGAATGGCTTGGCGTGGCCCTGTTCCATCGCGACGCCCGCAAGGTTCGCCTGACCGAGGCGGGGCTTGCCCTGCAGGCAGCCGCGAGCGCGGCGCTGATGGAACTCGACGCCGCCTGCCGTCGCATTCGCAGAAGCGCCGGCGCGCAGTCGCTCTCGGTCGGCTGCATTCCCTCCATCGCCAGCCGCTGGCTGGTGCCCCGCCTGTCGGACTTCACCGCACGCCACCCCGAGATCGCGATCCGCGTCGCCTATGCCAAGGCCGAGGATCGTCTCGCCGACGACGACAACGACGTCCTCATCACGCTCGGTGCCGACCCTTCGCCGCACGTCACCAGCCTGAAGCTGTTCTCGCGCATCAGCCGGCCCGCCTGCAGCCCGCACTATCTGGCGCGCCAGGGCGGGCTGGATACGCCGGCAGAGATTGCCGCGGCAGACCTGCTGCATGACGAGACCCGGCAGGGCTGGCAGGAGTGGTTTGCGAAAGCCGGGATCGGCATGACCGACATCGGCAACAGCCCGGTCTTCGCCGATTTCAACATCCTGGCCACCGCCGTCATCGCCGGCCATGGCGTGGCGCTTTGTCCGATCGAGGTCTTCCGCGAAGAGCTACGGCGCGGCGACCTCGTCGTCGTCTCCGATATCTCGACCGATGACGACAAGGGCTATTTTCTGACGATGTCGGCCCAGCCTTCCGCAGCCGAAATCAAATTCGCCGACTGGTTCCGTGACCAGGTATCGGTGAAAGCCACAGCCTGACGGCTGAGGGCGCCGGCCGGCCGCATCAAGTGACAATAAAACCGTGCGCGAACGGATCGCGGTCGTCGATGAAGATAGTGTTCAGTCCGGTCATGCGTGCCCAGCCGCCGATCGAAGGAATGATCGCCGGCTTGCCGGCGACGGAAACCTCTTTTTCGACCCTGCCCTTGAACAGCGAGCCGATGATCGATTCGTGGACGAAACTATCGCCTTCCTTGAGCTTGCCCTTGGCGTGCAGCTGCGCCATGCGCGCCGAGGTGCCGGTGCCGCAAGGCGAGCGGTCGATCGCCTTGTCGCCGTAGAAGACGGCGTTGCGCGCATCGGCCTCGGCATTTCTCGGCTCGCCGGTCCACAGCATATGCGACAGCCGGTTGATGCCGGGGTTCTCCGGATGGACGAAGGAGTATTTCTCGTTGAGGCGCCGCCGCACCACCGGGCTCCAGGCGATGAGGTCGCCGGCCGTGTAATCGGCCATGTCGCGGTAATTCTTCTGCGGCTCGACGATGGCGTAGAAATTGCCGCCATAAGCGACGTCGACGCTGATTTCGCCCAGCACCGGGCATTCGACGGTCAGGCCTTCGGCATAAAGGAAGGACGGCACGTTGGTGATGCGCACCTCCTCGACATACTCACCGACCTGTTTGTACTCGGCGATCACCAGGCCGGCCGGCGTGTCGAGCCTGAGCACGCCCGGCGTCTTCGGCTTCACCAGCCCATGCTCGATCGCCATCGTCACCGTGCCGATCGTGCCGTGGCCGCACATCGGCAGGCAGCCGGACGTCTCGATGAACAGGATGGCGATATCGCAGTCGTCCCGCGTCGGCGGATAGAGGATCGAGCCCGACATCACGTCATGGCCGCGCGGCTCGAACATCAGCCCGGTGCGGATCCAGTCATATTCGGCCAGGAAATGCGCCCGCCGTTCCATCATCGTCGAACCCTGCAGCAGCGGCCCGCCGCCGGCCACCAGCCGCACTGGATTGCCGCAGGTATGGCCGTCGATGCAGGTGAAGGTTTTTTTGGCCATGGTCATTCCCTGACTTTCAGAACCGTTGCGGGCGGAAGGGTGTGAGATCGAGCGGCGGAGTCTGCCCGAGAACGAGATCGCGGATCAAGCGACCGGTCGCCGCCGACTGGGTGAGACCGAGATGGCCGTGACCGAAAGCGTAATAGACATTCGGCGTCCGCGCCGCGCCGATGACCGGCAAGGAGTCCGGCAGCGACGGGCGAAAACCCATCCACTCGCGGCCGCCCGCAGGATCGAGCCCCGGCAGGAAACGCTTGGCTTTCTCGAGCATCGCCTTGGAGCGCGCGAAATTCGGCGCCCTCTCGATGCCGCCGAGCTCGACGGCGCCGCCGACGCGCAGGCCCGTTTCCAGCGGCGTGATGACGAAGCCGTGCCCGGAAAAGATCAGCTGCCGCTTCACGTCGAAGGCCGAGACCGGCAGTGTCGTGTTGTAGCCGCGCTCGGTTTCCAGCGGGATGTGGTCGCCCAGATTCTTCGCAAGGAGATGCGACCAGGCGCCGGCCGCGATAAGAAGCTTCCTCGCCGTCCGCCTGGTGCCGTCGGCCAGAACTATCGTGGCGCCGTTTGCGCCGGCCTCTATGTGCTCCACCCGCGCGTGCTCGAAACGGGCGCCCAGCTTCTCCGCATAGGCCCAGACCGCCTTGCCGAGCAGCTTCGGATCGGCGACCGTCTTCCAGCCCGGCACGAAGGTGCCCTTGACGAAGCGCGGTGACAGGCCTGGCTGCAGCGCCGCCATCTCCTCGCCCTCGACATGGCGAAAGCCGATGCCGAAACGTTCGCGCTCGGCCCAGCCGGGCAACGAGGCGCGGAACTCCGCCTCACTCTCGTAGAATTCCAGCGAGCCGTCCTCGCGCAGCATCGGCCGCGTGCCGGAGCGGTCGAGCAGGCTCATCCATTCCGCCTCGGCCAATCTCATCATGCCGACCTGCGCAGCCAGGCTCGCCTCATAGTGCTTCGCTGCACCCGCCCGCCAGAAACGGAACAGCCAGGGCAGAAGCTTCGGCAGATAGGCCGGCGGGATAGTCAGGGGCCCAAGCGGATCGGCGAGCCATTTCGGCAGGTTCTTGAGCATGCCCTTATGCGCCAGCGGCAACACGTCGGAGAAGGCGAAGGCGGCGGCGTTGCCGGAGCTCGTCTCCTCGCAGATGCCGGTGCGGTCGAACATGGTGACGCTGCGTCCGGCTTCGCTCAGGAACGTCGCAGCGCAGATGCCGATGATGCCGCCGCCGATGATGGCGATGTCTTCTCCTTCTCCGCGTGAACGCGGAGAAGGAGCCCGAAGGGCGGATGAAGGGCGGCGCCCCTCCTCGGAATTTTCCTGCACGCGAATGCTTTTCCCTTATTCGGCTGCCACCAACTTGTCGGCCGATCGATGAGACGTCTGGAGCGACGGCAGTTGCGGCCGCACCGCCAACGCATCCCGGACGATCTTCTCGACGGCTTTGCGGCGCTCGCCCGACAGCGGCTGACGCGGCATGCGCACGCGGTCATTGGTATCGATTGCCAGCACTTCGGCAAGCTTGATGTTTTGGACCAGATAGGTCGAGACATCGAGGTCGAGCAGCGGCCGGAACCAGCGGTAGATTTTGAGCGCCTCTTCGCGGCGGCCCTGCCGCATCAGTTGATAGATGGCGACGGTCTCGCGCGGGAAGGCGGTGACCAGGCCGGCGACCCAGCCGATGGCGCCGACCGACAGTGCCTCAAAGGCCAGATTGTCGACGCCGGTGAAGAGGTCGTAGCGGTCGCCGAAGCGGTTGATGATCTCGGTCGACCGGCGAATGTCGTCGGACGATTCCTTGATGGCGACGAAGCGCTCGTCCGACGCCAGTTCCTCCATCAGCTCGACGGTGACATCGACGCGATAGGCGAGCCGGTTGGAGTAGATCATCACCGGCAGGTCGCCGGCCTCGGCCACCGCCCGGAGTGCGGCGACCGTCTCCTCCGGGTTGGTGTGGTAGATCGGGCTCGGCACCACCATCAACCCATCGGCGCCTTCCTTGGCAGCGCGCTTGGCGATACCAGCCGCCTCGCGGGTGCCGGGCTCGTTGATGGTCAGCAGCACCGGCTTCTTGCCGGCGACCTTTTGGGCCGTCTTCAGCACGTCGATCTTCTCATCAACCGACAGCATCGGCCCTTCGCCCAGCGATCCGCAGACGATGATGCCGTCGCATCCGGCCTCCATCTGCAGCCCGTAGCAGCGCTCCATCTCGGCATGGTCGAGGCGGTCGTCGGCGGTGAATTTGGTCGTGACGGCGGGGAAGACTCCGGTCCACATGGCGATCTCTCCAATTGATATATCAGTCATATATCTATTAAAAGCTGGCCCGTCAATGCTGAATCCCTTATGATATACGAAAAATATATCAGGAGCCCGCCCCTTGATCTCACCACTGATATCCGCTGACGCAAGCACGACCTTCGCGCCGGCGGCGACCAAAGCCTATCGCGCGCTGGAGCACATGATCGTCACGCTTGAGCTGGCGCCGTCGAGCTTCGTCACCGAAGGCGCGCTGATCGACAAGCTCGGTCTCGGCCGCACCCCGGTGCGCGAGGCGATCCAGCGGCTCGCCTGGGAGGGACTTCTCGACATACGGCCCCGCGCCGGCATCGCGGTCGCGCCGCTGCACGCCGGCGACTGGCTGCGGGTGCTGGACGCCAGGCGCGGCATCGAAGTGGTGCTCGCCCGCTCGGCCGCCCGCTTCGTCACCCGCGAGGCTGCCGACCTGTTTCACGAGGCGGCGCTCGCGATGCAAAAAGCGGTGATCTCGGGCAACGTGCTTGCCTTCATCCAGGCCGACAAGGCGCTCGACGAGGCGCTCGCCATGGCCGCCGACAACCCCTTCGCGGCGCGCGTCGCCGCCCCCTTGCAGACCCACAGCCGCCGCTTCTGGTATCGCTATAAGGCCGACACAGGGCTTGCCGAATCGGCCGAGCACCACGTCGCGCTGATCCGCTCGATCCTCGACGGCGACGAGGAAGCCGCCGCCAAGGACGCCAAGAAACTCATCGCGCTGCTGCGCGGCCATGCCGAGGTGGCAGCGACGCGTTAGAGCAATTCCAGGAAAAGTTTAAAGCGGTTTTCCGTCCGCAAGCTTGCGCAACGGTGAATGGCAAGCCGTGCGCAACCTACCGTGGCGGGCGCTCGACGGCGAGTTCTCAGGCGCCGGGTATCGCCGCGGTGATCGTCGGGCTGTCCCACCCCTCGCCGACCGACATGACGCAGCTCTGCCCCTTGATGTCGGACGCAACCACGGTCCAGCTGCCCTGCTCGGAAACGAAGATTTCCAGCACGACGTTCGGATTGATCAGCCCGCGCCCTGCCACGCTTTCGTGATACTTGTCGCCAAGCGCCTTGACGATATCGGCGCGCGGCGCGCATTGCGACCCTGCCTGCGCCTGAGCCGCTTCGGCGGAGACCGCCACCGCCGCGGCGACCACTGCCGCCCAAACATACCGTGTCATTCGACACCTCCTCGCGCCGGACGTGGACCCCGGCTGCACCGGCGCGGTTCAATAAACCTGCTCGCATGGCAGGAATGCGGAATAAGACCAAGGATGGGCAGTTGGTTCCATGAAGGCGCACACAGTTCGCAAAAAAGAAAAGCCCGGCGCGACGGCCGGGCTCTTCGTTCTCGATCTGATTGACACCCACGCGCTCATAGCGCGCAGGCGGTAATCGCTCAGTTCATCGTCGGGATGACGAATTCCGCGCCGTCCTTGATGCCTGCCGCGCGCCCGCAGCCGAAGGCGAGGACGCGCGAACGGGGAACCGTCCGGTCAGTTCATCGTCGGAATGACGAACTCAGCGCCGTCCTTGATACCGGACGGCCAGCGCGAGGTGACCGTCTTGGTCTTGGTGTAGAAGCGGAAGGCGTCCGGGCCGTGCTGGTTCAAGTCGCCGAAGGACGACGCCTTCCAGCCGCCGAAGGTGTAATAGGCGATCGGAACCGGGATCGGCACGTTGACGCCGACCATGCCGACCTGAACACGGCTCGCAAAGTCACGCGCAGCGTCGCCGTCGCGGGTGAAGATGGCGACGCCGTTGCCCATCTCGTGGTCGTTGGCGAGCTTGATCGCATCCTCGTAGCGCGGCGCGCGCACCACCGAGAGCACCGGCCCGAAGATCTCTTCCTTGTAGATGCGCATGTCGGCGGTGACGTTGTCGAACAGGCAGCCACCCATATAGTAGCCGTTCTCATAGCCCTGCATCTTGAAGCCGCGACCGTCGACGACGAGCTTGGCGCCTTCCTTGACGCCGATATCGACGTAACCCTTGACGCGCTCCAGTGCCTGCGCCGTCACCAGCGGGCCGAAATCGGCGGCGGAATCGGTCGAGGGACCGACCTTCAGGCTTTCCACGCGCGGCACCAGCTTTTCCATGAGCCGGTTGGCGGTGTCGTTGCCGACCGGGACGGCAACCGAGATCGCCATGCAGCGTTCGCCGGCCGAGCCGTAGCCGGCGCCGATGAGGGCATCGACCGTCTGGTCCATATCGGCGTCAGGCATGATGATCATATGGTTCTTGGCGCCGCCGAAGCACTGCACGCGCTTGCCGGCGGCAGTGCCGCGCGAATAGATGTAGTGCGCGATCGGCGTCGAGCCGACGAAGCCGACGGCCTTGATGTCCGGATCGTCGAGGATGGCGTCGACCACTTCCTTGTCGCCGTTGACGACGTTGAGGATACCCGCCGGCAGGCCGGCCTCGATGAAGAGTTCCGCGATGCGGATCGGCACGCCCGGATCACGCTCGGACGGCTTCAGGATGAAGGCGTTGCCGCAGGCGATGGCCGGCGCGATCTTCCACAGCGGGATCATCGCCGGGAAGTTGAACGGGGTGATGCCGGCGACGACGCCGAGCGGCTGGCGCATCGAATAGACGTCGATGCCGGGGCCGGCGCCATCGGTGAATTCGCCCTTCATCATATGCGGCGCACCGATGCAGACTTCGACCACTTCGAGGCCGCGCTGGATGTCGCCCTTGGCGTCGGCGATGGTCTTGCCGTGCTCGCGCGCCAGGATGTCGGCCAGTTCGTCATAGTCGCGCTGGACCAGTTCGAGAAACTTCATCAGCACGCGCACGCGGCGCTGCGGGTTGGTGGCCGCCCACTTGGGCTGCGCCGCCTTGGCATTCTCGACCGCCGCGCGCAATTCCGCCTGCGAGGCCAGCGCCACCGTGCCGCGCACGGAGCCATCCATCGGCTGCATCACATCCTGCTTGCGGCCGCTGGTGCCGGCGACACGCTTGCCGCCGATGAAATGACCGTATTCGATCATGGTTTCTCTCCCTGTTTTGGTGATGGCGCATTGTCCGCCTTTGCCGGCACGAACGCAACGCGAGGGAGAACGCAACCGTTGTGCGGAAAATAGACAACGAGGACAGCATGTGCATTAATTGCCGCAAATGATGATTGTCGAAAGAAGCCTTTCCCATGAACTGGGATGACGTCCGCATCTTCCTTGCCGTGGCCCGCGCCGGCCAGATCCTCGGCGCAGCCAGGCGCCTGGAACTGAACCACGCCACCGTCTCGCGCCGCATCGCCGCCCTCGAGGAGGCGCTCAGGACAAAGCTCTTCCGGCGGCTCACCACCGGCAGCGAGCTGACGCCGGCCGGCGAGCGCTTCCTCGACATCGCCGAGCGCATGGAAGGCGACATGATCGCCGCACGTTCGACCATTGCCGGCGAAGGCGACGATGTCTCCGGCACGGTGCGCATCGGCGCGCCAGACGGTTTCGGCGTCGCTTTCCTCGCCAAGCGCCTGGGCGAGCTGACCGGCTTGCATCGCGAGCTCACCATCCAGTTGGTGCCGGTGCCACGTTCCTTCTCGCTGTCACGGCGCGAGGCCGATATCGCCATCACCGTCGAGCGGCCGAGCGAGGGACGGCTGGTCGCCGGCAAGCTGGTCGACTACACGCTGGGTCTGTTTGCGTCCCGTGCTTACGTCGAAGCCAATGGCCTGCCGAAGACGCCAGCCGAGCTCGGCCGCCACACGCTGATCGGTTATGTGCCGGACCTGATCGTCAGCCCCTCGCTCGACTATGCCGCCGAGTTCAGCCCGGATTGGCGCACCAGCTTCGCCATATCTTCCGCGCTCGGCCAGGCTGAAGCTGTCCGCTCGGGCGCCGGCATCGGCATCCTGCACACTTTCGTCGCCCGCTCGATGCCGGAGCTGGTGCCGGTAGACATCGTCGCGCCCATCCGCCGTGCCTACTGGCTGGTCTATCACGAATCGGTGAGGCCGCTGCGCCGCGTCCAACTCGTCGCCGGCTTCATCACCAAGGCGGTGGAGCGGGAGCGCGGATTGTTCACCTAGAGCATGATTCCAAAAAGTAGGAACCGGTTTTTGGAGAAGATCATGCTCCAACAAAGAATTAGATAAGGATGACGATTCGACGAAACGTCATCCTTATCTAGGATCGAGCACGAAAGACCCCACGACTTTCTCGGCCACGTCCGCCAACGGCGCCCATCTATGCTGAGCGTCCTCGGCGGTGTCGCCCGCGACATCGCAACCGACAAGGCCGTGATGCGTGCCTCGCATCGAAATCCCAACCACGGAACGACCGTAGAAGGCGACATTGCTATCGGTGTAGTGAAAATCCATGTCGGCTATTCGAATCGGATAGCCATCGGGGAACCGTGCCAGCCTGTCGTTGCTGAAGTCGGCCGAGTCATAGGCGACGCCGACCATCTTCTGCCAGCTGTCCGCGGACCATTCCTTCTCGATGAAAGTCTTGGGGTCGGCCGGGCTGTCCGGATCGGATGGATCGTACCTGCCCTCCGACACCCGGCAGGTAAGCGCGTCTTTGCCCGATTTGACCTTGAGCCATATCGTATGGCCTGCCGGCCCCTCGTTGGTCCATCCCTCGGGAAAGGTCAGCGAGAAACCATGGTCCTCGTCATGGACGGTCTTGTCCGCGGCAAAGGCATTCGAGGCGCCGATAAAATATCCGGTCGCCAGCGCTAAAAGAAACGGTCGCATTCCAAGATTCCCCTCGCTCACGCCGATCCTATCACAGCCGGCACCGCCTTGCGCTTGCCACAAAGTCCGCCAGTGTGGCAGCGGGGCGTTCGTAGCGGACGCAAGGGGACATTTTTTCGGAAAAACCGGCGAAACATGCGAGCCGTTCTTGCCATATTGCCGTTGCTTCTTCTGTCCGCATGCGCCAATCCATGGGCGAAGGTGCCGGAAGCCGAATTGCCGAAACCGATCCGCTTTGCGATGTCGCGACCTTCGCCTTTCACGATCGGCAATTATTGCGGGCCGGGCACCCGCACCGGCGATCTCTCGGCAAAGCCGGTCGACCGCCTCGACGCCGCCTGCCAGGTCCATGACGCCTGCTACATCGCCCGCCACAACCATTGCGACTGCGACGGCGCGCTGGTCGCATCGGCGCGAAAGATCCGCGACGACAAGACAGCGCCGATGGGGATGCGCGACGAGGCGGAACTGCTTATCGCCACCTTCGCCTTTCCGGTCTGCAGGATATTTCCGCAAGGCTTCATGCCGCCGCGCGGTCCGGCCCAGCTCAAGGCCATGAACAAGGCGGTGGGATGAGCGTGAAGTCCATCGCGGCGAAACTTTTCCTGGGGTTGGCATTGACCGCGTTCGGCGGCTGCGCCGGCATGCCCGGACATTCGGCTTGCGCCTTCTTCCCGGGTGATGACGCCTGCAGCCGCCTACCGATCTCGGCGGACGGCACCGGCGCGGAGATCGCCACCACGCACTATTTCGCCGGCGATCCCGACAGCACCTATGACAAGCAATTCCAGGCGCTGCTTGCACAAAGCCGCCTGGATGCGCTCGACCGCACCAACGGCACGGGCCGCTTCGGCCGCGACTGGCGCGATGTGCAGAACAGCGGTTTTCACGCCACCTATCCGGCGCTGCAGCGATTGGCGAAGCCACTCGACAAGACCGAGCTGGCGCCGACGGCCGGCCGACCCGGCGAAGGCAATTTCGGCGAACGCTGGCGCATGTCGCGCCAGACGCTTTATCTCGAAGCCGCCGCGCGACCGCTCCAGCCCAAGACCTTCAGTTTCTCCGGGCTTGAGGCACGCTCGGTAGAGATCGTGCTGCGCCAGGCCGGGCAGCAGCCGGTCGAGATCGGCGGCGCCTGCGACGGTCCTCTCGCCGTCCGCGCTTCGGGCCGGTCAAGCACCATCGCCAGGGGCGCCGCCTTCCACCTCAGCCTGCCGGCCGGCGAAGCATCCGCCAGCCTGTTTCCGGACGAGGCGCTGACCCGTTGCGACCTCAGCGTCACCTCGCGCCTGGCGCCATCTGGCGCGCCGCTGACGCTGCTGCGCGAGGAGACCGCCGATCCCTGGATAGCGTCCCTGGACAGCCGCTACGACCGCTGCCCGGTTCCGGATCCCGCCGGGCTCGACGCGCTCGACCGCGTCTTCTACGCCAGCCGCTGGTTGTCGCAGACCTGCGCCCTGCCCATCGGCAATCCCGCCTTGCTGCGCAAATCGCGCGACGGCTTCAACGCCAAGGTCGAGGCGCTGCTCGGCAGGACGCTGTCCGACAGCACCATCGACAAGGCCGACCCCGAACTGCCGCTCGACTTCTCCAACGCGCCGAAGCTGAAGCTGATCTATCTGTCATCGCTGGAGTTCAAGGCCGACTTCTCCGGCCGCATCATGGAACGGCTGATACGCCATCACGCAGCACTTGGCACCAAGGTGCGCATCCTGGTGACCGACGTGCTGGAGCGCGACAAGGACGACGCCATGCTGCACAGGCTGGCCGCCGAGTTCCCCAATGTCGAGCTGCAGGAATATCGCTGGCAGGCCGACCACGGCGCGCCCTTCGACGAGCAGATCTCACAGTTGCACAAGGTCCACCATGTCAAGATGCTGGCGACGCTCGCCGAACAGCCCGGACGCTCGCGCGTCATCATCGGCGGCCGCAACATCCATGACGGCTTCCTGTTCCACAAGCCGGTCGACCTCACCCGCTATCCGGACCTCGAGCAATACGGCAAGACCGACGGCTTTTCGCTGAACTACTATTCCAACTGGAGCGACTTCGACATCGAGATCGCCGACCAGGCGACGGTCGAGACGCTGGCTGCGCATCTGTCGACGATCTGGCTGCGCGACGCCGACACCAATCTGTCGCGGCCGTTCTCCATTCCAGTGAAAGCGACCGCCCGCCCACCGCAGGGCGTGGCGCGGCATTTCATTTCCGTGCCTTATGAGGACGGACATGCGCTGGAGAATTATTTCGTCGAGCTGATCGACACCGCCAAGCATCGCATCGAGATCGTCAATCCCTATCTCAACCTGACGCCGGCCATCGCCCGCGCCGTCGACCGCGCGCTGGCGCGCGGCGTCAAGATCGACGTCGTCGGCCGCATCGACCTCAAAGGCGATATCGGCGGCAGCTTCCTGACCGCGCTCAACAAGCTCTTCGTCGAGAAATACGGCGACCGCATCTCGATCCGCGAATTCAAGGCGCCGGATGTCGTGCTGCATGCCAAGATCATGATGATCGACGAACGGCTGGTGGCGATCTCCTCGGTCAACCTCAACAACCGCAGCTTTGTCCATGACAGCGAAAACGGCCTGGTCGTGCTCGACCCGGCCTTCTATGCCAGGATGAGGCCGATCTACGAGGACTATGTCGCCCATTCGAAGCCGGTGGCGACCAATGTCAGCATCGGCTGGGCCTACCGCCTGCTGTTCAGCGACACCTGGGTTCGCGAGGCGTTTTGAAAGCTGCCGCTCGACATGATTAAGGTGTGTTGAGATTCAGGTCAGGCCGAGTCGAAAATGGCGGCTTACGAGAACCGGAGCGGAGCGTACTTTTCGTACGTGAGCACCGGAAGCGCAGGAAACCGACATTTGCAGACCGGCCTCACCTGAATATCGACACACCTTAGATAGGCCGAAGATACCGGTCCGGGCTCAGATCGCGCGCGTTGATCTCCGGCACACGGTTGGAGATGATGTCGGCGAGCACCCTCGCCGAGCCGCAGGCCATCGTCCAGCCGAGCGTGCCATGGCCGGTGTTGAGATAGAGGTTGGAAAGCTCGCTCTGTCCGATCAGCGGCGGCCCGTCCGGCGTCATCGGTCTGAGGCCGCACCAGAAGCTCGCCGCCTTGAGATCGCCGCCGCCCGGGAAAAGATCGCCGACCGAGTGCTCCAGCGTGCGTCGGCGCGATTCGTGCAGGCGAAGATCGTAGCCGGAGATTTCCGCCGTGCCGCCGACGCGGATGCGGTCGCCCAGCCGGGTGATCGCCACCTTGTAGGTCTCGTCCATGACGGTCGAAACCGGGGCCGCCCCCGCGTCGACGATCGGCACGGTGATCGAATAGCCCTTGACCGGATAGACCGGGATGGGCCGCTTCATCTTGCGCATGAACTGCGGCGAATAGCTCCCCAGCGCCATCACATAGGCGTCCGCGATGCGCCACCCCTTGTCGGTGCCGACCTGGACGACACGGTTGCGGTTGCGGACGATGCGCTTGATCGTCGTGCCGTAGTCGAAGGTCACGCCGCGCGCCACGCAAAGCTCGGCCATCCGGTCGGTGAACATCTTGCAATCGCCGGTCTCGTCGCCGGGCAGCCTCAAGCCGCCGACGAATTTGTCGCGCACGGCCGCCAGCGCCGGTTCGGCGCCGATGCAGCCGTCGCGGTCGAGGATCTCGTAGGGCACGCCGTATTTCTTCAGCACCTCGACATCGCCGCCGGTGCCGTCGAGCTGCTTCTGCTTGCGGAAAAGCTGCAGCGTGCCCTGGGTCCTCTCGTCATAGGCGATGCCGGTCGTCTCGCGCAGCGCCTTCAGCGTGTCGCGGCTGTATTCGGCTAGCGGCACCATGCGTGACTTGTTGAGCGCATAGCGCTCCGCCGTGCAGTTGCGCAGCATCTTGATCAGCCACGACCACATGTTTGGATCGAAAGCCGGCCGCACCACCAGCGGACCGTACTTCATCAGGAGCCACTTCACCGCCTTGACCGGGATGCCGGGGCCGGCCCACGGCGAGGCATAGCCCGGCGACACCTCGCCGGCATTGGCAAAACTGGTTTCCAGCGCCGGCCCTTTCTGGCGGTCGACGACGGTGACCTCATGCCCGGCCTCGGCGAGGAAGTAAGCCGTGGTGACCCCGATCACGCCGCCGCCCAACACCATGATCTTCATCGCATGCTCCCTCGAAGGCCGGCCATCGCCGAGGCACGTTGGCCGTTTTGTCTCTGTGCAGGATTTTGCCGCGCCCGCCAAGGGGCGCTGTCAAGCATGTCGCCCGAAAGTGGCATCGGGTTTCCCGACAAAGACATGCGCAAAATCAGAAGCTTCACCCGCCGAGGTAGCAGCGATGGAAGCGCGGGCCGAGGCTGGTCAGGATCTCATAGCCGATGGTGCCGGCGTGGCCGGCCGCCTCGTCGACGCTCTGCGAGGGGCCGATCAGCTCGACGAGATCGCCCTCGCCCAATTGTCCGGGCGCAAGCGCCGAGATGTCGAGGATGATCGAATCCATCGACACCCGGCCGACAAAAGGCAACCGCACGCCCTCGAACCAGGCTGCCGAGGCGGCGCGCCGGTGCCAGCCGTCAGCATAGCCGAGCGAGATGGTCGCGAGGCTAAGCGGGCCTTTCGCGCGGTGCGCGTGGCCGTAGCCGATGCCGGCGCCTTCCTCCACCGCGCGCGTCTGTGCGACCTTGGCCTGCAGCCGGATGACGGGCGCCATCGGATTGGGGTCGTACGGCGTCGGATTGACGCCGTAGAGCGCCGCGCCCGGCCGGGCGAGATCATAATGAAAGGAGGAGCCCAGGAAGATGCCGGACGAGTTGGCCAGCGAAGCCGGCGCCGACGGCAGCATCCCGCGCAGCCTGTCGAACTCACGCCGCTGTTCATCATTGGCCACCTCGCGCGGCTCGTCGGCGCGGGCGAGATGGCTCATCACATAGCGGATATCAATGCCGTCAAAGGCGCCGGCCTCGCGCGCCACCGCTTCGACCTCCGCCGGCGCCATGCCGAGCCGGGCCATGCCGCTATCGACCTGGACGGCGGCGGGCAGACGGCGGCCGGCTCTCCGCGCCGTCTCTCGCCAAGCCTTGATCTGCCGCGCACTGTTGAGAACGGGAACAAGGTCCGATGCTACCGCTTCCGGCTCGGAGCCCGGCAGCAAGCCGTTCAGGACAAAGATGTCGGGGCCGGCCCCGATCGCCTCGCGCAGCGCCATGCCCTCGCCGAGCAGCGCGACGAAGAAGATGTCGCAGCCCTCCTTCGCCAAGGCCGATGCCACTTGTACACCGCCGAGCCCATACCCGTCGGCCTTGAGCACGCCGGCGCAGCGCACGCCGTTCAGCCGCGCTTTCAGCCGCCGGTAATTTTCGCGGATGGCGCCGAGATCGATGGTCAGGATCGCGCCGGCGACGGCCGCGCTCACTGTCGAACCGTCGCTCAAATCATCTGCCGGAAACCCGCGTCCGGTGTCGTCGTTCATGGCGACCCCCGCTCATTGCATCGCCAATCAATACGGCGACGGGGCCTACGCGACAACCGGGAATGGAGGGCTAAGGAGCCAAGTGGTGAAACGCCGCCACAACCTGCTCATAGACCTTGCGCTTGAACGGCACGACCAGTTCCGGCAGTTCCTGCATCGGCCGCCAGGCCCATTGGTCGAACTCCGCCGTATGGCCGCCCGGCGGCGGGTTGATCTGGATCTCGCTTTCGTCGCCCTCGAACCGATAGGCGAACCATTTTTGCGTCTGGCCGCGGTAACGGCCCTTGAAGGCTATGCCGACCAGATGCGGCGGCAGGTCGTAGTTGATCCAATGCGGCGCTTCGGCAAGCAGCGAAACGCCGCGCATGCCGGTTTCCTCGTAAAGCTCGCGTCCGGCTGCCTCGATCGGCTCCTCGCCCTTGTCGATGCCGCCCTGCGGCATCTGCCAGAGCTTCGTCGTGCCGGCGAACTCGCTGTCCGGCTCGGCGATGCGATGCCCGACCCAGACCAAGCCTGCCCTGTTGAGGATCATCAGCCCGACGCACGGGCGATAGGGCAATGTCTCGGGATCGATCTTTTTAGCCATAAGGATTCCAGCCGTTTTGAGAATTCGCTCCGGCGAGGCAGGTGGCGAGCGGTTTCGAGAACCGGAGCGGAGCGTACTTAAAGTACGTGAGCAGCGTATGACCCCGAAAATCGAAATCGATTTTCGGAAAGGATCATACGCCAGTCGAAAAAGCTACAGCGTCCTTTGCGCGTCCAAAGGACGCGCGGCGCTGTAGAAGCGCAGAAAACGCCGCCAGATGGCCGCCGGAGTAGGATTATCAAGACGGCTGTCACCCTTTTTGCGGGTCAATGGCGACAGCCGAAATCGGCACGATCTCGATGCCGCGCTTCTTTGCTTCCGCGATCCAGGACGTCACGGTGTCGACCGTCAGGTCGAAGGCCGAGCCGATGCCGACGGCACTCCCCTTGGCCCGTGCCGTCGCTTCGAGACTGTCGAGCTTCTTCAGGATCTCGCCGCGATCCTGCACCGAGTCGATCGCCGTGTCGCCGGCAACGAACGGCACGCCGTCCTTCAAAGCAAGGTCGGGCGCCAGGGTCCGCGCCGACGAGCCGTCGTCGATATAGGCGAGACCGCGCTTGCCTAGCTCGGCCATGAACGGCGCCATCGCGTTCGGATCGGCGGAGAAGCGTGCGCCCATATAGTTCATGACGCCGGTATAGTTGGTCGTGCGCGACAGCGCCCAGTGCAGGTTCTTCAAGTTCTCGTCCGGGCTGGCGGCGACGGTCAGCGTGTTTCGGCCCGGATTGACGTTCGGATAGTCGAACGGCTCAAGCGGCACCTGCATGACGATCTCGTGCCCGCCCTGTCTTGCCGCCTGCATCCAGCGGCCGATGCTGTTGCCCTGCGGCGCGAAGGCGAGCGTCACCTCGGCCGGCAGCTTCTGGATCGCCGCCTGCGTGCCGGTCTGCGACACGGCGAGCCCGCCGATGACGATCGCCACGCGCGCGCCGCGCGCGCCGGACCATGGTCGCGCATAGACATCGAACGGCCGCCGGCCGTCAGCCGAGCGTATCGGCAGCGGACCGGTGTCGCTTGCCTCGATCAGCGCCTTGTCCGGGATATGCGCTACTTTCAGGTTCTGGCCGAGCGTCGAGGGATCGCGGATGACGATCGCCGCTTTCGGCGGGCCGTCGCCCTCCTCGGTCTGGACATGGATGATCTGCGGGCCGCCGCTCTTCATCGGCGTGCCGGCCGGCGGCGCCGCGGCGGCAACCGGTGCCGGCGCAGGAGCCGGCGCTGGCGCTGGCGTGGCGGGAGCAGCGACGACCTTCGGCGTCGAAACCGCCACCTCTTCCGGCTTGCGGAACGGCTTTTCGCGAAAGGCGATCGCACCGGAAACGCCGATCACGGCAAGCACCGCGAGCGCCGCGGCGACCGCGCCGCCGCTGATGCCGCGCGAGGCAGGCCGCCTGGACCTGAGCGTCTGTCCGAGCGGGCGTTCGATGTCCTTGCCGATCTCAGCCAATTTCTGTTCCCAGCACGCCGCCTGACGTGAATGTCACGCTTTGCGTGAAATCCTGCGCATTCTTCGGCGCTATACCCCAGACGCGCAGCGCCCCCGACTCTTTTGTTGGAGCATGATCTTTTCCGAACCGAAGGTCAGCGCGGCAAAAGCCGGTTCCCACTTTTCGGGATCATGCTCCAGGCCCCGAATCAAACTGCCGGAACCTCGCGGTCCCGGCAGCATCGCATTGCTTTGATCGATCGGCCAGAGGGCCGGCCGGATCGCAATTACTGGTTCAGCACGGCCTTGTCCGGGTTCGGCGGGAACGCCGGATCGGTCTTTTCGCCGCGCAACAGCTGCTCGGCATAGATCAGCTGCAGATCGTCCTTCGGATCCGGCGGCACATAGGCGGCCGAGCCCGAACCATTCGAATTCTCGTCGGCGCCCTTGATGTGGCCCTTGAGATCGGATTCGCCGCGGGTCAGGTCGCGGCCCTGCAGATCCGGCGGCAGCGGCTGGTCGACCTTGATGTCGGGCGTGATGCCCTTGCCCTGGATCGACTTGCCCGACGGCGTGTAATAGAGCGCCGTCGTCAGCCTCAGCGCGCCATTCTCGCCGAGCGGGATGATGGTCTGCACCGAGCCCTTGCCGAAGGACTGCGTGCCGACCACGGTCACGCGGCGCAGGTCCTGCAGCGCGCCGGCGACGATTTCGGACGCGCTCGCCGAGCCGCCATTGACCAGCACGATCATCGGCTTGCCGTTGATGTCGTCGACCTGCTTCGGCTTGGCGTCGAAGCGGGTGACGTCCTTCGGATCGCGGCCGCGCGTCGAGACGATCTCGCCGCGCTTCAGGAAGGCGTCAGACACGCTCACCGCCTGGTCGAGCAGGCCGCCCGGGTTGAGGCGCAGGTCGAGTACATAGCCCTTCAGCTTGTCGTTCGGCACCTGCTTCTTGATGTTGTCGATCGCGTTTTCGAGATCGTCATAGGTCTTCTCGGTGAAGGAGGTGATCTTCATGTAGCCGATGTCGTTCTCGACCCGGTACTTGACCGCCTTGACCTTGATGATGTCGCGCACGACCGTGATTTCGATCGGCTTGTCGGCGCCCTGGCGCAGGATGGTGAGCTTGATCGGCGTGTTGACCGGGCCGCGCATCTTCTCGACCGCGTCGTTGAGGGTCAGGCCGCGCACCTCTTCGCCGTCGATCTTGGCGATGTAGTCGCCCGACAGCACGCCCGCCTTGGCGGCAGGCGTATCGTCGATCGGCGTGATGACCTTGACCAGATCGTTCTCCATGGTGACTTCGATGCCGAGTCCGCCGAACTCGCCCTTGGTCTGGACGCGCATATCCTGGGCCTGCTCGGCGTTCATGTAGGACGAGTGCGGATCGAGCGAGGCGAGCATGCCGTTGATGGCATTCTCGACCAGGGACTTGTCATCCGGCGGCGTCACATATTGCGCGCGCACGCGCTCGAAGATGTCGCCGAAGATCGCCAGCTGCTTGTAGGTCTCGGACCCCGCAGCATTCGCCGCCGAGCCGGGCGCGCCGTAGACCAGGCTCATTGCCGATGCGCCCATCAGCGCGCCGGCAAACAGAAGCGACAGTTTCCGCATCATTTCACGTCCTTCCAGAGAATCGGTCCGCCCACCATGGGGCAGGATCGACGGGTTTTCCATCCTTGCGGAACTCGACATAGAGTTCCGGCACCGCATTTCCGTTCCGCGAGGCCGAGGTGCTCGCCACCCGGGCCTCTCCCATCGCGCCGATCGGTTCCCCTGCGAGAACCGACTGTCCGGTCGCGACGCTGATTCTGCTCATTCCCGCCAGAACGACATGATACCCGTCGCCCGCATTCAGGATCAAGAGTTGACCGTAAGAACGAAACGGTCCCGCATAAAGCACGTTTCCATCCGCCGGCGCGGTTACGATGGCCCCCGATTGTGTCGCAACCATGTCGCCTTGCATAGCCGCGCCATTGCCGTCGTCGGCGCCGAAACGCAGCTTGATCTTGCCGATCACCGGTAGCGCAACCTGGCCCTGCAAGGCAGAGAACGGTGCCGAAGTGGTCAACTGATTGGCCTCGGGCACCGGCAGCGCGGCGAGCTCTGTCGTGGAGGCCGTGACGTCGCCGTCGGTCGATTTCCGGTCACCCGCCTTGGCCTGATCCGCAGCCTTGCGCGCCTTGTCGGCTTCCAGCGAGGCGATCAGGTCTTTCAGGCTGCTTGCCTTCGCCGCCAGCTCCTGCGAGTGCTGCTGTTCCGCCGCGATCGCCGTTTGCGTATCGGCCTGCAGCTTCTTCTTGGCCTCGAGCAGCATGGTGAGCCGCTTCTTCTCCGCCGCCTGGTCGGTCACGGCGGCGGTGAGTCGCGCGCGCTCGGCCTCGATCGAGGCGGTAACGCGGGTCTGTTCCTTGAGGTCGGCCATCAGCCTTTCCGTCTGCTGGCGCAGCTCCGGCACCACGGCGCCGAGCAGGATGGCGCTGCGCACCGACGACAGCGCGTCCTCCGGTTTGACCAGGATCGCCGGCGGCGGGTTGAGCCCCATGCGCTGCAAGGCGCCAAGCACCTCGGCCAGCACGTCCCGCCGCGCCATGAGCGAGGCGCGCAGCTTCTGTTCCTCCGCCTTCAGCCCTTCCAGCTTGGCGCCGATATCCTCGATGTCCTGGCCGAGCTTCTGCTCGGTCATCGCCGACTGGATCAGCGCCGCTGTGATCGAGGCGTAGTCCTTGCGCACCGAGGCGATGTCGGCGGCGAGCTTGGCCAGCCGCTCCGACGACAAGGTGATTTCCTTGGAAACCTGTTCGTATTCGGCGCGGCTCTTGTCCGGATCGGGCGCCATGTCGAGCGTGTTTTCCGCCGCCCGCGCCGGCCCGAGCGCGATTACGGCGGCGACGAGGGTCAAGCCGCAGCGGCTGCGCCAGGCGCGCGTAATCGGGGTCCAGCCTTCAGACATCAGGCCTCTAACCTATCCGCCGCTTCGTTAACGAACCATCAACCATGTTGGATGGGCCTGCTCGGAGCAATTCCATCGAAGTGTGTACGGTTTTCCGTCCGGAATTGCGTAGACAACCGATGATCGTGATGTCGAGCTATTGAGGCGGAAATCCGGATACCTACGTCACTCCTAAAGGCTGCGGCCTTGATTGCGACGAATGACATCCTGTGCCGATGCGGCGCGGAATTCGCTCTCTTCAGCTCGAAGACCCGGCTCAAGCTCGCCCTTCAGCCGGTCCCACGCTTCGTTTCTGCTCTGCAAGTCGCGACGGATCAAGGCACGAATATACTCGCTGGCGCGGACATGACTGCTATTATCTTTGGCCATAAACCCAATCCATTGTGCTCGTTGAAATTACGAAAGCGGCGCAAATATTGCCACCGCGAATTACGAGCGATGATACGGGTGGCCGGCCAGAATGGTGGCACTGCGATAAAGCTGCTCGCCGAGCATCACCCGCACCAACTGGTGCGGCCAGGTCAGCGCGCCGAAAGACAACACCAAGTCGGCCTGATCGCGTAAAATTTTGTCATGGCCGTCGGCGCCGCCGATGGCGACGACCAGCGCCTTGCGGCCGCTGTCGCGCAACTGGCCGATGCGGCCGGCCAGATCTTCGGAGGAAAGCGATTTGCCGCGTTCGTCGAGCAGGACAAGGACCGTGCCGGGCTGCAACTGCGCCTGCAGCTTCTGGGCTTCCTCGCGGCGGCGCTCGTCGGCGCTCTGCCCGCGGCTTTCGGGCACTTCGACAATGCCGGCAAATTCGAGCCCGACCGCAGGCCCGCTCTTCGAAAAGCGCTCGAAATAGCGGTCGGCGAGTTCTCTCTCGGGGCCGGTTTTCATACGGCCCACGGCATGAACGGTGATCTTCATCCTCGCCCCGGCGGAGCTTCTTGGCGCATACCGTGAGGTCTCACGGCATGCGGATCAAGGCTCAGTGCAAGGTCTCTTCCTCGAGGTCCGGCGCCTGCCACATCTTTTCAAGATTGTAGAATTCGCGGACTTCTGGGCGGAAGACATGGACGATGATGTCGCCCGAATCGATCAGGACCCAGTCGGCGCCAGCCAGTCCCTCGACGCGCGCATTGCCGAGACCGGCATCTTTCAGCGCCTTGAGGAGATGATCGGCGACAGCCGAGACATGACGGTGCGATCGGCCCGAGGCGATGACCATATAGTCGCCGAGGCTCGATTTTCCCTGGATGTCGATTGAGACGATGTTTTCGGCCTTGGAGTCTTCCAGACTGGCAAGGACTGTGTCGATGGCGAGGGTCGCGGCGTCGTTTCCGCTGATCCCGGCCGGCGAAGGCATGACTTCAGCCTTCTTCCGCAGTGCTGTTCTCAGTGTGTTTCCTTTCCCAACAAGAACAACCAAATCACCCAGCAAATCAGGTGACACCACTTATATGGGCAGAGTTCCATTGCAGTTTCAAGACGAGAGCCCTTCGCTGTCCCGCTGATTGGCCCGGATCGCTGCTTTAGCAGGGTCTAAAAAGCAGGAACTGATCCTGGATGGGCGGGTTATCGGCTCGCCCACCAACCGGAATCCCGCCATGCCCACCGACCCGCAAACCGTCCTCGTCACCATCCAGGCGGCGATCGCCCAGCTCAGCACCCTGATCGTCTCCTATTCCTTCTCGGCCATCGGCGCCGTCATCCTTCTGGTCGTCGGCTATTTCATTGCCGGCCTCGCCGAGCGGTCGATCTTCGCCGGCCTCGGCCATATCCACGGCTTCGACGCCACGCTTCGCCATTTCTTTTCGAAGATCGTCCGCTACGCCATCCTGATCCTGGTCACCATCATGGTGCTCGGCCAGTTCGGCGTGCAGACCGCGTCGATCATCGCCGCCATCGGCGCCATCGGTCTGGCCATCGGGCTGGCGCTGCAGGGCACGCTGCAGAACATCGCCGCCGGCATCATGCTCTTGGCGCTCCGGCCCTTCCGCATTGGCGAATATGTCGAGGTTGGCTCGATCTCCGGCACCATCGAGGAGATCGGCCTGTTCGCCACCAAGCTGCGCACGGCGGACGGCGTCTATGTGCTGGCGCCCAATTCGACCTTGTGGAACCAGCCGGTGCGCAATTTCACCCGCAACGGCGTGCGCCGCGCCGACATCGCCTTGAGCATCGGCTCCTGGAACGACATCGATCGCGCGCAAAAGACGCTGCTTTCCATCGCCGACGCCGACAAGCGCATCCGCCGCGAGCCCAAGCCGATCGCTTTTGTGGCCGGCCTCGGTGACACCACCGTTTCGCTCACCTTGCGCTACTGGACATCCGCCGGGGACTATTTCTCGACCCAGATCGAGACGACCAAGCGCGCCAAGCAGGCCTTCGACAGCGAAGGCATTTCCATCCCGCTGCCGCCGCCGGAAGTGCCGGCGCCGGAGGCGCGCAAGCAGTAAGGCCGATCAGCTCTTCGTGCCCGTCGTCTCGTCGGGCCCGAAGGCGAGCTCCACCGGCAAAGGCGTCTGCGCCGACATCGGCGCGAAGCTGCCGCTCGCGGCGGCAGGCGTCGGCCGCGCCGCCACCACCCGCCACAGCACGAACAGGCAGAATGTGGATGCGATCACGATGCCGACATAGATGAAGGTAGCAGTGCCGAAGACGGCGGAAAGCGCGGTGACGATGCCGGGCACGACGAACCCCGCCAGCGACCAGGCAAACAGCATCGAGCTGGACAGCGCCAAAAGCTCGTCCTTGTTGGCGCGGTCGGCCGCATGCGCGCTGGACAGCGCATAGATCGATTCCGCCGCACCGTCCCAGATGAGGTAAATCACCACCAGCGCCATCAGCGCACCGCCGTCGAAGACGATGGCGAGCACGCTGGCGACGACGGCCAACGCCGCCGCACCCGCCAGTACGTAGCGCCGGTCGGTGCGGTCGGAGATCCAGCCGAGCGGGATCTGCAGGATTAGCGTGCCGACCGGCATCGCCGACAACAAAAGCGCCACATCGGCCTGGCTATAGCCCTTGGCGGTAGCGTGGATCGGCGCGAAGCCGGAAACGATCATCGACAACCCGCCGACCGCCAGCATGCCGGCGACGCCGACCGGCGAGATGCGCCAGGCCTGCCGGAGCGCCACCGACGCCGCCTGCGGCGCCGGCGGCTGCGCGAGCCGCGTCATGCCGACCGGCAGGATCGACAGCGCCGTGAAGGTGATGCCGATCAGCGCCGCGGCGGCCGTATGGATGTCGATCGCCGCAAGCGTCGCATAGCCGACGCCGAGCCCGGCGATATAGGCGACATAGAACACCGCCATCACCCGGCCGCGGATCGAATTCGGCAAGGCATCGTTCAGCCAGCTTTGCGCGACGATGAACAGGCCGCATATGGCAAAGCCGTAAAGCGCACGCGCCGCGATCCACAACAGCGGGATCGGCCCGGCGCCGATTGCAGCATTTGACAGCGCGATCAGCGCCGAAAGCACCATGAAGGCGCGGGCATGGCCGACTCGTTTGACCAGCGGCCCGGTCAGGATGCAGCCGGCAAGCCCGCCGGCCGAAAGCCCGGTGACGATCAGCCCGGCCCAGGTCGGGTCGAAGCCGTCGGCGCCGAGGCGGACCGGGATATAGGCAAACATCAGCCCGTTGCCGATCGCGATCAGCGCCATTGAGACGATGACGCTGGCAATGGCGATCAGCGGCGCCGGCTGTTCGGCGCGGATGGCGTCGGTCGTGGCTTGGTTCTGCGTCAGCATGGCTGCGCAGCTTGGCTCAGCGGCAGGCGGAAAGCCGCCTCAAAAACGACATCGCCGGTGTCAGCCCTTCGCTGCCTTGCGGATAGCGCTCGACGACAGCGACGAGCGCGGGCCGTGGATGAAGGTCCAGGCCGGCGCCCGCATGCGGGCAAGCAGCGGCGCGTCGCCCTCGTCGATGCGGGCATAGTCGAAGGTCTTGGCGACCACCGATGACAGGAAGGAAAGCGTGGCGCCGGGGCGGTCGATGACCGCGATCGGGAAGGTCAGCACGATCTCGCGCCAGCGCTGCCAGCGATGGAAGTCGCGCAGGGAGTCCGCACCCATGATCCAGACGAAGTCGACGCCCGGATTGCGCGCCTTGACCAGCGCCAGCGTGTCGGCGGTGTAGCGCACATGCTGCGCCGCCTCGAAAGCGGTGACCTTGATTTTCGGGTTTCGCGCGATCTTTTCCGAAAGCTCGATGCGCTCGGCCAGCGGCGCCAGCTCGCGCGCGCTCTTCAAGGGATTGCCGGGCGTCACCATCCACCACAACTGGTCCAGTGCCAGCCTGCGCAGCGCGATTTCGGCGACCAGCGCATGGCCGGCATGCGGCGGGTTGAACGAACCGCCGAACAGGCCGACGGTCAGGCCCTTGGCGGCGTAAGGCATGCGGAGATAGCGCGAAGGAACGACGGGCTGAAGGGACGAAAGCATGGTGCTGGGCCGCAAGCTTCAATCCCTTAAGGCAACAAGCTTCACGGCCTCACCTGCCCCGAGCCGCGCACGCGGTATTTGAACGAGGTCAGTTGCTCGACGCCGACCGGTCCGCGCGCATGCATCTTGCCGGTGGCGATGCCTATTTCGGCGCCCATCCCGAACTCGCCGCCATCGGCGAATTGCGTCGAGGCATTGTGCAAAAGGATTGCCGAGTCGATCTCGTTGAAGAAGCGATCCACCGCCTTCGCATCCTCGGCGACGATCGCCTCGGTGTGATGCGAGGAGAAGGTCTCGATATGCTCGATCGCCTCCCCGACGCCGTCGACCAGCTTCACCGCGATGATGGCGTCGAGATATTCCGTCACCCAGTCGGCATCGGTCGCCGGGCTGGCGTTGGAGAACGCCTTCAGCACATCCTGATCGGCATGGATCTCACAGCCGGCGGCGCGCAGCGCCTCGAGGATCGGCACCAGATGCGTGGAGGCGACCGCACGGTCGACCAGCAGCGTCTCGGCGGCGCCGCAGACGCCGGTGCGCCGCATCTTGGCGTTGACGGCAATCTGCACCGCCATGTCGAGCTTGGCCGAGCGGTCGATATAGAGATGGCAGATGCCTTCGAGATGCGCGAAGACCGGCACACGCGCCTCGCTCTGCACGCGCCCTACCAGGCTTTTGCCGCCGCGCGGGATGATGACGTCGAGATTGCCGGAAAGGCCCTTCAGCATCTCGCCGACGGCGGCGCGGTCGGTGGTCGGCACCAGCTGTATGGCGTCCTGCGGCAGGCCGGCCGCCTTCAGTCCTTCGACCATGCAGGCATGGATCGCCGAGGATGAATTGAGCGAGTCCGAACCGCCGCGCAGGACCACCGGATTACCCGCCTTGAGGCAGAGCGCGCCGGCATCCGCCGTCACATTTGGCCGGCTTTCATAGATCACGCCAATGACGCCGAGCGGGGTACGCACACGCTCGATATGGAGCCCATTCGGCCGATCCCATGCGGCGATCACATCGCCGACCGGATCCTTGAGCGCTGCGATCTCGCGAATGCCCTCGGCCATCGCCTTGATGCGCGACGGCGTCAGTTTCAGCCGGTCCATAAACGAGCCGGACAGTCCGGCCTCCTCGCCATTCGACATGTCGATGGCATTGGCCTCCAGGATCGCCTGCTCGTTGCGCAGGATGGCGTCGGCCATGGCGGCAAGCGCGGCGTTCTTGGCCTTGGTTGGGGCGACGGCCAGCGGGCGGGCGGCAGCGCGGGCGCGTCGGCCGATGTCAGCCATCAGCACGATCGTGTCTTCGCCGGATTTTTCATGCAGTTTCAGCATGGCTATCCTTCGCTTTGGTCAGTCGTCGGCCAATATCTGGTCGCCGGCAACGCTCACCACAAGGTCGTCGCGATGGATCATCGCCGAACGGGCCTCATAGCCGAGCACATTTTCGATCTCGGCCGTTTTCAGACCCGCGATCCTTACGGCATCGGCGGCATCATAGGCAACCAGCCCGCGCGCGATCTCGCGCCCTTCCGGCGACAGGATGGCCACCGTATCGCCGCGCGAGAAGTTGCCGCTGACCAGTTTCACCCCTGCCGGCAACAGCGATTTGCCGGACTTCAGCGCGCCGATGGCGCCGGCATCGACAGTCAGCCGCCCGGCCGGTTCGAGCTGCCCGGCGATCCAGGTCTTGTAGCCCTTCACCGGATTGGCGCTCGGCTTGAAGAAGGTCGCGCGTTCGCCGCGCTCGATCGCCATGAGCGGCGACAGCCTGGTGCCGGACGTGATGATCATCGCCGTGCCGGCGGCGTTGGCGATCTTGCCGGCATCGAGCTTGGTGCGCATGCCGCCGCGCGACAGTTCCGAAGCCGCCGCGCCCGCCATCGCCTCGATGTCGGGCGTGATGCGGTCGACCACGGGGATGAACTTCGCCTGCGGATCCTTGGCCGGCGGCGCGGTGTAGAGCCCGTCGATGTCGGAGAGCAGCACCAGAAGGTCGGCGCCCATCATGGTCGCCACCCGCGCGGCCAGCCGGTCATTGTCGCCATAGCGGATTTCCGAGGTCGCCACCGTGTCGTTCTCGTTGATGACCGGCACCGCCTTCATCTTCAGCAAGGTTGAGATCGTGGCGCGCGCATTGAGGTAGCGGCGGCGCTCCTCGGTATCCCCAAGCGTCAAAAGGATCTGACCGGATTTCAGCCCGTCCTTGCCGAGCGCGTCCGACCAGGCGCCGGCAAGCGCGATCTGCCCGACGGCGGCCGCCGCCTGGCTTTCCTCGAGCTTCAGCGCGCGCTTGCCGAGACCGAGAATGGTGCGGCCGAGCGCAATCGCGCCCGACGAGACGACCAGCACTTCGGCGCCGGCATTGGCGAGCACGGCGATGTCGTCGGCAAGCGAGGTCAGCCAGTCGCGCTTCAGGCCGGTCGCGCGGTCGACGAGCAGCGCCGAACCGATCTTCACGGTGATCCGCTTGTAGGACTTCAACGACGTCATGGTCATTGCCAGCGCGTCTCGACGGGGGCGGGCACGGCGTCTCGCGCTTCGGCGACCACCGCCATCAGCGCCCGCAGCACCGCTTCGACGCCTTCGCCGGTGACCGCCGACAAAAGCATCGGCGCGCGGCCGGCGGCGCGCTTCAGCGACGCCACCTTCTTCTTGCGCGCATCCGGATCGAGGATATCGACCTGACTGAGCGCGACGATCTCGGGTTTCTCGGCCAGACCATGGCCGTAAGCCTCGAGCTCGGCGCGCACGGTCTTGTAGGCCTTGCCCGCATTTTCCTCCTGCGCCGAGACGAGGTGCAAGAGCACGCGCGTGCGCTCGACATGGCCGAGGAAGCGGTCGCCGATGCCGACGCCCTCATGCGCGCCCTCGATCAGGCCCGGAATGTCGGCGATGACGAATTCGCGGCCATCGATGCGGGCGACGCCAAGGCCGGGATGCAGCGTCGTGAACGGATAGTCGGCGATCTTCGGCTTGGCGGCGGTGACGGCGGCGAGGAAAGTCGACTTGCCGGCGTTGGGCAGGCCGACCAGGCCGGCGTCGGCGATCAGCTTCAGCCTGAGCCAGATGTTCAGCTCCTCGCCCGGCAGGCCGGGATTGGCGCGGCGCGGCGCCTGGTTTGTCGAGGTCTTGAAATGCTGGTTGCCGAAGCCGCCATTGCCGCCCTTGGCAAGCAGGAAGCGCTGGCCGACCACGGTCAGGTCGCAGATCAGCGTCTCATTGTCCTCGGCGAAGATCTGCGTGCCGGCCGGCACTTTCAGCGTGATATCGGCGCCCTTGGCGCCGGTCATGTTGCGGCCCATGCCGTGCGTGCCGGTCTTGGCCTTGAAATGCTGCTGGTAGCGGTAGTCGATCAGCGTGTTCAGCCCGTCGACCGCTTCCGCCCAGACGTCGCCGCCGCGGCCGCCGTCGCCGCCGTCCGGACCGCCGAACTCGATGAATTTTTCGCGCCGGAACGATACCGATCCGGCGCCACCGTCGCCGGATCGGATGTAAACCTTGGCCTGGTCGAGGAATTTCATCGTCGTTTCGAGTTTCTGCTGATGACCTTGAGCGATTGCTCTAAGGCAAGTTGAGATTCAGGGCGAGACCGATTTGCGACTAAAGCGCCGGATGCCCTTTTGCCAAGGACGCGGTAGCACTGGTGCGGGGAGTGACTGGAGGGGCGCGGAATGAAGATCGTCACCTATAACATACAATACGGCATCGGTCTCGACGGCAAATACGACCTCGGCCGCATTGCCGAGGCGGTGCGCGGCGCCGACGTGATCGCGCTGCAGGAGGTGACCCGCAACAATCCGAGAAACGGCAACCGCGACATGGTGGCCGAGATCGGCGAGGCGCTGCCCGACTATTTCGCCGCCTATGGCAGCAATTTCGAGGTCAACATCAGCGCGCGTATCGAGAACGGCCGCGCCATCTCGGAGAGTTTCCAGCTCGGCAACATGGTGCTCTCGAAGACGCCCATTCATCTGTCGCGAAATCTCCTTTTGCCGCGCAGCCGCAGCCTCGAGGCGATGAACTTCCAGCGCGGCGCGCTCGAAGCGCTGATCGAGACGCCGCTCGGCTTCATCCGCTTCTATTCCACCCACCTCGACCACCGCAGCCCGGTCGAGCGCCAGAGCCAGATCCGCTTCCTGCGCCAGCGCCTGTTGAACTACGCGCTGGAAGGCGGCGGCCTGTCGGGCATCCCCGAGATCGGCCTGCCGGACCTGCCCTATCCGGAAGCCTTCATCGTCATGGGCGACTTCAACATGCTGCCGGGCTCGCCCGAGTATGTCGAGCTTGCCGGTCGCCCGGACCATGAATTCGGCATGCCCTTGACCGCCGATCTCGCCGTCGACGCCGCCCAGCGCCTTGCCGTCGCCGATCTCGTCACCTGGGTCGATCCGGATCGGCCAGCCGATGCCGGTCGTCACAAATGCATCGACTACATCTTCACCAGCGCCTCGCTGGCCAAATCGCTGCAGCGCCTGTGGTCCGACCGGCAGGCCGTCGGATCGGACCACCTTCCGCTGTGGGCCGAGCTCGGCTGAGCGGTTTTGACCTTCGATCCAATGCACCGCGCGGAGGTGTGTCGAGATTCAGGTCAGGCCGAGCCGAAAACACTGGTTCTCGAGAACCGGAGCGGAGCGTGCTTGAGGCACGTGAGCACCGGAAGCGCAGGAAGCCGTCATTCGCAGGCCGGCATCACCTGAATATCGGCCCATCTTAGAAGTGGACCCAGTTGCGCAAGCTGGTCCACGTCTTGCGATCCAAGCGGTAACGCTCAACCGGCACCTGGCCGGCGACGATCGAGTTCAGCATACCCTGGCCGGCATACTGGAAGCCGCATTTGTGGATGACACGCCGCGAGGCCGGATTGATCACCCTTGTCGAGGCATGCAGCACCTGGATCGAGGTCTTCTGGAAGGCGAGATCGACCAGCGCATGCGCGGCTTCCGTCGCATAGCCGCGCTTCCAGTAGGGCTCGCCGATCCAGTAGCCGAGCTCCAACCCGCGGTCGGTGGTGTTCAAGCCAGCGCAACCGACGAAGGTGCCGGTGCCGGCAAGCGTCAGCGCATAGACGATGCCGGCGCGCCGCGACGAAGCCATGGCGAGGAAAGCCCGCCCCTCGGCTTCGCCATAGGGATGCGGCATGCGCGCCAGCATTTCGGCAACGTGACGGTTGTCGGCAAGGGTGACCAGTTGCTCGAGATCGCTGTTGCGCGGGGCGCGCATGACCAGACGCTCGGTGGCCAGCACTGGGCAATCGATCGCGTAACTTTCGTCTTCGGTGTCTTCCGCTTCGGCAACCATTTTAGTCCTCCAGGGCAAGAAAATGAAAAAGGAGAGAGGGCAAGCCCATCTCTCCTGATCCTTTTCCTGGCCTGGCCAGACACCGGTTCCCGAGATGGGCGCCGGTGTTATGGTGCGGAACCGGCTACTCCGCTGCTTTGGTAATCGGGTTCACCGAAACGTAGGTTCGGCCGTTGGCTTTTTTGTTGAAGGCGACTGCGCCGGCTTCGAGCGCAAAGAGGGTGTGGTCCGTGCCCATGCCTACGTTGGTGCCCGGATGCCAGGTCGTGCCGCGTTGACGGATGATGATGTTGCCGGCGACGACGGCTTCGCCGCCGAACTTCTTCACGCCCAGACGCTTGGAGTGCGAATCGCGACCGTTGCGCGACGAACCGCCAGCTTTCTTGTGTGCCATTTGACTAACTCCGATGCGCCATAAGGCGCTTGAATGGTCTTATGAACGCGTTCGCGTTCCGTTTCAAGTCCGTACCGGCGACGTTTCGTCGCCGGAAAAATTACTTCTTCGCCAGTTCCTTGGCCTGCTCGCGCCAGTCCTTGATCTGGTCGGCGCTGAACGGCATGTGCTCGTCGATCTTGGCGACATCCTTGTCGGAGAGCTTGGCGAGCTGCGCGAAGGTGACGATGCCCTGCTCGGCGAGATCCTTGGCCGCGACCGGGCCGATGCCCTTGATAACGGTGAGGTCGTCCGGCTCGCCCTTAGGCGCCTTGAACAGCGGCGCGGCGGCGGTCTCAGCCTTGGCCTCTGCCTTCGGGGCAGCTTCAGCCTTGGGTTCCTTCTTGGCCTTGGGCTCCTTCGCAGCCACTTCGGCCTTCGCCTCGGCGGCGACTTCAGCCTTCGCCTCGGCCTTGGCTTCCGGCTTGGCGGCGGCCTTCTTCGCCGGCTTGGCGCCACCGAGCAGGATCTCGGAGATCCGCACCGTGGTCAGAAGCTGGCGGTGGCCGATCTTGCGGCGCGAATTCTGGCGGCGGCGCTTCTTGAAAGCGATGACGGTGCGGTTCTTGCCCTGCTCGACGACTTCCGCCGTGACCAGAGCGCCATCGACGAACGGCGCGCCGAAGACGACATTCTCGCCCTCGCCATGCGCGAGCACATTGCCGATCTCGACGATATCGCCGACCTTGGCTTCGAGTTTCTCGATCTTCAGGAGATCGTTGGCGGCGACGCGATACTGCTTGCCGCCCGTTTTGATGACTGCGAACATTTTTTGCCTTTCGCTGTTCGGTCGGCCTTTATGAACCGCTTCAGGCGGTTCGGCCGTCTTTTTGTCAGTCTGCGGGTTCAAAAAACAAGCGGCGCGGAAGAGCCTCCACGCCGAATGCGGGCTGTCCCTAACCGAAGGTTGCGCCGGAGTCAAGGCAAGGAGAGCGTCAAGGCAAGCTGAGTCAAGGCACAGAGCCGCTATCGGCCGTTGCCGAGACTGTTATTGGCGCTGTCGGACCGGTCATGGCAACATCGCATCTGACGATGCAGGCATTCGGGGGGAGACAGGATGCTGAGGCGGTTGCAGGCCTGGCCGGTTCTGGCCGTTCTTCTCGCGGCCTGCGCCGCGCCGGCTTCAGCCAAGCCGAATGAGGTCGCGGCGGATGTCGATGCCGCGGTCACCTCCTGGATGGCCGAGCATCACATTGCCGATGCCGAAGTGGCGGTGGCGCTGCACAAGGACATCGTCGGCGCCTTCGACCACGGCTGGAAGGCGACGGACCGCCAGCCGGTTGCGAGCCTCTCCAAGGCGATCACCGGCCTCTGCATCGCCGGCCTTGTCGACCATAACCAATTGTCGCTCACCGAGCCGCTGGGCACCGTGCTTGCCGGCTATTTCGCCCGCAATCACAAGGGCGGCGAGCCGAAGGATCCGCGCTTCAAGGCGATCACCATCGAGGAACTGCTCACCCACCGCGCCGGCCTGACCAAGAACGCCTTCGACGACAAGCACGACCATTCGGTCGCCGCTTCCTTCCGCACGGCGACGCAAACCATGCTCGACTTCGACCCCGGCGGCACGATCTCCTACAGCGACAGCGGCTATTTGGTCCTGGGCTATGTCGCCCAGTCGATCGGCGGCCGAGCCTATCCCGCCACCTGCGGCAAGGTTTTTGCCAGGCTCGGCCTGCCGGCCGATGCCGGCGTCATCGATGCCACACTGGCCGCCCGCGCCCCGAACGGCGGCTGGGACATCTCGGCCGACGACTACGCGAAACTCCTCTACGCCTTCGACAGAGAGTCCGGCGCGCTGGGACCGGCGACACGGCAATGGCTCGATGCGCTGCCCGGCGACGCTGCCTACGCCAAGGGCCGGAAATCGCCGCCGACGCAAGCACCCTGCCCGCGCTTCGCCGGCAAGCCGGCCTATGGCTTCGGCGTCTGCATCAGGCGCACGGCGCTGGGCACGCAGTACTACCATGATGGCCTGCTGCACCATCATATGCCCGACTATCCCAAGACCGGCGGCTCGTTCTTCTTCGTCAACGAGGCGGGCTATGCCGCGGTGGTGATCTTTTCCGGCGAGAATGACGGCAAGACCTATGCAGCGCTGGAAAAGAGCGTGATCGCTGCCATGACCGAGCGCGCCGCCTACGACGTTCCCGGCGCGCCATCCGCCGAAGGTGCGCCTCCACCGGACGGCAAGACTGCGAAGAAACCCTGAGCGCGCGACAGGAGGTTGGGCCTTCGCCTCGACGGCGCGTTTCCAGGAAGCCGCAAATCGCTCGAATAGGGCCTTGTAACTGGCGCGGTCAGCCGTTATCTAGTGCGCCGCGCCGGCAACGGCCGACCATGACCTCGCGGAGAGGTGGCAGAGTGGTCGAATGCACCGCACTCGAAATGCGGCATACTCGCAAGGGTATCGGGGGTTCGAATCCCTCCCTCTCCGCCAGATTTCCCCCATAAGGCAGAGTGGGATGCGCTTATGGCCCATAGGATGCGCAGCCTTCGCCGCCGCTGTCCTACGCCGCCGACACGTCCCGCTCGCTCTGGCACCCGCCTGTGGCCGCTGCATGCGAAGCCTTCCCTAGCCTCATAAGCAATCGCTTGCCAAGTGAGCGCTTATAAAGGCTTGCTTGACGGCCTCCAGAGGCACAAACTTGGATTTTCCGGAGGAGCCGACCATGCGAACACTGGAAGCATTCAGTTGCACCCTTCTCGCCGTTCTGTCGCTCACGGCCAATTCCACCTTCGCTGCGGATTCGCCTATCATCGCGTCTGGCGCGAAGCTGGAGAAGTTGGCTGAAGGCTATGGATTCACTGAAGGCCCGGCGGCGGATGTTGATGGCAACGTGTTCTTTACCGACGACCCAAATAACCGGATTGTTGAATGGAGAGCGGCAGACGGGAAATTTTCTGATTGGCTCAAGCCAGCTGGACGTGCGAACGGAACCGTTTTCGACAAGGTCGGCAACCTGATCGTCGCTGCCCCCGAGAAGGGCGAATTGTGGTCCGTCGCGCCCGACAAGACAGTCACGGTGCTTGTGACGAACTTCGACGGCAAGGTATTCAACGGCCCGAACGACTTATGGATTCGTCCAGACGGCGGCATCTATTTTACCGACCCTGATTTCGATTCAGATCACGACCAAAGTACACGGGTGGAGGGGCAAAACGTCTACTTTGTCACGCCCGACCACAAGACCGTTACGCGTGTGACGGCCGACCTGTTCAAGCCCAACGGCATCATTGGTACGGCAGACGGAAAGGTGCTTTACGTGGGAGACTACGGAGCGGGCAAGACCTACGCCTACGACATAAATCCCGACGGCGCTCTCACGAACAAACGTCTTTTCTGCAATTTCGGCTCGGACGGGATGACAATCGACGAGAAGGGCAATGTCTATCTGACCGAGTTCGCCGTGTTGGTGTTCGATAAGGCGGGCAAAAGGATCGAACGTATAGAAGTACCGGAAAAGCCAACAAATGTGACCTTTGCGGGCAAAGACAACGATCTGCTCTTCATCACGGCGACCACGAGTGTTTACGGTCTCAAGATGAGTGTGCAGGGGGCACCCGGCGGTTAGTTTCGCCGCTGATGTGCCATGAGAGCTTGCCATAGCGTCGAGCATGTTCGTCGGCCTCTACCCAGCCGGCCATCGCAGCCGTCTGATACTACCGGAGACGGGACGCAATCGCTCTTGGGCGTGTGCGCTGCATGACCTGATAGCGATCGTATTGCTCTCGTGCCGCCCCAATCGATCCATGCCCCGGCCGTGAAGCAGCATACACTCACGTGACAAATGTCCCGCTATGCTCGACAACATATGGTCTCAGGGATCAACCTGCGGAGGGCCGTTCAACATGCGCTCTGGGCGGAATCCAACAGTATCCGGTCGCTCCGTGGAGTGGCTTATGGCCGGGCGAACCATCGCGGTTGCCCTTGCAATGGCGTTTTCCGCTTCGCCTTCGCACGCGGCACAGCATCGTTTGCCGAGCGGTTATAAATGGGGTCGCTGCCTGCTTGTCGTTCAGGGTGAGACCCGCATATCCGGAAAATGCTCCTACCAGATCGAGAAGGGCGGCGATTTCAACATCCAGGGCCCCAAGCAGGTTTTTGCAGGCATCGACTACCCCGACCCGCATAGCGGGGCCGGTGAAATGTCCAAGGATTACTGGGCCGTCATCTACAAGGACGGTGATAGCTGGGCAGGCTATTCGAACGCGGAGATTGACGAAACCCACGGCGACGAAAGATGGGAAGACCTTCACCGCGAAGGCGCATGCTACGCTGGGAAGGACGTGCGAGTGTGCCTTTGGCATTAGCCGGAAGCAGGATGCCCTCCGAAGCTTAAGAGGCGGTTCCCGCCCAATCCTCGTGTCCGTGACGCACCCGGACAATGAAGACATCTCCGCCTTCCTCGATTCGGTAGACGATGAGATGGACCTTGAACGGATGAATGCGCATTGGCGGCGACAACTCAAACCGCTCCCGCGCTATTCGCGGACTATCTGCCAGTAGCTCGAAACGGGATTTGAGTTCTTCGTGATAGGTCTCGGCTTGCACCTTCCCGAAGCGGCGCACACCCTCGACGTAGATGCGCACAATGTCTTCATCAGCCTCGCGGGATAGACGGTACGTCACCTGGTAGCACGTTCCTTTTCAGCCCGCGCCCGCGCATCCGCGAGAATCTCATCCATGCCGCGGTTGCTTATGCCGCTTGCAAGGCCCTCATCGACAAATCGCTGCATAGCCGCGATCTTATCGTTGCGTTCCTGATCCTTGCGGATCAGATCGCGCACATAATCACTCGCATTGGCGTAGCGCCCCGTCTCGGTTTGCGCCTCCACCCACTCCTTCATCGGCTTGGGCAAGGATACGTTCATCGTCGCCATATCGACCTCCATACAAAGTTCATATGGCATATTTTGGCAATCTTTGTCAAAAATCGCCAATCACCGGCCCCATATCCACCTCGCGTATGAAGTCGCGCAGCCTTTCCATGTCCCAGGACAGCGGACGGTCGTCGCTATATTGGGCGACGCGCTGGCGCACGGCACGGTAGATGGCGTCCGTGCCGGGGGCCCGCGCGGCCTTGCCGGACAGGAAATCATGCGCCTGCGCCGCCGCCATGAGTTCGATGGCCAGGATGTATTCGGCGTTGTCGATGACAGCCAGAAGCTTGTTGGCCGCCACGGTCGGGTGCGCCAGGAAATCCTCCTGAAGGCCCGATGTGACGCCGCCGTCCGTCGCCGCCGGCGCGGCCAGCCGCCGGTTGACGTTGCTCAGCGAAGCGGCGGTGTATTGCGCGATCATGAAGCCGGAATTGCAGCCGCCTTCCGCGGCGAGGAATGCCGGCAGGTTGTTGACCAGCGGGTTGACCAGGCGGTCGATGCGGCGTTCGCTCATCGCCGCGACCTGCGCCAGCGCGATCGTCAGGGCGTCGGCGGTCTGCCCGAGCGCCGGCGCCACCGGATGTGCCTGCGAAAACACTTTCGGCTCGTCGATCGTGCCGGCCACGGCGGGATTGTCGGTGACCGAAGCCAGCTCGCGATCGACCAGCAGTGCCGAGCGCTCCAGCACCTCGCGCGCCGCGCCATGCACATGCGGCACCGCGCGCAGGCTGAGCGCGTCCTGCGTGCGGCTGCCTTGCGCGGCCTGGATCAGCCCGCTGCCGTCGAGCAGGCGCCGCACCGTAGCGCCTACCGCCGCTATGCCAGGCGACGGCCGCATGGCCAGCACGGTCTCGTCGAAGGCCGCCATCTGCCCGCCGGCGGCTTCCAGCGTCAGCGCCGCGGCTGCATCGGCCCAGCTGAGCAGGCGCTCGGCGCGGACCAGCGCGATGCTGGTCAGGCCGGTGGCGCATGCCGTGCCGTTGACCAGGCTCAATCCTTCCTTGGCGCCCAGCACCAGCGGCTCCAGGCCGATCTCGGCCAGCGCCTCGCGGCCGCTCATCCTGCGTCCGGCGACCGTCGCCCTGCCCTCGCCGATCAGCACCAGCGCGATATGGGCATTGTGGGTGAGATAACCGGCCGACCCGCGCGACGGCACGTCGGGAACGCAGCCGCGCTCGAGGAAGGTGAGCAGGTTGCGCACGATTTCGGGCCGCACGCCCGAATGGCCATGCGCGAAATTCGCCACCTGCACGGCAATGACGGCGCGGATGCCGCGCTCAGGCACCAATTCGCCGACGCCGCAGGCATGGCTGAAGATGATGTTGCGCGACAGCTTCTCCTGCAGCGCCGGCGCCACGATCTGGCTCGAGAGCGCGCCGACCCCGGTGTTCACGCCATAGGCGCGGATGCCCTTCTCGACGAGGCTCGCGACGATGCGGTTCGCATAGGCGATGCGATCCCAGGCGGAGTCGGTCAGCGCCAGCATCTCGCCGTCGCCGACGCGCGCGATGTCGCGCCAGCTTGCGGCATTGTCGATGGTTATGGTCATTGCGAGTCTACTCGGCTGCTGGCCGTCGAAATTTGCGCCGAGATGTCCCGGCAGCGCCGTACCTAAAGCTTCTCGGACGCGCCTTTTGTCGGAATTTCGTCGTGTCGGCGGGGCAAAAGTGAAAAATTCAGCACACCATGGCTTGACCCGATCGCAGCCGACCTAGCCCGCCCCGTGCGCCGCGATCGCCCTGACAAAAACCTCGCCGAACTCCTTGAGCTTCGCAGCACCCACGCCGTTCACCTCGGCGAAATCGTCGAGGTCCTGCGGACGACGCTCGGCCATGTCGATCAGCGTGCGGTCGGAGAAGATCACATAGGCCGGCACCTGGCGTTCCTTGGCGAGCCGCAGGCGCAGCGTCTTGAGCGCCGCCAGCAGGGAAGCATAGACGCCGTCACCGCCAGCCGCGGCTTCGGCGCGCTTCCTGCCGCGCGCCAGACGATCGCGGCCCTCGACGCGATACTCGAAGCCAACCTCGCCGCGGCCGAGCGCGCGGCCGCTTTCGGAGATGGCGAGACCGCCATAGCCGTCCGGATCCGGCACCAGGAAGCCACCGGCGACCAATTGCCTGACCAGCGACAGCCACACCGTCTTACGATGCATGGCGCCGGCACCGAAGCTGGCCAGCCTCTGATGGCCTCTCGCCAGCACTTTTTCCGTCTCGTGGCCGAGCAGGATATCGAGGACATGGCCGGCGCCGAAGCGCTCGCCGCTCTGTGCGACCGCCGCCAGGATGAGCCGCGCCTCGGCTGAGCCATCCGCGCGCGGCGCCTGGTCGAGGCAATTGTCGCAATTGCCGCAAGCCTGCGCTTCCTCGCCGAAATAGCCGAGCAGCACCTGACGCCGGCACTGCGCCGTCTCGCAATAGCCGATCAGCGTATCGAGACGGCGATGCGCCCGCCTTTTGTGTTCGGGCGAGGAATCCTCGTCGTCGATGAACATGCGGCGCGTGCGGATGTCGCCGGCGCCATAGAGCATATGCGCCTCGGCCGAGCGTCCGTCGCGGCCGGCGCGGCCGATCTCCTGGTAATAGGCCTCGAGGCTGCCCGGCAGGTCGGTGTGGAAGACATAGGCGACGTCGGGCTTGTCGATGCCCATGCCGAAGGCGATGGTCGCCACCATGACGACGCCGGAGAGCGTCATGAAGGCGTTCTGGTTCGCCTCGCGCGCCTCCTTGCTCATGCCGGCATGGTAGGCGAGCGCCCGCACGCCGTTTTTCTCCAGGAAGGCCGCCATCTCCTCGGTCTTCTTGCGCGACAGGCAATAGACGATGCCGCTCTTGCCGGGGTGACGCTCGACGAAGCGCAGCAGCTGGCGCTTGCTGTCCTGCTTGACCTCCATGGCCAGCTTGATGTTGGGCCGGTCGAAGCCCAGCACCAGCGTTTCGGCGCGCCCGGCAAACAGCCGCGCCTCGATGTCCGTGCGTGTCGCCTCGTCGGCGGTCGCCGTCAGCGCGATGATCGGCACTTGCGGGAAGATGCCGCGAAGCCGCGACAGGTCTTCATACTCGCGCCGGAAGGCCGGGCCCCATTGCGAGATGCAATGCGCCTCGTCGACGGCGATCAGCTTGACGTCCAGCCGGGACAGCGCCTCGAGCATGCGCTCGGTCATCAGCCGTTCCGGCGCCAGATAGAGCAGCCTTGTCTGCCCGGCCGCCACCCGGCGCCAGGCCGCGACATTGGCGTCGCGGTCGAGCGAGGAGTTGATGGTGTCGGCAGCGACGCCGGCGAGCCGAAGTGCCGCGACCTGATCCTGCATCAGCGCCACCAGCGGCGAGACCACGAGGGCGAGCCCGCCCTTGACCAGCGCCGGCACCTGGTAGCAGAGCGACTTGCCCGCGCCCGTCGGCATCACCGCCAGCACGTGGCGCCCGGCAAGCAGCGCCTCGATCACTGCAACCTGCCCGGGACGGAAATCGTCGAAGCCGAACACGTCCTTCAAGACGCGCCGCTTTGGGTCCTCGGCCCGCAGGCTCGCTGCTTGCGCCGGCATCACCGCGCTCCTGTGGTCAACATGAGGTCCGGAGTTTCGTAGCCGAACTCGCGGCAGAAATTCTCCACGCGGGCGAGGAAAGCCGCCGGCAGGCCATGCAGGTAGGTCCGGAATTCTTCATTGCTTTCCCATTTTCTCAGCGACGTCCCCCGTATCGGATTGTCCGGGTCCCGGCTGTAGAGGGTGACCGGCGAAAGGCCGAACGATCGCGCGATCCTGGCCTGGACGATATCCGGCTCGGCGATCAGTTCCTCGTAGCGCAAATAGAAAACGGCTCTGTCGGGCTGCGCCTTTCTGAGGCGCATCAACCCGTCATACTCCGCCTCCCAGCGATCGGTCGTTACATGAAAACGCCGCTCGTTCACAGTCTCCGGATGAGAGCTGGTGAGCACGTCGAAAGGGTGCCGCACGCAATAGATCAGACCGACCGAGGCAGGCAGATGCTCGATGTCCTTATGGCTCTCATGGGTGCGTTTGACGACCAGATTGAGTTGCGGGCGGTCCAGTTTGAGCAGCGCCTGATAGGGCGCCTCATCCGTATGGACATGGATATCGTCGAAACATTCCATCAAACGGCGGCTGAGCGTGGTTCCGCTGCGGGCACAGCCGGCGATGAAGATCCGTTTGCGAAACGTCATTGCCGACGGCAGCCGCCGCGCGGCCTTGCGCAGGCGCCAGAACAGTCGTCTTGCACCGCGGCTCAGAGTGATCGCCGGCGTCAGGGCTGCCTTGGCAGGGACGTCTTTGGAAGTGACTTCGGCCAGGGCGATACCGCTCTCTCCGGCGACGGCGTACAGCAGCCAGGTGCGGCCGTTCTCCTCGAAGATCGCGGGATCGCGCAACGCGTTCTCCGCGCCTTCGGCCGCCCCGTCCCGGCTAGCACGGACCGGCAAACCCGCGCCTTCGAAGTCCGTCTGCGGCCGCAGCAGTTCGGTCTCGCCTCGCACCGCCCAGTCGCGCCAGTCCTCGGCGAGATCGATCGTGCCGTGAAGGATCCGTTCCGGCGCATCGCCCCTGCGCGTGTAGAAGACCCGCAGCCAGCGACCGGATTTCTGCAGCGCCAGATGCCGCGGCGTGGGACGACCCTTGATGCCGGGAAGAACGATCGCGCCACGCTCGAAATCGGAGAGGCCGGTCCTGGAGCGGAAGACCGTGACAGCCTTTGTCCCGAGAAAACCGTACCACCACCCGTCGTGGTGAAAGAAACGGGCATAGGAGGGCCCGAGCGGCTCGGAAAGCGGATTGAAATGAAGGCCGTCACCGGATGTCGCGACAAAGGTCGTCTGGCTTCCCCAGCCGCCTCTTGCCGGTCCGTGAAAATACATCACGAAGCGACGATTCCGCTGATCGACATGAATGTCGGGAGACGCGATGTGGTCTTCGATGAACGGGCATTGATCGAGGGACAGCACACCGCCGGGATGGATGCGCCAGGGACCGTGGATCGAATCGGCATAGGCGAGGCGAATATAGGAGCCGTGATGGTCGGCAAAGTAGAGATGATAGGCGCCGAGCCGCCTCGGCGCCCAGTCAGGCATGCCGATCAGCGACGGCCCGTTGATATTGGTCCCATCGCCGCCGGGCAACATGTCAGGCGCCACGATCAGTCCATGCCGCCTCGCGGTGAGAATGGGTTGCGCGATCATGCGGCAGGCTGCCTGGGCACTCCAGCCCGTCTTGGCTGGGTCTCACATGTCGCTCGCTCTTCCAAGCTGGCCCCTTCAAGGAATGATCCCGCCGGCGCCGCCCGTGGCCGCCTTGGCATCGTTCGGCTCCAGGTTTCGATACAACGGCGTGCGTTGAAACGGAAGTTCGAAGCCAAAGGCGGGATGCACCTCCTCTGGTCAGTTCCGCGGTGCTATAACGCCAGGCGCCCACTGCCGGCCGCCGCCGATGCACAGGAGCCTTCGCATGATCGATCCCGCTACGCTCATCACCTACATCGCGGTCGTGTTCGGCTTTGTGTTCATTCCGGGGCCGGCGACGCTGCTCACCGTGGCGCGCGCCACCAGCTCGGGCACCAGGGTCGGCATCGCCACGGGCGCCGGCGTCGCGGCGGGCGACGTCGTCCACACCATCATGGCGGTCGTCGGCATCTCGGCGGTCATCGCCGCATCGGCGATGCTGTTCAGCGTCATCAAATATATAGGCGCGGCCTACCTGGTTTATCTCGGCATCCGCGCCATACTCGAAAAGGCGCCGACCGACCTCGCGCGCAGGACGTTGCCGATTTCAGCCGGCAAGGCCTTCCGCCAGGCTATCCTGACCGAAGTGCTGAACCCGAAGACGGCGCTGTTCTTCCTCGCCTTCCTGCCGCAATTCGTGCACCCGCAAAGCGGTTTCGTGGCGCTGCAGCTGATGATGCTCGGCGTCATCTTCGTCCTGCTCGGCCTGTTCAGCACCGTCGTCTTTGCCGTCAGCGCCGGCGGTCTCGGCGCCTTCCTGCGCCGCAATCCCGCTGTGCTGAAATGGCAAGGCAAGGTGGTCGGCGGCATCTATTGCGCGCTCGGCCTGCGGCTTGCCTTGCAGCAGCGCTGAAGTCGTCGGCCGTTAAACGTATATTCACCATGTTGCGGCACCGTTGCCTTCTGCGGCGATGTTTGAGTACCGCGGCGGCGCCAAGAGCAACATGGCGTCCAGGCAACAAGCCCGCGCTTCACGGCGCGGGCTTTTCGTTGCGGCGACGGAGAACTCAATCGATGAAGTCGGCCCTGTGGGGCGCAAAACTGTCGACCAGCCGCCCGGCCTCCAGCGCCTTGACGCCGTGCACCAGATTGGACGGGACGATAAAGCTGCCGCCGGTCTCGAGGATTTCCGAGCGGCCGTCGATGGTGACCTCGAAGCGGCCCTCGGCGACATAGCTTGCCTGCACATGGGGATGCGAATGCAGCGCGCCGACCCCGCCCTTGTCGAAGGCGAACTCGACCATCATCAGTTCCTCGCTATGCACCAGCACGCGCCGCCTGTTGCCATCCGGCGTCGGCTCCCAGGCTTTTGCGCCCGCGTGAGAAAAAACATCGGTCATCGCCTGGCTCCATTCGAACTTACTCTAGCGCGCCAGCCAGCCACCATCGACCGGCACCACCGCGCCATGCATATAGTCCGACGCCGGCGCCAGCAGGAACACCGCCGCGTCGCCGATGTCCTCGGGCCGGCCCCAGCGACCGGCCGGGATGCGCCCGAGGATGGCGGCGCTGCGGTCGGGATCGGCGCGCAGCGCCTCGGTGTTGTTGGTCTCGATATAGCCCGGCGCGATGCCGTTGACGTTGATGTCCCTCGCCGCCCATTCGCAGGCGAGCAGCCGGGTGAGGCCGAGCAGGCCGTGCTTCGAGGCGGTGTAGGAGGCGACGCGGATGCCGCCCTGGAAACTCAGCACCGAGGCGATGTTGACGATCTTGCCGCGTCGCCCCGGCCCGGCCAGCACGCGCCTGGCAAAAGCCTGGCAGAGCCGGAAGACGGTCTTGAGGTTGACGTCCATAACCTCGTCCCAGTCCGCCTCAGTCAACTCCACCGCATCGGCGCGCCGAATGATGCCGGCATTGTTGACCAGGCCGTCGAGCGGACCGCTTTCGTCCCAGACGCGCTCCAGCATCGCCGCAGCGGCTTCCGGATCGCCGAGATCGGCGGCGACCTCCTCGAAGCCGCCGCCGGCCGCGGCGATCCGTTGCGCCGTCTCCTCCATCGCCGAACGGCCGACGCCGACGACCGAGCCGCCGGCGCGCGCCACCGCCACCGCGATACCCTGGCCGATGCCGGTGTTGGCGCCGGTGACGAGAATGCGTTTCCCGGTGAGACTGAAGGCTGAGAGATCAGTCACGCTCACCCCCCCTGCGCTCACAGCCGATAGGCCTTTTTGGCAAGCGTATAGGCCAGTTCGCCGGCGAGCTCATGCGCTTCGTCCTCGCGCAGCCGATGCTCGGCCACCATCCGCGCCAGGAACGCGCAGTCGACGCGGCGGGCGACATCGTGGCGCGCCGGGATCGACGGAAAGGCGCGCGTGTCGTCGTTGAAGCCGACCGTGTTGTAGAAGCCGGCCGTCTCGGTGGTCATCTCGCGGAAGCGGCGCATGCCTTCCGGGCTGTCGTGGAACCACCAGGCCGGCCCGAGCTTCAACGCCGGATAGACGCCGGCAAGCGGCGCAAGCTCGCGCGCATAGCTGGTCTCGTCGAGCGTGAAGAGAATGACGCTGAGATCGCGCTCCAGCCCGACGCAGTCGAGCAGCGGCTTCAGCGCCGTCACATAGTCGGTCCTGGTCGGGATGTCGAAACCCTTGTCGCGGCCGAATTTCTGGAAGATCGCCGGCGAATGATTGCGCCATGATCCCGGATGGATCTGCAGCACCAGCCCGTCGTCCAGGCTCATCTTGGCCATCTCGGTCAGCATCTGGGCGCGGAACAGTTTTCGCTCGCGGGCATCGTCCGAACCGCGACGGACACGGTTGAACAATTCTTCCGCCGCCGCATCGGAAAGGTTGGCGGTCTCGGCCGTGGGGTGGCCGTGATCGGAGGAAGTTGCGCCGAACTCCTTGAAGAAGGCGCGCCGCTTGCGATGCGCATCGAGATAGCCCGCCCATGTGCCGGTATCGCAGCCGGTGATGTCGCTTAGACGGTCGAGATTGGCCGAGAATCCTTCGAAATCGGGATCGACCACGGCATCCGGCCGATAGGCGGTGACGACACGGCCACGCCAGCCGCTGTCGCGGATCATTCTGTGCCAGGCGAGATCGTCGAGCGCGCCTTCGGTCGTGGCGATGACTTCGATGTTGAAGCGCTCGAACAGCGCGCGCGGACGGTAATCTTCGCGCTGGAGCAGCGCGGCGATCGTGTCGTAGTGGCGGTCGGCAGTGCCTGGACCGAGCGGCTCCTCGATGCCGAACAGATGCTCCAGCACATGGTCGAGCCAGAGCCGGGTCGGCGTGCCGCGGAAAAGGTAGTAGTGCTCGGCGAAGCGGCGCCAGATCGCTCGGCCATCGGTCTCGACCGCCGCGCCATCGAGCGTCGCCACGCCAAGATCCTCCAGCCGCACGCCCTGGCTGAACAGCATGCGGAAGATGTAGTGATCGGGCACTATCAGCAATTGCGCCGGATCGGGGAACGGTTCGTTCAGCGCGTACCAGCGCGGGTCGGTGTGACCGTGCGGGCTGACGATCGGCAGGTCGCGAACCGAGGCATAGAGTGCGCGGGCGAGCGCAAGCGGACGCCCCTCGGCGGCGAACAGCAGATCCGGATCGGTCAAAGCAGCCACGTCGATCCCTCCTCGGCGATCCACCGGTAGGATCGGTGGGAAATGCTGTCAACACACGAAAAGCTGCGCCGCCTGCGCGCGCCGCGGCCACCTTGTGCGTGCCACGGGCATTGTCGGCGGCGGCGGCGAATGCTACGCCGCCAGCGACTTTGCCTTGATCCTGGCTGTCCCGGCCGCGACGGATTGGAGACTTCGCATCCGATGAAGAAGCGCCTGTCGAATATGACGATTGCGGCTATACCGGCTTCCGTCCCGCGCTATGACCGCGCCGGCATCACGCCCGGCATCGTCCACCTCGGCGTCGGCGCCTTCCACCGCGCGCATCAGGCCGCCTATTTCGACGCTTGCCTCGCAGACGGAGAAACGGATTGGGGCATCGTCGGCGTCTCGTTGCGCAGCCCTGACACGCGGGACGCGTTGGCGCCGCAGGACGGGCTCTATACACTGGCGATCAGGGACAGCGCCGGCGAGCAATTGCAGGTCGTCGGTTCGATCCAGTCGCTGCTCGTCGCCCCGGAAGACCCTGGCGCCGTGCTTGCCGCGCTGACCGACCCGCGCATCCGCATCGTCACGCTGACCATCACCGAAAAGGCCTATCTGAGGGCCGCAGACGGCACGCTCGACAAGGGCCATGCCGACATCGCGCACGACCTGGCAAACCCGGAAAAGCCGAAGACGGCGCATGGCTTCCTGACCGAGGCGCTGGCGCGCCGCCGTGCCGCCGGCACACCGCCTTTCACCGTGCTCTGCTGCGACAACCTGCCGGCCAATGGCGCCACGCTGCACCGGCTGCTGATCGAGTTCGCCAAATTGCGCGACGTCCACGGTGATGCCGGGCTCGCGCGCCACATCGCCGCCGAAGTGGCTTTTCCGTCGTCAATGGTCGACCGCATCGTGCCGGCCACCACCGATGCCGACCGTGCGCGAGTCACCGGCGAGCTCGGGATCGAGGATGCCTGGCCGGTGATGACCGAGCCGTTCAGCCAATGGGTGATCGAGGACCGCTTCCCCACTGGCCGGCCCGCCTGGGAGAGGTTCGGCGTCACCATGGTCGAGGATGTCGGCCCGTTCGAGGACATGAAGCTGAGGCTGCTCAACGGTGCGCACTCCGGCATCGCCTATCTCGGCCTGCTCAGCGGCCACGCCACCGTCGACCGCGCCTTCGGCGACCCGGCGATCCGGCAGTTCGCCGACCGGCTTTGGGCCGAAGCGATCCCGACGCTGCCGCAGGATGCCGGGCTCGACACCGCCGCCTACACGGCCGAGCTGGCGGAGCGCTTCTCGAACACAGCGCTCGCTCACCGTACTGCGCAGATCGCCAATGATGGCAGCCAGAAGCTGCCGCAGCGCATCGTCGCCTCCTCACTCGCCAGGCTCGAGGATGGCGCGCTGCCCGAGCATCTGTCGCTGGTCGTCGCCGCCTGGATCGCCGCCTGCGCGGCGCGCGGCTCGACATTGCCGGAGAGCCATTTCACCGACCCGCTCGACGCGCCGCTCAAGGAGGTCTTCCAAAAGGCTCTGCCGACGCGGGAGATGGCTGCTTCCGTGTTCGACCTGGCAGGCTTTGCCAAGGGCCATGCCGAGCGCGAAACGCTGATCGATTTCGTCGCCGCCCACCTCGTTCACCTCAACCAGGGCGGTCCGAAGCTGGCTTTCGCCGCACTTGGCATCGGCAACGAGTTGCCCAGGCTGGCAGAGTAGCGCTTCGTCGCCGCGGACTATCTGCCCGCCGATCCGTTCACCACCTGGCGCGCGGTGTAATTGACGCCGTTCGAATTCCAGAACAGCCGCACCGCCTTGCCGACCAGATTGGCGTAGGGCACCGTGCCCATGGCGAACCGGCTGTCGTCGGAGTTGTCGCGATTGTCGCCCAGCATGAAGTACTCGCCCGCCGGCACCACGATCTCGGGCGTGTCGTCGCCAGCCGAACTCGCGGTATAGTCGATCACCAGATAGGAGACGCCTTCGGGCAGCGTCTCGCGCTGCAGCCGCGCCGAGCGTATCTCGTCGGTCGAATATTCGCCGAGATCCTCGAGCTTGACGGCAACCTGATTGATATGGAGCCGGCCGTCGATCATCTGGATCCGGTCCCCGGGCAGGCCGACGATGCGCTTGACGTAATCCGTATCGGTATCGGTGCGCGGCCTGAAGACCACCACATCACCGCGTTTCGGCAGGCTGCCCAGCACCCGACCGTCGATCGGCAACACGCCGAGGGGAGCGCTGTAGCGGCCATAGCCATAGGCGTATTTGGAGGCGAAGAAATAGTCACCGACCTGAAGCGTCGGCTCCATACTGCCGGACGGCATCGAGAAAGGCTGGAACAGGAAGGTACGGATGGCGAAGGCCGCGCCGTAGGAAGCGAGAGCGACAAGGACCAGGACCCAAAGTCCGTGCGCATACCATTTATCGGGTCTGAAACGCCGCACGAACGGGACAACGATCACCACGGATAGCACAGCCAGGCCGAACCAGACGATATTGGTGGCCCAAGCAAGGTTCACGCCATGGAAAACCGGAAAGCCGGCATAGCCGATTGCGATCGACAGCAAGCTGATGACGATGAGCCAGGCAATCGCCAGGGGACCGGCGCCGATCCACAGGAAGCCGCCGAAAGGCCCGCCTAACAGCGCCACGAGCGCTGTCGACCATCTTGATCGCGAGCCTGATTTGTCGGACATCCGTTGCCCTCTGACAAAGCAGGGCGGACTGTCCAACAAACAAAAAAGCGGGGCAAGCCCCGCCTTTCAATCTCGTGTCAGAGCAGATGTCAGGCCGGCAGCAACGCGCCTTCCAGCGTGGTAAGCTGGCTGAGGAACTGTTCGGCGCGGCTGCGGCTCTCGTCGTCCTTGGCGTCGGCGGCGTCTTCCTTGGCCTCCTGGATGCGGCGGGCAAGGTCGGTGCGGTCGATGTCGTTGACATGCACCGCCGATTCGGCAAGCAGCGTGCAGCCGGACGGCAGGATGTCGGCGAAACCGCCGAACACGACGTAACGCTCTTCGGCGCCGGCAGCCGTCTTCACCGTGACGACGCCAGGCTTGATCGTGGTCATGACCGGCGCGTGCTTGGCCATCACGGTCATCTCGCCCTCGGCGCCCGGGATGACGACGGACTCGACCTGCTCGGAAACGAGCAGCCGCTCCGGCGAGACCAGTTCGAATTGGAAAGCTTCAGCCATTATCGTATCCGTTCAACCCATTCGGGCGGCACCCACACGAAATGTATGGTTTCCGTTTTGCTCAGGGAGTTGGATATCTCCAACTGACCGAGATCTTCATGCCATTCTTCCACAATCCACTCTCGACCAATGAGAGTGTTCAGATCCGCGACGTCTTCTTCGGGCATATCCGACAGGAATTCATCGCTGAGCTGAAGCAGTCGGACCCGATCGCCTGAAGCGTATCCGGGTCCGGCATTGTTCATCAGGCCGCTTCAGCCGCGAGGCGCTGCGCCTTCTCGACCGCTTCCTCGATGCCGCCGACCATGTAGAAGGCGGCTTCCGGCAGGTGGTCGTAGTCGCCGGCGCAAAGGCCCTTGAAGCCCTTGATGGTGTCGGCGAGATCGACCAGCTTGCCCGGCGAACCCGTGAACACTTCGGCGACGAAGAACGGCTGCGACAGGAAGCGCTCGATCTTGCGGGCGCGGGCGACGGTCTGCTTGTCCTCTTCCGACAGCTCGTCCATGCCAAGGATGGCGATGATGTCCTGCAGCGACTTGTAGCGCTGCAGGATCGACTGCACCTGGCGCGCGACCTGGTAGTGCTCCTCGCCGACGACCATCGGGTCGAGCATGCGCGAGGTCGAGTCCAGCGGATCGACGGCAGGATAGATGCCCTTTTCCGAGATGGCGCGGTTGAGCACGGTGGTGGCGTCCAAGTGGGCGAACGAGGTCGCCGGCGCCGGATCGGTCAAGTCGTCGGCCGGCACGTAGATCGCCTGCACCGAGGTGATCGAGCCCTTGGTCGTCGTCGTGATGCGCTCCTGCAGCGCGCCCATGTCGGTGGCCAGCGTCGGCTGGTAACCCACGGCGGACGGAATACGGCCGAGCAACGCCGACACTTCCGAGCCCGCCTGCGTGAAGCGGAAGATGTTGTCGACGAAGAACAGCACGTCCTGGCCCTGGTCGCGGAAATACTCGGCGACCGTCAGGCCGGTCAGGCCGACGCGGGCGCGCGCGCCCGGCGGCTCGTTCATCTGGCCGTACACCAGCGCCGCCTTGGAGCCGGCACCGCCGCCCTTCTTGTTGACGCCAGATTCGATGAACTCGTGATAGAGGTCGTTGCCTTCGCGGGTGCGCTCGCCGACGCCGGCGAACACCGAGAAGCCGCCATGGGCCTTGGCGACGTTGTTGATCAGTTCCTGGATCAGCACGGTCTTGCCGACGCCGGCGCCGCCGAACAGGCCGATCTTGCCGCCGCGAGCGTAGGGCGCGAGCAGGTCGAGAACCTTGATGCCGGTGACCAGGATCTGCGCTTCGGTCGACTGGTCGATATAGGCCGGGGCCGGCTGGTGGATGGCGCGCAGCTCGACGCCGTCGACCGGGCCTTCCTCGTCGACCGGTTCGCCGATGACGTTGATGATGCGGCCGAGCATGCCCGGGCCGACCGGCACCGAGATCGGCGCACCGGTGTCAAAGACGTCCTGGCCTCGGACCAGGCCTTCGGTGGAGTCCATGGCGATGCAGCGGACGGTGTTCTCGCCGAGGTGCTGGGCGACTTCAAGCACCAGGCGGTTGCCGACATTTTCGGTTTCCAGCGCGTTCAGAATGGCCGGCAGATGGTCTTCGAACTGCACGTCGACGACGGCGCCGATGACCTGGCGGACCTTGCCGGCGGCGCCGACGCGCTTGGCCGCGAAGGCCGGGGCCTTGGCGGTCGCTTCCGCCTTGGCCGGAGCCGCAGCCTTTGCCGGAGCGGCCGCCTTCTTGGCCGGGGCGGCCTTTGCCGCCGCTTTGGGGGCCTCTGCCGCCTTGGCGGCGGTCTTCGGGGTAGCTGCTTTCGCCATCGTCTTTGCCCTTTTCGTCTATCCGTTGTTCACGCCGTCCGGCGGGTGTCCCGCTCGGCGCGTGATTAGAGCGCCTCGGCGCCCGAAATGATTTCGATCAGTTCCTTGGTGATCTGCGCCTGCCGCTGGCGGTTGTAGGTGATCGACAGCCTGTTGATCATGTCGCCGGCGTTGCGCGTCGCATTGTCCATCGCGCTCATCTTGGCGCCCATCTCGCCGGCCGCGTTTTCGAGCAGCGCGCGGAAGATCTGCACCGCGATGTTGCGCGGGATGAGGTCGGAGAGGATTTCGCCCGGCTCCGGCTCGTATTCGTAGACGGCGTTGCCACCACTTGTCGCCTCGGCGGCGGTCGAAGCAGGCGCTGCCGCCGGGATGATCTGCTGCGCCGTCGGGATCTGGCTGATCACCGACTTGAACTGCGAGTAGAACAGCGTGCAGATGTCGAACTCGCCCTGGCTGAACAGGTGGATCACCTTGCGCGCGATCGCGTCGGCATTGACGAAGCCGAGCGTCTTGACCTCGCGCAGGTCGACACGCTCGAGGATCAGCGAGGCGTAGTCGCGGCGCAGGATGTCGTAACCCTTCTTGCCGACGCAGATGATCTTGACCTGCTTGCCGTCGGCGAGAAGCCTGCGGATATGGTCGCGGGCCAGACGCGCGATCTGCGAGTTGAAGCCGCCGCACAGGCCGCGCTCGGCGGTGCAGACGACGAGCAGATGCACGTCGTCCTTGCCGGTGCCGGTCATCAGCGCCGGAGCATCGCCGCCGCCGCCGATCGCCTGGGTGATGTTGGCCAGAACCGCGCCCATGCGCTCGGAATAGGGACGCGCCGCTTCCGCCGCTTCCTGCGCGCGACGCAGCTTCGCCGCGGCGACCATCTGCATCGCCTTGGTGATCTTCTGCGTCGCCTTGACCGAGGCGATACGGTTACGAAGGTCTTTTAATGAAGGCATGCTTCAAACCTGATCCCGAGCGTCCGGCTGCTTGTTTAGGCGAAGGTCTTGGCGAAAGCGTCGATCTCGGCCTTGAGCTTGGCGCGCAGATCGTCCGACAGCGCCTTCTCCTTGCGGATACCGTCAAGCACGTCCTTGCCGGCCGAGCGCATGTGAGCCAGCAGGCCATGCTCGAACTTGCCGACCTGGTTGAGCGGCAGCTTGTCGAGATAGCCGTTGACGCCGGCGAAAATCACCGAGACCTGTTCTTCCGTCTTGAGCGGCGAGAACTGCGGCTGCTTCAGCAGTTCCGTCAGGCGCGAGCCGCGGTTGAGCAGGCGCTGCGTGGCGGCGTCGAGGTCGGAGCCGAACTGCGCGAAGGCCGCCATTTCGCGGTACTGCGCGAGCTCGCCCTTGATCGAGCCGGCGACCTGCTTCATCGCCTTGATCTGCGCCGACGAGCCGACGCGCGACACCGACAGACCGACGTTCACCGCCGGGCGGATGCCCTGGAAGAACAAATTGGTCTCGAGGAAGATCTGGCCGTCGGTGATCGAGATGACGTTGGTCGGGATATAGGCCGACACGTCGTTGGCCTGCGTCTCGATGATCGGCAGCGCGGTCAGCGAACCATTACCGTTGTCGTCATTGAGCTTGGCGGCACGCTCGAGCAGGCGCGAGTGCAGGTAGAAGACGTCGCCCGGATAGGCTTCGCGGCCCGGCGGGCGGCGCAGCAACAGCGACATCTGGCGATAGGCGACGGCCTGCTTCGACAGATCGTCATAGCTGATCAGCGCATGCATGCCGTTGTCGCGGAAGTACTCGCCCATGGTGCAGCCGGCGAACGGCGCCAGGAACTGCATCGGCGCCGGATCGGACGCGGTGGCGGCGATGATGATGGAGTAGTCGAGCGCCCCGCGCTCTTCCAGCACCTTGACGAACTGCGCGACGGTCGAGCGCTTCTGGCCGACGGCGACGTAGACGCAGTAGAGCTTTTCCTTCTCGGGGCCGTTGTCGTGCACCGACTTCTGGTTCAGCATCGTGTCGAGGATGATGGCGGTCTTGCCGGTCTGGCGGTCGCCGATGACCAGCTCGCGCTGGCCGCGGCCGACCGGGATCAGCGCGTCGATGGCCTTGAGGCCGGTCGACATTGGCTCATGCACCGACTTGCGCGGAATGATGCCGGGCGCCTTGACGTCGACGCGCTTGCGTTCGGTGGCCTTGATCGGGCCCTTGCCGTCGATCGGGTTGCCGAGCGCGTCGACGACGCGGCCGAGCAGGCCCGGGCCGACCGGAACGTCGACGATGGCGCCGGTGCGCTTGACGGTATCGCCTTCCTTGATGTCGCGGTCGTTGCCGAAGATGACGACGCCGACATTGTCGGCTTCGAGGTTCAGCGCCATGCCGCGGATGCCGCCGGGGAATTCGACCATCTCGCCGGCCTGGACATTGTCGAGGCCGTAGACGCGGGCGATGCCGTCACCGACGGACAGCACCTGACCGACTTCGGAGACTTCCGCCTCCTTGCCGAAATTCTTGATCTGGTCTTTCAGAATTGCGGAAATTTCCGCGGCGCGGATGTCCATCAGCCGACCTCTTTCAGTGCAAGCTTGAGCGAATTGAGTTTGGTTTTGAGCGACGTATCGATCTGGCGCGAGCCCATCTTGACGATCAACCCGCCGAGCAGCGACGGATCGACGGTGATCGCGATGGCGACGTCCTTGCCGGCGATGCTTTTCAGCGCCGCCTTGAGCTCGGTCTGCTGCGCCGCCGTCAATTCATGCGCCGAGGTGACTTCGGCGGATGCCTCGCCGCGATGTTCGGCAGCGATCTGGCGGAACGCCTTGATCATGCCGGGCACCGCGAACAGGCGGCGGTTGCGGGCAACGACACGCAGGAAATTGCCGACCAGGCCGGTGATGTTGGCCTTGTCGGCGATCGCCGCGATCGCCTTCGCCTGGTCCTCGCTGGAGAACACCGGGCTGTTGATCAGGCGGGTAAGGTCGTCGCTGCCGTTGAGCAGCGCCTCGAAGCCGTTGAGGTCGGCCTCGACCTTGGCGACCGAATTTTCCTGCTGCGCGAGCTCGAACAGCGAGCCGGCATAGCGTTCTGCGACAGCTGAGATTGGCGATGACGATTGGGCCACGGACCGTCTTTTCTCTTGTCTGACAGGCCGCAGATTGTTGGCGCGAGCAAAAACTCTGGCTAAATCTTTGACCTTACTGCAATTTTTCAAATCCCGAGGCGCGGCTTCCGCTATCCCCGGTCGAAAGTCGATTGCCGTCTAGCACAGGCTTTTTAAGACCGCAATGCATCGTCCGGCATGCTTTTCAGGCACTTTTGTCGCATCGGGCGACAGAGTCCAATCCTACGTGCAGGATTAGTCGCGAATTTACGGCACGAAGCCGAAGGCAAAGGCCAGCGGCAGCGCCGCCAAAGCCAATTCAATCACGATGGAGGCCCAATTGAAAGGCGTGTTGGCGCCGTCGGACATCATCGACAAGAGCCGGCCGAAAGCGGTGAACAGCCAGGAGAAGCCCAGGGCCATATAGAGCAGCGGTTGCGCAAGCAGGATGCAGCACAGGCTGACGCCGAGATAGAAGCCCGACATGCGGCCGCGCCCCTCGGCGATCGCCGCCGCTTTCTCCGGCCTCGGCTGCAGGCGCAGCACGCGGAAGGCTAGCCCTGGCGCGAGGAAAAGGAAAAGCCCGAGAGCCAGCGTGACGACAGCGCTCGACCACGCCAGCCACTCGCCTTGGCTCGCCGGCCACGGAAACGCGAAATCCATCCTATCCCCCTCCTATTTCTTGCTTTGAACACCGACATTCTAGCGAGGGAAAAGCGGCGCGCCAGAGGATGCAGGCACATTAGGAATCGCGCATCAGGACAGCGCGAAATCGACTGCGGCCTCGGCATGGATTCGCGTGGTGTCGAACACCGGGAAGTCGAAGTCGCCCCGGCCGATCAGCATGGTGATCTCGGTGCAGCCCATGATGACGCTGTCCACCTGATCCTCGCGCCGCATGCGGCCGACCTCCCCGACATAGGCGGCATGCGATTCTGGTTTCACGATGCCCTGGCAAAGCTCGTCGTAGATCACCCGGTGCACCATGTCGCGGCCGGCCTGGTCCGGCACGATCGGCTGCAGGTCGTATTTCTCCGCCAGCCGGCCTTTGTAAAACTCCTGCTCCATGGTGAAGCGGGTCGCGAGCAGCGCCGGGCGCTTGACGCCGGCCTCTACGACGGCGCGGCCTGTGGCGTCGGCGATATGGATGAGCGGAACCGATACCGCGGCCTGCACCTCGCCGGCCAGCTTGTGCATGGTGTTGGTGCAAATCACCAGGCCTTCGGCGCCACCCGTCTCCAGCTTGCGCGCCGCTTCCACCAGCAGCGCGCCGGCGCCTGCCCAATCGCCCGCATGCTGCCGCTCGGCGATCTCGGCAAAATCGAACGACCACAGAAGCAACTTCGCCGAATGCAGCCCGCCGAGCCGCTCGCGCACGATCTCGTTGAGAAGGCGATAATAGATCGCCGTCGATTCCCAACTCATGCCGCCGATGAGGCCAAGGGTTTTCATTGCGCGAACGCTCCGTTGGACTGTTTTGAGCTTATAGAAAGCTCTGTGGGTCGATGTCGACCTGCACGCGGACCGAACCGCGCGGCTTCGGCCCCTCGGCCAGCATGGCGCGAATAAAACCTTGCATGTCGGCGCGCCGTTCGCCCTGGACCAGCAGGCGGAAGCGGTGGCGGCCGCCGATCAGCGACAAGGGCGCCTCGGCCGGGCCGAGCACGAAGAGATCGGACGCCTGAGGCGCCGCCCGCCGCAAGCCGCGCGCATGGCTTTCCGCCTCGCCGCGCGTCGCGGCGCTGACGATGATGCCGGCGAGCCGGCCGAAAGGCGGCAGCGCGGCGCGTTCGCGCTCGGTGATCTCGCGCTCGTAAAAGGCTTCCGAATCGCCGGAGACGATCGCCCGCATCACCGGGTGGTCGGGCTGGTAGGTTTGCAAAAGGCCGAGGCTTTTCTTGCCGGTGCGGCCGGCACGGCCCGTCACCTGGCTGAGCAGCTGGAAGGTGCGCTCGGCAGCGCGCGGATCGCCATTGGCCAGTCCGAGATCCGCGTCGACCACGCCGACCAGTGTCATGCCGGGAAAATTGTGGCCCTTGGCGACGAGCTGCGTGCCGATGACGATGTCCGCCTCGCCATTGGCGACCGCTTCCAGTTCGAGCCGCAGCCGGCGGACGCCGCCCAGAAGATCAGAGGACAAGACGATGGTGCGCGCATCCGGAAAATGGTCGACGACTTCCTCGGCGATGCGCTCGACGCCGGGGCCGCAGGCGACGAGATGGTCCAGCGTGCCGCATTCCGGGCAGGCTTCCGGCCGCCGCTCATTGTGGCCGCAATGGTGGCAGACGAGCTGGCCGCGAAAGCGGTGCTCGACCAGCCAGGCCGAACAGACCGGGCAACCGAAGCGGTGGCCGCAGACACGGCAGAGTGTCAGCGGCGCATAGCCGCGCCGGTTGAGGAAGAGCAGCGACTGCTCCTTCCTCTCCAGCGTGCGCTGCATCTGTTCCAGCAGAACCGGCGACAGGAAGCCGCCGCGCGCCGGTGGCGAGCGCCGCATGTCGATCGATTTCAGGTCGGGAAGTGCGGCCTCGGCGAAGCGCGACGACAGCACCGCCCTGTCGTAGCGGCCTTGGCTGGCATTGACCCGGCTTTCCACCGACGGCGTGGCCGAGGCGAGCACCACCGGGAAGCCGCCGATATGGCCGCGAACCACCGCCATGTCGCGCGCATTATAGAAGACCCGGTCCTCCTGCTTGTAGGCAGGGTCATGTTCCTCGTCGACGACGATCAGGCCGAGCTGCTTGAACGGCAGGAACAGCGCCGAACGCGCGCCGGCGACGACGCGCACGCCCCCTTCCGCCACCTGCCGCCAGACGCGCTCGCGCATTCTTGGCGGCAGGTCGGAATGCCATTCCGCCGGCTTGGCGCCGAAACGATCCTGGAACCGTTCGAGGAAAGCATGCGTCAGCGCGATCTCCGGCAGCAGGATCAGCACCTGCTGGCCCTTGTCCAGCGCCGCCGCCACCGCCTCGAAATAGACCTCCGTCTTGCCGGAGCCGGTGACGCCGTCGAGCAGCGTGACGTTGAAGGCGTCCGCTGCGACCGCGGTGCGCAGTTTCTCGGCGGCGGCTTTCTGGTCCGGCATCAACTCCGGCGCGGCATGATCCGGATCGGGTGCCGCCACCACCGGCCGTGGCGGGATCATCACCGTCTCGAACACGCCCTGCGCGCGCAGCCCGTCAATGACGGTCGAGGACACACCCGCCGCATGCGCGAGGCCGGTGCGCGTCCAGGCGAGCCCCCCTTCGGCCGTCTCCAGCACGCGGCGCCGCGCATCCGTCAGCCGGTCGGGCTCGGCCATCGTGCGCTGCAGCCCTTCGATCCACGGCTCCGGGTCGAACGCTTCGGGAGCTCTGAGCAGCATGCGCGCGACCATGCCGGGCGCCGACAGCGTGTATTGCGCGATCCAGTCGACGAAGCGGCGCATGGCCCGATCGATCGGCGGGCAGTCGAACACTTCCTCGATCGGCCGCAGTTTCTTCGCATCGACCGTTTCGACCTTGCCGTCCCAGACGATGCCGGCGACCTGGCGCGGCCCGAGTGGCACGCGCACGATCGAGCCCGGCACCACGCGCATGCCAGGCGGAACGGCATAGGTGTAGGGCCGTTCGGCCGGCATCGGCACCAGCACCGGAGCGGCCGCGACAAAGGGCGAATCTTCGATCATCAGGCGTGACCTTGCCCCGACTTTGGTCTAGATCAAAGGGGACCCCCGCATCCGCCTGGCTTACGCCAGGCAATCCCCAAGGAGACAGCCATGAAGTTTTTTGTCGACACCGCTGACATCAAGGAGATCAAGGAGCTGCACGATCTGGGGCTGCTCGATGGCGTCACCACCAACCCGTCGCTGATCCTGAAATCGGGCGGCAAGATCGCCGACGTCACCAAGCAGATCTGCGACATCGTCGAAGGCCCGGTTTCGGCCGAGGTCGTCGCGACCAAGTACGAGGACATGATGGCCGAGGCCAAGGTGCTGGCCAAGATCGCGCCGAATGTCTGCATCAAGGTGCCGCTGACGCTGGATGGCCTCAAGGCCTGCAAGACGATCCGCACCGAGATGAACCGCATGGTCAACGTCACGCTGTGCTTCTCGGCCAACCAGGCGCTGCTTGCCGCCAAGGCCGGCGCTTCCTTTATCTCGCCCTTCGTCGGCCGCATCGACGACACCGGCTCGGACGGCATGGAGCTGATCTCGGAAATCCGCACCATCTACGACAATTACGATTTCAAGACCGAGATCTTGACGGCTTCAGTGCGCACCGTGAACCACGTCAAGCAGGCAGCACTCATCGGCGCCGATGTCGTGACCGCGCCGCCGGCGACCTTGAAGGCGCTGGTCAGCCATCCGCTGACCGACAAGGGCCTGGCGCAGTTCCTCGCCGACTGGGCCAAGACCGGCCAGAAGATCGGCTGATCCGTCTCTATCTGGTCAGAAACGAAAAAAGGCCGGGCGACCGGCCTTTTTCTTTTGGGACGCACCGAGGTGTCGAGATTCAGGTCAGGCCGATGCCTTCTTGTGCTTCGCAAGATCCTGCGCGATCGCCAGCCGCAGAAATTCCGCGAGTTCCCGAGCCGCGCGGTTCTCGGCGTCGATCTGGGCGCGATAGGACGCGTATTCCTGCAGCGGCCGGTCGAAAGACGATGGCACAGAGCGCTTGCCGACGGCGATGACCGCGTTGGTCGCGTTGTCGCGTAGCACATAGTTGGCGGTCAGCGTCACCGTGCCCGCGGTCGGCTCGTCTTCCGATGTCTGAACCTGAACGACGGCTGCCGATTCGACCAGTTCGGTGACGCCGAGATCGAGCGTATAGGCCGGCGAGGCCGGCTCGCCCGCCCCTTGCCCGAAGGCGAAGATCAGATTGTTGCGCACCTGCTGCGCGTAGCGCGTGTTGACCGGCTTGATCGAGATCGAGCCCAGCTCGGCCTTTGCGCTCAACGTCGATCCGGGCGACAGCGGCTGGTTGGAATAGAGCGGCCTGACGGTGCAGGCCGAGACCAGCGCCAGCGCGGCAACCATACCGCAGACCGCGAAGCGGCCGCGCAGGCGGGCCGCTTGTGACTTCACCGGATCAGGCAACGACATTGACGATCCTCTGCGGCACGATGATCACCTTGCGCGGAGCCTTACCTTCGAGCGCTTTCTGCACGAAGTCGAGGGCCAGCACCGCTTTTTCGACGGCAACTTGATCCGCGTCGCGGGCAATTGTCAAATCCCCGCGCTTCTTGCCGTTGACCTGCACCGGCAGCACGATCTCGTTGTCCACGACCAGCGCCGGGTCATAGACCGGCCACGGCCGTTCGGCGACCATCTCGGTGCCGCCCAGCTCCTGCCAGCACTCTTCCGCCAGATGCGGCATGACCGGCGCGACGATATGCACCAGGATCTCCACCGCTTCGCGGCAGGCGCCTTTCAGCGCCGCGTCGGCCTTGCCTTCGGCGACGTCGTTGAGCGGTGTCGCCAGCGCGTTGGCGAGCTCGTAGATGCGCGCGATCGCCCGGTTGAAGCCGAGCTTCTCGATATCCTCGCCGACCGCTTTCAAAATCTTGTGCGCGGCCTTGGAGACGGCGCCGGCCTCGCCATCCTTCGCAGCGACCGGCTTCACGCCGGCAAGCTGCTCGGTCGCGATCTGCACCAGGCGCCAAACACGCTGCACGAAGCGGTGCGCGCCGGCCGCGCCGTCGTCGGTCCATTCGACGTCGCGCTCGGGCGGCGAATCCGACAGCATGAACCAGCGCGCGGTGTCGGCGCCGTAGCCGTCGGTGATCTCTTCCGGGCTCACCGTGTTCTTCTTGGACTTCGACATCTTTTCCAGCGCGCCGATCGCCGCTTCCTCGCCGGTGGCGATCTCGACGGCGCGGCGCTTACCGCCGGCGTCCTCGATCCTGACCTCGGGCGGCGACAGCCAGCGGCCGTTGGTCGAGGAACCGCCGACGCGGTAGGTCTCGTGCACCACCATGCCCTGCGTGAACAAGCCTTTGAACGGCTCGGCCAGATTGAGGTGACCGGTCTCGCGCATGGCGCGGGTGAAGAAGCGCGAATAGAGCAGATGCAGGATCGCGTGCTCGATGCCGCCGATGTATTGATCGACCGCCAGCCATTCGTCGGCCGCCTTCGGCTCGGTCGGCTCATTGGCCCAGGGCGCGGTGAAGCGCGCGAAATACCAGGACGAATCGACGAAGGTGTCCATCGTGTCGGTCTCGCGCCGCGCGTCGCGGCCGCATTGCGGGCACTTCACGTGCCGCCAGGTCGGATGCCGGTCGAGCGGGTTGCCAGGACGGTCGAACTCGATGTCGTCGGGCAGCTTCACCGGCAGGTCGGCCTTCGGCACCGGCACGACGCCGCAGGCCTCGCAATGGATCATCGGGATCGGGCAGCCCCAGTAGCGCTGGCGCGAGATGCCCCAGTCGCGCAGGCGGAAATTCACCTTGCGCTCCGCCATCGGCCGGCCGCCGATCGTCTTCTGCTCCAGCAGCTTCGCCACTTCGTTGAAGGCCTTCTCAGGCTTCATGCCGTCCAGGAAGCGCGAATTGATCATCACGCCGTCGTCGACATAGGCCTCCTCGATGATCTGGAAGGTCTTGGCGTCGCCGTCTTCCGGCATCACCACCGGGATCACCGGCAGGCCGTATTTGTTGGCGAAGTCGAGATCGCGCTGGTCGCCCGACGGGCAGCCGAAAATGGCGCCGGTGCCGTAGTCCATCAGCACGAAATTGGCGACATAGACCGGCAGCGTCCAGTTCTCGTCGAACGGATGGACGACGCGGATGCCGGTGTCGAAGCCCTTCTTCTCGGCCGTCTCCAGCGCCGCCACCGAGGTGCCCATGTGGCGCACTTCCTCGATGAACTTGGCCAGTTGGACATTATCCTCGGCAGCCTTCTTCGCCAGCGGATGGTCGGCGGCGACCGCCATGAAGGAGGCGCCAAAGATCGTGTCCGGCCTTGTCGTGTAAACTTCCAGCTCGCGCGCATCGCCGACAGGCTTTGCCAGCGGCCAGCGGATCAGCAGCCCTTCCGAACGGCCGATCCAGTTGTGCTGCATCAGCTTGACCTTTTCCGGCCACTCCTCGAGCAGGTTGAGCGACTGCAGCAGATCCTCGGCGAAATCGGTGATCTTGAAGAACCACTGCGTCAGCTCGCGCTGCTCGACGAGCGCGCCCGAGCGCCAGCCGCGACCGTCGATGACCTGCTCGTTGGCAAGCACCGTCATGTCCTCCGGGTCCCAATTGACCTTGGAGGATTTGCGCGTCACCAGCCCCTTCTCGACGAAGTCGAGGAACAGCATCTGCTGGCGGTGGTAGTAGTCGACGTCGCAGGTGGCGAACTCGCGCGCCCAGTCGAGCGACAGGCCCATCATCTTGAGCTGCTCGCGCATGACGGCGATGTTCTCGTAGGTCCAGTCCTTGGGATGGACCTTGTTCTGCATGGCGGCGTTTTCGGCCGGCATGCCGAAGGCGTCCCAACCCATCGGATGCAGCACGTTGAAACCCTTGGCGCGCTTGTAGCGGGCCACCACGTCGCCCATCGTGTAGTTGCGGGTGTGGCCGATATGGATCTTGCCCGACGGATAGGGGAACATCTCGAGCACGTAGTATTTCGGCTTCGGATCGTCGTTGCTGGCCTCGAACAGCTTCTTTTCGGCCCAGGCCTTCTGCCATTTGGGCTCTGCGGTGCGCGGATTGTATCGTTCGGTTGCCATCGGGTGTTTTTCACTTAAAAGCAGGCACGAGGCGCCGGACAATGGCCGGCGGCTTGGGAAATGTCGTCGCGGTGTTCACCATGGATTGCCGGACCCGTCAACTGCGACGAGCCGGCATGGGCATGAAAACCATAGGCAGGATAGTGGCATGACGAGCGCCGTCGAGCAGCTTCACGCGGTCCAGGTGAGGATCGCGAACGCCGAACGCGAGGCCGAGCGCAAGCCTGGCGCGGTGACGCTGGTCGCGGTGTCGAAAACCTTCGATGCCGAGCATATCCGTCCGGTGATCGAGGCCGGTCAGCGGGTCTTCGGCGAGAACCGGGTGCAGGAAGCGCAGGGTAAGTGGCCGGGTCTGAAGGCGGCTTTTCCAGATATCGAATTGCATCTCATCGGCCCGCTGCAGTCCAACAAGGCCAAGGAAGCGGTGGCGCTGTTCGATGTCATCGAGACCATCGACCGTGAAAAGATCGCCGCCGAGCTGGCCAAGGAAATCGCTAAGCAGGGCCGGTCCCTGAGGCTCTACGTCCAGGTCAACACCGGATCCGAGCCGCAAAAGGCCGGCATCGAACCGCGCGAGGCGGTCGCCTTCGTCCAGCGCTGCCGCGACGTGCACGGCCTCGCCATCGAAGGCCTGATGTGCATCCCACCCGCCGAGGAAAACCCCGGCCCGCATTTCGCGCTGCTGGAGAAGCTTGCGCGAGAGGCGGGTGTCGAAAAACTGTCGATGGGCATGTCCGGCGACTACGAAACGGCGGTCGCTTTCGGCGCGACGAGCGTCAGGGTGGGGTCGGCGATCTTCGGCAGCCGCTAGTTTAGCTACGACCTGTTTTGCATGACCTTTTCTGGCGCAACTGATATGCATCGCAGACTGTTTTGCCGAGTGGCGCTCATGGAATGGATATTCAGGAAGCAGGAAAGAGCCTGCCGAAATTGATCAAGCAAGCGTGTGAAATGGGGCCGCAGACCATCACGCAAGATGGAAGGCCCGTCGTCGTGGTCGTAGCTGCCGAAAGGCTCGTCGGCGCCAAGCCGTCACTTGCGGAATATCTTCTCTCCGGTCCCGGATGGGACGACGAGTTCGCCGAGGAAGTCAATCGCAGACCTGAGACCATGATCCGAGACATCGATCTCTGATTCTCTCGCTATGCAGGCCTTGAAACGAAACGACCCGTTCCTATTTCCCCTGGTGTCATCCAACACCTCCCGGGGAATCCCACTATGCGCTACAATCAGCTCGGCAACACCGGCCTGTTCGTTTCCGAACTTTGCCTCGGCACCATGACTTTCGGCGCCGCCGGCGAGAACGCCCAATGGGGCCTGATCGCCAGCCTCGACCAGAAAGGCGTCAACGAGATCGTCGGCCGCTCGATCGCCGCCGGCGTCAATTTCTTCGACACCGCCGATGTCTATTCCTTTGGCCAGTCCGAGCAGTTGCTGGGACAGTCGCTCAAGGATCTCGGCGTCAAACGTTCGGACGTCATCATCGCCACCAAGGTGCATGGCGCCATGGGCAGCGGTCCCAATGACCGTGGCGCATCGCGCGGCCATATCATGGATTCCATCGACCGCAGCCTGCAACGGCTGCAGACCGATCACATCGATCTCTACCAGCTGCACGGCACCGACACGGTGACGCCGATCGACGAGACGCTGCGCGCGCTCGACGATCTCGTCGCCGGCGGCAAGGTGCGTTATGTCGGCGTCTCCAACTGGCAGGCCTGGCGTATCGCCAAGGCGCTGGGCATTGCCGAGCGCAAGGGTTACGCCCGCTTCGAGACCATCCAATCCTACTATTCGATCGCCGGCCGCGACCTGGAGCGCGAGATCGTGCCGTTGATCAATGAGGAAAAGCTCGGGCTGATGGTCTGGTCGCCGATGGCGGGTGGCCTGCTTTCCGGCAAATACGGCCCCGGCGCGCCCGGCAATGGCGAGGGCCGCCGCGCATCCTTCAATTTCCCGCCGGTCAATGAGGACCGCGCCCGGGCAGCGGTCGCGGTCATGCGCGAGGTCGCCAAGAAGCACGACGTCAGTGTCGCCACGGTGGCGCTCGGCTACGTGCTGGCAAAACCCTTCGTGATGAGCGTCATCATCGGCGCCAGCCGCATGGACCAGCTCGAGCAGAACCTTGCCGCCACCGGCCTGAAGCTCGACGCCGATGATCTCGCGAAACTGGATGAGGTGAGCGCGCTGCCCGCCGAGTATCCGGGCTGGATGCTGGAGCGGCAAGGCGCCGGCCGCCGTCCAGCGCCTTTCGTGCCGAAGGCGTAACGCCTCGAATTTGCGCAGATGTCGTGAAAAGCCTCGTGCCACTGGCGCGCGGCTTTCTTTTTAGAGACGCACAGTCTCGGCGAGAAAATCCAGAAAAGCCCGCACCCGTGCCGGCAAATGCTTGCCCTGGCCGACATAGACGGCATGCGTCGGCTCCTCGTCGCCGGGATTGAAGTCCTCCAGCAGCGGCACGAGCAGCCCGGCATCGATGTCGGGCTGGACATGCCAGCGCGCCAGCCGCGCAATGCCGGCCCCGGCCAGCGTCGTGCGCCGCATCGCTTCGCCGTCGGTCAGCGACATGTTGCCGACGATCGGCAGGATGAGCGATTTGCCTGCCGCGTCGACGAAGGGCCAGCCGTCGATATGCCGGGCGAAGCCGAAAGCCAGCATATTGTGGCGAGCGAGGTCGGACAGCGTGCGCGGCGTGCCGCGCGCTTCGAGATAGGCCGGCGACGCCACCAGCACCATCCGGCTCTGGCCGAGCTTGCGCGCCACCAGCCGTGATTCGCTGAGCGGCCCGGCGCGGATGGCGACGTCTGCGCGCTCTTCCAAGAGATCGATGACGTTGTCGGTCAGGACCGCCTCGACGGTAATCTCGGGATAGCGCTCCAGGAAACGCGGCAGCAGCGCCATCAGCCGGTGCTGACCGAACGGCACATAGGAATTGACCCTCAACCTGCCGCGCGGAGCCGACCCCGCCGCCGCTTCGCGCTCGGCCGCGTCCAGATCGGCGAGGATGCGCAGGCCACTGTCATGGAAGGCAGCGCCCTCCGGGGTGAGCTGCAGCTTGCGCGTCGAGCGGCTGATCAGCCGAGCGCCGAGCCGCGCCTCCAGCCGCGCGATCAATTTGCTGACCGCCGACGGCGTCATGCGAAGCCGCCGCGCCGCGGCGGAAAAACTGCCCGCCTCAACGACGCGCACGAACACTTCGATCTCGCCGGAGCGGTTGATCTCGGGTCTCGCCATTCGTGAATCTATTTCACAGAAAATATGCCTCATGCAAGGCTGGTTCACAGCTTGTCGGATCACGATTTTCCCCGTGCATGATCCCGAAAAGCGGAAACCGGTTTTCGGGAAAGATCATGCGCCAGCAAAAATCCGGGGCGCAGGACTGAGGCGTCCTGTTCATGACAATCGGACCATCGCCATGCCCCTTGCACTCTATGCCCTCACCGCCGGCGCCTTCGGCATTGGCGTCACCGAATTCGTCATCATGGGCCTGCTGCTCGATGTCAGCGCCGATCTCGGCGTCTCGATCTCGGCTGCCGGCCTGCTCATTTCCGGCTATGCGCTCGGCGTCGTCGTCGGCGCGCCGCTGCTTGGCGCGCTGACCGGCCGCCTGTCGCGCAAGACCTTGCTGCTTGCGCTTATGGTGGTCTTCACAATCGGCAACCTCGCCTGTGCGCTGGCGCCCGATTACTGGACGCTGATGGCCGCGCGCGTGCTGACCGCCTTCGCGCACGCCTCCTTCTTCGGCGTCGGCTCGGTCGTCGCCACCAGCCTGGTCGCGCCCACCAGGAAGGCTTCGGCCATCGCCCTGATGTTCACCGGCCTCACCGTCGCCAACATCCTCGGCGTGCCCTTCGGCACCTGGCTCGGCCAGGCCTATGGCTGGCGCTCCACGTTCCTTGCCGTGACGCTGGTCGGCGTCGTCGCCTTTGCCGTCATCGCATTGCTGGTGCCGCGCGATGAACCGGCGGCGGCGAGCGAGGACGAAAGCTCCGAAGGCACGCTCGCCGTGCTCGGCCGGCGGCCGGTGCTGCTTGGACTTTTGACCACCGTCCTGAGCTGGGTAGGCGTCTTTGCCGCCTTCACCTATCTGGCGCCGATGCTGACCCGCATCAGCGGCTTTTCCGAAGCTTCGGTGTCGCCGATCCTGCTCGTTTTCGGCGGCGGCCTGGTCGCCGGCAATTTGCTCGGCGGACGTCTCGCCGACAGGCGCCTGGTGCCCACGGTGATCGGCACGCTGGTCGCGCTTTCGGCCGTGCTCTTCGTCATGACCGCCGCGATGCATCAGCCGCTCGCGGCCATCCTCGCCGTCGGCCTGCTGGGTGCTGCCGCCTTCGCCACCGTCGCGCCGCTGCAGATGTGGGTGTTGGAGAAGGCGCAGGGCGCCGGCCAGGGCCTTGCCTCTTCCTTCAACATCGCCGCCTTCAACCTCGGCAACGCCATCGGCGCCTGGCTCGGCGGCTTCGTCATCGACCATGGCCCCGGCCTCGGCGCCGTCCCGCTCGTCGCCGCCTTGGTGCCGCTCGCGGCACTTGCCGTCGTGGTCCTGGCGCTGCGCCTGGAGCGCAGCCCAGCCATCGTCACGCCGGCGCCGGCCTCGTGCTGATCAGCGATTTCCTTCGACAATCAGGAGAATGAAGATGGACTACCGACCTCTTGGCGCTTCCGGCCTTCGCGTGCCGGCGCTTTCCTTCGGCGCCGGAACCTTTGGCGGCTCCGGCCCGCTGTTCAGCCATTGGGGCAACAGCGACGCCAAGGAGGCCCGCCGTCTCATCGACATCTGCGTGGAGGCGGGCGTCAATCTCTTCGACACCGCGGATGTCTATTCAGCCGGCGCCTCGGAGGAGGTGCTGGGCGAGGCGATCAAGGGCCGCCGCGACGCGGTGCTGATCTCGACCAAGACGTCGCTGCCGATGGGCGACGGCCCGGCCGACTGGGGCTCGTCGCGCTCGCGCCTGATCCGCTCCGTCGACGCGGCGCTGAAGCGCCTCGGCACCGACTATATCGACCTGCTCCAACTCCACGCCTTCGATGCCTCGACGCCGATCGAGGAGGTGTTGTCGGCGCTCGACGACCTCGTGCGCTCAGGCAAGCTGCGTTATGTCGGCGTCTCGAACTTCTCCGGCTGGCAGGTGATGAAGTCGCTCGCCCTCGCTGACAGGCATGGCTACCCGCGCTATGTCGCGCACCAGGTCTATTACTCGCTGCTCGGCCGTGACTATGAATGGGAGCTGATGCCGCTCGGCCTCGACCAGGGCGTCGGCGCGCTGGTGTGGAGCCCGCTCGGCTGGGGCCGGCTGACCGGCAAGATCCGCCGCGGCCAGAAGCTGCCGGAACAGAGCCGGCTGCACGGCACGGCCGACTTTGGCCCGCCGGTCGAGGACGAGCTTCTTTACCGCGTGGTCGACGCACTTGAGGTGGTCGCTTCCGAAACCGGCAAGACCGTGCCGCAGATCGCCATCAACTGGCTCCTGCAGCGGCCGACCGTTTCGTCCGTCATCATCGGCGCCCGCAACGAGGAACAGTTGCGCCAGAACCTCGGCGCCGTCGGGTGGAGTTTGACGCCGGAACAAATCAAGACGCTGGATGAAGCAAGCGCGGTGACGGCGCCCTACCCGTACTTTCCCTATCGGCGCCAGGAAGGTTTTGCCCGGCTCAATCCGCCTGCGGTGTGAGAGCTGGCTGAGTCAGAGCAAACGCTTGTAGTTGGCCGCGGCCTCTGAGGTTCGTCATCCTAGGGCGGAGCAAGGAGCGTAGCGACGCGCGCAGACCCTAGGATCCATGCCGCGACTTCAAGGCGCTGCAACGGTGCAGAATTCTGCTCCGTTGCACTCTACGGCTAACGTCACGGCATGGATCCTCGGGTCAAGCCCGAGGATGACGAAGCGATGGCGCATTTCCGCTAACCACCAAGGCATGCGGGTACATCACGCAAACAGTCCGCTGACACTTCTGCGCCACCGCTCAGTGCACCAAAAACTCCCCGTCCACCTTCCGCCATTCATTCGGCGCGATCAGCTTCTGGTGCGTGTAGGTCACCGAATGCAGCGGTCCGTCGAGCTTGGTCTTCCAGAACTCGATGAAGCGGATCAGCACCGGGAACTTCGGTGCGATGTCGTAGTCCTGCCAGATATAGCTTTGCAGCAAATGCGGGTGGTCGGGGAAGTGATAGAGAATCTTGGCCGTGGTCAGCCCATAGCCCCTGAGCATCAGGTCCATTTCACAATGGTCGTGCATCGCAGCCCCCTTAAGGCATCGATCTCCTTTCCTCCCGCTTCCGATTCTGCGCTTAGTTGCTTAACTGTCTATTGATTTTTTCTGATCGCAGCCGGCATTTCCTTCGCCAAAACATGTAGTTAGCAGCGTTGGAGCGCGAGTGCTGACAGGCTGTTCGGTTGCCCCTGCGTCATCCCGCCACGCGAATCCAACGTCTAATGTTGCCGTCGGCGTGGAACTGTTAATAATGCCCGCGAAATTCGCGGCTGCTTCGCCGCGACCGACGGCGCCCAGGCCGGCGGAACGGTTCGGGAGGAAAGCAAAAAAATGTCCGAGGTTCATGTCCACCGCGTCCAGCCGGCGTGGAAGAAGAACGCGCTGATCGACAACGACACCTATCTCAAATGGTATGCCGACAGCGTGAAGAACCCGGACAAGTTCTGGGGCAAGCACGGCAAGCGCATCGACTGGTTCAAGCCCTTTACCAAGGTCAAGAACACCTCATTCGACGGCAAGGTCTCGATCAAATGGTTCGAGGACGGCCTGACCAACGTCTCCTACAACTGCATCGACCGACACCTGAAGAAGCGCGGCAACCAGACCGCCATCATCTGGGAAGGCGACAATCCCTACGACGACAAGAAGATCACTTACAACGAGCTTTACGAGCATGTCTGCCGGCTCGCCAACGTGATGAAGAAGCACGGCGTCAAGAAGGGCGACCGCGTCACAATCTACATGCCGATGATCCCGGAAGCGGCGTACGCGATGCTTGCCTGCACACGCATCGGCGCCATCCACTCGATCGTCTTCGGCGGCTTTTCGCCCGACGCGCTGGCCGGCCGCATCGTCGACTGCGAATCGACCTTCGTCATCACCGCCGACGAAGGCCTGCGCGGCGGCAAGGCCATCCCGCTGAAGGAGAACACCGACAAGGCGATCGATATCGCCGCCAAGAACTTCGTCATGGTCGACAAGGTTGTCGTCGTGCGCCGCACCGGCGGCAAGGTCGGCTGGGCGCCGGGCCGCGACGTCTGGTACCACGACGAGGTCGCCTCGGTGAAAGCCGAATGCAAGCCCGAGAAGATGAAGGCCGAGGATCCGCTGTTCATCCTCTACACGTCGGGTTCAACGGGTAAGCCGAAGGGCGTGCTGCACACCACCGGCGGCTACCTCGTCTACGCCTCGATGACGCACCAATATGTCTTCGACTATCATGACGGCGACATCTACTGGTGCACCGCCGATGTCGGCTGGGTGACCGGCCACAGCTACATCGTCTACGGGCCGCTGGCCAACGGCGCCACGACGCTGATGTTCGAGGGCGTGCCGAACTACCCCTCGCAGTCGCGCTTTTGGGAAGTCATCGACAAGCACCAGGTCAACATCTTCTACACCGCCCCGACCGCCCTGCGCGCCCTGATGGGCGCCGGCAACGACCCGGTGAAGAAGACCTCGCGCAAGTCGCTGCGCGTGCTGGGTTCCGTCGGCGAGCCGATCAACCCGGAAGCCTGGGAGTGGTATTTCAACGTCGTCGGCAACGGCAAGGTGCCGATCGTCGACACATGGTGGCAGACCGAGACCGGCGGCATCATGATCACGCCGCTGCCGGGCGCCACGCAGTTGAAGGCCGGCTCGGCCACGCGGCCCTTCTTCGGCATCAAGCCGCAGTTGGTCGACGGCGAAGGCAAGGTGCTGGACGGCGCCACCGACGGCAATCTCTGCATTGTCGATTCCTGGCCGGGCCAGATGCGCACCGTCTATGGCGACCACGACCGCTTCGTGCAGACCTATTTCTCGACCTACAAGGGCAAGTACTTCACCGGCGACGGCTGCCGCCGCGACGCCGACGGCTATTACTGGATCACCGGCCGCGTCGACGACGTCATCAACGTCTCCGGCCACCGCATGGGCACGGCCGAGGTGGAGTCGGCGCTGGTCAGCCACGAGAAGGTTTCGGAAGCCGCCGTCGTCGGCTACCCGCACGACATCAAGGGCCAGGGCATCTACAGCTATGTCACCTTGATGAAGGGCGTGGAGCCGAGCGAGGAATTGCGAAAGGAGCTGATCGGCCATGTCCGCAAGGAGATCGGCGCCATCGCCTCGCCCGACAAGATCCAGTTCGCGCCCGGCCTGCCGAAAACCCGCTCCGGCAAGATCATGCGCCGCATTCTGCGCAAGATCGCCGAGGACGATTTCGGCGCGCTCGGCGACACCTCGACATTGGCCGATCCGGCCGTCGTCGACGATCTCGTCGCCAACCGGCAGAACAAGAAGGCCTGATGGATAAAGAGGCCGCACTCGGCGCCGTCAGCCAGCTCTGGCGCTATCCGGCAAGCTCGCTCGCCGGCGAGCGGCTCGACGCCATCTCCGTCGGCGCAACGACCGTCGACGGCGACCGGCTGTTCGGCCTCGTCGATGCCGACGGCGAGATCGCGCGGCCGGACCGCGAAGCGAGGTGGCACAAGGCGCCGTTGCTGCGCACCCGGCTGACCGGGGACCGGCGCCTGGAAGTATCGATACCCGGCGGCGACTGGCTGCCGGCGCCCGACCCTCGAAGCGATCGCGCCATCTCCGCCTTTCTCGGCTTCGAAGCGTCGATCCGCCCGTTCGGCGCGGAGCAGGCCGCGCCCTCCTATGTCGGCCCGCTGACCGAGGCCCGCTACGCCAAGGCGCCGATCCACCTGCTTACCACCGCCTCGCTGGCGCGGTTGAAGGCGCTGCATCCGGAAGGCGCGCCCGACCCGCGCCGTTTCCGGCCCAACATCGTCGTCGACATGGCGCCGATCGAAGGGTCTTTTCCCGAAACCGAATGGATCGGCCGCAAGCTCGCCATCGGCGACCTTTTGCTCACCGTCTCGGAGCCGTGCCGCCGCTGCGGCTTCACCATCATTGCGCAGGACGGCTTCGACAACGACCCCGGCATCCTGCGCAATGTGGTGCGCCACAACGCCCACAATCTCGGCGTCTATTGCACCGTCGACCGGCCGGCGCGCATCGAGATCGGCGCGCCGATGCGATTTCTGTCAAGCAGTTGAAAAGTGGGTACGCGCCGCTTCGAAGAACGGCCCGTCTGCTATTCCATTAGACGAGGCGCCCATAAGAGCCGCCCTCAGCCCGGCCAGAGCAATTCCAGAGAAAGCGTGAGCGGCGTCGAAAAAACATGATGGAGCGGATCAGCTTGCCGCTTCCGGCGCCGGGAGGCGACGCGAACCAAAATCCGCGAGGTTTGCCAAGCGCTTCCCCAGCGCTATGCCGGGCGTCTCGATAAGCCAATGGCTGAGCGTCGCGAGAACAATGCTCAGCGGGATGATGACCGCGGAAATGATGAGCCCTGCAGTTACGGTATCGAGAGACAGCAGCGCTTTCGGCACCAGATACGGCATATAGAAGAAGGGCACATTCCAGAGGTAGATGCCGAAACTCAGCTTCCCGAGAAATTGCGGCACCCGCGACACGAGCACGGGCGACGTGGCCGCTCTGTCATCGTGATAGAGCAGCGCCAACAAGACAAAGCCGAGAGCCGCCGTCTCCAGATCCATTCCACCGACGCATTGCCGAAGAAAGACGAAGGCAACGACGACGGGCACCCAACCGACAGGCTTGGCCAACGACGCCACGACACTCCCAACCCGGCTCGGCGCCAAGCTACCCAGCACGAAAAGATAGCCGAATTGGCCAAGCAATGGAGCTATGAACACCTCATGGTTCTTTCTCGCGATAAAAGCCACGGCCAACACAGCGAGGATCCCCCAGGCGCCCCACTTCCGATGCAGCAGGCCCACGATGAGCAGGAGCGGAAGCGCAAGCATCTCCACCTGCAAGGTCCAACTCGGGCCGACGACATCGAAGTTCCACAGTGCCATGTTGCCGGCAATATCGCCCCATGAGAAGGCGGACGGGGTAACCGCTGCGGTCACCGCGACGCACGGGATCAAGCCTGGATAGATGCGCAGAGCGCGCTTGATGGCAAAAGAAGTTGACACCGCCAGCCACGTACCCTTGGCCGCATCCAACGACCGGACGAGTACGCAGCCGCTTAGCAGAAAGAACAGCTCCACGGCCGCCGCGCCATTGAAGGTCGAGAGCCAGACCTTCACCCAAATATCGCTGGCGTCCACCTCCCAGAACGTCTTTGGCAACACGCGCTGAATGAGCCCATGATCGACCAACAAGATGGCGTGATATACGATGACCGCGAGCGCCGCATAAGCTCGGATCCCATCAAGTGCCTGTAGACGTTGCTTCGAGCCGGCCCCCATTGTTTCGGCCTGTACAACCAATAGTATTTGTCTTCAATCCCTCGAGAAACATCAGCGGTCTCGCAGGAAGGCAGCGATCCGTCGGCATGGTTGCGCCAAGCCAAGGCCCAAGGCGAAAGGCCCGCAGTGGTCGCGGCAAAAATCGGCACCCCTTGTCTTTTGCCGCGACGCACCCCATCATCTGGGTGTGTTCAACGAACTGAAAGGAGGTGATCCGATGTCGAGTGATTTCGTTTCCTATAACGTGAGCTCAGCGGATTGCACTTCCGGGAAGCAGTCTTCCCGTTAAGGCGCGAGACGCGCGGCAGGTAGCCCGAAGGGGTTATCGCCAGAGCCGCGTCATGGACGGAAACACGGAAGGCCGCCGGCTTCGCGAGAAGCGGCGGCCTTTTCCTTTTGGAACGCGTGAGTTCCAGGCGGCGTCCGACCGCTACTTGGTCACTGTGAGGTTGTCGATGTTGCGAACGATCGACTGGAAGGCCTGATCGAGTTCCGCGCCGTTGGCTGCCTGATAGAAATGCTTGCTGTTTGCCGTATCGGGGCTGGCGCAGGATTGCAGTGTCGACTTGGCGTTCGTCTCGGTCAGCGCGAAGCCGATGGTGAAAATCTCTATGCCCTGGTCGCGCATAGCCGAGCATAGCGTCGTCGCCGCCGTGCGCGTCTGCACCTTGCCGGCATCGTTGTAGACCTGATTGACGTTGTCGGCATCGAAATAGGACAGGTTGAATTCGCCGTCGGTCATCAGGATCACGTATTTGGCCACCTTCTTCGGATCCATCTTGGCCGGCCGTTGCGAAGCGTTCATCACGCTGCCCCAGTTTTCCGAAAGCATGTACCAGGCCCATTGCACCCCGATATGGCCGGCAGTGCCGCCGGACGCGACAAGATTCTTGATCACGCTGTTCAGCGTGGAGGCATTTGCCGTCAGCGGCTGAACCGTCGCGACCGGACAGGCTGCCGTGCCGGTCTGCTGGGCGAAGGCGGACAAAAAGAGATCGCGATTGACCATGCTGACGCCGGGCCCGGCATCCGAATACTGATAGGCGCCCTTGCGCTCGGTCGCGCAATTGTCCGGCCGGGTCGATGCCGAGACATATTTCGGGTCGCTGTTGCCCGGCGCCTGCTTGCGATCGCTTGCCTGGGTCTCGACGAAGACGGTGCTTGCGGCAAGTGAGCCGACATTGACCGAATTGGCATAAGGCACGATCGCCACGCGCACTCGCGGATTGGAGGCGCTCTGGCCGCTAAGGAACGAATTGACGGCGTTGCTCGCCGCTGTCCTGAGATCCTTGATCTTTTGCCCCGCCATCGAACCGGTGACGTCGAGCATCATCGCCACTTCGACCGTCTTGTTGGAATAGAGCGCTGTGGTCGAAGCCGTCACCCGGCGCATGTCGCCGGTGCTGAATACCGGAAAATAGAGCCCGACATCGACATGCGCATCCGCCTGCACGGTGCTGGCCGTCCTGTCGACGGTGAGCTTGTCGAGCACGATCTGGTTGGTCTGCAGGATGCCGGCGTTGCTGTTGGCGTCGAGGAACGACTGCACCGTTTTGTTGGCATCGGCTTCCTTGATGACGCCGAGCGTGAGATCGCGTGCCGTTGAGGTCACCGCCGCATCGACCACGCCCTGCAGGCTCGATCGCGCATTATAGAGCTGCGAGATATTGACCGCGAAGCCCACGCCCAGTGCCAGGACCGATACGGCAGCTCCGAACAGAATCGCGATGTTGCCATCACGATTCCGGGCAAAGCCGTCCACCCCACGAACGACACCTCTGAACTGCCGCATCCCTTCCGCCTCCGCTGTCTGCGGCATCGATGCCGCTCGGCAGGGGTGTTGCAGGATTTCGGCCAGCCCAGGTTCTTGCCCAATCGAACGACCATCGATAGCAGGTTAACTAATTGTTTTTATTATATTTACGAAAACAGAAAGGTAAACGACCGGTAAACGGAAAACCAATAGGATGATCCCATTCATAAAGCACTTACCATAATTGGGCCGGTGGTTCCGACCCCTCCCGCTTCGGCACAGCATGCCTGTCCCGAAGCGGTTCAAGGGCCGACATGAACCGGACTAGGACAGGTTCCGGCGCAGGTATGTTGAGATTCACGTGAGGCCGGCCTCCCCTGAATATCGACAGACCCTATGCCAGCATCTGTGCGCTCGCCGTCCGATCGATACCGTGATGCGGCGGGTTGAAGCGGTTGCTTTCCTGCTCGTAGGTCCACACCTTGAACAGCGCGAGCCGATGCGGGCCGAAACTGTGCAGCAACGGCACGTCGGTGGCGTCGCGGCCGCGCGCGATGACGACACGGCCGATCCGCGGCCGATTGTGGCGCGGGTCGAATGTGTACCATTTGCCGTCGAGGAAAACTTCCATCCAGGCCGAGAAATCCATCGGCGCCGGATCGGCGGGCACGCCGATATCGCCGAGATAGCCGTTCAGATAGCGCGCCGGAATGTTCATGCATCGGCAAAGCGTGATCGCCAGATGCGCGAAGTCGCGGCAGACCCCGACCCGCTCCTCATGCGCCTGCGCCGCAGTGCGGGTGGCGCGCGCATAGCCGTAGCCGAAGGAGAGCCGGCTGTTGACGTAATCGACGATCGCCTGAACGCGCGCCCAGCCCGGCGGCAGGTGGCCGAACAACTGCCAGGCGAGGCCGCTCAAATGGTCGGTCTCGCAATAGCGGCTGCCGAGCAGGTAGACCAGTACATCGTCGGGCAACTCAGCCACCGGCGTCTCGCGCGCCAGCGTGTTGACCTCGTCGGTTTCGCCGCTGTCCTCGATCGCCGCGTCGTAGAGGATACGGAACATCCCGGCGGGTGCGGTGAAGCGGCGGCAGACATTGCCGTGGCGGTCGTGATAGGTGCGTGTCGGCACCGAGGGCGAAGTCAGCACCCGCGTCTGCCGCTTGATGTCGCCCTGGCGTTCGGGATGGATGTCGAGCAAGGAGATAATCGGCGTCGCGGCGTCGCATTCGACGGCGATTTCATAGCCGAGCCGTATCAGCATCGCGTTCCCCCTTTTTGGTGTTGTTGGATTACAGCTCGAAGAACGCGGCAAACCGGCTGTTGTTCCTCGTCCAAGTCGAAATGCCGCCTTCCCACATGTGGCCATCGCGGCTAGAGCAATTTCAGGAAAAGTGTGAAGCGGTTGGGCGCGGCGACTTCGCCGTCGCCTTCCGTCCGAAATTGCGTCAAGACAATCCTATGAGCATTTCGCCGTTTCCGTGAAACGGTGAAATGCTCTAGGTTGCAGCCACCTCCCAGAAACAAACCCAAGGTATCCGATGTTTGCAGGCAGAAAGTTCGCCGCCTTTCTTTTCGACATGGACGGCACGGTGCTCAACTCGATCGCCGCGGCGGAACGGGTCTGGACGAAATGGGCCGAGCGCCATGGGCTGGACGTGGCCGCCTTCCTGCCGACCATCCACGGCAAGCGGGCGATCGAGACGATCGGCGCACTGAAGCTGCCGGGCGTCGACGCCGTGGCCGAAGCCGATGCGCTGCTCAAGGCTGAAATGGACGACCTCGAAGGCATCGTCCCGATCCCGGGCGCCGTCGCCTTCCTCGAATCGTTGCCTCGCGATCGTTGGGCGATCGTCACCTCGGCGCCGCGCGAGCTCGCTCTGCTGCGCATCAAGGCCGCCGGCATTCCGGTTCCGGCGACGATGGTCACGGCGGAAGACGTCAATCATGGCAAACCGGCACCGGACTGTTTTCTCCTGGCCGCCCAACGCCTGGGCGTCGAGGCGCGCGACTGCCTCGTCTTCGAGGATGCGCCGGCCGGCATCGCGGCCGGCGAAGCGTCCGGCGCATCGGTGATGGTGATCGCGGCCACGCATGTCCATCCGATGGTCACGCCGCACCCGACGATCCACTCCTATGACGAGATCGGCATAACGGTCGATGAGAAGGGCTGGCTGGCACTCGCGCTGGAACGCGCGGTCGCTTAGAAGTCCGTAGCGAGGCCTTTCACTTCCCAGTCGCCGTAGCGGCCAGGTTCCTTGCCGCCGCGGCCGCCGATCTCTTTCGGCAGATGGGCTTCCGCCTCGCGGTACGACTGGCGCCTCGCTTCGGCTTCGGCGAGCGCGCGCTGCGCTTCCGGCGTGAGCAGCTTTTGCGGCTTTTCATCCGCGTTGGCGGCTTCGGTTTTGCCTGGCTCTTCGATCATGCGATAAGTCCTTGCCGATTGAAACGGGAGCGACCGTTTCCCATCATATAGCCATGAAACATATAGCCACGAAACTGAGAGGATCGACTCCTGTTCGCCCTGACCTGAGACGGATGAAACGATGAACACGCTTCGCACCGCCATGCTTCTCGCCGCGATGACGGCGCTGTTCATGGGCGTCGGCTATCTGATCGGCGGCTCTGGCGGCATGATCGTCGCGCTTTTGATCGCCGCCGGCATGAACCTGTTCAGCTACTGGAACGCCGACAAGATGGTGCTGTCGATGAACCGCGCCGTGGAGGTCGACGCCAAGAACGCGCCCGAATTTCACGCCATCGTCGAGGCGCTGGCCAAGCAGGCCGGCCTGCCGATGCCGAAGACCTATCTGATCGACAGTCCGCAGCCCAACGCCTTCGCCACCGGCCGCAACCCCCAAAATGCAGCGGTCGCCGCATCGACGGGGCTGCTCGAGCGGCTGAGCCACGAAGAAGTCGCCGCGGTGATGGCGCATGAGCTTGCGCACGTTGAGCATCGCGACACGCTGACCATGACGATCGTGGCGACGTTTGCCGGCGCCATCTCGATGCTCGGCAATTTTGCCTTCTTCCTCGGCGGCAGCCGCGAGAACAACAACCCGTTCGGCTTCGTCGGCGTGCTCGTCGCGATGATCGTGGCGCCCTTTGCTGCCATGATCGTGCAGATGGCGGTGAGCCGCACCCGCGAATACGAGGCCGACCGGCGCGGTGCCGAGATCTGCGGCAATCCGCTATGGCTGGCGTCGGCGCTCAACAAGATCGCCCGCGGCGCCGAGGAGATCCCTAATCCGGACGCCGAGCGCAACCCGGCGATGGCGCATCTCTTCATCATCAACCCGCTGCACGGCGAGCGCATGGACAATCTGTTCTCGACCCATCCGAGCACCGAGAACCGCATCGCCGCTTTGCAGGAGATGGCGCGGCAGGAGATGGCGCGCGAGATGGGCAACACCCGGCCGGCACCGCAACGCCAAGCTTCCGCGCCGGCCAGCCAACCCGAGGAGCCGCCAGTCGGACCGTGGGGCAAGCGAACGGAGGCAGTGCAGCCTGCCGAGCCGGCGCCGCCGAAACCCAATCCATGGGGCCGCAACCCGACCGGGCCGCGCAATGTCCGGTCCAGGGGTCCGTGGTCGTGAAGCCGCCGAGGCGCCCGCATCAAGGCAATGCGCAACACCAGGCCGGCGATGAAAACGTCGCCGGCCTTGCCGCGCGCAAGGCCGCCGCGCGGCTGCTTGCCGCCGTCATCGATGCCCATACCCCGCTCGACGGCCTGACCGACAACGAGCATGGCCATCCGCAATACAAGGCGCTGGACGGCCGCGACCGCGCGCTGGTGCGCGCCATCCTGGTCACGGCGCTGCGCCATCGCATGACCATTGCCGGGCTGTTGTCCCGGCGGCTGGAAAAGCCGCTGCCGCCCAACGCCACCGCGCTCTCGCATATCCTGCATGTCGCCGCCGCGCAGATCCTGTTCCTCGATGTGCCCGACAGCGCCGCCGTCGACCTCGCCGTGACCCACGCCAAGTCGGATCCGCGCACCACGCGCTTTTCCGGCCTGGTCAATGGCGTGCTGCGCTCGCTCGCCCGCGCCAAGGACACCGAGCTTGCCCCGGCGCTGGCCGCCACCAGCGAGGCGCCGCCATGGTTCGCCGGGCGACTGACCGCGGCCTATGGGGCAGGCAAGACGCGCGCCATCCTCGCCGCGCATCGCTATGAGGCGCCTGTCGATTTCACCGTCAAATCCGATCCGGCGCTCTGGGCCGAGCGTCTAGGCGGCATCGTGCTGCCGACCGGCGCCGTGCGTGTCGAAAAGCTCGCCGCCAACGTCACCGAGCTGCCCGGCTTCGCCGACGGCGCCTGGTGGGTACAGGATGCAGCGGCCAGCCTGCCGGCGCGGCTGTTCGGCGACATAAGTGGACAGCGCGTCGCCGACCTTTGCGCCGCGCCCGGCGGCAAGACGGCGCAGTTGATCCTGGCCGGCGCCAACGTCACCGCCGTCGACACCTCGAAGAACCGGCTGGCGCGGCTCAAGCAGAATCTCGAGCGCCTCGGATTGAGCGCCGAACTCGCCCAGACCGACCTGCTCGACTACAAGCCCCCGCAACTCTTCGACGCCGTGCTGCTCGACGCACCCTGCTCCTCGACCGGCACCGTGCGCCGCCATCCCGACGTGCCCTGGACGAAGACCATGGCCGATGTCGAAAAGCTCGCCGCCTTGCAAAGGAAGCTGCTCGACCACGCCGTCCACCTCGTTAGGCCCGGCGGACGCATCGTCTTTTCCAACTGCTCGCTCGACCCGCTGGAGGGCGAGGAACTCTATCGCGCCTTCCTCGCTGAGACCGCGGGCGTGACCGACGATCCGATCCAGCCCGGCGAGTTCGCCGGCATCGATCCGTTCCTGACCCCCGAAGGCACGTTGCGCACCACGCCCGCGGACATGGACTTGGGCTCGCCTGGCATTTCCGGCCTCGACGGCTTCTTCGCCGCGCGGATGCGAAGGGCTGGATAGGATTTCTTGGCGCTGACGCTTTCGAGTGGGTGCCGGCGGATCGCAGCCTTCGACGATTACCCGAAGCTTCCGAACCTCGTCATTCCAGGGCGGAGCAAGGAGCGAAGCGACGCGCGCAGACCCTGGAATCCATTCCGTGACTTCGAAGCGTTGCAAGGGTGCAGAATTCTGCTCCGCTGCACCATACGATCAAAGTCACGGCATGGATCCTCGGGTCTGCGCGCGTCGCTCCGCTCCTTGCTCCGCCCGTGGATGACGACGTCACGGAGGCATCGGCCAGTCGCGAACCACTGCGACGATTACCGCAGCAAGCGGTGAAATCTGGCCGCGCTGGCCGTGACATGGAGCCCTCGTTCACGTGCCAGCCTCACCTGAATATCGATACATCCTAAAGCATGTCCCCTAGGCTCCAGTGGCTCCCCCACCGCGCGTCGATCTCGTCATCGACATTCTGGTAGCGGATGTCGGTAGACAGCCGGATCAGGCCTTCGGCGCTCTGGTTGGTCGTGGAGGCATGGATCATGTAGGGCGAGTGCAAGACCACGTCGCCCGCCTCGTAATCGGCCGTCAGCCAGCGCGTGTCGAACCGCTCCGCCGTTGCGGGCAGGTCCTTCGACACCCAGCCACCTTCGCCCATGTTGCGGTTATAGGCGCTGATGCGTTCTTCCGGGCTCAGCCCCGCATTGTCCCGCGCGAACTGCGCCTCCATGGCGGCGCCGACGGCGTGCGAACCTTCCAGATAGATCAGCCCGCCCATGTCGACCGGCGTGTCGCCGAGCGGTATCCAGGCCGTCACCACCCGGCTGGTGCCGCCGCGCAGATAGACCAAATCGTAATGCGCCGGCGTCGCCGTGGTGGTGCCCGGCATGGTGAAGCGCATGATCTTGCGCTTGTGCAGATAGGACAAGCCGCCGACAAAGGCGTCCATCAGGCGTGACATGCGAGGCTGCGCGCAAAAGCCTTCATAGGCGGTCGAGCGTACCAGCGCCATCAGCCGGCGATCGGCAAGCTGACGATCGAAGCCGCCGTCAGAGGCAATGCCGAGCGAGGTATCGGTCCCCGGCTTCAGCAGCCCGCTCTCGGCCAGATGCGACAGCACCCAGCCGCGAAACTGGATCACCTCGTGGCGCGGCAGCAAGCCCTTCAGCCAGAGATAGCCTTGCGCCGCATAGAGCTGGCGAAGCGACTCGATGCCGATCGAGGGCCGGGTAGGGCTGAGACGCCCCAGCCGATTCGGCGCCGTAGACAGCACCTTGTCGTTAGCGGTCAATGCGATGCTGGGAGACGATTTTGCTGCCGGTATCGACATTTCACTCACTCAAGGATTTTCGATCCAGGCAAAGAATGCCTATTATCGCGGCGATTGCCCATGGACAGAAATACCAGCCTGGATTTTTCGCTCATGACCGACCGGCATTTTGCACTGTATCGCTCGCCGCCGGCTGCGATGGCCGGGCTGGCCGTGAAGGGGATCGGCCGGCACCGCGTCAGCCGGGCCATCGTCGGACGAAAACTGCCGGACTTCGCCGTCGTCCTGGTGGAGGACGGGCAAGGCTGGCTGGAAACGAAGGCTGCCGGCAGGCAGGCGGTTGTCGCACCCAGCCTGTTCTGGCTGTTTCCGGGAAGAACGCATTCCTATGGGCCGGACGATGCCGGCTGGAGCGAGCGCTGGGCCCTGTTCACCGGCGCCATGACGCGCGACTTCACGCGCATGCGGCTCATCGCCGAGCAGGCGCCGGTCGTTGCCGTGTCGGACCTTGGCGGCATGCAGCATCTGTTCGACCGTCTGCATGCCGAACTGTCGCTGGACACCGCGCTGGCCCACGCTGAAGCCGCAGCGACACTGCATGGACTGGTCGCGCGCGCCGCCCGCCAGGCGGCGGGCGCAAGCGCCGGCGAAACCGGTCCCGATTTCCAGTTGGTGATCGAGGCGTTGCGCGCCCGCGCCATCGAACCGCTCGACCTCGAGGCGTTCGCCGCGCAATTTGCAATGTCGCCGGCGACGCTGCGCCGCAAGTTCGCGCAGCACACCGGCCTGTCGCCTAAGGCGTTCCAGCTGCGCATTCGGCTCGACCTTGCCAAGCAGTTGCTGGTGGCCGGCGATTCGCCGGTCGAAAGCGTGGCGGCGGCGGTCGGCATCCAAGACGCATTTTACTTTTCCCGCCTGTTCAGGGATCGCGAGTCCTGTTCGCCGAGCGAATTCCGGCGCCGCCACAAGCGTGGCTAAGCAACGACGCAACCGCCCCTCAACCAGCGGTATGGCGCGGTAAAGACAGGACTTTTTCTGGCACGACCGGGCTGGACCAGCGTGAAGCGGTTCACTTAGGCGAAAACCGCCTTCGCATAAATTCTTGAATCGCATAAGCTTGTGCTTGGGTAATGGGGAAATCAGGAGGGCGCTTGGCACTTGTTGCCGGCAGCACGACGCGTCTTTGGACGCTTGTCGCGAAGGAGTTCTGGCGCAAGACACGCCGGCGTTTGCGCGCTGGACCTGTCTATCGCTGGCGCTATTCCGGCCGCACGCCCGAACGTGTTCTGATCGCGCCGCCGGATCTAAGGCTCGCCGATCCGCAGATAGCACTCGAAATTTATTACGGCCGCTATCCGCTGTCCGGCCACATGGTCGAGACCGGCGGCCGCTCGCCCTTTCAGCTCGACGTGCCCAATCGCGGCTGGCAGAAATCGCTGCACGGCTTCCGCTGGCTGCGCCACATGCGCGCCGCCGGCACCGAGCTTGCCGCCGCCAATGCGCGGGCCCTGGTAAGTGACTGGATCGCCATGCATGGCAACCAGATTTCGGGCGTCGCCTGGGAACCGGGCACCACCGCCAAGCGCGTGATCGCCTGGCTGCAGCACTCCTCGGTGGTGCTGCAGGGCGCCGAATTCCCCTTCTATCGTGCCTTCCTCAAATCGCTCGCCGTGCAGATCCGCTATCTCCGCTCGATGGTGCGCGAGATGCAGGATGGCGAAGGCAGGCTGCGCGCCCGGATCGCGCTGGCCTTCGCCGCCCTGTCGCTACCGGCGCCGGCCTCGGCGCTGCGCTCCTCGACACGCTATCTGGCTGAAGAGCTTGATCGCCAGATCCTGCCGGACGGCGGCCACATCTCGCGCAACCCGATGGCGGTGCTGGAGCTGCTGGCCGACCTTCTGCCGCTGCGCCAGACTTACGCCAACCAGGCCGAGGCGCCGCCGCCGGCGCTGATCGGCGCCATCGACCGCATGCTGCCGGCGCTGCGCTTCTTCCGCCATCAGGACGGCAGCCTCGCCCGATTCAACGGCATGGGTGCCACCTTCCACGACCGCATCGCCACCATCATGCGCCATGACGACACCGCCGGCGCGCCGCTGCTGCATGCGCCGCATTCCGGTTATGAGCGCCTGTCATTGGGTGGCGTGACGGTGATCGCCGACACCGGCCTGCCGCCGCCGATCGACGTCTCGAACACTGCGCATGCCGGCTGCCTCGCTTTCGAGCTTTCGTCCGGGCGCCAGCATTTCATCGTCAATGCCGGCATCGACGCGTTCGGCGCGCCTGAGTTCCGGCCGCTGGCGCGGGCCACTGCCGCGCATTCGACCGCGACCGTCAACGACACCTCATCGGCGCGTTTCAGCCATTCGCTCCGAGTCAGCGACCTTTTGGGCTCGCCGCTGATCGGCGGCCCTCAGCATGTGCCCTGCAAGCGCCTCGACCAGAAAGGCATGCATGGCTTCGTCGCCCGCCATGACGGCTATGCCGCGCAATTCGGCTTCCTGCACGAGCGCGAGTTGAAGCTTGCCAGCGGCGGCAACGTGCTGACCGGCCGCGACCGCTTCCTGCGGCCCGGCGGCGGCGCGGTCCGCAACAATGGCCGCGACTATGTCACGCTGCGTTTCCACGTCCATCCCGACATCAACCTGCTGCAGGACGAGCACGACCGGCTGACCCTTGCCGCCTCGCAGGGCGACACCTGGGTGTTCACCTGCGCGGAAGTGGTGCCCGAGGTAGAGGAATCGATCTACTTCGCCGGCCTCGGCGGGCCGCGCCGCAGCCGTCAGATCGTGCTGGCCTTCAAGGCCTCGGAGGTTGCCGAGATCCACTGGCAGCTGACCCGCACCGACATCGCCGGCTATCCGGAAAACAACTGACATCCCGCAACAGCTTGTGAACCGGCCGCGCGGCGCTTGATTTCCTGATGTCATGTGATACGGCGCGGTCTCTTCCAATCAGCCTTGAAAGGCCGTCGACCCATGGCCGTGCCCACGAAAAACATTCCGGCGCCCGATCTCGTTCCTGTTCGCCGCGCGCTGCTTTCGGTCTTCGACAAGACCGGGCTGATCGAGCTGGCGAAGGCGCTGGCCGCCGCCGGCGTCGAGCTGGTCTCGACCGGCGGCACGGCCAAGGCGATCGCCGAGGCTGGCCTGGCGGTGCGCGATGTTTCGGAAATCACCGGCTTTCCCGAGATCATGGACGGCCGGGTGAAGACCTTGCACCCTTCGGTGCATGGCGCGCTGCTCGGCATCCGCGACGACGCCGACCATGCCAAGGCGATGCGCGACCATCACATCGAGCCGATCGACCTCGTCGTCTCCAATCTCTACCCGTTCGAGGAAGTGCGCCGCTCCGGCGCCGGCTATGCCTCGATCGTCGAGAACGTCGATATCGGCGGTCCGGCGATGATCCGCGCCTCGGCCAAGAACCATGCCTATGTCGCCATCGTCACCGACCCGGCCGACTATGCGGCCGTGCTCAACGCGCTGGAGATGAACCTCGGCTCGTTGTCGCTGGATTTCCGCAAGATGCTGGCCGCCAAGGCCTTCGCCCGCACCGCCACCTACGATGCGGCGATCTCGAGCTGGTTCGCCGAAGCGCTTGAGATCGAGCATCCGACCTGGCGCGCCTTTGGCGGCCGTCTCGACCAGGTCATGCGCTATGGCGAGAACCCTCACCAGAGCGCGGGCTTCTACCTGTCGGGCGACAAGCGCCCGGGCGTCGCCACCGCCAGACAGCTGCAGGGCAAGCAACTCTCCTACAACAACATCAACGACACCGACGCCGCCTTCGAACTGGTCGGCGAATTCGATCCCGCCCGCTCGGCGGCGATCGCCATCATCAAGCATGCCAACCCCTGCGGCGTCGCCGAGGGCGAGACGCTGAAGGCGGCCTATGCCAAGGCGCTGGCCTGTGATCCGATCTCGGCCTTCGGCGGCATCGTAGCGATGAACCGCGTCCTCGACGCCGAGGCGGCGGAGGAGATCGTGAAAACCTTCACCGAGGTCATTATCGCGCCCGACGCCACCGACGAAGCGGCCGCGATCGTCGCGGCGAAGAAGAACCTGCGCCTTCTGGTCACTGGCGGCCTGCCCGACCCGCGCGCCGCCGGCACGACGGTGAAATCCGTCGCCGGCGGGCTCTTGGTGCAGGGCCGCGACAACGCCGTGGTCGACAACCTCGATCTCAAGGTGGTGACCAAGCGCGCGCCGACACCGGCCGAGCTGGCCGACCTCAAATTCGCCTTCCGCGTCGCCAAGCACGTCAAGTCGAACGCCATCGTCTATGTCAAGGACGGGGCGACGGTCGGCATCGGCGCCGGCCAGATGAGCCGCGTCGATTCCTCGCGCATCGCCGCCCGCAAGGCGCTCGACGCAGCCGAAGCCGCCGGCCTCGCCGAACCGCTGACCAAAGGCTCCGTCGTTGCGTCGGACGCCTTCTTCCCCTTCGCTGACGGCCTGCTGTCCGCCATCGAAGCCGGCGCCACCGCCGTCATCCAGCCCGGCGGCTCGATGCGCGACGACGACGTCATCGCCGCAGCGGATGAGCACGGCATAGCCATGGTGTTTACCGGGGTAAGGCATTTCCGGCATTGAGCGCCACTTCCCTTCTCCCCTTGTGGGAGAAGGTGGATCGGCGCACTAGCGCCGAGACGGATGAGCAACTGTGTTTGTCAGAACCTGTTTGGATTCCAAGGTTCGTTGTTTCGGATCATTGCACTGAGGATG